>CAZIWV010000016.1:0-110677 GCA_964543145.1 uncultured Pseudomonas sp.
CGCCACGGGTGCGGATGAAATCCGGCAGGGTGTGGTGGGTGGTGACGTCGATTGGTTTCGGGTAAGCCGCGGTGTGGCAGAACGACTGCATGACCAGGTCGGCGGAGAAGCCCAGGCAAGCCAAGTCTTTCAGCTCGTCGCGGGTCATCGGGCCAGTGGTGTCTTGCGAGCCCACGGTGGTCATTTTCGGTTCGCAGTAGGTGCCAGGGCGAACGCCTTTGCCTTCTGGCAGACCGCACGCCTTGCCGACCATTTTCTGAGCCAGGGTGAAACCCTTGCCAGTGTCGACCGGAGCTTCCGGCAGTTTGAACAGGTCGGTTGGGCCCAGGCCAAGCTCGGCGCGTGCTTTATCCGTCAGGCCGCGGCCGACGATCAGCGGGATACGGCCGCCAGCGCGAACTTCGTCCAACAGTACCGGGGTTTTCAGTTCGAAGGTGGTGATGACTTCATCGGTACCGTGCTTGCAAACCTTGCCGGCGTGCGGGTACAGGTCGATCACGTCGCCCATGTGCATGTTCGATACATCGAACTCGATCGGCAGAGCGCCAGCATCTTCCATGGTGTTGTAGAAGATTGGTGCGATTTTCGAGCCGAAGCAGAAGCCGCCAGCACGCTTGTTCGGTACGTACGGAATGTCGTCGCCGAAGAACCACAGCACCGAGTTGGTAGCGGACTTACGGGAAGAACCGGTACCTACAACGTCACCCACGTAAGCGATAGGGAAGCCTTCGCCACGCATGGTTTCGATTTGCTTCATCGGGCCGATGGAGCCTTGCACGTCTGGCACGATGCCGTCGCGAGCCATTTTCAACATGGCCAGGGCGTGCAATGGGATGTCTGGGCGGGACCAGGCATCTGGCGCCGGCGACAGGTCGTCGGTGTTGGTTTCGCCGGTAACTTTGAATACACGCAGGCTAATCTTGTCGGCCAGGGTAGGGCGCTTTTTGAACCACTCGCCGTCGGCCCAGGATTGCAGCACTTCTTTAGCGTGAGCGTTACCGTTCTTGGCTTTTTCGGCCACATCATGGAACGCATCGAACATCAGCAGCGTGTGCTTGAGTTGTTCGGCAGCGGTGGCGGCCAGTTCGGCGTTGTCCAGCAGTTCGACCATAGTGGCGATGTTGTAACCGCCTTGCATGGTGCCGAGCAGTTCAACGGCGCGTTGTTTGCTGATCAGTGGGGAAGTGGCTTCGCCTTTGGCAACAGCGGAAAGGAAACCAGCCTTGACGTACGCTGCTTCGTCCACGCCTGGCGGAATGCGGTTGGTGATCAGATCAACGAGGAATTCTTCCTCGCCTGCAGGCGGGTTTTTCAGCAGATCAACCAGGCCGGCAGTTTGTTCGGCGTTTAGCGGCTGGGGCACGATGCCCTGAGCTGCACGCTCTGCAATGTGTTTGCGATAGGCTTCAAGCACAGTTATTACCCTCATCAGTGGTCCCATAGGAGTTGTCCGGGACGCATCCAGAAGCTGCTTTCAAAGTTTTACGCCTGCAGGACGTTTAGATGAGGGCTGGCTGGACTACCGGCGAAATCTGGTACCCCAGCCAACTGCGTTCTGCGGGATTAACTGTGCTCGTGACGCTTTGAAAACAGCTTCTAACGGACATCACGCCTAAGAATGGCCCGGCGATTCTACTGGAAAAGCCAAGTAAAGGTAAGTCAAACCCCTACATCCTCCGGGGTGAACATCCCTAGACAAAGGGCTAATATGCCCGCCTGTTCCTGCTATCCGTAACCCTCTGCTTATGTCCAATCACCGCATCAAAACGCCCTGCGTAGGCCTGTGTTCCACCGTTTACGGGGATCTGGTCTGTCGCGGCTGCAAGCGTTTTCATCATGAGGTGGTGAATTGGAACCTGTACAACGACGAAGAAAAGCGTGCCGTCTGGCTGCGCCTGGAAATTCTTTTAGTGCAGGTAATGGCCGCCAAGGTCGACGTCTTTGACCCGACGCGCCTGCGTCAGCAGCTTGAGCAGCGGCAGATCCGCTTTGTTCCGGAGCAATCGGAATACTGCTGGGCCTATCAACTGATTGCCCGCGGCGCTCGGGTCATCAACCTGCTGGAAGCCTATGGCATGGTGCTGCTGCCAGAGTTTCGCAATTGGTCGCTGCCCGAATTGCGCGACGCCATCGACCGTGAGTTCTTTTTGCTTTCCGAAGCCCATTACGACCGCTACATCGCTCCGCGCTTTTTGCGCGAGGGTATGGAAAGCCGGGTCTAACGCCTCAGCGCTGCGCTACCAATTCCTCCAGGTGGGCAATGATCGAGTCTGGCTTGAGCACCAACACATCGCTCTCCAGTACATCCAACACCACTTCTGCCGTATTGCCGATCAGTGCACCAGAGAAACCGGTCCGCGCCACAGTACCCATCACCGTAACTACTGCGCCGAGCTTCTTGGCGGTGAAGGGGATAAGAACATCTGCCGGCCCTTCAACGATATGCAGTTGCTCATCGGTGAAGTCGTACTCCTCTTGGAATGCTTTGCACTGCTCGCGATAGCGCGCCTCGATAGTTTCCTTTAGCTGAAACACCGGGTCGGCGGAAGACAGCATGGGCGAAGGGTGGGCATTGATGACATGCAGGCTCGCTTTGGCTAAGCCAGCGATTTCATAGGCGTGATTGATGATGCTGGCGTGCAGCGTGCGGTGTTCTATATCCGAGTTGCCGACGTCGACTGCGGCGAGGATTACGCCCTCCGTCCAAGGCCGCTGGGTTTTCACCATCAATACTGGGCACGGCGCGTAGCGCAGCAGTTTCCAATCTTCGGGGGTCAGCAGGGCTTTTTTCAGCGGATTGTCAGGGCGATGATCCTTGATGATTAGCCCACAGCCCTCGGCTTGCTGAACGGTAATGACGGTCTGGTGCAGGTTGTCGTGCCAGGTTTGCTGACTTGAGACGCTGTAGCCGTCCAGGCGCAGGGCATTGCTCATCACCTCAAGTAGGCCTGAGTGGTCATGCTTCTTGTCGCACACCAGCAAGTGCAGATGCGATTGGGTAACGCCGGCGATCAGCTTGGCGCGCTTTAGCGCATAGCCTTCAGGGTGTTCGGGCTCGATTACCACCAAAATGCTGCGAACGGCTCTCATGGTCGTGCTCCTTGATGTCCTGGCTGCTGTTGTAGCGGGCGAGGTCACTATAGGTTTAGCCCAACGGCGTGCTTCATGATGCAGATCAACCGTTTACCCCGCGCGTAAGGGATTTCGCGCCGGTATACTGCCGCGCTTGCCCATTTGCTTAGCCGTGATCTATGCCCGTCCTTCCTGAAATCGATGCCTTCCTGCTTTGTCCGACGCCCGCCAGCTGGGTGGAGGCGGCGTTGAACAACCTCGATATTTTGCTCATCGACCACGCCAACAATGAAAAGAAAGCTGCAGGCTCGGCCTTTCAGTTTATGTTCCAGTACAGCAATAAGCTGGACCTGCAGAACAAGATGTCGCGTCTGGCGCGCGAGGAGTTGCGGCATTTTGAGCAAGTGATGGCGTTGATGAAAAAACGCGGCATGCCGTGGTTTAACGTTGGCTCGGCGCGCTACGCCGGGGCGTTGCGCAAGCTTGTGCGCAACCACGAGCCGGTGAAGCTGACTGACTCACTGCTGGTTGGTGCGTTCGTGGAGGCCCGTTCCTGCGAGCGCTTCGCCGCACTGGCGCCGCACTTGGACGAAGAGCTCGGCAAGTTTTACAGCAGCTTGCTTAAATCCGAAGCGCGGCATTTTCAGGATTACCTCAAGCTCGCCTACGAGTACGGCGATGAGGCCGATATCCAGGCCAAGATCGTCGAAATCGCCGGCAAAGAACGTGAGCTGATTGAAACGCCTGATCCCGACTTCCGCTTCCATAGCGGCGTTCCTGCCCTGAGCTAATCAGCTCTTTCCCCGCATAAAACCAGACGCTGCCCGAGATCTATCGGGCGGCTCGTTCACACCTATCGGAAAATACTGCTAGCAAGCTAAGTGTTTTCGTTGACTTTAGCTGCCTAGGCAGTAAATTACACGCCACTACCTGCCTAGGCAGCTAACGGTGATTGTCATGACCCATTACACCCCCGATAAATACGAGTTCATCCGCATCGGCATGTTGGTCGGCCGCGCTGCGCTGCTCAAAGACCGCATCCTCGACGGCTATCTCGCGCCCCATGGCGTGACGGCTGCGCAGTTCAAGGTGCTGATGATCATCCTGCAGGGCTACGACACGCCTGCAGAGTTGTGCCGCCACCTGTCGCTGGATAGCGGCTCGATGACGCGCATGCTTGATCGCCTTGAGCAAAAAAAGCTGATTGCCCGCATCCGCAGTGAAAACGATCGCCGCCAAGTGCACCTCTCGCTCACTGACGAAGGGCGAGCACTGAATGCCTTGCTGCCGACTATTGGGGCAGCCGCGATGAACGACTTCACCGCAGCTCTAACGCCGGTTGAGCTGCAAAGCCTCGAAGACTTGTTGAAAAAGATGCTGCTCGCAGCCGGCGACACCATAGTCGCCGAACGGTTTGGTGACGTATGAGCCCCGTTCTTAAAGCGCCATTATCGTTAATCCTGGCCGCCATACTGCTGGCCGGCTGCGCCAACTTCAGCGGCCTGAATCCCGAAGGCGTAAGCCTTGAGGCGCAGAGCCTCAGGGCCGGGCAAAGCCTAAGCGGCGTTACCCTGTCGCCAGCCGCCTGGCCGCAACAGGATTGGTGGAAAAACCTGGGCGACAACCAGCTCGATAGCTTGATCAATGAAGCCCTGCGTGACAGCCCGGATATGCAAATTGCCAGCGCCCGTGCCCACCAGGCCAGCGCCGTCGCCTCCGCTGCCGATGCCGCGCGCATGCCCAGCGTCGATGCCCAGGCCAGCGTCAGTCGTTCACGCTTGGCCCGCGATCAAGACCCGCTAGGGCAGGGCGGTGCCTATAGCACCTTGCGTAGCGCTCAGCTCGGGTTCAATTACACCTTTGATCTTTGGGGCGGCGAGCGCGCTGCTTGGGAAGCAGCGTTGGGCCAGGCCCGTGCGGCAGAGGTTGACCGCCAGGCCGCCTCGCTGACCCTGGCCGCCGACGTTGCCCGTGCCTATAGCGATTTGGGTCAGGCCTACATTGTCCGTGACCTGGCGCAGCAGGACGTGAAGCGTACCCAAGAAATGCTCGACCTCGGCAAGCGTCGCCTGCAGTCGGGCATCGACAGCGAATACCAGTACCAGCAAACCGAAAGCCTGGCCGACAGCTCGCAAGAGCAACTGATCGATGCCGAAAAACGCCTGCAAAGCGCACGTGTTGCCATGGCCGTACTGCTCGGCAAAGGCCCGGACCGTGGTAATGAAATCGTCCGCCCAGCTGTGCTGCAACCCAGCGCGGTGGCTTTGCCTTCAACGCTGCCCGCCGAACTGCTCGGCCGTCGCCCAGATCTGGTAGCGGCGCGCTGGCGGGTCGAGGCGGCGAGCAAAAGCATCGACGCCGGCAAAACCCAGTTTTACCCCAACGTGAACCTCACGGCGGCCGCTGGCACCCAGTCGCTGCTGGGCGACTCGTTGTTTGGTGCGCCCAGTCGCTTCTTCAATATTGCCCCGGCGATCTCGCTGCCGATTTTTGACGGCGGCCGCCTGCGTGCCGATCTCGACAGCCGTGACGCCGACTACGACTTGGCCGTTGCCCAGTACAACAAAAGCCTGGTCAGCGCTCTTAACCAGGTCAGCGACACCATCAACCAACTGCACGCCATTGCCCAGCAAATAGTCGCCAAGCAGCGCGCCACGGATGTCTCCCAGCAGTCCTATAACACCGCTGTGCAGCGCTTTGGTTCTGGCATCGGCAACTACTTGGACGTGCTGACTATCGAGCAGCAATTGCTGCAGTCGCAACGCCAGCTCGCCAGCCTGAATGCCGAGCAAATCGATTTGTCGATCCAACTGATGCAGGCCCTTGGCGGGGGTTACCAAGGCGAGCAGATCGCCGCGACCACCCCAGCCAGCAACGCCGCCCCTCAGCCTGAACAAACGAGGTAATCGCCATGGCCACTTCTGCCGAACATTCCGAACAAACCAATGCCAATCCGGGCAAACGCAAAGCCATGTTGCTCGGCCTGTTGATTCTGGTGCTTGCCTTGGGGGCTGGCACCTGGGCCTGGTATCACCTGTATGGGCGCTTTAGCGTTGATACCGATGACGCCTATGTAAATGGCAACGTGGTGTCGATCACGCCATTGGTGACCGGCACCGTAATAAGTATTGGCGCCGACGATGGCGACCTGGTTCAGCAAGGCCAGGTGCTGCTCAAGTTCGACCCCAGCGACGCCGAGGTCAGCCTGCAAAGTGCCGAAGCCAATCTGGCCCGTACCGTGCGCCAGGTGCGCGGCTTGTACAGTAATGTCGACGGCCTGAAAGCCCAGGTCACAGCGCAGAAAGCGGCGGTTCAGAAAGCCCAGGAAAACTTCAATCGGCGTAAAACCCTGGCCGCCAGTGGCGCGATTTCCCAGGAAGAACTGTCCCACGCCCGCGATGACCTGACTGCGGCGCAAGGCTCCTTGAGCGATGCCCAGCAACGCCTGAATACCAGTAGCGCATTGGTCGACGACACCGAGGTCGCCTCCCATCCGGACGTGCAGGCGGCCGCCGCACAGTTGCGCCAGGCCTACTTGGAAAATGCCCGTACTACGTTGATCGCGCCGGTGACCGGTTACGTGGCCAAGCGCACCGTGCAGTTGGGCCAGCGTGTGCAGCCGGGTACCAGCCTGATGGCGGTGATTCCGTTGGACCAACTGTGGATTGACGCCAACTTCAAAGAAACCCAGCTGAGTGAAGTGCGCATTGGTCAGCCGGTGGAAGTCACCTCGGACCTGTACGGCGACGACGTGAAATTCAGCGGCACCATCGACAGTCTGGGCGCCGGCACCGGCAGCGCCTTCGCCCTACTGCCGGCGCAAAACGCCACTGGCAACTGGATCAAGATCGTTCAGCGCGTGCCCGTGCGCGTGGTGCTTAACCCGGAACAGTTGAAAGCCCATCCGTTGCGCATTGGCCTGTCGACCCAAGTGGATGTCGACTTGCACGACCAAAGCGGTCCGGTTCTGGCGCAGAAACCGCCGCTGAAGCCGACCCTGGAAACCGCTGTGTACCAGCAGCAACTGGCTCAGGCCGATGCCCTAATTCAGCAACTGATTAAACAAAACAGTGCCGTGGCTAAAACCGCTCAGCGTTAAGCGCTGAGCACTGGTCCCTACGTAAGACCCGCCCAGGAATCGCCATGGACGCCAAAGCTTCGTTTACGCCCCCAAGCCTCGTGCTGGCCACTATTGGCCTGTCGCTGGCGACCTTTATGCAGGTGCTCGACACCACCATTGCCAACGTTGCTCTGCCGACCATTTCCGGCAACTTGGGCGTCAGCTCGGAGCAGGGCACCTGGGTTATCACCTCGTTTGCCGTGAGCAACGCGATTGCCTTGCCGCTTACCGGTTGGTTAAGCCGGCGTTTCGGCGAGGTGAAGTTGTTTTTGTGGGCCACGCTGCTGTTTGTGCTGGCTTCGTTTCTATGCGGCATCTCCCGCTCTATGCCGGAACTGGTGGGTTTTCGCGTATTGCAGGGCGTGGTCGCCGGGCCGTTGTATCCGATGGCGCAAACCCTGTTGATCGCCATTTATCCGCCGGCAAAACGAGGGATGGCGATTGCCTTATTGGCCATGGTGACGGTGGTGGCGCCGATTGCCGGGCCGATTCTGGGCGGCACCATTACCGACAACTACAGTTGGCCGTGGATCTTTTTTATCAACGTGCCCATTGGCTTGTTCGCGGCGTTTGTGGTGCGTCAACAGTTGGCGGATCGCCCGGTAGTCACCAGCCGTCAGCCGATGGACTACGTCGGGCTGATGGCGCTAATTGTCGGCGTGGGCGCATTGCAAATCGTGCTCGACAAAGGCAATGACGCTGACTGGTTTGAATCGAGCTTTATCATCGTTGGCACTGCGATTTCGGTGGTGGCGTTGGCCTTCTTTGTCATCTGGGAACTGACTGATGCGCACCCGGTGGTCAACCTGCGGCTGTTTGCTTATCGCAACTTTCGTTACGGCACCTTGGTATTGGTATTGGGCTACGCCGGTTTCTTTGGCATTAACCTGATTTTGCCGCAGTGGCTGCAAACCCGGCTGGGCTATACCGCCACGTGGGCCGGTTTTGCTGCTGCGCCGTTGGGCATACTGCCGGTGTTGATGTCGCCGTTCATAGGCAAGTACGCGGCGCGGTTCGACCTGCGTGTGCTGGCGGGCCTGGCATTTTTGGCGATGGGCTTGAGCTGTTTTATGCGCGCCGGCTTTACCAACGAAGTGGACTACCAGCACATCGCCCTGGTGCAGCTGTTTATGGGAATTGGCGTGGCGCTGTTCTTTATGCCGACCCTGACCATTCTGCTGTCCGATCTACCGCCGGATCAGATCGCCGAAGGTTCTGGTCTGGCGACCTTCCTGCGTACCCTTGGCGGCAGCTTTGCCGCGTCGCTGACCACCTGGATCTGGATTCGCCGCGCCGATCAGCACCACGCTTACATGACCGAAAGCGTCAGCGCCTACGACCCGGCTACCCAGCAAGCGCTGCATAACCTTGGCGGCGCCAGCCCGCAGGCCTACACGCAGTTGGACCAGATGGTCACCAGCCAGGCTTACATGATGTCGACCATCGACTACTTCACCCTGCTGGGCTGGATGTTTATGGCGTTGATCGTGATCGTCTGGCTGGCCAAGCCGCCGTTTACCGCAAAGGCGGGGCCGCAGGCGAGCGCGGGGCATTGATCGCCGCCCATCTTCCGTCATCCCCGCGCAGGCGAGGACCCAGGGCGTAGGTTGGGTTGAGCCAAAGGCGAAGCCCAACAAGGAGCCCCACGGGCTCCGCGTCCTGATTTACGAGCAGACCGATAAGCGCCGCCCCATGGGCGGCCTGTTGGGCTTCGCTTTGCTCAACCCAACCTACTGTCATTTTTTTAACATCAAAAATTAATTCCTCCGTCACGGAACTCGGGCAGTTTGCAAGCCTGCGTTTACCTCAGAGGAGTTGCCATGTTGTTTACCAAGTCGCGTTACATCAAACCCGTCGCCATTGCCCTGTTGGCCGCTGCTGTCAGCGCCTGCGCCAGCACGGCGCAAACGCCTGCCAAGCCTAAGGCGCCGGACGTAGCGGCGAACAACACCGATTGGTATCAGGTGCGTACCCAGAGCGAAGTAGTGGTATTTGACGACTACGCCGTGTTCAGCCAATACCTGAAAACCGGTCAGGCGCCTGTGCTCAAGCCGCTGGATAAAAAGGACAACTTCGGTCGCTCGATCATTCTTGGCCTAAAAGCTGAAGACCAGAACCTGGCCCTCAAAGACGTTGCCGCTGCGCGCTTTCTGGAAGTTAACCTGGTGCCGGGCAACCCGTTCTACGGTGAAATTCGCAAGGACGGCATCATCTACGTGTTCGCCCGCTACGGCGACATGATGGACATGTACAAAACCGGCGAGCCAACCTTCAGCTACACCGAAATTGGCGGTGGCCCAAATGGCGAGCGCGTGGTGTATGGCTTGATGAAAGAAGAGAAAAAACCAGAGAAACAAATTGCTCTGTTCCACCAGAAATACCCGAAATAAGTAGGGCTCTTAGCGAGTAGAAAGGCGACCTCTGGGTCGCCTTTTTTATTTCTGCACGTGGAGCTGCGGGATAAATCTTTTATTCGTGTAGGCCGCTTCTCTTTTTGGCACCCTTGTTGCAATTCCTCGGTTACCTACCGCACAGCGTCAAAAAACTGCGGTCACCGGAGAAGCGTCATGAGTCAGGGTGTCGAGTTCAATCGCCTAATGTTGGAAATGCGCTCCATGCAAATGGAGGCCATGGCCCGTCCGAAAGTCGCGGCAGCGCCGGCAGAGGTCGGTGCGCCGAGCTTTTCCGACATGCTTGGCCAGGCGGTCAACAAGGTTAACGAAACCCAGCAAGCCTCAGGTCAACTCGCCGAAGCCTTTGAAATTGGCAAAAGCGGCGTCGATATCACCGACGTGATGATCGCCTCGCAGAAGGCCAGCGTCTCCTTCCAAGCTATTACCCAAGTGCGTAATAAGCTGGTTCAAGCGTACCAGGACATCATGCAAATGCCGGTCTGATCAGCCAACCCCGCGAGATAGCAAGGTTTGGACCTGACTAGTGAGAGTGAATTAAGAAATGGCAGAAGCAGCGATCAGCAACGTACCCGTCAAGGCAGACTCCAACGAGCCAAAGAAGCCGCTGTTTGGCTTGGCATTCCTGGAAAACCTGTCGCAGATGACCATGTTGCGCCAAGTCGGCCTATTGGTCGGCCTTGCCGCCAGCGTGGCTATTGGTTTTGCCGTGGTGCTGTGGTCGCAGCAGCCGGATTACCGCCCGCTGTATGGCAGCCTGGAAGGCATGGACGCCAAACAAGTGACGGAAACGCTCACTGCCGCCAATATTCCGTACACCATGGAGCCCAACTCGGGCGCGCTGCTGGTCAAGGCCAGCGACGTCTCCCGTGCCCGTTTGCAACTGGCGCAAGCCGGCGTCTCGCCGCGTGATGCCAACGTTGGCTTTGAAATTCTCGACGGCGAGCAGGGGCTCGGCACCAGCCAATTTATGGAAGCCACCCGCTATCGCCGTGGCCTGGAAGGCGAGCTGGCGCGCACTGTTTCCAGTTTGAACAACGTCAAAGGCGCTCGCGTGCATTTGGCCATTCCGAAAAGCTCGGTGTTTGTACGCGATGACCGCAAACCCAGCGCCTCGGTGCTGGTTGAGCTGTACCCAGGCCGCGCGTTGGAGCCAAGCCAGGTGATGGCGATCGTCAATTTGATCGCCACCAGCGTGCCGGAATTGAGCAAATCGCAAATCACCGTGGTCGACCAAAAAGGCAACCTGCTGTCCGACCAGCAAGAACTCTCCGAGCTGACTATGGCCGGCAAGCAGTTCGATTACAGCCGCCGTATGGAAAGCATGTTTAGCCAGCGCGTTGACAGCATTTTGGCGCCCGTGCTGGGTAACGGCCGTTACAAGGCCGAAGTGTCGGCGGATGTGGATTTCAGCGCGGTCGAGTCGACCTCGGAAATGTTCAACCCTGACCAGCCAGCGCTGCGCAGCGAGCAGAAAGTTAACGAAGAACGCTCCAGTGCCGCCGGTTCGCAAGGCATTCCTGGCGCCGTAAGCAACCAGCCACCAGGCCCGGCCAGCGCGCCACAACAAGCCGCAGCTGGTGCGCCAGCGGCCCCCGGCCCGATTGCCGCTGGCCAACCGTTGCTGGATGCCAACGGCACACAAATTATCGACCCGGCCACCGGCCTGCCAAAACTGGCGCCATACCCGGCTGATAAACGCGAACAAGCAACCCGTAACTATGAGTTGGACCGCTCCATCAGCCACACCAAACAACAGCAAGGCCGCCTGCGTCGTCTGTCGGTCGCGGTGGTGGTGGATGACCAGGCCAAGATCAATGCGCAAACCGGCGAGGTCACCCACACACCGTGGAGCGCCGCCGACTTGGCGCGCTTTACCCGTCTGGTGCAAGACTCGGTTGGTTTTGACGCCGCCCGTGGCGACAGCGTTAGCGTGATCAACTCGGCCTTTACTGCCACCCAAGGCGAAGAAATTGAGTCGATTCCGTTCTATACCCAGCCGTGGTTCTGGGATGTGGTCAAACAAGTACTGGGCGTGCTGTTTATTCTGGTGTTGGTGTTTGGTGTGCTGCGCCCGGTGCTGAATAACATCACTGGCGGCGGCAAAGGCAGCAACGGCCTGGGCCACGACGGCCGCGATGGCGATGTGGAACTGGGCGGCATGGGCGGTCTGGATGGTGAGTTGTCCGCCGATCGTGTCAGCCTCGGTGGACCGGCAAGCATCATGCTGCCAAGCCCGTCCGAGGGGTATGATGCGCAACTCAATGCAATCAAGGGTCTGGTAGCCGAAGACCCGGGTCGCGTCGCACAAGTGGTTAAAGAGTGGATTAACGCCGATGAGTGAAAAAGGCACGCCAGCCAAGCTAACCAAGGTCGATAAGGCCGCGATTCTGCTGCTTTCTCTCGGCGAAACCGATGCTGCGCAAGTATTGCGTCACCTGGGGCCCAAGGAAGTACAGAAAGTGGGCGTGGCCATGGCGCATATGCGCAATGTGCAGCGCGAACAGGTCGAGCAGGTGATGGGCGAGTTCGTCGACACTGTAGGCGATCAGACCAGCGTTGGCGTAGGCGCCGACAGCTATATCCGCAAAATGCTCACCCAGGCTCTTGGCGAAGACAAAGCCGGCAGCCTGATCGACCGCATTCTTCTAGGCGGCAGCACCAGCGGCCTGGACAGCTTGAAATGGATGGAGCCACGGGCTGTGGCTGACGTGATCCGCTACGAGCACCCACAAATTCAAGCCATCGTGGTTGCCTACCTTGACCCCGACCAGGCCGGCGAAGTGCTTGGCCACTTCGATCACAAAGTGCGCCTGGATATCGTTTTGCGCGTGTCGTCGTTAAATACCGTGCAGCCCGCGGCGCTGAAAGAGCTCAACCAGATTCTCGAGAAACAGTTCTCCGGCAGTGCCAACACCTCGCGCGCCACTATGGGCGGCGTGAAGCGTGCGGCCGACATCATGAACTTCCTCGACAGCTCGGTGGAAGGCCAGTTGATGGACTCGATCCGCGAAGTCGACGAAGACCTGTCGTCGCAGATCGAAGACCTGATGTTTGTCTTCGACAACCTCGCCGATGTCGACGACCGGGGCATTCAGGCGCTGTTGCGCGAAGTGTCTTCTGATGTGCTGGTGCTGGCGCTTAAGGGCGCGGACGAAGCCATCAAGGAAAAAGTCTTCAAGAACATGTCCAAACGTGCCGCCGAACTGCTGCGCGACGACCTCGAAGCCCGCGGTCCGGTGCGTGTCAGCGATGTGGAAGGTGCGCAAAAAGAAATTCTCACCATCGCCCGCCGCATGGCCGAAGCCGGGGAAATCGTCCTTGGTGGTAAAGGCGGCGAAGAAATGGTTTAAGGCACAACATGGCCAACAAGGACGCACCAAGCGAGCTGATCCGCGCCAAGGACGTCGGCGGTTTCAAAAGCTGGACGCTGCCAAGCTTCGACCCCGAGGGTCAGACGCCCGCGCCAGAACCAACGCCTGCGCCTGCCGAGGCCGGCACCCAAGCCGCAGCTGAGAACGAAGTCAACCAGCAGGGTGAGGACGTCCAGCTAGAAGATGTCAAACCTTTGACGCTGGAAGAGTTGGAGGTCATCCGCCAGGAGGCCTACAACGAAGGCTTTTCCACGGGCGAGCGCGACGGTTTGCGCTCCGGCCAGGTTAAAGCCAAGCAAGAGGCCGACGTCGCCCTCGCTGCCAAAGTCGCCAGCCTTGAACTGTTGATGAGCCAATTGCTCGACCCGATTGCCGAGCAGGATCAGCAATTGGAAGTGGCACTGGTCAATCTGGTCAGCCATATGACCCGGCAAGTGGTGCAGCGTGAGCTGAATACCGACTCCAGCCAGATCCGCCAGGTATTGCGCGAGGCGTTGAAGCTGCTGCCCATGGGCGCGGCCAACGTGCGCATCCATATCCATCCGCAAGATTTCGACATGATCAAAGCGCTGCGTGATCGCCATGAAGAGACCTGGCGCATTCTCGAAGACGAAACCTTGCAACCTGGCGGCTGCCGTGTGGAGTCGGAGCAATCGCAGATCGACGCCACCATCGAGACCCGCCTGGCGCAAATGCTTAAGCAACTGTTCGAGCAGCAGCGCGAACAAGCCACTTCGCCGGCCGAGGCGGATATCCAAATTGACCTGGATGCAGTGCCGGTCAGCACACCGCCCGAGACCCCGCATGAAGCTTGAGCGCCTGAGCTTCGTCAAACGCATGACGGGCTACAGCGAGGCCATTCAATTACCTGCCCAACCGATTGTTGAAGGCCGTTTGCTGCGCATGGTCGGTCTGACCCTGGAAGCCGAGGGCCTGCGCGCCGCCCTGGGCAGCCGCTGCCTGGTGATCAACAACGGCAGCTATCACCCAGTGCAGGTCGAAGCCGAAGTGATGGGCTTTGGCGACGGCAAAATCTATTTGATGCCGGTCGGCAGCCTGGCCGGTATTGCGCCGGGCGCCCGCGTGGTGCCGCTGCCCGATAGCGGCCGTTTGCCGATGGGCATGACCATGCTGGGGCGTGTGCTCGATGGCACTGGTCGTGCCTTGGATGGCAAGGGCGGTATGAAGGCCGAAGATTGGGTGCCGCTGGATGGCCCCACGATCAACCCACTTAACCGTCACCCCATCGATGAGCCGTTGGACGTGGGTATTCGTAGTATCAACGGTTTGCTGACAGTTGGGCGCGGTCAGCGCTTGGGGCTGTTCGCCGGTACCGGCGTGGGTAAGAGTGTGCTGCTGGGCATGATGACCCGCTTTACCAAGGCCGACATCATTGTGGTGGGCCTGATCGGTGAGCGGGGGCGTGAGGTAAAAGAGTTTATCGAGCACATTCTTGGCGAGGAGGGCATGAAACGCTCGGTGGTGGTCGCCTCGCCAGCCGATGACGCGCCGCTGATGCGCTTGCGCGCCGCCATGTATTGCACGCGTATTGCCGAGTACTTTCGCGACAAGGGCAAAAACGTTTTGCTGCTCATGGACTCGCTGACCCGATTTGCCCAGGCCCAGCGTGAAATTGCTTTGGCCATTGGTGAGCCGCCGGCGACCAAAGGTTATCCGCCTTCGGTATTTGCCAAACTGCCGGCACTGGTTGAACGGGCCGGTAACGCAGAGCAGGGTGGTGGCTCTATCACCGCCTTCTACACTGTGTTGTCAGAGGGCGATGACCAACAAGATCCCATCGCTGATGCGGCGCGGGGGGTGCTTGATGGCCACTTTGTGTTATCGCGGCGGTTGGCCGAAGAAGGGCATTACCCTGCCATCGATATTGAAGCGTCGATCAGCCGGGTGATGCCATCGGTGGTCGATGCCGAGCATATGCGCAACGCCCAACGCTTCAAACAGCTCTGGTCGCGCTACCAACAAAGCCGCGACCTGATCAGCGTCGGTGCGTATGTGCCCGGCGGTGATCCGGAAACCGATTTAGCCATTTCCCGTCATCCGGCGATGGTTCAGTACTTACGCCAGGGGCTTAATGACAATGAAGGCCTGCAGCGCAGCAAAGACTTACTGGCAGCGGTGTTCGCACCGGTGCCACCGCGTGGCTGATAGCAAGCCGCTAAGGATGCGCAGTTAAATGGCCGTGCAAAGTCGAGCGGCGCGATTAGCGCCAGTGGTCGATATGGCTGAGGCCGATGAGCGCGAAGCCGCGCGTAATCTGGGCAAATGCCAAACCTTGTTAAATCAGGCCGAAGGCAAGTTGCAGAGCCTGCATCAGTACCTCAACGACTATCAGCAGCAGTGGATTACCGAGGGGCGCCAGGGCGTTTCCGGGCAATGGTTGATGAACTATCAGCGCTTTCTTGCGCAACTGGAAACGGCCATTAACCAACAAAATCAAAGCGTGGCCTGGAACCGCAACAATCTCGATAAAGCCCGGGAAATCTGGCAACAGCGTTACGCGCGGCTGGAGGGCTTGCGCAAATTGGTGCAGAAATACCTCGATGAAGCGCGGGTGGCCGCTGATAAGCGTGAGCAGAAATTGCTCGACGAGTTATCACAGCGACTCTTGCAACGTGAACGCAATTGAATTCAGCTGCTAGAGTGTTGAATGCCTCAACCTTCTGTGTTGTCGGGCTTTTTTAATTCTGTGGTTCATTTGGGGTAGGGGAGCTTTTCATGGCCATCACTTCATTGCCGTCCAGCGACGGGCAAGAGCTGACCATCCGTATTCAAGGACGTTTCGACTTCGGCGCCCACCAAGCATTTCGCGACTCATATGAGCGGGTGAATATTTCGCCCAAGCGCTATGTGGTGGACCTCGACCACACCACTTACCTCGATAGTTCCGCCTTGGGTATGTTGCTGTTGCTGCGTGACCACGCGGGCGGCGACCACGCGCAAATCAGCCTGGTGAACTGCAACGCTGATGTGCGCAAAATCCTGGCGATTTCCAACTTCGAACAACTGTTCAAGATTATTTAGGGTTTGTTAACCGTGGGCGCGCGCCTGTCCATCCTGATCGCCGAGGACAACGCCGCTGACCGCATGCTGCTGTCGAGCATCATCAGCCGTCAGGGCCATCGGGTGCTGACCGCCAGCAATGGGCTGGAGGCGGTGGCGATGTTTGACCAGGAGCAACCCGACCTGGTGCTGATGGACGCCTTGATGCCGGTAATGGATGGCTTTGAGGCGGCGCGGCGGATCAAACTCAAAGCCGGCGAAGCGCTGGTGCCGATCATCTTTCTCACCTCACTGACCGAAGGCGAGGCGCTGGTGCGCTGCCTGGAAGCGGGCGGTGACGACTTTCTGGCCAAGCCCTACAACCGGGTGATTCTCGACGCCAAGATCAAGGCCATGGACCGTCTGCGCCGCTTGCAGGCCACGGTTTTGGAACAGCGCGACCTGATCTCCCGGCATAACGAGCACCTGCTCAACGAGCAGCGTGTGGCCAAGGCCGTGTTCGACAAGGTGGCCCACTCCGGTTGCCTGGACGCGCCGAATATTCGGTATATGCAATCGCCTTTTGCCGTCTTTAATGGCGACCTGTTATTGGCTGCATTCAAGCCCTCCGGCGGCATGCATGTGCTGCTTGGCGATTTCACCGGTCACGGTTTGCCGGCCGCTATCGGCGCCATGCCACTGGCCGAAGTGTTTTATGGCATGACTGCGAAAGGCTATTCGCTGTCGGAAATCCTTCGCGAGGTAAACGCCAAGCTCAAGCGCATTCTGCCGGTGGGCGTTTTCTGCTGCGCGACGTTGCTTAACATCAGTTTTCAGCGACGCGTGGTGGAGGTCTGGAATGGCGGTCTGCCGGATGGATACCTGCACCGCATCGCCACGGGGGAGCGCGTGCCGCTGGTGTCGCGCCACTTGCCGCTGGGCGTGCTGGAGCCCGCCGACTTTAAAGACGCCTGCGAGATCTACCCGATGGAGTTGGGTGATCGACTGTTTTTGCTCTCGGACGGCGTGCTGGAAACCCGTAACCCTGCTGATCAACTTTTTGGTGAGTCGCGCCTGCTCAATGTGTTTGCCGCCAATCGCCAGCCCGACCGTCTGTTCGAGGAGGTTCAACTGGCGCTAACCGCCTTTCGCGGTGAAGCGCAGGACGATATCAGCATGCTCGAGGTCTGCCTGGTCGAGGCTGACTCCTTGCCGCGGCCACCGCTGGCGTTTACCGAAAGCCGGCAGACCAGCCCGCTGGATTGGGCCGCCAGTTTTGAATTTCGTGCGCAGACCCTTAAGCGCTTTAACCCGCTGCCGTTCTTGTTGCAGTTGTTGTTGGAAGTGCAAGGCCTGCGTATGCAGGGCGGTGCCTTGTACAGCGTGTTGGCGGAGCTGTACTCCAACGCCTTGGAGCACGGCGTGCTTGGTTTGGATTCGCAGCTCAAATGCGATGCTGACGGCTTTGCCACCTATTACCGCGAGCGCAGCGCGCGTTTGGCCAATCTCGATAGGGGCTACGTGCGCTTTCATTTGCAAGTAACGCCCGAAGGCAGCGGCGGCCGGCTGGTGATCAGCGTTGAAGACAGCGGCCCAGGCTTTGATGTGCAAGAGGTCATTGAGCGGCAACGCACCGCACAAAGCCTTTCCGGGCGTGGGCTAAGTCTGATACGGCGGCTGACGGAGCGCTCAACTTGGTCAGACGATGGGCGTAGTGTCAGCGTAGAGTTCTCGTGGGGCGATCAGGCATAATCGCTGGCGTTCGCTCAGGGGGAGTTCCGGTGGCTGATATTCATCTCGACAGTGCCGTATTAGCTGGCTTGCAGGACATTATGGAGGCTGAGTATCCGTTGTTGCTGGATACCTTTGTGGCTGACTCCGAAGAGCGTCTGCGTCTGCTGCATGTAGCCCTGACCAATGGCGATGCCCACGAGCTGCGTCTGGCCGCCCATAGCTTTAAAGGCAGCTGCAGCAACATGGGCGCGCCGATGTTGGCCAACCTCTGCAAACAACTTGAAGACGACTCGCGCACTGAGGTGTTGGCCGATGCGCCACACGTGCTGGAGCAGATCGAGCGCGAGTTCGCCATTGTGCGCATCCTGTTGAAGTCCGAACGCCAGCGTTTCTCTACGCGCTAAACCGCCGTTGCTGCTCGTCCGGTGTGCCAGCACACCCCGCGAATCCGTTGTGCTCACGGCGGTATTTCAGCCTCGATACAAACTTGGCCCAAGCCTTGCTATCTCTTCTGCACGACCCACACCGCACGGAGAGTGCAAGATGTCCGTTGCCTCAGATCCACTCCTCAATTCCGCTCCTGTAGCCAAGCCACAAGCCGCGCCGGCGAAGTCTCAGCCCAAACAGGCCGAACCCAGCAACGACGATGCTTCCAGCTTTGCCAAGGTGTACGCCAAGGAACGCCAGGATAAGGCTGTCGACCGTAACGAAGCGGCGGCAAAAGCCAAGCATGCCAAGGCCAATGACAAGGCTGACGACAAAGAACCGGCCGAGCCAGCAGCGGCAGCGGCAACGCCCGCTGAGACGCCAGTTGCCGATAGCGGCAATCCCTTGCCGACCGACCCGGCTGAGGTCGAGCCGGTTATCGACCCGATGATTCTGCTGGCCATGGCCGGTCAGCAATTGCCGCAGCCGACCACCGATGAAGCCGGCTTGCCACTTGCCGGTGAAGGCGAGGAGACGCTGGATATTCCGCTGTCGTTGTCGAGCTTGGCCACGGCACCCTCTACCCAGACCGAAGACGACGGTCACGATCCGCAGGTGGATGCCATGAGTGAGCTGCCCGGGGTCGACCTGATCCTGGATATGGCGGCCAAGGCTCAGGCCGCTGTGCAGAAAACCGCCAGCAATCCGTCTGCCGCCCAGGCCGGTCAAACCGGTGGTCAGGACTTTGCCGCAGCCATGGCGCAACTCACGGCTAAACCCGAAGGCGGCGAGAGCCAAGTGACCGACGAGCTGGCGCTGTTGGACAAAGGCAAGGACGGCATTGAGGCGTTGAAAGACAGCAGCACCGATGTGCATAGCGATGCCTTTGCCAACAAGCTCAGCGCGTTGAACCAGGCGGTCAATCAGCAAGTGACGCAAGCGCAGCGCACGCCATTGGTACCCGGCGCGCCGGTTTCCATGCAGCAAGGCGTGTGGACGGACGATGTGGTGGACAAGGTGATGTGGATGTCCAGCCAGAACCTCAAGTCGGCGGATATCCAGCTTGATCCGCCGGACCTCGGTCGCCTGGAAGTGCGCATTAACATGACCCAGGACGCCGCCACCCAGGTGACCTTTGCCAGCCCGCATGCAGGGGTGCGCGACGCAGTAACGGAATCAATGAACCGCCTGCGCGATATGTTTACCCAGCAGGGCATGACCATGGACGTGAACGTCTCTGACCAATCGCTTAATCGCGGTTGGGCCGGACAAAACGGCGGTGATGGTCAGCAAAGTCGCGGCAACTCGAGCAGTAACAGCTTTGGTGGCAGCGACGAAGAAATCAGCGTGAGTACCAGCGAGATCCGCAGCAACGGCTCTTTGAGCGGTGGTCGCGGCTTGGTGGATTACTACGCTTAGCCTTCACCTGGCACTGGTGAACTAGACTGACAACGCCCGCTTATGCGGGCGTTGTCGTGTCTGCCTCGGGCGTTTTCGCCGGTTTTCAGTGACAGCAGCGGGCGCGGCTGGTATATCGCAGCGCCCGTTACGCTACATCCCTTGCGAGCGCGGGAGAGAAGAAAGGGGAGAGCGGGCAAAACCTTCGCGCGTGGAACTTGCTGGTATATTCGCTGCGCATCCTCCGCTATGTTTGTTGTACCCACCGGCGATCAACTGTCGTGCAAACAGCTTGTTAGCACCTGTGCCTGGCAAGCTGGCATAACACTTGCTCCTAACCCTTTGAACACGGATAGAATTCCGATCAGTGACGGATTATTGGCATGGCTAAGAAAGAAAAAGCTGCACCTCCCGCCGATGGCGCTGCACCGGCTCCCGGCAAGGGCAAGCTGAAGCTGATCATTCTGATTGTGGTCGGGTTATTGATCGCTGTTGGCGGTTCGGTGGGCGCGACCTGGTTCTTCCTGCACAAGAGTGCGCCGGCCGCTGAGGCAGGCAAAGAAGGCGAAAAAGGCGCTGCTGAAGAGGGCAAAGGCCCGGACGGCAAACCGCTGAAAAAAGAAGCCATTTATGAAGTGTTGGCGCCGGCGTTTATCGTCAATTTCAACGTTAATGGGCGTCAGCGTTATATGCAGGTAAGTGTCGCCTTGATGGCGCGTGATCAGGCCAAGCTGGATGCCCTCAAGGCGCATATGCCGGTGCTGCGTAATAACCTGGTGTTGCTCTTTTCCGGGCAGACCTTTGAAAACCTGGCGACCCCGGTGGGCAAGGAAATGCTGCGCCAGTTGGCCACTGCCAGTGTGCAGGAATTGGCTAAGAAAGAAGTCGGCGACACCACCGTCGAGCAAGTCTTGTTTACTAACATCGTTCTTCAATAGTCGCCCTTCGATAGGAACTTGCAGATGGCCGTCCAAGACCTGTTGTCCCAGGATGAAATCGATGCGCTGTTGCATGGCGTCGATGACGGCGCGGTGGAAACCGAAGACGCCGCCATCCCCGGCAGCGTCAAAAGTTATGACCTGTCTAGCCAGGACCGCATTGTGCGCGGGCGCATGCCCACCCTGGAAATGATCAACGAGCGCTTTGCGCGCTACACCCGTATCAGCATGTTCAACCTCTTGCGCCGCTCGGCTGACGTGGCGGTGGGTGGCGTGCAAGTAATGAAGTTCGGCGAATACGTGCACTCGCTGTACGTACCCACCAGCCTCAACCTGGTGAAGATGAAACCGCTGCGCGGCACCGGCCTGTTTATTCTCGACGCCAAGCTGGTGTTCAAATTGGTCGATAACTTCTTTGGCGGCGACGGCCGTCACGCCAAGATCGAAGGCCGCGAATTTACCCCCACGGAATTGCGCGTCGTGCGCATGGTGCTCGACCAAGCTTTTATTGACCTCAAAGAAGCCTGGCATGCGGTGTTGGATGTGAACTTCGAGTATATGAACTCGGAAGTGAACCCCGCCCTGGCTAACATCGTCAGCCCCAGCGAAGTGGTGGTGGTCTCCACCTTCCATATAGAACTCGACGGGGGCGGTGGCGACCTGCATGTGACCATGCCGTATTCGATGATCGAGCCGATCCGCGACATGCTCGACGCCGGCTTCCAATCCGATGTCGATGACCAGGACGAGCGTTGGGTCAAAGCCCTGCGCGAAGACATCCTCGATGTCAGTGTGCCCCTGGCGGCCACCATCGCCCGTCGTCAATTGAAGTTGCGCGACATCTTGCATATGCAGCCGGGCGATGTGATTCCGGTGGACATGCCCGAAGAAATGATTATGCGTGCCAGCGGTGTACCGGCTTTTAAGGTCAAGCTCGGCGCCCACAAAGGCAACCTGGCGTTCCAGGTGCTGGAACCGATTGAACGCTGACAGGCGCGGCCTCTCAGCTCCCCATTAGCACGACCGCGTAAGGCGAGGAACACATGGCAGACGAAGAAGAAACCTCCCCCGAGGAGCAGGCACTGGCCGATGAGTGGGCTGCGGCACTCTCCGAGGCAGGCGATGCAAGTCAGGACGACATTGACGCGATGCTCAACCAGAGCGCCGCAGCACCTTCTGCGCCGCGTGCACCGATGGAAGAGTTCGGCAGCTCGCCCAAGTCCAATATGCCGGTGAGCATGGAGGGCCCGAACCTGGATGTGATTCTGGATATTCCAGTGTCCATTTCCATGGAAGTGGGCAACACCGAAATCACCATTCGCAACTTGCTGCAGCTCAATCAGGGCTCGGTGATTGAACTGGATCGCCTGGCCGGTGAACCACTGGATGTATTGGTTAACGGCACCTTGATCGCGCATGGCGAAGTGGTGGTGGTTAACGAGAAGTTTGGTATTCGTCTGACCGACGTGATCAGCCCAAGCGAACGTATCAAGAAGCTGCGCTAAGCCATGAGTAAACTTTTCTCGCGCCTCGTCGGCGCTATGTTGCTAGCGACGCTGCCATTGATGGCACAGGCCGCCGAGCCCGGCAAAACCATTGCCACGCCGATGGCTGAAGGCGGTATGGGCGGGCAGTTGGTGCAAGTGCTGCTCGGCTTGTTGTTAGTGATCGGCATGATCTTCGTGTTGGCCTGGTTGATGCGTCGGGTGCAGCAAACCGGGCCTCGTGGTGGCCAGGTGATCAAACTGGTAGCCAGCCAGGTACTGGGCCCGCGCGATCGGTTGGTATTGGTGCAGGTTGGCAACGAACAGATTCTGCTGGGCCTGAGCGCCGGTCGTATCACCCCGTTGCACACGCTGAAAGAGCCCGTGCATTTACCTGAGGGTGAAGCGGCCACCCCCGAGTTCGCCAAGCGCCTGATGGAACTGTTGGGCAAGGACCAGAAGGACAAACCGTGATGAGTCTGTTGCGCCTGCTGCTGGCGGTTGGTTTAGGCCTGGCGGCACCTATGGTGCTGGCGGCTGACCCGCTGACCATGCCGGCCATTACCATGACCACCAACCCGGCAGGGCAGCAGGAGTATTCGGTCAGCCTGCAGATTCTGCTGCTGATGACGGCGCTGACGTTTATTCCCGCGTTCGTCATGCTGATGACCAGCTTTACCCGCATCATCATTGTGTTTTCCATTTTGCGTCAGGCCCTGGGCCTGCAGCAGACGCCGTCGAACCAGATACTCACCGGCATGGCGCTGTTTTTGACCATGTTTATCATGGCGCCGGTGTTCGATCAGGTGAACCGCGATGCGTTACAACCTTACCTGAACGAACAGCTGACCGCGCCGGATGCGATTGCCAAGGCTGAAGTGCCAATCAAGAACTTTATGCTGGCGCAGACGCGCTCTTCCGACCTTGAGCTGTTTGTAAAACTGTCTAAACGTACCGATATCGCCAGCCCTGAGCAGGCGCCGCTGACCATTCTGGTACCGGCGTTTGTCACCTCTGAGCTGAAAACCGCGTTCCAGATCGGCTTTATGATCTTTATTCCGTTCCTGATCATCGACCTGGTGGTCGCCAGTATCCTTATGGCCATGGGCATGATGATGCTCTCGCCACTGATCATTTCCTTGCCGTTCAAGATCATGTTGTTTGTCTTGATCGACGGCTGGGCCCTCATCATCGGCACCTTGGCCAGCAGCTTTGGCGGCACTTAGACGCCGACCCGGGCCAGGAGAACGCACATGACCCCAGAAGTAGCGGTAGATCTGTTTCGTGAGGCGCTGTGGCTAACCGCCGTGATGGTGGCGATCCTGGTGGTGCCGAGCCTGGTGGTGGGCTTGATCGTCGCCATGTTTCAAGCGGCCACGCAGATCAACGAACAAACCTTGAGCTTTCTGCCGCGCTTGCTGGTGATGTTGGTGACCTTGATCTGGGCGGGCCCCTGGCTTATCCGCTCGTTTATGGAGTACATCACCAACCTCTACACCAACATTCCGTTCTTGATCGGCTAAGCCATGTTTGAGCTGAGCAGCGCGCAAATCGGTGGCTGGGTGGGTAGTTTTCTGCTGCCGTTCTTTCGTATCGCCGGTTTGCTGATGACCATGCCCATCATCGGAACCCAGTTGGTGCCGATGCGCGTGCGGCTCTACCTGGCCTTGGCCTTTACCTTGGTGCTGTTCCCCAGCTTGCCACCGGCGCCGCAGATCGACGCGCTCAACCTGGCCACGGTGCTGATGATCGCCAAGGAGATACTGGTCGGCGTCATGCTGGGCTTTGTCTTGCAGCTGTTCTTCCATGCCTTTGTGGTGGGAGGGCAGATTCTTGCTACGCAAATGGGCTTTGGTTTTGCCTCGATGGTCGACCCTACCAATGGCGTTTCCGTGGCGGTGATCGGGCAGTTTTTCACCATGTTGGTGACTTTGCTGTTTCTGGCTATGAACGGGCACTTGGTAGTGTTTGAGATCATGGCCGAAAGCTTTGTGACCCTGCCGGTCGGCACCGGCCTGACCTCCAACCATTATTGGAATGTCGCTACCGGGCTAGGCTGGGTATTGGCGGCCGGTTTATTGCTGGTGCTGCCTGCCATTACCGCGCTGCTGGTGGTGAACATTGCCTTTGGCGTAATGACCCGCGCGGCGCCGCAGCTGAACATTTTTTCCATCGGCTTTCCGCTGACCTTGGTGATGGGCTTTGTGATCATTTGGATCAGCCTGTCGGACTTTCTTTCTCACTACCAACTGATGGTCACCGATTGCCTTCAGTTGCTGCGCGAACTGGTAGGAGCCAAGTAAGCCATGGCCGAGAACGAGAATGGCGCGGAGAAGTCAGAAGAGCCCACGGACAAGCGACGCAAAGAGTCGCGAGAAAAGGGCCAGATCGCACGCTCGCGCGAACTGAACACGTTTGCCGTTCTGGTGGCGGGCGTAGGTGGCTTGATGAGCTATGGCGGCGCGATTGGCGACGCCATGATCAGTATCATGAAAGACAACTTCACCCTTAGTCGCGAACTGCTGATGAACAACGGCAGCATGGCGTTGCAGTTTGAAAACTCCATTTACGTGGCGTTGCTGGCGTTGTTTCCGCTGTTTATCGTGCTGCTGGTGGCGTCGATTGTTGGCCCAATTGCCCTCGGCGGCTGGTTGTTTTCGCCGCAGTCGATGGCACCCAATTTCGGCCGGCTCAATCCCTTGCCCGGCATCAAGCGCATGTTCTCGGCCAAAGCTGGACTGGAGTTGATCAAGGCGCTGGCCAAGTTTGCCTTGGTGCTGATTATCGCCATGGTGGTGTTGAAGGCTGATACCCGCGACCTCTTGGCCTTGGCCAACGAGCCGCTGGAGTCGGCAATCATGCACAGCATTCAGGTGGTCGCGCGCAGCGCCATGTGGATGGCCTGGGGGTTGATCTTTATTGCCGCCGTCGATGTGCCGTTCCAGCTCTGGGACAACCGGCAAAAAATGCTGATGACCAAGCAGGAAGTGCGCGACGAGTACAAAGACAGCGAGGGTAAACCCGAGGTCAAACAGCGCATTCGCCAGATGCAACGCGAAATGGCCGAACGGCGCATGATGGCGGCCGTACCGCAGGCAGACGTGGTAATTACCAACCCGACCCACTTTGCCGTCGCGCTTAAATACGACCCGCAAGCGGGTGGGGCGCCAGTATTGCTGGCCAAAGGTGGCGACTTTATTGCCTTGAAAATTCGCGAGATTGCCAACGAGCACAAAGTGATGGTGCTGGAATCGCCAGGTTTGGCGAGGGCGATCTACCACTCCACCGAGCTGGACCGTGAGATTCCTGCTGGCCTCTATCTGGCCGTGGCGCAGGTTCTCGCCTACGTCTACCAACTGCGCCAATTCCGTTCTGGCAAAGGCAAGCGGCCTGATCCGCTTAAAGACCCGCCTATCCCGCCAGATCTACGCCGCGACGAATAGTCTTCGATGTAGGTTGGGCCGGCCCGTGTTGGGCCGGCCCGAGTTGACTTAGCCCTAGGCTCAACCCAACCGACGCCGCTCGACGAAAACTTTCCCGCATTCAAGAAGTTGGACGACTTCTTGCAAAAGCCCCGCTATCGACGCGCTTGCGTCAAAAGTTTGAATGGCGAGGAACGGGCTTGTGGCATTAGATCGCACACAACTGGTAGGCAACGTACGCAGCAACCTGTCTGGGCTGCGCGACGGCAACTTGGGTATTCCCCTGATGCTGTTGGTCATGCTGGCAATGGTGATGCTGCCGATCCCGCCGTTCCTGCTGGACGTGCTGTTTACCTTTAGCTTGGCCTTGGCCATCGTCGTGTTGTTGGTGGCAATTTACGCGCTGCGGCCACTGGATTTCGCCGTATTCCCGACCATTCTGCTGGCCGCCACTTTGCTGCGCTTGGCGCTGAACGTGGCTTCTACGCGGGTGGTGCTGCTCCATGGTCAGGATGGCCACGACGCCGCCGGTAAAGTGATCCAGGCCTTCGGTGAGGTGGTGATCGGCGGCAACTATGTGGTCGGTATCGTGGTGTTTGCGATCTTGATGATCATCAACTTTGTGGTGGTCACCAAGGGTGCCGGGCGGATATCCGAGGTGAGCGCGCGGTTTACCCTCGACGCTATGCCGGGCAAACAAATGGCGATTGACGCCGACCTCAACGCCGGCCTGATCGACCAGATCGAAGCGAAAAAACGTCGGGTTGAAGTGGCCCAGGAAGCGGATTTCTACGGTTCCATGGACGGTGCCAGTAAGTTTGTTCGCGGCGACGCCGTCGCCGGCCTGCTGATTCTGTTTATCAACCTGATCGGTGGCATGGCCATCGGTATCCTCCAGCACAATCTCAGCTTTGGTGACGCCGGCCGTATCTACACCTTGCTCACCATCGGTGACGGTTTGGTGGCGCAGATTCCTTCGCTGCTTCTGTCTACCGCGGCGGCCATTATGGTGACCCGGGTTTCCACCTCTGAAGACATGGGCGCTCAGGTTACCCGGCAAATGTTCGCTTCACCGCGTGCCCTGGCTGTGGCCGCCGCGTTGATCATTGTTATGGGCCTGGTGCCCGGTATGCCGCATTTTTCTTTTATCAGCCTGGGGTTGGTCGCTGCCGCTGGCGCCTACTGGATCGCCAACAAACAGCGCAAAGTCAAAGTGGCGGAAGTAGCGGAAGTGCAGCGTCAGCAAGAACTGCTGCCGGCCCAGCGTGCGCAGGAAGTCAAAGAACTCGGTTGGGATGACGTGACGCCAGTGGATATGGTCGGCCTGGAAGTGGGCTACCGCTTGATTCCCTTGGTGGACCGTAACCAGGGTGGGCAACTGCTCGCGCGGATCAAAGGCGTGCGCAAAAAGCTCTCCCAAGAGATGGGTTTTTTGATGCCGTCGGTGCATATCCGCGACAACCTCGACTTGGCGCCCAACGCCTATCGCTTAACGCTGATGGGCGTGAGCTTGGCAGAGGCCGAGATCTATCCGGACCGCGAGCTAGCCATCAACCCCGGCCAGGTGTTCGGCACGCTGCAAGGGGTGGCCGCCAAGGATCCGGCGTTTGGCCTGGAAGCGGTGTGGATCGACCAGTTCCAGCGCGATCAAGCGCAGTCGTTGGGTTACACCGTGGTGGACGCCAGTACCGTGGTCGCCACCCACCTCAACCAAGTGCTGCACAAGCATGCCCACGAATTGCTTGGCCATGAGGAAGTGCAGCAACTGCTCCAGTTGTTGGCTAAAGCCTCGCCAAAATTGGCGGAAGAGCTGGTGCCGGGCGCGGTGTCGTTGTCGACCTTGCTCAAGGTGCTGCAGTCGTTGTTGCAAGAGCAAGTACCGGTGCGGGATATCCGTTCCATCGCCGAAGCGATCACCAACGTGAAGAGTCAAGATCCCGCCGCCATGGTTGCTGCGGTACGCGTCGCGCTGTCCCGCTCAATCGTGCAAAGCATTGTGGGACTAGAGCCGGAGCTACCTGTGATCACCTTGGAACCAAGGTTGGAACAGATATTGCTCAACAGTCTTCAGAAGGCCGGTCAAGGCTCCGAGGATGGCATTCTCCTGGAGCCAAGTATGGCTGAGAAGCTGCAGCGGTCCCTGGTGGACGCCGCGCAACGTCAGGAAATGCTCGGCAAGCCAGCGATTTTGCTGGTAGCCGGTCCGGTCCGGGCGATGCTCTCGCGGTTTGCACGGTTGGCTGTACCGACCATGCACGTGTTGGCGTACCAGGAAATCCCAGACAACAAGCAGGTCACCATCGTTGCCACGGTGGGTCAGAACTGAACTGAGGCTTAGGTCATGCAAGTTAAACGCTTTTTCGCCGCCGATATGCGTCAAGTCATGAAATTGGTTCGCGATGAGCTGGGCGCTGATGCGTCCATCATCGGCACTCGCCGGGTTGCAGGGGGCGTGGAACTGACCGCTGCCCTGGACTACCAGGCACCGATGATTCCTGCCCGTCAGCCTAATCCTGAGTTGGAAGTCGAGCTGCGCCGTACGCAGTCGATGTTGATTTCGGCCCAAGCCGACCTGGCAACGCGCGTTTCTGGCGAGAAGATGAAAGACGGCCAGCTGTTTGCCAATGAGTCCATTATCGCGCCCGAATTGCCGGCTTCATTTGTCCGCCCTGAGCGGCCAAAACCTGCCGCTGCTGCGGTACCTCCAGCACCTGCACAGGCAAGGGCGGTGGCAACCGACCAACGCAGCCTGGATGCCATGCGTTTTGAATTGAATGGCCTGCGTGAGCTGATTGAAGTGCAGCTGGGCTCAATGGCTTGGGGGCAAATGCAGAGCCGCCGTCCGCAACAGGCTGCGCTGTGGAAACGTTTGCAGCGCATGGGCCTGCCGGCCGAACTGTCGCGTGTGCTGCTGGAGCGCGTTAGCAAGGTGCCAGAACAGCGTCAGGCTTGGCGCATGATTCTCGCCCACCTGGCTCACGCTATTAAAACGCCAAAGGTCGAAGTATTGGAGGAGGGCGGTGTAATTGCGCTGGTTGGCCCGGCTGGTATGGGCAAAACCACTACACTGGCCAAAATGGCCGCGCGTTATGTTCTGAAATACGGCGCTCAGCACGTCGCGCTGGTGAGCATGGACAGCTACCGCATCGGCGCTCAGGAGCAACTAAAAACCTTGGGCCGGATTCTCAATGTGTCGGTGACTCAGGTAGACCCAGGTCAGTCCCTGACCCAAGCGCTGGAGCCGTTAGCGCGTAAACGCGTGGTGTTGATTGATACCGCAGGCTTGCCTGGCAATGATCCGGCGCTGCATATGCAGTTGGAAACCTTGGCCGGTCGTGGGGTGAAATCGAAAAATTATCTGGTTTTGGCCGCTACTAGCCAGAGCCAAGTGCTCAAGGCCGCCTACCATAGCTATAAGCGTTGCGGCTTGAGCGGCTGTATTCTTACTAAGGCGGATGAAGCAACCAGTCTCGGTGAAGTTATAAGTCTGGCTATCAGCCAGCATCTACCGGTAGCCTATCTGGCAGACGGTCCGCGAATTCCAGATGATCTGCACGTGCCGCGCAGTCACCAGTTGGTCAGCCGTGCAGTCAGTCTGCAAGCGCCACAGGAGCCAAGTGAGGACGCCATGGCCGATATGTTCGCCGGGCTGTATCAGAGCCCGTCGCGTCGGGCGGGTTAAGCAACAAATGTGTTAACCGTTCAGGCCGCCACAGGTGGCCTGAACGTAATCAGCCAAGTGGCCCCAGTCAGTGCTAGACAAGGTGTGTGGATAACATGGGTATGCATCCCGTACAGGTGATCGCGGTGACCGGCGGCAAGGGTGGCGTCGGCAAGACCAATGTATCGGTCAATCTTTCCCTGGCCCTGGCTGACCTAGGTCGGCGGGTGATGCTGATGGATGCCGACTTGGGTCTGGCCAACGTCGATGTGCTGCTGGGCCTTACCGCTAAGCGCACGTTGGCTGATGTCATCAGTGGCGAGTGCGAACTTCGCGACGTCATTCTGCAAGGCCCAGGCGGCGTACGCATTGTGCCCGCCGCCTCGGGTACGCAAAGCATGGTGCAGCTCACGCCCATGCAGCACGCTGGCCTGATTCAGGCGTTCAGCGATATCAGCGACAACCTCGATGTTTTGGTGATCGACACCGCCGCCGGTATCGGTGACGCGGTGGTGAGTTTTGTGCGCGCGGCGCAAGAAGTGATTGTGGTGGTGTGCGATGAACCTACTTCCATCACCGACGCCTACGCCCTGATCAAACTGCTCAACCGTGACCACGGCATGAGTCGCTTCCGCGTGTTGGCCAACATGGCGCACAGTCCGCAAGAAGGTCGCAATCTGTTTGCTAAGCTGACCAAGGTGACTGATCGGTTCCTTGACGTCGCCTTGCAATACGTCGGCGCTGTGCCGTACGACGAATCGGTACGCAAGGCAGTGCAGAAGCAACGTGCAGTTTATGAGGCCTTCCCTCGCTCCAAGTGCGCTTTGGCCTTCAAGGCAATCGCACAGAAGGTCGATACTTGGCCGTTACCAGCTAATCCGCGCGGACACCTGGAGTTCTTCGTGGAGCGTTTGGTTCAGCAACCGCTTGCTGATACGGCTGTATGACATCAAGCAATGGGCTCCGTATGTATAGCAAGGCACAGGCGCAGGACTCCCAGCACCAGCTGATCGAGCGTTACGCCCCGCTGGTGAAACGCATTGCCTACCACTTGCTGGCACGATTGCCGGCAAGTGTGCAGGTGGAAGATCTAATTCAGGCCGGCATGATCGGCCTGCTCGAAGCTTCGAAAAAATACGACTCCAGCAAAGGTGCGAGTTTTGAAACTTTCGCCGGCATTCGCATACGTGGATCTATGCTGGATGAAGTGCGTAAGGGCGATTGGGCGCCGCGGTCGGTGCATCGCAATAGTCGGATGGTCAGTGACGCAATCCGAAAAATTGAGGCCAGAACAGGCAGAGACGCTAAAGATCAAGAAGTTGCGGCCGAACTCCAATTGAGTCTCGAGGATTACTACGGCATTCTTGGCGACACTTTAGGCAGTCGCCTGTTCAGTTTCGACGATCTGTTGCAAGACGGCGAACATACAGGTCTGCGTGAAGACGCTGGCATTACCCACTTCGAGCCTTCGCGCGATCTGGAAGACGACCGTTTCCAATCGGCATTGGCAGCGGCCATCTCTGGGCTGCCGGAGCGTGAACAGTTGGTGTTGTCGCTGTATTACGACGAAGAACTGAATCTCAAGGAAATTGGCGAAGTGCTGGGGGTCAGCGAGTCGCGGGTCAGCCAGTTGCATAGCCAGTGTGCCGCTCGTTTGCGTGCACGCTTGAGCGAGTGGCGCGCGAGCTGAGCGGTACTGCCAGTTTCTCGATTCAACGCGTATCCAGGTGCTGGGTGCGTTTAGGACTGTACGGAGGTCGACTTGGACAAAAACATGAAAATCCTCATCGTTGACGACTTCTCAACGATGCGACGGATCATCAAGAACCTCTTGCGTGACTTGGGATTTACCAACACCGCTGAGGCAGATGACGGAACCACGGCTCTACCCATGCTGCATAGCGGTAGCTTCGACTTTCTCGTAACTGACTGGAACATGCCGGGAATGACCGGTATCGACCTGTTGCGCGCGGTTCGCGCCGATGACCGTCTCAAGCACCTGCCGGTGCTGATGGTTACCGCCGAAGCCAAGCGCGACCAGATTATTGAAGCGGCGCAAGCCGGGGTGAATGGCTATGTGGTTAAGCCGTTCACGGCCCAGGTCCTGAAAGAGAAGATCGAAAAAATCTTCGAGCGTGTTAACGGCTGATACCAGCCGTGGGGGCATTATGGCGCACGACGATATACCTATGGGCGACTTCGAGTTGTCCCTGAAATCCAATGCCCGTGAGCTCGTCGAGAGCCTTGAAAAAGGTAATTTTGGCGACGCGGTGCAGCTAATCCATGAACTCAATAAAGTTCGCGACCGTGGGCTGTACCACGAAGTGGGAAAGCTGACGCGTGAGCTGCACAACGCCATCGTCAACTTTCAGCTCGATCCGCGTGTACCGCATGCCAAAGAAGTGTCGCAAATCACCGATGCCACTGAACGCTTGAACTATGTTGTGACGATGACTGAGAAAGCGGCCAATCGCACCATGGATCTGGTTGAGCAGAGTGCGCCGCTGGTAAACGACCTGCACTCCGAAGCGGGTACGTTGAGCGCCGACTGGAGCCGTTTTATGCGCCGTGAGTTGGGCGCTGAAGCATTCCGTGAGCTGGCCAAACGCATCGAACTGTTTCTGGCCAATAGCGAGCGCGACAGCGCGAAGTTGTCGGGGCATCTGAATGACATTCTGCTTGCGCAGGATTACCAAGACCTTACTGGACAGGTAATCAAGCGAGTGACCCAGCTGGTCACGGAAGTGGAAAGCAATCTGCTGAAACTGGTGTTGATGGCCAGCCAGGTGGATCGTTTTGCCGGTATCGAGCACGACCATGCAGAACTACGTGCTGAACAAGAAAAAGAAAAAGAGCCTTCTCGTGGTGAAGGTCCGCAGATTCATGCCGATAAGCGTGAAGACGTCGCCTCCAATCAAGACGATGTAGACGATCTGCTATCCAGCCTAGGGTTTTAGGGAGCACACAGATGAGCTTCGGCGCCGATGAAGAAATCCTCCAGGACTTCCTGGTAGAGGCCGGCGAAATTCTTGAGCAGTTATCGGAGCAACTGGTCGAGCTGGAAAGCCGCCCGGATGACTCCAACCTGCTCAACGCGATTTTCCGCGGTTTCCATACCGTCAAAGGTGGCGCCGGATTCCTCCAGCTCAATGAGCTGGTGGAGTGCTGCCATATCGCCGAAAACGTGTTCGACATCCTGCGTAAGGGTGAGCGGCGCGTTGACTCGGAGCTGATGGACGTTGTCCTTGAAGCATTGGACGCGGTCAACGGCATGTTCTCCGAAGTGCGCGAACGCTCCACGCCCACTCCAGCATCGCCTGAGTTGCTGGCTGCGCTATCGCGCTTGGCTGAGCCGCAGAGTGCTGAAGAATTGGCCGGTGCCGCCGAGCCAGTAGCGGCAGAGCCCGACGCTGAACCAGAGCCGGAGCCAGAACCTGAGCCCGAAGTGGCGCAGTCTCCTGCCGCCGCATCCGGGGATATCACTGACAGTGAATTCGAGCAGTTGCTTGATGCCCTGCACGATGAGCCCAAAGCCGCTGTTGCCGCTTCTAGCAGCGACGAAATCACCGACGACGAATTCGAGTCGCTGCTTGACCAGTTGCACGGCAAAGGTCAGTTCGCCGCCGCTCCAGCCTCGCCTGCGCCGGCAGCCCCTGTCAGTGCGCCCGCAGCCAGCACCGCACCTGCGGCTGCCGGTGGTGGCGATGAAATCACCGACGACGAGTTCGAAGCACTGCTGGATCAGTTGCATGGCAAAGGCAAGTTTGTCGAGCCGAGTACTGCTCCTGCCGAACCCGCACCCGCTCCAGTAGCGGCGGCGACGCCAGCTGCCAGCGGCAGTGGCGATAACATTACCGATGACGAATTTGAGGCGTTGCTTGACCAGTTGCATGGTCAAGGCAAATTTGTTGAGCCGGCTGCTCAGGCGCCATTGCCTGCTGCGGCCAAACCAACTGCGCCAGCTGCCAAACCTGCTGCTAAATCTGAACCGGCGAAAGCCGAACCGGCCAAGCCTGCTCCCGTTGCCAAAGCGTCACCTGCTCCGGCGCCAGCCGCAGCTCCAGCAGCCGCGGAAAAGGCCGGTCCAGCCAGCGAAGCGGAAACCACCGTACGGGTCGATACCGCGCGCCTGGACGAGATCATGAATATGGTCGGCGAGCTGGTGCTGGTGCGTAATCGCTTGGTCCGTCTGGGCCTGAATAGCGGCGACGAGAATATGTCCAAGGCCGTCTCCAACCTCGATGTGGTGACTGCCGATCTGCAAACTGCGGTAATGAAAACCCGCATGCAGCCGATCAAAAAAGTCTTCGGCCGTTTCCCGCGTTTGGTTCGTGACTTGGCGCGCAGCCTGAAAAAAGAGATCAACCTGGAGCTGGTCGGTGAAGAAACCGACCTCGACAAAAACCTGGTCGAGGCCCTGGCCGACCCGTTGGTGCACTTGGTGCGCAACTCGGTAGACCACGGTATCGAATCACCCGAAAAACGCGAAGCTGCGGGCAAGAGCCGTGGCGGCAAGATTGTGTTGTCGGCGCAGCAAGAGGGCGACCATATCCTGCTGTCGATCTCTGATGACGGCAACGGCATGGATCCCGACGTGCTGCGCGCTAAGGCAGTAGAGAAGGGTGTGCTGGACAAGGACGCGGCAGACCGCCTGAGCGAAACCGAGTGCTACAACCTGATCTTTGCGCCGGGCTTCTCGACCAAAACCGAGATTTCCGACGTGTCCGGTCGTGGCGTGGGCATGGATGTGGTGAAAACCAAAATCTCCCAGCTCAACGGCATTATCAATATCTACTCGGCCAAGGGCCAGGGCACCAAGATTGTCATCAAGGTGCCGTTGACCTTGGCGATCATGCCAACCCTCATGGTTATGCTCGGCAATCAGGCTTTCGCCTTCCCGCTGGTCAATGTCAACGAGATCTTCCATCTCGACCTGTCGCGCACCAACGTGGTCGACGGTCAGGAAGTGGTGATCGTGCGCGACAAGGCACTTCCGCTGTTCTATCTCAAGCGTTGGCTGGTCAGCAGCGCCATGCACGAAGAGCAGCATGAAGGCCATGTGGTGATTTTGTCGGTGGGCACCCAGCGTATCGGCTTTGTTGTCGATCAACTGGTGGGCCAGGAAGAGGTGGTAATTAAGCCGCTGGGCAAAATGCTGCAGGGCACCCCTGGAATGTCCGGCGCTACCATCACCGGCGATGGGCGTATTGCCCTGATTCTGGATGTGCCGAGCATGCTCAAGCGTTACGCACGCCGAATCTGATGCGGCGTGTCACTACGCGTGAAGACAGCAGGGGGCGTGACACTTACTCGGTGTAAATAACCCCTTCGCCTGCTTCGCGCAGTACCAAGCTCGATGGTCCACCGGGGCCTCGAGCGGGTTCAAAGGAGCGGTTATGGCAGTTAAGGTTCTGGTAGTGGACGATTCCGGCTTTTTTCGCCGGCGTGTCTCGGAGATTCTCTCCGCCGATTCGAATATTCAGGTTGTCGGCACTGCCACCAATGGTCGTGAAGCAATCGATCAGGCCCTGGCCCTCAAGCCTGACGTGATCACTATGGACTACGAAATGCCGATGATGGATGGCATCACTGCCGTGCGTCATATCATGCAGCGTTGTCCAACGCCGGTACTGATGTTTTCCTCGCTTACCCATGAAGGCGCGCGCGTTACCCTTGATGCGCTGGATGCGGGTGCGGTGGATTTTCTGCCGAAGAACTTTGAAGACATCTCCCGCAACCCCGAGAAGGTCAAGCAACTGCTGTGCGAAAAGGTACATACCATCGCGCGCAGCAACCGTCGTTACAGCGGCTTACCCAGCGCCGCACCGGCGTCGGCACCAGTTGCCGCGCCAGCACCGGCTCACGCTCCGGCGACCAGCAGTGCTCCGGCTCGGCCTGCGCCTGCTGCGCCACGCCCAACTGCGCCGACGCCTGCCCATGCGCCAACATCCAGCGCTGCACCCAAACGCAAACCTTACAAGTTGCTGGCCATCGGTACATCGACCGGCGGCCCGGTTGCATTGCAGCGCGTGTTAACGCAGTTGCCGGCTAATTTTCCTGCGCCGATCGTACTGATTCAACACATGCCGGCAGCTTTCACCAAAGCCTTCGCCGAGCGTCTGGACAAGCTGTGCCGTATCAGCGTGAAGGAGGCCGAAGATGGCGATCAACTTCGCCCCGGTCTTGCCCTGTTGGCACCTGGCGGCAAGCAGATGATGGTTGATGGCCGTGGTACGGTGAAAATTCTGCCGGGCGATGAGCGTCTGAATTACCGCCCTTGTGTCGACATTACGTTTGGCTCCGCGTCCAAGGCCTACGGCGACAAAGTGTTAGCCGTAGTGCTCACTGGTATGGGCGCTGATGGCCGCGAAGGCGCGCGTTTGCTTAAACAAAGCGGCAGCCAGGTGTGGGCCCAGGATGAAGCCAGTTGCGTGATTTACGGCATGCCCATGGCCATCGTCAAAGCCAACCTGGCGGACGCGGTCTACAGCCTTGATGACATCGGTCGACACCTGGTGGAGGCCTGTGTCTGATGGATGTACTCAGCCTTATTGGTGTCATTTTGGCGTGTGTTGCCATTCTGGGGGGCAACTACCTGGAAGGCGGCCATGTCGGTGCGCTGATTAATGGCCCGGCCTTTTTGATTGTGGTGGGCGGTACCCTTGGTGCAGCGTTTTTGCAGACGCCAATGACCGTGTTCAAGCGTTCGTTGGTTATCGTGCGCTGGATTATTTTTCCGCCGCGTATCGACTTGGCAGGTGGCATCAACCGCGTGGTCGGTTGGAGTCAGACCGCGCGCAAAGAAGGCTTGCTGGGCCTGGAAGCGGTGGCGGATGTCGAACCTGACCCGTATGCCCGCAAAGGTCTGCAATTGCTGGTAGATGGCGCCGAGCCTGAGGCGATTCGCAGCATTCTTGAGGTTGATCTATATACCCAGGAAGGCCGCGATATCCAGGCTGCCAAAGTGTTCGACAGCATGGGCGGCTACTCGCCTACCATCGGCATCATTGGTGCGGTGATGGGGCTTATTCATGTAATGGGCAACCTGGCTGACCCAAGCATGCTTGGCAGCGGGATCGCCGTTGCTTTTGTCGCCACCATTTACGGTGTGGCGTTCGCCAACCTGTTGCTGTTGCCCGTCGGCAACAAGCTCAAAGCCATTGCCTTGCGTCAGTCGCGTTACCGGGAAATGCTCCTGGAAGGAATTCTCTCCATTGCCGAAGGGGAAAATCCGCGTTCGATCGAGCTCAAGCTGCAAGGCTTCATGGACTAAAGGTCTGGCTAGTTATGGCCCGTCGGCGGCACCAGGAAGAACACGAAAATCACGAACGTTGGCTGGTGTCCTACGCGGACTTCATCACCTTGTTGTTTGCCTTCTTTGTGGTGATGTATTCGATCTCATCGATCAACGAAGGCAAGTACAAAATTCTGTCCGATAGCTTGGTCGGTGCGTTTAACCAGCCAGACCGGGCGATCAAGCCGATACCCGTGGGCGATGAGCGGCCGCTGACTACTGAGCCGGAAAGGCCATTGGATCAGGACACGCCAGCGGGCGAAGACCCAAGCAAAGCCTTGCAAGAAATCAGTGATGCGGTGAAGGCTGCCTTTGGCGACCTGATCAAGAGTGACCAGTTGACCGTGCGCGGTAATGAGTTGTGGATCGAAATCGAGCTGAATTCCAGCTTGCTGTTTCCCAGCGGCGATGCGATTCCCAACGATACGGCCTTCACCATTATCGAAAAGGTTGCCAAAATTCTGGCGCCTTACGAGAATCCCATTCATGTGGAAGGGTTCACAGATAATCTTCCGATTAAAACCGCGCAGTTTCCTACTAACTGGGAGCTGTCTACGGCGCGGGCAGCTAGCATTGTAAGAATGATGGCAATGGATGGCGTCAACGCCGGGCGCTTGGCTGCGGTGGGGTATGGAGAGTTTCAGCCGATAGCGGATAACGCGACGGCAGAGGGAAGAGCGCGCAATCGCCGGGTGGTGCTGGTGGTGTCACGCAACTTGGATGTGCGACGCAGCGTAAGTGGCGTAGGAAGTGCTCACGCGCAGCCCGATGCCGCTTTAGAGCGGGCTGGCACACAACCTGCACCACAGCCAGCGGTGCAGCCGCCTGCGGGCGGTGCTGTCAATTCCCCGTCGCCGACCCCTTAGGTTGGCGCTTGTTCTCGGTAAGCCCTTGCTGCACCGGGAGGATAACGAACATGAGAGTCTGGGCAGTAGCCAATCAAAAAGGTGGTGTTGGTAAGACCACCACAAGCATCGCACTGGCGGGCCTGCTGGCCGATGCTGGCAAGCGCGTGGTTGTGGTCGATCTTGATCCACATGGTTCCATGACGAGCTATTTCGGGCACGACCCGGACTCGCTGGAGCACAGCGCCTTTGACCTGTTCCAGCATGGCGGCAACGTGCCGCAAGGCCTGCCGGGGCAATTGCTATTGCCCACCAGTCACCAATCCATTTCGCTGATGCCGTCTAGCACCGCCTTGGCCACCCTTGAGCGCCAGTCGCCAGGGCAGAGCGGCCTGGGGCTGGTGATCGCGAAAAGCCTGGCGCAGCTGTGGGACGATTTCGACCACGCCATTATCGACAGCCCGCCTTTGCTTGGCGTGCTGATGGTTAACGCCCTGGCCGCCAGCCAGCAGTTGGCGATTCCGGTGCAGACTGAATTTCTCGCGGTAAAAGGCTTGGAGCGTATGGTCAGCACCTTGGCGATGATTAATCGTTCGCGTAAACAGGCGTTGCCGTACACCATCGTGCCGACCCTGTTCGACCGCCGTACTCAGGCCTCGCTTACCACCCTGCGTACGTTGCGCAACACCTATCCGGATCATTTGTGGCCGGCCTATATTCCGGTCGACACCCGTTTGCGCGATGCCAGCCGAGCTGGGCTTACACCTTCACAGTTTGATGACAAAAGTCGTGGTGTGCTGGCCTACCGGGCGTTGCTTAAACATATGCTCAGCAACGAACTAGCGTCGCAGGTCGCATGACTGTGGTGTTTTTTGCTATCAACGCCGGCTCAAGTACGCGGCAGCTGCTGCCGATACAGCGGTCAGTAAATTCTTACGGGTTTTATCTATGAGTCGTCCTACAGCAACCGCTACTCGCCCGCAGCTGGCCTTGCAGTCCTATCTGGACGGCCTGCTGCAGGAAGCGGCTGCCGAATTGGCGGAGGCCTTAACACCAGAACCTGTTCTCGCGGTGGTTGCCCCGGTTGTTGCGCCAGCGCCAATTCGCCCCGTGGCTGCTGCGCCGGCGCCCATCGTTAAACCTGCGCCCGCAATCAGCGACGACGCGATTTCCCTGGATGAATTCGAAGCCGCCGTGCTTGAAGAGCAGGTGCGTGATGCACGGCTGCAAGCCCCCGTGTCGGCGCCCAAGCAAGCTGCGGCAAGGCTTGAACGGCCGACGCTGGTACTGCCGACCCTGGAAATGTCCAAGCCACTGCTGATGCCGACCTTGCTGGTTGAGTCCGAGCCAGTAGTTGCCAAGGTGTTGGAAAAAACCGTTGAAAAGCCTGTGGTGCTCACGCCGCCGGTGGTTGAGTCTGTTGTTGCCCAGCAAATCCAAAACGACATGGCTCCCACGCCACCGCCCTTGCAGTTGGAAGGGCAGCCAAGCTGGGGCGAAGAGCCGTTTGAATGCCTGTTATTCGACGTTGCCGGCCTGACGTTGGCCGTGCCTTTGGTATGCCTGGGCTCGATTTATCCGTTGGTTGGCCAGGAGCTAACGCCATTATTTGGCCAGCCCGACTGGTTCCTCGGTATTCTCCCGTGCCAAGCTGGCAACCTGCGGGTTTTGGACACCGCACGTTGGGTAATGCCCGACCGTTATCGCGATGATTTTCGCCAGGGCTTGCAGTATGTGATTTCCGTGCAAGGCTACGAGTGGGGGCTGGCGGTTCATCAAGTCAGCCGTTCGATTCGCCTGGACCCTAAAGAGGTCAAGTGGCGCACGCAACGTAGCCAGCGCCCGTGGTTGGCCGGCACGGTAATCGAGCATATGTGTGCGCTTGTGGATGTCGCAGTGTTGGCGGAGTTGATCGCCAGCGGCGCCTCGAAACGTATTGGCACTGATGGGCGTGTGCACTGAATGATTGAACAGCCTCGCCAGTGTGGGGCTTTATGCTAAACAGCGGGGCAACCCGTATGCCGCCTAAGCGGTTTTGATGAGGTTAGGGATATGAAGAAATCGTCTGCGCAAGGCTCCGAAGATCCCATTTTGCAGTGGGTGACGTTCCGTCTGGATAACGAAACCTACGGCATCAATGTGATGCAGGTTCAGGAAGTGCTGCGTTACACCGAGATCGCTCCGGTGCCGGGTGCCCCTAGCTACGTGCTGGGCATCATCAACCTGCGCGGCAACGTGGTGACCGTTATCGATACCCGCCAGCGCTTCGGCCTGGACTCAGGTTCCGTAACCGACAACACCCGTATCGTCATCATCGAAGCCGACAAGCAAGTGGTAGGCATCATGGTCGACAGCGTTGCTGAGGTGGTTTACCTGCGCCAATCGGAAGTGGAAACCGCGCCTAACGTCGGCAATGACGAGTCGGCCAAGTTCATCCAAGGCGTGTGCAACAAGAACGGCGAACTGCTGATTCTGGTTGAGCTCGACAAGATGATGTCCGAAGAAGAATGGTCCGAACTGGAGAGCATCTGACCCATGCTCGACGTCGCGCTGTTGGTGCTGGCCCTGGCTTGCGTTTCGCTGGGCGGCACTTGCATCTGGCTGGCCGGGCGGCAGCGCGAATTCGTTCGTCAGTTCGAGCACCAAGCGCAGCGCGATGCGCTGCGCGACCAAGCTATCAAAGAATTGAAAAAGCGTCTGGATACCTACCTCACCGGTAGCATCCGCATGGGCGAAGAGCTGTATGAGCTGCGCCGCACCGTAGCGCCGATTCCGGACAAACTCACCCAAATCGAACAACGTGACCCCAGCAACCTCTCTTTCACCCAGGCTGCGCGGTTGGTCGGCTTGGGTGCCAGTGTTGATGATCTCACCCAATCCTGCGGCCTAAGTCGGGCCGAGGCAGAACTGGTCAGCAAACTCCACCAAGCCAAACGCTGAATTCCTCTGGTGCACGCGGTCCGTAGGGCGTGCTGCGCGCACCGCTGCGATCACGTGGAAAGCGCGGGCGCGCACAGCACACCCTACGGTTAATCGAGCAACGGCTGCGAGGGGCGTGGTGTTACATCTTTCTCGCCGTCATCATCCGGGGTAAAGCCTTCTGGGCATTTGCCCTTCAGGTACCAGGCGAAGGCGATGATTTCAGCGATGCTTTTGTACAGCTCTTCGGGGATCGCATCGCCCAATTCCATGCGCGCCAACAGCCGCACCAAATCGGCGTTTTCGTAGATCGGAACTTCGTATTCCCGGGCAATCGCCAAAATGGCTTCAGCCAATTCGTCGTCGCCTTTGGCGGTGAGGTTGGGCGCGCTCTGACCGTCGTAGCTAAGGGCAATGGCCTGGCGGGGGGCTTCGCGTTTCATGCTTTGTCGTCAATCCAGCGTTGTTCAAGGGTCGTGCGCGGGCCTTGCGGGGGGAGGCCTTGCTGGCATTCCAGATCGCCAACGTTAAGGCCGGCAGCGGTCAAGCGATCGCGTAAGGTACCCAGTTCTTTGTCGATCAGATGCACCGTGCTGATTTTTTCCGCCCACAGCTGGCTGGTCAGGCTTCCCCGCGCCAGCTGCGCCTGCACTTGCAATGGGCCTAGCGGCGCCAGGTCAAAGGCGAGCTCGATACGCCACACCGGTTCCTGCTGACCCTTCTTGGCGCCTTTGCCGTTTTGTTTTTCCTGCGCTTCTTCTTCGCGTTGCAGTTTGAGTTGCAGCGGCACCAAATCCTGCTGGTTGCGCATCGGCACTTCCATTTGCCAGGTGGTAAGCAGGGTGCCTTCGGGCGTCAGTTGGCTTTGCGCCAGACTCGACAGTTGGTGGGTTTGTAAGCGCGAGACGGCGGCTGCCGCGAGTTTGAGCAAGCCCTCAAGGTCGTTTTCCTTTTCCAACTCCTGCTGCAATTTGCTCGACAGGGGAAAGCTCAGGCCTTGCTGTTTAGCGCCAGTCTGCCCGAGTGCGCCGAGGGCATTACGCAGAAACACCGGCAGCGCTTGGCCCAGATTGCCGCCGATGGTATTCGGGTTGATCGCCGTGCCAGTGGGCAGCGCCGGCAGAATCTGTGCGATCAAACGCAAGAGGTTGGCTTTCATATCCTGCGACAAGCCGGCGGCATTGCCGCTGAGTAACTTGGCCTCGAGAAACATGCCGCTTTTTTCCAGCGCCTGGGACAGCCCCTTGGAGTCGCTGAGCTGAGCGCCATCGGGGAGGGAGCCGAGCAGTTTGTCGATACTGCCGCGTACACCTTCGGGCAAACCTTCTTTGCCCATCAGGCCTTGCAGCGATTTCAGCAGGCCTTCCAGCGAGCCTTGGCGGGTTTGCTGGTTGCCCAGCTGTTGCGCCAATTCCAATTGATCCAAGCGCCCGCTCAAGGGCAGAAACGCTAGGGATTGATTGCTCTGTACCTGGGCTGTGAGCAGGCTGCCGGGCGGCAGCGTCAGTGCGGTTTCCAGCGCCAGCTTGCTGCCGGCCAGTGGCGTATTAAGCAAGCTGACCAGCACTTTGTTGAGCAGTTGTTGCGTCTGCGGTTGCACAAACGGTTGGCTGGACTCCACCTTGCCTTGCAGCACCGTGCCCGGCGGTAGTACGTCTGGATCGAGGCTGATCAGCGGGCTGCCACCGGCGGCGACCTGCAGCAATACCGACAGGCGCGTGTCGGACAGTGCGGTAACACCCACCGTGGCGCCTTGCGTCAGCGGCTGATTGGTGGTGGCTTGCACGGTGGTCTGTTGACCGCTGTTGAGGGTCAGCTTGAGCAGCACTTGCTGAAAGTTTTGCGCCAGGCTCTTAACGTCGAGCACTTCGGCCGTGGCGCTATCGCCCACCGCCAATAGATCACCCAAGGGCTGCAACAGTTTTACCGCGGCGTCGGTCACCGAGGTGTTCGGTCGCGGAGTCGGGGTGGGCGCAGAGATTGGGCGAGTGCTACTGATTTCGCTCATCGGCGGTTTACAACCTGTCGAAAAAGCCAGCTTCGAGGGGCGGGCGTGGCATGTATAATGCCGCCCCGTCCGGGTCGGCCGTGCTGTGTGGCTTGCCTGAGTATAGCGGCAGCGCCTGCCTGGACTTGATAGCACATCCCGGCACAAACCTGCTCCGCAGATTCTTCATTCAGCCCCTAGCTAAGGTCAGCCTATCCTTGAATAGCCCCGTACTCGAAGCTGTGGCGCTCGCCTGCGAGCGGGATTGGCGCATGCTGTTCGAGCGTCTGCAACTGCGCCTGGCCGCCGGGGAAATGCTGCAAATCAGTGGTCCCAACGGCAGCGGCAAAACCAGTTTGTTGCGCTTGCTGTCCGGGCTGATGCAGCCCACCGCGGGTGAGGTTTTACTTAACGGTCAGCCGCTCACCAAGCAACGTAACGAGCTAGCGCGCAATCTGTTGTGGCTCGGCCACGCCGCGGGTATCAAAGGCCTGCTTACTGCTGAAGAAAATCTCACCTGGCTCTGCGCTTTGCATCAGCCGTCCAGCCGCGACGCCATCTGGCTGGCGCTGGAGCACGTCGGGCTGCGCGGTTTCGAAGACGTTCCCTGTCATACCCTGTCCGCCGGCCAGCAACGCCGTGTGGCGCTGGCGCGCTTGTACCTGGACGCGCCGCCGCTGTGGATTCTCGATGAGCCGTTTACCGCGCTCGATAAAGCAGGTGTCGCACAATTGGAGACACACCTGGCCCAGCACTGCGAACAGGGCGGCATGGTGGTGCTTACGACTCACCACACGCTGGCCAATACCCCCGCGGGTTACCGCGAACTCGATCTGGGGCAGCGACATCTATGAGTAATGTATTCAGCATGTTGCTGGTGCGCGAAGCTCGGTTGCTGTTCCGCCGTCCGGCCGAACTGGCTAATCCTTTAGTCTTCTTCGCCATCGTCATTGCCCTGTTCCCGCTGGCGGTAGGCCCTGAAAGTAAAATGCTGCAAGCCTTGTCGCCTGGGTTGATCTGGGTGGCGGCGCTGTTATCTGTTCTGCTGTCTTTAGATGGTCTGTTTCGTAGCGACTTCGAAGATGGTTCTTTAGAACAGTGGGTCCTTTCGCCGCACCCCCTGGCTCTTCTTGTTCTGGCTAAGGTGCTGGCACACTGGCTGTTTTCTGGTTTGGCCCTGGTTTTGCTATCACCGGTCCTGGCGATGATGCTCGGCTTGCCCTCAGCTTGCGTGCCGGTGCTACTGCTGACGCTTTTACTGGGAACTCCGGTTTTAAGTTTGCTAGGCGCGGTAGGCGCAGCGCTCACGGTTGGACTTAAGAGAGGAGGGCTTTTATTGGCTCTGCTCATTCTGCCGCTGTACATCCCCGTTCTGATTCTGGGCAGTGGCGCACTACAAGCTGAGTTGCAAGGATTGCCGAGCATTGGATATCTGCTATGGATGGCCAGTTTGGCTGCTCTGGCTGTAACACTTAGCCCTTTTGCGATCGCCGCCGGTCTGGAAATCAGCGTTGGCGAATAACTATAAGTTGATCGAGTTACCGTGAAGATGAAGTGGACGTGGTTTCACAAGTTGGGTTCGCCCAAACCTTTTTATGAGATCAGTGGCCGTTGGCTACCTTATATCGCGACTGCTGCGGCGATTCTGCTGTGTGTCGGCCTGGTCTGGGGGTTGGCTTTCTCACCTCCTCACAGCGAGCAAGGCGACAGTTATCGGATTATTTATATCCATGTTCCCGCCGCGTTCGCCGCCCAGTCCTGCTATCTGATGATCGCTGTTGCGGGTGCCGTGAGCTGGATCTGGAAAATGAAGATGGCAGATATTGCCCTGCAACAGGGAGCCATTATCGGTGCCTGGTTGACCTTCGTTTCTCTCATCACCGGCTCTATTTGGGGTAAGCCGACTTGGGGCACCTATTGGATTTGGGACGCCCGCCTAACGTCCATGCTGATCCTCCTTTTCCTCTACTTCGGCATCATTGCGCTTGGGCAGGCTATATCTAATCGCGAGAGTTCGGCGAAGGCGTGCGCCGTGCTGGCTCTGGTAGGCGCGGTGAATATTCCCATCATTAAATACTCCGTAGATATGTGGAACACCTTGCATCAACCGGCCACTTTTAGTGTGACCGGCAAGGCAGAGATGGATTCGCAGATGTGGATTCCGTTGCTCATTTGCGTGCTTGGTATGTACCTGTTTTTTGCCGCGATTCTGCTGATGCGCATGCGTCTGGAGGTGCTGAAACGTGAATCACGCAGCTCCTGGGTTAAAGCGGAAGTAGCGCGGCTTGTGGGGAGACTTCCATGAGCTTTAACTCTTTCGCCGAGTTCCTCGCGATGGGCCACCATGGTCCTTACGTTTGGTCGGCATACGGCATAAGCCTGGCGGTGATCGCCTTGAATATCGCCTTGCCGATTTTGTCCCGTCGTCGTTATTTGCAAGAAGAGGCGCGTCGTTTGCGCCGGGAGAGTAGTCAATGAATCCGGTGCGCAAAAAACGCTTGTACGTGGTGATTGCTATCCTCGCCGGTGTTGGCATCGCGGTTGCGCTTGCGCTCTCAGCTTTGCGGGAAAACATCAACCTGTTCTACACCCCCACGCAAATCGTCAACGGCGAAGTGCCCCACGACACCCGTATCCGTGCCGGCGGCATGGTGGAGAAGGGCTCGCTGGTACGCAGCGGCGATTCGCTGGATGTGCAGTTTGTGGTTACCGATTTCGCCAAAAACGTCACCATCCGTTATCGCGGCATCCTTCCCGACCTGTTCCGCGAAGGGCAGGGCATCGTTGCCCTCGGCAAGCTGAATGACGATGGCGTGTTGATTGCCGACGAGGTGCTGGCCAAGCACGACGAGAAATATATGCCGCCGGAAGTGACAAAGGCCCTGAAGGAAAGCGGCCAATCAGCGCCGCAAGATGGCGCTGCTTATGCACCGGCAACCGAGGCGAAGCAACCATGATGACTGCCCTGATCGTGCCGGAAATCGGCCACCTGTCGATGATCCTTGCCCTGTGCATGGCGCTGGTGCAAGCCACCTTGCCAATGATCGGCGCCTGGCGCGGCGATCGCCAATGGATGGGCCTGGCCCAGCCGGCAGCCTGGGGTCAGTTCGCCTTTTTGCTGTTGGCATTTGCCTGCTTGACCTACGCCTTTATGACCGACGACTTCTCCGTCGCTTATGTCGCCAATAACTCCAACAGCGCCTTGCCCTGGTACTACAAATTCAGCGCCGTGTGGGGCGCGCACGAAGGTTCGTTGCTGCTCTGGGCGTTGATTCTCGGTGGCTGGACGTTTGCTGTTTCGGTGTTCTCCCGTCAGTTGCCGCAAGTAATGCTCGCGCGCGTGCTCGGTGTGATGGGCATGATCAGCATCGGCTTCCTGCTGTTTTTGATCGTGACCTCCAACCCCTTTAGCCGCCTGCTGCCGCAAAGCCCGATGGATGGCCGCGACCTTAACCCGCTGCTGCAAGACATCGGCCTGATCGTGCATCCGCCGATGTTGTACATGGGCTACGTCGGCTTCTCCGTGGCGTTCTCCTTTGCCATCGCCGCTTTGCTCGGTGGTCGTCTCGACGCCGCCTGGGCGCGCTGGTCGCGGCCGTGGACTATCGTGGCCTGGGCCTTCCTTGGCATTGGTATCACCCTCGGTTCCTGGTGGGCCTACTACGAGCTTGGCTGGGGCGGCTGGTGGTTCTGGGACCCGGTAGAGAACGCCTCGTTTATGCCTTGGTTAGTCGGCACGGCGCTGATCCATTCCCTGGCGGTTACCGAAAAGCGCGGCGTATTCAAAAGCTGGACGGTACTGCTGGCCATCGCCGCGTTTTCGTTGAGCTTGCTCGGCACCTTCCTGGTCCGTTCCGGCGTGTTGACGTCGGTGCATGCCTTCGCCTCGGACCCTGAGCGCGGCGTGTTTATCTTGGCCTTTCTGCTGGTGGTAGTTGGCGGTTCGTTAACCCTGTTTGCCCTGCGCGCGCCGGTGGTGAAAAGCCAAGTCGGCTTCGCGCCGTGGTCGCGGGAAATGCTCTTGCTGGGCAATAACCTGGTGCTGGTGGTGGCGGCGTCGATGATTCTGCTCGGCACCCTCTACCCGCTGGTGCTCGATGCCCTGACCGGCGCCAAGCTGTCGGTCGGCCCGCCGTACTTCAATGCCCTGTTTGTCCCGCTGATGAGCCTGTTAATGGTGGTGATGGCGGTCGGCGTGGTGGTGCGTTGGAAAGACACCCCGGTGAAATGGCTACTGGGCATGCTTAGCCCGGTGCTTATTGCCAGCGTGGTACTGGGTGGCGTGGCCTCCATGGTGCTGGGCGATTTCAACTGGGCGATTCTCGCCGTGTGCTTGCTCTCGGCCTGGGTGTTGTTGGCGGGCGTGCGTGACCTGCTGGATAAAACCCGCCACACCGGCCTGCTCAAAGGCATCGGCAAAATGACCCGCAGCTACTGGGGCATGCAGCTCGCTCACCTGGGGATCGCCGTGTGCGCCCTGGGCGTGGTGCTATCGAGCCAGAACAGTGCCCAGCGCGATATGCGTTTGGAGCGTGGCGAGTCGATGGATTTGGGCGGCTACCACTTTATCTTCGATGGCGCCGAGCACTTCCAAGGGCCGAACTTCACCTCCGACCGCGGCACCGTGCGGGTGATCGAAGACGGTAAAGAAGTTGCCGTGCTGCACCCGGAAAAACGCCTGTATACCGTGCAGCAGTCGGTGATGACCGAAGCGGGCATCGATGCCGGTTTTACCCGCGACATCTACATCGCCCTCGGCGAGCCGCTGGAAAATGGCGCCTGGGCTGTGCGCATTCACGTTAAACCCTTTGTGCGCTGGATCTGGTTTGGCGGCTTGCTCACCGGCTTTGGTGGACTGTTGGCGGCCATGGACCGGCGCTACCGGGTCAAAGTCAAAACCCGAGTGCGTGACGCCTTGGGCCTAAGCGGAGCACAGGCATGAAGCGCGCGTTGTTGTTAATTCCTCTGGCGCTGTTTCTGGTTGGCGCGGTGTTTCTCTATCGCGGTCTGTACCTCGATCCCTCGGAATTGCCCTCGGCCTTGATCGGTAAACCGGTGCCGGAGTTTTCCCTGCCGGCCGTGGAGGGGCAGAAAACCCTGACCCGCGCCGACCTGCTGGGCAAACCGGCGCTGCTTAATGTGTGGGCGACCTGGTGCATTTCCTGCCGTGTAGAACACCCGGTGCTGAACAAGTTGGCCCAACAAGGCGTGCGCGTTTACGGGGTGAACTACAAGGACGAAAACGCCGCCGCGCTGAAATGGTTGAAGGAGTTTCAAAACCCCTACCAGCTCAATATCAACGACGCCGCCGGCAGCCTGGGGCTGAATCTGGGTGTGTATGGTGCGCCGGAAACCTTCCTGATCGACAGCAAAGGCATCATCCGCCACAAGTTTGTCGGTGTGATCGACGAAGTGGTCTGGCGTGAACAGCTGGCCAGCAAGTATCAGGAACTGGTCGACGAGGCCGGCCAATGAAGGGCTGGCTTGCAGCGGTGGTAATGGGCCTGAGCCTGGCGGGCGTGGCCCATGCCGCCATCGACACCTACGAATTTGCTAACGAAGCCGAGCGTGCGCGTTTCCGCGAGCTGACCCAGGAACTGCGCTGCCCCAAGTGCCAGAACCAGGACATTGCTGACTCCAATGCGCCCATTGCCGCCGACTTGCGTAAAGAGATTTTCCGCATGCTCGGCGAGGGCAAGAGCAACGAGCAGATCGTTGACTTTATGGTCGACCGCTACGGCGAGTTCGTGCGCTACAAACCGGCGATCACCTCGCGCACCTGGTTGCTCTGGTTTGGCCCGGCGGCCTTGTTGGGCACCGGTTTTCTAGTGATGGCGGTCATCGCTGTGCGCCGGCGTAAACCGCTGGCCGGTAGTGCCGATTCCACACTCTCAGGCGATGAGCAGGCGCGGTTAAACGCGTTGCTCGCTGCTGATCAACCTTCTTCTGTGGCTGCGGATAAACCTCTCCAATGATCGAATTCTGGCTCGCTGCCGGCCTGCTGTTGCTGGTGGCCTCTGCATTTCTGTTAATCCCGGTATTGCGCGGCCGCCGCGCTCAGCGTGAAGAAGACCGCACCGCGTTAAACGTGGCGCTGTATCAAGAGCGCGTGGGCGAACTGCAAGCGCAACAACACGCCGGCACCCTCACCGACGAGCAACTGCAAGCGGCCAAAGCCGAAGCAGCGCGCGAACTGTTGGCCGATACCGAAGGCGCTGATAGCGGCCGCACGTCCAAACTGGGCAAATGGATTCCGGTGGCCGCTGCCGTGCTGGTGCCGGTACTGGCGCTGGGCATGTATTGGCACTGGGGCGCGCTGGAAAAAGTGCAGCTGGCGCAGGAATCCAGCCAAGCACCGCGCACCATTGAAGAAATGACCGCGCGCCTGGAATTGGCCGTTAAAGCCGAGCCGGATTCAGCCGAAGCCTGGTACTACCTCGGTCGTACCTATATGACCCAAGACCGCCCGGCAGATGCCGCCAACGCCTTTGAGCGTGCCATTAAAATTGCCGGCCGCCAGCCGGAATTGCTCGGGCAATTGGCCCAGGCCAAGTATTTTGGCAGCGACAAAAAATGGTCTGCCGAGCTGCAAGGGCTGACCGATGAAGCCCTAAAAGCCAACCCCGACGAAGTCACCAGCCTGGGCTTGCTCGGCATTGCTGCCTTTGAAGACAAACGCTTCCAGGATGCGGTGACCTATTGGGGTCGCCTGGCCAAATTGCTGCCGGCCGATGACCCTTCGCGCAGCGCTATTGAAGGCGGTATTGCCCGCGCCCGTGAGCAACTGCCAGCCGATCAGCAAGTGGCTGAGCAACCGGCTCAACCGGCCGCCGCCGAGAGCGGGGCAACGCTGAAAGTGCGCGTACAACTGGCGCCAGAGCTGCAGAGCAAAGTGCAGCCGGGTGACAGCCTGTTTATCTTTGCCCGCGCCGCCTCTGGCCCGCCGATGCCGCTGGCGGTAAAACGCCTGACCGTCGCCGACCTGCCTGCTGAAGTAACCCTGGCCGACAGCGACGCGATGATGCCGCAACTGAAACTCTCCAACTTCCCTCAGGTCATACTGCAAGCTCGCATCTCGCGGGCAGGCAATGCCAAGGCGGGCGAGTGGATTGGTCGCAGCCAGCCTTTGGCCAGTACCAGCACGGATCAGCAGCAGCTGACCATTGATACGGCAGACGGACAGGCACAATGACAATTAAAGTGGGCACGGCGCGTGGCGCCGCAGCGGTAATGCTTCTGGTGCTGGCGGGCTGTACCACGCCGTCGGTAACCCAACAACCGCCACCGCAGCCGTTCCCGCTTCCACCCAGCACCACGCCGGACACCCCGCAACGCTCCACCCAGCAACCGAAAAGCGCGCCGCTGCCCATCCCGGCGCCGGCTACCACGCGGATGAAAGCCCACCCGCACTTTGCCCCGCCACCGGGCGTAAGCAGCTACTGGGATACCAAGCTTGGCGTCTACGTGCTCGATCAAGTGCCTGGCCTGTATTACCGCGAACGCACCTACTACCGCTGGAACAATGGCTGGACCTGGGCTAGCTACGCCAACGGCCCGTGGTTGCCGGTCGACAGCAACGGCTTGCCGCCTGGACTTAATCGCCTGCATCCCTGAGCGCTTGATCGATAGGGTGTGCTCTGCGCACCAAGGCGTTTACGCGGTAACCGCCTGGTGCGCACAGCACACCCTACGGGCGCATGCCGTGCGCTTTGAAAACAGTTCCCCCACCGATCACCTCGCCACTGTAGCTGGGCGCAACGCCGCGCCATTCCTATACTGCCGCTCAGAATAAATAGGAGGTGGCTGTGCAGCAGCGTGAAGGCCAGGCGTTTGCCTGGGGGTGTTTGGTGGTTGCCATGGCCTTGTGGGGAAGTTCGTTTATTGCCTTGAAGTTGGCCTTTAGCGAAATCCCGCCGATGTGGGTGATCTTTGGCCGTATGGGTTTGGGCAGTCTGGTATTTCTGCTGGCCTGGCGTTGGCGCGGCCGTATCGAGTACCGCGCCGGCGATTGGAAGTACCTGCTCGGTCTGGCCGCCTGCGAGCCCTGTCTGTATTTCATTTTTGAAGCCTTGGCGCTGCAACGTACCAGTGCCTCGCAAGCCGGCATGATCACCGCGTTGCTGCCGCTGCTGGTGGCGGTTGGCGCTTACCTGACCCTACGCGAGCGCATCACCCGTACCACCCTGGCCGGCTTTCTGTTGGCAGTTGCCGGTGCGGTGTGGCTAAGCCTGGCCGGCGAGGCTGATGAACATTCACCCGCGCCGCTGCTGGGCAACTTCTTCGAATTTCTGGCGATGCTCTGCGCCACCGGCTACACCTTGTTGCTCAAGCACCTGTCCAGTCGCTACTCAGCGTTTGCCCTGACGGCCTTGCAGGCGTTTGTCGGCTCATTGTTTTTTCTGCCTTTGGCGTGGGTGAGCGCCGATCTGCCCGCGCAAGTCAGCGCGCAGGGCTGGGGCGCGGTGGTGTATCTGGGCATTGTGGTGACCGTCGGCGCCTATGGCCTATACAACTTTGGCGTCGGCCGTTTACCGGCCAGCCAGGCCTCAGGGTTTACCAATCTGATTCCGGTGTTCACTTTGCTGCTGGCCGCGCTGTTTCTCGGCGAGCGTCTGAACGGCTGGCAACTGCTGGCAGTGGGCTTGGTCTTTATTGGTGTGGGGTTGAGCCAATGGCGACGCGACCCCGTAGTACCGGCGCCGGCCGGCATTCTTGATTAAAGGAACGTCATGAGCGATTCAAGAGCGTGGGCCCGCGAGGCCATTCGCATTATCGAGGCGGATTTCCAGCGCAGCGCGGACACCCATTTGTTGTCCCTGCCATTACCAGGCCTGCCGGGCATTGAGCTGTATTTCAAAGATGAGTCCAGCCACCCCACCGGCAGCCTCAAGCACCGCCTGGCGCGTTCGCTGTTTCTCTATGCGCTGTGCAATGGCTGGCTCAAACCAGGGGCGCCGGTGATTGAAGCATCCAGCGGTTCGACGGCCATTTCCGAAGCCTATTTCGCCCGACTGCTGGGCCTGAAATTTATCGCGGTAATGCCGGCCAGCACCTCAAAAGAGAAAATTGCGCAAATCGAGTTCTACGGCGGCCAGTGTCATTTGGTTAAAGACCCCACGCAGATTTACGCCGAGTCCGAGCGCCTGGCCGAGGAGAGCGGCGGGCATTTTATGGACCAATTCACCTACGCCGAACGGGCCACCGACTGGCGCGCCAACAACAATATCGCCGAGTCGATATTCCAGCAGATGCGCTTTGAGCACTGCCCCGAACCGAGCTGGCTGGTGTCCAGCCCCGGCACTGGCGGCACCTTGGCGACCCTTGGCCGCTACGTGCGCTACCGGCGCCATGCCACGCGAGTGCTCTGCGCTGACGCCGAGCGCTCGGTGTTCTTTGACTACTACCGCACGGGCGACGTCAGCCTGCGCCTGGACTGTGGCTCGGGCATCGAAGGTATTGGCCGGCCACGGGTGGAAGCCTCGTTTCTGCCCTCGGTGATCGACGCCATGTGCAAGGTGCCCGATGCCCTGTCGCTGGCGGCCATGCATTACCTGGCGCGGCGCCTGGACCGGCATGTCGGTGGCTCCAGCGGCACCAACTTGATCGGCGCGTTGTTGGTCGGCCAACGGATGGTCGCCGCTGGTGAGCGCGGCTCCATCGTTGCCGTGCTCTGCGACGGCGGCGAGCGCTATGCCACCAGCTACTACAACCCGGAGTGGCTCAAGGCCAAGGGTTACGAGCTGGAGCCGTTAATCGCTAAGGTCGCCGCCTGCGCCGAACGTGGCGAGGCGCTGCCTGAACTGCTGACAGCGGGACTTTAAACATGAATGACGCGACGCTGACCATTCGCTCTGCCCAGGCCGCCGATATCGCCGAACTGACCGCGCTATTGCTGGAGCATGGCCCCAACCCTTGGAACTACCTGCCCGAAGACGAGGTGCGCGCGCACCTGCAAGGCATCGCCGAGGGCTCGGTGGAAGCGGTGCTGGCCCAGCGCGGCGCGCAGATTGTCGGTTTTGTCAGCTATGTGCAGACCCACTACTTTGCCGACCACCAACCCACGGCGCGGATTGACGAGCCGCAGGGCTATATCTGCGAAGCGGTGATCCATCGCGATATCGCCGGGCAGGGACTGGGCAGCACCTTGTTGGAAAGGGCCGTGGCGCGTTTGGGCGAGAAGGGTTTGGTGGATATCTACATCGACCGACATGAAGAGAATGCGGCCTCGGCGGGCATGATGCGTAAAGCGGGGTTTAGCGAACTGCACACCTATGCCGACCCCGAGCGCCGGCCCAATGGGTCGCGGCGTACGACGATTTGTTATCAACGGCTCGGTGGCTGAGCGTTGGTGCACCTGGGTCCAATAGTCAGGTTTACTCCGTCGTCCCCGCGAAGGCGGGGACCCAGGTACGCTGTTTTAAAGCGTTGAGGGATTAGCCGTTACGCCGCAAACCCACCATCAATGGTCAAGTTGGCGCCGGTGATGTAACCGGCTTCCGGCCCGGCCAGGTAGCTGACAAAGCTGGCGATCTCTTCCACCTGGCCATAACGGCCCAGCGCCATCCCTTGTTTCAGCGATTCGGCAAAGTCGCCGCTGTCGGGGTTCATATCAGTGTCCACCGGCCCCGGCTGCACGTTGTTAACGGTGATGCCACGGCCACCCAAATCGCGCGACAGCCCCTTGGTAAAACCAACGATGGCGGATTTGCTCATGGCGTAGATCGAGCCGCCGGCAAAGGGCATACGTTCGGCGTTGGTGCTGCCGATGGTGATGATGCGGCCGTTGTTACGCAGGTGCCGAGCGGCTTCCTGGCTGGCGATGACCACGCTGCGCACGTTGATCGACAGGGTGCGGTCGATGTCTTCCATGCTCAGTTGTTCAATCGGTGCCACCGCCAGCACGCCCGCGTTGTTAACCAAAATATCCAGGCCGCCAAAGGCTTCTACGGCTTGGCCAATGGCGCCGCGAATGGCTTGTTCGCTGGCGCTGTCGGCGCGGATGGCGATGGCTTTGCCGCCGGCTGCTTCAATTTCGCTGACCAAGCCTTGAGCCGATTCAGCGCTCTGGCTGTAGGTGAAGGCTACGCTGGCGCCGTCACGGGCCAGACGTTTAACAATGGCTGCGCCGATACCGCGCGAGCCGCCTTGGATAAAAGCCACTTTGCCGTTAAGGGATGCTTGAGTAGTCATGGTGTGTCTCCGGTTTTAGGTAAGTAGGTAGGTAAGGGGGGCGTCGTTTGTGTTGGGGCCAGTATCGGGATCGGATTGGCTTCTGAGTAGCTAGTAATACGGATATGCTTTCGATCCAAACGGTATGGAATAAGGCCATGGACACGCTTAACTGCATCGAATGTTTTATCCGCAGCGCCGAGGCGGGGAGTTTTGCCAACGCCGCGCGGCGCCTGGGTTTAACCCCGGCTGCGGTGGGCAAAAATGTGGCGCGGTTGGAAGCAAGCCTGGATGTGCGGCTGTTCCAGCGTAGTACCCGCAAGCTCAGCCTGACGGAGGCGGGCGAGTATTTTCTCGCCGAGGCGGCGGGTGGCTTGAGCACCCTGCAGCTGGCGATGGGCAACCTGACCACGCTGAAAAGTCAGCCAGCCGGCACCTTGAAGGTGAGCATGGGCTTGTCCTTTGGGCGCGAATATATGGTGCCGCTGCTGGGCGAGTTCTTGCTGCGCTATCCGCGCGTGGTGCCGGACTGGCACTTCGATAACCGCCAGGTCGACCTGATTGCCGACGGCTTTGATGCGGCGGTGGGCGGCGGTTTTGACTTGCCGCAAGGCGTGGTCGCCCGCGAGCTGTCGCCGGCGCACCGGATTTTGCTGGCCTCCGCCAGCTATCTGGAACAGGCGCCAGCGCTGCGCTCGCCCGCCGATTTGCCGCAACACGCCGGTATTTTGATTCGCTCGCCGCAAATCGGCCGCGTGCGGCCTTACCCGTTGCGCAACCGTGAAGGGCAATTGGCGCCTATCGATATCCAACCACGCATGACCCTAAGCGACCCCGAAGCCGCCTGCGCGGCGGCACAGATTGGCCTGGGCATCGCCCTGGTCAGCGTCGCCCATGCCTTGCCGTATTTAGAGAGAGGAACCGTGCAGCGGGTGCTGCCAGATTGGTATGTGGATACCGGCGCGACCACCCTGTACTTCGCCGGGCAAAAACTGCTGCCACAGAAGACTCGGGTGTTTGTCGATTTTGTTGTGGAGCAATTTAAGGCGTTGGGCTTGGAGAAGCGCTTGTCGGCGTTACACGGTCCCGCTTCGTAGGGTGTGCTCCGCGCACCATGGCGACATCCAGTCGATCGCAAGGGTGCCCATAACACACCCGACAAGCGCTACACGTCCTGGATACCGAGGATATCGCGCGCCACCGCTTCGGCTATGCGAATGCCGTCTACGCCAGCGGACAAAATCCCCCCGGCATAGCCAGCGCCTTCGCCAGCGGGAAACAAGCCGCGCACATTCAGGCTTTGCAGGTCTTCACCGCGGGTAATGCGCAGCGGCGATGAGGTGCGGGTTTCAATGCCGGTAAGTACGGCGTCGTGCATGGCGAAGCCTTTGATCTGCTTGTCGAACGCCGGCAATGCTTCGCGAATGGCTTCAATGGCAAAGGCGGGCAGGGCGTCGGCCAGGTCCATCAGGTTGATGCCAGGTTTGTACGACGGCTCGACGCTGCCCAGGGCGGTGGAGGCTTTGCCGGCGATAAAGTCGCCGACCAATTGCCCCGGTGCGTTGTAGTTGCGCCCGCCCATGACATAAGCGTGCGACTCCAAGCGTTCTTGCAACTCGACACCGGCTAGCGGGCTGCCGGGGTAGTCCTGTTCCGGGGTAATGCCGACGACAATGCCGGAGTTGGCGTTGCGTTCGTTGCGCGAGTATTGGCTCATGCCGTTGGTGACTACGCGCTCCGCCTCGGAGGTGGCGGCGACGACGGTGCCGCCCGGGCACATGCAGAAGCTGTACACCGAACGACCATTTTTGGCGTGGTGCACCAGCTTGTAGTCGGCCGCACCGATTTTCGGGTGGCCGGCGAATTTTCCCAGGCGCGCCTGGTCGATCAGCGATTGCGGGTGCTCGATACGGAAGCCCACCGAGAACGGTTTGGCCTCCATAAATACCTCACGGCTGTGCAGCATACGGAAGGTGTCGCGGGCGCTGTGGCCGAGGGCAAGAATCACATGGCGACTGTGGATCTGCTCGCCGCTGGCCAGGGTTACCCCGGTCAGTTGACCGTTTTCAATCTGCACATCGGTCACGCGTTGTTCAAAGCGCACTTCACCGCCCAGGGCGATGATTTGTTCGCGCATATCGGCCACCACGCCAGTCAGGCGGAAGGTGCCGATATGCGGTTTGTTGACGTACAAAATCTCTTCCGGCGCGCCAGCTTTAACGAACTCGTGCAGCACTTTGCGGCCGAGAAATTTCGGGTCTTTGATCTGGCTGTACAGCTTGCCGTCGGAGAAGGTGCCAGCGCCGCCTTCACCAAACTGCACGTTGGATTCGGGGTTGAGCACGCTTTTGCGCCACAGCGCCCAGGTGTCTTTGGTGCGCTGGCGTACTTCTTTGCCGCGTTCGAGCACGATGGGTTTAAAGCCCATCTGTGCCAGCAGCAAGGCGGCAAAAATACCGCAGGGGCCAAAGCCAACGACTAAAGGCCGTTCAGCCAGTTGCTCGGGCGCACGGCCGACAAATTTATACGAAGTGTCCGGGGCGATAGTGATATGGCGGTCATCGCTGAATTTTTTCAGCAAGGCTGCTTCGTCGCTGGCGGTGAAATCGATGGTGTAGATAAAGCACAGCTCGGCAGATTTTTTCCGCGCGTCGTAGCTGCGTTTAAACAAGGTGAAATCGAGCAATTCGCTATCGGCAATGCCCAGGCGTTGCACCAGGGCCGGGCGCAAGGCCTCGTCCGCGTGGTCGATAGGCAGCTTGAATTCGGTGATTCGTAACATAGGGTGGTCCAGTATCAGGGCCGGAGGTAACCCGGCAGCTTTGCACAAGGCGGCGATTATACGCTGTGAAACTGGTGGGGCGCCCCTGCCGCAGCTAACCACTGCAACAAGCTTCACCGCCACGCACTCCTGCCTCAATGCAGCTACCCTTGAAACAACCTGAGGATTTCCCTCAGGTTGTTTGAACGGATGTCAGGGAACCGGCATCCATGTTTCAGCCCCATGACTTGTTCAATTCGGAGGACTCGAGATGAACAGTGCCGCCACTGTCGATGAGCACGCCTTTCGCCGTATGTTGACCCGCAATCTGGCGCTGCCAATTGGTTCGGGGGTTGTTGGCACAGGGCTGTTTATCGCCCTGATCGGCTATCTGCTGTACGTGCTCAGTTGGGTGGAACACACCGATCAGGTTATCGCTCAGGCCAATGAAGGCTATCGCTTAACCATCGATCAACAGGCCGGTTTACGTGGCTATCTGATTGGCGGCGAAGCGGACGTGTTAGCGCCTTATGAAGAGGCCCGGGTACGCATTGGCGCGCATATGCAGAGCGTGCGCGACTTGGTCAAAGACAACCCTGCACAAGTTGAGCGCCTGCGCGATATCGAAGATCTGCAACAGCGCTGGGCGCTGGCTGCCGCCAAGCTGATTGAGCAACGCCAGGCCAGCAATGCGCCGCCGCCTACGGTAAAAGTGGCGGGCGGCTCGTTGATGGACAGCATCCGCAGCAAATTCGCCGACTTTATCGCTTCCGAGCAGCAACTCCGCCACGACCGTAACGAGCGCGCGAGCTTGACCGCCATTGTCACCATTACCCTGTATGCGCTATTCAACTTGGCGTTCAGTGGCATTCTGGCGTTTTTCGGCCGTCGGGAATTGCTCGGTCTATCGGACTTTTACGGCTCCTTACTGCGCCAACAAGAGAAGGTCACCGAGCAGCTGCAGCAGCAAGCCTGGCAGCGTGAGGGGCAGTCGCAGTTGGCCGAAAGCATCATTGGTCAGCCCAACACCGCTTCGATCGGTTTGACCGCGCTGGCCTTTCTCGGCCGTTACCTGGATATGGTGGTCGGCGCGTTTTACGTGCGTCAGGACCATGGCGAGTTGGAGCGGGTTGCTGACTACGGCTTTGACGCCGAGCAGCAAGCCAAACCGCAGTCGTTTAACGATGGCACCGGGCTTGTTGGCCAAGTGGCGGTCGAGCGGCGCGCCAGGGTGGTTGCCGGGCTTACTGGCAGCTACCTCACGGTCAACTCTGGACTGGGCAGCGACGCCCCGGCGTCGGTGATGTTGGCACCGATCCAGAACAATGGTGAGGTCAATGGTGTGCTTGAGTTGGGCTTTATGCGTGAGCTGACGGAGCGCGAGCAAACCTTTGTGCGGTCGATTACCGATGGTCTGGGTACCTCCATTGAAGTGGCGCGTTACCGCCAACGCTTGCAGGAATCGTTGCACGAAACCCAGCAGCTCAACGAAGAGTTGCAGGTGCAGCAGGAAGAACTGCGCAGCGCCAATGAAGAGTTGGAAGATCAATCCCGTTTGATTCAGGAGTCGCAGGTCAACCTGGAGCAGCAGCAGGCCGAGTTGGAGCAGACCAACGACCAGCTCAATGAGCAGACTCAGTTCCTCACCCGTCAGCGCGATGAGTTGGATGAGCGCAACCATGCCCTGGCCCAGGCCCGCAGCGAGTTGGAACAGCGGGCTACTGAGTTGCAGCGGGCCAGTACCTACAAGTCTGAATTTCTCGCCAATATGTCCCACGAGCTGCGCACGCCGCTCAATAGCTCGCTGATTCTGTCGCGGCTGTTGGCCGATAACGCCAAGGGCAATCTCGACGAGCAGCAGACCCGCCATGCCGAGCTGATTTATTCCTCAGGCAAGGATTTGCTCGCGCTGATTAACGACATTCTTGATCTGTCCAAGGTGGAAGCCGGGCGCTTGGAAATTCGTCCGCAAGAAACGTCGTTGAAACGCCTGGCCCATGGCCTGGAAGTACTGTTCCAGCCGCAGGCCGTGGAGAAGGGACTAACTTTTGAGGTGCGGGTAGCCAGCGACGCGCCAGTGCATTTTGTCAGTGATACCCAGCGCGTCGAGCAGGTGCTGAAAAACCTGCTGTCCAATGCCTTTAAGTTCACCAGCGCCGGTGCCGTCAGCTTGAATATCGAGCCGGCCGACGGCGGGGTGGCCTTTGTTGTCAGCGACAGCGGCATTGGCATCAGCCCTGAGCAGCAGGGCATTATTTTCGAGGCGTTTCGCCAGGCCGATGGCAGCATTAACCGGCACTTTGGTGGTACCGGGCTGGGCTTGTCGATTTCGCGCAATCTGGCCGAGGTGCTCGGCGGTCATATTCAGGTGCAGAGCGAGGCCGGCAAGGGCAGCCAGTTCACCCTGTGGCTGCCGCTCAATTACGCCCAGCCGTTGCCGGTTCAAGGGCTGGATGCCAATCGGCTGTTTATCGGCAATGAGCCTGTCGCTGCCGGCTCGGGCAATGTCGAAGCCACCCGCAGCGAGGCATTGGCCAAGCCGTTGCAGAGTTTCCCCGACGACCGCGACCGTCACGATATGCCTGGCCGCTGTGTGCTGGTGATCGAGGACGAAGTGAAGTTTGCGCAGATCCTGTTCGACCTCGCCCATGAACTGAAATACCGCTGCCTGGTGGCCCAAAGCTCAAGCGAGGCATTTCGATTGCTGGCCGACAATCTGCCAGACGCCATCCTGCTGGATATGCGCTTGCCCGATGAGCCGGGGCTGTCGCTGTTGCAACGGCTCAAAGAAAACGCGAGCACCCGGCATATTCCTGTGCATGTGATTTCCACCGACGACCGCACGGAGCTGGCGCTGCACCTGGGCGCTATTGGTTACGCGCAGAAGCCGGCAACGCGGGAGTCGTTGGTGGAGGTTTTTTCGCGCCTGGAAGCTCGGCTGACGCAGAAGGTGCAGCGCTTGCTGGTGGTGGAAGGAGACGCTCGCCAACGCGACAGCATTGCCCAGCTAGTGGAAGGGTTAGATATCGAAGTCACTGCAGTTTCCCATGGCCGCCAAGCCCTTGAGCTGCTAAGGCGAACGCCGTTTGATTGCATGGTGATCGATCTGGAGCTGCCGGATATGCACGGCAATGAACTGCTTACGCAAATGGCCAATGAGCACATCGACGCCTACCCGCCGGTGATTGTCTACGTCTCGCGGCCGCTGACCCGTGGCGAAGAAGAAAGCCTGCGCCGCCATTCGCGCTCCATCATTATCAAGGGCGCGCGCTCACCCGAGCGCTTGCTGGATGAGGTAACGCTGTTCCTGCACAAAGTTGAAACTCCGGCTGGCAGCCTGCGCAAGACGCCCGGCAAAACCGCACGTAATCGTGACGAGGTATTTGTTAACCGCCAAGTGCTGGTGGTGGATGACGATATGCGTAACGTCTATGCCTTGATCAGCGCCTTGGATGAGAAGGGTGTGCAAGTGATCAGCGCTGGCAATGGTCAGGAGGCGTTGGACAAGCTGGAGGAGTATCCGGATATCGATCTGGTGCTAATGGACGTGATGATGCCAGTGATGGACGGCTATGAAGCGACCCGCCGGATTCGCCAGGACACCCGCTTTGCCAAGCTGCCGATTATTGCTGTGACGGCCAAAGCGATGAAGGACGACCAAGAGCAATGCCTGAAAGCGGGGGCCAGCGATTACCTGGCCAAACCGTTGGATTTGGAGCGCTTGTTTTCGTTGATTCGGGTGTGGCTGCCAAGGTCGGACATGGCGTGAGGTTTATCCCTCACCCCTAACCCCTCTTCCGCAAGCGGGAGAGGGGGAACCTAAGCGTGTTCTCGCGCATTTACTTCGATCAAGCTCCCTCTCCCGCTTGCGGGAGAGGGTGGGGGAGAGGGTAGACCTTTACTCGGTCGCCTTCTGCTCACTCACCCCGCGCTTAGGCTTGGGCGCAAACCGCGCTGCCAGCTTCATCGATCCCACTACTAAGCGCTGATACAGCGACGGCAGCAGGCGCTGCATGCCGTCGAGCGCCCAGGCATCGGCACCAATCAAGATCCGCCGGTTGTTACGCAGCACGCCACGCAAAATCACCTGCGCCGCTTTTTCCGGTGTAGTGCGCAGCAACTGGTCGTTGAACTGTTGCCGCGCCTGGTCGGCGGCTTGGCCGGTGACCTTGCTCAGGCTGTCATTCATGCGCGCGGTTTTGGCGATATTGGTCTTGATCCCGCCTGGGTGGACGCAACTGGCCGACACTGCGCCACCGGCCATGTCCAGCTCTTGGCGCAGCGATTCAGTAAAGCCGCGCACGGCAAACTTGGTGGCGTTATAGGCGCTCATGCCCGGTTGGGCGAAGAGGCCGAAGACGCTGGAAACGTTAACGATATGGCCTTCCCCCGAGGCTTTAAGGTGCGGCAGAAACGCTTTGCTGCCATACACCACCCCCCAGAAATTGATGTTCATGATCCATTCGTAGTCGGCGTAGTCGTTGCCTTCCACGGTGCCGCCCTGGGCGACGCCGGCGTTGTTAAACACCATATTCACGCGCCCATGGTCGAGCACTACCTGGTTGGCCCAGGCATGCACGGCCTCGCGTTCGGCGACATTGACCTGATTCTCGGTGACCGTGACGCCCAGTTTGCGCGCGGTGCTAGCGGTTTCAGCCAAGGCTTCGCCGTTCACATCGGCCAAGGCCAAGTGGCAGCCCTGGCGGGCGAGGGCATAGGCCAGGGCACGGCCGATACCGGAACCGGCGCCCGTGATGGCGGCCACTTTGTTTTCAAAGGACTTCATGCTGTCACCTCGCTTTGCTGGGCCACGGTGGGCGCGGCATTGGCTAGATAACCTTGCGCCGGGTGCGCCGGTTGTGCGCGGTTGAAGTGATAGGCGGCAGGGTCGAAGTTGCGTGTCAGCAGGCGGAAGCGCCAGGTAAAACCGGGCCATACCGTGCAGTTACGGCCGCTCACCGGGTGCAGGTACCAGCTCATGCAGCCGCCGGCATTCCATACGGTTTTGCCCAACTGGCCCTGAATCTTGGCGTTAAAACGGTCCTGTACGTCGCGCTTCACTTCCAGGCTTTGCAGGTTCTGTTTCTCCAGTAATTTGAGCGCGCCGAGCACGTACTGAATCTGCGATTCGATCATGTAGACCATGGAGTTATGGCCCAGGCCGGTGTTCGGGCCCATGAGGAAAAACAGGTTGGGAAAGCCGGCCGTCAAGGTGCCTTTGTAGGCTTGCGGGCCTTCAGGCCAGGTGTCGAGTAGGTCGACACCCTCGCGACCAAAGATCACGCCACGGGGCATGGGGTCGCTTGGGGTAAAGCCGGTGCCAAAAATAATGGCGTCGATGGGCCGTTCCTGGCCGTCGGTGGTGACGATGCTGTTGGCGCGTATCTCTTGAATGCCGTCGGTGATCACATCCACGTTGGGCTGGGTCAGGGCCGGAAAGTAGTCATTGGAGATCAACACGCGCTTGCAGCCCATGGTGTAGTTGGGCGTGACCTTGGCGCGCAGCACCGGGTCTTTGATCTGCTTATTGATAAAGGCTTTGCCCACCCATTGGGCCAGTTTCATGATCCGTGGCAGCAGGGCAAAACCAATCACCCGGCTTTCCAGTACGCCATAGATCAGGCCACGCCATAGTTTTTGCGCCAGCGGGAAGCGCTTGAAACGCTCGCGCTCCTTGTCGCTGATGGCGCGGTCGGGCTTGGGCATGATCCAGGGCGCGGTGCGCTGGTACAGATCGAGCTGGCCAACCTGTTTTTGAATCCGAGGCACAAACTGAATGGCCGAGGCGCCAGTGCCGATTACCGCCACACGCTTGCCGGTGAGGTCGTAATCGTGGTCCCACTGCTGGGAGTGGAACAGCTTGCCGGCGAAGTTTTCCACGCCGTTGATGTTGGGGATCGACGGGGTGGAGAGGGCGCCCATACCCGATACCACAAATTGCGCGGTGTAGTGGTTGCCGGCGCGGTCATGAATGCGCCACAGCTCAGCCTGGTCATCCCAGCGCATGCCGGCGACTTCGGTTTCCAGCAGGGTGTTGTGCTGCAGGCGGTATTTGCTCCAGCAGCCTTCCAAGTAGCTTTTGATCTCCGGTTGGCGGGCAAACATGCGCGTCCACTCCGGGTTCTGTTCAAAGGAAAAGGAATACAGGTGCGATTGCACGTCGCAGCCACACCCGGGGTAGTTATTGACGCGCCAGGTACCGCCAACGCCGGCTTCCTTTTCAAACAGCAGAAAATCATTGTCGCCTTGCTGCTTCAGGCGAATGGCCATGCCCAGCCCGGAAAAGCCAGTGCCGATAATGGCAATTTTGGTGTGCCGCACGGCGCCTGGGGTGGCGTCGGTTGGCGTGGCGTCTGCAGGTGAAACGGCAGGTTGTGCGCCCATGAACAAGCTCCTGTTATGTTTGTTTTTCGCTGTATACACTTGTCTACTTGGGGTGTATGTATACACCCGTATACAGATTTGCCAAACCAATCTTCCGTAGGGCGAGCCACGCCAATGACCACGATGCCTGATACCGAAACAGCCAAAACCGTTACCGCCCAAGGCAAACGTTTGTTAATGGAGGCCGCGTTGCGTCTGGCCGCGATCAGCCGCAGCCTGAGTGGGTTGGGGCTGCGCGAGTTGGCGCGGGAAGCGGGGTTGAACCCCAATACCTTCTACCGTCACTTCAAAACCGTGGACGACCTGGGCTTGGCGATGATTGCCGACATGGCCACGCGCATTCGCCAGCCGCTGCGCAATCTGCGTATTGAAGCGGCACAGCGTGCCGAGCAAGGCGCGCCGACAGAGCTGATATTCGGTATCGACCTGGCGCGCGGACAGCGCGTGTGTAGGGAAACGGTCGAGCTGTTTTTCGACTACGTCGCGCAAAATCCCCAAGCCTTTATCGTTGGCGTGCGCGAACTGCACGGCAGCTCGAAACTGCTGCGCGAAGCGCTGGAGCAGATGATGGAAGACTTCGCCAACGATATGGCCGAGGACCTGGGCAAGCTGCAACTGTTGCCTAACCTCGAGCCGGCAACTATTCGCCAGGTGTCATCGATGATCAGCCGGCAGTTGTTTCAGCAATCGTTGGACTACATCGAGCAGGTCGACCGCCGCCCTGCCATTTGCGCCCAGGCGCAGCAGCAGATTCTGATGATGTTTGCCGGGGCGAGTGTGTTGCAGAGCCTCGGGCCGCACACAATGCCAGTGGCATAGGAGTGGGCTTGCTTCGCTGACGTTTAGCGAACCTTGAGCGATGTCTGTTCCTAACTGTCCATCAGACCGTGCTTATGCAGCGCTTTAGCGCCGCAAGCGACTGGTTTAGCGCGTACCTGCCTTATTAGAGTTATGGCTGCTTGATCATGATTCGTGCCGCCAGTGGGATTTCATCTTGTTTTGTCACCAGCGCATGCCTGAGTTCCTATTTTGGGATTTGTTAGCTGGGGCATAAAAATGAGATCACCCGCTTGCTTGGCAACACATGGTTCGCCGACCACAACTGGGGTGTTGTGCAACGACTCTGTACTCGCCTTTGCCTCTGCGTGGATTAAGCGCTGTTTATCTCCGTTATTGGGCCTATATCTGCTGTTAGGTTTCACCACCCCTGGGCAGGCTGCAGAGCCGTCGGCATGGAAGGAGTGGCAAAAAAACGGCATTTTTTACCGCCTTGAAGCCCGCGGTGATGTGAGTTGCTACAGCGAAAATGGGGTCGATTGTATAAGCGGCTCCCCGCAGGCAGAGCTGCAGAAACCTGTGGTGTGCAAGGCGGAGCAATACGATCAGCCGGATCACTGGTGTAACACCGTCTTCGCGAATCTGTTTGCTGTGTGGAAAAACTATTCTGACGTCGGCTCGCCACGTTTGCAGACGACTAACCCTAAAGGCGACGTGATGTGCCTCTCGCTGGACGGTGCTAATTGCGCGAGCCGCGGTCTTGGGGCGTCGGAAATGTTTTCTCTGGTGACGGATTCATCGGGTTGCATGCTAAAAAATCGCTTTAATCCAGCAGGCCGAGTCGCGTGTGCGGGCGGTGGCGGCGTTGCGTTGCGCTCACAGGAAAGAGCGTTCATCGCTGGGCTGAACCAGCAACTAAACGTAGTTGTCTGCGGCAAGGCGCACAAAGCGGTATGGGGCGTTACCGGCTATGACGTACCTGGGCATTGGTGTAATGCGCTTAAAGCCTCGCCATGGGTGCTGTGGGGCGAGCGTTATGTGCGCCTAGAGAGCGATGGTCAATTCAGTTGCTACAGCGAAAACGGGCGTAACTGCTCAACCGGCGCTCCCAGTGCGCAATCTTCTGATTGGCGACCTCTGGTGTGCGGCGAACCGCATCGCCTTTTGTACAGCGTCACCGGCTACGAAACGCCTGGGCATTGGTGCAACACGGCTTATGCCAACGTATTTGCTAATTGGTACAACTACGACGTCTTTGATCAGCCGATATTGATGGCTGCAGCACCTACTGGCGACCTGATGTGTTTATCGACCGATGGCAAAAACTGCCGCTGGCGAGCGGACTACGCACGCAAGTCACCGCCTGCAGATATCGATATAGTTCCCGTAATCTGCGGCGCCATGCACCGGCAGCTTTATGGCGTAACGGGCTACAAAACGAAGGGTCACTGGTGTTCGTTGCCTGAGATTGTTTATCTCAGCGAAAAGATTCCCGCGCCCACGGGGTTCGATGCGCATATTGCGTCTTATACGCTGCCCATTCCCCCGTGGAAGGTTCAGGATCAGCTGCGATGGAGTCTGTATGTGTCGTTGCCGCAATCCAATCCGATAAGCATCAGTCAGCCGCTAGTCGCCAGTAAAAACGGCCAGATGTTCGCGGAGCCGGCCAGATTTCGCCTTGGCGAATCACAGCTAGGTATCAAGTTCCCAGGTAAGGCTGAGCAAGGTTTCTTGATCCATTCTGAGCTGCCTTTTACCCGGCCGACGGTGATGACTTTTGGTGCCGAGATTAATCCGCAGGGAAAAGCGTCCGCCTATGGTGTGGCGGGCCAGAGGATTCAATTGACGAAAGTGTTCGATGACTTCCTGGCAGATAACTTGTCGACAGAAAAACGTATTGAGTGGCCCGTGCTTTCTGCTGATGTCGCCAGTAACCGCTTGAATAATCATGCAGGTGCGGAGCTGTGGATGGACATCAGCATGTATAACGACAGCGTGCCGAGCATTGGTGTGTTTCGAATGTTGGTGACCAAGGCGCACCCGGAGCATTTTAATTAATACCCCAGGTGGCCTTTGGCTGGTTTAACCACTAAACCCCAGCCGATCTTTCCAGCGCTGCTCCAGCACTTTGGTGTCATGGTCAAACGGGTGGAAGCCTGGGCGGTAGTAGTCGAGGTACGGCAGAATCAGTTTGGTCAGGAAGCCGTCGCGGGGGCTGAACAGGGTACGCAGGCCGCGGCCCCAACTGCGCAGGTTGAAGAGCTGGCGGTCTTTGCGCAGCAGGTGCACTTGGAACCAGCCGATCACGCCGAAGAAAATCACGGTTGAGATGGCCATCATGGTTACGCGGGTGAAGTAACCACCGCCTACGGCCTGGTAGGCGTCGTAGCACACGGCTTTGTGTTCGTTTTCTTCAATCGCGTGCCACATCCACAGTTGGTACATCTTTGGATCATCGATCTGCGTGGTCAGGTCTTCGCGCTGTAGCAGTTGCTGAGCCATGGTGGCGGTGAAGTGTTCCAAGGCGCAGGTAGCGGCCAGGCGTTGTTTCTTGGTGGTGATTTTGGTCACCCATTCCAGCAGCACTTTGATCCGTAGCTCGAGCTTTTCCAGATCAATCTCGTGCTTGGCGGCGTATTCGTTGTAGGTCGCATGCTCTTTGGAATGCATGGCTTCCTGGCCAATAAAAGCGCTGATGTCTTTTTTCAGCTGGGGCTCGGTTATGCGCTCGCGTACGGCCCGCACGCTGTCGACGAAAAACATTTCGCCATAGGGAAACAACGACGACAGGTTGTTCATGAAATGGGTCATGAAAGCGTCGCCGCTCCACCAGTATTTTTCCGTTTCGGCAAAGGTGAAGTCCATACGCCTTACCGGAAAGCTGGCGTTGGGTTTAGTCAGTTTGGATGGGGTGGGGATGGCGGTCATGGGAGGCTCCTGGCGATCGCCGCAGGGCGATCTTTTCTTGTTGTACGGCTCAGGGTTGATCACTGATGGGTTCAATGATTGGCCCAAGCTGACGACAGGAACACCCAACCTAAGTGCAGCGCCCCGGCTAACAGAGTTGGCCAGGGCGCGTGGGGGTAACAGTGCTAAACCCGCAGGGTTTAGCGGTCAGATAGCGCGAAACGGGTCAGGCAGAAGGTTGGAATGCCGGCATCTTCCAGCTTTTGTGAGCCGCCCAGTTCCGGCAGGTCGATGATTGCGGCGGCTTCGAATACCGTAGCGCGCATGCGGCGTACCAGAGCAGCTGCGGCAAGAAGGGTACCGCCGGTGGCAATCAGGTCATCGAATATCAGCACCGAATCACCTTCGCACAGGCTGTCTGCGTGTACTTCCAAGAATGCTTCGCCGTATTCAGTCTGGTAGCCCTCGGCTAGCACGTCGGCCGGCAGCTTGCCCTGTTTGCGAAACAGCACCAACGGTTTGTTTAGCGCGTAGGCAATGATCGAACCGACCAGAAAGCCACGGGCATCCATGGCGCCGATATGGCTGAACTCGGCCTCGACATAACGCTGCACAAAGCTGTCAGCCACCAAGCGCATGGCCCGCGGCGATTGGAACAGTGGAGTGATATCGCGAAAAATCACGCCGGGCTTGGGGAAGTCCGGAACGGGGCGAATCAGAGATTTGATGCTGAAGTCGTCGGCGAACATGGCGGTCACTGTTCCAGATTGCCGCCCGCCAGGGCGCAGAGTTGGGCAGGATCAAGAATCTCGATTTCCTTGCCGTCGGCGGCAATCAGATTGCTTTGCTGGAAGCGGGTAAATACGCGAGATACGGTTTCCACCGCCAGGCCCAAGTAGTTGCCGATCTCGTTGCGCGACATCGACAAGCGGAACTGGTTGGCCGAAAAGCCGCGGGCGCGGAAGCGTGCCGATAGGTTGATCAGAAATGAGGCAATACGCTCGTCGGCAGTTTTCTTCGACAGAAGCAGCATCATTTGCTGATCGTCGCGAATTTCGCGGCTCATGATGCGCATCAGCTGCCGGCGAAGTTGCGGCAACTGCAGCGATAGGTCGTCGAGCTTTTCGAAGGGGATTTCACAAACCGTGGTTGTTTCCAGCGCTTGCGCCGAAGTGGGGTAAGACTCTTCGTCCATGCCCGACATACCCATCAACTCGCTCGGCAAGTGGAAGCCGGTGATTTGCTCATCACCCGCATCCGAAACGCTAAAGCTGCGCAGGGCGCCGGAGCGTACGGCAAATACTGAGGTGAATTTGTCACCCTGCCGGAATAGAAATTCGCCTTTTTTTAAGGGCCGGCCACGTTTGACGATGTCGTCCAGGGCATCCATGTCTTCGAGGTCCATCGACAGCGGCAGGCACAGGCCGCTGAGGCTGCAATCTTTGCAATGCACGGCGGGCAAGCCGCGGGCTTTAATCATTTCATTCATCGCGAGGCATCCTTGTTTAGCCAAGCACACACGAGCCGTAAGGGTATCAGCTTCGCTCCAGACCTGACCATGTACTTAAGTTCCAGGCCCGATGGCCGACACCCTAGTGTCGTTACGTAGGGAGAAAGGAAATGTTGCCGATCAATACCAGCAACGTCACAGGACATCTGGCTCAGCGAGTGGCTGCTAACGCCAATCGGGACCCGGCAGATCCACCGGTGGATCTGCAAACCGCGTTGCAAGGCATCAAGGTGACGTTGTCCGAGCAAGCGCAAAAGATTAGCTCCACCGCTAAAGACAACACAGATATCGACGAAAGCAGCCTGCCGGATAGCATTAAGCAGGCGCTGAAAATGCTCCGTGAATTGCGTCAGCAGTTGGCCGAGAAACAAGCCGAACTGCAGGCGGTGATGGCTGATCAAGGTCTGTCTGAAGAAGAACGGATGCAAAAGGCGCAAGGTTTGCAAAGCGAGATAGCCTCATTGAACGGTGCGATTTCCACGGCTAATGGCACATTGATTCAGGCAATACACGATGCCGCTTTAAGTCCTGATCAGATGCAGGAAATGTCCACGCTGATGATGGCCTAAGCCCCACCTCAGTGATGCATGGCATGCCCCATCAGCCAGGCCTGATGGGGGCCGGGCAGCGTCCACAAGCCAAACAGAATCACCAACAGACCGCCTGCCACTCGCACATTGCGTTTGCGCAGTACGGCGGTCAGGCGCTCGGCGGCCATACCAGTCGCTAACAGCACCGGCCAGGTGCCAAGGCCAAAGGCGAGCATTAACAGGCCGCTGTTCAGCGCATTGCCCTGGCTCGCCGCCCACAGCAGGGTGCTGTAGACCAGCCCGCAGGGCAACCAACCCCACAAGGCGCCCAGCAATAACGCGCGCTGTAGGCTGGAGACCGGCATCAGACGACTGGCAACTGGTTGGATATAGCGCCACAAGCCGCGCCCCAAGCGCTCAATGTGTGTCAAGCCGCTCCACCAACCGGCCAGGTACAGGCCCATGGCGATCAGCAACAGCGCTGCGATAACCCTCAACACCATGACCGCTGGGCTAGTGGCCACCGCCCAACCCAGTGTGCCGATCAAAAAACCGGCGCAGGCATAGCTGAGAATTCGGCCGAGGTTATAGGCCAGTAGTAAACGAAAACGTCGGCTGCGTTGTTCTGGCGGGATCGCCAGGGTGAGGGCGCCCATCAGACCGCCACACATGCCTAGGCAATGGCCGCCGCCAAGTAACCCCAGAATGATTGCTGAAACCAACAGCGGCGCCAGCTCAAGCACGAGGCGGCTCCGGCTTGTCTTCAGGTTCGCTGGGTTGTTCGTGGCCGCTGGCCTGGTCAACACCCGCTAAGTGGTTGGGGTCTTGATCGTCAAACAGAATGCTGTGGGCTGGACCGTCGAGGTCGTCGTATTGGCCGCTGTCGACCGCCCAGAAAAAGATAAAGATGCACACCGCAACGATCAGCAGGGCGATGGGGATCAGAATGTACAAGGCGGGCATGGTGACTCCGGGCGCAGTTGGGCGGTCAGGCGCTAACGTTTTGTGGCGCCGGGCGATGGCGCGTAAGGCGCAGGGCGTTGAGCACCACTGTTAGCGAGCTGACCGACATTCCGACCGCCGCCCAAACCGGAGTAATCCAGCCGAGGGCAGCGAACGGCAGCATAAGGCCATTGTACAGACACGCCCAGAGCAGGTTTTCGATGATCACGTGGCGCGTACGCCGCGCCAGGGAAAAGGCCTGCACCAGAGCGTCCAGGCGGTTGGAGAGCAGCACCGCATCGGCGCTGGTCTTCGCCAGGTCAGTGGCCGAACCCATCGCCACACTGATGTCCGCCGCTGCCAGCACCGGTACATCGTTAACGCCGTCGCCGAGCATCAGCACTTTACGGCCTTGACTATGCAGCGTTTGCAGCATTGCCAGCTTGTCGTCCGGGCGCAGCCCACCGTGGGCTTCGTCGATGCCTAGGTCGCGGGCAACGCTGGCAACCATCGGTGAAGTGTCACCAGACAACAACAGTGTTTTCCAGCCACGCGCCTTGCAGGCGGCGAGCAGGGCCGGGGCGTCATCGCGCAGGCGGTCGTCGAGGACAAACCAGGCCAGAGGCCCTGCGCTATCGCCCAGGAGCAGCCATTGGCCGGCTTCGTCGGGCATAGCGGGTGCGGGCAGATTGCTTAGTTGGGCGACGAAGTCAGCCTGGCCAATGCGCAGGCGCCGGCCATCAACCACGCCTTCCAGGCCTAGCCCCGGCACACTGCTGACCGATGTAGCCGCCGCTGGCGCCTGGCCAAACGCGCGAGCGATAGGATGTTCGGAGTGGTTTTCCAGCGCGGCAGCCAGGGCCAGGCAGGCTTCGTCGCTGTCTACGCCAAGCGCACGGATGGCGCGCAGCGTCAGGCGACCCTCGGTGAGCGTGCCGGTCTTGTCGAAAATCACCGTATCGATCTGGTTCAAACCTTCCAACACATGGCCGCGAGTCAACAGTAGCCCGAGCTTGTGCAGCGTGCCGGTGGCCGCGGTAAGGGCGGTTGGCGTGGCCAGAGACAGTGCGCAGGGGCAAGTGGCAACCAGCATGGCCAGCACAACCCAGAAAGCGCGGCTGGAGTCCAGGTGCCACCAAACGGCGCCAATCACCACCACCAGAATCAGGGTGGCCAGGAGGAACCACTGCGCGGCCCGGTCGGCTATCTCCGCCAGGCGCGGTTTATCGGCTTGGGCACGGTCGAGCAGGCGCACGATGGCGGACAGGCGCGTGTCATGCCCCAGCGCCAGTACTTCGACGGTCAGGGGCCCTTCAACGTTAAGGGTGCCTGCGGTGACGGAGTCTCCGACGGTGCGTGGATCTGGCAGGTACTCTCCAGTCAGCAGCGATTCATCGACACTGGATTGGCCTTCAAGAATGCGACCATCCGCCGGTACTACCGCGCCGGGCTGGATAAGCACCTGGTCGCCCAGTTGCAGCTCGCGCAGCAGAATGCGTTCGCTCTGGCCCTGGGCGTCCAAACGCAGGCAGGACGCTGGCAGCAGGTTGACCAATTGCGCAGTGGCCGCAGCTGTTCGCTGGCGAGCACGACGCTCCAGATAGCGCCCGGTGAGCAGAAACAGGGCGAACATGCCCACGGCATCGAAATACAGTTCACCGACGCCGGTAATGGCCGTCCAGATGCCCGCGACATAGGCGCTACCAATCGCCAGGGAAACCGAAACATCCATGGTCAGGTGGCGCGTACGCAGGTCGCGAAACGCGCCTTTGAAAAACGGCGCGCAGCTGTAAAACACGATGGGTGTGGTCAGAAACATCGCCACCCAACGCATAATCTGGTGCAGCTCGGGGCTCAGGTCGATATTGAATTCCGGCCAGGTGGCCATGGTCGCCATCATTGCCTGGAACCACAGGAGGCCGGCAACCCCGAGTTGTCGCAGGGTCAGGCGGTTTTCGGCCGCCAGTTGCTCGGCGGCACGGTCGGCCTGGTAGGGGTGAGCGGCGTAACCTATCTGACGTAGCTCACTGAGCAAGGCACTCAACGGCAGTTGGCTATCAGCCCAGCGCACCTGCAAGCGGTGGTTGGATAGATTGAGGCGGGCCTCTGCTACCGCCGGCATTTGCCGTAGCCGGTGTTCGATCAGCCAGCCGCAGGCGGCGCAACTGATGCCTTCCAACAGCAAGGTGGTTTCCGCCAGATCGGCGTTGTGGTGCACAAAGTCTTTCTGTACGTCTGCGCGGTCATACAGTTCCAGCTCGTCCTGAAGCTGCTGCGGCAAGGCTTGCGGATTTACCGAGGTTTCGCTGCGGTGGCTGTAGTAGCTCTCCAACCCACCGGCCACGATGGCCTCGGCTACGGCCTGGCAGCCAGGGCAGCAGAACTCACGAGACTCATTGAGTACAGGCGCACAAAAGCGGCTGCCGGCAGGAACCGGCAAGCCGCAGTGATAGCAGGGTAGGGGGGCGCTCATATCAACAGATCAGCGTTGCTCTTCGGCGCCAGGGATAGGTTCGTCGCCGAGTTTCAGTTCAACACCGGGGCCGACTTTCTCTTCTTCAAATAGGCGCCAAGTTTGCTCGCCCTCTTGGCCTAACACTTCAACAAAGCGGCGACCTTCAATAGCTTCCGGCACCTGGCCGATATAGCGGTCTGGCTCAGTCGTGCTGCGTTTGAGGATCAGATTGCGGTCTTTTTCTGCCTGGGTTGGCGAGATCAGATTCATTTCCAGGCTTTGCGGGCGGCTGTCGCCACTGAGTAGCAGGCTGACTTCGCCAGTCACTTCGTCCAGCGTTGCGCGCGCTTCCAGATGCAGGTCTTTAGCCAGCCGCTCGCGATCCAGCGAGCGGCTGATGCCCTTGCCGGCCTCGTAGTAGTTGTCGGTTACCAGCGTGTCTTGGCCATCTGCGGCGATGAACACCATATGCATGGTCAAGGCCACCGAGGTGGTGAGCATGCCGATGATGATCCACGGCCAGATGTGTTTGTACCAAGGACTACTTGCTGTTGCGGGCATTTGACGCTCTCTCTGAAACGGTTACTTAGCGAATACTGGGGCCAATAAAGCGGCTTTTGGTTTCGACGTGGGTGTCGGGGTCATCCGCACTGTTCAAGACAAAGATCACCTCGTTGGTGCTGGACGGCAGTTTATCCGGAGCCACCGACAATTCGATTGGTTGACTGATTATTTCCCCAGCGTCGACCTTGAATTCCTGTTTGCCAGCCAGTTGCAAGTCGTCCAGACCTTTGGCGCTGAGCAGGTAGGTATGCGCTTTCTGGTCTTTGTTCATGATCTTCAGGTTGTAGACGTTTTCAATCCGGCCTTCGCCGTTCTCGCGATACAAAACACGGTCTTTGCTGACGTCGAAGCCCACCAGCGGACGCAGGAAGAACGCCGTGGCCAACAGGCCCATCATGGTCAGCAGAACCACCGCGTAGCCAATCAGGCGCGGACGGACCAAATGGGTTTTTTGCCCGGACAGGTTGTGCTCGGTGGTGTAGCTGATCAGGCCGCGAGGGTATTCCATCTTGTCCATGATGGTGTCGCAGGCATCGATACAGGCAGCACAGCCGATGCATTCGATTTGTAGACCATCGCGGATGTCGATACCGGTCGGGCACACCTGAACGCACATGGTGCAGTCGATGCAGTCGCCCAGACCTTCGGCTTTGTAATCGGCAGTTTTCTTGCGAGGGCCACGGCGTTCGCCACGGCGTGGGTCGTAGGAAACGATGAGGGTGTCTTTGTCGAACATCACGCTCTGGAAACGCGCGTAGGGGCACATATAGATGCACACCTGTTCGCGTAACCAACCGGCGTTGCCGTAAGTAGCGAGGGTGAAGAATCCAACCCAGAAATAGGCCCAGCCGTCCGCTTCGCCGGTAAAGAATTCGATGGTCAGATCGCGAATTGGCGAGAAGTAGCCGACAAAGGTGAGACCGGTGACAAAGCCGATCAGCAGCCAGAGGCTGTGTTTGCTGAATTTGCGCAGGAGTTTATTGGCGCTCATCGGCGCTTTGTCGAGCTTCATGCGCTGGTTGCGATCACCCTCGGTGACCTTTTCGCACCACATGAAAATCCATGTCCAAACACTCTGCGGGCAGGTGTAACCGCACCACACGCGCCCGGCAAATACCGTGATGAAGAACAGGCCAAAGGCGCTGACGATCAGGATGCCGGAAAGCAGGATGAAGTCTTGTGGCCAGAACGTGGCGCCAAAGATGTAGAACTTGCGCTCCGGCAGGTTCCACCATACGGCCTGGTGACCAGCCCAGTTGAGCCAGACGGTGCCGAAGTAGAGAAGAAACAAACCGGCGCCGCCGAGCATGCGCAGGTTGCGAAAGAAGCCGGTAAAGGCGCGGGTGTAGATTTTCTCCCGGGACGCGTAAAGGTCGACGGATTTGTCCGCGGCCTTGGCAGGCGGGGTGACGTCTTGAACAGGGATCTGATTACTCATCGTTGCGTACCACGGCAGTGGAAAGAGCCTCGTCGATACGTGCCGACGGAGGTCAAAGCGACTAGTGCGCTCTGAATTATACGCGCTGAATGAGGGGTTAATGCTGCGACTTGAGGTCGCGTAAGGCTTGATTTAGTGCGGGGGAGGGTAGAGCGAGGGGAAAACTTGAGGTTTGCATCAGGAACCTGCCCCGTAGGCAGGCTCCTAAGCAATTTCTTACGCGGCTATTACTCGGCTTGCTCTTTGGTAGCGTCCGAGGTGTTGCCGTGGGACAGGCTGTAGACATAAGCGGCCAGCAGGTGGACTTTGTCTTTGCCTTGCAGCTGTTCCTGAGCAGGCATTACGCCCTGACGGCCATAACGGATAGTCTGCTGCAGTTGAGCGAAGCTCGAGCCGTAGATAAACGCCGCTGGGTGAGTCAGGTTAGGTGCGCCCATTGCTGGGGTGCCTTTACCTTCCGGACCGTGGCAAGCCACACAGTTGGCGGCGAAGATTTTTTGGCCGTTGGCAGGATCTGCCTTGGCATCTTCCGGCAATTTACGGCCGTCCAGTTGGGTCAGTACAAAAGCAGCTACGTCGCGAACGCCTTGTTCACCGATCACGCTGGCCCACGCTGGCATCACGGCGTGACGGCCACCGAGAATGGTGGTTTCGATGCTGGCCGGATCGCCGCCCCAACGCCATTCGGCGTCGGTCAGGTTAGGGAAGCCATAGTTGCCTTTGGCGTCGGAACCGTGGCAAACCGAGCAGTTGGAGGCGAACAAACGGCCACCCATCTTCAAGGCTTGTGGGTTTTTGGCCACTTCTTCAATCGGCATAGCGGCGAAACCAGCGAAGATCGGACCGAACTTGGCATCAGCGCGCGCCATGTCCTTTTCCCACTCGTGTACGCCGGTCCAGCCTGGCTCACCATTCGAGAACTCAACCTTTTTTTCGTTATCGAGGTAGGAATACCCCGGCAACATGCCTTTCCAGTTACCCAGGCCCGGGTAGAGCACCAGGTAGCCGAGGGCGAAGATGATGGTCAGGACGAACAGCCAGAACCACCACTTAGGCAGCGGGTTGTCGTATTCCTCGATGCCATCAAAGGAATGGCCGACGGTTTCGTCGGTGGTTTCAGCACGTTGGCCTTTGCGCGTGGATAGCAAAATCCACGTCAGCGTGGCGATGGTGCCCAGGGTAAGTACAGTGACGTACAGACTCCAGAAGACGGTCATTCTTTGTTACTCCTAGAAGCTTGTTCTTGCTCGACATGCTTGATGGCTTCGGGATCATCCGCGAAGGGCAACAGCGTGGCTTCATCGAAGTCCTTTTTGCGGCGGCCGCTAAACACCCAGAGCGCCAGGCCTACGAAGGCAACCATTACGACTACTGTGCCAAGACCGCGAATCATCCCAATGTCCATCACACGTCACCGTTTGCTTTTGATGATTGTGCCGAGGCCCTGCAGGTAGGCGACCACGGCATCCATTTCAGTCTTGCCTTTAACCGCTGCTTGAGCGCCGGCAATGTCTTCATCGGTGTAAGGCACGCCCATGGAACGTAGAACTTCCATTTTCTTGGCGGTGTCTTTGCCGTCGAGCTTGTGTTCAACCAGGAACGGGTAGGCCGGCATGATCGACTCAGGCACTACGTTGCGCGGGTTGTACAAGTGTGCACGGTGCCAGTCATCAGAGTAACGGCCGCCAACGCGCGCCAGGTCCGGGCCGGTACGCTTGGAACCCCACAGGAACGGGTGGTCCCACACGCTTTCGCCGGCTACCGAGTAGTGACCATAGCGTTCGGTTTCAGCACGGAACGGACGGATCATCTGCGAGTGGCAGCCGACACAACCGTTGGCGATGTAGATGTCGCGACCTTCCAACTCCAGGGCTGAGCGCGGCTTCATGTTTTCCACCGGCTTGTTGGTAACGTCCTGGAAGAACAGCGGAACGATCTGAGTCAGGCCGCCGATGCTGACGGCAATGACCATGAAGAAGGCCAGCAGGCCAATATTCTTCTCGACTACGTCGTGGTTTCTCATTAATGAGCTCCTACTACAGCGATCTGAGCGGCGGCTTCTGCTTCAGCTGGCTTGGAGGCGCGCACGGTGCGGAAGGTGTTGTAGGCCATCAGCAGCATGCCGGAGGCGAAGAACGCACCGCCCAATGCCCGCACGATGTAGCCTGGGTGGCTGGCTTGCAGCGCTTCAACAAAGGAGTAGGTGAGGGTGCCGTCTTCGTTGATTGCACGCCACATCAGGCCCTGGGTAATACCGTTAACCCACATGGAGGCGATGTACAGCACGGTACCGATGGTGGCGAGCCAGAAATGCGCGTTGATCAGGCCAATGCTGTGCATTTGTGGACGGCCCCAGAGTTTCGGGATCATGTGGTAGAGAGCGCCGATGGAAATCATCGCTACCCAGCCAAGAGCGCCGGCGTGTACGTGGCCGATGGTCCAGTCGGTGTAGTGCGACAGCGAGTTGACGGTCTTGATGGCCATCATCGGACCTTCAAAGGTCGACATGCCGTAGAACGCCAGGGAAACAACCAGGAAGCGCAGGATTGGGTCGGTGCGCAGTTTATGCCAGGCGCCCGAGAGGGTCATCATGCCGTTGATCATACCGCCCCAGCTTGGCGCCAGTAGGATGATCGACATGGCCATACCCAGCGACTGAGCCCAGTCCGGCAGAGCGGTGTAATGCAAGTGGTGCGGACCTGCCCAGATGTACAGGGTGATCAGTGCCCAGAAGTGCACGATGGACAGGCGATAGGAGTAGATCGGACGCTCGGCCTGTTTCGGCACGAAGTAGTACATCATCCCCAGAAAGCCGGTGGTCAGGAAGAACCCTACGGCGTTGTGGCCGTACCACCACTGGATCATCGCATCGGTCGCACCGGCGTAGGCCGAGTAGGACTTGAAGAAACTCACCGGCAGGGACGCGTGGTTGACGATGTGCAGCATCGCCGTCACGACGATGAATGCGCCGTAGAACCAGTTGCCGACATAGATGTGCTTGGTCTTGCGCTTGACGATGGTGCCAAAGAACACAATGCCGTAGGTCACCCAGACGATCGCCAGAAGGATGGCAAGGGGCCATTCCAATTCCGCGTATTCCTTGGTGGTGGTGAAGCCCATTGGCAGGGTGATGATGGCGCCGACGATAACCGCTTGCCAGCCCCAGAAGGTGAAGGCGGCGAGACCGTCGGAAATCAGTCGCGTCTGGCAGGTTCGCTGCACGACATAGTAGGAAGTGGCAAACAGTGCACAACCACCGAAGGCGAAAATCACCAGGTTTGTGTGCAACGGGCGCAGGCGTCCAAAGCTCGTCCACGGCAGACCGAAGTTCAATTCCGGCCAAACCAGTTGCGAGGCGATGAAGACACCGAGCCCCATGCCAAGGATCCCCCAGACCACCGTCATGATGGCGAACTGGCGGACTACCTTATAGTTATAAGCAGTCGGACTGATTGCTGTGCTCATTCTAAGGTTCCACGGTTTAGGGTGTTTTTTAGGGGTAAAAATCGGCGGCAAGTATGGAGAATCGACGTAGTCATTGCAACGCCACAGGCCGCAGCGATAAGGCTTTCAGGCACCTGAAACAAGGTATTTCGACCTCTAAATGAGGTTGGTTCTCAGGTGTCTGCCCTTATCCCTAACCGTCTACGAAAGTGTGTTGTGCCTCATAGCAAACACTGACGGCTAATGCGCCAGCTTAGTAGATGAAAAAGCATCGTGAGGGTTGCTTGTCGGCAGGGTGCGACACTGGGTCGCATCGCGACTTACGGCTAGCTTGGCCATTTGCTCAGGTTGCTTGATTAAGTGATTTGTCCAGCGGAATAGCGTTTTTAACCAGTGGGAGAGCATGACCCGCAGTCCGTCGTGCCATGCTCCTCACTCATTAACTGCCCTTACCGCGACAAACTCAGGACATACGCGGCCAGTACGTGCACCTTGTCATTGCCCAGGTATTGCTCTTGTGCCGGCATCTGGCCGTTACGGCCGTTGCGGATGGTTTGTTGCAGTTGCACCAAGCTGCTTCCATAGATCCATCCTGCCGGGTGGGTAAGATCCGGTGCGCCCATGGCGGCAGTGCCTTTGCCTTCTGGCCCGTGGCAGGCTTGGCAGGTTGTAGCGTAAGTCGCAGCACCTGCGGTCAAGTCGGCGTCACTCTCTGCTGGCAGTGGCATGCTGGCCAGCTTGGTTCGTACATAGGCCGCCACGTTCTTCACGCCTGCATCACCAATCACCGGGCCCCAGGCCGGCATCGCTGCCTGGCGGCCATGCAGGATAGTGGTTTTGATGATTTCGGCATCCCCGCCCCAGCGCCAGTTGCTGTCGGTCAGGTTAGGGAAACCGACCGTGCCCTTGGCGTCCGAACCATGGCAAACCGAGCAGTTGGTGGCGAACAGGCGGCCACCAATTTTCAGTGCTTCCGGGTCTTTGCTCAATTCTTCCAGCGGCGTAGCGGCAAGGCGAGCGAACAAGGGGCCGTACTGCGCATCGGCTTTGTCCACTTCGCGCTGCCACTGGTTTACCTGGGTCCAGCCGTCGCTGTAGCCAGGCAAGACGCCTTTCCAATTGCCCAAGCCTGGGTAAAGCAGCAAATACAGAAAAGCAAAGATGATGGTGCCGACGAACAACAGAAACCACCAACGCGGTAGCGGGTTGTCGTATTCCTCAATGCCGTCAAAGGTGTGCCCCATGGTTTTGTCGCCACCATTTGGGGTTTCGCCGCTGCGGGTGGAAAACACCAACCAGAGCAACGCGAACAGGCTACCCAGGGTTAAAAAGCAGACGTACCAGCTCCAGAAAACAGTCATGTTAACGCCCCCTCTCAGCGCTTGTTCTTGATGGCGGTGCCGAGCACCTGCAAGTACGCAACCAGTGCGTCCATCTCGGTTTTGCCTTGTACGGCAGCGCTGGCGCCTTCGATATCCGCGTCGGTGTAAGGCACGCCCATCAGGCGCATCACTTGCAGTTTCTTGGCGGTGTCTTTGCCATCCAATTGGTGTTGAACCAGCCACGGGTAGCCAGGCATCTTCGATTCCGGAACTACGTTGCGCGGGTTGTATAAGTGCGCGCGGTGCCAGTCATCTGAGTAACGTGCGCCAACACGCGCAAGGTCGGGGCCGGTCCGTTTTGAGCCCCAGAGGAACGGGTGGTCCCAGACGCTTTCGCCAGCAACCGAGTAGTGGCCGTAGCGTTCAGTTTCCGCGCGAAACGGGCGGATCATCTGCGAGTGGCAGCCGACGCAACCTTCGCGAATGTAAATGTCGCGGCCCTCCAGTTGCAGGGCGGTGTAGGGCTTCATGCCATCCACCGGCTTGTTGGTTACATCCTGGAAGAACAAAGGCACGATTTGCGTCAGGCCGCCGATGCTGACCGCCAGCACCATGCACAGCACCAACAGGAACACGTTTTTTTCGAGTACTTCATGCTTGCTCATGGCTGCTCTCCTCAAGCCATCTGCGCAGCGGCGGCAACTTCTGCCGGCTGTGCGCTGCGCACGGTGCGCCAGGTGTTGTAGGCCATCAGCAACATGCCGAGGAAGAAGATCCCGCCACCGACCATACGGACGATGAAGCCTGGGTGACTGGCTTCCAACGCTTCCACGAAGGAGTAGGTGAGGGTGCCGTCGCTATTGATCGCGCGCCACATCAGGCCCTGGGTGATGCCGCTGACCCACATCGAGGCGATGTAGAGCACGGTACCGATGGTGGCCAGCCAGAAGTGCGCGTTGACCAGGCCCATGCTGTACATCTGTGGGCGACCCCAGAGTTTTGGAACCATGTGGTACAGGGCGCCAAAGCTGATCATTGCTACCCAGCCAAGAGCGCCGGCGTGCACGTGGCCGATGGTCCAGTCGGTGTAGTGGGAAAGGGCGTTGACGGTCTTGATCGCCATCATCGGGCCTTCAAAGGTCGACATGCCGTAGAACGCCAGCGATACCACCAAGAAGCGCAGGATCGGGTCGTCACGCAACTTATGCCAGGCACCCGAGAGGGTCATCATGCCGTTGATCATGCCGCCCCAGCTCGGTGCCAGCAGTACCAGCGACATCACCATGCCGAGGGATTGCGCCCAATCCGGCAGAGCGGTGTAGTGCAAGTGGTGCGGACCGGCCCAGATGTACAAGGTGATCAGTGCCCAGAAGTGCACGATGGACAGGCGATAGGAATACACCGGACGGTTGGCTTGCTTGGGTACGAAGTAATACATCATCCCCAGAAAGCCCGCGGTGAGGAAAAAGCCCACGGCGTTGTGCCCGTACCACCACTGAATCATGGCGTCCGTTGCGCCCGAATACAGGGAGTAGGACTTGGTCATGCTCACTGGCACTTCCAGGTTGTTGACGATGTGCAATACCGCCACGGTGAGGATGAAGGCGCCGTAGAACCAGTTACCAACATAAATGTGCTTGGTCTTACGCTTCATCAGGGTGCCGAAGAACACCACGGCATAGCCGACCCATACAGCGGTAATCAGCAGGTCGATGGGCCATTCCAGTTCTGCGTATTCCTTTGAGCTGGTGTAACCCAGTGGCAGACTTACTGCCGCCAGAACGATCACCAGTTGCCAGCCCCAAAACGTCAACGCTGCCAGACGCGGCGCGAACAGCGCGGTTTGGCAGGTGCGTTGCACGGTGTAGTAGGACGTAGCAAAGAGTGCGCAGCCGCCGAAGGCGAAGATTACGGCGTTGGTATGCAGGGGGCGCAGGCGCCCGAAGCTGATCCAGGGGAGGTCGAAGTTCAGTTGTGGCCAGACCAGTTGGGAGGCGATAAACACCCCCAAGCCCATGCCGACGATGCCCCATACCACCGTCATAATGGCGAACTGGCGAACCACCTTATAGTCGTAGGCAGTCGTGGTTGTTGTGCTCATGTCAGGCCCATCCGCGGATTTCTCTAGTTGTTGAAGGCGAGGCGAAGCATGGCGAAACCGACAAGCGGCGATATTGATCTGTATCAACCGGTATCCGGCGCTGTAGAACCCGCGCAATGGCTGTGGAATAGGCCTGTGGGCGCAGTACGGGCGACTCTTGTCCTCGCCCACGGCGCTGGGGCGCCAATGGATAGCTCGTTCATGGCCTCCATAGCAGAGCGCTTGGCCGCGCAGGGCGTGGCTGTCGTGCGTTTTGAGTTTCCTTACATGGCTCAGCGCCGTCTGGATGGCGGCAGGCGCCCGCCCAATCCGCAAGCGCGTTTGCTTGAGCATTGGCGGGCGGTTTATGCCCTGGTGCGCCATCAGGTCGCAGGGCCATTGGCCATTGGTGGCAAGTCCATGGGCGGGCGGATGGCCAGCTTGCTGGTCGATGAGTTGGGCGCGGATGCGCTGGTGTGTTTGGGCTATCCGTTCTACGCCGCTGGGAAACCGCAGAAGCCGCGAGTGGCGCACTTGGCTGAGTTGCGCACGCCAACGCTGATTGTTCAGGGCGAGCGAGATGCGCTGGGCGACAAAGCGACGGTGGCGCAGTACGCGCTATCACCGGCGATCAAGCTGCTTTGGCTAGGGGCGGCCGATCATGACCTCAAGCCATTGAAGTCATCCGGTTTTACCCATGAGCAGCATCTGCAGACCACTGCCGATCAAGTGACGAGTTTTCTCTCCTAGTGCGTTCGCCGCACTAACACGCTGCCGCCGAGAGACGAGTTTTTACTTCTGTTTGCTAGCTTGCAGCGTCGCCGGTATTACCAGGCTGGCGACAAAGCCACCCTGCGGGTGATTAGCCAAGTGCAGGCTGCCGCCGTGCCGTTCTGCCGCGCGCCTGGCAATCGCCAGCCCAAGCCCATGCCCTGGGGCACTTTGGTCGGGTACGCGGAAGAAGGGTTCGCCCAAGCGCGCCAGATGCTCCGGTAATACCCCAGGACCATGGTCGCGCACGCTCAAGCGCACCGTGCCGTCCATTTGTTCTGCGCGCAACTCGATGGCCTGCCCCGCCGGGTTAAAGCGCAACGCGTTGCGCACCAGATTATCCAGTGCTCGCTCCAGCATATCTGGCCAACCTAGCAGGTTTAGCGCGGGTTCAAGCGCTACCACAATGCGTTGTTCAGGCTCATTCAGCTCAGCTTCCTGCTGGCGACTGGCAAATAGCGCGGCGACGTCCACGGCCTGCGCGGTCCCCAGGTTGGCGTCCATCCGTGCCAACGCCAGAATTTCGCTAATCAGCGCTTCCAGGCGATCGCATTCGCGCTCCAGTCGCGGCCACAATTTCACCCGCTCTTGCGCTTCGGCACGTTCAGCCAGCGCCAGGGCAATGCGCAGCCTGGCGAGCGGGGAGCGCAGTTCGTGGGAGACGTCACGCAGCAACTGGCGCTGGCTGCTGATCAGGTCTTGCAAGCGCTCACCCATGCGATTGAAGTCGCCGGCCAGCACGCCAAATTCGTCACGACGGGTGGCGAGGCGCGCCAGGGTGTGTTGCTGATAGGCCGCTTGACCAAGGTCGTGCACGGCGCCGCGCAGTTGCCCGAGCGGGCGGGTGATCGACAGCGTCAGTAGCAAACTCAAAGCGGTCAGCACCAGAAAGGCGATACCTAGCGCGCCTACAGGCAAGAACAGGCTGTCGCGGTGCCAGTCGTCTAGCTCGGGGTGCGGAATGCGGTAGATAAACAGGTAGGTGTCGCCACTGTTCGGGCTGGTGTATTCGGTGGTCAGGCGCCGCCAGGGCAGGCGACGCGGGTCATCGTGCTGGCGCTTTTCAAAGGCGGCGGCGCGCGGTGGAAACGTGCCTTGGATGATCGCGTTGCCGCTGTCGTCAAGCACTTGGGTGTCGATACGGAAGTCGCGTTTGCGCCGTTGCAGATACTCCTGTGCGGCTTGCTGGCCTTTGCTTTCGTAGATGCTCGCCCACTGTTCGGGCACACCTTGCAGGGCCGGGTGTTGGCTGAGAATCCAGGCGTCTTGGTTCAATACGCGACCCATCACCATCGACAGGCCTGCGACCAACGCGATGGCTAACCAAAAGCTGGCAAAGATTCGCCAAAACAGTGAGCGCACAACGACTCCTTAACGCGGTAAACGAACAAAACCCATCCGGCGTTTTTTTGCCGGATGGGTTGCACGGGCCGTAGGGTGCGCTGTGCACACCGCTGCGTACTCGGGTGGATCGCTTGGTGTGCACAGCACACCAAACGGTATTACTGGGTTTTAGCTTTGTTGGCTTTCCACGCTTGGAACTCTTGCCATTCCGCGCGGCGAGCTTCCATTTGTTTGTGTTTCTCGTCGAAGGCTTTCTGTTGCTCTGGGTTCAGCAGGGCGCGGATCTTGCCGTCGGTGGCGTCACGTTTGGCTTTGATTTCGTCGTGCATGGCCTTTTTATCGGCGTCGGACAGTTTGTCCAGGTAGCGCTTGGTCAGTTCGTCACGGCTGTGCTTTTGCTCGCCCATGATCTTGCCGATGGCTTGGCGCTGTTCTTTGTTCAGGTCCAGCTCGCGGAACATGTCCGGGCCGCGGTGCTCGCCACGCGGGCCGCCATCCATCATGGGGCGTGGGCCGTCTTCGCCTATTGGCGGCATGGCCATGGCCATGGTTGGCAGGGCTGCGGCAAACAGAGCGGCGATGAGGGTCTTACGCATGGGGTATCTCCTTGTCTGCAAACCGGCGTATTTGCCGGATGTGCCCAGTCTAGGGATTACAAGGTCAAGCGCGGTCAGGGGCGGGTAAAGCTTAGGTAAAGGCGAAACTACATAAGCCAGCGCGATCTTTACATTGGCTGTGCCGCTGGGCGAACGGTGTGCGCACAATTGGTATATGCCGATACCGCTTGGTGCGCACAGCACATCCTAAGAGCGAACGCTACGCGCTGTAGTAATAGCCGCGGCTGCGCAGGGCGAGAATGCGGGGGCGGCCGTCGGTGTGCGGGCCGATTTTTTTCCGTAGGTTGCTGACGTGCATATCCAGGCTGCGGTCGTACAGGGTCAGTTTGCGGCCCAACGCCAATTGCGCCAGTTCCTGTTTATCTACGGGCTCGCCGGGCTGACGCAACAGGGCTTCCAGCAGGCGGCTTTCGGAAACGGTCAGCACCACGTCATGGCCGGCGATGGTTACCGAGCCGCGGATCGGGCTAAACACCAGGTCGCCCAGTTCCAGTTGGCTGGAGGTCGCCACCGGCACACTTCGGCGCAATACCGCACGCAGGCGGGCGGTGAGTTCGCGCGGGTCGCAGGGTTTAGCCAGGTAGTCGTCGGCGCCCAGTTCCAGGCCGAGAATACGGTCCAGCGGTTCACCGCGGGCCGAAAGCATCAGCACTGGCAGGTCGGGGTGGTCGGTGCGCAATTGTTTTAGCAGTTCCAGACCGCTGCCATCAGGCAGCATCACGTCCAGTACCACGGCCGCAGGCGACTCGCTAGCCAGTGCCGCCCGCGCGCTGCGGCCATCGTGACAGGCGCGCACGTGAAAACCCTCCTGGCTTAACCAACTGGTCAGCAGCTCGCAGAGTTCTACGTCATCGTCGATTAATAAGAGAGTGGACATAAGGCTGGTCTATTTCGCCAAGGGCTATCAGTTGATCCAGGCGCGGCGGTTTTTCCGACCACCACGTAACAGCGCACCAAACAAAACGGCCACCACCGCGACCGCAGCACCCACAGCAAACCACATTTGTTCTTCGCTGAGCAGCGGCGGTTGTTGGCTGGCCTGAGCTTCTTTGAGCTGCAATTTGAGGCGTTGGTTCTCTTGGCGCAGGCGGCCAATTACAGCGTTTTCGCGCACTTCCACGCTGCTTTGCATCTGCGCGGCAAGCTCGGTGCGGGCGCGTTCGCTTTCGGCTAGGCGTTGCTCCAGGGTGTCCACTTGCGCCTGAGTGGCGCTGAGCTGTGCGCTGCTGTCCGGGGCTGTTACCTGCGGGCTGCTTTCCTCCGGCGCCAGCGGCGTTTCTTCGGCGTGGGCAGCAAGGGCGATAGACAACGATGCAGCGAACAGCAGGAGCAGTGGACCTTGGCGCATCGGCTTTCCTTATTGGCTTGATCTCAACGCTAAAGGGCTTATGGCAGTACCAATTTAAACGGCTTGACCACCACGTTAGCGTATACGCCGGCAGCGCGGTAAGGATCGGCGTCGGCCCAGTTTTGCGCGGCAATCAGCGATTCGAACTCGGCGACGATCAAGCTGCCACTGAAACCAGCGGCGCCAGGGTCGTTGCTGTCTACGGCTGGGTGCGGGCCGGCGAGGACCAAGCGGCCTTCGCTTTTCAGCTGTTCAAGGCGCGCCAGGTGAGTAGGGCGGGCGGCCAAACGCTTGTCCAGGGAATTAGCCACGTCGGTGGCGATAATCGCGTAGAGCATGTCAGTCCTTAGTTTTGCTGGCGGGAGAGGTGTCGGCATCAACCGGCTTGGGCACATCATGAATGTGGCGGGCCAAGTAAATGCCTTGACCGATCAAGAACAGCAGGGTCATGCCCAAGCTGCCGAATACTTTGAAGTCGACCCAAATGCTCGGAAAGGTAAACGCGACAAACAGGTTGGCGCTGCCGCTGACAATAAAGAACACGATCCAGGCGATATTCAGCCGGGTCCAGATCGCGTCCGGCAGGCCCACGGCGTGGCCCATCATGCGTTGAATCAGTACCTTGTCACCGATGAAGTGGCTGCCGAGGAAGGCCAGGGCAAACAGCCAGCTCACCACCGGTGCTTTCCACTTCAAAAAGGTTTCGCTGTGGAAGGCTAAGGTCAGGCTACCAAACACCAAGCAGGCGATCAGGGTGAGCCATTGGCTCTTTTCCAGGCGCCGCTGGACGATAAAGAAAATGCCGTAAACCACAATTGAGCTGGCAATCAACACTGCGGTGGCGCTGAAAATACCGCCTAGCATGTAGGTGTAGCCGAAGAGTTCGATGGCGCGGGGTTCAAGCTTGAAAACGAGGAAAAACAGGATAAGCGGGATGAAGTCGAGGAATTGTTTCACAGTGGCAAGCCAGAAGCAGGATGTGGCGGCATAATAACAAACCCAAACCGTAGGGATAGGCGCAGCGGCGCAGAGTTTGTGCCGCTGCGCGGTTTTTTCCCACTAACTGTTGCGGCCCCGCGCGTTCTATTGAATACAGCGCTTCGTTTTTACCGAGAGAAAGCCTTGATGATTGTTGACCTGCACTGCCATAGCACCGCTTCCGACGGCGCCCTTGCGCCCGCCGTGGTGGTCGCCCGCGCCCATGAGCGCGGCGTGCGGGTCCTGGCCCTGACTGACCACGACACCCTTGAAGGTCTCGACGAAGCGCGCAGCGCCGCCAATGACCTTGATGTGCAACTGGTCAACGGCATTGAGTTGTCGTGCATGTGGGGCGGGGCGACTATTCATGTGCTCGGTTACGGCTTTGCCGCCGATGCGCCGGCATTGCTTAAAGCCATTGCTGACCTGCACAGCGGTCGCTGGCTACGTGCTGAAGAGATTGACCGGCGCCTGGCGCTTAAAGGTATGCCCGGTGCACTGGACGGTGCCCGTGCGATTCAGCAAGAACTCGGCGACAGCGGCAATGCTCCAGCCCGTCCGCACTTCGCCGACTTCCTCGTGCGTGCCGGCTACGTCAAAGACCGTGGCGAGGCGTTCCGTAAATGGCTGGGGTCGGGCAAGCTCGGCGACGTCAAACAGCATTGGCCAAGCCTGGAAGACGCCGTGCGTACCCTGCGTGAAGCCGGTGCTTGGGTGAGCATGGCGCACCCTTGGCAGTACGATTTTACCCGCAGTAAACGGCGCAAACTGGTGATCGACTTTGTCGCCGCTGGTGGTCAGGCGCTGGAAGTGGTCAACGGCATGCAGCCGGCCGAGCAAGTGGGTGGCCTGGCGATTCTTGCCCGTGAGTTTGGTCTGCTGGCCAGCGTCGGCAGTGACTTCCACGCCCCAGGTGACTGGTCGGAGCTGGGCATGTATCGCCCGCTGCCCGACGACCTGGCGCCTCTGTGGCTGCGCTTCGATCATGTCCCACACGCTGCTGCCGGCTGAGCCGCTGGCTTTTGAGAAGAGAACTCCCGTGAGTCAATTTTTCCAGGTGCACCCGGAGAACCCGCAAGCGCGGTTGATCAAACAGGCGGTGGAGATCATTAAAGGCGGCGGCGTGATCGTTTATCCCACCGACTCCTCCTACGCGGTTGGCTGCCATATCGGCGACAAAACCGCCGTGGAGCGCATCCGTCGCCTGCGCCAGTTGGACGACAAACACAACTTCACCCTGGTCTGCCGTGACCTTTCGCAACTCGGCCTGTTCGCCAAGGTCGATACCGGCGCGTTTCGCCTGCTCAAGGGCCATACGCCGGGGCCGTATACCTTTATTCTCAACGCCACTCGAGAAGTGCCGCGCATGCTCTTGCATCCCAAGCGCCGCACCATCGGCCTGCGCGTGCCGGGTCATCCGATTGCCCAGGCTTTGTTGGAAGAGCTGGGCGAGCCGCTGATGAGTACCAGCCTGATCCTGCCCGGCGAAAAAGAGCCGATGAGCGACCCCTACGAAATGCGCCAATTTCTTGAGCACCAGGTCGACCTGATTCTCGACGGTGGCTTTGGCGGCCTTGAAGCCTCTACCGTGGTCAGCCTGGTTGACGATGAAGTGGTGCTGGTGCGCGTCGGCTGTGGCGACCCGCGGCCCTTCGAGGCTGATGCCTAGATGTTGAAAGGAACCACCGCTTGAGCCTGGTCGACCCGCAACGCCGCGTACTCTCTGGCATGCGCCCCAGCGGCCGGCTGCACCTGGGCCATTACCACGGCGTGCTGAAAAACTGGGTCAAGCTGCAGCACGAATACGAGTGCTTTTTCTGCATCGTCGACTGGCACGCGCTGACCACGGACTACGACGACGTTGGCCAGATCGCCGGCCACGTCACGGACATGGCCGTGGATTGGCTCGCCGCCGGGGTCAGCCCTAGCTCGGCGAATATGTTTATCCAATCGCAAGTGCCCGAGCACGCCGAGTTGCACCTGCTGCTGTCGATGATTTGCCCACTCAGTTGGCTGGAACGCGTGCCCTCGTACAAAGAGCAGCAAGACCAACTGCACCACAAAGATCTTGGCACCTACGGCTTTCTCGGTTACCCGCTGCTGCAAGCCGCCGATATTTTGCTGTATCGCGCAGGCTTGGTGCCGGTGGGCTCAGACCAACTGCCGCATATCGAATTCGCCCGCGAAGTAGCGCGGCGCTTTAACCACTTATACGGCCGCGAGCCCGGTTTTGAAGCCAAGGCCGAAGCGGCCATTCTGCGTCTGGGGAAAAAAACCGCCAAACTTTACAACAGCCTACGCCAAGCCTTTCAGGAGCGCGGCGACGTTGAAGCATTGGACACGGCGCGCGCCCTGCTCAAAGAAGTACAAAGCATCACCCTGGGCGATAAAGAACGCCTATTTGGCTATCTCGAAGGCGGCGGTAAAGTGCTGCTGCCAGAGCCCCACGCCTTGCTCAGTGAATCGCCAAAATTGGCCGGGCTGGACGGCAGCAAAATGGCCACATCCCATTTCAAAGGCGGCCATAGCAACGATATTTACTTGCGCGACACCCAGGCGGTGATCGAAGACAAATTGCGGCGCATGCCTACCGACCCGGCCCGCGTGCATCGCGACGACCCTGGCGAGCCAGCGCGCTGTCCGGTCTGGCAGTTGCATAAGGTCTACTCCGATGAGCCCACGCGTGAGTGGGTAGAGCAGGGCTGCCGCAGCGCTGGCATTGGCTGCATCGACTGCAAAGGCCCAGTGATCGAGGCGGTGCAGGCCGAGCTAAAACCGCTACACCTGCGCGCGCAGGACTACCAAAGCAGCCCGGAACTGGTGCGCAACATCCTCGCCGAGGGCGCCGAACGGGCGCGCGACGAGGCCCGAGAAACCCTGACCGAGGTGCGCAGCGCCTTAGGTCTGAATTATCGCTAGTTTTGAATTATCGCTAGTAAGGACGTTATGCAGGCCACCACCCCCAGCGAAGTCGATAGCCAAGCCGGCGCCCAACAGGAGCTGCCGTTTGCTCTGGTTTACGGCAAAGCCGTTACCGAAATGCCGGTGGACCTGTATATCCCCCCCGACGCCCTGGAAGTGTTCCTCGAAGCCTTTGAGGGCCCACTCGACCTGCTGCTGTATCTGATCCGCAAACAAAACATCGACGTGCTGGACATCCCGGTGGCGGAAATTACCCGTCAATACATGGGGTACGTTGAGCTGATGCAGTCGGTGCGCTTGGAGCTGGCCGCCGAGTACTTGGTGATGGCAGCCATGCTCGCCGAAATCAAATCGCGCATGCTCCTGCCGCGCTCGGCCGAGGCTGAAGAAGAGGAAGACGACCCCCGCGCCGAGCTGATTCGCCGCTTGCAAGAATACGAGCGCTATAAAGCCGCCGCCGAAGGTATCGACCAAATCAGCCGTGTCGGCCGCGACATCACCGTGCCGCGCCTCGACGCCCCGGAAGCCCGCGCGCGCAAGCTGCTGCCCGACGTCAGTCTGGAAGAACTGCTGCTGTCCATGGCCGAAGTGCTGCGCCGTAGCGATATGTTTGAAAGCCACCAAGTCACCCGCGAGCAACTGTCCACCCGTGAGCGCATGAGCGAGGTGTTGGAGCGTTTGAAAGGCGGCGCCTTTGTACCCTTTGTCAGCCTGTTTCTCGCCGAAGAGGGCAAGCTTGGCGTGGTGGTGACCTTTATGGCGGTGTTGGAATTGATCAAAGAACAATTGGTCGAGTTGGTGCAAAACGAGGCTTTCGGGCCGATTCACGTACGTGCGCGTGGCGAATGAGACCTTCCCTGACATGAACCTTAACGACCCTAAAGAGCTGGCCTCGCTGCTCGAAGCCTTCTTGCTTGCCAGCGGCAAACCGCAGTCGCTCGAGCGCCTGTTCGAACTCTTTGAAGAAGGCGAACGACCGGAACCTGCGGTATTTAAAAAAGCCCTCGCCGTGTTGGAGAAATCCTGCGCCGGGCGAGCTTTTGAGCTGAAAGAAGTCGCCACCGGCTACCGCATTCAAGTACGCGAAATGTACGCGCCCTGGGTCGGCCGCCTGTGGGAGGAACGTCCGCAGCGCTACTCGCGCGCCATGCTTGAAACCCTGGCGCTGGTCGCCTACCGCCAGCCCATCACTCGCGGCGAAATCGAAGACGTACGTGGCGTGGCGGTCAATAGCCATATCGTCAAAACCCTGCTCGAGCGCGAATGGATCCGCGTGGTCGGCTACCGCGACGTACCCGGCAAACCAGCTATGTTCGCCACCACTAAACTGTTCCTTGACCACTTCAACCTGAAAAACCTCGACGAACTGCCGCCGCTGGCCGCCCTACGCGAACTGGAACCCGAGCCCATGCTCGGCTTCGATCAAGACGACCTGCCAGTACCCGAAGGCCTGCAAGCCCGCGCCGATACGACCCCCGAAGGCGAAGAGGGCGCAGCGCCTGAGCCAAGCGAAGAGAAAAGCTTCGGCAGCCTGCTGGCCGAACTGGACATGATGGAAGAAGGTCTGAAAACCGACTTTGACGATTTGCCTGACGATTACGACCCCCCAGTACCTGAAGGCCTGCAAGCGCGTGCCGACATGGCCCTCGCTGCAGACGACGAAGACGAACAGCCCATGTCCGCCGAAGAGGCGTTGGCGGTGCTGCGCAACAAGGTTGCTACTCAAGCAGTGACGCCACCGGCGCCAGCCGTTACGCCAGAGCCCGCCGAAGAAAGCGAAGAAGAAGCCCTGGCCCGCGCCATTCGCGAAGAACAGGAATACTCCCGAGACTAATGACAGCTATGGGCGATACAAAAAATCCCTGCATCAGCCTGTGCGAATTCGAAGAGCGGATATGCCTCGGCTGCGGGCGCAGCAAGGACGAAATCAAAGCCTGGAAGAAAATGGACAAACCGGAAAAGCGCGACGTACTGGCCGAAGCGGCGCAACGCCTGAAGGCCATGGGTGGCAAGCCCCGCAAGAAAAAGCGCAAATAACCTCTGGCCGTGCCTAACGGTGGCGGCAGACGCTTCGATAAAACCTGCACTTGCCGCTGCGCTCGTGGACTAAGGCTCATTAGTCTTTTTACCGACGAGCGCCCATGTCCGACCCTGCGATTGAAAAGAAACTGTTCCTGGCCTTGCTGACGGCAGTAACCGTCGCCTTTGGCTGGATTCTGCTGCCGTATTACGGCGCGGTGTTCTGGGCCGTTATCCTGGCCATTCTGTTTAACCCGGTGAATCGTTGGTTGGCCCGGCGGCATCAGGGTTCGCGCAACCTGACGGCCTTGACCACGCTAATAATTTGCCTATGCATCGCTATTTTGCCGGTGGTGTTTACCACCGCGTTACTGGTGCAGGAAGCGGGCGACTTGTACCGGCGCATTGAAAGCGGCGATCTCGATATTGGCGCCTATATCGTCGAAATAAAGCGCCATTTGCCGCGCTATGTGCAGGTGCAGATGGACCGCTTCGGGTTTGGCAACCTCAACGGTCTTAAAGACAAAGCCATTACCGGCGCTATGCAGGGCAGTCAGGCGGTGGCTAGTCAGGCGTTCACCCTGGGGCAGAACACCTTCGAGTTTCTGATCAGCTTCGGCATCATGCTGTATCTACTGTTCTTCTTTCTGCGTGATGGCCAAGAATTGGTGCGCAAGATCCGCACCGCCATACCGCTAAATGAAGGGCAGAAACGCCGCCTGCAGCTGCGCTTTACCCGCGTGGTGCGGGCCACGGTTAAAGGTAACGTTCTAGTGGCTGTCACCCAGGGGGCTTTGGGTGGCTTGGCGTTCTGGTTTCTCGGCATCAACAGCCCGTTGCTGTGGGCGGTATTAATGGCCTTTTTGTCGCTGCTGCCAGCGGTAGGTGGCGGAATCGTTTGGGTGCCGGTGGCGGTTTACTTCCTGGCAACCGGAGCGATTTGGCAAGGCGTGGCGTTGAGCGTGTTCGGCGTGCTGGTGATCGGTATGGTCGACAACGTACTCAGGCCCATTCTGGTAGGCCGCGACACGCAAATGCCGGACTACATGATTTTGCTCTCAACCCTAGGGGGGCTGACCATCTTTGGCCTCAATGGCTTTGTTATCGGCCCGTTGATCGCGGCACTGTTCCTTTCGTGTTGGGGAATTTTCACCAGTGGCCACAAGACTGTGCGGCTGCCGTCTTAGTAGTGCGAGGGGATAGGGCTTTTCCTACTAGTTGAAGTGGGGTGACTGACATAGCCCTGTGGGTGGCCTGCGGAAAATTGCAGTTTTTCCGCGCAGGCCCAAGCCATGTCCTCGTCAGTTGCCGTTGTAGAGCCCTTCATCAGCGTTGTTATTCCCACCTATAACTACGGTTATCTATTGCACCGAGCCTTGTGTTCGGTCATTGCACAGCAAACGGCAGACGTCGAAGTGCTGGTGATCAATGACGGTTCAACCGATGAGACCGAAGAGATCTTCGCTCGTTTTCAGCGCTCCACCGGTTGCGATGTGCACATGATTAGCCAACCCAATCGTGGTGTCGCCGCGGCGCGTAATCGAGGTGTTCGCGCGGCTCGTGGCCGTTATGTGTTTTTTCTCGATGCAGATGACGAGCTTTTACCTGAGGGCTTGGCTGCCCTACGTCAAGCGCTGATCAGCCAGCCGGATGCCGGCATGGTATTGGGCGCGTATCTATCGGTAAATGCCGCAGGCGCTGAACGCTTGCGCTTGCCAACCCAGGTGGTGGGGGAAGCTAGTGAGCGCATTCGCCGTTATCTGTTGGAAAAGAAAATTGCGGTGTCCCACAGCCGCTCGCTGTTTCGCCGCGATCTGCTCCTGCAACGCCCCTACCCAGAGGAACTGCGCAGCAGCGAGGATGTAGCGGTGTTTGCCTGCTTGCTGGCGAGCGCAACAGTGGTGACTACCGATACCCCGGTGGCCAGAATCCATAAGCACGCCGACAGCCTGCGGCATCGCCGTGCTGACCAGTTTTTTGCCCGGCAACTGGTCGCTGAGGTGTTCGCTTCGCTTCCAAGCGACTGCCAACGCTATCGCCAGCGCTATGAAGCGCAACGCTATTTGTCGTTGTTTCGCGCGGCGGCGCGCCGTGGCGATCAGCATTCCGCAGCCGGTTTGTACCGCCAAGCCCTGCGCTTATGGCCATTCCAGGCGTTGCGCCTGTGCTATCTGAATACGTTAGTGCGCGTTAACTTTGGCTGGCGCTAGCGGCAGATATCTATCTGCACCGCACAAAAAAGCCCGCCGAAGCGGGCTTTTTGCTGACGTTTAGATCAGTCGTCGCTGCTCATGATGCCGAAAATCTGCAACAGGCTGACGAACAGGTTGTAGATCGAAATATACAGGCTGACGGTAGCCATGATGTAGTTGCGCTCGCCGCCATGAATGATCTGGCTGGTCTGGAACAGGATGCACACCGACGAGAACAGCACGAAGCCAGCGCTGATCGCCAACTGCAGGCCGCTGATCTGGAAGAACATGCTGACCAATACCGCACCCAGCAACACGAAGAAACCCGCGGTGATAAAGCCGGCGAGGAAGCTCATGTCTTTACGGGTGGTCAGCACATAGGCCGACAGGCCGCAGAACACCAGGGCGGTCATGGCAAACGCCGAGGAAATAACTTCGGCGCCATTGGCCATGCCAATGTAGCGGTTGAGGATTGGGCCGAGGGTATAACCCATAAAACCAGTAAGGGCGAAGGTGGAAACCAAGCCCCAGGCGGAATCCCGCAATTTAACGGTAAGGAAGAACAGACCGTAGAAACCGATCAGTACAACGAAAATGTTTGGATAGGGAACGCGCATCTGCTGGGCTACGTAGGCGACCACGCCGCTAAAGGCGAGGGTCAGGGCCAGCAGCCCGTAGGTGTTGCGCAGTACGCGGCTGACTTCTTGCTGCTCGACCTGCGCATGGCCGAGTGCGTAATCTTGTTCGTGCATGGCGACACTCCTTATAGACGGCTTAGTGGGTTCCGTGACCCGTAGTCGTTAGCGACTATAACAGAGCACTTTGGTCTGCCAACCCTGCAGAGTTTGACAGTGTGTTTCCTTCCGGTATTATTCCGCCCGCACTTCGGAGGTGTGGCCGAGCGGTTTAAGGCAGCAGTCTTGAAAACTGCCGACTGTAACAGGTCCGTGAGTTCGAATCTCACCGCCTCCGCCATCTCGATAGAACAAAGGCCCCGCAAATGCGGGGCCTTTGTTTTTCCAACGTTTGCGCTGAATGTCTCTTCCATTTGCTTATGCCCCAGTAATTACTGGGCTAACGGATACGTGGCCTCGACCGGATGCCGAGGCCACTTAGCGCAACTGCCCAAGAGTTACGGTAAGGATTGTTTACGGCTGCGACTGCTCCATGCGCGCCTGATGCCGAACACGGCTACGCGGCGGCGCGGCTGTTCATCCCGCCGATGCGCGTTATCTGGGGATAGTGGTTATTTCGCTCGGCAGTACGATCCATATCTGTACGTGCCTCCACTGGGTCGATTTATCCCCGCGCGACCTTTTCGTATAACTCGCGCCACAGGGGGTTACGCCTGTTCGGGTGAGCCTCTACCCTGACGGCTGCACGGGCCCGGCCCGGTTACTCTTCAGGCGCTAATAGAATGTATAAAGACCTCAAGTTTCCCGTTCTTATCGTGCACCGCGATATCAAGGCCGACACCGTGGCCGGGGACCGTGTGCGGGAAATTGCCCGCGAGTTGGAGCTTGAAGGCTTCACGATTATTTCCACCGCCAGTTCCACCGAAGGCCGCATTGTGGCGTCCACCCACCATGGCTTGGCGTGCATTTTGGTCGCCGCTGAGGGGGCGGGGGAGAATCAGCGGCTGCTGCATGATGTGATTGAGTTGATTCGCGTGGCCCGTGTGCGCGCGCCGCAGTTGCCGATTTTTGCGCTGGGCGAGCAGGTGACGATTGAGAACGCGCCGGCCGAGGCGATGGCCGATCTTAATCAACTACGTGGCCTTCTCTATCTGTTTGAAGACACTGTGCCCTTCCTGGCCCGGCAAGTAGCCCGAGCCGCGCGTAATTATTTGGATGGTTTGCTGCCGCCGTTTTTCAAGGCGTTGGTGCAGCACACGGCCGAGTCGAATTATTCCTGGCATACGCCTGGGCATGGCGGTGGTGTTGCCTATCGCAAGAGCCCGGTGGGGCAGGCGTTCCATCAGTTTTTTGGCGAAAACACCTTGCGTTCGGATTTGTCGGTGTCGGTGCCGGAGCTGGGTTCGCTGCTCGATCACACCGGTCCGCTGGCCGAAGCAGAGGCCCGAGCGGCGCGCAATTTTGGCGCGGACCACACGTACTTTGTGATCAATGGCACCTCGACGGCGAACAAGATTGTTTGGCACTCGATGGTGGGGCGCGACGATTTGGTACTGGTTGACCGCAACTGCCATAAGTCGATTTTGCATTCGATCATCATGACCGGCGCCATTCCGCTGTACCTGAGCCCGGAGCGTAATGAGCTGGGCATTATTGGCCCGATTCCGCTGAGCGAGTTCACTCGCGAATCGATTCAGGCCAAGATCGACGCCAGCCCGCTGGCCCGTGGCCGTGCGCCGAAGGTCAAGTTGGTGGTGGTGACCAACTCCACCTATGACGGCCTCTGTTACAACGCCGAGCTGATTAAAAAGACCATCGGCGATTCGGTTGAGGTGCTGCACTTTGACGAAGCCTGGTACGCCTATGCGGCGTTCCATGAGTTCTACGCCGGCCGTTACGGCATGGGCACCTCGCGCACCGACGATGGCCCGCTGGTGTTTACCACCCATTCCACGCACAAATTGCTCGCCGCGTTTAGCCAGGCGTCGATGATTCATGTGCAGGATGGCGGCGCTCGCCAGTTGGACCGTGACCGCTTCAATGAAGCGTTCATGATGCATATTTCCACCTCGCCGCAGTACGGCATCATCGCTTCGCTGGATGTGGCCTCGGCCATGATGGAGGGCCCGGCAGGGCGCTCGCTGATTCAGGAAACCTTTGATGAGGCGTTGAGCTTCCGCCGCGCCTTGGCCAACCTGGGCCAGAGCTTTAGCGGGCAGGACTGGTGGTTCAGCATTTGGCAGCCGCCGTTGGCGGAGGGCGCGGACCATGTCGCCACCCACGACTGGGTGCTTAAGCCGCAGGCTGACTGGCATGGTTTTGGTGATATCGCCGACGACTATGTGCTGCTCGACCCGATCAAAGTCACCTTGGTGACCCCAGGCCTGACGGCGGGCGGTGCGCTAAGTGATCGCGGTATTCCAGCGGCGGTAGTAAGCAAGTTCCTCTGGGAGCGTGGCTTGGTGGTGGAAAAAACCGGCCTGTATTCCTTCCTGGTGCTGTTCTCCATGGGCATCACCAAGGGTAAGTGGAGCACCTTGCTCACTGAGTTGTTGGAGTTCAAGCGCAGCTACGACGCCAACGTGCCGTTAAGCCAGTGCCTGAAATCCATTGCCAGCAGCGATGCCCGTTACCAGAGCATGGGCCTGCGCGATCTGTGCGATGCCTTGCACACCTGCTACCGCGATAACGCCACGCCGAAAGCGCTCAAGCGCATGTACACCGTGCTGCCGGAAGTGGCGATTAAACCGGCGGATGCCTACAACCACTTGGTGCGTGGCGAAGTGGAGGCGGTGCCGGTGGATCAATTGCAGGGTCGTATCGCTGCGGTGATGTTGGTGCCGTATCCACCAGGCATTCCGTTGATCATGCCGGGCGAGCGCTTTACCGAAGCCACCCGCTCAATCATTGATTACTTGTCCTTTGCCCGCGTGTTTGACCGCAGCTTTCCCGGCTTCGACACCGACGTGCACGGCTTGCAGCACCAAGACACCCCGCAAGGTCGCTGCTATACCGTTGACTGTATCAAGGAGTAATTCAGCCAAGGGGGAGACATGCGCCAAGGGCAGCAGAGTGCAGCAGGGACGATGGGCTTCTGGACCTGCTCGGCGCTGGTGGTGGGCAATATGGTCGGCTCGGGGGTGTTTTTACTGCCCTCCAGCCTGGCCGCCTTTGGTGGTTTGAGTCTGTTTGGCTGGCTGATTTCCAGCATTGGCGCGGTGGTTCTGGCGCTGACCTTTGCCCGTTTATCCCGCCTCAACCCCTCTGCCGGTGGCCCTTACGCCTACACCCGTGACGGCTTTGGGCCGTTTGCCGGTTACCTGTGCGCCTGGACCTATTGGAAAGCCGCGTGGATCGGCAATGCCGCTATCTCGGTAACCCTGGTCGGCTATCTGCAAGTGTTTATTCCCGCCTTGCGCGACCCGCTGCTGGCCATCGGCACGGCCATCGCCGCGATCTGGCTGTGCACGCTGATCAACCTGCGTGGCATCGGCGCCTTTGGTGTGGTGCAGAACGTTCTCACCGCCCTCAAGCTGATCCCGCTGCTGTTGATCGGCATCCTCGGTTGGTTTTCCTTTCACCCGGAATACCTGCGTATTCCCCCCGTGGAGGCGCTGCCCGGTGGCGGTGGTTATGCCAAAGCAATTGCCACCACGGCGGCGCTGACGTTGTGGTCGTTTATCGGCTTGGAATCGGCGACGGTGCCGGCCGAGCATGTCAAAGACCCCAAACGCACCATCCCACGCGCCACGATTTTCGGCACCCTGGTGGCGGCTGCGGTGTATATCTTGTCCATCACGGCGGTGCAGGGTGTGTTGCCGCCGCAGGTATTGGTGCGCTCCACAGCGCCCTTTGCCGATGCTGCGCGGGTATTGCTGGGGCCGTGGGGCTATTACTTTGTGGCCGGTGGCGCGGTGATCGCTTGCCTGGGCGCGTTGAACGGGTGGGTGCTGCTGCAAGGGCATATTCCCATGGCCACCGCGCGTGACGGGCTGCTGCCGGAGTCGTTGGCGAAAACCAATAAACACAATGTGCCAGCCAACGGCTTGCTGGTATCGGCGGTGCTGGTGACCTTGCTGGTGCTGATTGACGGGCAGGGCGATTTGGTCGACGTGTTTAACGTCATCATCCTGCTCGGCACCATGACCGGCGTCGTGCCCTATGCCTTCTGCACCGCCGCCTTGCTGCAGTTTTTGGCGGTTAAGCCCGAGGCGTTTAAACCCCGTGAGCGGGGCTTGATGGTGGTGATTGGTTGCCTTGGCTTTATCTATTCCATGTGGGCGCTGTATGGCACCGGGCAGCAGGCGATTTTTTGGGGCTTCTTGGTATTGATGGCAGGTATTCCGCTGTACACCTGGCGGCAGTGGCGTAACCGGGTGCATGGGGTGGCCACGTTATAGGAGCGCTTTGTGTAGTGGTGCGCGCAGCACACCCCACGTTGAGCAAGCCGTAGGGTGTGCTGCGCGCACCAGCTTTTAATCCGTTACAACCAATGCGCCACCGCCCACCAACCCAACACGCTCATGACAATGGTGTAGGGCAGCGCCATCCAGGCCATGCGCCCGTAAGACAGTCGCACTAGGGGCGCCAACGACGAGGTCAGCAAAAACAGAAACGCGGCCTGGCCGTTGGGGGTGGCCACGCTGGGCAAGTTGGTGCCGGTGTTGATGGCTACTGCCAAGTTTTCGAAATGCTCGCGGCTCATATTGCCGGCGGCAAATTCACGTTTGACCTCGGTGATGTAGATGGTAGCGACAAACACGTTGTCGCTGATCGCCGAGAGCAGGCCGTTGGCGATAAACAGCATGGTGGGTTGTTGTTCGGCTGGCAGCGCCAGCACGGCCTGAATGATGGGCGTGAAAAGCTGCTGTTCATGAATCACCGCCACCACGGCAAAAAACACCACCAGCAAAGCGGTAAAGGGCAGGGCGTCTTTAAAAGCGTTGCCGATGCGGTGCTCGTCGGTGATGCCGCTAAAGGCGGTGATCAGCACAATCACCAGCAGGCCGATCAAGCCTACTTCCGCCACATGAAAGGCCAGGCAGCCAATCAAAATAACGGCCGCCAGGCCCTGCACAATCAAGCCTGCCACGTCGGCCTGGGTGCGGGTTTGCGCTTGGCGCGCGGCGTATTCTGCTAGCACGCTGCGCACCGAAGCGGGCAGTTCAACGCCGTAACCAAACCAACGCAGTTTTTCCAGCAGCACGCAGGTCACTAAACCTGCAGCCAGCACGGGAAGAGATACCGGCGCGACCTTGAGGAAGAAGGTGACAAAGTCCCAACCCACTTCATGGCCGATCAATAGGTTTTGCGGTTCGCCAACCAAGGTGCACACGCCGCCCAGCGCAGTACCGACCGCGCCATGCATCAGCAGGCTGCGCAGAAAGGCGCGAAATTGTTCCAGGTCGTGGCGGTGCGAATCGGTGATGGTGCCGTCGTCACTGCTGTCGTCGTGGCTGCTGCTGGAGGCGTAGCGATGGAATACCGAGTAAAAACCCAGGCACACGGTAATCACCACGGCAATCACCGTCAGGGCATCAAGAAAAGCCGAGAGAAACGCAGCGAGTAAACAGAAGGTCAGGCCTAGCAGCGCTTTGGACTTCACCCCCAACAGCAGCTTGGAGAACACCAGCAACAGCAGGTCTTTCATAAAGTAGATACCGGCGACCATAAACATCAGCAGCAAAATCACCGGGAAGTTATGCGCCAACTCGTCATACAGTGCCTGCGCCCCGGCCAACTTCAGCAGCAAGGCTTCCAGCACCAGCAGGCCGCCGGGTTGCAGCGGGTAGCATTTGAGCGCCATGCCCAGGGTAAAAATAAATTCGGCCACCAGCAGCCAGCCAGCCACCACCGGCCCGAGCGTCCACAGGGTCAAGGGGTTAGCGATTAGAAAGGCGAGAATGCAGAGCTTGTACCAGCGCGGCGAATGGCCGAGAAAGTTTTTGCCAAAGGCTTGGGCAAGCGAGGTGGGCATGGCGGGGGGAGACCTTATTCGAATAGTGTTTTGGGCGTTGGCAAGATACCAAACAGATCAAGCGCTTAAAGGCTTTACTGGAGTAGAGCTGTGAAGACCGGCGACGTGGCCTGCGTCACACCGCCGGCATCGACTTTTTGGGCGTGCTTGTTATAGTTGCCCGGTTTTATTCATAACAACATTCTATGCACGCGCGTGCAGCAGAATTGAGAGAGGCCAAGATGTCCGCCTACAAAGCGTTTCGTGTAGAACTGGCCGACAAGATCGCCCACGTGGTGATCAACCGTCCAGAAAAGGTTAACGCGATGAGCGCGGACTTCTGGACCGAAATCGTGGAAATCTTCAACTGGATCGACACCAACGACGAAGTGCGGGTGGTGGTGATCTCTGGCGCCGGTAAGCACTTCTCCTCGGGCATCGACCTGATGATGCTCGCCCAAGTCGGTAGCCAACTGGGTAAAGACCCTGGCCGAAACGCTGAAGTGCTGCGGCGCAAAATTCTCGAATTGCAAAGCTCGTTCAACGCGGTAGATGCCTGCCGCAAGCCGGTGCTGGCGGCCATTCAGGGCTACTGCCTGGGTGGCGCCATCGACCTGATCAGCGCCTGCGATATGCGTTATTCCACGCTGGACGCGCAGTTTTCGATCAAAGAAATCGACATGGGCATGGCCGCTGACGTCGGCACCCTGCAGCGTCTGCCGCGCATTATTGGCGACGGCATGATGCGCGAGCTGGCCTACACCGGCCGCACCATTGGCGGTGAAGAGGCGCGCAGCATTGGCCTGGTCAACCGCACCTATGTTGACGAGGCGGCGTTGTTGGACGGTGTATTCGGCATTGCCCGCGAGATCGCCAGCAAGTCGCCGATTGCCATTCGTGGCACGAAAAAAATGATTGGTTATATGCGTGACCACCGCGTTGACGACGGTTTGGAATACGTCGCCACCTGGAATGCCACGATGTTGCAGTCTGCTGATCTGCGTGTGGCCATGGCCGCGCACATGAGTAAGCAAAAGCCGGAATTCGCAGACTGATGCGCGCGAATTTCTCACTGGCGCGGGAGGCGCAGTAGGCCATGGTTTCTGGAGCCACATCCTTAAGTTTGGTGCGCGACGAGCTGTTCGCGACCATGGAAGAGGCGGAACTGAGCCTTGAGCAGTTTATTGCCGAACGCAACAACGGCAGCCTGCTGCAACAAGCGGTGGAGTACCTGCAGCAAATTCGCGGCACGCTCAACCTGATCGAACTGGCTGGCGCCGAGTTGCTGGCCCAGGAAGTGCTCGAGCAGGCCACCGATATTCCCGAAGGCGCCGGGGAAGAGCGCGATGTGCAGCTGTCGGCATTGAGCAATGCCCTGCATGTGCTGCGTCGCTACCTGGAAAACGTCGAGATGCACCGCCAGGAATTGCCCGAGCTCTTGCTACCGGCGATCAACGACCTGCGCGCCGCTGGCGGCCAGCCGCCGCTGCCGGAGAGTTTTTTCTTTAGCGCTCGCCTCGACCAAACCCGCCCGGAAACCGGCGCGCTGGTGGACGTTGCGGCCTATACGGCCGACTTGCGCCGCTTGCGGCAGATGTATCAGGTGGGGCTGCTGGGCTTTATTCGCGAAGAAAACCCGCAAGCGGGCCTGAAGCTCATGGGCCGCGCCCTGACCCGGCTCGACAGCCTGTTTGCCAGCCAAGCCCGTGGCCGTCTGTGCTGGATTGGCGCTGCGGCGTTGGAAGCCCAGGTCGACGGCCAATTGCTGGCGCGCAAATCGCGTAAACAGCTGTTCGCCCGCATCGACCGCGAGCTCAAGCAACTGCTCGGCAACGCCAGCTATGAGGCGCCGCGCAATCTGCTCAAAGAGCTGCTCTATCTCGTTGCCTTGGCCGACAGCCATGGTCCGTTGGCGACGCAGGTGCGTGAAGTATTTGCCCTGACGCCGCTGCCATTCACCGATCAACTGCTCGAAGAAGAGTCGCAATTGCTGGCCGGCCCTGGTCGCTCGGTGATGCGTTCGTTGTCATCGGCGATTCGCGAAGAACTGGCCAGCGTTAAAGACCTGCTCGACCTGATCGAGCGTGGCACTGTCGACAGTGAACGCCTGACCACGCTGCATGGCTTGCTCGGCAAGCTGGCAAAAACCTTGGGCATGGTTGGCCTGAGCTCTGCTGGCGCAACCTTGAGTAATCAGCTGCAAGTGGTCGCTGGCTGGAACGATGCCGAGCCGATTGAAGTGCCGGCGCTGCACAAGCTGGCCGACGCCGTGCTGTACGTGGAAAGCATGGTGGCCAGCCTGGAAAGCGGCGAGCGCCGTGATTCGCGGCCGCAGGAAGTGCAGCCGGGTGATGAAGCGACCTCGTTTGCCCAGCATCAATTGAGCGAGGCGCGGATTGTCGTGGTCGATGAGTCGCAAGCTGGCCTGGCCTTGGCCAAGCGGGCGATCACCTCCTATCTGGAATCCAACGGCGACAAACTGCACCTGGCCAATGTGCCGTTTAGCTTGCAGGCCGTGCGCGGTGGCTTGTGGTTCCTCAATCAGCAACGTGCCGCCCTGCTGGTGGGCGCCTGCGCGGACTACATCCAAACGCAAATGATCGAAGCGCCGCAAATGCCGTCTGAGCAAATGCTCGAAACCCTGGCGGATGCGCTGACCAGCCTTGAGTACTACCTCGAAGGCGGTGCTGTACTGCGGCCAGAAACCGTACCGAGCGTGCTCGACCTGGCCGCCGAAAGCGTGCGCGCCCTTGGTTTGCAGGTAGCGGCCTGATGAGTAAAAGCTGGGAACCAGCGGTACTGGATATCACCCAGGGCGGCGGCTGGGCAGTGGCGCATTTTCGCGGTGGTTTCTTGGCCGATAGCAATGGCGTGCTGTTCCCTCGCGAGTGGTTGAAGCGCCAGGACTTGCCCGCGTTTGAGGAGCACGGCCTGGGCCATTTCGACGGCGATGCCATCTACTTATTGGATTTTGCCCAGGCGCCGCAACTGGACGGCTGCACCTTGCTGACCTTGCGTCAGCACATGATGCAAAGCGATGCCGATACCTTCCGTTTGTTGGGCTTTGCCGCGCAGATCGCCACCTGGGCGGATAACTATCGCTTCTGTGGCAGCTGCGGCACCCGTACCCAGCGCTCGGCCACCGATCGTTCGGCTACGTGCCCGAACTGCCAGGTGGCGCATTACCCACGGCTGTCGCCGAGCATGATTGTGCTGGTCACCCGTGGTGATGAAGTGCTGCTGGCGCGCTCGCCGCGTTATGTGCCGGGCATGTACAGCACCCTGGCCGGCTTTGTTGAGCCGGGCGAGTCGGTGGAGCATTGCGTGGCGCGCGAGGTGCGCGAAGAAGTCGGCGTGGAAATCAAAAACCTGCAGTACCTGGGCAGCCAGAGCTGGCCGTTCCCGCATTCGCTGATGTTTGGCTACCACGCCGAATATGCCAGCGGCGAGATCGTGATGCAGGAAGAAGAAATCGAAGACGCGCAGTGGTTCAAGATCGATAACTTGCCGCCGCTGCCGGCTTCGCGTTCGATTGCCCGCTACCTGATCGACGTCTATCTGGCGCGCCGCTTAGGCCTGCCCGAACCAGTGCTGCCAAGCTAGGCGCACGGTCAAGGCCAACACCACACAGATAAACACCGGGCGGATAAATTTCGATCCGCCGGAAATCGCCGTGCGCGCGCCGAGAAACGCCCCTGCCATCAGCGCCACACCCATGCTCAGGCCAAGCACCCAGGCCACTTGCCCGCCGATGATAAACACCACCAGCGCGGTGATATTGCTGACAAAGTTCATGCTGCGCGCCACGCCGCTGGCGCGGAGTAAATCGAGCGGGTAGAGCAGCAACGAACTGACGGTCCAGAACGCGCCAGTGCCAGGGCCGGCGACGCCGTCGTAAAAGCCCAGGGCCAGCCCTTGTGGCCATTGCCGGCGCTGCGCAATCGATGCATCGCTGATTACCGGTGCGGTCGGCGTGCGGCTAAACAGCAAGTAAATACCGCAGGCAAACACCACCACGGGCAGCATTTGCATCAGCCACTCGGCCGGCAACCAATGCGCCAGGCTGGCGCCCAATACCGAGCCAATGGCGGTGGCGATCAGGCCGTAGCGCCAGGCCTTGGGGTCAAACAATTTGCGCCGGTAGAAGGCCAGGCTGGCGGTGGCCGAGCCAAAGGTCGCGCACAGTTTGCTGGTGCCCAGCGCCAGGTGCGGTGGAATGCCGGCAGTGAGCAGGGCTGGCATGGTCAGCAGGCCGCCACCGCCGGCGATGGCGTCGATAAAGCCGGCGATAAACGCCACGGCCGCGAGAATGGCAAGGGTGCTGGGGTCTACAAGCAATTCGAAAGGCATAAAAAAGTCGACTGGTGTCCGATTGCGCCGAATGCCGGCTGGCCGTGGCGGGGGAGGCTGCGCATAATGCCGCCTATTTGCCGCAGAAGGAATTGGCTCTATGCAGTATGACGGTCTGGCGTGGGGCATCGCCCTGCTGGCACTACTGGCGGTATTGGTCGGCGCACGGATATTGCTCAACCGCAGCTGGTTTCTCGGTTGGCTGCGCGGCACCGCCGGTTTGGCCTTTTTGGCCCTGGCCGCTTTGATCGGTACCGTGGCCTACGATCTGGTGAGTTACGACGCGCTGCCGCAAGACAAACCCATGGCCACCCTGAGCTTCCAGGCCGACGGCCCGCAACGCTACCGGGTAACGCTGCTGGAAGGCGCCGACGAGCGCACCGTCAACCTTGAAGGCGACCTCTGGCAACTGGACGCGCGCATGTTCGAATGGAAAGGCCTGGCCGCATTGATTGGTTTGCAGCCGGGCTATCGCCTGGAAAAGCTCTCCGGCCGTTTCCTCGCCATTGAACAACAAGAACTCGCCCAGCACGCCAGCGCCCTGTTGGCCCACAGCCCCTACGGTATCGACCTCTGGCGTTGGCTGCGCCTCGGCCAGCACGACCTCTTTCTATTTAAACCGCAAGCCCTGCGCGTGACCTACCTGCCCATGGCCGATGGCGCCGTTTACGCGGTAAGCCTCTCGCCCACAGGGCTGATGGCCAAGCCCCTGAACCAGGCGGCTGACCAGGCGCTGAAAGACTGGAAGTAATGCACAACCGTAGGTTGGGTGGGCCCGTTGGGCTTCGCCTATGGCTCAACCCAACCTACGAGGGGCCGAGCCGTGGTGCGCGGATTAGCGCCGTCCAAAAATAATCAGCATCACCCCACCCAGCGTCACCAGGCATGCCACCAGCGCGCTCATGCCCAGGCTTTCGTTGAGCAGCACATAGCCCAGCAGCAGGGCGATCACGGGGTTAACAAAGGCAAAGGTCGAGACCAAGCTCGGTCGCACTTCGCGCAGCAGCCAGAAGTAGGCGGGGTAAACCCCTAGGCTTACTGGCAGCACCAGATAGGCCAACCACCACCAGCCATGCAGTGACAGTTGCGATAAGTGCAGGTCGCTCCATTCGCCGCGCCAGGCGGCGAACAAGGCCAGCATCAGCGCGCCGATGAGCATTTGCAGGCTCATGCCCAGCCAGGTCGAGCGAAATGACGGCCGGCTACGCAGCAGCCAGGCGCCGATGGACCACATCAAGGTGGCGGCCACCACCAAGCTGCCGGAGAACCATTGCTGCGCGGTGGCGGCGCTGCCCAGGCCGTTGCTCATCAGCAGCACAATGCCGGTGGAGGCCAGCACCAAACCGCACAGCACCCACAGTGGCGGGCGGTCGCCCAGTACCCATTCCAGCGCCACGCTCCAGATCGGCAAGGTGGTGTACAGCATCGCCAACAGGCCGGTAGGCAAGTACTGGTTTGCATAGAGCAGGGCGCCCTGGCCGACGGTGATCAGCATCAGCCCGCCAATAAACGCGCCGCCCCAGTCGCTGCGTTGGATGCGCGCCTGGCCGCTGACCACTACCCAGATCAGCGCCACGCTACCGGCCAGGCCAAAGCGCAGGGTCACGATCACAAACGGTGGCAGTTCCAGCAGCAAGAAGTGGTTGGCCAGGTAGGTGGTGCCCCAGCCGATATACACGGCAGCAAACGAAATAAGCAGCACCAGCGAACGGGCGCGAGGGGAAAGGGTGGTGGACATGTGCAGCCTGAAATGACGCGCGCCGGCAATGCGCCGGCGCGTCGTAAGTCGAAGTTAGTTGATACGCCGCTTAGTGCGCGGCACCGCCTGTGGCATTGGCCGGCAGCGCTTTGGTGAGCAATACCGCCAGCATGCTGATGGCCAGGGCCAGGCCGACGTAATGGAAGGCGTCATTGTAGGCCATGATCATCGCCTGCTGGTGGGTGATCTCGCTGAGCTTGGCCAGCGCTGCCGTCTCGTTGCCGAGGGTTTGCGTCAGGCTACTCAGGCGTTCGGCCACCTGTGGGTTGCTCGGCACAATGGCCTCGCGCAGGTAGTCGAAGTAGATCTTGGTGCGCGCATCCAGCAGGGTGGCGAGCAGGGCGATGCCGATGGCGCCGCCGAGGTTACGCAGGATATTGAACAGGCTCGACGCCGAGCCGGCATCTTGCGGCTGGATATACACCGTGGCGATCAGCGAGATGGTCACCATAATCAGCGGCTGGCCCAGCGCGCGCAGGAGCTGGATATGGTTGAACTGCGGGCCGGCAAAATCCAGGTTCAACACGCCAGACAAAAAGCTGCCCAGGCCAAACAAGCCAAAGCCCATCGCGCAGAGCCATTTTGGCGAAATAAACTTCATCAGCTTGGGCACGAACGGAATCAGGAACAGCTGCGGAATGCCCATCCACATAATCACCTGGCCGATCTGCATCGAGTTGTAGCCCTGAATCTGCGCCAGATACAGCGGCAGCAGGTAGATCGAGCCATACAAGCCCACGCCCATGCCCAAGCTGGAAATACTCGATAAACCAAAGTTACGGTTACCGAGAATGCGCAGGTTGATTAGTGGATTGGGCTTGGACATTTGCACGATGACAAAGCTGATCAAGCTGATCAGGGCGATGCTGCCCAAGGTGACGATAAACGCCGACTCCAGCCAATCCTTGCGGTGGCCTTCCTCGAGAAATACCTGCAAGCAGCCCAGGCCCACGCCGAGGGTCAGAATGCCGGCGTAATCGGTGCTTTTTAGCAGTTCCCAATGCGGGGCTTTCTTTTCCAGGCCATAGAGCAAGCCGGCAATCATCAGCAGGCCAGGCGGCACGTTGATATAGAAGATGTATTCCCAGCCCCAGTTTTCCGTGAGCCAACCACCCAGGGTTGGGCCGATAGAGGGGGCGAAGGTGGCGGTCATGGCAAACATGGCCATACCAATTGCACGCTTACTCTCGGGCAGTTTGATCAGCACCAGGGTGAACGCCAGCGGAATCAACGCGCCGCCGGTAAAGCCCTGCATGGCGCGAAACACGATCATGCTCTCCAGGTTCCAGGCCATGGAGCAGAGCAAGGAAGAAATCAGAAAGCCGATGGACACATACACCGACAGCCGCCGCGCCGAGAGCAACTGCACCAACCAGGCGGTGAGCGGGATCATGATGATTTCCGCCACCAGGTAAGAGGTGGAAATCCACGAGCCTTCTTCCAGAGTGGCCGACAGCGCGCCCTGAATATCCTTTAGCGAGGAGTTGGTGATCTGGATATCCAGCACGGCCATAAAGGCGCCGAGCATGGCGCTCATTACCGCAATCCAATCGCGCCGAGAGGGTTCGCCGTCCGGGCGAACCAGGGCATCAGCGGCCACTGTCGTCCGCCTTGATGGTCACTTTCACGGTGACCGACATACCTGGGCGAATCTTGCCCTTCAGCGCGTTATCGGCAGGGAAGGTCAGTTTGACCGGAATGCGCTGTACCACCTTGGTGAAGTTGCCGGTGGCGTTGTCTGGCGGCAGCAGGCTGAACTGTGCGCCCGAGGCGGCGAACAGGCTTTGCACCGTGCCTTCAATCGGCTTGCCCGGGTAGGCGTCGAATTCCAGTTCGGCTTTTTGCCCTGGCTGCATTTGGCCGATTTGGGTTTCTTTGAAGTTGGCCTGTACCCAGATGTCTTCATCGGGCACCAGCGACATCAGGTAGGCGCCGGTTTGAATGTACTGACCATTTTTTGCCGCGCGCTGGCCGATCATGCCGCTGATGGGCGCATGGATTTCCGTGCGGCTGAGGTTGAGCTTGGCTTGTTCGAGGTCAGTGCGGGCGTTGCTGATCTGCGCTTGCAGGCGCTTGATGTCGGCGTTGAGCGAATTCACTTGCTGGCGCTGAGCTTGCAGGTCGGCCTGGGCTTTACTCACTTGCGAGCGGGCTACGCGGTTGTCGGCGGCCAGGGTGGTAACCCGTTCTTCGGACACGTAGCCGGGTTTACGCAGGGTTTGCGCGCGGGACAGGTCCATCTGTACGCGGCCCAAGGTGGCCTCTGAGGAGGTTACGTCGGCGGCGCTGGCGGCAATCATGCTGTCTTGTTGGGTCAGCTTACTTTTCGATTGCGCCAGTTCCGCTTCGCGCGTGGCCAGCGCGGCTTCGGCGCGGTCCACGGCAATGCGGAAGTCTTCCTTATCCAGCACCACCAGCAATTCGCCTTTTTCGACGTGTTGGTTGTCGTGCACCAATACCTGGTCGATGCGCGCACTGAGCTGGCTGGAAACCCGGGTGATTTCGCCTTGAACGTAGGCGTTGTCAGTGGTTTCGATAAACCGCCCAACAAAAAACCACTGCGCAAAAAAAGCGCCAGCGACCAGCAAGACAAGGGCAATAAAAACGAAAAGGCGGCGTTGCAGTTTGGCAGGCATGGCGGTGCTCGAAGTACGGGCAAAAAGTGTAAGCGAATCTAACAGTGTTCCATGCAGCTATATAGCCGATACAATTCATAAACTTTGTTGCTTATGGGGAACAATAATGGGGCTGGATGATGCGCTGATCTTCACTCGCGTCGTGGAGTGCCACAGTTTTACCCAGGCCGCGCAGGTGCTGGCGATGCAGAAATCCACAGTGAGTCGGCGCATTGCCTTGCTTGAAGAGCGCCTGGGTGTGCGCCTGCTAAATCGCACCACGCGCAAATTGCGCCTGACCGAAGTAGGCCAGGCCTATTACGAGCGTTGCCGGCAAATCATGCTGGACTTCGCCGAAGCCGAGCAGGCGGTCATGCAGTTGCAGCAAGAACCCTCGGGATTGTTGCGAATTACCGCCCCTATCGAATTCGGCCAATTGTTTCTTGGCCGGGTGCTTGGCGCCTTTATGTTGCAGTACCCACAAATTACCGCCGAGGTGGAAATCACCTCGCGGCATGTCGACCCATTGGAGGAGGGCGTGGATATCGCCATCCTCATCGGCCAACCGCAGGACTCCACCTTGATCGCCCGCAAGCTGTTCTCCAGCGGCCGGCGTTTGTGTGCCAGCCCGGTGTACCTCAAGGCCCACGGCACGCCCAAGGTGGTCACCGACTTGGCCCATCACCGGGCGATATTGTTGCCCCAAGATTCCATTCGTCACTGGCCGCTGCTGGGCGAGACCATCCCCTGTCAGCGCGTGTTGGCCAGCAATAACATCACCTTTGCTCGGGAAGCGGCGCTCGCTGGGGCGGGCATCGCCGCCTTGCCGTTTATGATCAGCGAGAACCAAGTGGTGCGCGGCGAACTGGTGGAGTTACTGCCCGATGTGCGCCTGCCGGTGGGTGAGGTGTATGCCGTGTACCCGTCGCGGCGCTTCCAGGCGATGAAAGTGAAAGCTTTTCTGGACTTCCTGATGGCCAGCCTGCGCTTAGAAAGCGGTTTGCTGGAGCCTTCTGTGGTGCGGCTGGTAACATTGCCGGCCTCTTTCTGAATTCTCCTGCGCCGGCATGCCCTGCCTGCGTTGAAGCACCTTTAAATGATCTGCTGATTTGAGACTGTCCATGACTAAAGTACGCACCCGTATCGCACCATCGCCCACCGGCGACCCTCACGTTGGCACCGCCTATATCGCGCTGTTCAACCTGTGCTTTGCCCGTCAGCACGGTGGTGAGTTCATTTTGCGTATTGAAGACACCGACCAGGTGCGCTCCACCCGTGAGTCGGAACAACAGATCTACGACGCCCTGCGCTGGCTCGGCATCGAATGGAGCGAAGGTCCGGACGTCGGCGGTCCGCACGGCCCCTACCGGCAGAGCGAGCGCGGCCCGATCTACCAGAAGTACAACGCCGAACTGGTGGAAAAAGGCCACGCCTTCCACTGCTTCTGCACCGCCGAGCGCCTGGACAAACTGCGCGCCGAGCAAACCGAAAAGAAAGAAACCCCACGCTACGACGGCCTGTGCATGCACCTGAGCCGCGAAGAGGCGCAGCAACGCATTGCCGCCGGCGAGCCGCATGTCACGCGGATGAAGATGCCCACCGAGGGCGTCTGCGAAGTACCAGACATGCTGCGCGGCACCGTGGAAATTCCGTGGGACCGCATGGACATGCAAGTGCTGATGAAAACCGACGGCCTGCCCACTTATTTCCTCGCCAACGTGGTCGACGACCATCTGATGGGCATCACCCACGTGCTGCGCGGCGAAGAATGGCTGCCTTCGGCGCCCAAGCTGATCAAACTCTATGAATACTTTGGCTGGGAACAGCCGCAGCTGTGCTACATGCCGCTGCTGCGTAACCCGGACAAGAGCAAGCTGTCCAAGCGCAAGAACCCGACCTCGATCACCTTCTATGAGCGCATGGGCTTCCTGCCGCAGGCGATGCTCAACTACCTCGGGCGTATGGGTTGGTCGATGCCCGATGAGCGTGAAAAATTCACCCTGGACGAAATGGTCGAGCACTTCGACATTCAGCGCGTCTCGCTGGGCGGGCCGATTTTTGACCTGGAAAAACTCTCTTGGCTGAACGGCCAGTGGATCCGTGAACTGAGCGTTGAAGCCTTCGCGGCGCAGATGCAGAAGTGGGCGTTGAATCCCGACTACCTGATGAAGATCGCCCCGCACGTACAGGGTCGGGTGGAAACCCTGAGTCAGGTCGCGCCCCTGGCTAACTTCTTCTTTGCCGGTGGCTTGCCGCTGGATGCCGCGCTGTTCGAACACAAGAAGCTCTCGCCGGAGCAAGTGCGTCAGGTACTGCAACTGATCTTGTGGAAGCTCGAAGCGCTGCGCCAGTGGGAAAAAGACCGCATCACCGGCTGCATTCAGGCGGTGGTTGAGCACTTGGAGCTGAAACTGCGCGATGCCATGCCGCTGATGTTTGTCGCCATCACCGGCCAAGCCAGTTCGGTATCGGTGCTGGACGCCATGGAAATCCTCGGCCCGGACCTCACCCGTTTCCGCTTGCGTCAGGCCATCGAATTGCTTGGTGGTGTGTCGAAAAAAGAAACCAAAGAGTGGGAAAAGCTGTTGGCAAGCATTGCCTAACTGACATAAAACGCGGGTTTGATAGCTGATAAATGCTGGCAGGGCAGGGTAAGTAGTTGTTCTGTCAGCATAAAAAATTGGTATGTAGGAAAAATAGTGTTGACAGGTCAGGGGCTCACATTTAACATGCGCCCCGTCCTCGAGATGGGGGTATAGCTCAGCTGGGAGAGCGCTTGCATGGCATGCAAGAGGTCAACGGT
>CAZIWV010000017.1:0-96729 GCA_964543145.1 uncultured Pseudomonas sp.
AGACGACTGAATGAGCAATGACGGCGTGAATGCAGGCCGGCGTCGCTTCCTTGTAGCAGCCACTTCGGTGGTTGGTGCAGCAGGAGCGGTGGGTGCTGCGGTCCCGTTCGTGGGGTCATGGTTCCCGAGTGCCAAGGCGAAAGCCGCTGGTGCTGCGGTGAAAGTGAATGTCAGCAAAGTCGAACCAGGTCAGCAGATGATTGCTGAATGGCGCGGCCAGCCGGTATTCATCGTTCACCGGACAGAAGAAATTCTGGGCAACCTGAGCAAGATCCACGATCGGATGTCTGACCCGGAGTCGAAAGCTTCCGTACAGCCCACTTACGTCGACTCGACGGTACGCTCGATCAAGCCAGAAATCCTGGTGCTGGTCGGTATCTGCACCCACCTGGGTTGCTCGCCTTCGTTCCGTCCTGAAGTGGCTCCGGCTGACCTCGGTCCTGAGTGGGTCGGTGGGTATTTCTGCCCTTGCCACGGTTCGCGTTATGACCTCGCCGGTCGTGTGTATAAATCGCAACCAGCTCCGTTGAATCTGCCAGTGCCGCCTCACTCTTACGAGTCTGACGACGTCATTGTCATCGGTGTGGACCAGGAGAAAGCCTGATGAGCAAATTCATGGAGTGGGTAGATGCGCGCTTTCCCGCCACTAAAATGTGGGAAGACCATCTAAGCAAGTACTACGCACCGAAGAACTTCAACTTCTTCTATTTCTTTGGCTCCTTGGCGCTGTTGGTTCTGGTCAACCAGATACTCACCGGTGTTTGGTTGACCATGAGCTACACCCCATCCGCCGAAGAGGCTTTTGCCTCTGTTGAATACATCATGCGTGATGTGGAATACGGCTGGATTATCCGTCTGATGCACTCCACCGGCGCTTCGGCGTTCTTCATCGTGGTCTACCTGCATATGTTCCGTGGCTTGCTCTACGGTTCGTATCAGAAGCCGCGTGAGCTGGTGTGGGTATTCGGCATGCTGATCTATCTGGCGCTGATGGCTGAAGCCTTCATGGGTTATCTGCTGCCTTGGGGCCAGATGTCCTACTGGGGCGCGCAGGTGATCATCTCGCTGTTCGGTGCGATTCCGGTTATCGGTGATGACCTGACGCAGTGGATCCGTGGTGACTACTTGATCTCCGGCATCACCCTGAACCGCTTCTTCGCCTTACACGTAATTGCCCTGCCGATTGTGATTCTCGGTCTGGTAGTTCTGCACATTCTGGCGCTGCACGAAGTGGGTTCGAACAACCCGCAAGGCGTGGACATCAAGAAGTTCAAAGACGAAAACGGCGTACCGTTGGATGGCATCGCTTTCCACCCGTACTACACCGTGAAAGATATCGTCGGCGTGGTGGTGTTCCTGTTCATCTTCTGCTCGATCATCTTCTTCTTCCCAGAGATGGGTGGGTATTTCCTTGAGAAGCCGAACTTCGAAGTAGCGAACTCGTTCAAGACCCCAGAGCACATTGCTCCGGTCTGGTACTTCACCCCGTTCTACGCAATTTTGCGTGCGGTACCGGACAAATTGCTCGGCGTAATCGCCATGGGTGCTGCTATCGCTGTGCTGTTCGTGCTGCCTTGGCTCGACCGTAGCCCGGTCAAGTCCATGCTCTACAAGGGCTGGATGAGCAAAGTCTGGTTGGCAGTGTTCTGCGTTTCCTTCGTGATCCTCGGCGTACTCGGTGTTCTGGCGCCGACCGATGAGCGCACGCTGGTGTCGCGTATCTGCACCATCTTGTACTTCGCATACTTCATCCTCATGCCGTTCTACACCAAGCTTGAGAAGACCAAACCGGTTCCGGAAAGGGTGACTGGCTGATGAAAAAGCTATTTGCTGCACTCGTTTTTGCTGTTCTACCAGCCATTGCGTTCGCTAACACCGGTCATGGTCCAGAGTTGGATTCGGTCGACATCGACCTGACCGACAAGGCCGCCATGCAAGACGGCGCGCGCACCTTTGCTAACTACTGCATGGGTTGCCACAGCGCCAAGTTTCAGCGTTACGAGCGCGTTGCCGATGACCTCGGTATTCCGCACGAACTGATGCTGAGCAACCTGGTGTTCACTGGCGCAAAAATCGGCGACCTGATGAAAAACAGCATGTCGCCCGTTGATGCCAAGAAGTGGTTCGGCGCGGCTCCGCCCGACCTGACTCTGGTAGCGCGTGTGCGTGGTAACGATTGGCTGTACAGCTACCTGCGTAACTTTTACGAAGACCCGACGCGCCCTTGGGGTGTGAACAACAAGATCTTCCCGAACGTGGGTATGCCTAACGTTCTGGTCGGTCTGCAAGGCCGTCAGGTTGTAGGTTGCAAGCAAGTACAAGTGGTTGAAGAGGGCAAAAAGCAGTACGACCCTCTGACCGGTACTCCGCTGACCCACGAAGCGTGCGACCAGCTCACGATCGTGCCGAAAACCGGCAAGCTGAACGAGGCCGAGTTCGACGAGAAGATCAAGAATCTGGTGACCTTCCTGGCCTACTCCGCTAACCCAGTGAAACTGAAAAGCGAGCGCATCGGTACTTACGTGCTGCTGTACTTGGCCTTCTTCTTTGTATTCGCCTATCTGCTGAAGCGCGAATACTGGAAGGATGTGCACTAAGTAACTGGTATTCTCCGCTGTCGACTTGCGCGCCCTATTGGGCGCGCACGTTTTTCTGCTTCTGATAACTTTAACAAGCGAGGAGGATCGCCATGGGCGTGACCAACCGGTTGGCCTGCTACTCCGACCCCGCCGATCACTATTCCCATCGCGTACGTATCGTGCTCGCCGAGAAAGGTGTAAGCGCGGAAATCATCAATGTCGAACCCGGGCGCATTCCGCCCAAGCTGGTCGAGGTCAACCCCTATGCCAGCCTGCCGACTCTGGTGGACCGTGACCTGGCGTTGTATGAATCGACCGTGGTGATGGAATATCTTGACGAGCGTTATCCCCACCCGCCGTTGTTGCCGGTTTATCCGGTGGCACGTGCCAACAGCCGTTTGCTGATTCATCGGATTCAGCGTGACTGGTGTGCCATGGTGGACCTGATTCTTGACCCGCGCAGCAAAGAGCCGGCGCGTGTGCAAGCGCGCAAGGAGTTGCGTGAAAGCCTGACCGGCGTGTCACCGTTGTTCGCCGACAAGGCTTATTTCCTCAGTGACGAGTTGAGTTTGGTAGATTGTTGCCTGTTGCCGATTCTGTGGCGGTTGCCGATATTAGGCATCGAACTGCCAAAGCCGGCCAAGCCGCTGCTCGATTACATGGAGCGCCAGTTCGCCCGCGAGGCCTTTCAGGTCAGCTTGTCGGGTGTTGAACGCGATATGCGCTGAAGCTGAAGGAGCTTTCGATGAACTCCAGTCGTCCGTATCTGATCCGCGCTTTATATGAATGGATCGTAGACAACGATTGCACGCCACACTTGCTGGTGAATGCTGAATACCCGAACGTGCAGGTGCCGCAAGGCTTTGCCAATGACGGCCAGATCGTCCTCAACGTATCACCGAGTGCGGTGCGTCATCTGCATATGGATAACGATGCAGTGAGCTTCGAGGGCCGTTTTGGCGGCATCGCCCATACCCTGTTTATCCCGGCAGCGGCCGTATTGGCTATCTATGCTCGGGAAAATGGTCAGGGCATGGTCTTCGATTTGGAGTCGCCGGTGGCGGACGAAGAGCCTGAAGATGATCCAGATGGCGATGGCCCGTCGGGTGGCGAGCCACCTCGACCAAGTGGCCGGCCAAGTTTGAAAGTAGTGAAGTGAAAAAATGAAAAAGCCCGGCTTGATGCCGGGCTTTTTCATAGAGCGCGCAACGCGTTCTGGGGCTTAGTCCGCCTTGAACTGGCAGGTGAGGTAGCGATTGCTAAAGCCATAGCGCAGCATCGAGCCCACCCGTGCCAGTACGTAGAAAGGGTGTTTGCGGTAGTACTGCACCACGGCATTGCCTACCCCTTCGGAGCGATGCCGTTTCTGGTGGTCCGGCTTCTTGCTGAACAGCCCTTTGAATTGCCACCACTGAATTTGCTCAAACTGCTTCGCCGAACGTAAGCCTTGGCTTTTGAACAGCCGCGCAAATGAACCTTTGCTGAAGTCGTGCAGGTGGTGTGGGTTGCCATCCAGCGTGGGAGTTATCGGCACCGAGGCGATCACTTGCCCGCCGCTGGCTAGCAGGCGACTGTAGTTGGCGACCAGTCGCGCGGGGCTGGGCAGGTGCTCAATGGTTTCCAGGCTGACGATGCTGTCGAAGCCGTGCTCACTGGCAAAAGTTTCGGCGTTGGCGCAGACATAGCTGAGGTTGGGTAGCTGGTAATGGGCTTGGGCGTAGGCAATAGCGTCGGGGTCGATATCCACGCCGATTACGCTTTTTTCGGGGTTTTGTTCGGCCAATAACGCGGTGCCATAGCCGCAGCCGCAGGCCATATCCAGTACGCGACCGCCGCTTAGCAGGCTTGAGGCAAATTCGTAGCGCTGCATATGAATGGCTAAGGTGGCCTGGTCGTCGGGGTTTTGCGGATTTAAATCCTTAGGGTAGATACGTTCGATGCTGTGCGTGGTCATCCCTGTCCCTCAGCGGTAGATGGTGGTCAGTTGCTCGCGCTCTTCCAAACATTCCGGCGAGCCCTCTTCGAAGATCCGGCATACCCACGGCCGGTTTTCGTAGATGGTGCACCTCATGGTGTCGCGGTCCAGGGCGATGCACCAGCCATCCTCAAGGCGCGCCATCACCTCGCCGCCCCATTCATCGGTGTCGATATAGCGCTCGGGCACGCCGGTATCGGTGAGCAGCATCACTTCCAACTGGCAGCAGCAGGCCGCGCAATTGGAGCAGGCAACCACAGGGGTTGGCTCAAGGGTGACGACAGGAATGGGGGGCAGGGTGCTCATGGGAGCGACAGTTTACAGACTGCCCCCGCTTGTTGGCTGTAATTCGACCGAATGCAGGCGCCGCGCCAGGTAGTGCAGCAGCGGAAATACCACCGCCCAGATCGCCGCCAGCACCAATAGGCTCGGCCATAGGCCGTAGGGCAATGCCACTCCAGCCAACTGCGCACCGGCGTAGTACGACAAGGGTGCCGACACGGCGCCCAGCCCGCAGGCCAGCCACCAGGGCTGCGCGGTCCACGCCAGGCAGTGGCGTAGGGTGGTCGCCAGCGACGTCCACATCAGCACTAGCCAGAGCGGAATCAATAGACGCGGCTCGGTAAATTGGAACAGGCCTGCATGCATCAGCGCGCTGTCGATTACCGTGCCTAGCAGGGTAACCACCACCAGCACTCTCAGCTCTCCACGCCCCAGCCACAGCACATGTACCACCGCGACCAGCAGTGGCACGGCCAATAGCGCGAGGTACTGCGGACTAAACACGCAGGCAAACCAACCGAGCTGAAACAGCCCGGCATTGACTAGCGCCTTAAGCGTCAAAGCGACCCAGCAGTGGCGCGGTTTGCGCCGCCGGTTTGGCCAACAGCAGTTGCGCTGTGCCAATGGTGCGTTCGATAAAACCGCCCTCGCAGTAGCACAGATAAAACTCCCACAAACGGAAGAAGTAATCGTCGTAACCGTGCTCTTGCAGGGTGTGACGAGCACTGCGCAGGTTGTCGTGCCATAGGCGCAAGGTGCGCGCGTAGTGCAGACCGAAGTCTTCCATATGCAGTAGGTTCATATCGGTGTTACGGGTAACGATCTCGAGCATCTTGCTCACCGACGGCAGAGCGCCGCCGGGGAAAATATAGCGCTGAATAAAGTCGACGCTGCTTTTTGCCTGTTCGTAGCGTTGGTCGCGAATGGTGATGGCTTGCAGCAGCATCAGGCCATCGTCTTTGAGCAAGTTGGCGCATTGCTCGAAGTAGGTCGGCAGAAAACGGTGGCCCACGGCTTCAATCATTTCAATGGACACCAGCTTGTCGAACTCGCCGTCGAGGTCACGGTAATCCTGCAACAGCAGCGTGACGCGGTCCTGCAGGCCCTGCGCTTCCAAGCGCTGCTTGGTGTAGGCGTACTGTTCCTTGGATAAGGTCGTGGTGGTCACCCGGCAGCCATAGTTGCTCGCCGCGTAGATGGCCATGCTGCCCCAACCCGTGCCAATTTCCAGCAGGTGGTCGCTGGGTTTGAGCGCGAGCTTCTGGCAAATGCGTTCCAGTTTGTTGAGCTGTGCCTGTTCCAGGCTGTCGTCATCGCTACGGAACATGGCTGCCGAATACATCATGGTGGGGTCAAGAAATTGTTCGAACAGCTCGTTGCCCAGGTCGTAATGCGCGGCGATATTTTTCTGTGAGCCGGCGCGGGTGTTGCGGTTCAACCAGTGCAGGCCGGCAAGCAGCGGGCGGCCGAGTTTGGCCAGGCCGCCTTCCATGGCATCGAGCAGGTCGAGGTTGCAGACAAATACGCGAATGACCGCCGTCAGATCCGGCGAGCTCCAATAGCCATGGATATAGGCCTCTCCTGAACCGATGGAACCATTGCTGGCCACCAATGCCCAGACCGCCGGATCAAGCACCTGAATCTCGGCTTGCAACTCGGCGCCGGGTTGACCGAACACCATACGTTCGCCGTTTTCGACAATGCTCAACTGACCATGACGCAACTGCCCAAGCAGGCGCAACACGCCACGGCGCAGCAAGCCAGCACCGATGCCACTGCCCCGACGGGTAAAGGTTTTACTGCTAAGGCTAGAGTTTTTCATTGTGACGGTCCGGCGAGGCCACGCGCATGGAACCCTGCGCTGGCTGGTGGGGAAAAAGAGGTGTGCGTTTAATCAGTAAGCGTAGGGCCTGCCAATAGATAGCCAGCAAGGTTTTGCCGGTCATCCAAGGAAAGCTCAGCAGGTAGCGGTGCAGGCTGGCGCGTGTCAGCTCTTGGCGCTGCAGGCTCAGGCTGGCGTCGAATACTTTGTGCTCTCCTTGCCAATCAGCCATATGCACCCCGATGCGGTCGGTGGGCTGGTTAAAGCTCATGCGGTACTGCAAATCGCGCGGTAAAAACGGCGACACGTGGAACGCCTTGTGCACCCGGACCTGATGCGGGCCGGGAACACCGTCCTCACAGGGCAGCACATAGTGATAGCGCTCCTTCCACGGGGTATTACTGACTTCGCAGAGCACCGCCTGCAGTTGGCCGACGCTGTCGTAGCAGTAGAAAAAACTCGCCGGGTTAAACGCCAAGCCCCAACTGCGCGGCTGCGCCAACAGGCAGATTTTGCCCAGCAGCGGCTGGCCCAGTGCTTCGCTGACGATCTGGCGTACCGCGTCGCTCAAGCGCATGCCAGTACCAGTAAAGGCCGGGAGAAAATCCCCTTCGCGAAAGGCAAACGGCGCCAGGCGCCCACGCCCCGCGAATGGCGACAAGGCCAGCACTTGTTCCTGTTCCGCCAGGTCGAGAAACAGCAAGCCCATGCGGTAGCGAAATGCATGCGCGCGCGGGCTAAACCGGCGGTGCTGCACCCAGCCGCTGTACAGGGCACTGTTCATTGCAGCTCCTCGCCAAAGGCGCGAGCCACGCGTAGCGCGCTGACCACGCCGTCCTCATGGAAACCATTAGCCCAGTACGCGCCGCAGTAATAGGTATGCCGCGTGCCGAGTAGTTCATGCCAGCGTGCCTGCGCCGCCATCCCGGCCAGGCTGTATTGCGGGTGAGCATAGGTGTGGCGTGAAAGCACCTTAGCCGGGTCAATGGCCTCGCTCTGGTTAAGGCTGACGCAAAAGGTGGTGTCGCTTTCAATGCCCTGCAGAATGTTCATGTTGTAGGTGACTGCGGCGGAACGCTGGCGATTGCCGTCCAGCCGGTAGTTCCAGCTGGCCCAGGCCAAGCGGCGGTTGGGCAGCAGGCGGGTGTCGGTGTGCAAAACCACTTCGTTGTCGGCGTAGGGCAGGGCACCCAAAATGCTTTGCTCAGCTTTGCTCGGCTGGTCCAGCAGCTTTAGGGCCTGGTCGCTATGGCAGGCGAAGATCACTTTATCGAATCGCTCCACGCCATTGGCGCTATGTAAGGTCACGCCCAAGTCGTCCCGCTCGACCTTGAAAACCGGGCAATTAAGGCGGATGTGCTGACGAAACGAAGCACAGAGCGGTTCGACGTAACTGCGCGAGCCACCGCTGACCACATGCCATTGCGGACGATTGGTCACCGACAGCAGGCCGTGGTTTTTAAAAAACTGCACAAAAAACTGCAGCGGAAAGTTGAGCATTTCCCCCAGCGACATCGACCAGATCGCCGCGCCCATTGGCACTATGTAGTGCTCGATAAAACGCTGGCGATAGCCGCGGCTCTGCAGGTATGTGCCCAGCGTGGTGTGGGCGTCGATCCGCTGGTTTTCCAGGTCGGCGATGGCTTCGCGGTTAAAGCGCAAGATATCGCGCAGCATGCCCCAGAAGGTCGGTGACAACAGGTTGCTGCGCTGGGCAAACAGGCTGTTGAGGGTATTGCCGTTGTACTCAACATTGCTGTGGGGGTCGCGGACCGAAAAACTCATTTCCGTGGGTTGGTAGCCCACCTTTAGCTGCGCCAACAGGCGCATAAAGTTGGGGTAGGTCCAGTCGTTGAAAACGATAAAGCCGGTGTCCACCGCGTAGCTGCGGCCGGCGACCTGCACATCCACGGTATGGGTGTGGCCGCCGATCCAGTCACTGGCTTCAAACACCTGAATATCGTGCTGGCGGTTAAGCAAGTAGGCGCTGGTAAGCCCGGAAATACCGCTGCCGATAATGGCGATTTTCATCTTGCGTCCTTGCTGTCGGTGGAGTTTTTTTCACTGCGTGCTATGCGCTTACCCAAGGCCAGTTGCAGGCTCATAGGCAGGCTGGCGAGCAGTTTCAGAATGCTGATAAAGGGCCCGGGAAAAGCAATTTCAAAAGGGCGTTTTTCCAAGCGTCGAGCGATATGGCGGGCGGCCTTTTCCGCCGACCAGCTCATCGGCATGGCGAAGTCGTTTTGTTGAGTTAGCGGGGTATCGACAAAGCCTGGGCTGACCACCGTGACATCAATGCCCTCGGCTGCAAGATCAATGCGCAATGCTTGCAGCAAATAGCGCATGCCGGCTTTCGAGGCGCCATAGGCTTCGGCGCGCGGCAGCGGCAAAAACGTTACCGAGCTGGCCACGCCTACCAAGTGCGGTTTGTCGCCGGTACGCAGCAGCGGCAGCGCGGCCTCGATGCAGTAAGCCGCTGACAGCAGGTTGGCGCGCAGCACACGCTCGACCATGGCCGCTTCGAAGTGCTGAGCGTCGATATATTCACAGGTGCCGGCGTTCAGAATGGCGCCATCCAGCGCGCCCCATTGCTGACCAATCTGCTCGCCGATTTCCCGCACTTGCGCTGGGTCGCTAAGGTCACCGGCTAGCACCAACACCTGCTCGGGATAACGTGCGGCCAGCGCCTGCAAAGGCTCCACACGCCGTGCGCTAAGCACCAGGCGCATGCCGTCGGCCAGCAACTGTTCCGCCAGGGCCGCACCAATGCCGCTGCTGGCGCCCGTGAGCCAGATACGTCTTGCGCTGCTCATGCCAAACGCCCCTTAAGCCAGTGAATAACCCGGCCCATCACGGGCAGGTGTTCGTAGAGCAACGCGCCGGCATCAAAGTAGTCGCGGTGGGCATAAACCTTGTCGCGCCACAGCAGGTGCGAGCAGCCATCTACTTCAATGGTTTGCCCGCCCTTTAGCCGTGGATGGCGGTAACTCATTTTCCAGCGCAGATAACCCGCGCCGGCATACAGCTGATCAAAGCCGTAAAACTGAAACTGCAGCTCCTGCACATTGGCGTAGAGCTCTTTGAAGTATTGCTGCATGGCCGGCAGACCTTGAATTTCATGCAGGGGGTCTTGGAAATGCACGTCGTCGCTATACAACTGGCCCAGGCGCTCAAGGTTATCGGCGTTAAGGCTGGCGAACGCCGTGGCAAAGCGCTGCAGAAACTCCCTTTGCTGGTGTTCACCGTGTGGCTGTTCAGGTCGCTCGAGCTTCATTTTCAGTCCCTCCAGGGGGCCACGCCGTCATCGGGAAACAGCGGCGCGTGTTGCGTTTCACCGAGGTTTTTAAACGCGGCGAGGGCGCGCGCGCGGCTGCTGCTCAGGTCGACAATCGGCGCCGGGTAATCGACGCGGTTAAACAGGTCTTTGCCGGCTGCCGGTTGATGCACGTCTTTATCGCTAAGGCTGCTCAACTGCGGTAGCCAGTGGCGAATAAAGCGACCTTGTGGGTCAAAGCGCTGCGACTGGCTTACCGGATTGAAAATGCGGAAGTACGGCACCGAATCGGTACCGGTGGAGGCGCTCCACTGCCAGCCGCCATTGTTGGCGGCCAGGTCGCCGTCGATCAGGTGGCGCATAAAAAAGCGTTCGCCTTCACGCCAGTCGATCAACAGGTTTTTAGTCAAAAACATCGCCACCACCATGCGCAAGCGGTTGTGCATCCAGCCAGTGGCCAGCAATTGCAAAATCGCCGCGTCGATCAGCGGAATACCAGTGCGGCCTTGTTGCCAGGCGGCCAGCTCTTTGGGCGCGTTGCGCCAGGGCAGGGCTTCGGTTTCCTGGCGAAAGGCGCGGTGGCGCGACACCCGCGGGTAGCCGGCGAGAATATGTTTGTAGAACTCGCGCCAGAGCAATTCGCTGATCCAGGTGATCACCCCGGTGTTACCACTTTCGAATTCACCCTGATTGCTCATCAGCGCGCGGTGCAGGCATTGGCGCGGCGAAATCACCCCCGCCGCCAGGTAAGTGGACAGCTGGCTGGTGCCGGGTTTGGCCGGCAGGTCGCGTTGTTCGTGGTAGTAGCCAATCTGCTCGTCGGCAAAGGTTTCCAGGCGCTCATGGGCCTCGGCTTCGCCGGCCGGCCAGAGGTGGCGCAGGCTTTCGTCCGGGGTGGGGAAACCGGCCACGGCGGCCGGCACCGCATCACTGCTAATGTCCAGCGGCTGCTGCTTTTTCGCCAGCGCTACCAGTGGCGGCAGCGCCGTGTGCAGGCGGCTGTAGCAAACCTTGCGGAACTGGCTGAAGACCTGAAAGTAGTTACCGGCTTTGGTCAAAATGCTGCCCGGCTGGAACAACAACTGGTCCAGGTGACTGCGCCAGCTGATGCCTTGTTCACCCAAACGATCGGCCACGGCGTGGTCGCGGCGGCTCTCATTGAGGCCGTATTCCTCGTTGACCTGCACGCAGGTAATTTCGTGCTCGTTGCACAGTTCGGCAATTACCTGCGGCGCTTGCTGCCAAGTGTCGGCGCTGCGAATCAGCAGCGGCACATTAAGCTGTGCCAGGGCTTCGCTCAGGTGCTGCAAGTTACGCAGCCAGAAATCGACCTTGCTCGGGGCGTCATCGTGCTGTTGCCATTGCCCGGGGCTGACCAGGAATACGGCGATGGTCGGCCCCGCCTGCATGGCGGCGGCCAGGGCGCTGTTGTCCTGTACCCGCAGGTCGGTGCGAAACCACATCAGCTGGCGCATTAGCTGTTCGCCTTCTGTGCGCCGAGCAGGTCCAGGCGTTGCAAAGTGTCCAGGGCTAGCAACGGATCATCCGCCAAGTGCAGGCCATTAAGCTGAGTTTGCAGGGCGAGCAGATCGGCCTGATGAATGCGCACCGTCGGCCCTACGAGCAGGCGTGGGCAGCTGCTGTCGGCAAGTAACTTGGGCAGTTGTGCGCTGGCCAAGGCCTGGCCGGAATACAGCAAAGTGGCGCGTGGCTTGATGTGCTCAATGGCCAGGGCCAACTCCAGCGGCGGCAGCGGCCAATCGAACACTTCTACGGCGCAATCGGCACTGCTGAGCAGCCAGGCCGACAGCCACAGCGCCGGCTCCATCGGCAAGTCGGAGAGGTTTACCAGCAACAGCGGCGCGCCGCTGAGTTGACGGTTGTTGTGGTAAATGCGTGCGCCGAGTTTGCTGCGCAGCCAAGAGTAGAAAAACACTTTCTCCAGCTGCGCACCGAACTGACCTTGCCAGCGCTGTTCGAGCTCGGCCAGTAGTGGCAAGAGCAATTGCTCGCAGAGCAGTTTGGGCGGATACAACTGCTCCACACGTTTGAATGCGTCATCCAAGCGCCGCTCAGCCTGTTCGCTGATGGCATTGACTAGCGCCATACGCGCTTCTTGCCAGCCATTGCTGTCGACATGGGCATTGGGCAGGGCGGCGGTTTTCAGCAGCGCTTTCACCTGACCGACCGCCACACCGCGGTTAAGCCAGGTGAGAATCGCCTGGATGCGCTCAATGTGCGCCTCGGTGTACAGGCGATGCCCTTTGGCCGTGCGCTGCGGCACGATCAGGCCATAGCGCCGCTCCCAGGCGCGCAAGGTCACCGGGTTTACCCCGGTAATGCGTGACACCTCACGGATCGGCAGCAGGTTATTGGCCAGTGCTGCTTGCAGCTCGGCATCGGTGCTGTCGTCCAGTTCGTCGATTTGTGGGGCGTGTTTACTCATAGCGGGTAGTCAGGTTCCAGGTCAGAGCGCATTGCGCAGACTGAGGTTGGCCGGGTGCGGCTGCAGGTACACCTGCTGGGAAATATATTGGTCTGGGTGCAGAAGAAAGTGGTGTTTAAGCAGGGTCAATGGCACCACCAACGGCACATAGCCGCGGCGGTACTGCTCGATGAGCTGCTGCATTTCGGCCTTTTCTTCACTGCTCAGCGTTTGCTTGAGATAACCACTGATGTGCTGCAACACGTTGCTGTGGGTGCCGCGGGTGGCGCAGCGCTGCAGAGCGGCCATCAAGGCGCTGAAATAGCGCGGGGCGATCTCGGCCAGGTTGTGTTTGTTCAGGCTGCCCAAGAGCTTGCCGAGGGCGCGATATTGGTCGGGGTTGTTGGCCAGCAACAGGTATTTGTAGCGGGCGTGGAAGCTGGTCAGGCGATGCAAGGTTAGGCCGCGTTGCTGCAGTTCTTGCCAATCGGCATAGGCGTAGACCCGGCTGAGAAAGTTTTCCCGCAGCACCGGGTCGTTCAGGCGACCTTCTTCTTCCACTGGCAAGTCAGGGTGCTCAGCGCAAAATGCGGCTGCGTACAGACCACGTCCACCGCCGGGCGCTGGCAAGCCGTTAGCCTGGTACACCTTGACCCGGTAAAGCCCGCAAGAGGGCGACTTCTGCATAAAGATGTAGCCACTGATACCGCGCAGTTGCACGGCCATGTGCTTGCCGTAGTCGCGCAGCGGGGTACTGACATCAAGATCGCGATGCACCGTGCCGACGGCACTTGGCGCGGCGATATCACCCACCAAACGGATCGGCTCACGTGGCGTGCCCATGCCGATGGCTACTTCAGGGCACACGCCTACCAGCTCGACATGCTCGGCCAGGCGCTCGGTGCACAGTTCTGAGCGCTTGTGCCCACCGTTAAAGCGCACTTCGTCACCGAGTAAACAGGCGCTGATGGCTATTTTTGGCTTCGTCTGACCCATGGCTGCCTCTGTTGTGGAGTTGTACAAGGTTAAAAGCTTGTACAGCTTTAGAGGCTGAGCATAGAGATGTGGTTGTACAGGTCAAGGGGTTTGTACAAGTATTTATGGCGTGTACTGCTCGGCTGCTTTGTCGTTGCGCTTTGAACTGTGTGCCGCGAGCACTAAAAAGCCGCTTCAAGGGGGAGGCGGCTGAGGAGCCTGCGTCACTAAGCGCGGGCTCGTCAGCCGCCTGAGGGGATGCTGAAACGTTGTTAGAGTCCTACATCCAAGAGCACCGGCCGCTTGCTCAACGCCTTCGCCATCACGCTTTCGACAAACCGTCGATCACTGTCGGGCAAGGCCAAACGCGGCGGGCGGGTCAGGGCGCTGCCGCGTTGCATAATCTGCTCGCAGAGCTTGATGCATTGCACCAGGTCCGGACGGGCATCCAGGTGTAGCAGCGGCATAAACCATTCGTACAGCGGCATGGCCTCGGCAAAGCGCCCGGCCTTGGCCAGGCGGAACAAGGTTTCACCTTCTTTCGGGAAGGCGTTGGACATGCCCGACACCCAGCCCACTGCGCCCACGGCAATGCTTTCCAGCACCACATCATCCAAACCGGCGAACAGCACAAAGCGCTCGCCCACTTCGTTGCGCACGTCGATAAAGCGCCGGGTATCGCCGGAGGAGTCTTTAAAACAGACGATGTTGTCGCAGTCGGCCAGCGAAATCAGGATGTCTGGCGTGACGTCGTTTTTGTAGATTGGCGGGTTGTTGTAGACCATCACCGGCAGGTCGATGCTGCTGGCCACGCTGCGAAAGTGAGCAGCGGTTTCGAAGGGTTTCGAGGAGTACACCAGGGCGGGCATGAGCATGATGCCGTCGGCGCCGACACGTTGCACTTCCTTGGCCACTTTGCTGGCATTCAGGCTGGTGAATTCGGCCACCCCGGAAATCACCGGCACGCGCCCGGCGGAAGCGTCTTTGGCCACTTCCACCAAGCTGATTTTTTCTTCGACGCTCAGCGAGGTGTTTTCCCCCACCGTGCCGCAAATCACTAAGCCTGAAACGCCGTCGCGCACCAAGCCGCTGATTACCGCGTGGGTGGCGTCCAGGTCTACCGAGAAGTCGGAACGGAACTGCGTGGTAACGGCGGGGAACACCCCGCTCCAGCTGGGATTATTGCTCATGCTCGACTCCAGATAAGGTTGTGGATAAATGGTGTGCTGTGGATAAACAAAGCTGACGCGCAGCTGGCCGCACGGGAGCAGACCCCGGGCAGGGTGTGGATTAGGCGTGTTAGTGGCCGGCCAGGCTTTCGCGATAGCGCGTTGGCGACAGCCCGGTGAGGGCTTTGAACTGGCGGCTGAAGGCGCTGTGGTCGGTGTAGCCGCAGAGCAGGGCGATTTCGGTAATCGGCAAATCGCCGGCCAATAGTTGCGAGGCTGCGCCCAATCGCGCTTTGTGAATCATCTGCCGTGGCGTGAGCTGGAAGATGCGTTTGCAGTGCCGCTCCAATTGCGCCACCGACAGGCCGGCAATGTGCGTCAGGTCGCCGAGGCTGATGGGCTGCGCATAGTGCTGGCGAATATGCGCGTCGACGCTGGCCAGCTTCTGGTAAGCAGGGTGGCTGGACTGCGGCGCGAGCAGGTCGTAGGAAATTCCGGCCATGCCGATGATGCTGCCGTGCAGGTCGCGCAGCGCCAACTTGTGGGTCAAACACCAGCCCGGTTCGCGGCCGGGATACAGGTGCAATTCCAGTTGATCGCTGAGCGGATTGCCGCCACTCATCACCTGTACATCCTGCTCGGTATACAGCGAGCCAAAACGTGCCGGAAACACCTCGGCAGCGGTCTTGCCCAGCAGTTGGTCTTTGTCGCGCAGGCCGCAGCGCTGGGCCAGGGTTTGGTTGGCGAGCACGTAACGCGCTTGCATATCCTTGATAAAAAACACCACGCCGGGCATGGCATCCAGCAGCGGCGCAATCTGCATCAGGCTGCCGAGCAGGTCGGGTAAGTCCCGAGGGGTGGCGGGCAAGGACGACAACATGGCGCAGGGCAACTCCAATCATGGCGGCGGCCCTACTCTACGGCCGGCTGCGCGGCGCTGGGAAGCGCGGCGGCCGGTAATAAGCTGGCTACCCGCGCTGGCACGAAGGGTGTGCGCAGGCTGGGCGTGGGCCAGCCGAGGAGAAATTCTGTCGCCGTGCCGCATACCCGGCCCTGGCAGGCGCCCATGCCGCAGCGGCTGGTGAGCTTGGCCTGACGCCAATCGGCGTGCCCGGCAACGGCGCCGTAGGGCACGTCTTCACAGCGACACAGCAGGGTGTCGGCGGCGGGCAGTTGTTTGAGGGTGGGGTTAAGGCTGAAGTGTTTTTTCAGCAAGTCGGCGAAGGCTTGCCAGTGCTGGCGCTGGCTAAAAAGAGCCTGGGCTTTGCTCAGCTCGCCGATGGCAGCGAAACCGGCGATAGCGCCTTCCACCTGGGCCAATTCATTGCCGCCAATGCCGGTGCATTCGCCCGCCGCGAAGTGGTCGGGGAGGGTGGTGCGTTGCAGGTCATCTACCTGGATGGCTTGCTCTGCAATCGTGCAGCCCAAGGTCTGCGCCAGCTCGGTATTGGCGCGTAAACCAAAGCCGCAGGCCAGGCGCTCGCAGCGGATTTCCAGCAGGCTCTTGCCTTGGCGCACTCGCACGGCTTCGAGCTGGCCATCGCCCAAGGCTTCGACCACCTGACTGTTGCCGTGGTAATGGCGATCAAACAGCTGCACGGCCTGGCGCAACTTGCTGGGCCAGCGTGGCAGGTGAATGGCGAAGGCGGCGAGGGCAGCGCTGGAGGCCTGCTCGGCGATATGTAACACCTGTGCTCCGGCGCTTTTTGCACTGGCAGCGCTGGCCAACAGCAACGGGCCGCTGCCAGCAATCACCACGCGTTGGTGCCGCAGCGGCATGCCGCCTTTGATCAATGCCTGTAGGCCGCCAGCGCCGGTGACGCCGGGCAGCGTCCAGCCAGGAAAGGGCAGCAGCACTTCGCGCGCGCCGGTGCAGAAGATCAGTTGGCCGTAGCCAATACGCCAGCTATGCAGCGCATTCTCCAGCAGCAGTTCATTGCTGGCCGTTTGCGCGATAACGCGAGTGCCGGTAAACAGCTCGACGTTTTTCGCGGCGGCCAGTTCGGCGCGCAGTTTTTCGGCGGCTGGGTACACCGGCGCCTTGGCGCCCGCGCGCCAGATTTGCCCGCCGGTTGCCGGGTTATCGTCAAGCAGGGCGATACGGTTGCCGCTGCTGCTGGCCGCAATTGCCGCCGCCATGCCGGCTGGGCCAGCGCCAATAATCAGCAAATCGAATTCGCGCTTCATGGCTGCGTCTCCACCTGCATGCCGTTGCTGCACGTTGTCTGGCAGGCCAATTGGCGCTGGCCGTCGATGGTCACCCGGCATTCCTGGCAAATGCCCATCCCGCACAGCGGCGCGCGACGCTGGCCGCCCACCGAGGTGCGGCTTGTGCCATCGCCGGCCAGGTACAAGGCAGCGGCAACGCTGGTGCCGGGCGCTACGTGCACTGCTTGGCCGTTTACCTTGAGTTCGATCATGCCGGCTGCTCTACGGCGGCAAAGCGCTGCGGCAGGTAGGGCTCAATGGCGATCGCACTGAGTTGGTTGAATACCTGCGCCACCAGCAATTTGGCGCTGGCCGGCGCGGTAGTAATGCCCAGGCCTTCATGCCCCAATGCCAGCCACAAACCCGCTTGCTGTGGGTGCGGGCCCAGCAGCGGCAGGCTGTCTGGCGTGGCGGCGCGAAAGCCGGTCCAACTGCGGATGGCGTTGCTTTGCGCCAAGTCCGGCAAGTAGTCGATGGCCCGTTGCAGCATGCGTCCGAGTACATCGTGCTCGACCGCCGGGTCCAGGCTGTCGAACTGCCGCGATGAGCCAATCAGAATTTGCCCGGTCGGCCGCGGCTGCGCATTAAAGGCCACCGAGGTGCCGGAACTGCTGTGGGCGCTGCTGACATAGCCCAGCTCCACCAACTGATGGCGAATGCGCGCGGGGTAGCGATCAGTGATCAGCAGGTGGCCCTTCTTCGGCCGAATCGGCAACTCGGGGCACAGCTCGCGAGCGCTGCCGGTGGCCAGTACCACCACCTCGGCGCTTAGCCATTCGCCGCTAGTCAGGCGCAGGCGATTGCCGCTGACTTCTGTCACTTGCGCCTGCTGTTGGCGGATACGCGACGGCTGCTGGGCCAGCAACCAGCGCGCGACATTAGGGGCGTAAACGATGCCATCTCCGCTCACATGCAGGCCGCCAACCAAACCCGCGCGCAGCATCGGTTCGGCTCTGTGCACGGCGCTGGCGGTGAGCAGGCGACAGCCCAACCCTTGGGCATCCAGCAGCGCGCGTTTTTGTTCGGCGACTGCCAGTTCTTCATCGTTGGCCGCCAGCCATAGCGTGCCGCAGTTACGGTAGGCGCAATCATCATCCAGCTGCGGCGCCCACTCGCGCCACAGGCTCAGCGAATAGCTACTGAGGGCCAGCTCGGCCGGGTTGTCATCCATCACCACCAAATGGCCCATGCCGGCTGCGGTGGCGCCGCTGCGGCCGTCAGCCAGCAGCAGCACATCAAGGCCGCGCGCGGCGAATTCATAGGCGCAGGCCGCGCCGATAATGCCGGCGCCAACGATGATGACATCGGCATTCACAGCACAACGCCCCAGGCGAACGGATCGTCTTCTTCTAACAATAAGGTGGCCTCGGCACTCAGGTGCGCGCGGCCGCGAATGGTGGGAATCACCCGGCCCGGTTCGCCGTCGTTAAGCCATTCATAGCTGCCCTCGAACTGGCTGCCGATCACACTGGCCTGGCGCCAGATGTCGCCGGGTTTTAGTTTGCCATCGGCCGCCAGGCACGCCAGCTTGGCGCTGGTGCCGGTGCCGCAGGGCGAGCGGTCGTAGGCCTTGCCGGGGCAGAGCACAAAGTTGCGACTGTCGGCCTGCTGGTCGTCGGCGAACAGTTCGATATGGTCGATCACGCCGCCGTCTCTGCCGTAAATACCCTGGGCTTGCAGCGCCGCGCTGACGGCTACGGTGTAGGCGGTGAGGGCATCGAGGTTGCTGCCATCAATATGTTGACCATGGTCGCTGATCAGGAAAAACCAATTGCCGCCCCAGGCGATATCGCCGGTCACGGCGCCGTAGCCCGGCACCTCGACGCTTACGGCGGTGCGATAACGATACGCCGGCACATTGCGCACGCTGACCGAATGGTCGTCGTGCAACGTGGCTTCCACCGTGCCCACCGGCGTTTCAATGCGGTGTGTGCCCGGCCCTATTCGGCCCATATGCGCCAAGGAAATTACCAGGCCGATGGTGCCGTGGCCGCACATACCGAGGTAGCCGCTGTTATTGAAAAAGATCACCCCGGCACAGGCCGTTGGGTCTACCGGTGTGCAGAGCAGGGCGCCGACCAGTACATCGCTGCCGCGCGGTTCCAGCACAGTGGCGGCGCGGTAAGCGTCGAAACGTTCCGCCAACAGCGCACGGCGCTCGGCCATGCTGCCGTTGCCCAGATCGGGAAAACCGTCGATAACCAGCCGGGTCGGCTCGCCGCCGGTATGACTGTCGATAATCTGGATGCGGCGCATGGAGTGGCCTCGTAGCCAAGGGGAGTGGCCTTTAGGTTGGGCCTCCGGGGGCGGTATGGCTTGAGGGTTTTGGCCACGTGAGGCGACGATATCGGCACAGTGCTGCCTTGGGGTGTGCTATGCGCACCAAGCGTTTTTAAGGCCTGCGCAGTGGTGCGCACAGCACACCCTACGGAGAATCGTGCGTGCTAAGGTGACGCGCTGATTTTTCCGGGAGGTTGTGATGCTGTTGCGTGCTTCTGTTTTGGCCTTGTTGCTGGCGGCTTCGCCGTTGACATCCGCTGCGTTAACCCATGAACAATACCTGCCGCCGGACGAGCAAAACCTGCGCGCCGAAGCCCCCGAGCAACAGCAGGTGCTGCAAGTTACCGAGTATTCGGTGGTGGTCGGCAGCCAGCGCGAGTCAAACCAACAACCGATTCCGATCACCTCGCCCACCTGGTTAAAGCTGAAAACCAAAGCGGTCTCCAAGGGCGCCACGGTGACTCAGGTGCTGATCCGTTTCGACAGCGAAGGCAAAAGCCTGAAACGCCCAAGCTTGGACGAAGCCAAACAAACCCTCACTCTCTACTACCCACAGGCGCAGTACCGCGTGCTGCTCGATTTGCTGCGTAACGGCACGCTCTATGTGCAGTTCTTGAGTTACCCCAACGGCCACGTCTGGGCCGACCTGCATACCGGCGCACAGCGCGCGCGTTGAGCCGGCGCCCCGGGGCGGAGTAAACTGCCGGCCCGGCGCTTTCCCGTTAAGAGAACTAGATCATGCGTAAAGACAAGAAACAGGTGATTGGCGAAGAGATTGGTGACGAGCCAATCAAACTGTTCCTCGCCGTGGAACCGGCCGACGACACCCCGCCGTCGCTGCACAAGCTGGTCAAGGCCTACCGTGGTTTGCGCATCGACGACTTCGAACGCTTTCTGGGTTTCTTCGTCGAAGCCGGTTATGACCTCAATGCCACCGACGCCAAGGGCCACGACTTTGTTGCCCTGATCCAGGACCAGCGCCTGGCCGAGCCGTATATCGACGCCATTAAAGCGGCCCGTGGTTAAGCCACGAATCGCCAACAAAAAGCCCGCTCATTCAGCGGGCTTTTTGTTGGCGGCGCACTACGCATTTTTCGTGTTTACGCCACGGTGCCGGCACTGCGCAGGTAACTTTCAAACTGCTGCACAATCGCTGGCCAACCCTGGCGGCTGGCGTGTTGCCGAGCATTCAAGCGCACGCGGCGCAAGGTTTCCCGGTCTTCCAGCAGCCAACAGGCACTGTCGATAAACGCCGCTTCATCGCCGGGCATCGCCAGCGCGCCATTGTGGCCGTGGCGAATATGCTGGGCCGCTGCCGCCTGGTCATACGCCACCACTGCCAGCCCAGAAGCCAAGGCCTCCAGCAGCACATTGCCAAAGGTTTCCGACAGGCTCGGGAAGAGAAACAAATCGGCGCTGGCATAGTGGGCGGCCAACGCCTGATCGCGCTGCACGCCACAGAACACCGCGTCGGGCAGTTCCTTCTGCAAGCACGCCCGTTGCGGGCCATCGCCGACCATTACCAGTTTTAGCCGCTGCTGTGGATAACGGCTTTGCAGCGCACGGAAGCTACGCACTAGCAGATCCAGGTTTTTCTCCGCGGCAATCCGCCCAACGTGCACCACCACCAACTCATCGTCTTGCACACCCCATTGCCGGCGCAGTTCAGCGCAGCGTTTGGCCGGGTGGAACAACTGGCTGTCGACACCGCGTGCCAGCAGATGCACGCGCTCAAAACTGCGGCGCTGCAACTCCAAGCTTTGGCTGGCGCTGGGCACCAAGGTCAGCTGCGAGCGGTTGTGAAACCAGCGCAGGTAGTTGGTCAGAAAACGGGTCAGTAAGCCCAGGCCGTAATGGCCGCTGTATTGCTGAAAATTGGTGTGAAAACCGCTGATCACCGGAATGTGTAACCGTCGCGCCGCACGCAATGCCGAAAGCCCCAACGGGCCCTCGGTGGCGATATACAACACATCCGGACGCTGGCGTTTCCAACGCCTGAGCAACTTATGCATAGACGCTTGCCCCCACTGCAAACCGGGATAACCCGGCAGCGGCCAACCGCGGGTTAGTAGCAACTCATCAGTGCTGCGCTGCCCGTCATCCGCGCTTTGCCGCGGCCGCACCAACTGCAAACGATGGCCGCGCTCGCGCAGCCCCGCACACAAGCGCCCAAGGGTATTGGCCACACCATTGATTTCCGGCGGAAAGGTTTCGCTGATCAGCGCGATATGCAAGGGGGATTGGCTCATGACGCCAGTGTCGGCTGGCGTCGTTTAAGGCATATGACGTTAGCGTTGCACAGTTGTGACAGGCGCCGGACTGCGCTCACGCACCCAAAACAGCGTCGCACCCGCCACCGCGGCCGGCATCATCAATACGTTCAGCCCGGGAATCAGCAACACCAAATACACCGACCCACCAAAGCCCAAACTCTGCCAGCGCTTCTCCCGTAGCCAGGCGAGCATTTCGTTCCAGCCCAGTTTGTTGTTGTCCGCCGGGTAATCGATGTACTGCACGCACATCATCCAGATGCCGAACAGCACCCACAGCGGCGCGGCAATAATGTTGAGCCCAGGGATAAACGACAGGATAAACAGGCCAATAGCACGTGGCAGAAAGTAGCCGAGTTTGCGCAGCTCGCGGCCTAGGGTGCGCGGCACCATGGCGACCAATTCAGCCCAGCGAAACGGCGGAAAGTTGTCTTCGCCACGCACCACCACTTCAACTTTCTCGGAGAGAAAACCGTTGAACGGCGCGGCGATGATATTGGCCAAGGTGGTAAAGGTGAAAAACACCATCAACAGCAGAAGCACGAAGAATAGTGGCCAGAGTATGTAGCTGAGGAAGCTTAACCAGCCCTCGGGGTTGGGCATCAGGGCGTGTAACCAGCCGTTGAATTCCTGCACGGCAAAAACGATCAGGCCAATAAACAGGATCAGGTTGATGGCTAGCGGTAAGAGCACGAACAGGCGTAGGCCAGGGCTCAGTACAAGTTTGAGGCCTTCGCGCAGATATTGTGGGCCAGAGAGGACAGGGGCGGGCATTGGCATTTCCTTGGAAAAGATTGGCTGACCTTAACGCCATTCCAATACGTTCGAAAGCGTGGTGGTGTTACCGATTTCTAAGGCGATTGGATAAATAGGCTGATTGACGAATAGCACTTGGCTATCGGCGACATAAGAATCCGCCACTTCCTGCGTAGGGATCGTCTGAGTAACCTTGCCGCCAATCTAGTCCGCCATGCGGACACTGTTTGCGGGGCTCCCACTCTCTAAAGCCTTCCCCAAGTGCTCGGGTAGTCCCTTTTTAATTTGCGACCCTTTTTATTTCCGGTTGCGACCGGCAGGAGGCGTTCCATGGCTGTTCGTCACGCTCGGGTAATTATTCTTGGCTCCGGCCCCGCGGGTTATTCGGCTGCGGTGTATGCCGCGCGCGCCAACCTCAAGCCGTTGTTGATTACCGGCATGCAGGCCGGTGGGCAACTGACCACCACCACCGAGGTGGATAACTGGCCTGGCGATGTACACGGCCTAACCGGCCCGGCGCTAATGCAGCGTATGCAGGAACACGCGGAGCGGTTTGAGACTGAAATCGTCTTTGACCATATCAATGCCGTCGACCTGGCCGGCAAGCCCTTTACTCTGACCGGCGATAGCGCCACCTATACCTGCGATGCTTTGATCATCGCTACAGGTGCCAGCGCACGTTATCTCGGCTTACCGTCGGAAGAAACTTTCATGGGGCAGGGCGTATCTGCTTGCGCCACCTGTGACGGTTTCTTCTATCGCAACCGCGAAGTGGCAGTGGTCGGTGGTGGTAATACGGCGGTGGAAGAGGCGTTGTACCTGGCCAATATCGCCAGCAAGGTCACCCTGGTACATCGTCGCGAAACCTTCCGCGCTGAGAAAATTTTGATCGACAAACTCTATGCGCGAGTAGCCGAAGGCAAGATCGAGCTCAAGCTCAATGCCTCGGTAAACGAAGTGCTGGGTGACAACAAAGGCGTGACCGGCGTGCGCTTGCAGCACAACGACGGCGGCAGTTCAGAACTGAAGGTGGATGGCGTATTTATCGCCATCGGCCACACGCCAAACACCTCGCTATTCGAAGGCCAACTGGCGTTGAAAGACGGCTACTTGGTGGTCAACGGTGGCCGTGATGGCAACGTCACCGCTACCAGCATTCCCGGCGTGTTCGCCGCCGGTGACGTGGCGGACCACGTCTACCGTCAGGCCATCACCTCAGCCGGCGCCGGGTGCATGGCGGCGCTGGATGTGGAACGCTACTTAGAAGCGTGATGGTAAAACTTGATCAGCCCGCGTCTTCCGGGCTGGTCAGTTCACTTAAGGCTTCAGGTTGGTTTTTAAAGGCTTTGGCAAACACATCGCGGTTCTTCGCCATGTAGATGCCGATCTCTTCTACCTGCTGCTCGCTGAGCGACGGCACGGCTTTGAGCAATACATCGGCCAGTGATTCGGCCAATTCCAGCATCTTGTCGTAACGATCGGCTTCGGCTTTATCCATAAACAAACGCTCCGGATCGCGACTGCTGCGGTACACCACTTCGACGGCCATTCATCACCTCACCTTCTAGCAAGCTATTACTGTTTATTTATACAGGTTGCGAGCATAAAGCAGTCGCGCGCCGTTTAATAGTCGCGCGCGCAAATCAGGGTTTGGGCAGCGGCGAGAACTCAATGGGTACCCAAGCAAAACCGGTGCCTCGGATGCGTACATGGCCGATGCCAGGGAAGGGCAGGTGGGCGCCGGCCACTAGAAATTTCTGTGCCGCCGCTTCGGCAAAGACGTGCTTGCGGGTGGCAATGGCTTGTTTGGCGTCGCTGTCGAAATCAATGGCCACCTGCGGGTGGGCGAACTGGATGGAGTGGCTGTGCACCACATCGCCCCACACCAACAGTTTTTGCCCCTTGGAGGTGAACATATAGCCGCTGTGCCCCGGCGTATGGCCGTGCAGAGCCAGGTCTTTAACGCCAGGCAGCACTTCGCTGCCGTCAGTGAACAACTTTAATTTGCCCGCGGCTTTGTAGGGCGCTGCGCTACTGGCGATCATTTTTAGCCGTGCTTGCTTGTCGGCCGGTGCCTTGGCCAGCAGTTCAGGGTCCAGCCAATAGTCGGCTTCGGCTTTATTGAGCATCAGTGTGGCGTTGGGGAAGGCGCGCTCACCTTTGCTGTCGAGCATGCCGCAGGCATGGTCGGGGTGCATATGGGTAAGTAGCAAGGTGTCGACCTGTTCCAGCGTATAACCAGCCGCTTCGATATCGCCTTGCACGTTGCCGAGGTTGTCGGTCAGGCATTTGCCTGCGCCGCTGTCGACCAGCACCAAATGCTCGCCGGTGTTGATCAAAAAGGCGTTGACCGCCGTCTGCACGCCGTTGGTTGAGTCGAGAAATTGCCGGGCCTGCAAGCTTTGAATGGTTTCGGCACTGGCGCCCTTGAGCAGCTTGTTGTTGATCAGGTTAAAGCCGTCGTACAGCGCCGTAACTTCAAAGTCGCCCAAGGCCATGCGGTAGTAACCGGGTACCTGAGTGTTTTGCTTGGCCACTGGCGCGGCAATCGCCAGCCCTGGGTGCAGCAGGCTGAACGCGCACATCAGGGCCAGCACCAGCAGTAGCAAGGCTTGATGTGCGCGGCATAGGCACAGAGGGTTTTTCATTGAAAGGCTCCCAGCGAAAAATGGTCCCTAACCAAGATAGACGGGCTTGGGCTGGGCACAGGTTATCGCTGGGAAATCATCGGGCTGTCCAGTGAAAGCGCTGTGACGCGATGTTTCGTCGCAGCATCCATGGCCTCTAATCTGCATAGGCCAGATTGTCATCTCGCGGCCATAGCCTTGGCCGTTATCTACACAAGGAAGCACACGTTGAAAATCAAATGGGCGGAAAACCTCAAGCAGTCCATGCATGGCCTGGCCGAGTCGTTAGGCGATTTGCTGGTGGAGGGCTTTCACTACCTGGCGCTGTTTGGCATTGGCGGCATCACCGCTTGGGCGGCGGTAACGGCGTTTTTGCAGATGATCGAGAAAGGCCACATCACGGTGGACGACATTCTGCTGTTGTTTATCTACCTGGAGTTGGGCGCCATGGTCGGCATCTACTTCAAGACCAACCATATGCCGGTGCGCTTTCTGATTTACGTGGCGATTACGGCGCTGACACGGCTACTGATCAGCGACGTATCGCATCATCAGACTCCGGATATGGGCGTGGTGTATGTGTCGGGCGCGATCTTGCTATTGGCGCTGGCGATTCTGGTGGTGCGCTATGCGTCGTCGAATTTCCCATCGGTGACGCCAAGCAAGACCAAAAGCGAAAGCGCTTCGTCCTCGCGACCGACCGAAGCCGAGGCAGCGGACACCGACTAGGCGCTGTGCTTTTGCGTAGCGATGGCTAACTAAACCGCGGCGTGTTCCAGCTCAATGCGTTGTTGCAGGGAGCGGATCACGTTGCGTAGCCGCTTTTCGTCATTGCGCTGGGCCGGGCTGATCAGCCGTTTGGCCACTACTGTCTGCTCTTCTGACAAGGTCAACATGATGCTGCCATCGAGCCGCTCGATGCTCAGGTTGACGCGGTATTGCGGGTGGAACGCTTCGGTCAGTAACTGAAAGGGATTGTGCATAGTCCATTACCTGTTTGCTAAATAGGGCTGAATACAACTTGGCAGTGGCAGGTAGTTAAAACAGCCTGGTTTTGCACACCAGTTAGGCAAGTCTTGTTATTCAAGTCTTGGTTGTTGACCGGTCGCGCTCGTACAAAGTTCTAGCCTTCGGACAAGAAGTTTTGCGACACAGCTATATAGCGTAGTCGGCGCGCAGAAAACCTCCAAATTCCCCCTCGCAATTAATTTACCCGCGCTTGCTGGCCCAATAATGGCACCGTTTTCTTATTGCTCGTTAACAGGGCAAGTGGTTGTTTGCGGTGCACTTTTCGCTTAAACGGCTGTGTGAAACAACTAGTGAAAAGATGCCTGAACCCAAACCAGAACTGCTCAGTCGGATGGATAACGACACTTAACCTTTCATTCACGACCGCTTGTCGTATTGGATACAAAGTTGGCCCCCGACTTGCGAAGGGAATAGCCAGAGAACTGAACAAACCGAGGTATGAGGCCATGGTTAATCCCTTCAAATACGTCAGCGACTCCTTTAAGGATGAGTTTCTGGTGCGTTTCAGCATCGGCAGCCCGGATGGCAGCGCGATGCTGTCCCTATCCAACGACAAAGGTCGCGTGGCGCAGCGCATGCTGAGCAGCGATCAGTTGGCAGATGTGGAGAAGCTTGAACAAGTGATCACCAGCATTCGTTTTGGCTTGGCGATTGATCAGGGGCGCGGTTTATCGTGCCTAGGCAAGCTCAGCCCGGCGGCCAATGAGGTGCTGGAAAGCGAGCAGCGCGTCTGATCGCAGGGCTTGTTAGTAAAAATAGTGCAATGCCCTGAATGGGTTTCGTGACTCTGTATCTTAGATGACATATATTCGCATTTAAGAACCTGTCGCCCATTCAGGTAAAGGCTGTGTCGGCTCAATCTGCGTTTTCCTCCTTTCTTTCTGCGCTTTATCACGACCATCACCGGTGGCTAAACGGCTGGCTGCGGCAACGCACTGACTGCCCGCACAACGCCGCCGACCTGGCGCAGGACACGTTCGTGCGCGTGCTGATGCAGCGCGAAAGCCAAGAGCTGCGCGAGCCGCGTGCTTTTCTGGCGACCATTGCCCGTGGCTTGCTGATTGATCATTACCGCCGCGCGAGCCTGGAACGTTCCTACCTTGATGCGCTGGCCAATCTTCCTGAGCAGGAAGTGCCGTCGCCAGAAACCCGTGCCGTGGTGCTGGAAACCCTGATCGAAATTGACCGCCTGCTCGATGGCCTTAAGCCGCGGGTGCGTGAGGCGTTTCTGCTGTCGCAATTGGATGGCCTGACCTATCCACAGATTGCTGAGCGGATGGGCTTGTCCATCAGCTCCATTCAGCACTATATGACCCTGGCCTTCAGCCATTGCTACAAGGCGTTGTACCCATGACGGCGCCGAATATGGCCGTGGTTGAGCAAGCCATTGCCTGGCGCGTGCGCTTGGCCTCTGGCACCTGTGCGGCGCAGGAAATCAGCGCCTGCCAGCACTGGCGTGCGCAGCATCCGGATAACGAATTGGCCTGGCAGCGGCTTGATGCTCTCGGTGGTCGCTTTGCCGCGATAACTCCCGGCATCGGCCACGCCACCCTTGACGGCGCCCGCCACGATCCACAGCGCCGCCGCGCCTTGAAAGCCTTGGCGCTGCTGATTGCTGCCGGTGGTACCGGCGTAATCGCCAGCCAAGGCAGCGGTCTGCAACCCTGGCTGGCCGACCTGCGCACCGGTGTCGGCGAGCGGCGCAAAATCACCTTGCCAGATGGCGGCCGCCTGCATCTGAACGCCAGTACGGCGGTGGATATCCAGTACAGCAGCGAGCAGCGGCTGATCCAGCTGTACCAAGGCGAAGTCTTTATCGAGACCGCCGCCGACCCACAACGCCGGCTGTTTTGGGTCAGTACCGCGCAAGGCCGTTTGCGCGCCCTCGGCACGCGCTTTCTGGTGCGCGAGCAGGGCCAGCTGTGCGACTTGGCGGTGTATGCCGGCGCAGTGGAAGTGCACCCTGGCGATGGCGCCGCCGCCAGTGTGGTCAACCAGGGCTTTCAAACGCGCTTTAGCGCCGAGGGTGTGCAGCCGCTGCAAACGGCCAATAACGAACTCAGCAGTTGGATCGACGGCGTGCTGGTGGCCCGCGAAATGCGCCTGGGCGATTTCACCGCCGAGCTTAATCGCCAGCGCCAAGGTGTGTTGCGTTGTGACCCCGCGGTGGCCGACTTGCGTATCTCCGGCGTATTTCCCTTGGATGACAGCGAGCGGGCCTTGCAAGCGGTGGCCAGAACCTTGCCCGTGCAGGTGGTTTACCGCACCCGTTGGTGGGTAACGCTGGCGCCGACGTAGGGTGTGCTCTGCGCACCAGCGATTGGCGTGGTTACGTCGTGGTGCGCACAGCACACCCTACGGGCAATGGCGAGTGCGGCGAACACGTCTGTTACAACTGTAACCGCCCATTTGCTCACGCTTTGATTGCAATTTCTTCGCCGATGTAAATAATTCGCAAAAAGTTTTGCAGGTTTTTTGGATTCGCACGGCCTCCCTTCCGCTAACCACTTTTTCTAGCCGAAGGATTTGTTCATGGCCGTTTTCAGCACGACCTATTCCCTGGCCCGCGCCGTGCGCGTGGCATTGCTTAGCGCCAGCCTGCCGCTGGCGGTGTTGCCCGCTGTGGTCGGTGCGGCGTCGACGACCCAGGACTACCAGATTCCTGCGGGTTCGCTGGACAGCGCCCTGAACACCTTCGCCCAGCGCGCCGGCGTCTTGCTCAGCTTCGACCCGCAGCTCACCGCCGGGCGCAGCAGTGCCGGCCTCAAGGGGGAGTACCCGGTGCAGCAGGGGTTTGCCCAGTTGCTGGTCGGTTCGGGGTTACGCGCGGTGCAGTCGGCGGATGGCAGTTTTCGAATTGAACAGGTACCGGTATTAAAGGACGGTCAGGTGGAATTGGGCGAAATCAACATCAACAGCAGCAGCCAGGTCGATTCCGCCGTCGGCCCGGTGGGCAGTTATGTTGCCAAACGCAGCCGGGTCGGCACCAAAACCGATGCCTCGATTCTGGAAACCCCGCAATCCATTTCCGTGGTCAGCCGCGAACAGATGGACGCCCGCGGTGTGACCACCGTGGAACAAGCCCTGCGTTATACCCCCAACGTCAGCGTGCCCTACGGTTACGACCCGCGTTACGACTGGATGAGCCTGCGCGGCTTCGACTCCAAGAGCTCCACCTTCGTCAACGGCCTGCCGCTGGCGCGCAGCACCTACGGCATCATGCGCCCCGACACCTATTTGCTCGAACGCGTTGAAGTGCTGCGCGGCCCAGCCTCGGTGTTGTATGGCCAAAGCGAGCCGGGCGGGGTGATCAACCTGGTGAGCAAACGGGCGCCGGATACCCCCTTGCATGAAGTCAGCGTGCGCGCCGGCAGACATGACCTTGGTGAACTGGCTGCCGACTTCGGCGGCCCGCTGGACGACCAAGGCACCTTGGCCTATCGCGTGACCATGCTCGGCAATGACATGAACGGCCAGGTCGACAAAACCGACAACCGCCGCCAAGCCTTCGCCCCGACCCTGACCTGGCGGCCAAACGACGACACCGAGTTGACCTTGCTGGCCACCTATCAGAAAGACGACGGCGACTTCGCCTTCAGCCGCGCTTTCGCCCCCGAGCTGGTACAAGCCTTTCGCCTGCGTAGCAACCGCGAGCGCGACTTTTACGAAGGCGACCCGACCTTCAACAAGTTCGAGCGCACCCATGCCTCGCTCGGCTACGAGCTGTCCCATCGCCTGAATGACGTGTGGTCGCTGCGCCAGAACCTGCGCTACGAAAACATGAATTACGACTACCGCTACCTGAACAACAACGGCGTGCGCTTCGACGGCCGCACCTTAACGCGCACCTCCAACGTCAAAGACGAACAGTTCAACGCCTGGTCGCTGGACAACCAAGCCGAAGCCAATTTCAGCACCGGGCCGCTGAGCCACGACCTGTTGTTGGGCACCGACTGGCGCCGCCTGGATAACCACGAAATCAGCCGCCTGGGCACCGGCCCAACGCTGGACCTGTACAACCCGCAATACGGCCTCAACGTGCCGCTGCCCGCCAAAGATGCCGACAACGACATCATGCGGCGGCAAACCGGCTTCTACGCCCAAGACCAGATCAAGTTCGACGAACACTGGAACCTGCTGCTCGGTGGTCGCTATGACATCGCCAAAAGTGACAGCGACAACAACCTCAACGGCAGCAGCAGTGCCCGTGATGACGAAGCCTTTACCGGCCGCGTCGGCCTGGTCTATGTCGCCGACAACGGCCTGGCGCCTTACGTCAGCTACAGCGAATCGTTTAACCCCACCAGCTCCAGCGACCCGGTAACCGGCAAGCCGTTCGAGCCGGAAACCGGCAAGCAATACGAAGCGGGCATCAAGTACCAGCCAGACGGTGGGCGCAGCTTTATCACCCTGGCGTACTTCGATATCACCAAACAGAACGTGGTCAGCACCAACCCCAACAACCCGACCGACATTCGTCAGATCGGCGAAGTGCGCAGCAAAGGGTTTGAAATTGAAGCGCTGGCCAGCCTCGCCGAAGGCCTGGACCTGACCGCTAACTACAGCCGCACTGATGCGCGCATCCAGAAAAGCGTGAATCCCTGGGAACAGGACGCTCGCCTGCAATACGTACCGCGTGACTCGGCCGGCGTCTGGTTGGACTACACCCAGCCCAGCGGCGTGCTGGCGGGTTTGGGGGCTGGCTTTGGCGCGCGCTACACCGGCGAAAGTTCGTACACCGGCCGCAACGCCCTGTTTGGCTTGTACGGCCCGCGCATCATCACCGTGGAAACTGGCGGCTACACGTTGTTTGACGCCAGTGTGCATTACCAAATCGACGGCCTGAAACTGGCGGTAAACGCCAGCAACCTGGCTGACAAGGAATACTACAGCTCGTGCACCGAACAGGCCTGCTACTACGGCTACGGGCGCACGGTAACGGCGAGCGCTACCTATAACTGGTAACGCTGGGCAATAAAGGAGTCCCGTGAGCAACGCTATCGCTTCCAAAACTGCCGCCAAGCCCTGGCGTTCATCGCCAGGCCTGGCCACGGCGTCGCGCATTATCGCGGCCATATTCGCCGGCTATGGCCTGGCGTACACCAGCACCATGTTTCTGACGGTGTACCTGCCGTTGGTGCGCAGCGACCGCGTGGTGTTTGCCAGCCTGGCGAGCTTTTTCGTCTATCTGGCGGCCATCATCTACACCTTTGCCGCGCGCTCGGCGACGCGGGCGTGGTTGGTATTGGTGGGGCTCAGCCTGGTGTTGGGCGTGGCGGCTTATGTCGCCGGTGATTTTGGAGCGCGCAAATGAGTACGGAAAAAAGCAAAAGCCTGCGCCAAGCCATGGCCGGGCTGCACACCTGGGGCGGCTTGCTGCCGTCCTGGTTGCTGTTTGTCATCCTGTTTGGCGGCAGCATCGCCTGCTTCGACAAAGAGCTTGAAGTGTGGATGCGCCCTGGCCTGCACGAGGTCGGCGAAACCAAGCTGAGTGCCGACCAAGTCAGCGCCTGGCTGCTGGCCAAAGCGCCGAAAACCCCGCACGCCATCTGGATGCGTCCGCCAGACGAGCGCCAACCCTACTGGCACGCCGGTTACGAGCCGCAAAACGAGTTGGAGCCTTTCGTCAGCTTTGCCCTCGACCCGCAAACCGGCGAGGCCCTGCCGGAAACCCTTGGCGGCACCTTCTGGTTTACCCTGCACTACAACCTGTTTGGCGGCATGCTCGGCATGTACATCGTCGCCATTGCCGGCATGTTTATGCTGGTGGCGCTGGTCAGCGGCATCATCATTCACCGGCGTATTTTTAAAGACTTCTTCACCCTGCGCCCCGACGCCAATGGCCAGCGCGCCTGGCTGGATGCGCACAACCTGTTTGGCGTAGTCGGCCTGCCGTTCCACTTGCTGATTGCTTACACCGGCTTGGCGATTTTCGTCACCTTCTATATGCCGGCAGGGCTCAAGGTCGGCTACAAGGGCGACATCGAAAAGATGTTCTCCGAAGTGCAGGGCCAGTTTGGTCGGGAAGAACTTAAACGCCGTACCGACCACGCGGTGTCCATCGACCGCTTGATTGCAGACGCCAAAACCCGTTGGGGCGGCGGCGAAACCGGCTGGATCAGCGTGCATCACCCTGGCGACAAAGGCGCTGTGGTGGATATCCGTCGCTACGACCGCTCCCGGGTGGTCGACTTCCAATGGATCATGTCCTACGACGCCACCACCGGCGCCTTTCTGCATGAACAAAAACCGTACAAGCCCGGCTACACCGCCTACGCCTGGCTCACCAACGTGCATATGGCTCAGTTCGGTGGCGCCATTGTCCGCTGGCTGTACCTGGGCCTTGGCCTGATGGGCTGCGCCATGGTCGCCGGTGGCCTGCAAGTGTGGCTGCGCAAGCGTGAAGCCAAAGGTGGTTGGGGCATTGGTTTTGTGCGCGCCATGAACGGCGCGGTGCTCGGCGGCTTGCCGATTGCCAGCCTGGGCTTGCTCTACGGTAACCGGCTGATTCCGGCGACCGTCAACCTGCGCTCCCATTGGGAAGCCTATGTGTTTATCGGCGTGTGGGTGGCGGTAGCGCTATGGGCGATTGCGCGGCGCAACAGCGGCAAGGTTGGGCGTGATCTGTATGCCGTCGGCGCGGTATTGGCCCTGGGCCTGCCCGCGCTGGATGTGCTCACCGGGCCTGCCGGCGCGCTAAGCGCGGCGATTGCCCGCGGCGACTGGCGCTTGGCGGGCGTCGACCTGACTATTTTTGCCGTCGGTCTGCTCTGCGCCAAATTGGCCTGGTGGCCAGCCAAGGCCAAAGAGCAAGCGCCGATGCGCAGCAAACGTGCCCGTCGGGAAGAACTGGTAGAGGAGAGCGTCTGATGTTGCTACTGGCGTTCGGCCTTAACTACCTGGGCATGACAGCCTTGAGCTTGGCCATGTCGCGGCACCACAAAGTGCTGCTTAGCGGTGCGCCTTCGGTAGCGCGAACCCGTGGTTTGCGCCTGATTGCGCTGCTGCTACTGAGCTTGGCCTTTACCCTGAATATGGTCGCCTTGACCGTAGAGCTAGGCATCATCACCGGCCTGCTGCAACTGATGCTCGCTGGCTTGACCTTGGGCTTAGTGATGGCCTGGCGCAGCCACTGGGTGCTGCCGCTCAGTGGCCTGTTGCCGCTGGGTGGGTTATTGGCGTTGTTGGCATAATCCCGAAGGTGGCTTTTGTAGGGTGTGCTGCGCGCACCAAGCGGCTACCGCGTGTACTCCTTGGTGCGCATAGCACACCCTACGGCGGCATTTGGTTGTGGGGTGTTTACCGGGAGGTTAATGCGGCGCGATATTCCCCAGGCGTCGCGCCCAGGGCACTGCGGAAGGTGTTGCTGAAATGGCTGGCGCTGGCAAAGCCACAGGCCAACGCCACTTCACCCAAGGGCAACAGCGTTTCCTTCAACAACTGCTGCGCCCGCACCAAGCGCCGCGCCAACACATAACGGTGCGGCGGCACGCCAAAGCTTTCGCGGAACATCCGCGCAAAGTGGTATTCGGACAACGCCGCCAACCCGGCCAATTGCCCCAGGCTGATCGCCTCGCTCAAATGCGCTTCGATATAGTCGCGCAACTGCCGGCGCATGGCTGGCGCCAAGCCGCCTTTCAAACGCACATTCTGCCGTTGGCCAACCTGATGGAGCAGGGCGTGGCTGACCATTTCATGCGCCAGGCTGCTGGTCAGCAAACGCTCGCCGGGCTCGTTCCAATTCAGCGCTGCCAGTTGGCGAAACAGCGCCGCCTGCTGCGGGTCATCGACAAAGGTCCGTTCGTGTAACTCCAGCTCACGGGGCTCGCGGTCAAGTAGGCTGACCGCGCTGAGGGCAAAGCGCTCAGGGCTGATATACAGGTGCGCCAAACGAATATCGCCGTTAATTACCCACGCCGAATCGGCGCCCGCCGGCATGATGCACAGCTTGCCGGGCGCGCCTTTGGCGCTGGGGTTATCGCGGCGGAAGGTGCCGGTGCCACCGGCCAGGTAGCACGACAGGGTGTGATGACTGGGCCCTTCGTATTCGCGGGCGTCGTGATAGTTGCTCCACATCGCCGCAGTCAGCCCATCACCCAACTCGGCACAATGCTCCAGCTGCGCGTGGGGCGAGCTGTTGAGCGATTGAAACACCTGAATATGTGGGAGTAGGGCCATGGTCATGGGCGTCTGCTGGAACGTGGGGCCTATGCTAACGCGCGCGCGCCTTGCTGCCAGCCGCTGCGGCTAAATAAGCGCAAGTTTACGCAAGCGCCCAGACGGCCGGCCGCGCAGACTGCCGGCACTGCTCAGGAGCTATGCCATGAACCTCTCGCTGTATCTGCTCACCGTGCTGATCTGGGGCACCACCTGGATCGCCATCAAACTGCAAGTCGGCACGGTCGCTATCCCGTTATCCATCGCCTACCGTTTTGGCCTGGCAGCCTTGGTGCTGTTCGCCATTTTGCTGCTTAGCCGTCGCCTGCAACCAATGAACCGCCGCGCGCAGCTGCTGTGTTTGGCCCAGGGCTTATGCCTGTTCTGCATCAACTTTATGTGCTTTTACACCGCCAGCCAGTGGATCCCCAGTGGCCTGATCGCCGTGGTGTTTTCCACCGCCACGTTGTGGAACGCGATCAACGCCCGGGTGTTCTTTGGTCAGCGCATTGCCGTTAACGTCTTGGCCGGTGGCGCGCTGGGCCTAGCCGGCTTGGCCCTGCTGTTCTGGCCGGAACTGGCTGGCCACCACGCCAGCCGCGAAACCCTGATTGGCCTGGGCTTGGCCCTGTTTGGCACGCTGTGTTTTTCTGCCGGCAATATGCTTTCCAGCATGCAACAGAAAGCCGGCTTGAGGCCGCTGACCACCAACGCCTGGGGCATGCTCTATGGCGCGTTGATTCTCAGCGGCTACTGCCTGCTTAGCGGCACACCGTTGAGCTTTGACTGGAGCACGCAATACGTCAGCTCGCTGGTGTACCTGGCCATTCCGGGTTCGGTGATTGGCTTTACCGCGTACCTGACCTTGGTCGGGCGTATGGGACCGGATCGGGCGGCTTACTGCACCGTGCTGTTCCCGGTGGTGGCACTGAATATCTCGGCGTTTGCCGAAGGCTACCAATGGACGGCGCCGGCGTTGATGGGGTTGGTGTTGGTGATGGTGGGGAATGTGTTGGTGTTTCGAAAGCCTAAGGCTTCGCCGTTGGCCCCCGCCCTCACCCCTAGCCCCTCTCCCGCAAGCGGGAGAGGGGAATAGATCAGCGCTCGCCGCTCCAACTCGATAAGCCCCCTCTCCTGTTTGCGGACGCCCCGCTAGGGGAGGGGCTGTTAACCCAGATCTTCGATTGACCAAAATCTGACCCACAGGTTTACAATCCCCGCTCCCCAAAGGAGCCACGCCCTGTGTTAACCCATCTCGATTCCGAAGGCCGCGCCAATATGGTCGATGTCACCGACAAAGCGGTGACCTCCCGTGAAGCCGTGGCCGAAGCGCGCGTGCGTATGCAGCCGCAAACCCTGCAAATGATCCAAAGCGGCGGCCACCCCAAGGGCGACGTCTTTGCCGTGGCCCGTATCGCCGGCATTCAAGCCGCGAAAAAAACCTCCGACCTTATCCCGCTCTGCCACCCGCTGATGCTCACCAGCGTCAAAGTCGAACTCAGCGCCGAGGGTGAGGACTGCGTACGCATTCAAGCGCGCTGCAAACTGGCCGGTCAGACCGGTGTTGAAATGGAAGCGCTGACCGCCGCCAGCGTTGCCGCCCTGACCATCTACGACATGTGCAAAGCCGTCGACCGCGGCATGGTCATCGAGTCGGTACGCCTGCTGGAAAAGCTCGGCGGCAAGAGCGGCCACTTCAAGGCCGATGAGGTACAGGGATGATCCGCGTGCAGTATTTCGCCCGTTACCGTGAAGCCCTGGGTATCGACGCTGAGCAAATCAATAACGCCAGTGCCTTCACCACCCTTGATGCTTTGCGCCTGCACCTGCTGGCCCGTGGCGGTGTGTGGCAGGTACTGGCCGAACAGAACCTGATGTGCGCCCGTAACCAAGAGCTGTGCAGCTTGGAAGAGCCGCTGGCCGATGGCGATGAAGTGGCCTTCTTTCCCACCGTAACCGGAGGCTGACATGGCCATTCGCGTACAGACCGCTGCCTTCGACCCAGGCCTGGAGCTTAACGCCATGCACGCCGCCAATGCCGGCGTCGGCGCGGTGGTGAGCTTTGTCGGCTATGTGCGCGATTTTAATGACGGCAAAGAGGTGTCCGGCATGTTCCTCGAACACTTCCCCGGTATGACCGAAAAGGCCCTGGGCAAAATCACCGACGAAGCCGGGCAGCGCTGGCCGCTGCTCAAGGTTGAAGTGATTCACCGCATCGGGCGCCTGGAGCCGGGTGAGCCCATTGTATTTGTCGCCACCACCAGCGCTCACCGCCAGGCCGCCTTCGACGCCTGCGCCTTTATCATGGACTACCTGAAAACCCGCGCGCCGTTCTGGAAGCAGGAAGACACCCCGGATGGGCCAAGGTGGGTGGAAGGCAAGTGCAGTGATAAGGAGGCGGCCGAGCGTTGGTGATACACCGATCCGTCGGGTTTGCCGGTCCGCGTTCGGTTCGCGCACTAAGCAACTAACCCGATATCGCCTGGTGCGCACAGCACACCCTACGAGATCAAAAGCGTGCGGGTTAAGCGCGCACAAAAAAGCCCGTCACAGTGGACGGGCTTTTTCATTTTCGGCTATCAGTGCTTACGCGGCACCGGCGTCAGCAGTTCAGTCGGTGGCGTTTCGCAGTTGATCTTACGCCCCAGCAATTCTTCAATCGCCGGCAGTTGGTAAGAGTCATCTTCGCCAGCAAAGCTGATCGACACACCACTGGCCCCGGCACGCCCGGTACGGCCAATGCGGTGAACATAGTCATCCGGCATTTCCGGCAGGGTGAAGTTGATCACGTGGCTGATGCCGTCGATATGAATACCGCGGCCCGCTACGTCAGTGGCGACCATTACGCGAATTTTGCCTTCGCGGAAACCTTCCAGGGTTTTGATGCGTTTGTGCTGCGGCACATCGCCGGACATCTGCGCGGCGCTGACGCCGTCACGAATCAGGCGCTCTTCAATGCGCCGCACTTCATCTTTACGGTTGGCAAACACCATGACCCGTTCCCAGTTGTTCCGGGTGATCAGGTTATACAGCAGCTTGTATTTGTCGCTGCCGGCCACGGCGTAGATATGTTGCTCCACGGTGTCGCTGGCGACGTTTTCCGGCTCAATCTCAACGATGGCCGGCGTGGTGGTCCACTGCTTGGCGAGGTTCATCACGTCTTCGGTAAAGGTCGCGGAGAACAGCAGGGTCTGGCGTTCGTTCTTCGGCGGGGTCTGGCGGATGATCTGCCGTACTTGCGGGATAAAGCCCATGTCGAGCATGCGGTCGGCTTCGTCGAGCACCATCACTTCGACCATATCCAAATGCACTTCGCCGCGCTGGGCAAAGTCCAGCAAACGGCCTGGCGTGGCGACCAGAATGTCGCAATAACGCGACTCCAAATACTTGAGCTGTTTGTCGAAATCCATACCCCCGACAAACGACATCACATTCAGGCCGCTGTACTTGGTCAGCAGCTCCGCGTCTTTGGCGATCTGCACCACCAGCTCACGGGTTGGCGCAATGATCAGCGCGCGCGGCTCGCCCATATAGCGCTCTTTCGGCGCCGGGGTTTGCTGCAGTTGGGTGATGATCGAGATCAGAAACGCGGCGGTTTTGCCGGTGCCGGTCTGGGCGCGGCCAATGGCGTCCTGCCCTTTGAGCGTATAACCCAGTACTTCGGCTTGAATCGGCGTGCAGTACGGAAAGCCCAGGTCGTGGATGGCGTGCATCAGCTCAGGCGACAAGGCGAAATCATGAAAACGGGTTTTGCCAGCTTGCGGCTCCACCACGAAGTCTTCCAGCTTCCAGGTGCTTACCACCGGTGCCGAACGGGCGCGGCGCGGTTTTTCTTGGCGGTTGTTGCTGGTGCTTGTGGTTTCAACGGTTGCTTGAGGCGCTTCAACGCGCTCGCTCTGCGCGGCGCGTGGCTGCCGAGGCTGACTTGGTTTGGCCTGGCGGGGGCTATCTACGGCAGAGGTTGGCGCGGAAGAGGGGGCGGCAGGAACGGACGCCGGCAGCTCGCCTTCGCCTTTGCCAAACATTTTCTTGAGTGCTTTGAGCACGGGAATCTCTTCAATTGGTTAAGGAATGAACGCCCGCCAGTGTAAAGCAATAAGCGGGTGCGGCGAAATGTTGCAGGCAACTGCCTAAACATCTGCTACCGGCGGGCGTTCTGGCTTATCCGCTCAGGCCTCTGGCAGCGTTTCCAGCAACAGGCGCTGCACATTGCCGCCCATGATTGCGGCAATGTCGTCCTGGCTAAAGCCAGCCTTGAGCAAACCCTCGGTCAATTGCGCCAGGCCGGTGCTGTCAAACGGCGCGTGGATGGTGCCGTTAAAGTCCGACCCCAGCGCTACATGGGCGACGCCAACTTTGTCGGCGGTGTAGCGAATAGCCTTGACGATGGCCGGCACCGACGTCTCGCACACGGCCGTTTCCCAGAAACCAATACCTATTACCCCGCCGGTAGCGGCGATTTTCTCGATATGGGCGTCGCTGAGGTTACGGGTGCCGGGGCAGGTGCCTTCCACACCGGTGTGGGAAACCAGCACCGGGCGCTTGGCCATGGCCAGCACATCATCAATCAACGGCCGCGACGCGTGGGCCAGGTCGATCAGCATGCCTTTGTCTTGCAAGCGGGTAATTACCTGACGGCCCAGTGGCGTCAGCCCGCCTTTAACCAGGCCATGGGCCGAGCCGCCGACTTCGTTATCAAAAAAATGGGTGAGGCCAGCGATACGGAAATCGGCGTCATATAGACGGTCGACGTTATCCAACTTGCCCTCGATCACCTGCAAACCTTCGGTCGCCATAATGCCGGCGACGCGGTTCGGGTCTTTTTTCCACGCCTCTATAAAGGCAGCGAGCCCCTCGCGGCTTTTGATCACCACCAGCTTGCCGTTGCTGTCGGCAGCGGCTTGATGAAGTTTTTCGCTCTGATACAGCGCGCGTTGCAGCAGGCTTTTCCAGGTGGCGGTGGGCCAACGCTGGGCCATCACCAACAGGGTGATGTCATCGCTGTCGCTGCCGTTTTTTTCGTAATTAAGGTTGTGCGGGGTTTTGGTAACGGTGGAAAACACCTGCAGCGCCACGTGGCCTTCGATCAAGCGTGGCAAGTCGGAGTGGCCGTAACTCGCGCGCTTGAGAATATCGCGCTGCCACAGCAGTTCATCATTGTGCAGGTCGGCAATAAACAGGGTTTTGTGCAGGGTTTCGGCCTGCGCGCTGGCCGGGTAGGGCGCCGGGTTTTCCACACTGTTTAACTTGCGGTCCAGATAGGTCGGCAAGGAGAAAAACACCCCAAGGCCAACGGCCAGCAGAACCAATACCACAATCGTGAGTTTACGCATGGGTAGCATCCGAGCTTGTTGTTGTCGGGCGACTGTAGCAAATCGATCGTTAAATTGTGCTGGGCCTTGCCCTCTCCCCAGTCTCTCCTATCGCCGGCGCCGGCAAACAGCAGAGGGCGCTGAGTGAGGTAGTCCCGCTATCAATTTTCTATTCCCCTCGCCCGCTTGCGAGAGGGGGGCTAGGGGCGGCGGCCAGTGTGAGGGCCGGCCTTTACGCAAGGTAAAGGCGTTCGTCGGAAACCCCCAGCAAGCAGACCCCGCTTCGGTAAACTGCGCCGCCGTAGCGCCCCGACCCAGGCCGGCGCACCGTTAAACAGGGCCTTTTGCAGTGGCCCTGAAGCAGAGGTTGTAGATGTCGTTGCAGGCGCTGTTTTCCCTGGCCTTGTCCCATCCCGCTCAAAGCATCAACGCCCTGGCCATGTTCTTCGCCGTTGCCGGCAGCTGGCTGTTGATCGCCACCCATATTCGCCAACGCCGTGCCATCGCCGGCCTGGTTGCCGACAGTGAAGTAGCCGACAGCGCCGACCTTTCCGACATCGACGCCGCCACCCAACAGCTCAACCGCTTCTTTACCCGCTTTGGCTATGCCTGCTTGTGCATCGCTTTGGTTGTTTCTTGGTTTAGCACGCGGTTTTGAAACAAATCCAACCCATATAAAAAAGGCGGCTCCCAATCTTGGGGCCGCCTTTTCTGTTTCTGCTAACCGTTACAACGGCAAGCCTGCCTTGATCCGATACTGATTGCGCACCGGGTTGGCGTATTGCACCACCAGGTAGGGGCGCTGCTCAGGCGGGCAATTGTCCAAACGCTTGTGCCACTCCTGCTGCGCCGCCGCCAGTTCATCCGCCGCAAACAGCTCCGTCACATCCGGCACCGGCAACGTCGGGTCGCGCTCGGCCCACTGCATATACGCCAAGTAATGCACCGGGAACAGGCGGTAACCGCTAAGAATCTGCCGGTCCATCTCCACCGCCAGCTGTTTGCTGTCCTCAAACCCGCTCACCACCGGCGGGGCAAAGTTCAGGTGCACGCGGCCTTTATAACCCGTGATTCCGAGGCCGATGCTCTTGTCATCCTCGCCAGCGGCCTTCTCATAACTGCCAGTGGTGGCGCGGATATACAACTCACGCGCCTTGGCTTGGTCGCACGGGTCGTACTCATAACTGATCGACACCGGCACCAGATTCAACCCGCCAATCACCTCGGCAAAGGCTTCGTCCTTACGGCTCATATGAAACATCTTCAAAATCGCCGAATCGGTGCGGTCATCACCATCCTTCGCCCGGCCCTCGGCCTGAGCGATCCAGATCGACTCATGGTCATTGCGAATAGAGTGGTTGATATACGCCGACAACAACTGAAACGCCGCCAACTTCTCGCGCCGGCCCGTTAGCGAGCGGTGCACGATAAAGCTCTTATTCAAGCGCATCAGGTCGCTAACAAACGGCTTTTGCAGCAGGTTGTCGCCAATGGCAATGCGCGGCGTTGGCAGCCCCGCGTGGTACACCGCGTAATTAACAAATGCCGGGTCCATCACGATATCGCGGTGGTTCGCCAAAAATAGATAAGCCTTGCCCGCCTGCAAATGCTCCAGGCCGCTATAGGTCACGCCATCGGTAGCGTGCTCAATGCTGCGGTCAACATACACCTCCACCTTGTCCTGCAATGCCGCTACGGACGTTACCGCAGCAAACTGCGAACGCAGGCGATGGGCCACAACGGGTTTCAGCAGCCAGGAAAAATGCTTGGCCAAGCGAGGAAAACGGAAGTGCGTGATGATCTGCAAAAACGCTGGGTCCGCCATAAGGCGCTCCAACACAGCAGGGACTTCGGCGTCAGCGTACGGTCGGATGGCATCGAATTCGCCCATCATGCTCTCTTGTTCTGGTAACGGTTGCGGGTGGAATGTTGCGGTCAGCAATAGACCGGCGAGTATACAGGCAAGTCACAGGACAATTAGTCCAAGGAACGCCGGCTGATGCCGCAGGGTAAAAACGAATGGGCCGGTAACCCGTCTGACCCAGATGTTTTTCCACGGCTATATTCGTTTTGATTCGGCAAGGAAACATGAGCCAATTGACTTGCTCGGTAGTCATATTGATTGCGCGCAGCGCCATCTCCCACCTGCGATAGGAAGCGTTTCAATGCTCGAAACCCAACCCTACGATTGCCCCTACTGCGGCGAACCCGCCGAGGCGCTTCTGGATTTGTCCGGTGGCGACCAGCAGTACATTGAGGATTGCCATGTGTGTTGCCGGCCGATTCTTTTCGATTTACGCACCGATGGTGATGGCTGGGAGTTGGATGTTCGCGCGGAGAACGACTGATGCAGCGTATTTACGAGCCGCAAGATTTGCTCGAGGCCGAGTTGCTGTCGGGCATGTTGGCCAGTGAGGGCATTGAGGCGCATGTGACGGGCGGCCATTTGTTGGGCGCAGTGGGTGAGTTGCCGGTGAATGGCTTGTTGGGCTTGCTGGTGGCTAATCAGCAGGCTGAGCACGCACGCGGTTTGATCGCCGCGTACAATGCCGCGCAGCCGCTTCCCGGTGACGAGCCGGAAGAGTTTCAAGGCGTGCTGCTGTGCTAACCCTTTGCTGATGAGCCTTTCGCCTGATGTGTGGACGCTACGCCCTGTTCCGTTGGACGCCCGCTTTAGCGGCCACCCCTGGTTTCCCCGCCGACCAACAGCCGGGCTGGAATATTGCGCCCAATACCCAGGTGCTGATGCTGCGTCAGGTTGAGGGCCAGCGTCGTGCTGACCTGGCGCGCTGGGGGCTGACGCCGCCGTGGCTGACCGATCTATCGAAAACCCCTGCCCATGCCCGCGCTGAAACCATCGCTGAGCAGCCGATGTTTCGCGATGCCTTGCGCCAGCGCCGTGCGTTGCTGCCGGCCAATGGCTTTTATGAGTGGCGCGGCACGGTGCGAAAGCGCCCGTATTGGATCACCCGTGAAGAGTCGCCAATGTATTTTGCGGCGGTGTGGGAGGCGTTCCCGGTTGAAGGCCACATCTACTTGAGCGTGGCGGTGGTCACGCAACCGGCGGCGGGTTTGCGTCGGCCGCTGATTTTGGATGCGGCGGGTCAGGAGGTTTGGCTGGCCGACGATACGCCGCTGCCCGCGCTGCAAGAGCTGCTGTGCCAGCCCAACCCGGTGTTGCGTGAGCGGGCGCTGGCGCATTTTGTCAACGACCCGAAACTCAATGCCCCGGAGTGCCTGACGCCGGCTTAAGGCTGCTCGGGGAACAGCTCGGCGTTGGAAAACTGCGCCAGCAAGTGATCAAACACCAGCCGCACCCGTGGCGACACCGGCCCACGCTGCGGCCGGTAGATAAACAAATCCCAGGCCGGCGGCGCGATGCTGTCGAGCACGCTCACCAGCGCGCCACTGCGCAAATGCGGCACCGCCAGGTAACTCGGCACCTGGCCGTAGGCGAGCCCTGCCAGCACGGCTTCCAACTCGGCTTCCGGGTCATCGCTGATAAATACGGCGTGGTCGGGCATCAGTTGTCTGTTATCGGCAAATGACCACGGCCACGGCCGACCGCTGCGTCGGTCGATCAGAGCCGACAGCGGCCGTTGTTGTAACTCGTCGAGGGAGGCGGGCGCGCCGCCGCTGCCAACCAGTTCGGGGCTGGCGACTACCCACAACGGCACCTTGGCCATTTGCCTGGCGATATAGCGACGGTCACGGATCATGCCGACGCGAATGCCGATGTCGATCTGCGCGCTGACGGCGTCAGTCATTTCATCTTCCAGGCGCAGTTCCACCTGCAAGCCTGGGTGTTCGCGCAGCAATGGCGCCAACAGTTGCACCAGAAAACGTCGGCCAATGGCATGGGGCGCGGTAAGGCCCACGCGGCCGCTGATTTCATCGGTGGCGCTGCGGCGGTTGCGCTGGAACAGTTGGTCGACACTGTCCAAGGTTTGCCGCGCCTGCTCCACCAGGCTTTGGCCAAAGGCGGTGATTTGCACCTGGCGGGTGTTGCGGTGGAAGAGAATTTCGCCGAACTGTTGCTCCAGTTCCTGAATGGCCCGGGTCACGCTTTGTGGGGAGATGCTCAGGCGCGTGGCGGCGTCGCGAAAGCTATTGGCATCGGCGGCGGCGCAAAGGATTTTCAGCAGTTCCATGCGGTTAAGCATTGGCTAGAACCTCGGTTGGTGTGTTCCATTTTTTGGAATAGCCAAATCCTATCTGTTCCATTTTCAGTTGCAAGCTCGCTGCCCATACTCGCCCTCAACCGGTGCCAACCTCCTGGCCCGCACTTCTGAGGACATGACCATGAGCAACAACATCGCAGGCAAAGTTGTAGTCATCACCGGCGCCAGCAGCGGCCTGGGCGAAGCCACTGCGCGGCACTTGGCGGCACTCGGCGCATCGGTTGTATTGGGCGCGCGGCGCAAAGACCGACTCGACAGCCTGGCCAGCGAAATCACCGCAGCCGGCGGCAAGGCTGTGGCCTACGCCACCGATATCACCAAGCGCGACGAAGTGGAGGCGCTGATTCAAGGTGCGGTGGACAGCTTTGGCCGCGTCGACGTGCTGATTAACAACGCCGGTTTGATGTCCATCGCACCCATGAGTGAAACCAAGGTGGACGAGTGGGACCGCATGATCGACATCAATATCAAAGGCCTGCTCTACGGTGTTGCCGCAGCATTGCCACGCTTCCAGGCGCAGAACAGCGGGCACTTTATCAACATTGCCTCGGTGGCCGGCCTCAAGGTGTTCAGCCCGGGCGGTACTGTGTACAGCGGCACCAAGTTTGCCGTGCGGGCAATCAGCGATGGCCTGCGCCATGAAGTGGGCGGGGCGATTCGCACCACGGTGATTTCGCCGGGCGCGGTGGACAGCGAGTTGAAGCTCGGCAGCTCGCACCAGGCCAGCAGTGAGGGTTTGCAGGAGTTCTACAAAATGGCCATTCCGGCAGAATCAGTAGCGCGGGCGATTGCCTACGCCATTGAACAGCCGGCGGATGTGGATATCAGCGAAGTGGTGCTGCGCCCTACCGTGCAGGATTTCTAAGCAATAAAAAGCCCGCTGACCAGGCGGGCTTTCTACGGGGCAGCGGCGACTAGTCCTTACGGCGCTTGAGCTGATCGCGCAATTGCGTTGGCAAGTTGCGAATGGTCAACGTGCCTTGCTCTTCGTTGTAGTCGATGTTCGAGCCCAACAAATGCGCTTCAAAGCTGATCGACAAACCTTCGGCGCGGCCGGTAAAGCGGCGGAACTGGCTGAGGGTGCGTTTGTCAGCGGGAATCTCCGGCGACAGGCCGTAGTCTTTGTTGCGGATATGGTCGTAGAAGGCTTTCGGCCGTTCTTCGTCAAGCAGGCCGGAGAGTTCTTGTAGGGTCATCGGCTCGCCGATTTTGGCCTGGCTGGTGGCGTAGTCGACCAGGGTGTCGGTTTTGGCGCGGGCTTGCTCTTCGGGCAGGTCTTCGGCTTCAACAAAGTCGCTAAAGGCTTTAAGCAGGGTGCGTGTTTCGCTGGGCGAGTCGACGCCTTCCTGGCAGCCGATAAAGTCGCGGAAGTATTCCGAGACCTTCTTGCCGTTTTTTCCTTTGATAAACGAAATGTACTGCTTGGACTGCTTGTTGTTCTGCCACTCCGACAGGTTAATGCGTGCCGCCAGGTGCAGTTGACCGAGGTCCAGGTGCTTGGCTGGGGTGACATCCAGCGCGGCGTTTACCGCGACGCCTTCGCTGTGGTGCAGCAGGGCGATGGCCAGGTAATCGGTCATGCCCTGTTGGTAGTGGGCAAACAGTACATGGCCGCCGGTGGAGAGGTTGGATTCCTCCATCAGCTTTTGCAGATGCTCCACGGCCTGACGGCTAAAGCTGGTGAAGTCCTGGTCGCCGGCCTGGTATTGCTGCAACCAACCACTGAACGGAAACGCTCCCGACTCGGCCTGAAAGAAACCCCAGGCCTTACCCTGTTTGGCGTTATAGCTTTCGTTGAGATCGGCGAGCATGTTCTCGATGGCTTGCGACTCGGCCAGCTCGCTGCTGCGGGCATGCAGAACGGCGGGGGTGCCGTCGGGTTTTTTCTCGATCAGGTGGACGATGCAGTGGCGAATGGGCATGGCGGTCTCGTTCGAATTTCAAAGCGGCGCGCAGTTTACCCGACGACTTCGGTCTGGGTCGCCCTTCGCCGCTGTAAGGCCTGCAAGCGTTCGATCATATAGCGCAGGTGCATATGCAATTCGTACAGCTCGTTGGAGTAGGACAGCGGTACTTCCACCCGCGCCAATTCGTCCTCAAGCGCTTCCAAGCGGGCGATTTCGGCGCTGAGGTCGCTGGGCAGTTTGCCTTTGTACAGTTGCTGGTCGATCTCGCGCAGGTGTTTGTACCAGCGGTAAATGCGCGCGCGGATGCGCCACTGGTAGATCGGCCCGATGGCCTTGAATAGCGGGAACAGCAACACCAGCAAGGGGATGGCCAGAATGATGTAGCGGTCGGCCAGGCTGGCGATGCGAAACGGCAGGTAGCGCTGCAGAATCGGCAGGCCTTTTTTGTAGTAGTAGTCGGCTTCGTCCAGGGTATGCAGCGACAGCGGTGGCGGCGCCGGGTAGCTGCCGGCCGGATCAAGCAGGCTGCCGTTTTTCAGTACGGTTTTGGCCGCTTCCAGAATCAGTGCGGTGAGCGAGGGGTGAAAGTTTTCGCCGCTGACCAAGGTGGCCATCGGACCGATGGTGACGATGTCTCGGTCGGGGGTGTTTTGCGCCATGTTGAGCATGCCCTCGCCGACATCCAGTTTGCTCAGGTAGGGCAAGCGGGCGAGGTAGGCATCGGTACGGCGCAGGCTGACCAAGTGCAGATTGGGGGCGGCGGCCAGGCGTTGGATCAGCGGGTTTTCGGCGGGGCCAACAAAGAACGCCGCATCCAGCTCACCCGCCATCAGCGCATCGGCTGCTTTGCCGCCGCCCAAGGGCTGCCAGGTGCTTGGGTACTGCGCCGGTTCGATGCGGTTAGCAGCAAATAGCGCGGCGGTGACTGCCTGGGTGCCGCTGCCTTCGACGCCGATGGCCACGCGCATGGTCATCAAGTCGGCGAGGCGATCGAACGTGGCCTCTTTGCCGAGAAATAACCACAGCGGTTCACGGTACATCACGCCTAAGCCGGCGAGTTTGTCGCGCTCTTGCGCAGCGATGCTGAACTCCTGGCCGCTCTGTACCAAGGCTAATTCCACCTCGCCTTTGGCCAGCTTATTGAGGTTGTCTTGCGAGCCTTGGCTTTGCACCAATTCCAGAGTGAACCCCTGTTTCGCCAGCTCGGTTTTCAGTCGTTCGGCAAAGGCATGGTAGCCACCACCAGCGCTGCCGGTGGCCAAGCGTGCATGCATGGGCGGTGGTGGGGCAACAAAGTAGAAGAGGGCGCCGACCAGGGCGGCCACTACCGGCACGATCCACAGGTTGGTCAGCAACATGATCTTTAGGTCGCGCAGGATTCTTCGCATTGCAGTTCCTTGGCGGTGCTCTGAGTGCATAGAGGGTAACCGCCCGGCGGATTTTTCGCCTGTTGCCCACGTACCAGTGCGGCGAGCAGAGCCGTGCCTACTACTCGATTTAGAGCGGAACAAGAACAATCACACCGGTTTATAAGCTTCCGGAATGCGCTTTTCCGGGTTGCTCTATAGCGAATTCATCTTTATGAGCAATGAAGGCATTGTGATATCAATATTCTGGCGTCAATAAAATGAACAACTACCGACCGTTGCCCCATGACGGTTTAACCTGTTCCGCGGTCTGTCAGGGATGCTCTTCCGTGGTTTCGCTCTAACCCGGCTGTTACGGGTTGAACGTAGGAAGGTGGCCTATGCCCCGAACCCTGCTGTATGTGGCGGTAGCCCTGCTTGCCTCAGGTGCCACGCTTGCATTTTTACTGCACGAGCCTGCAACGGCCACCGTTGCTGCTACCCCTTCTGCCCCGTTGCCTTCTGCCCTGGCTGCTCCGGCGCCGTCCACCGGTTTGCTGCCGTCCAAGCCGTTGAGCGCCCCGTCGGTTGCCGCCGCGGGTTTGGTCACTAGCACGCCGCGTAAAGACGTAACGGTACAAGCGGCTGCACCGGCTGACAACGTGATTGAGCTCTGGGACAGCCGTTCGCTGGTGCCCGAGCAACAAGACGAAATGACCCTCTACCGCACCCATATGCCGGTCGCCGCCCTGAGTGCTTTGGCGGTCGGCAAGACGCTGCAATTGGCCGTGCCAGGTCGCAAAGAGCCGCTGCGCGCGACGCTGGACGAGACCCATAACACCGGTGCCGCCGTGTGGAACGGGACGGTACAAGGAGGCCAGCCGGAAGACTCGCTGACCGTCGTGCGCGGGCAGTTGGAAACCCATATCACCTTGGCGACCCGCGATAAAACCCTGTCGTTTGTGGTGGACAACGCCACCGGCAGCACGCTGATGACCGACCAGAACGAGCTGCTGATGCGTGCCACCCCGGACGCCCTCGTTACCCCTGAATCCACGCCGTTGCAGCCGCTCCCACCGCCAACCCGCGGCTGAGCGCTACAGGATTAGTAACCATGAAAAAACTATTCGTCTGCCTGGCCATGCTCCTGCTGGCCCCGTTTACTCAAGCGGCCACCGAACCGCGTACCGTTGATCTGCTGGTGCTCTACACCAAGGAGGCGCAAGCCCTGCCGAATGGGCGTGACATTGACGCCCGCATCGCCAGCTACATCGAATTTGCCAACAATGCGTTTAAGAAAAGCAACGTCAACCTGCGTCTGCGGTTGGTCAACCGGCAACTGCTGACCTGGGCCAGCTACCCGACCGTCTCCGCCAAAGACCTGTCTGCCTTCGCCGCCGACCCCCGGGTACAGCAACTGCGTGAAACCTACGGCGCTGATGTGGTGCAACTGATCAGCCGTACCCAAGTGGGCCAGGGCTATGGCGTGTGCGGCATTGGCTATGTGCTTTCCGGGCCGAAGAACAGCGGCACTTACCAGAATGGCGCCTGGGCCAGTGCCTACGGCATCACCGGCGTGGATTGCAGCCTGAGCACCATGGCCCACGAGATCGGCCACAACCTCGGGCTGCGTCACTCCTATGAGCAAGACCAGACCGAGGGCTACTACACCTACCTGGCCCGCGGTATTCACCAAGGCACCTATGAGTGGGGCCGCGGCTACGGCGTGCAGGGTCGTTTCGCGACCATCATGGCCTACCCGCAGGTGTTTAACGCGTCGGTGCAGGCGCCGCTGTTTTCCACCCCAACCCTGGCCGACAGTACCTGCGCCAACCAGGCTTGTGGCCGCGCCAGCTTTGCAGATGCCGCCCGCGCACTAAACGACATGGCTGCGCAGATTGCCGCACTGCGCCCAACCAAAGTGCCCGAAACGGTCAACCCCACCAGTACTGCGCCCAAACCTGCTACGCCGACCACACCTACTGCGCCAACCCCACCCACCACACCCGTGGCTCCACCGGTTACGGCCTGGTGCGCCAAGCCCGCCCTCACGGGCTTAGTAACCAACGGCGAGTTCCGCACCGTGGAGGGTTGGAAAGCCTTACTTAACGTGGCCAAGCTAAGCCAACTTAACGTTGGCAAAACCTGCCGTGATGACGCGCTGCAGTTCGACCTGCCGGCTGGTCGCGACGATATGCTCGCCACCTCTGTCGGCGCGCTCAAGGTTGGCGCCACCTACCGGTTGAAAGCCAAGGTCATGCTCAAGGGCACCAACGTGCGCGGCAACGTGTACCTGGGCATGGTCCATGAGGAAAACGCCGGTATCAGCTACAGCAGCGCCAACGGCGTGATCAAGTCGGTGACCAGCAGCGAGTTCACCCCCATCGACATGACGTTTATCTATCAGCCGCCACCCACCGTTATCCGCAACACCTACCTGGGGCTGTTCAGCATCAACCGGCTAGGCGTGCTGCTGGATGAAGTGCAGCTCAGCGAAGTGACGCCCACTACCGCGATCAAGCCGGTTACGCCAGCGGCATTTAGTTGGACGTTCGATAGCGCTATCGGTGAATGGACCGGTTTCTACGGCAGCAATCGACTCACCGCGCTGGCGGCAACTGGCAAGTCGTTGGAGGTTTACGCGCGTAAGGCCGATGGCACCGGCGCTAGCCTATTGCTGGCCGGCAAGGTTCAGCCGGGTTTGTCTTATCGCTTTAGCGCTGATGTGATGGTAAGCCGCACGGCCAGCGTCGCCGCGCTGGCCTATGCCTACCTCTACCTTGAAGACACGGCCGGCAATGGTCGTACGCTGTCGCTAGGTGTGGTGAATACCAAGGGCGGTGTTTGGAGCAAGTTGCAGCAGAGCTTCCAGGTGCCGACCGGTACTTACCGACGCATGGAGCTGCTGGTGCTTGGCACTCGCGCAGACCAATCGCTGTACCTGGATAACATCAGCCTTAACCGGCTCTAGCCGAAAAAAAACCTGGCGCCCGTGGTTGGGGCGCCAGGTTTTTTTTGTCTGCGGTTAATGCGCCGAATAGGGTGAAGTCGGCGCGCGACGGCTGCGAATGTGGTCGAGCGCCGCCAAGGCCAGCAGCAGGCCCACGGCGTACCAAGCGTCGTTACCCAGGGCGAACATTACCAAGGCACAGAGCAGCGCACTAAACGCCGCCACCCACCGCCACAGGCCTTTCAACAGCACCCAACCGGCGGCCATGCTGAACAGATAAATCAGCACAAAGTTGCCATTGGCGTAGCGGATTAATTGGTCCACCGACAGCTGCATCACCGCCGCCAAGCTGGCGCACAGCGCGCAGATAATCACCACCAGCAACAGAGCGCGAGCCGGCACGCCGTGATGATTGCGTTGGGCCAGCGGGCGCGGCAGTTTGCCCTCATCAGCCAGGCTCCAGATCAGCCGGGCAAAGCCCTGCACATACACATTCATCGAGGCAAAGCAGGCCAGGTAACCGATCAGCGCGCTAAGCCAACGGGCCTTGGCGCCGAACAGTTGGTCGAGCATACGCGGCAGGGACGCGGCATCAGTCTGCACATCGCCGTAAGCATGAAAGCTCAGCACCGCCAGCGAACACGCCCAATACACCAAGCCGGCGAGCAATACGCCAAGCAGCAGGGCCAGGGGGAAATCGCGCTTGGGGTGTTTGAATTCTTCGCCCATATGGGTGAAGGCTTCGATGCCGACAAAACACCAAAACATCACCCCGAGCGCGGCCGGTAGCAGATGCCAGGAACCACTCAGTTCCGGCAGCAAAGGTTGATTGGCGTGGGGCAAATCACCGGCCCACCAGATCAAACCCACCGTGGCAATAATCGCCAGGGCAATCGCCCCCTGCACCATGCCCGAGGCTTTTGCCGGGCGTTGGCCGAGCAGCAACATCGCGCCGAGGGTGGCGAGCTGAATCAACAGCGCTTCGCCGCGGCCGATGGGAAACAGTGCTTGGAAAAAGCCCGTGGAAATATTCAGCGCCGCCGGCAAACCTACCGGCAACACCGCGAGAAACAGCAGCGCGCTGATACGCTCCATCCTTGGCCCAAAGGCGCGACCAATCAAATGCGGTGCGCCGCCAGCATGGGGAAAGTGCCGGCCCAATTGGGCAAAGGTAAACGCCACCGGCAACACCAACACAATGAGCACCAACCAGGCCCATAACGAGGCGCCTCCGGCGGCGGTGGCAGCCAGTGCCGGCACCACAAAGATTCCGGTGCCCAACAGCGAAGTACTTAACAGGCCGATGCCTTGCAACAGGCTCAATTCTTGGTTCAAGCGACTCATGGGGTATGCTCTGCAATCCGTCGTAGCCCATGGTAAGTCGGCCGTGATTTATCCGGTTCCGGCGAACTGACGGCATTGACCGGCAAAGTGGCGCCAATCGCCGTCAACCTGTTTTGCGTGAGAGTTTCAGTGGATAAGTTCGATCAGCAGATCATCGCCCTGTTGCGTGCCGACGCCCGTTTAACCGTTAGCCATATCGCCCGCGAGATCAACCTCTCGCGCTCGGCTGTGGGCGAGCGCATCCGCCAACTGGAACAAAGCGGCACCATCCAGGGCTACCACGCGCGCATCGCCGAACCGCACGGCGCAGCGGTAAAGGCCTACCTCGAACTGTTCTACAGCGGCGCGCGCTGCGAAGGCTACGTCGAACGCATGCGCGTTTACCCGGAAATCCGCCGGTGCAGCGGCATCAGCGGCGAGACCGACATGCTGGTGTACATCGAAGCGCCCTCCATGCAGCGCCTAGCCGAAATCCGCGGCGACATCGAAAACTTCACCGGCATGCAAAAAGTTAAAACCCATATGCTGGTTAAGGACTGGACGTTCTAGCGTCTCGCCCAATACCGCCTGGTGCGCACAGCACACCCTACGGGGATCGCGTTCCGGACTGCGTAGGGTGTGCTGTGCGCACCAGAACGACGCAACGTCATACGCCAAGGTGCGCCCCGTCGCGCTCTATGTGGGCCCAAACGGACAGCCCTCAATCCTCCTGGTTTTTATGCTGGCAACCCCAACCAGCAGGAGACAGGGAATGTCTGATTACCGCCGAGCCCAAGTTCAGGGCGGGTTGTACTTTTTCACCGTAGTCACCGCCGAGCGCCGCCCCATACTCACCAACCCCGATCTTCGTCTGGCGCTACGCGAAGCTATTAAAACGGTGCGTGAACGTTATCCCTTCAACATCCACGCCTGGGTGCTACTCCCCGACCATATGCACTGCATCTGGCAACTTGCCGATGGCGATGCCGATTTTCCCAAGCGCTGGTCATTGATCAAAAAACACGTCAGCCAGCACTGCGCTTCACGCCCTGCGAGCACTTACAGCAAACACCTGCGACGCGAATCGGGCCTGTGGCAGCGACGTTTCTGGGAGCACTGCGTACGCGACGATGAGGATTACCAGCGGCATATGGATTACCTGCATTGGAACCCGGTTAAGCATGGCTTGGTTGACGCGGTCATTGATTGGCCGTGGTCGAGTTTTCACCGCTTGGTACGTGAAGGTATTTATCCCCGTGATTGGGGCAGAAATAATTTATCCGCAGCGAAATTCGGCGAGTAGGGCATGAGCGATTTATCAGAGCCGCGTTCGGCTCGTAGGGTGTGCTGTGCGCACCATTGCGTTCTCCCGATAGAGCGCTTGGTGCGCACAGCACACCCTACGGCGGTGTTTGCCGTTAAGACTTAGCGGCGCAGGTATGCCGCGAAGTCGATATCGCCGGCCGACAAAATCGCTTGCACGCGGTTATGCACGTTGAGTTTGTGCAGGATGGCGGAGACGTGGGCTTTTACGGTGGTTTCGGCAATTTCCAGGTGGTAGGCGATCTGTTTGTTGGATTCGCCTTTGGTCATGCGTTCCAGCACCAACAGCTGTTTGCGGGTTAGCGCTTGCAGCAGTTCGGGGGCAAAGCTTGGGGCGTCGTTTTGCCGGTGGCGGGTGGGGTTTTTCTGTGTGCGGATGATGTCGGAGGGCAGGTATACCTGGCCGTTGAGGATCTGTTCAATGGCTTCGGTCATCTGCGCGCGCGGTGACGATTTGGTGATAAAGCCCACCGCGCCATAGGTGATGGCTTGCAGCACGATTTGTTTGTCTTGCTCGGCGGAAACGATCACCACCGGAATGGTCGGCGCCTCGTTGCGCAGGTTGATCAGGCCGTTGAGGCCGTGCATGCCAGGCATATTCAGGTCGAGCAGGATCAGGTCGAGGTCGTCATGTTCCTGGGTCAGCAGCAGGGCGCTGTCGAGGTCGGCGGTTTCCATCACCTCGGTGCCAGGGAAACCATCGGTGATGACGTTATGAATGGCCTCGCGAAACAAAGGGTGGTCGTCGGCAATCAGAATTTTGTACATGGCCAGCACCTGCTTTTTATCGTTATAGGGGCTTAGGGGAATGCTTGCGGCTGCGCGGGCAGCAGCGGTAAGCCGGCTTGTTCCCAGGCATCAATGCCGTCACGGTACCAATAGAGGTGTTTGTAGCCTAGCGCGTAGGCGCGCTTGATCGCGTTCCAGCTCGCCCAGCAGTCGGCGCGACAGTAGAACACCAACGGGCGCTCCTGATCGCCTTCGCTCAGGCGCTGCAAATTGTCGCTGAAATAGGCCTGCCAGGGGCCGTCCAAATCACCGTTGCCGGTATTGGCCAACCACACACTGCCGGGCAGGTTAGCGTGGGGTTCGTCTTCGATAAATTGGCCGTTTAGCCAGGTGCGGCGATACACATCCACCAACCGTGTGGCCGGTTGGGCTTTGAGCAGCTTTTGCAGAGCGGCGGTGTCGAGGGTTTGTGCGTGTTCAGCCGTTGCCGGCGTGGGGCTGCGGTATTGCGTGATGCGGTAACCGTCAGCGGAAAACAGCGTGGGGTTGCCGTCGGCGGCCCCGCAGGTGGCGGCCAAGAGTCCGAGCAGCACGCAGAATGACGTGTGCATAAAGCAGCGCATGGCATGTGGTCTCACTTATTTTTATGCGGCCATTACAGGCCAGATGCCATGCGTTGGGAATTGGACGTTGAGCGGGTAGAACCAGTACCAAAGTAGTAGAGCGAGCAACGCGGTCCGTAGGGTGCTGTGCGCACCAACCGCTAGACCGTGGCACGCGATGGTGAACACATAGCGCACCCTACGATGCGCGGCGTAAGGCGGCGTGCTGCGGGTTAAAGCTCATCACCGCCAGCACGCTAAACACCACGGTCAACACCCCACACACCGCCAGCGCCAGCCCGTTAAACCGCTGATACAAGGCAAAGCGCACTAACTCCACGGCATGGCTAAACGGGTTAAGCGCGCACAGCCAATACAGCCATTCGCTGGACTCACGCATTTTCCACAGCGGGTACAGCGCCGAGGACAAAAAGAACAGCGGGAAGATGACGAAGTTCATCACCCCGGCGAAGTTCTCCAGCTGACGAATGCCGTTGGACAGCAGCAGCCCCATGGCGCTAAGCAGCAACGCCACCACCAGCAGCGCTGGCAGTGCCGCCAACAGCCCCCAGGCCGGTGGCTGCACGCCGTACAGCCAGGCGATGGCGAGAAAGGCGTACACCTGCAACAGGGAAATCAGCGCCGTGGCCAAGAGTTTGCTGGTTAGCAGAAAAGCCCGTGGCAGTGGGCTGGTGAGCAGTACGCGCATGCTGCCCATCTCACGGTCGTAGACCATCGCCAGCGAGCCTTGCATGCCGTTGAACAGCAAAATCATGCAGGCCAGGCCGGGGACGATATAGGTCTCGTAGGTGATGTAGGTGTCGTACGGGGCGATGATGGCGATGCCCAGCGCGGCGCGAAAACCGGCGGCAAACACCAGCAACCACAACAGCGGGCGCACCAGGGCGCTGAGAAAACGCGTGCGTTGCAGCACAAAGCGCAGCCATTCGCGTAATACGATGCCGCGCAGGCATTGCCAGTAGGCGTTCATGGCTGCTCCGTACGCGGTTGGCCTGTGTAGGGTGTGCTGTGCGCACCAAGCGATTGCCCGTCGAGCGCGGTGGTGCGCACAGCACACCCTACGGTAAGCTCGTTGAAGGATTCAGCCAAACCTTTCTCCCCAGCAATGGCGTAGGCGCTGCCATCAGCCACCACTTGCCCTTGGTGAAGGATCAACAACGCATCGTCGTCTTGCACTTCATCGAGCAAATGGGTGGTCCACAGCACGCTGAGCGCTTCGTCGCGACACAGCTGGCGCACATGGCTAAGCAGCGCCTGGCGGCTGGCTGGGTCGAGGCCGACACTGGCTTCGTCAAGCAACAGCAAGCGCGGTTGATGCAGCAGGGCGCGGGCAATTTCTACGCGGCGGCGATGCCCGCCGTTAAGGTCGCGCACTTTGTCGCGCCGGCGCTCTTGCAGGTGCTGACGGCTAAGTTCCAGCTCGATACGTGCCGTGGCCAATGCCCTCGGCATACCGTGCAGGGCCGCGTGGTAGCGCAGGTTTTGCTCCACGCTTAAATCCAGATCGAGCGTGCTTTGCTGAAACACCACGCCCAGTTGCCGCAACGCTTCACGGGGCCGTCGCGCCAGGCTATGGCCGTAAATCTGCAGCTCGCCTTGTTGCAGGTCATACAGCCGGGTGAGCAAGGCAATCAGCGTCGATTTGCCCGCACCATTGGGCCCAAGCAACGCAGTAAACCGGCCCGGTTCCAGGCTGAAACTCACCTGTTGGAGCGCCTGCCGCGCGCCATAGGCAAAGCTGATATCGCGAGCGTCGAGGGCCTTCACGGGGTGACCACCACGCCCCACGGATAACGCCCGACTTTGATCGACTTGGTCACTTTCAAACTGTCCACATCCACCACCGACACATCGCCGCTGATGCCGTTGGTGGCCAGCAGGGTTTTCTCGTCCGGGGTAAAGGCCATATGCCAAACGCGGCGGCCGACCAGCAGGTAATCGAGCACTTCAAAGGTTTGCGCGTCGACCACGGCGATATGGTTGGCCGGGCCGAGGGCGACAAAAGCGTACTTGCCGTCGCCGGTCAGTTTCACCCCCACCGGTTGCACTTTGTCTGGGTGCACGCCCTTGATCTGGAATTTCAGGGTTTTAATGATGGTGCGGGTGGCGACGTCGATCACGCTGACGGTGCCGCCAATCTCCGCCGAGGCCCATAGCTGACTGCCGTCTTTATTGAATTCGACATGCCGTGGGCGCTGGTCGACCAAGGTGCTGTCCACCAGTTTCTGCGTGGCGGTGTCGATCCAATGCACCATGTTGGTGGTTTCGCTGGTGTTGATCGCCCACTTGCCATCGGGGCTGACGGCCATGCCTTCGGGCTCGACGCCAACGTCGACCTGGGCCAGCACTTTGCTGTCTTGCGTGTCGACCACGGTGACCAGCGAATCGTCTTCGTTGGAGATATACAGCCAGCGGTCGTTGGGGTGCAGGGCGAACTGTTCGGGGTCGGCGCCGGAGGGCAGTTCTTTGATGATTTTGCCTGTGGCCAACTCCATCACCTGCACGGTGTCGGAGTCGCTGGCGCAGATATACAGCAGCTGGTTATCGCTGGAGAGCAGTAGGCCGCGGGGGCGTTTGCCCACCGGCAAGGTGGCGGTAACGGTCTGGCTGGCAACGTCGATCACGCTGATGCTGTTGTCTTTCTCGTTGGAGATATAGGCCGTGGCCGCAAAGCTGGCCGAGCTAAACAGCAGGCTGCCGGCAAGGGCGATAAACAACGGAGTAGGGCGCATGGCAGAGAAGTCCTTTGTTGTCTGTTTTAGTGGGCGGAATCGCTGAGCCGACAGCTGCTTTCCGGCTCATCCAGGCCGAGGCTGTCCAGTTCGCTAAAGGGGTGCAGAAAGCCGTCTTGCGGCGAGGTGCTGACCAGCGCACGCGGCTGCACCAAGGGGATGGGTTGGCGCAGCTGGCCGTCCCACGGGCGGAAACTCAGCTTGCGCCCCTTGAAACCATCCAGCGGCAAATCAGGCGATAGCGCCAGGGCGCGGATGGCCATGGGCTCGGTGTTTTTTAAACGGGTAACCGCGCTGGCGATGCTGCGCACGGCCATCCAGGCGGCAAAGTCGCGGTCGTTCATCCAGCGTTTGGCGTACAGCTCGAAGCGTTTTTGCAGCTGCGCGGCGCCATAGGTTTCCACGGTTTTATGCCAGCCCATCGGCACCAACCCCTGGGTGCCGGCCACCGGCCGTGGCAGCCAAGTGTTAAAGGGCACGTACTCGCCAAAGTCGCCGGCTTCGTCGGCCACCAGCACCACGTCGTAGTCGCTGGCTTGGGTGAACAGCGGCATATCGGCTTGGGCGCTGCGGCGTTGGTCGTTATCAAAACTCCAGGGTTTTTCCGCAATTATTTTTACCCCAAAGCGTTTTGCCGCCCGGCGCAGGGCGGCGGCGTAGGCGCTGTCAGCAGGCTTTTCGCCGACGATCAGCAGGGCTTTTTGCCACTGGCGCAGCACCAAGAACTGCACCAGGGCATCGGTGAGCATGGCGCGGCTGGGCAGGGTGTGCAGCACGTTGTTGGCGCAGTTGCTGGCGCGCAATTCATCGTCATAGGCGCCGGCGTTAAACAGCAGGCTGTCGCTCAAGGCGGCACTCAGTTGGCGCAGGGTGTCGGCGGGGGCGTTGACCACAAACAGGCGCAAGCCTTGCTCGTGCATTTGCTGCGCAGCGGCGAGGAGTTTTTCCGGGGTGTCCGCCGTGGCCGCTTGCAGGCTGTATTCGTGCTTAAGAAAACGTCCGGTGCTGTTGCTGTCGGTAATCGCCAATTCGGCGCCGCGCAGGCCGGCGTCGGTGGGCTCGGCAATGACGTTGGACAGTAGCGGCCCCACCTCCGGCGTATAGCCCAAATAGCCGATGCGCACCGGCAACGGTTCGCCGGCAAATGCCTGGGTGGCCAATAGCGCCGAGCAGGAAATGGCCAGCAGGTAGGTTAAACCGTACAACAGGTACTGGCGCATGCGGCAGCGCTCCTTGTTCTTGTGCCGCCAGCATAGGAAGCGCTCAGCCCCTGGGGAATATGCAGAAAGTACCAGGCGGCCAGTACCAAGGTAGTAAGTGCGCCTCGCGCGCGCGCCTGCACAATCGCACCACCCACCGCTGCCTATAACAATCAAGGATCTTGCCCGGCACAGGTCCATCGAGGTCGCCATGCGTGTACTGAAAGCCCTGCTGCTGCCCCTGTTGCTGATCATCACCTTGATCGGTGTGGATAAAGTGCACGCGGCTGTGACCTACCTGGCCGCGCCATGAAAGCCCAGCTCGGGCGTTCCGCGTTATGGCGCATCAACCTGCTGGTGACCTTGTTTTTCAGCGCGGTGGCGTTGGTGTGCATGGTCGTGCTCCTGCGCCAAGCCAGCTATGACGTGGCGCGTGAACTCAAGGCCGCGCAAACGGTGGTGGAGTACCTCAAGGAAGTGGCGCGCAACGACCCCGCCAGCCTGGAGTCGCAGCTCACCGCTAGCCTGCGACATGTGCGTGTGCATTGGCTGAACGGCCACACAGCGCCGGTTGCCGACAACGATGCGCTGGATATCTGGCTGGGCGAACAGCTGTACCCGGCGGCGAAACAGTTTTCCGCGCCGCTGCACCTGGCCGATGGCCGCGATGTGCTGATCAGTGTCGACCCGCAAGATGAAATCGACGAAGTCTGGGACTCGCTCACCCAACTGCTGGTGCTGTTCGGCCTGGCCTTGGTGCTCAGTCTGCTGGTGATTCGTTGGGCCGTCGGCAGTGGTCTGCGGGTGTTGAATGAATTGATCGGCGGCTTGCGGCAGGTTTCGCAGGGCCAGTTGCAGGTGCGTTTACCGCTGCATTCGCTGCACGAATCCAAGCAACTGGCCGAGCACTTTAACCAGATGGTCAGCACCCTCGAACACGTACAAGCCGACAACCGCGAACTGACCCAAGCGCTGTTGGCCTTGCAGGAACACGAACGCAAACACCTGGCCCTGGCCCTGCACGACGACATGGGCCAATACCTTAGCGGTATCCGCGCCCAGCTCTTGTTACTGCGCTCCATGACCCAGCAAAACCCTGCGATAGCCACCACCCTGCGAGGCCTGGAAGTGAACTGCCAGCATATGCAGGAAAGCTTTCGCGGCCTGATCCGCGATCTCTATCCGGTGGTATTGGAACGCCTGCAACTGGGCGAAGCCATCGAACTGCTGGTGCAGCAATGGCAGCAGACGCAAGGCATTGCCTGCGACTTGCGCTTGGGCCGCCAGCTGCCGCTGATGGACTCGGCCCAGCAGGCGCATTTGTATCGGCTGCTGCAAGAAGCGCTGACCAACGTGGCCCGGCATTCGGGGGCCAGTCAGGTGCGCGTGCGCTTGCATCGGCGTGGGCAGCGCTTGGCCTTGTTAGTCAGCGATAACGGTAGCGGCGGCGCACACAATCCCCGCCCCGGCATCGGCCTGCGCTCCATGGGCGAACGGGCGCGTTGTTTGGGTGGGCAATTGCGCTTGCGTACGCGGCCGGGGCGCGGTTGGTTGCTCAGGTTAAGCATGCCGGTTTCGTAACCGTTTTGGTGCGCACAGCACACCCTACAAACGCCGCTCCCGTGGGGTGTGCTGCGCGCACCAAACGATCGCCCGGCCAGCAAAAAATACGAGGTAAACGATGAAAATCCTCTTGGTCGATGACCACGCCGTGGTCCGTCAGGGCTATGCCAATTTGCTGCAAGGTTTGCTGCCCGAGGTGCAGGTCAGCGAGGCCGCCAGTGGCGAAGAAGCGTTGCAGTTGGTGCCGGGGCTGATCCCCAATTTGGTGATTATGGATGTCAGCCTGCCCGGCATCAGCGGCTTGGAAACCACCCGCCGCCTGCGTCAACGCTTGCCGCAATTGCGTGTGCTGTTTTTCAGCATGCACGACGAATTGCCCCTGGTGCGCCAAGCCCTGGATGCGGGCGCGGCCGGTTACATCACCAAGAGTTCGCCGCCGGAAATTCTGGTGGAGGCAGTGCGCCGGATCATGGCCGGGCATGCCTATATCGAACAGCCGCTGGCCACCCAACTGGCCTGTAACCCAGGCCTACAGGACCCGCGCCTAAGCAGCATGTCGCAACGGGAGTTCGAGATATTCGTGATGCTCGCCAAAGGCACACCGGCGCGGCAGATTGCCGAGCAGTTGTGCATCAGCGGCAAGACGGTCTCCAACTACCTGACCTTGTTAAAAAACAAACTGCAGGTCAGCTCGCAAGCCGAGTTTGTGCACTTGGCGATTGATACCGGGATATTGCGTTCGCGGTCGTAACGCCGATTACCGTGCCAGCGCAATGGTGCGCACAGCACACCCTACGGGCCGCAGCTTTCGTAGGGTGCGCTGTGCGCACCAAGCGGTTACAGCTCTGGCATGCTTAATCCCACCCCGCCGGGCAATCCGTACACCCGACCATATTGGTGCCCTGAAACGTCGCGTAATGCCGGCGCGCACCGGTCAATGTGGCGTTTTCCAGATTGGCATCGCTGATTTTGCTTTCCTGCATATTGGCGTCGGTGAGGTTGGCGCCTTTGAGGTCGCTGCGGTTTAGCCAGCTCATTTCCAGGTCGGCGGCCGTCAGGTTGGCCTGGTGGAATTTGGCGCCGTTTAGGCGCGCAAACTCCAAGTACGCCGCCGTCAGATTGGCACCCTGAAACTGCGCCCCTTGGCCAAACAAGCCCCAGCCTTGTACCGCCAGCAGTTTGGCGTTGGAGAAGTCAGCCAGGCGCAGGTTGGCTTGTTGCAGGCTGGCGCGGGTGAGGTTGGCGCCTTGCAGTTGAGCCTTTTCCAGATTGGCCAAATCGAGGTTGCTGTGGCGCAGGTCGGCGCCTTTGAGGTTGGCGCCGGCCAGGTTCATTTTGCTCAGGTCTTGGTTGCGCAAATCAGCGTTTTGCAAGTTGGCGCCGGGGCATTGGCTGAGGCTTTCAATGCGGCAGCCGTTGATGATCAGCACGCCGTCGTCATCGGCGTGGGCGAGGGGGATAAGGGCGAGCAGTACGATAGGTAGCAGCTTCATAGCGATCCCGTTGCATGGCGTGAAGGGCGAGGGGTGCGCACAGCGCACCCTACGAAGCGTTAGCGCTTGGCGGTTGGGTTATCCCAACTCGGCAACTTAAACACCCAGAACGAACCACCCTGAGCCACCGGTTTGGTCAGCTCGGCCATATCGCCACCCCACAGCGGTACCGCGCCGCCATAGCCGACGGTTACCCCCAGGTACTGCTCGCCATCCTGTTCCCAGGTAATCGGCGGCGAGACGATGCCGCTGCCGGTCTGGAACTTCCACAGCTCTTTGCCGGTTTTTGCGTCGAAGGCTTTAAAGAAGCCATCGCCGGTGCCGGTGAACACCAGGTTGCCCTTGGTGGCCAGCACGCCAGCCCAGAGCGGCAGGTGTTCGTTGTGTTCCCAGACCACTTTGCCGGTGCTGGGGTCCATGGCCCGCAGGCTGCCGACGTGGTCGTCGTACATACGCTTGATGCGGAAACCCATGCCCAAGTACGCCGAGCCTTTTTTGTAGCTGACCTCTTCGGTCCAGTAGTCCTCTTTCCAGTTGTTGGCCGGAATGTAGAACAGGCCGGTGTCTTGGCTGTAGGCCATGGGGTTCCAGTTTTTGCCACCGAGGAAGGGCGGCGACACTTCAACCGCTTTGCCGCGTTTTTCGCCGGCTTCCGGTAGCGCCGGGCGCTGGCCAGGGTTCTCCACCGGGCGCCCGGTTTTCAGGTCGATATGGCTGGCCCAGGTGATGTTATCCACAAACGGAAAGGCGTTTTGCAGCTTGCCGTTGTTGCGGTCGACCACATAAAAAAAGCCATTACGGTCGGCGTGACCGGTGGCTTTTACCACCTTGCCGTCTTTGCCTTTGTAGTCGAACAGCACCAGCTCGTTATTGCCGGAAAAGTCCCAGGCATCGTTGGGGGTGTGTTGGTAGAACCACTTCACCTCGCCGGTGCTCGGGTCGACGCCGACCTGGCCTGAGGTGTAGAGGCTGTCGTAGTCGTGGGGGTTGCCGCCCTTGGCGGTGCGCGCCCAGGTGTTCCAAGGGCCAGGGTTGCCGGCGCCGATGATGATGGTGTTGCTCTCGGCATCAAAGCTGGCGCTCTGCCAAGGGGCGCCGCCGCCGTGGCTCCAGGCTTCCACTTTGCCGGTGGGCGAGTTCTTGTCATCCGGCCAGCTTGGCGCTTTCACATCGCCGGTTACAGTGCTGTCTTTGCCGTTCAAACGGCCCATATGGCCCTCCACAAAGGGGCGCATCCACACCTCTTCACCGGTGTCCGGGTCGCGGGCGAACAACTGACCAACTACGCCAAATTCGTCGCCGGAGCTGCCGTGAATCAGCAGGGTTTTGCCGGTCACTTTGTCTTTCACCAGCGTCGGCGCGCCGGTCATGGTGTAGCCCGCCGTGTGGTCGCCGAACTTCTTGTTCCACACCACTTTGCCGGTGTTTTTATTTAGCGCCACCAGGCGGCCGTCGAGGGTGCCGAAGAAAATCTTATCGCCGAAAATCGCCGCGCCACGGTTCACCACATCGCAGCACGGGCGGATGTCGTCGGGCAGGCGGTGGTTGTAAGTCCACAGGCGTTTGCCGGTTTTCGCATCGAGGGCAAACAGCCGCGAGTAGGAGGCGGTGACGTAGATCACGCCTTCGCTAACGATGGCCTGGGATTCCTGGCCGCGTTGTTTTTCATCGCCAAAGGAGTACGACCAGGCGGGCGTCAGCTTGAACACGTTTTTGTCGTTGACCAACGCCAATGGGCTCCAGCGTTGGGCATTGGTGCCCAGGCCGTACTGCAGCACATCGTTGGTGGTTGTGTGGTCGTTGGCGATGTCGTCCCAGGTTACGTCGGCCAGGGCGGCGGCAGTGGCGGCCAGGCTGCCCGCCAAGAGCAGGGCTTGGCTGAGACGCTTCAAGGTAAAGGTGGGGCGGCGCCCGGCAGCGGTGCAGGTTCTTATTGTCATGGTGGTGTTTCCCGTAGTGGTCGGTGTGCCAGAGGTCGAAACAGCCAGGTGACCTGGCAGGGCAAATGGTGGAACTGCCAGCGCAAACACCGATACGGAAAAACTCCCGCCCACACCGGGAAGTCTTCCCAATGCGGGCCTCAATTGGGCCTGCTACCAAAACCATCGCCAGGCGCTCCCCAGGCCCTACTACCAAGGGAGTAGCTGGAAGGCGCGAAAGCAGCATACGGCGCACGTAGGCCCGTTCTTACCATGGCCCCACCAGAAGGTGTGAAAACTACTGCGCTCGGTTAGGCGGCGTTAAAAACAGACTCAACATGCTTATTGGCTACAGCCAACTGCGCTGTTTCGGCCTGCTCTTGTCAATGAGAAGGCCTTGCCTAACCTTCGCTCGCTACGTTTTCACACCTTCTGGATTGGCGCTTATTGCCTTGCCCAGCATCTCGAAGAGGATGGTTTTAATGAATAACAACAAAGCCCTGCGTAGTCTGATTTTGCTGGCTGGTATCAGCCTGAGCGGCCTGGCCCTGGCCCATGGCGACGTCACCCCACAAGCGGTGAACACCGAAGGTCTGGAGCCGCTGGGCAAAGAATGGCGCGACACCAACCCCTACCGCGAACCCTATGCCAAGAACGCCCTGGCGGTGGAAATCGGCGCCTCGGCCTACAACCAGAACTGCGCCCGTTGCCATGGCCTGGAAGCCAAGAGCGGCGGCATTGCCCCGGACCTGCGCATGCTTGATGTCGGTGCCGAAGGTGATGAGTGGTTTAAAGAGCGCGTGATCAACGGCGCCGTGCGCGATGGCGCGGTGTATATGCCAAAGATGGCCGACTTCATCAGCCAGGAAGGCCTGTGGGCCATCCGCAGCTACCTCGACAGCGTGCACGTAGACGAGTAACCGCCATGCGTTGGTTGCCTGCGATTGTGTGTTGGCTGCTGTGCCTGTGCGTGCCGCTGGTGGCGCAGGCGCGGGTGCGCCCGTACGACGATATCGTCTCCTCGGGCGTGCTCAAGGTGGCGGTGTACGAAAACTTCGCGCCCTATAGTTTTCAACAAGACGGCAAAGCCCGTGGCGTCGATGTTGATCTGGCCGAAGCGCTGGCCAAAGGCTTGGACCTGAAGCTGGAATTGCTGTGGATCGTGCCCGGCGAAAAGCTCGACGATGACCTGCGCAATTTCATCTGGAAAGGCCACTACCTGCGCCCTGGCGTGCTCGCCGATTTGATGCTGCGAGTGCCCTACGACAAGGACTACCGCAGCCAGCGCAACGACGTTGGCGAGTTGGCCAACGAGCAAGTGGTGATGTTTGCCCCGTACCAGCGCGAGCGTTGGCAGGTGGTCCACGACACCCGCCGTTTGCCCACAGTCGATAGCGTTGGCGTGTTCCGCCTGCACCCCATTGGCGTCGAGTTGGAGAGCGTGCCGTCGTTTTATCTATCCAGCGTGTTCAACGGCCAACTTAGCGCCAACACCCAGCATTTCCCCTCCACCGCTGCGGCGTTTGCCGCCATGCAAGCGGCCAACGTGGATGCGGTAATGGGCCTGCGTGGCGAGTTGGATTGGCAACTGTTTAACGCCAACGACCCACAGCTCAAAGAGGCCGACAACACCTACCCCAACCTGGGCCAGCCCACCTGGGATATCGGCCTGGCCGTGCACGAAAGCAACCGGCAACTCTCCAACGCCATCGACATGCAGGTGGAAGACATGATCAACGACGGGCGCATGGCCAAATTGTTTGCAGCCTATGGCCTGCACTATGAATTGCCGGGGCTTTATCAAGATGTGCAATGACTCCGTAGGGTCTGCTGTGCGCACCATGGCGTACACGCGTAAAGCGCTTGGTGCCCACAGCACACCCTACGGGGCATTGTTGCTTTTACTGTGTGTGTTGTTGGCAGCGCCTGTCCACGCCGACTCCGGCAAAGACCCCATGCCCTCGGTGATGTGGCAGTTCTACCAGCAGCGCATGCTCGGCGATAAGCCCTATGTGTTCGACGACAAGGTGCTGCTGCAGGCGCCACCCTTTGCCGAGGACTCGCGCCAGGTGCCGATCCAGGTCGACGCCCGCGCCTATGCCGGCCAAGTGGAAAAAATCATTGCCTGGGCCGAGCTCAACCCCATCCCGCGCATCTTTAGTTTTGTGCCGGGCCCGCAGGTGCAGCCGCTAATCGCCATCCGTATTCGGGTGGAACAAGCCACACCGATTCGCGCCGCCGTGCTGACCCGAGATGGCGTGTGGCATATCGGTTCGGCCTGGGTGGAAGCCGCTGGGGGAGGGTGCACAGCACCGAGTGTGGTGCGTGCACAAGACGGCTGGGAAGAGCGCTTGGGGCAGATCCATGCCGCACGCTTTAAGCATGGCCAGGACTCGCGCTTGAGGTTGCGCGTTGATCACCCGATGGACAACGGCATGGTCGGTGGCGTACCGGAGTTCTACCTCGACCAAGCGCAGCTGCGCGATAGCAACGGGCAGGTGTTGGCGAGCATAGAACTGTTTCCCGCCGTGGCGGAAAACCCCGTTATCAGTCTGGAAGTGAAAGGCCAGGACGAAGCGCGGCTATGGTTGCGTGATAACAGCGGCAATGAGTTTGAGGGGGAGTTTTAAACCTCGGTGCTCGTGTAGGGTGTGCTGTGCGCACCAAGCGATCTCCCTGCTAACGCAAGGGTGCGCAGCGCACCCCCTACGGCTTACCCACAGGAGTTTTGTCATGTTCAAACTCAGCGTCTTCTACCCCAACACCGCCAACGCCACCTTTGATATGGACTACTACGTCACTACCCATATGCCGTTGGTGCAGCGCCTGGTCGGCGATGTTTGCAAAGGCACTGGCGCCGATAGCGGCTTGGCCGGCGGACAACCCGGTGCACCGGCCCCGTACATCGCCATTGGCCATGTGTACTTCGACAGCATTGAAGCCTTCCAAGCTGCCTTCGCCCCGCATGCCGCCGAAATCGTTGCCGATCTCGCCAACTTCACCAACGTTGAACCCACCATGCAGTTCAGCGCCGTAAGCCTGGCGCCCTGACCGCTCAGAGGAGAAAGCCCATGCGCCCGTGGTTATCGCTGTTACTGCTGGCGCTTGCCGCGCATAGTTCTGCCGCGCAGGACTACCACCTGCAACCGCGACAGATCGCGGCGGACACCTGGCTGCTGGAAGGCAGCCGGGACAACTTCGATAAAACCAACGGCGGCAATATCGTTAACACCGGCTTTATCGTCACCACTGCCGGCGTGGTGGTGATCGACACCGGGCCGTCCAAGAGATACGGCGAAGCCATGCGCCAGGCCATAGCCAGCGTGACTAACCAGCCCGTGGTGCTGGTGCTGCTGACCCACCATCACCCCGACCATGTACTGGGCAACCAAGCCTTTACCGACATACCCATCGCCGCCCTCGACGGCACGAAAAAGCTGCTCGCCGAACAAGGCAACGCCATGGCGGAAAACATGTACCGCCTGGTGGGTGATTGGATGCGTGGCACCGAGGTGGTGTTGCCGACTGAGACCGTTACCGCGGGCGAGCGCCAAGTGGGTAATCACCGTTTCCGCCTGCTGGCGTTAAGCGGGCACACCGGCGCCGACCTGGCGGTTCTGGATGAAAATAGCGGCGTGCTGTTTGCCGGCGACCTGGTGTTTTACCAGCGCGCCTTAACCACGCCCAATAGCCCAGGGCTGGATGTATGGCTCAAGGACTTGGACACCCTGCAAGCCTTGCCGTGGAAACAGATTGTGCCCGGCCATGGCCCGGTTGCCAGCGATGCGCAGCCCTTTGCCCAGATGCGCGATTACCTCGGTTGGCTGGACGGTTTATTACGCGACAGCGCGGCCCGTGGCGATGATATGAACGAGGTGATCCGCGCGCCGATTCCTGCGCGCTTTGATGGCGTGAGTTTGTCGCGCTATGAGCTGGTGCGCAGCGTTAGTCATTTGTACCCGCGCTACGAGCAAAAAATTCTGCCCCAGCTTTAGAACGCATTTCGGCCTGCCCTCACCCCCGGCCCCTCTCCCGCGAGCGGGAGAGGGGAGACTAAGCGTTCAGCCCCCTCGCCCCTCGGGGAGAGGGTTGGGGTGAGGGGGCGGCAGCACAGCCTAAATCGTCAGGTACTGCTACCAACGAACTAAGAAATTGCGCACTGCGGGCAATTGTTGAAAGGGCGGCGCAAACCAAGAATCTGCGCCACATCGGGAAATTTTCCCGAATGACAACAACAAGCCCGCAGAGGTAGCCGCAATGAAGCTCACCGGTCTCACCCAGCCTTTCCTTCGCACCACCTTGTGTGTTGCCGTCACCCTGGCCAGCCTGTCGGCCGTGGCGGCGGTCACCGACCAGGACATCAGCGACAGTGGCAAACGCACTGACCAGATCGTGGTCAACGGCCTTAACCAGGCTGGCCAGCGCTACAGCACCCTGGACACCCTGAACACCAGTAACGTCAAGGAATTGCGGCCGGTCTGGGCACTGTCGTTTGGCGGTGAGAAACAACGCGGCCAGCAAGCCCAACCGATGATCAAAGACGGCGTGATGTACGTCACCGCCTCTTACTCCCGTGTATTTGCCGCCGATGCCCGCACTGGGAAAAAACTCTGGCAATACGACGCACGCCTGCCCGACGGCATCATGCCCTGCTGTGACGTGATCAACCGTGGCGTGGCCCTGTATGGCGACCTGGTGATTTTCGGCACCCTCGACGCCAAGCTCGTGGCCTTGAATAAAGACACCGGCAAAGTGGTGTGGAAGAAAACCGTGGCCGACTACAAGGCCGGTTACTCCATCTCGGCCGCACCGCTGATTGCCAAGGGCAAGCTGATTACCGGCGTGGCCGGCGGCGAGTTTGGCGTAGTGGGCAAAATCGAAGCCTATGACCCCAGCAACGGCGAACTGCTGTGGACCCGCCCAACCGTAGAAGGGCATATGGGTTACACCTACAAAGACGGCAAGGCGGTCGAGAACGGTATTTCCGGTGGCGCTCCCGGCAAAACCTGGCCAGGCGACCTGTGGAAAACCGGCGGCGCGGCGCCCTGGTTGGGCGGCTTCTACGACCCGACCACCGACTCGCTGCTATTTGGCACCGGTAACCCCTCGCCCTGGAACTCGCACCTGCGCCCAGGCGACAACCTGTTCTCCTCCTCACGCCTGGCGCTAAATCCGGAAGACGGCTCGATCAAATGGCACTTCCAAACCACCCCGCACGACGGCTGGGACTTTGACGGGGTGAACGAGCTGGTGTCGTTTGACTACCAAGACGGTGGCAAAACCATCAAGGCAGCAGCCACCGCTGACCGTAACGGCTTCTTCTACGTACTGGACCGCACCAACGGCAAATTCATCCGCGGCTTCCCCTTTGTCGACAAAATCACCTGGGCCAAAGGCCTGGATAAAGACGGCCGACCGATCTACGACGACGCCCACCGCCCAGGCGAGCCAGGCAGCGAGAAAAAAGGCAGCTCGGTATTTGTTGCACCGTCGTTTCTCGGCGGCAAAAACTGGATGCCCATGGCCTATAGCCAAGACACCGGCTTGTTCTACGTACCGTCCAACGAATGGGGCATGGACATGTGGAACGAAGGCGTGACCTACAAAAAAGGCGCGGCCTACCTGGGTGCGGGTTTCACCATCAAACCGCTAAACGAGGAATACATCGGCGTGCTGCGCGCCATCGACCCGAAAACCGGCAAAGAAGCCTGGCGCTACAAAAACTACGCCCCGCTGTGGGGTGGTGTATTGGCCACCAAAGGCAACCTGGTATTCACCGGTAACCCCGAAGGCTACCTGATGGCCTTCGACGCCAAGACCGGCGAGAAGCTCTACCAATTCAACACCGGCTCCGGCGTGATCGCCTCGCCCATCACCTGGGAAATGGACGGCGAGCAGTATGTAACCGTGCTCTCCGGCTGGGGCGGTGCGGTACCGCTGTGGGGCGGCGAAGTGGCCAAACGCATCAAAGACCTCGACCAAGGCGGCATGATCTGGACCTTTAAATTGCCCAAAGAGCTAGTGGGTAAAAACTGACCCAGCAGTAAACAAAGAAGCCCGGCCCATGCCGGGCTTTTCCGTAGGGTGCATGCGCCGAGCTCTTGATCTAGCTCTTGATCTACCCGCCCCTTTAGCGCAGGCCGAGCGCAGTCGTTGCGCAAGGGGTTGAGCGGCAGGAGCCGCGAAAGGCGTGGGGCCAAGGATGGCCCTGCACGCCGACCCCCGGAGCAACGACGGAGCGAGGGAACCTGAAGCGCAGCGCAAGGCCAAGGTAGGGGCAAGCCTTTTTGGTTTCTTTTTTGGCGACTGAAAAAAGAAACTCGCGCGTAAGGCGCGAAACCAATCGTTCAGAACACGCGTTGACGAAGAACACCGCATTGGTGGGCACACCGTACGCGAACTGGCACACCCTACCGTTTCTTCTACTACCAAATAACTACCCCGCCCCCTGCCATGGACGCATTCCGGCGTTGTCATGTCTCCACCTACCATCAAGCCCATGAACTGCTCTGCATCCGGAGCAGGCACCGACAAGAGAGGCCATGCCATGATCTACGCACAACCAGGCACCGCTGGCGCCGTCGTTACCTTTAAACCGCGCTACGGCAATTACATCGGCGGCGAGTTTGTCGCGCCGATCAAGGGCCAATATTTCACCAACACCTCGCCGGTCAACGGCCAGGTGATCGCCGAATTCCCCCGCTCCGGCGCCGAGGATATCGACAAAGCCCTGGACGCCGCCCATGCCGCCGCCGATGCCTGGGGCAAAACCTCGGTGCAAGATCGCGCGCTGGTGCTGCTGAAAATCGCCGACCGCATTGAAGCCAATCTGGAACTACTCGCCGTCACCGAAACCTGGGACAACGGCAAAGCCGTACGCGAAACCCTGAATGCCGACGTGCCCTTGGCAGCCGACCATTTCCGCTATTTCGCCGGCTGCATCCGTGCTCAGGAAGGCAGCGCCGCCGAGATCAACGAACACACCGCCGCCTACCATTTCCACGAGCCGTTGGGCGTGGTCGGGCAGATTATTCCGTGGAACTTCCCGCTATTGATGGCCGCCTGGAAACTCGCGCCAGCCCTGGCGGCCGGTAACTGCGTGGTCCTGAAACCGGCCGAGCAAACACCGCTGTCGATTACCGTATTCGCCGAGCTGATTGGCGACCTGTTGCCGCCTGGCGTGTTCAACATCGTGCAGGGCTTTGGCAAGGAAGCGGGCGAGGCGTTGGCCACCAGCAAACGCATCGCCAAAATCGCCTTTACCGGCTCCACGCCAGTGGGTTCGCACATTATGAAATGCGCGGCGGAAAACATTATTCCGAGCACCGTGGAGTTGGGCGGCAAGTCGCCAAACGTGTTCTTCGAAGACATCATGCAGGCCGAGCCCAGCTTTATCGAAAAGGCTGCCGAAGGCTTGGTGCTGGCGTTCTTTAACCAGGGCGAAGTGTGCACCTGCCCATCGCGGGCGCTGGTGCAGGAGTCGATCTACGACGAGTTTATGGTGCATGTGATGAAGAAGGTCGCCAGCATCAAACGCGGTGACCCACTCGATACCGAAACCATGGTTGGCGCCCAGGCGTCCGAGCAGCAGTTCGACAAAATTCTCTCCTACCTGGAAATCGCTCAGGGCGAAGGTGCCGAGCTGCTGACGGGCGGCAAGGTCGAGCAATTGGAAGGCAGCTTGGGAGGCGGTTACTACATCCAGCCGACCCTGCTCAAAGGCCACAACAAAATGCGCGTGTTTCAGGAAGAAATCTTCGGCCCGGTGGTGGGTATCACCACCTTTAAAGACGAAGCCGAAGCCCTGGCGATTGCCAACGACACCGAGTTTGGGTTGGGTGCAGGCCTGTGGACTCGCGATATCAACCGTGCCTACCGCATGGGCCGGGCGATTAAAGCCGGGCGTGTATGGACCAACTGCTACCACCTGTACCCGGCGCATGCGGCGTTTGGTGGTTACAAGAAATCCGGCGTTGGCCGCGAGACGCACAAGATGATGCTCGACCACTATCAGCAGACTAAAAACTTGCTGATCAGCTACGACATTAATCCGCTTGGGTTCTTTTAAATCGTTAAGAGCCCCTCTCCCCCAGCCCCTCTCCCGCGAGCGGGCGAGGGGAGCCCAATCGCGTTCTAGCGGAGGACACCGAGCAGGCTCCCTCTCCCGCTTGCGGGAGAGGGCTGGGGTGAGGGGCGCTGTTTAACCCGCGCAAAATCGACGCACCTTTCCCGATACGCTTGTCGCGCTAAAACGCCTACTCCGAAGGCTGACAACGCTGTATCGCAACGCGGCCCTGGCCGCGTTTTTTTATGGGCGTTTGTATCGGTTTATTTACTTAGCAATTACCGAGTGATTACCCGCTTTGCCTGGCACTTGCGGCACACTGCACGGGTTGCCGCTTCGGCGGATTTCTTCGTGGATACCGTGCATGTCCAAACTGTCTTTTCAGGCCTGCCGCCTGCCCCTCGCTTTGCTCTTGGCCAGTGCTTTGCTCGGCGCTTGTGCCAGTAAACCCAACGATCTGCGTAACCCTCGCGAAGCCATCGCCGCGTTTGCCGAGAAGTCGTACCAGTCGCCGCAGCACGGCCAGAGCCAAGGCTGGGACGCTGAGTTCACGGTTGGCGAGCAACCGGTGGAAGTCAGTTGGTTAGCGCCAACGCCAGCGCCAACGGCAGCCCCGCTGGTGGTGTTTTTGCCGGGCCTGGGCGAAGGCGCTCGCGCCGGCTTGCAGTGGCGTCAGACCTGGGCCGAAGCCGGCTATGCGGTAGTGTCGGTTCAGGCGCAGCAATATGGCCGGGGCATTTATTCCAGCGACGAGGCCAAGGCCGGTACGTTCCGTGGCATGGCCCAACGCGCCTACTCAGACAGCGCGCTGAAAACCCGTATCGCCGTGGTCCAGCAGGTGCTTAACCAATTGCGCGTGCGCGGCCAGGCGGGTGACCCACAGTTGGCTGGCGTGGACTGGAGCACGGTGGTGATCGCCGGCTACGACCTCGGCGCGCAAACCGCTGCGGCCTTGGGCGGCGACAATATGCTTAAAGACTGGCAACCCAAAGCGGTGATTTTGCTCAGCCCCTACGTTGGCCCCGGCAGCCCGGTGGCGCGTATAGATGTGCCGCTGCTAAGCATCACCGGCCCCCATGATGAAGACCCGTTCAGTTGGGTGGATTCGCCCGAGCGGCGTCTGGCCGTGTGGCGCGATAACCCCATCGCCGGTAGCTATCAGTTGATCAGCAAAAATGCCCAGCATCAGCTGTTTAGCGGCTCGCTGGATGAGTTGCCCAGCGGCGAACGCAGAGAGCTTGGTAGCCAACGCCCGGTTGCCGACCGTGACGGCGGTGGCCCTGGTGGCCCACCGGGCGCCGACGGTGGCGAAGGGCCCAAACGCCGGCCGCGCCCGGACACCATGGGCCATGGCCAGGACGACTTGAATTGGTTTGATGCGCGCCAGGTCGCCAATGTGCAAACGGTCAGCACCGCGTTTCTCGATGCCACCCTGCGCCACGCGCCAGAAGCCAAGGCTTGGCTGAATAAGGATGCCGCCCAGGCTATTGGTCCGGCGGCGTCTCTCGAAGGGCGTTAAGCGCCGGCGATCTCGGCCATACGCTTTAGCACGGCATGCAAGCCGTTGCTGCGCGAAGGGGAGAGGTGACGGGCCAGGCCGAGCTGAGTAAACCAGTCGGCCAGGTCGAGGCTGTGCAGTTCGGCGGCTGCTAGACCATTGACCCGTACCAAGAGCAACGCCAGCAGCCCGCGAATCAAGCGGGCGTCGCTGGCGGCGCGAAACTGCCAATTGCCGTTGTGAGTCTCGCCGACTAACCACACCTGACTTTCACAGCCGCTGACCTGATTGGCGTCGCAGCGTTCGTCCTCGCTTAGCGGCGCAAGCTGCTCGCCCCAGGCCATTAACAGACGCGCGCGTTGTTCCCAACTGATCGGCTGGCTAAAGGTGTGCAACGCCGTTTCGGCGGCGGCCGGCAGGCTCATTGCAAGATCTCCAAGGCCTGATCCAGCGCGGCGAAAAAGCGTTCGAGATCGCTGCTGTCGTTGTACAACGCCAGCGACACCCGGATTGCTCCCGGTAAGCCCAGGCCGCGCAGCAACGGCATGGCGCAGTGATGCCCGGCGCGCACGGCAATGCCTTGCTCGGTCAGCAGATGGGCGAGGTCGGCGCTGTGCACGTCCTCTACTACAAAGCTGGCCAAGGCCGTTTGCGGCGTGCCCAGTATTCGCACACCAGCGCGCGCTTGCAGGCCGCTGAGCAATTGCTGGTGCAGGGCTGCTTCGTGGGCTAACACCGCATCACTATCCAGACCTGCCAGGTAAGCCAGGCTGGCGCCTAAACCGATCACCGACGAAACCGCTGGCGTGCCGGCTTCAAACCCCAGCGGCGCGGGGCGGAATTTGGCGGCGTAGTAGTCGGTTTGCAGCAGCATCTCGCCGCCGAACTGCCACGGCAGCACGCGCTGCAAGGTATCGGTGCGGCCGTAGAGCACGCCGACGCCATCCGGGCCATAGAGCTTGTGGCTGGAAAACACATAGAAGTCGCAGCCCAGCTGTTGCACGTCGTGGCGGCCATGGACGATACCTTGCGCGCCATCGACCACAGTAATGGCGCCATGGGCTTGCGCCAGGGCCAGCAGTTCGGTGAGCGGTTGCCAGGTACCGAGCACGTTGGACAACTGACTGATGGCCAGCAGACGGGTGCGTGGGCCGATCAAGCGTTGTGCGGCGTGCAGATCGACATGGCCGCTGGCATCCAGCGGCAACACCACCAGGCTCAGGCCACGGCGCTGGGCCAGCTGTTGCCACGGCAGCAGATTGGCGTGGTGTTCCAGGGCGCTGATCAGCAACTCATCGCCCTGGTGAAAATGCTCCTCCAGCCCATAGGCCAGCAAGTTGAGCGCCTCTGTGGCGCCACGGGTAAAGATAATTTCGTCGGGGCTGGCGGCATTTAGCCAGGTGGCGACAGTCTGTCGTGTGGCCTCAAACGCAGCGGTCGCCCGTTCACCGGGCAGGTGTTGGGCGCGGTGCACATTGGCCGCGCCGCCCGCGTAATAACCGAGCAGGGCATCCAGCATGGCCTGCGGTTTTTGCGAGGTGGCAGCGCTGTCGAGATAGGTTTGGCCATCGGCCAACAGGGCGGCCAGAGCCGGGAAGTCCGCACGCCAGGGGGAGGACAGTGACATACCAGGCTCCGTGCGTAGGGTGTGCTGTGCGCACCATGGGGTACGCGCGAAAAACGCTTGGTGCGCACAGCACACCCTACGGATTGATCCGTAGGGTGTGGTTGTATCAGTTATGCGCGTGCAGTGCGGCGTTCAGCTCGATCGCGGTTTTGTGCGATTTGGCTTCTACGGCGCCGGTCTGCGAGTTGCGGCGGAACAGCAGGTCCGGCTGGCCGGCCAGGTCACGGGCTTTAAGCACTTTAACCAGTTGGTTCTGGTCGTCGAGCAGCGCTACCTTGGTACCGGCAGTGATGTACAGACCCGACTCCACGGTGTTGCGGTCGCCCAATGGAATGCCGATACCGGCGTTGGCGCCGATCAGGCAGCCTTCACCGACGCTGATAACGATATTGCCGCCACCGGACAAGGTGCCCATGGTCGAGCAACCGCCGCCCAGGTCCGAACCCTTGCCAACAAATACGCCAGCGGACACACGCCCTTCGATCATGCCTGGGCCTGCGGTGCCGGCGTTGAAGTTGATAAAACCTTCGTGCATGACGGTGGTGCCTTCGCCCACGTAGGCGCCCAGGCGGATACGCGAGCTGTCGGCCAGGCGCACACCGCTCGGCACTACGTAGTCGGTCATTTTCGGGAATTTATCCACCGAGAACACTTCCAGCAGCTCGCCTTTCAAGCGCGCTTCCAGTTGGCGTTCGGCCAGTTCGCTGAGGTCGACGGCGCCTTGGCTGGTCCAGGCGACGTTAGGCAGCAGTGGGAAAATGCCGGCCAGGCTCAGGCCATGGGGTTTGACCAGGCGGTGGGAGAGCAGGTGCAGCTTAAGGTAAGCCTCGGGGGTGGAGGTCAGCGCGGCATCTTCAGCCAGCAAGGTGGCCACCAGCGGGCGTTGGCTTTCGGCCAGGCGGGTGAGCAGGGCGGCTTGGGCGCTGTCGATGTTTTTCAGCAGGTCGGCCAGTTCGGTGGCCTGGTTGCTGGTGAAACTGATCGCTTGGTTACCGCCGCTGTAGCCGAGCTTTTCGCTGACTTTGCCTACCAGATCGCTGGCTGGGTTAAGCAGGGGTTGCGCGTAAAACACTTCCAGCCAGTTGCCTTCGCGGTTTTGCGTGCCGACGCCAAAGGCCAGGCTGAATAGGGTAGTGGACATGCTGTTTCCTCTTGCTGAATTAGGTCGATCTGACTGGCTCACGCCATAGGGCTGTGGCTGTCACGGTGTTTTTAAATTGCCGGGCGGGCCGGCTTATTTGAATGCGGCTGAATAGGCGTCCGGCTTGAAACCCAGCAGGGTCTTGCCCCCCAGGTCGAGCACCGGGCGCTTGATCATTGATGGCTGGGCCACCATCAGTTCAATTGCCTTGGCTTGGTCGAGGTCGCTTTTGTCGGCGTCGCTCAATTTGCGAAAGGTGGTGCCGGCGCGGTTCAGCACGCTTTCCCAACCGTGTTCGCTGCACCACTGCTGCAAGTGCTCACGGCTGATGCCCACGGCTTTGTAGTCGTGAAAGGCATACTCGACCTGATGCTCGTCCAGCCAGGTGCGGGCTTTTTTCATGGTGTCGCATGCTTTGATGCCGTACAGGGTAATGCTCATGCGTTTGCCTTGTTCTGAATAAACGCGCGGATACGCGTTGCCGCTTCCACGCATTCGGCCAACGGTGCCACCAGGGCCATACGCACACGGCCAGCGCCCGGGTTAAAACCATCCACTTCGCGCGACAGGTAGGAACCTGGCACTACGGTGACGTGTTCTTGGGCAAACAAATCACGGGTGAATTCGGCATCGTCGCCTGGGGTTTTTGCCCAGAGGTAGAAGCCGCCATCGGGGCGTTTGACGTCCATGACCGGCTCGAGAATATCCAGCACGGCGTCATATTTTTCCCGGTACAGGTCGCGGTTGGCGCGTACATGGGCTTCGTCATTCCACGCGGCCACGCTGGCCAACTGGGTTTGTACCGGCATGGCGCAGCCGTGGTAGGTACGGTACAGCAGGAATGATTTCAAAATGGCGGCGTCGCCGGCGACAAAGCCTGAGCGCAGGCCCGGCAGGTTGGAGCGCTTGGACAGGCTGTGGAATACCACGCAGCGGGCGAAGTCGCTGCGGCCCATGGCGGCGCAGGCGCTGAGCAGCCCGGCCGGTGGGTTGGCTTCGTCGAAGTACAGCTCGCTGTAGCACTCGTCGGCGGCAATCACGAAGTCGTGCTGGTCGGCGAGCTTGATCAGCTTTTGCAGCGTGGCCTGGGGAATCAGAGCGCCGGTGGGGTTGCCAGGCGAGCACAGAAAGAGGATTTGGCAGCGCTGCCAGATTTCGGCCGGCACGGCGTCGAAGTCGGGGTTAAAGCCGTTTTCTTCCAGGCACGGCAGGTAGTGCGGCGTGGCGCCGGCCAATAGCGCCGCACCTTCGTAGATTTGGTAGAACGGATTGGGGCTGACCACCAAGCCGTCATCACTGCGCTGCACCACGGTTTGCGTGAAGGCAAACAGCGCTTCGCGGGTGCCGTTGACGGGCAGCACATGCTTGGCGGCATCCAGCCAACCAGCGGGCACATTAAAGCGGCGCTCGCACCAGTGCGCGATCGCTTCGCGCAGCGCCGGAATGCCCAACGTGGTGGGGTACACGGCAAGCTGGTCGAGGTTGTCGCTCAGGGCTTTGGCGACAAACTCCGGCGAGCGGTGTTTAGGCTCGCCAATCGACAGGGCAATGGCCCGTTTCTCGGCTGGCGGCTGGGCATCGGCCAGCAACGCGCGGAGCTTTTCAAACGGGTAGGGTTGCAGGTTGTTCAGGGCGTCATTCATGGGCGCACGTCGCTATTCAAATACTGATACGGGAGAGTTCGACCCGGTTGCCGTCGGCGTCGGACAGTTGCTGGATGATCGCCTCCTGCAAGCGGGCACACAGGTCGGGATCGGACAACGGCTGGTTGTGCGCATCGGTGACAAAAAATACGTCTTCCACGCGCTCGCCCAAGGTGGCGATCTTGGCGTTTTGCAGCGACAGGTCAAAGTCGAGGAAGATTTTGCCGATGCGCGCGAGCAAGCCCGGACGGTCCGGCGAGGTCAGTTCCAGCACGGTGACCGGGCGCGAGGCGTCGTTGGAAATGATCACTTGTGGGGCAAAGGCGAAATGCTTGAGCTGGCGCGGCACACGGCGCTGGATGATCGCCGGGTAGTCGTCCGGGTGGCTGAGCGCGTTAACCAGGCCTTCACGGATTTCCTTGATGCGTGCCGGGTTGTCACCAATCGAGCCACCGTCGGCGTCGAGCACAATATAGGTGTCGAGGGTGAACTGGCTGGTGGAGGTGATGACCCGGGCGTCATGGATGTTTAGGTTGAGCTGGTCCATCGCTGCCACGGTTACGGCGAAGAAGTCGTGCTGGTCCGGCGCGTAAATAAAGATCTGCGTACCGCCTTCAAACTCGCGTTGGGTGGTTTCTTTGATCAGTACCAGCGGGTCGTGGGCGGAGCTGTGTTGCAAGATGGCATCGGTGTGCCAGGCCACATCGCCGGCGGTATGGCGCAGGAAATAGTCATCGCCCAGCTGCGACCACAACTGCTCGGCATCGTCCGGGTCGGTGCCGCTGCGCACCAGAATATCCAGCGCGGCGTTCTGGGTTTGGCGGATCTGCTCTTCGCGGTCCACTGGGTGTTCCAGGCCGCGGCGCAGGGCGCGCTTGGTTTCGCTGTAGAGCTGGCGCAAGAGGCTGGCGCGCCAAGAGTTCCACAGCGTCGGGTTGGTGGCGTTGATATCGGCGACGGTGAGCACGTAGAGGTAGTCGAGGTGCGTTTGGTCGTGCACCAACTGGGCGAAGTCGTGAATCACCTGCGGGTCGGACAAGTCCTTGCGCTGGGCGGTGGTCGACATCACCAGGTGGTTTTGCACCAGCCAGACAATCAAACGCGTATCCCACACCGGTAATTGGTGGCGCACGCAGAAGGCCTCGGCATCAATCGCGCCCAGTTCCGAGTGATCGCCGCCACGGCCTTTGCCGATGTCGTGGTACAGGCCGGCCATGTAGATCAGCTCGGGCTTGGCCAACACGCCCATCAGCTTGCTGGCCAGCGGGAATTTTTCGGAGATCGGCGTGTACTGCAGTTTGCGCAGGTGTTTGATCAGGTTCAGCGTGTGCGCATCAACGGTATAGATGTGAAACAGGTCGTGCTGCATCTGCCCGACGATGTCGCCGAACTCGGGCAAGTAGCGGCCAAGAATGCCGTAGCGGTTCATGCGGCGCAGGTTGCGGTGAATACCTATCTCGCACTTGAACAGCTCAACAAACAGGCTGGTGTTGCGGATATCGTTGCGAAACTCGTCGTCGATCAGGTGCCGGTGTTCACGTAGCAGGCGCACGGTGTCGGCACGCACGCCTTTGATTTCCGGGTTCTGCGCCATCAGTACAAAGACTTCGAGAATGGCGAACGGCGTACGTTTGAATACGCTGGCGCTGGTGACTTCGATATAGCCGTCACGCAACTGGAAGCGGTTGTTGATCGGCAGCACCTGACTGGGCTCGCCGCTGCGCAAGATCACTTCTTCAAAGTGCTGCACCACCAACTCGCTGAGCTCGGAGATGCTCATCACCACGCGGTAGTAGTTCTGCATAAAGTGTTCGATGGCCAGCTTGCCGTTGCTGTCTTCAAAACCGAGCAGGGCGGCGATGGCGCGTTGGTGGTCGAACAGCAAACGGTCTTCGGCGCGGCCGGCGAGCATATGCAGGGCGTAGCGCACCTTCCAGAGGAATTCCTGGGAGGAGGCCAGCAGCACCGACTCGCTTTCCAGCAAAAAGCCCTGGCCGACCATGGCATGCAGGTTTAGCGTGCCGAAATGCCGGCGCGCCACCCAGAGAATGGTCTGGATATCGCGCAGGCCACCGGGGGAGCCCTTTACGTTGGGCTCCAGGTTGTATTCGGTGTCGTTGTACTTGGCGTGGCGGGCGGTCTGCTCATCACGCTTGGCCAGGAAGAACTCTTTGCTCGGCCACATGCGGGTGTTGTTGGTCACCTCGATCATGCGCTGGCGCAAGCGCTCAGGGCCGGCGATGGTGCGGCTTTCCATCAGGTTGGTGACGACGGTGAGGTCGGCGATGGCCTCGGAGGCGCATTCATCCACCGAGCGCACGCTTTGCCCGACTTCCAGGCCGATGTCCCACAGCAGGGTGAGGAAACGTTCGATGGAGTCGCGGAAAATTTCGTGGTCAGCGCTGTCGAGCAACAGCAGCAGGTCGATGTCGGAGTAGGGGTGCAGCTCGCCACGGCCATAGCCGCCAACGGCCAGTAGGGCGATATCGGCGTCTTCGCTCCAGTCAAACTGCGCCCAGGCTTCACGCAAGATCTGGTCAATGCACCAGGCGCGGTCTTCCACCAGACGGCGTATTTCGCGGCCCTCTTTAAAGCGCTGGTCGAGCACTTCATGGGCGTTGCGAATGGCTTTTTTGAACGCCGCGATAGGGCTGGCTTTCAGCGCCAGTTCCGCCTGGAACTGGCCGCGGTCGAACAACTCGGGATCCACCTGCGGCATTCAGCAGCCTTCCTTTATATAGGTCGTAATCGGGCTGGTGATCAGGCCGAGGTGCGGGCGATGGTGTCATCGGCACGCAAGGTAAAAATCTCATAGCCGGTGGCGGTTACCGCCAGGGTGTGTTCCCACTGCGCCGAAAGCTTGCGGTCCTTGGTGATGGCGGTCCAACCATCGCCCAGCACCTTGGTGTCGGCTTTGCCCTGGTTGATCATCGGCTCGATGGTAAAGGTCATGCCTTCTTTGAGCTCCATGCCAGTGCCGGCACGGCCGTAATGCAGAATTTGCGGTTCTTCGTGGAACACCTTGCCGATGCCGTGGCCGCAGAACTCGCGCACCACCGAAAAACCATTCTTCTCCGCATGCTTTTGAATCACTTCGCCGATATCGCCCAGGCGGCAGCCCGGCTTCACCAACTCAATGGCCTTGTACATGCACTCTTGGGTGACCTGCGACAGGCGCTCGGCCCAGACCGGCACGGTACCGACATGGAACATACGGCTGGTGTCGCCGTGGTAGCCGTCTTTGATCACGGTGACGTCGATGTTCAGCGTGTCGCCATCTTTGAGCGGCTTTTCATTGGGGATGCCGTGGCAGACCACGTGGTTGATCGAGGTGCAGATCGACTTGGGGTAGCCCTTGTAGTTCAGTGGCGCGGGGATGGCCTGCTGAACGTTGACGATATAGTCGTGGCAGATGCGGTCGAGTTCTTCGGTGGTCACGCCAGGTTTGACGTGTTCAGCGATCATTTCCAGCACGTCACTGGCCAGGCGGCCGGCAATGCGCATTTTTTCGATTTCTTCGGGCGTCTTGATGGTGACGGTCATGCAAGCTCTCTCAGCGCCCGGTGGGCGCCTGGCAAAAATACGGAAAGCGCGATTCTAGCATTCAGAGCAGCCTACCGATCCACCTACAGGGCGATCCTTACGGGGTTAAGGTGCTTTCCTTATAGTAATGGGGCATTTGTGTCCGATCAGTTGCCAGGTTTAGGTGCACTTTCGGGTTTCGTTTGCCCGTCTGCTGTGATATAAAATGCGCCGCTTTCCGGGCACTAGCCTGAAAGCCTAAACCCCACACACGTATCGACACGATGGCCTGGGTGCCTCTCAGCAGTTCTCTACAACTAGAGCTAGCTGGGGGTTGGTCATTGGGATACGTGGAGGCCTAACCCGACTTATCAAGGAACTATCATGTCCCAAGTCAATATGCGCGATATGCTGAAGGCCGGTGTGCACTTCGGTCACCAAACCCGTTACTGGAATCCGAAAATGGGTAAGTACATTTTCGGCGCGCGTAACAAGATTCACATTATCAACCTTGAAAAAACCCTGCCAATGTTCAACGAAGCTCTGACTTTCGTAGAGCGTCTGGCCCAGGGCAAAAACAAGATTCTGTTCGTCGGCACCAAGCGTTCCGCTGGCAAGATCGTTGCTGAAGAAGCAGCACGTTGCGGTTCGCCGTTCGTGGATCACCGCTGGTTGGGCGGCATGCTGACCAACTACAAAACCATCCGTCAGTCGATCAAGCGTCTGCGTGAGTTGGAAGTTCAGTCCCAGGACGGCACTTTCACCAAACTGACCAAAAAAGAAGCTTTGATGCGTACTCGTGATCTGGAAAAACTGGATCGCAGCCTGGGTGGTATCAAGGACATGGGCGGCCTGCCTGATGCCCTGTTCGTAATCGACGTTGATCACGAGCGCATTGCTATAACCGAAGCTAACAAGCTCGGCATCCCGGTTATCGGCATCGTCGATACCAACAGCAGCCCGGAAGGTGTTGATTTCATCATCCCAGGCAACGATGACGCCATCCGCGCCATCCAGCTGTACATGGGTGCAATGGCTGACGCCGTAGTGCGTGGCCGCAGCAACGCTAACGGCGGCACCGACGAATTCGTCGAAGCTCCGGTAGCTGCTGAACAAGCTGAAGGCTGAGTAGACCGCGTCTAGCGTCTCTCGGTTAGCAAAAAGGGGGCTAGGCCCCCTTTTTGCCACCTTAGAATTGATCATCGCTCGGCTCGCCGGGTGAGACTTATCCAAGAGGATTTGAAAATGGCAGAGATTACTGCAGCGCTGGTTAAAGAACTGCGTGAGCGTACTGGCGAAGGCATGATGGATTGCAAAAAGGCCTTGACCAAGGCTGGCGGCGACATCGAAAAAGCCATCGACGATATGCGTGCTTCGGGCGCCATCAAGGCTGCCAAGAAAGCCGGTAACGTGGCTGCTGAAGGCGCCATCGCGGTCAAGGTTACTGCTGATAACAAGCGTGCCGTGATCATGGAAGTGAACTCGCAGACCGACTTCCTGGCCCTGCAAGACGACTTCAAGAAGTTCGTAGCTGACAGCATCGACCAGGCTCTGGCCGAAAACCTGACCACCGTTGAGCCGCTGATCGCTGCGCGTGAAACTGCTCGCGTTGAGCTGGTTGCCAAGGTTGGTGAGAACGTCAATATCCGTCGTCTGACCGCTGTTGAAGGTGACGTGCTGGGTGCTTACGTTCACGGCAACAAAATCGGCGTGATCGTTTCGCTCAAAGGCGGTACCCCGGAACTGGCTCGCGACATCGCTATGCACGTTGCTGCCAGCAACCCTGAGTTTCTGCTGCCAAGCGAAGTTTCCGCTGAAGCGATCGAGCGCGAAAAAGGCGTTTTCTTGTCGCTGAACGAAGACAAGATCAAAGGCAAGCCAGCTGAAATCGTTGAGAAAATGGTTGCCGGCCGTATCGCCAAGTTCCTGGCTGAAGCCAGCTTGGTTGAGCAAGCTTTCGTTAAGGATCCAGAGGTCACCGTTGGTGCTCTGGCCAAGAAAGCCGGCGCTGAAATCGTTTCCTTCGTACGTTACGGCGTAGGTGAAGGCATCGAGAAAGTTGAATCGAACTTCGCTGACGAAGTAGCGGCTCAACTGGCTGCCAGCAAGCAGTAAGACAGGTTTCGATCTGTCGCCCCGAAGAGGCTGCCCGCTAACGCGCGCAGCCTCTTTGTCGAAGTGGGGCCAGCAATTGCATATGTAAACGGTATTGGTGCACTGTGCTGCACCAAATGCCATGGGCGCTGTCCAAGCGCTCGATCAACACGGGCATTTCGCCTGTCTAGAATTCAAACGCCGCAGGAGAGATACGCATGGCTCAGCAGGTGAGTGGTCGCCAACCTCGCTACAAACGCATTCTGCTCAAACTAAGCGGCGAAGCCTTGATGGGGTCGGAAGACTTCGGTATCGACCCCAAAGTGCTCGACCGCATGGCCCTGGAAGTGGGGCAATTGGTCGGAATAGGTGTGCAGGTAGGCCTGGTGATTGGCGGTGGTAACCTGTTTCGCGGCGCCGCTCTGAGCGCTGCCGGCATGGACCGCGTCACCGGCGACCACATGGGTATGCTGGCCACGGTAATGAACGCCCTGGCCATGCGCGATGCGCTGGAGCGCTCGAATATACCCGCTATCGTAATGTCGGCGATTTCCATGGTCGGCGTTACCGACCATTACGACCGTCGCAAAGGCATTCGTCATTTGAACTCCGGTGATGTGGTGATTTTCGCCGCTGGCACTGGCAACCCGTTTTTCACCACCGACTCGGCAGCCTGCCTGCGCGCCATCGAAATCGATGCGGACGTGGTGTTGAAAGCGACCAAGGTTGACGGCGTATACACCGCCGACCCATTCAAAGACCCCAATGCGGAAAAATTCGACCGTTTGACCTACGACGAAGTATTGGATCGCAAGCTCGGCGTGATGGACCTGACAGCCATCTGTCTGTGCCGCGATCACAAGATGCCGCTGCGGGTCTTCAATATGAACAAGCCTGGCGCACTGCTGAATATCGTAGTGGGCGGGGCGGAAGGAACCCTGATCGAGGAAGGCGAGCAATGATCAACGAAATCAAGAAAGACGCCCAAGAACGCATGCAGAAAAGCCTGGAATCGCTTGTCCACGCTTTCAGTCGTATTCGCACCGGCCAGGCGCACCCTAGCGTTCTCGGTGGTGTGATGGTGCCTTACTACGGTGCAGACACGCCGCTGAACCAAGTGGCCAACGTCACTGTTAAAGATTCCCGCACCCTGCAAATCGTTGCATTCGAACGCAATATGCTCAGCGCGGTCGACAAGGCTATCCAGAGTTCCGGTCTGGGCTTTAACCCAACCAACCTGGGCGAGCTGCTGCTGGTGACCATGCCGGCGCTGACCGAGGAAACCCGTAAGGGCTTCACCAAGCAGGCCCGTGATGCTGCCGAAGATGGTCGTGTTGCTGTGCGCAACATTCGCCGTGACGCGCTTAGCCAACTGAAAGACTTGGTCAAAGAGAAAGAAATCAGCGAAGACGAAGAACGCCGTGCGGCCGACGATATCCAGAAGCTGACCGACAAGTTCGTGGCTGAGATTGAAGTGGCCGTTAAGCAGAAAGAAGCGGATCTGATGGCCGTTTAACGGCCGGTCTCGTCATGGAAAAGACCGTCAAAACCGGCCAGCCGGGCGTGCCGCGACATGTGGCAATCATCATGGATGGCAATAACCGCTGGGCGAAAAAACGCCTGCTGCCTGGCGTAGCCGGGCACAAAGCTGGCGTTGACGCTGTGCGTGCGGTAATCGAGGTGTGTGCCGAGGAAGGCGTCGAGGTGCTGACCCTGTTTGCCTTCTCCAGTGAAAACTGGGATCGGCCGGCAGATGAAGTGGGTGCCTTGATGGAGCTGTTTCTTTCCGCTTTGCGGCGTGAAGCGAAACGGCTCAATGCCAACGGCATCAGCCTGCGCATCATCGGTGATCGCTCGCGCTTCCACCCGGAGCTGCAAACGGCCATGCGTGAAGCGGAAGCGCTGACCGCGGGCAATGATCGCTTTGTGCTGCAGGTGGCGGCAAATTACGGTGGGCAGTGGGACATCGCCCAGGCGGCCCAGCAGTTGGCGCACCAGGTTCAGGCCGGGCATTTGCGTCCGGAAGACATCACCCCGCGCCTGCTGCAAGGCCATTTGGCCACCGGCGAGCAACCGTTACCGGACCTGTGCATTCGCACCGGCGGCGAGCACCGCATCAGCAATTTCCTGCTGTGGCAGTTGGCCTATTCCGAGCTGTATTTCTCCGACCTGTTCTGGCCGGACTTCAAACACGACGCCATGCGCAAAGCGCTGGCCGATTACGCTACCCGCCAGCGTCGCTTTGGTAAGACCAGCGAGCAGGTGGCAGCTGAGGCTCGCGCACAATGTTGAAGCAACGCATCATCACGGCCCTGATCCTGGCGCCCATCGCCCTCGGCGGCTTTTTCCTGCTGAGCGGCTGGGCCTTCGCCCTGTTTATTGGTGCGGTGGTCACGCTTGGTGCCTGGGAGTGGGCGCGGCTGGCCGGCTTTCAGGCGCAGCCGGTACGCGTTGCTTTTGCTGCGGCAGTAGCCGTGCTGCTGGTGGTGCTTTACCAGTTGCCTGGTCTGGCGGCATGGATATTAGTCCTGGGCATTCTCTGGTGGCTGGTGGCAACCCTGCTGGTGCTGAGCTTTCCCAATAGTCATGGCTTCTGGTCGGACAGCGCGCCAATAAAAGTACTGATCGGCTTGCTGATTTTGCTGCCGGCTTGGCAAGGCTTGGTGTTGATCAAGCAATGGCCGTTGGCCAACTGGCTGATTTTTGCCGTGATGATTTTGGTCTGGGGCGCGGATATCGGCGCCTATTTCTCCGGGCGCAAATTTGGCAAACGTAAATTGGCCCCCCTTGTTAGCCCCGGTAAAAGCTGGGAAGGCGTTTACGGCGGCCTGGCGGCTTGCTTGGCAATAACCGTCGGTGTTGGCATTTTCCGCGGTTGGAGCGCTGGCGAGTTTGTTTTTGCCCTGCTCGGTACGGCATTGATCGTTGCCGTCTCGGTCGTGGGCGATCTGACCGAAAGCATGTTTAAGCGCCAAGCCGGCATCAAAGACAGCAGCAACTTGCTGCCCGGCCATGGTGGTGTGCTTGATCGCATCGACAGCCTGACCGCCGCTATTCCCATGTTTACCGTATTGCTCTGGAGTGCAGGCTGGGGTCAGCTGTGAGTCTGGCGCAACAAATCACCGTTCTTGGCGCCACTGGGTCCATCGGGCTTAGCACCCTGGATGTCATCGCGCGTCATCCGCAGCGCTATCAAGTTTTCGCCCTTAGTGCCTTTTCTCGCGTGGCCGAGTTGGAAGCGCTGTGCCTGCTGCATCGCCCGCGCTATGCAGTAGTTGCCGATGCTGCCGCCGCCAGTAAGCTGCAAAGCGCGTTGCAGGCGGCCGGCCTGAATACCCGTGTGCTGGAAGGGCAGGGCGGCCTCTGCGAAGTGGCTGCACACCCGGAAGTGGACGCGGTAATGGCGGCGATTGTTGGCGCTGCCGGGCTCAAGCCAACACTGGCGGCAGTCGAGGCTGGCAAGAAGGTGTTGCTGGCTAATAAAGAGGCGCTGGTGATGAGTGGCGCGCTGTTTATGCAGGCGGTGCGCAAAAGCGGCGCCGTGCTGCTGCCAATCGATAGTGAACACAATGCGATTTTTCAGTGCCTGCCTACCGACTATTCCCGTGGCCTAAACGCTGTGGGCGTGCGGCGCATTCTGCTAACTGCTTCCGGTGGCCCGTTCCGGCAAACGCCATTGGGCGACCTGCAGCACGTCACCCCTGAGCAGGCCTGCGCTCACCCAAACTGGTCGATGGGACGCAAGATCTCCGTCGACTCGGCCAGCATGATGAACAAAGGGCTCGAGCTGATCGAAGCGTGCTGGCTGTTTGATGCGCCGCCGTCGAAAGTTGAAGTGGTGATTCACCCGCAGAGCGTTATTCACTCCTTGGTCGACTATGTCGACGGCTCGGTGTTGGCGCAGTTGGGTAACCCGGATATGCGCACACCGATCAGTCACGCCCTGGCCTGGCCCGAGCGCATTGACTCCGGCGTACTGCCGTTGGACTTGTTCGCCATTGCCCGCCTGGATTTCCTGCCGCCCGACGAGCAGCGCTTTCCTTGCTTACGTCTGGCTCGCCAGGCTGCCGAGGCTGGCGGTACCGCGCCGGCCATGCTTAACGCGGCGAACGAAGTGGCGGTGGCGGCGTTTCTTGAACGGCGCATTTGTTTCCCCGAGATCGCGAGTATGATTGACGCGGTCTTGAACGCTCAGCCGGCACTGCCGGTAGACAGTCTCGATGCCGTGCTGGCGGCTGACGCCAGTGCACGAGCCGCGGCTGAACACTGGTTGAGTCACCACGGGCGCTAGCCTGGAGGATGTAAATGAACATGCTGTATATGGTCTGCGGCCTGTTGGTCGCCCTGGGCGTGCTGGTTACTTTCCACGAGTTCGGCCATTTCTGGGTCGCTCGCCGCTGTGGTGTCAAAGTGCTGCGCTTCTCCGTTGGCTTCGGCACACCGCTGGTGCGCTGGCATGACCGCCACGGTACTGAGTTTGTTGTCGCCGCCATCCCGCTCGGCGGCTACGTGAAAATGCTTGACGAGCGCGAAGCCGACGTGCAGATCGCTGCCGAAGACTTACCCTTCACTTTTAATCGCAAGCCGGTGCTGCAGCGGATCGCCATTGTTGCCGCTGGTCCTATCGCCAACTTCCTGCTGGCTATTTTCTTCTTCTGGATACTGGCCATGATGGGCGGCCAACAGGTGCGCCCGGTGATTGGCGCGGTTGAGCCGCAGAGCCTGGCGGCGCAGGCGGGTTTGGCTGCTGGGCAGGAAATCATCGCCGTTGACGGCGAGAAGACCACTGGTTGGAGTGGCATTGGTTTGCAACTGGTGCGCCGTTTGGGTGAGACCGGCCAGGTCGCCGTGCAAGTGCGGGAGCCTGAGTCCAGCGTTGAAAGCACCTATCAAGTACAGCTGCAAGACTGGCTCAAGGGTGCCGAAGAGCCCGACCCGATTTCCTCCTTGGGGATTCGCCCGTGGCGTCCGACTCTTGAGCCAGTTCTGGCCACTCTTGATCCTGACGGTCCGGCACAAGCTGCCGGTTTAAAGCTTGGTGATCGCCTGTTAAGCCTCGATGGCGCGCCGCTTACCGACTGGCAGCAACTAGTTGATGGTGTGCGCCCGCGCGCCGGTCAGCGGGTAACGCTGTTGGTACAACGTGACGGTCAACAGATTGAAGTGCCGGTTACCCTGGCCTCCAAAGGCAACGACAAGGCCCGCGCCGGCTACTTGGGCGCGGGTGTTCAGGGTGGCGAATGGCCCGCCGACATGCTTCGTCAGGTGAGTTTCGGACCCTTGGAGTCGGTGTCTGAAGCGCTAAAACGCACCTGGACCATGAGCCTCTTGACCCTTGATTCGCTAAAGAAAATGCTCTTTGGCGAGCTGTCGGTAAAAAACTTGAGCGGGCCGATAACCATTGCTAAAGTGGCGGGCGCTTCGGCCCAGTCCGGGCTAGGGGATTTTTTGAATTTCCTCGCCTATCTGAGCATCAGTTTGGGGGTTCTCAATCTTTTGCCGATTCCCGTGCTTGATGGCGGGCACCTGCTGTTCTATCTGATCGAGTGGGTGCGTGGTCGCCCAGTATCGGAGCGAGTGCAGGGTTGGGGGATGCAGATCGGCATCAGTCTGGTGGTTGGGGTAATGCTGCTGGCGCTGGTCAATGACTTGAGCCGGTTCTGAGTTTCATCGTTAGACCGTTCACCGAATTACAAAAAGTGCCGCACTTTGCGGCAGATTTTTTATCGTCAGTTGGAATAAGAAAGGACTTCATGAAACGTCTGCTGCTGCTACCTGTGGTGCTCTTCGCACTGATGATCGCCGAAGTTCACGCCGAGTCCTTCACCATCTCCGATATCCGCGTCAACGGCCTGCAGCGGGTTTCCGCCGGCAGCGTGTTCGGCGCCTTGCCTCTGAACGTGGGTGAGACTGCCGATGACCGCCAGTTGGTCGAAGCTACTCGCTCGCTGTTTAAAACCGGGTTCTTCCAAGACATCAACTTGGGTCGTGACGGCAACGTGCTGGTCATTACTGTGGTTGAGCGTCCGTCGATCTCCAGCATCGAGATTGAAGGTAACAAAGCGATCACCAGTGAAGACCTACTCAAGGGCCTGAACCAATCCGGTTTGTCCGAAGGCGAGATCTTCCAGCGCGCCACCCTTGAAGGCGTGCGTAACGAACTGCAGCGTCAGTACGTGGCCCAGGGCCGCTATTCGGCCGAGATTGAAGCAGAAGTTATTCCTCAGCCGCGCAACCGCGTAGCGCTGAAGATCAACATCAACGAAGGCACCGTGGCGGCCATCCAGCACATCAACGTGGTGGGCAATACCGTATTCCCGGATGAAGACCTGGTTGATCTGTTCGAACTGAAGACCACTAACTGGCTGTCCTTCTTTAAGAACGACGACAAGTACGCTCGCGAAAAACTCTCCGGTGACCTGGAGCGTCTGCGTTCCTACTACCTGGACCGCGGCTACATCAATATGGATATCTCCTCCACCCAGGTATCCATCACCCCGGACAAGAAGCACGTCTACATCACCGTTAACGTCGATGAAGGGCAAAAGTACAGCGTTCGTGAAGTGAAGCTCAGCGGTGACCTCAAGGTTCCCGAGGACGAAGTCAAAGCGCTGCTGCTGGTGAAGAAAGGCCAAGTGTTCTCGCGCAAGCTGATGACCACCACTTCCGAGCTGATCACCCGCCGCCTGGGTAATGAGGGTTACACCTTCGCCAACGTCAACGGCGTGCCAGAAGCGCACGATGACGATCACACCGTTTCCATCACCTTTGCCGTTAACCCTGGCAAGCGTGCTTACGTAAACCGCATCAACTTCCGTGGCAACACCAAGTCCGAAGACGAAGTGCTGCGCCGCGAAATGCGTCAGATGGAAGGTGGCTGGGCCTCGACCTACCTGATCGACCAGTCGAAAACCCGTCTGGAGCGTCTGGGCTTCTTTAAAGAAGTAAACGTTGAAACCCCGCAAGTGCCAGGCACGGACGATCAGGTTGACGTGAACTACAGCGTGGAAGAGCAAGCGTCGGGCTCGATCACCGCCAGCGTCGGTTTCGCCCAGAACGCCGGTTTGATCCTTGGTGGTTCGATCAGCCAGAACAACTTCCTTGGTACCGGTAACAAAGTCAGCATCGGTTTGACCCGCAGCGAATACCAAACCCGCTACAACTTTGGCTTTGTTGACCCCTACTGGACCGTCGACGGCGTGAGCCTGGGCTACAACGCCTTCTACCGCACCACTGACTACGATGAGCTCGATACCGATGTATCCAGCTATGCCGTGGACAGCTTTGGTGGTGGTGTAAGCATCGGCTACCCCATCAGCGAAACCGCACGTCTGACCTTTGGCCTGACCGTGCAGGAAGACGAAATCAAGACCGGTGACTACACCGTCGACGAGATCATTGCCTTCCTTGATCGTGAAGGGGATAGCTTCCTTAACTTTAAAGGCTCCGTCGGCTGGTCCGAGTCGACCCTGAACCGTGGCGTACTGGCCAACCGTGGTCACTCGCAAAGCTTGGTCTTGGAAAGCACCATTCCAGGCAGCGACCTGTCCTTCTTCAAGTTGGACTACCGCGCGCAGATTTTCGCGCCGCTGACCACTAACACCACCATGCGTTTCCATACCGAACTTGGTTTTGGTGATGGCTACGGTTCCACCTCCGGCTTGCCGTTCTATGAGAACTACTACGCCGGTGGTTTCAACTCGGTTCGCGGTTTCGAAGACAGCAGTCTCGGCCCGCGCAGTACGCCGAGTTATGTAGCCGGTGGCGGTCAGGATAAGTACGGTCGCTACACCGACCCGGACCAAGATCCGCTGCCATTTGGCGGTAACGTGTTGATCCAGGGTGGTGCGGAATATCTGTTCCCGCTGCCTTTTGTGAAAGACCAGCGTTCCCTGCGTACCTCGTTGTTCTGGGATGTGGGTAATGTGTTCGATACCAACTGCAGTTCCACACAGAAAAACCGTGGCGACAGCGGTTGTGATCTCGACCTGAGCAGTCTGGCCAGCTCCGTAGGTGTTGGCGTGACCTGGATTACCGCGTTGGGCCCGCTCAGCTTTAGCTTGGCTATGCCAATCAAAAAGCCGGACGACGCCGACACCCAGGTGTTCCAGTTCTCCCTTGGTCAGACTTTCTAATTACCTGATCATTTTTTACGACAACGGTTTTGCAGGAGTACAACGTGCGCAAGTTGATTCAGTTGGTTTTGTTAAGTGCTGCCGTTCTGGCAGGCCCGGCCTTCGCCGATATGAAAATTGCCGTGCTGAACTATCAGCAGGCGCTGCTCGAGTCTGATGCTGCGAAGAAGTACGCGGTCGATGCCGAGAAAAAATTTGGCCCGCAACTGACCAAGCTCAAATCCCTGGAAACCAGTGCCAAGGGTATTCAGGATCGCCTGGTCAAAGAAGGCGAAAAAATGCAGCAAGGCGAGCGCGAGCGTCTGGAACTTGAATTCAAGCAAAAGGCCCGTGACTTCCAGTTCCAATCCAAAGAACTGAACGAAGCCAAAGCCGCCGCTGACCGTGAAATGCTGAAAAAGCTGAAGCCAACGCTGGATAAAGCGGTTGAAGACGTCATCAAAAACGGCGCCTTTGACTTGGTGCTTGAGCGCGGTGCGGTGATCGATGTCAAACCTCAGTACGACATCACTCGCCAAGTCATCGAGCGCATGAACCAGTCGCGTTAATCATGACTGCTCTGGTTTTCTCCCTCGGCCAGCTGGCCGAGCGTCTCGGCGCTACCTTGCGTGGCGCTGCGGACATCAGCATCACTGGCCTGGCCACCTTGCATGAGGCGGGCCCGGACCAACTGAGCTTTCTCGCTAACCCCCAATACCGCAAATTCCTCGCCGACTGCAAAGCCGGCGCGGTGCTGCTGACCGAGGCAGATGCCCAAGGCTATGCCGGCGCGGCGTTGGTGGTGGCCAATCCTTACCTGGCTTACGCCGAACTTTCGCACCTGTTTGATCGCAAGCCTCGCGCCGCGGCCGGCGTGCATGCCACGGCTATCGTTGCCGCGGATGCGGTCGTCGATGCCAGCGCCAGTGTCGGTGCTTACGCGGTGATCGAGAGTGGTGCGCAGATTGGTGCAGGCGTCACTATCGGCGCCCAGTGCTTTATCGGCGCGCGTACGGTGATAGGCGAGGGCGGTTGGTTGGCCCCGCGCGTCACCCTGTACCACGATGTGCGCATTGGTAAGCGTGTGGTGATTCAGTCTGGCGCGGTAATCGGTGGTGAAGGCTTCGGCTTTGCTAACGAAAAAGGCGTGTGGCAGAAAATCGCCCAGATCGGCGGTGTCACCTTGGGTGATGACGTCGAAGTGGGTTCCAACACCACCATCGACCGTGGCGCGCTGGCCGACACCGTTATTGGTAACGGCGTGAAGCTGGATAACCAGATCATGATCGCCCACAACGTTCAGGTCGGTGACCACACCGCCATGGCCGCCTGCGTGGGCATTTCCGGCAGCACCAAAATCGGTAAGCACTGTATGCTTGCCGGCGGCGTTGGGCTGGTGGGGCATATTGAAATCTGCGACGGCGTATTCGTCACCGGCATGACCATGGTGACCCGCTCAATCACCGAACCCGGTTCGTATTCTTCCGGCACTGCCATGCAAACGGCTGCGGATTGGCGCAAGAGCGCTGCCCGTTTCCGCAATTTGGATGACATGGCGCGTCGCCTGCAGCAGCTAGAAAAGCGTCTGGCAGCCGTGACCCCGGCCGACGATTCTTCATCTGATGCGTGACTGACGCATTCGTCAGTCCCCTTCCTCTTTTACAGGCTTTATCGAACATGATGGACATTAACCAGATCCGCGAATACTTGCCGCACCGCTACCCGTTCCTGCTGGTAGACCGTGTGGTCGACTTGGATGTGGCAGACACCAAGACCATTCGCGCCTACAAGAATGTCAGCATCAACGAGCCTTTTTTCAACGGTCACTTCCCTGAACACCCGATCATGCCAGGCGTGCTGATCATCGAAGCCATGGCCCAAGCCGCTGGCATCCTGGGTTTCAAGATGCTTGATGTGAAGCCCGCTGATGGCACGCTTTACTACTTTGTTGGCTCCGATAAGCTGCGTTTTCGTCAGCCCGTTACCCCGGGTGACCAGCTGATTCTGGAAGCCACGTTCATCAGCTCCAAGCGCAGCATCTGGAAATTCGCCTGCCGTGCTAGCGTTGATGGCAAAGAAGTCTGCTCGGCAGAAATCATTTGCGCGGAAAGGAAACTATGAGTTTGATTGACCCTCGAGCGATCATCGATCCGACCGCCAAGCTGGCTGACGACGTAGAAGTCGGTCCTTGGTCGATCATCGGTCCCGGTGTGGAAATCGGCGAGGGTACGGTTATCGGGCCCCACGTGATTCTCAAAGGGCCCACACGCATTGGTAAGCACAACCGCATTTATCAGTTCTCCTCCGTTGGTGAAGACACCCCCGATCTGAAGTACAAGGGCGAAGACACGCGCTTGGTAATCGGCGATCACAACGTGATTCGCGAAGGTGTGACCATTCACCGCGGCACCATTCAGGACCGCGCGGAAACCACCATCGGCGACCACAACCTGATCATGGCCTACGCCCACGTCGGCCACGACAGCGTCATCGGTAACCACTGCATACTGGTCAATAACACAGCACTCGCTGGCCATGTGCATGTGCATGACTGGGCGATTCTGTCCGGTTTCACCCTAGTGCATCAGTTCTGCCATATCGGCGCCCACAGCTTTTCTGGCATGGGCACCGCCATCGGTAAAGACGTACCGGCGTACGTCACCGTGTTCGGCAACCCAGCCGAGGCGCGCAGCATGAACTTCGAGGGCATGCGCCGTCGTGGTTTTAGTGATGAGGCGATTCAGGCCCTGCGCCGCGCATACAAAGTGGTGTATCGCCAAGGTCTGACCGTCGACAAGGCGCTTGAAGAGCTGGCCGAGTCGGCGGCGCAATTCCCGGAAGTCGCGGTGTTTATCGACTCCATCAAAGCCTCCTCGCGCGGCATCACTCGCTAACCATGGCGGGCGTACTGCGCGTCGCTATCGTTGCCGGCGAGGCTTCGGGCGACATTCTTGGTGCAGGCCTGATGCAGGCCCTAAAAGCGCAACATCCCCAGGTGGAATTTATTGGTGTCGGCGGCCCGCGCATGCAGGCGCAAGGGCTGAGCTCGTATTTCCCCATGGAGCGTTTGGCGGTGATGGGCCTGGTGGAAGTGCTCGGGCGCCTGCCGGAGTTGCTGTCACGACGTAAACGCCTGATCCAAACCCTGATCGCCGCCAAGCCCGATGTGTTTATTGGTATCGACGCGCCGGACTTCACCCTTGGCGTCGAACTGAAATTGCGCCAAGCCGGAATCAAAACCGTGCACTACGTCAGCCCCTCCGTGTGGGCGTGGCGGCAAAAGCGCGTGCTGAAAATTCGCGATGCCTGCGACTTGATGCTTACCCTGTTTCCCTTTGAAGCAAAGTTCTACGACGAGCACCAAGTGCCCGTGCGCTTTGTGGGGCACACCCTGGCCGATGCCATTCCACTAGAGGCCGACCGCGCGGCTGCACGCGCCGAGCTGAGCCTGCCAGAAGAAGGCCCGGTGGTGGCGTTGATGCCCGGCAGCCGTGGCGGTGAAGTGTCCCGCCTTGGGGGGCTGTTCCTCGATGCTGCCGAGCGCCTGCGGACGCTGCGCCCTGGCGTGCGCTTTGTTCTGCCCTGCGCCAGTCCTGAACGCCGCGAGCAGATTGAAGCGCAATTGGCTGGTCGCGATATTCCGCTGACCTTGCTCGACGGCCAATCCCACACCGCGCTGGCCGCCTGCGATGCCGTGCTGATCGCCTCCGGCACCGCTACCTTGGAAGCGCTGCTGTACAAGCGGCCGATGGTGGTGGCGTATCGCGTAGCGCCCATGACCTACCGCATTCTGAAACGCATGCTGAAAAGTCCGTATGTGTCGCTGCCCAACCTGCTCGCCGGTCGCCTGTTGGTGCCCGAGCTGCTGCAAGATGCCGCGACCCCGGACGCACTGGCGCAAACCTTGGCCCCGCTGTTAACCGGCGGCCAGGCGCAAACCGAATTCTTCGATCAGATCCACCGCACCCTGCGCCGCGATGCGTCCACCGAAGCCGCCAAGGCGGTGCTTGAACTGGCAGGAGCGCGCTGATGCAACTGGGCCTGGATTTCACCCTGGTGGAAGAGCTGGTGGCTGGCGTCGACGAGGTCGGCCGCGGCCCGCTGTGCGGCGCGGTGGTAACCGCTGCGGTGATCCTTGATCCAGCACGGCCAATTCTTGGTCTTAACGATTCGAAAAAGCTCACCGAAGCGCGGCGCGAAAAGCTTTTCGATGAGATCAAAGAGAAAGCCTTGGCCTGGTGTATCGCCCGCGCTGAAGTGGAAGAAATCGATCAGCTGAATATTCTCCACGCCACCATGCTGGCCATGCAGCGCGCGGTCGAAGGCTTGAGCGTAACGCCGCGCCTAGCGCTGATTGATGGCAACCGTTGCCCGAAACTCAAGGTGCCCAGTTCGTCTGTCATCCAGGGCGATAGCCAGGTGCCAGCCATTGCCGCTGCGTCGATTCTGGCTAAGGTCAGCCGCGACCGCGAGATGCAGGCGCTGGAATTGATTTACCCCGGCTACGGCATCGCCACGCATAAAGGCTACCCCACTGCGTTCCATCTGGAAGCTTTGCAGCGCCTGGGCCCCACGCCTATCCATCGGCGTTCGTTTGCCCCCGTACGGCGATTATTAGAAGACGTTTAAGCCTTCGGGCTGATGTTTTCGCCAAGGCCCGGTACAATCCGGGCCTTGTCGTTTTTGCGCTTTATAGGATCAGCATGCCGGCCACTTTTGTTCACCTGCGTTTGCATACCGAGTTCTCCCTGATTGACGGCCTGGTGCGGGTTAAACCGCTGGTCAAGGCCGCTGCCAGTGCCGGTATGCCTGCAGTGGCGGTTACCGATCAGCGCAACCTGTGCTCGCTGGTGAAGTTCTACAAAGCCGCCATGGGCGCCGGCATCAAGCCGATCTGCGGTGCCGACCTGTTGCTGGCCAGCAAAGACGAAGACGGCCAGCTCAGCCGTATGACCCTACTGGTGATGAACGCCAAGGGCTATCGCAACCTCACCGAACTCATCTCCCGCGGCTTTACCGAAGGCCAACGCAACGGTGAAGTGATCATTGAGCGCGAGTGGGTTAAAGAAGCGTCCGAAGGCTTGATCGCCTTGTCTGGCGCCAAAGAGGGCGAAATCGGCCTTAACCTGTTGGCTGGCAATATCCAGGAAGCCGAAGCCTCGCTGCATGAATGGCAGCAGGTTTTCCCCGACCGTTTCTACCTTGAGCTGCAACGCACCAGCCGGGTTAACGACGAAGAATACCTGCACCTGGCCGTCGAGTTGGCCGGGCGTTGCGACGCCATGCTGGTGGCCACCAACGACGTGCGCTTTATCAAGCAGGGCGATTTCGAAGCCCATGAAACCCGCGTGTGTATCGGTGAAGGCCGCGCTCTCGACGACCCACGCCGCGCCCGCACGTACAGCGATCAGCAGTACCTGAAATCGCCAGAAGAAATGTGGGAGCTGTTTAGCGACATTCCCGAGGCGCTGGAAAATACCGTCGAAATCGCCAAGCGCTGCAATATCGAAATTCTCCTGGGCAAAAGCTTTCTGCCCAACTTTCCAGTGCCCGACGGCATGACCATGGACGAGTTCTTTCGCAAGATCTCCTTTGAGGGTCTGGAAGAACGCTTGGCGGTGTTGTGGCCGAAAGAGACCACGCCCAACTACGAAGAGAAACGTCAGGTCTATGTCGATCGCCTGAATTTCGAGCTGGATATCATCATCCAGATGGGCTTTCCCGGTTACTTCCTGATCGTGATGGACTTTATTCAATGGGCCAAACGCAACGGTATTCCCGTAGGCCCAGGCCGGGGGTCAGGTGCCGGTTCGTTGGTGGCCTACGTACAGAAAATCACCGACCTCGACCCGCTGCAGTACGACCTGCTGTTCGAACGTTTCCTTAACCCGGAACGGGTATCCATGCCCGACTTCGATATCGACTTCTGCATGGATGGCCGCGACCGCGTTATCGAATACGTGGCCCAGGCTTACGGGCGTAACGCCGTTAGCCAGATCATCACCTTCGGTACCATGGCCGCCAAGGCGGTGGTGCGCGACGTGGCGCGGGTGCAAGGCAAGTCCTACGGCTTGGCCGATCGCCTGTCGAAGATGATTCCGTTTGAAGTCGGCATGACCCTGGAGAAGGCCTACGAGCAGGAAGAAATCCTGCGTGACTTTCTCAAGGTCGACGAGGAAGCCGCCGAAATCTGGGAAATGGCGAAAAAGCTGGAAGGTATTACCCGTAACGTCGGTAAGCACGCCGGTGGTGTGGTAATCGCCCCGACCAAACTCACCGACTTTGCCGCCATCTACTGTGATGACGAGGGCGGTGGCCTGGTAACCCAGTTTGATAAAGACGACGTGGAAGCCGCCGGCCTGGTGAAGTTCGACTTCCTTGGCCTGCGTACCCTGACCATCATCGACTGGGCGCTGAAAACGATTAACCGCGACCGCGCCAAGGTAGGCGACGGCCCGTTGAATATCGACTTCATCCCGTTGGATGACAAGCCGACCTATACGCTGCTGCAAAAAGCCGAAACCACGGCGGTTTTCCAGCTTGAGTCGCGCGGCATGAAAGAGCTGATCAAAAAGCTCAAGCCCGACTGCCTGGAAG
>CAZIWV010000018.1:0-92218 GCA_964543145.1 uncultured Pseudomonas sp.
GATTTAGGTTCCAGCGCCGCAAGGCGTGAGAGTTCGAGTCTCTCCGTCCGCACCAAATATAGTTTCGCCGGCTTCCGTTGAGTTTCGCGAAGCCAGTAACAAAGCCGCCTATAGCGGCTTTTTTATTGCCTTGGATTTCGCTTTCTTTAGCCATCTTTTGCGAGCGTAACGTACCTTGCGCCGTACATTTCGAGTTCGAGCTGCGGGCTATGTACAGATGCCTCTAGCCGATACCGCTCCGACGGCCAGGAGGGGCCGAGCACTTTCCCGCTCTGTTGCGCGGTGCAGATTGTTAGCCGCTCTTAACCTGCGCCTTAGGCTTTTTCCCTGCCGTCTTGGCTCTGCTTATCGCTGTCTCCAGTGGGCCAGGCTCTTCTCTTACCGCCATTACCGAGCGCCGTTGACTGCCATGGGTGTTGAGGTGGCCTGGTGGAATATCTGCCGGGGTATCGAGCTTGGCCGCCAGTGCTGCCTGCCCCTCGACGAGGGTACGCAGGGTGTTGAGAATTTCGCTTAAGGCGGCATCGCCAGGGTTGCTGTCCACCCCGCATAGCGCCTGTTTAAGGATGCTGTTAATCAATGTCTGATAGCCCATGCCCTGGGCGTCGGCGCGCTGGCGTGCCGCTTCCAGCACGGCATCGTCGAGCATGATGGTGATGCGGGTTTTGCCTTTGGTTGGCGCCACAGGCCCGCGTGTTGCTTTGCTGAAGTCGTATGTGTCTTTCATGTTCACCCACCTCTGTATTGCTGAATCTCGCGTGGCTGGGCTTTGCGCGCGGATATCAGCCTTACGAAATTGGGATCCCGGTAGGTGTAAACCACCACCAGTATCCTGCCGCTGCTGTCTTCGCCAAGGGTTATCCAGCGTTCCTCGTCATGATCGCAGTCCTCCATGGTCAAGGCCTGCGTGTCGCTTAGTACCGTTGCTGCATCGGTTAGTCGAATCCCGTGTTTTCTGAAGTTGCTTTGGGCCTTTTGCGGATCGAACTGGATCGTGAATGCCATTATGCATACTTAATATGTATATGTGGTGGGGTGAGCTCGATGCAGAGACGGATGGTCATTTTGTCCAGATAAGTCGCAATTCCCCGGTGGCTGGCTCGCTGCAACGTCGAATTCAGTGAGCGTGCATTTGGGCAAATTCTCTCGTGTGGCGCAGCCAGCTCAGTCGCCTTCATTTGTCGCGTCCGACCTATAGCGCTGTGGCGTTGCTCCTGCTTTTCTAACGACTAAATCTAAAAAGTCCCTAAATATGGGATGTAAATATATATGTTGAGATTCTTATAGGTGTCGTTTTATAGTCGGCCTCACGCAATCACTACCAAAAACAAATTCAGGTGAAGCGATGCAGGCTCAGTTAATCGCCCTCGATTGGGGTACCACCTCGTTGCGTGCCTACCGGCTCGCGGCCGGCGCCAAGGTGCTGCAAGAGCGCACGCTCAGCGCGGGCATCATGCAGTTGCCGAAAACGGCGCGGCTGGTGGCGGGGGAGCTGTGCCGCGATGGCTTTGAACTGGCATTTGATGAGGCCTGTGGCGATTGGCTCGACGCCGAGCCAGACCTCCCGGTTATCGCCTGCGGTATGGTCGGTAGCGCCCAGGGCTGGCGCGAAGCGGCCTATTGCGATACTCCCGCCAATGTCGCCCGTTTGGGCCATGCCTTGATTACCGTGCGCAGCGTGCGCGGCACTGCCATTCATATCGTTCCCGGCGTCATTCAGCGTTCGCGCTTACCCAATGTGATGCGCGGCGAAGAAACCCAAGTACTCGGCGCGCTGCACCATTTGCCCGCTGACGGCCAAGACCATTTATTAATCGGCCTACCTGGCAGCCATTCGAAATGGGTCGAAGTGGCGGACCAATGCATCGTCCACTTCGACACCTTTATGACCGGCGAGCTATTCGCCGTGCTGAGCGAGCACAGCATCCTCGGCCGCACCCAGCAGCGCAGTGCGCCGTTCGACGCCGAGGCCTTTGATCGCGGCGTGCAGGTGGCGCTGTCCCGCGAAGGTGAAATCGGCCCGCTGTCGACGTTATTCAGTGCCCGCACCCTAGGCCTGACCGGAATGTTGAGCGCCTCTGCGCAGCCGGATTATCTCTCTGGTTTGCTGATCGGCCATGAGCTACTGGCGCTGGCCACCACGTTGCGCCACCGGCACAGCGGCGCAGCGCTGCCCGCCGTTTTACTGATCGGCAATTACCAACTCTGCCAGCGTTACAACCGTGCGTTGGCCGCCTGCGGCTTTGCCTCGGTGAGCCTGGCCGAGCAAGCCACCGAACGCGGCTTGTGGTACCTGGCTGAACAAGCCGGGTTGTTATCGACCCCTGTTTCTTCACCTGCTTAAAGCGAGGCCAGTCATGTTTAAACAGGCATTGGCGGAGAACGGTTTGATCGCCATTTTGCGTGGGCTACATCCGTCAGAAGCGCAGGCCATTGGCCGGGTTCTGTATGACGCCGGCGTTCGCGTTATCGAGGTGCCGCTCAATTCGCCGCAGCCGTACGAGAGCATCCGCATTCTGCGCGACAGTTTGCCCGCCGATTGCCTGATTGGCGCCGGCACCGTGCTGTCGCCCGAGCAGGTTGAGGCGGTGAAGGCCGCAGGCGGGCAGGTGATTGTCATGCCCCATAGTGACCCTGCTGTACTGCGCGCCGCCAAGGCGGCTGGTTTGTACCTGGCTCCCGGAGTAGCGACGCCCACCGAAGCCTTTGCTGCGCTGGCTGAAGGCGCCGATGTGCTCAAGCTGTTCCCGGCTGAACAGATGGCGCCAGCGCTGGTCAAGGCTTGGTTGGCGGTGTTGCCGGCCGGCACCGTGTTGCTGCCAGTGGGCGGCATTTCGCCGACGAATATGCAGGCGTTTATCGAGGCTGGGGTTAAGGGTTTTGGTTTGGGTTCCGGCTTGTACAAACCGGGCATGTCAGTGGCTGAAGTTGCGCGAAATGCGGCGGCCTATGTCACCGCCTGGCGAACTCTTTTCTAGCAGTTTTGCTGTAGACGTTTTGGTTTAGGGGTTTTTCGGCAGTCACAGCGCCACGCTGACCGCCCCATCTATAAAAGAGACAAGAAGATGAAAATCACCAAATTGACCACCTTTATCGTGCCGCCGCGTTGGTGCTTTCTTAAGGTGGAAACCGACCAGGGCATCACCGGTTGGGGCGAGCCTGTGGTGGAGGGCCGTGCCCATACCGTTGCTGCTGCCGTGGAAGAGCTTTCCGATTATCTAATCGGCAAAGACCCACGCAATATCGAAGACATCTGGACCGTGCTCTACCGCGGCGGCTTTTACCGCGGCGGTGCTATCCATATGAGCGCGCTCGCCGGCATCGACCAGGCGCTGTGGGATATCAAAGGCAAGGCCCTCGGCGTGTCGGTGAGTGACCTGCTCGGCGGCCAGGTGCGCGACAAAATTCGCGTGTATTCCTGGATCGGCGGCGACCGCCCAGCCGACACCGCTCGCGCCGCCAAAGACGCCGTAGCCCGTGGTTTCACCGCAGTAAAAATGAATGGCACCGAAGAGCTGCAATTTGTCGACAGCTTCGACAAGGTCGACCTGGCCCTGCAAAACGTCGCGGCCGTGCGTGATGCGGTGGGGCCGAACGTAGGCATTGGTGTCGACTTCCATGGCCGTGTGCATAAGCCCATGGCCAAGGTACTGATGAAGGAGCTGGACGCCTTCAAGCTGATGTTTATCGAAGAGCCCGTGCTCAGCGAAAACTACGAAGCGTTGAAAGAGCTAGCGCCGCTCACCAACACGCCAATCGCCTTGGGCGAGCGCCTGTTCTCGCGTTGGGATTTCAAGCGCGTGCTGAGTGAAGGCTACGTCGACATTATCCAGCCCGATGCGTCTCACGCTGGCGGCATTACTGAAACCCGCAAAATCGCCAATATGGCCGAGGCCTACGACGTTGCCCTGGCCTTGCATTGCCCGCTGGGGCCGATTGCCTTGGCCGCCTGCCTGCAATTGGATGCCGCTTGCTACAACGCGTTTATCCAAGAGCAGAGCCTGGGCATTCATTACAACGAGAGTAACGACCTGCTCGACTACCTCAAAGACCCGGGCGTATTCGATTACGAGCAGGGCATGGTCAAGATCCCCAAAGGCCCGGGCCTCGGCATTGAAATCAACGAGGAGTATGTGATCGAGCGCGCCGCCATCGGCCACCGCTGGCGCAACCCGATTTGGCGTCACGCCGACGGGAGCTTTGCCGAATGGTAAGCGCAGACCTGCAATGGAAGGTGCTCAGCACTGAGCGCTTCAAGCTGGCCGAAGCGCCGTTTTGGGATGCTGCCACCCAGGCACTTTATTGGGTGGATATTCCCGCGCGCCTAGCCTGTCGCCAGGTGCAAGGCCAGATCCAGCAGTGGCGGCTGCCTGAAGTGGTTTCGTCATTTATTCCCTGCCAAAGCGGTGATGCGCTGGTGACTCTGGCCAGCGGCGTCTATCGCCTCGACCTTAATTCGCCGTTCGAGCAACCCGCGTTAGCGCTGTTTTGCGTGGCTGATCCGGTAGCCGGCAACCGCGCCAACGAAGCGCGCTGCGATGCCCAAGGCCAGCTGTGGCTGGGCAGCATGCAAAACAATATTGCCGAGGATGGCAGCGATCTGCCGATTACCCGCAGCTCGGGCGGCCTGTTTCGTATTGATAAAAACGCCAACGTTACGCCGTTGCTGGAAGGCCAGGGCATCGTCAATACGCTGCTGTGGAAGGCCGACGGCAGCGAGCTGTATAGCGCCGACACCCTCAAGGGCGAGCTATTTGCCTATCCCATTGCCGCCGACGGCACGCTCGGCGAGCGGCGCATCTGGGCCGAGTCTTCTGCCTGCGGCGCGCCGGACGGTTCGGCGATGGACGCTGAAGGCTTCGTGTGGAATGCGCGCTGGAAGGGTGGCTGCCTGCTGCGTTATGCGCCGGACGGGCGCCTCGATCAGGTCATCCAGTTACCGGTGAAATACCCCACCAGCTGCGTATTCGGCGGCAAAGATCTGACCACTTTGTATGTTACCAGCGCACGTCCAGCGGCCGACAAACACCTCGCCGAAGACTCGTTGGATGGCGCCGTGCTGGTGGCTGAAATCGGCGTGGCTGGCATGGCCTGTCACCGCTTTGCGGGTTAATAAAACTAGGAGTGCAGGGAATGGCTGAACCACTGACATTACCCCCGGTGCCCGAACCGGTTTATGGCGAACGCCTAAAGGGCAAAGTTGTAATTGTGACGGGCGCTGCCCAAGGCATTGGCGAGGCGATTGTGGCCTGCTTCCAGGCCCAGCAAGCGCGCTTGGTGATTGCCGATATTCAGGCGGAAAAAGTGCAGGGCGTTGCCGCCCGTTGGCGCGATCGCGGTGCTGAGGTGTACGCCCAAGGCATCGATATCACCGACAAGGTGCAATGGCAGGCATTGGTCGATGTGACTATCGAACGTTTCGGTCGCGTGGACGTGTTGGTCAACTGCGCGGGCGTTAACGTCTTCCGTGACCCGCTGCTGATGAGCGACGAAGACTGGCGCCGCTGCTTTGCCATCGACCTGGACGGCGCCTGGTTCGGCTGCCGCGCAGTGCTGCCGCATATGATCGAGCAGGGCATCGGCAACATCATCAATATTGCCTCCACCCACTCCAGCCACATTATTCCCGGCTGCTTCCCGTACCCGGTGGCCAAACATGGCCTGCTTGGCCTGACCCGTGCCTTGGGTATCGAGTACGCGCCCAAAGGCGTGCGGGTTAACGCTATCGCCCCGGGCTATATCGAAACCCAGCTTAACGTCGACTACTGGAACGGTTTCGACGACCCCCACGCCGAGCGCCAGCGGGCGTTCGATTTGCATCCGCCGCGACGTATTGGCCAGCCGGTTGAAGTGGCCATGACGGCGTTGTTCCTGGCGACCGACGAGGCGCCGTTTATCAATGCCACCTGCCTGATGATCGATGGTGGCCGCTCGGTGATGTACCACGAGTAACGCAGTAGCCGACTGCGTTCATTAACGCCGCCGGTATGCAACGCCCGACCTGATCCAATAAAAACAAGAGGATTACCTATGTTCGTGCACCGTTTTACTCAACGCGGCTTTTTTGCCCAACGCAGCTTTCGCGCCGTCGCCTGCGCTGCCACTCTGCTCGCCGCTGCTGGTTTCAGCAGTCTGGTTAGCGCTGAAGAAGTGAAAATCGGCTTTCTGGTCAAGCAGGCGGAAGAGCCCTGGTTCCAAACCGAATGGGCTTTCGCGGAAAAGGCCGGTAAAGACAAAGGCTTTACCGTGATCAAAATCGCCGTGCCCGATGGCGAGAAAACCCTGGCGGCCATCGACACCCTGGCCGCTAATGGTGCCAAAGGGTTTGTCATCTGCCCGCCTGACACCTCCCTGGGTCCAGCTATCATGGCCAAAGCCAAACTCAATGGCCTGAAAGTGCTTGCCGTTGATGACCGCTTTGTCGATGCCAAAGGCAACCCGATGGAAGACGTGCCCTATGTCGGTTTGGCCGCGTTCAAGATCGGCGAAAAACAAGGCAAGGCCATGGCCGATGAGGCGAAGAAGCGTGGCTGGGATTTGAAAGAAACCTATGCGGTGATAACCACCTTTGATGAACTGGACACTGGTAAAAAGCGCACCGATGGCTCCATGGCCTCGCTCAAGGCCGCAGGCCTGAGTGCAGACCATATTCTGACGGCGCCGCTGAAAACCCTCGACGTGCCAGGCAGCATGGACGCTACCAACTCCGCGTTGGTCAAGCTGCCCAGCGAGGCGAAAAATCTGATTATCGGCGGCATGAATGACAGCGCTGTGCTGGGTGGCGTACGGGCCACGGAAAGCGCCGGTTTTGTTGCTGCCAATGTGATCGGCGTCGGTATTAACGGCACCGATGCCATTGGTGAACTGAAAAAAGCCAACAGCGGTTTCTACGGCTCCATGCTGCTCAGCCCCGACACCTCTGGCTATGAAACCGCCAGCCAGATGTTCGAGTGGGTGACTACCGGTAAAGAGCCGGCCAAGTACACCGCCCTGGACAACGTCACCCTGATTACCCGGGAAAATTTCCAAGCCGAGCTGACCAAGATCGGTTTGTGGAAGTAAGCACGTCGGGTAACGCGCGCCCGCCGCTCATGTGGCGGGCAGGAGGCAATGATGTTGGAACATGCAAGCAGCAATGCCAGCCTGCGCTTCAATGGCGTCGGCAAAGAGTTTCCCGGGGTCAAGGCGCTGGCGCAGATCAGCTTTGAAGCCAAGCCCGGCAGCGTGCATGCGCTGATGGGCGAGAACGGCGCGGGCAAGTCGACCCTGCTGAAAATTCTCGGCGGCTTTTACAGCCCCAACAGTGGCCATTTGCAGATTGGCGAAGAGGCGCTGACATTCAAGTCGGCAGCCGACAGCATCGCGCATGGTGTGGCGGTGATTCATCAAGAGCTGCAGCTGGTGCCGGAAATGACCGTCGCCGAAAATCTGTTGCTCGGCCATATGCCGTCGCGCTTTGGCGTGATCAATCGCGGCGCCATGGTCCGTCGCGCGCGGGAGCTGCTTAAAGGCTTGGCCGATGAGATCGACCCGAATACGCGCTTGGGCAGTTTGTCTCTCGGTCAGCGGCAGTTGGTCGAGATCGCCAAGGCCATGTCACGTAATGCCCGGGTGATCGCTTTTGATGAGCCCACCAGCAGCCTGTCGGCGCGCGAAATTGAGCGGCTGATGGTGATCATCGCCCGGCTGCGGGACGAGGGCAGGGTGATCCTCTATGTGTCGCACCGCATGGAGGAGGTGTTCAAGATTTGCGATGCGGTGACCGTGTTCAAGGACGGGCGCTTCATCTGCACCTTTGAGGATATGCAGCAGCTGACGGTTGAGCAGTTGGTGAGTTGCATGGTCGGTCGCGATATCGACGACATCTATAACTATCGCCCCCGCGCCCATGGCGCCGTGGCCCTGCGAGTAAAAGGGCTGCTGGGCCATGGCGTGGTTGAACCGGCCGGCTTTGCGGTGCGCTGCGGCGAAATTCTTGGCCTGTTTGGCCTGGTCGGGGCTGGACGTACTGAGCTGCTGCGTCTGCTCGCTGGACTGTCGCGTTGGGACGCCGGGCAAATGCTGTTGGGTGATAACGAGGTAGCGCTTAAATCGCCCCGCGATGCGATTGCCGCTGGGGTGTTGCTCTGTCCCGAAGACCGTAAAAAGGAAGGCATCGTGCCGCTGGCCAGCGTGGCCGAGAACATCAATATCAGTGCCCGCAGCCACCACGCCAAAGTGCCTGGCCTGATCAACAGCGGCTGGGAGCGCAGCAATGCGCAAAAGCAGATCGCCGCGCTGAATATCCGCACGCCGTCGGCCAGCCAACCGATCATGTTTTTGTCCGGCGGCAACCAGCAAAAAGCCATTCTTGGCCGCTGGCTGTCCATGCCGATGAAAGTGCTGCTGCTGGATGAGCCCACCCGCGGCATCGACGTCGGCGCCAAGGCCGAGATCTACCAGATCATCCACAACCTGGCGGAGCAGGGCATCGCCGTGATTGTGGTGTCCAGTGATCTGATGGAAGTCATGGGTATTTCCGACCGGATTCTGGTGATGAGTGAAGGCGCCATTACCGGCGAACTGGCGCGCGATGAGGCCGACGAGGCCCGGCTGCTGCAACTGGCACTGCCGCGTACGCGTAATTGATGCAAGCCACTAGCTTTCGAGGTGTGTATGTCACAGGTTAAAAAAGCCAATGGGCTATGGATGGGATTGGGCCAGCGCAAGTTTTTCGACGATTGGGTCATGCTGCTGGCAGCCATCGGCATCTTTGTGTTCTGTACCGTATTTATCGATAACTTCCTCTCGCCGCTGAATATGCGCGGGTTGGGGCTGGCGATTTCCACCACCGGCATTGCCGCGTGCACCATGTTGTTTTGCTTGGCGTCCGGGCACTTCGATCTGTCGGTCGGCTCGGTGATTGCTTGCGCCGGCGTAGTGGCGGGTGTGGTGATGCGCGACACCGATAGCGTGTTTCTCGGTGTGGCAGCGGCGCTGGCGATGGGGCTGTCTGTGGGGCTGATTAATGGCTTGGTGATCGCCAAGCTAAAGATCAACGCGCTGATTACTACACTGGCGACTATGCAGATCGTCCGTGGCCTGGCCTATATCATCTCCAACGGCAAGGCGGTCGGTGTCTCCAACGAGGGCTTCTTTGTCTTCGGTAATGGCCAGCTGTTTGGTGTGCCGGTGCCCATTGTGATCACCCTGGTGTGCTTTCTGTTTTTCGGCTGGTTGCTCAACTACACCACCTATGGGCGCAATACCCTGGCCATTGGCGGTAATCAGGAGGCGGCGCTGCTGGCCGGTGTGCATGTCGATCGCACCAAGATCATTATCTTCGCCACTCACGGTTTGATTGGCGCGCTGGCTGGGGTGATTCTCGCCTCGCGCATGACCTCCGGCCAACCCATGATCGGTCAGGGCTTTGAGCTAACGGTGATTTCGGCCTGTGTGCTGGGCGGGGTGTCGCTTAGCGGCGGCATCGGCATGGTGCGCCATGTGATCGCCGGGGTGCTGATTCTGGCCATCATCGAAAACGCGATGAACCTGAAAAACATCGACACCTTCTATCAGTACGTTATCCGTGGCTCGATTCTGCTGATCGCCGTGATCATCGACCGCCTCAAACAACGCTGAAGCATGGGCAGCACGGTCAGCGAGCGGCCATAATGCCGCCCGCAGTCTCCCTCTTAAGGTTAGCTATGCAGGACGACGACGGAAAAACCGCCAAGGACGCCGCCCCCACTGGCACGCAGACGCTGCTGCGTGGCCTGGCCGTGGTGCATGCCGTGGCCAGCGGCGCGCGCGATCTCAAACAGATTGCGCAGATTATTGGCACCACCCGCAGCACCACCCACCGCTTGGCCAGCTGTCTGGTGGATGAGCGCTATCTACGGGTGGTGCCGCAGGTGGGCTATTTATTAGGGCCGAAGTTGATTGAGCTGGGCTTTCAGGCGCGCGAGGCCTTGCCGCTGGTGACCTTGGCTACGCCGTTTCTCGATCAGTTGTCGGCACTTACTGGTGACACCATTCACCTCGCCATTCGCGAAGACGACGACGTTCTCTATTTACAGAAGAATCCCGGTCGTAACGGACCGGAAATGCGCTCGCGGGTCGGTCATCGCATGCCTTTGGCGCGCACCGGCATTGGCAAAGCACTGATGCTCGATTGTTCGCCGCAGGAATGGCAGCGGCTGTATCAGGTCAGTTTGCCGGTTGGGGGCAAAAATCCGCTGTGGCCCAATCATGTCGAACCGACTTGGGAGCAGTTCCAACAGCGCATGTTGGAGTATGGAGAGGGCGGCTATGCCTTCGACTTAGAGGATAACGAGCCGTCGATTCGCTGCGTGGCGGCGCCGGTGCGCGATGCCAGTCGTAAGATTGTCGCCGCCATTAGCGTGGCCAGCACCGTGCCTTATATGTCGCTGGAAAAGATGACGGCGCTTATTAAGCCGGTCAAAGACGCCGCTGCTGGCCTCTCGGCCGAGCTTGGCGGGTAGGTCGGTGAGCCTGCTCAAGGCGCCGTGGTTGCTGGCTTTGGCTTAGATAGAAGGGCTATTGCTGTAGGTCATTTCAGACCGTTTTTTACTGTGACGTGCTGTGTGGTGACTTCTTGAGTTTTCGCCACTAGAATGCATGCCCTTGATTCTGGGGCCGGAAACGGCCGGCTAACGTCTGTGCAACGAGGAATATCCATGCAAGTTTCTGTTGAAAATACTTCCGCTCTTGAGCGTCGTATGACCATTGGCGTTCCTGCTGAGCGCATCGAGACCGAAGTAAACAAGCGTCTGCAGCAGACTGCACGTCGTGCCAAGGTTCCGGGTTTCCGCCCAGGCAAAGTGCCAATGAGCGTTATCCGTCAGCGTTACGAAGACGCTGCTCGCCAGGAAGCCCTGAGCGATCTGATCCAAGCCACCTTCTACGAAGCTGTGGTTGAGCAAAAACTGAACCCGGCTGGCGCCCCAGCTGTTCAGCCAAAAACCTTCGAAAAAGGTAAAGACCTCGAATACGTCGCCACCTTCGAAGTGTTCCCTGAATTCCAAGTTGCCGGCTTCGACAGCATTGCTATCGAACGCCTGGAAGCCGAAGTCGCCGATGCCGACCTCGACAACATGCTGGAAATCCTGCGTAAGCAAAACACCCGTTTCGAAACCGCTGAGCGCGCTGCTCAGAAAGACGACCAGGTCAACATCGACTTCGTTGGCAAGGTTGACGGCGAAGTATTCGCTGGCGGCTCGGCCAAAGGCACCCAACTGGTTATCGGTTCCGGCCGCATGATCCCTGGCTTCGAAGATGGCCTGGAAGGCGCTAAAGCCGGCGAAGAGCGTGTGCTCAAGCTGACTTTCCCAGCCGACTACCAGAACCTGGAACTGGCCGGTAAAGAAGCTGAATTCACCGTGACCGTGAACAGCGTTGCCGAACCAAAACTGCCTGAGCTGAACGACGATTTCTTTGCCCTGTTCGGTATCAAAGAAGGCGGCCTCGAAGGCTTCCGCGCCGAAGTTCGCAAGAACATGGAGCGCGAGCTGCGTCAGGCAATCAAATCCAAAGTTAAAAACCAAGTGATGGAAGGCCTGCTGTCGGCCAACCCGATCGAAGTGCCAAAAGCCCTGCTGAGCAACGAAGTTGATCGTCTGCGCGTGCAAGCTGTGCAGCAGTTCGGCGGCAACATCAAGCCAGACCAGCTGCCAGCCGAGCTGTTTGAAGAGCAAGCCAAGCGCCGTGTTGTGTTAGGTCTGATCGTTGCTGAGGTGGTTAAGCAGTTCGAATTGAAGCCTGACGAAGCCCGCGTTCGCGAGATGATTCAGGAAATGGCTTCGGCCTACCAAGAACCTGAGCAAGTGGTGTCTTGGTACTACAAAAACGACCAGCAACTGAACGAAGTCCGTTCGGTTGTACTGGAAGAACAAGTTGTAGATACTGTCCTGCAGAAGGCCAATGTGACCGATAAGCAGGTCTCTTACGAAGAAGCGGTCAAGCCGGCAGAAGCGCCACAAGCAGCCTGACCCCTACCGTCGTACGAGCAACCATAAGCCAGCCTTCGTGCTGGCTTATGTGTATTTGAGACATGACAAAAGCTAGGGAGCGTCGGATACATGTCCAGTAATCCTTTTATGCCGCAAACCCATGACATTCAGGCCGCTGGTGGTCTGGTGCCTATGGTCATCGAGCAGTCCGCCCGTGGCGAACGTGCTTATGACATCTACTCCCGCTTGCTTAAAGAGCGCGTGATTTTCCTGATCGGCCCAGTAGAAGACTACATGGCCAACCTGGTAGCAGCGCAATTGCTGTTCCTGGAAGCGGAAAACCCGGACAAAGACATTCACCTCTACATCAACTCGCCAGGTGGTTCGGTGACTGCGGGTATGTCGATCTACGACACCATGCAATTCATCAAGCCTGACGTATCCACCATCTGTATCGGCCAAGCCTGCAGCATGGGCGCCTTGCTGTTGGCTGGTGGCGCTGCGGGCAAGCGTTACTGCCTGCCGCACTCGCGCATGATGATTCACCAGCCGTTGGGTGGTTTTCAGGGCCAGGCTTCGGACATCGAGATTCACACCCGTGAAATCCTCACCATCCGTGACCGCCTGAACCAAATTCTGGCGCACCATACCGGTCAGCCGATTGAGGTTATCGCTCGCGATACCGACCGTGACAACTTCATGAGTGGAGAAGTCGCGGTGAACTACGGTTTGATCGATAAGGTTCTGAGCAAGCGAGAAATGGCTGCTCAGTAAGCCTTTTGGCGGCGGTCAGTGATACACGGCCGCCTTGCGGGCTTGAAAATGCCCGCATTTGCCCTCATCTTGTGTTTCAAGCCTATCGGATTGGATTGAACGAATGACTGACACCCGCAACGGCGAGGACAACGGCAAACTGCTTTATTGCTCCTTCTGCGGCAAAAGCCAGCATGAAGTACGCAAATTGATTGCCGGCCCCTCGGTCTTTATCTGCGACGAGTGCGTCGACCTGTGCAATGACATCATCCGCGAGGAGGTGCAGGAAGCTCAGGCGGAAAGCAGCGCTCATAAACTTCCAGCGCCCAAGGAAATCAGCACCATCCTTGACCAGTATGTAATCGGTCAGGAGCGAGCGAAAAAGGTTTTGGCGGTAGCGGTGTACAACCACTACAAACGCCTCAACCAGCGCGACAAGAAAGACGATGTCGAGCTGGGCAAGAGCAACATCCTTCTTATTGGTCCTACCGGTTCGGGTAAAACCCTGCTGGCAGAAACCTTGGCACGCCTGCTGAACGTACCTTTCACTATCGCTGACGCCACCACGCTTACCGAAGCGGGTTATGTTGGTGAAGACGTGGAAAACATCATTCAGAAGCTGCTGCAAAAATGCGATTACGACGTAGAGAAAGCCCAAATGGGCATCGTCTACATCGACGAAATTGACAAGATTTCGCGCAAATCCGATAACCCGTCGATTACCCGCGACGTTTCTGGCGAGGGCGTGCAACAGGCCTTGCTGAAACTGATCGAAGGCACGGTCGCTTCCGTTCCACCACAAGGTGGTCGCAAGCATCCGCAGCAGGAATTCCTGCAAGTCGATACACGCAACATCCTGTTTATCTGTGGTGGTGCGTTCTCGGGTCTCGAGAAAGTTATTCAAGGTCGTTCGGCGAAAGGCGGCATTGGTTTCAACGCTGAAGTTCGCAGCATTGATCTGGGCAAAAAAGTAGGCGAGTCACTGCGTCAGGTTGAGCCGGATGACTTGGTGAAATTCGGTCTTATCCCAGAGTTCGTTGGCCGCTTGCCGGTTATCGCAACCTTGGATGAGCTAGACGAAGCTGCGCTGATGCAGATTCTCACCGAGCCGAAAAATGCGCTGACCAAGCAATACGCCAAGCTGTTCGAAATGGAAGGCGTGGACCTGGAATTCCGTCCGGATGCCCTGAAGTCTGTCGCTCACCGTGCCTTGGAGCGTAAAACTGGCGCCCGTGGCCTGCGGTCCATTTTGGAAGGCGTGTTGCTCGACACCATGTATGAAATCCCGTCGCAAAACGACGTGAGCAAAGTGGTGATCGACGAAAGCGTTATTGCTGGTACGTCTAAGCCGCTGTTGATTTATGAAAACAGCGAGCCGCCTGCGAAGGCCGCGCCAGACGCGTAAAACACGTTTGTCACATGTTGAAAGCAAGGGGCCTGCGGGCCCCTTTGCTTTTTCTGAACCAGCGCTTGTTTTTTGTTTGGGCTGCCCCCATCTTGGTTTCCAAGGGTATTCCCACCTGTTTACGGCCGTATGGCCGCCGTAGAGCTGAAAATCATGAAGACAACAGTCGAATTGCCTCTCTTGCCACTGCGTGATGTCGTGGTTTACCCACATATGGTGATCCCACTGTTTGTGGGGCGCGAAAAGTCTATTGAGGCCCTTGAGGCCGCTATGACGGGCGACAAGCAGATTCTGCTAGTGGCCCAAAAGAATCCCGCGGATGACGATCCTGCCGAAGACGCGCTCTACCGCGTCGGTACGGTTGCCACTGTTCTGCAATTGCTGAAATTGCCCGATGGCACCGTCAAAGTGTTGGTCGAGGGCGAGCAGCGTGGGTCCATCGAGCGCTTCATCGAGATTGATGGTCACTGCCGCGCGCAGGTGGCCTTGATTGAAGAAGCCGATGTAGCTGAGCGTGAGTCCGAAGTCTTCACCCGTAGCTTGCTCAGCCAGTTTGAGCAGTACGTGCAGTTGGGCAAAAAAGTCCCTGCTGAAGTGTTGTCCTCGCTTAATAGCATTGATGAGCCGAGCCGCCTGGTCGACACCATGGCCGCGCATATGGCGCTGAAAATTGAACAGAAACAGGAAATTCTCGAAGTCACCGATTTGGCCCAGCGTGTCGAGCACGTGCTGGCCTTGCTGGATGCCGAGATTGATTTGCTGCAGGTCGAAAAGCGTATTCGCGGTCGCGTGAAAAAGCAGATGGAGCGCAGTCAGCGCGAGTACTACTTGAATGAGCAGATGAAGGCCATTCAGAAAGAGCTCGGTGACGGCGACGAAGGCCATAACGAACTCGATGAGCTGAAAAAGCGCGTCGAAAACGCCGGCCTGACTAAAGAGGCCTATACCAAGGCGCAGGCGGAGCTGAACAAGCTCAAGCAAATGTCGCCTATGTCGGCGGAAGCCACGGTGGTGCGTTCGTACATCGATTGGTTGGTGAACGTGCCATGGAAGGCTGAGAGCAAGGTGCGTCTGGACCTGGCCAAGGCTGAAGACATTCTCGACGCCGATCATTACGGTCTGGATGAGGTCAAGGAGCGCATCCTTGAGTACCTCGCCGTGCAAAAACGCGTGAAGAAAGTGAAAGGCCCGGTGCTCTGCTTGGTCGGTCCGCCTGGCGTGGGTAAAACCTCGCTGGCTGAATCCATTGCCCATGCGACCAACCGAAAATTCGTACGCATGGCCTTGGGCGGCGTGCGGGACGAAGCGGAAATCCGTGGTCACCGTCGTACCTATATTGGTTCGATGCCCGGTCGTTTGATTCAGAAAATGACCAAGGTTGGCGTGCGCAACCCGCTGTTCTTGCTCGATGAAATCGACAAGATGGGTCAAGACATGCGCGGTGACCCCGCATCGGCGTTGCTGGAAGTGCTCGACCCCGAGCAGAACCACAACTTCAACGACCACTATCTGGAAGTTGATTACGATCTGTCTGACGTGATGTTCCTCTGTACTGCTAACTCCATGAACATTCCAGCGCCACTGCTGGATCGTATGGAAGTGATTCGTCTGCCTGGCTACACCGAAGACGAGAAGATCAATATTGCGGTCAAGTACCTCGCGCCTAAGCAACTGCAGGCCAATGGCTTGAAGAAGGGCGAGGTGGAGTTCGAAGACGCCGCCATTCGCGACATGATCCGTTACTACACCCGCGAGGCGGGCGTGCGTAGCCTTGAGCGACAAATCGCCAAAGTTTGCCGTAAAGCGGTGAAAGAGCACTTCCGCGAGAAGCGTATGAAGGTGCTAGTGGCTGCCGATTCGCTCGAGCATTTCCTCGGTGTGAGCAAATACCGCTACGGTTTGGCTGAGCAGCAAGACCAAATTGGTCAAGTGACCGGGCTGGCTTGGACTCAAGTTGGCGGTGAATTACTGACCATTGAAGCGGCTGTGGTGCCGGGTAAAGGTCAGCTGATTAAGACCGGTTCGCTGGGTGATGTCATGCTTGAATCCATCACTGCAGCGCTAACTGTTGTGCGCAGTCGGGCCAAGAGTTTGGGGGTCGCTCTGGACTTCCATGAGAAGCGCGACATCCATATCCATATGCCGGAAGGGGCAACGCCCAAAGATGGCCCCAGCGCGGGCGTTGGCATGTGTACGGCGCTGGTTTCAGCCCTTACTCAGATACCGGTGCGCGCGGATGTGGCGATGACCGGCGAAATCACTCTGCGTGGCCAAGTTTTGGCTATCGGAGGGCTCAAAGAAAAGTTGCTAGCGGCTCATCGCGGTGGAATCAAGATCGTGATTATTCCCGAAGAGAACGTTCGTGATCTGAAAGAGATTCCAGAGAATATTAAGGCTGACCTGCAGATTAAACCGGTTAAATGGATTGACGAGGTCCTGCAAATTGCGCTGCAATACGCCCCGGAGCCCTTGCCCGATGCGGCTCCGGAGATGGTTGCAAAGGATGACAAGCGCGAGACTGATTCCAAGGAGCGAATTAGCACGCATTAGCCGGGGGGCTTCCTTGACACATTTTTAGAGCCCTTGTTATAAAGCGGCTCTTCTTGTGCCAAATGGCCTTCCAGCACCGTTTTTGCTTTCACCCAAAAATTAAGAAATAAACTCAAACAGGAATAAGGGGACTTAGAGTGAACAAGTCGGAACTGATTGATGCTATCGCTGCATCTGCTGATATCCCGAAAGCTGTAGCTGGCCGTGCGCTGGACGCAGTAATCGAATCCGTAACTGGCGCTCTCAAGGCTGGTGATTCGGTTGTACTGGTAGGTTTCGGTACTTTCGCTGTTAAAGAGCGTGCTGCTCGTACTGGTCGTAACCCACAAACTGGCAACCCGATCAGCATCGCTGCTGCTAAGATCCCAGGCTTCAAAGCTGGTAAAGCACTGAAAGACGCCGTTAACTAAGCGTCTTCCGGGTTTTGCCCACCTCGATCAGCTTCACCATTGATCGAGTCGCGTGGCGGTAGAGCAGGGTCGGTTAGTTTACTGATCCAACGTTCAAAGAGGTTCCAAAGGGACCTTGCCCGCTCCGCCAGCTACGAGAAGGCGCATCCTCGGATGCGCCTTTCTTCTATCCGGATTCTACCCACGCTCCACGGCCGCTTATTTCAGTACGGTCGTTTCTGGGGGACGCATGCTGCAAAACATCAGGGACAATTCACAAGGCTGGATTGCCAAGACCATTATCGGTGTCATTGTTGCCTTGATGGCATTCACTGGCATTGAGGCTATCTTCACCTCGCAAAGCACCAAACAACAGGCTGCCAAGGTCAACGGTGAGGAAGTCAGCCAGAACGAACTGAGCCAGGCGATGGAAGCCCAACGCCGTCAGTTGATGCAACGTCTGGGTAAAGATTTCGACGCTTCCTTGCTGGACGACAAACTGCTGCGTGAAGCGGCGTTGAAAGGTTTGATCGAACGCAAGTTGCTGCTGCAAAGCACCAAAGACGCCCATTTCGCGTTCTCTCAACCGGCGCTGGATCAGCTGATTCTGAATACGCCTGAGTTCCAAGTGGACGGCAAATTCAACTCTGATCGTTTCGACCAGGTTATCCGCCAGATGGGTCATACCCGTCTGCAATTCCGTCAGATGCTCGAGCAGGAAATGCTCATCGGCCAATTGCGCGCAGGCGTGTCTGGCAGCGGTTTTGTGACCGACGATGAAGTGCAGAATTTCGCCCGTCTGGAAAAACAGACCCGTGATTTCGCTACCCTGACGCTTAAAGCTGACCCAAAAGCGGTGAAGCTTTCCGACGATGAAATCAAGGCGTACTACGACGAGAACGCCAAGCAGTTCATGAGCCAAGAGCAGGTTGTGCTCGACTACATCGAGTTGAAGAAAGAAGGTTTCTTCAACAAGGTTGAAGTCAGCGATGAAGACCTGCAGGCCGCTTACCAGAAGGAAATCGGCAACCTTGCTGAGCAGCGTGAAGCCGCGCATATCCTTATCGAAGTAAACGACAAGCAGACCGACGAGCAGGCCAAGGCCAAGATCGACGAGATCAAAGCACGTCTGGATAAGGGCGAAGACTTCGCCAAGCTGGCTAAGGAAGTGTCGGAAGATCCAGGCTCCAAAGCCACTGGCGGTGACCTCGGTTACGCAGGCAAAGGCGTCTACGATCCAGCCTTTGAAGAAGCGCTGTATTCCTTGGACAAAGGCGCTGTTTCTGCTCCGGTACGTAGCAGCTTCGGCTGGCACATTATCAAGCTGCTGGGTGTGCAGGCGCCGGAAATACCGACCTTTGCCAGCCTGAAAGACAAGCTGACCCGCGAGCTGAAAACCGCTCAGGTTGAGCAGAAGTTCGTTGAGGCCAGCAAGGCCCTGGAAGACTCCGCATTTGAAGCCTCCGACCTTAGCCAACCGGCTCAGGAGCAGGGCTTGCAAGTGAAAACTACCGCCCCGTTCGGTCGTGAAGGTGGCGAAGGCCTGACCGCTAACCGCCAAGTGCTGCAAGCGGCCTTTAGCCCGGAAGTGCTGGAAGAAGGTTCGAACAGCGGTGCTATCGAACTGGACCCTGACACCGTGCTGATCGTGCGTGTTAAAGAGCACAAAAAGCCTGAGCAGCAGCCCTTGGATAAAGTGACCGGCGCTATCCGCGAACACCTGATCCAGTTGCGTGCCGCTGAAGCCGTAGAAGCTAAAGGCAAAGCGCTGCTGACCGATCTGCGTGACGGCAAAACGCCGGTTACCCAGGCCAAAGGTGAGCCAGAGTGGAAAGTGGTGGAAGCCGCTACTCGCAGCCAGGAAGGCGTTGAGCCGTCCGTGCTGCAGGCGCTGTTCCGCATGAGTAAACCCGCGTCGGCTGACAGGTCCACCTTTACCGGTGTGACCCTGGCCAATGGCGACTACGTGGTAATTCAGCTCAAAGGTGTCAGCGAGCCGAAGGAAGGCCTGAGCGACGAAGATAAGGCGATGTATCGCCGCTTCCTCGCCTCACGCAGTGGCCAGCAAGACTTCGCAGCGTTCCGCGCGGAGCTGGAAGCCAAGGCCAAGATCGAGCGTTTCTAATACGCCCGCGCTAGCCAACAAAAAGCCCCGCCTAGTGCGGGGCTTTTTGCTTTTTAGGGGGCGGTTCGCGTACGGTTAGCCGTAGGCAAAGCGCAGCATGGCCGAGTTTCGTTGGGCTTCGCTTACGGCTCAACCCAACCTACGTGTGGGCTAGGCGCAAAAAAAGGCCGCTCACTGAGCGGCCTTCTGGTTACAACGCAACGCTTACTCTTCGATATTGCCCATGGCCGTGGTGTTGAAACCGCCGTCCACGTAAGTGATTTCACCGCTAATACCCGAAGCCAGGTCGGAGCATAGGAAAGCGCCGACGTTGCCGACTTCTTCAATGGTCACGTTACGGCGCAGTGGCGTTTGCGCTTCGTTGGCCGCGAGCATTTTGCGGAAGCTCTTGATGCCGGATGCCGCCAGGGTGCGGATCGGGCCGGCAGAGATGGCGTTTACGCGGGTGCCTTCTGGGCCAAGGCTACCGGCCAGGTAACGTACACCGGCTTCCAGGCTGGCTTTGGCCATGCCCATCACGTTGTAGTTAGGCATGGTGCGCTCGGCACCGAGGTAGGAAAGGGTGAGCAGGCTGCCGTTGCGGCCTTTCATCAGTTCGCGGCCGGCTTTGGCCAGGGCCACGAAGCTGTAGGCGCTGATGTCGTGGGCGATGCGGAAGCCATCACGGGTGGTGACCTCAGTGAAGTCGCCGTTCAGTTGGTCGCCAGGGGCGAAACCGACCGAGTGAACGATCACGTCCAGACCGTCCCATTTCTTGCCCAGCTCTTCGAAGACCTTGGCGATCTCTTCATCGCTGGCTACGTCGCACGGAAAGCACAAATCAGCGTTGGAGCCCCAGCCAGCGGCGAATTCTTCGACGCGGCCTTTGAGCTTTTCGTTCTGGTAGGTGAAGGCGAGTTCAGCACCCTCGCGGTGCATGGCGGCAGCGATGCCGGATGCGATGGACAGTTTGCTTGCGACACCGACGATCAGTACGCGCTTACCGGCGAGAAAACCCATGGTGTTAATCCTCTTCCTGCTTATCTTAATTGGCAGCGGCCGGGACCAAGAAAGCGGCCTCCAGCAGCTGCTGCGTATATGCATGTTGCGGGGCGGCGAAGATAGCTTCGGCAGGCCCCTGTTCCACCACCTGGCCGTGCTTGACCACCATCAGATGGTGGCTGAGCGCCTTGACCACCGCCAAGTCATGGCTGATGAACAAGTAGGTCAGGTTGTACTTGCGCTGCAGCGATCGCAGTAATTCCACCACCTGGCGTTGCACGGTACGGTCCAGTGCCGAAGTGGGTTCATCCAGCAGAATCAATGCCGGTTTGAGCACCAAGGCTCGGGCTATGGCGATTCGCTGCCGTTGCCCACCGGAAAACTCGTGGGGGTAGCGGTGCCGGGTTTCCGGATCCAGACCTACCTCCACCAGTGCATCGATTATTGCCTGCTCCTGTTCTTCTTCAGTGCCCATCTTATGGATGCGCAACCCTTCGCCGATGATCTGACACACCGACATCCGCGGGCTCAAGCTGCCAAACGGGTCTTGAAAAACTACCTGCATCTGGCGCCGTAAAGGCCGCACCTGATGCTGGGTCATACCGTGCATGTCCTGGCCCTGAAAGCAGATGGCGCCTTTGCTGCTAATCAGCCGCAAAATCGCCAAACCAAGGGTGGATTTACCGGAGCCACTTTCGCCAACAATGCCCAGGGTTTGGCCCTGATGCAGGCTGAAGTTGATGCCGTCCACCGCTTTCACATAATCAACCGTACTGCGCAGCAGGCCTTTCTTGATTGGAAACCACACCCGCAGGTCTTCAACCTGCAGTATCGGTTTGCCCGCCGCGTTGGCGACTGGCTTGCCGCTGGGCTCGGCGCCGAGCAGTTCCTGGGTGTAAGGATGCTGCGGATTGGCGAACAGCTCATCGCATGACGCCTGTTCGACGATCACTCCGCGCTGCATGACACATACGCGGTGAGCAATTCGTTTCACCAGGTTCAAATCGTGGGTAATCAGCAGCAGGGCCATGCCTAGGCGTGCCTGCAAATCCTTGAGCAGTTCGAGGATTTTCAGCTGTACGGTTACGTCCAGCGCTGTGGTTGGCTCATCAGCAATCAGCAGCTCCGGCTCGTTGGCCAGGGCCATGGCAATCATCACACGCTGGCGTTGGCCGCCGGAGAGCTCGTGTGGCAGGGCTTTCAGGCGTTTGTGCGGCTCGGGTATGCCCACCAGCTCCAACAGCTCCAGGGTGCGCTTACTGGCGGCTTTGCCGGTCAGGCCTTTGTGCAGGGCCAGCACTTCGTTGATTTGTTTTTCGATGCTGTGCAGCGGGTTCAGCGAGGTCATCGGCTCTTGGAAAATCATGGCGATGCGATTGCCACGAATATGCCGCAGTTTTTTCTCGTTGACGGTCAGCAGGTCGTGCCCGGCATAACGAATGGTGCCAGCCGGATGACGGGCGAGCGGGTAGGGCAGCAGGCGCAAAATCGAATGGGCGGTCACCGACTTGCCCGAGCCACTTTCGCCCACTAGCGCCAGGGTTTCGCCACGGCGAATATCGAAACTCAAGTCGTGCACCACGCACTGCGAGCTGCTACCGGTGACGAATTCCACCGCCAGGTCACGCACCTCAATCAGGTTGTCCGGCGCGGTATTTTGTTTGGTCTCAGCCACGTTATTTCCTCGGGTCGAAGGCATCGCGAGCGGCCTCGCCGATAAACACCAGAAGGGTCAGCATCAGGCCCAGCACGGCGAACGCGCTGATACCCAGCCAAGGCGCCTGGGTGTTGGCTTTACCTTGCGCCACCAGTTCACCCAACGACGGCGAACCAGCCGGCAAACCAAAGCCGAGGAAGTCCAGGGCGGTGAGGGTGCCGATGGCGCCGGTGAGAATAAACGGCAGAAAGGTCATGGTGCTGATCATGGCGTTGGGCAGGATATGGCGGAACATAATGCCGCCGTTTTCCATGCCTAAGGCGCGCGCTGCCCGCACATATTCCAGGTTGCGGCCACGCAGAAATTCAGCGCGCACTACGTCGACCAAGGTCATCCACGAGAACAGCAGCATGATGCCCAGCAGCCACCAGAAGTTGGGCTGCACAAAGCTGGCGAGGATGATCAGCAGATACAGCACCGGCAACCCCGACCACACCTCTAAAAAGCGCTGGCCAAGCAGGTCGACCCAGCCGCCATAGAACCCCTGCAAGGCACCCGTCACCACGCCAATAATTGAGCTGAACACGGTCAGCGTCAGGGCAAACAACACCGAAATACGGAAGCCATAAATCACCCGCGCCAGCACGTCACGACCTTGGTCGTCGGTGCCCAGCAGGTTGTCTGCCGAGGGGGGCGCGGGGGCCGGCACTTTGAGGTCGTAGTTGATGGTGGAGTAGTTAAACGGGATCGGCGGCCACACCGCCCAACCGCCTTTATCGGCGATCAGTTCGCGGATATACGGGCTCTTGTAGTTGGCCTCCAGCGGGAACTCGCCACCAAAGGCGGTTTCCGGGTAGCGCTTGAACACCGGGAAATACCAGCCGCCATCGAAGTGCACCACCAGCGGTTTGTCGTTGGCAATCAGTTCGGCGCCCAGGCTCAGCACAAACAAAATGATAAAAAGCCACAGCGACCACCAGCCACGCTTGTGGGCTTTCAGGCGTTCGAAGCGGCGGCGGTTGAGGGGTGAAAGCGTAAAGGTAGCGCCCATTTTTCAACCCTCCCGATTGGCGAAGTCGATGCGCGGATCGACCAAGGTGTAGGTGATATCGCCGATCAATTTCACCACCAAACCAAGCAGGGTGAAGATAAACAGCGTGCCGAAAACCACCGGGTAGTCGCGGTTGATCGCCGCTTCAAAACTCATCAGGCCCAGGCCGTCGAGGGAAAAGATCACTTCAATCATCAGCGAGCCGGTAAAGAAGATGCCGATAAAGGCCGAGGGAAAACCGGCAATGATCAACAGCATGGCGTTACGAAATACGTGGCCGTAGAGCACCGCGTTGTTGGTCAGGCCCTTGGCCCTGGCGGTGACCACGTACTGTTTGTTGATCTCGTCGAGAAAGCTGTTTTTGGTCAGAAAGGCCAGGGTGGCGAAGTTGCCGATCACCAGCGCCGTTACCGGCAACACCAAGTGCCAGAAGTAGTCGAGCACCTTGCCGCCCCAACTCAGTTGCTCGTAGTTATTCGAGGTTAAACCGCGCAAGGGAAACCAGTCGTAGTAGCTGCCACCAGCGAATAAAACGATCAGCAAAATCGCAAACAAAAACGAGGGAATGGCATAGCCGACGATGATTGCCGAGCTGGTCCACACGTCAAAGGTGCTGCCGTTGCGCATGGCTTTGGCGATGCCCAGCGGGATGGACACCAGGTACATGATTAACGTGCTCCATAGCCCCAGGGAGATGGAGACCGGCATCTTTTCCACAATCAGATCGACCACTTTCGCATCGCGAAAAAAACTGTCGCCAAAGTCGAGCTGGGCATAGCTTTTCAGCATCAGCCAGAAGCGTTCCGGTGCGGATTTATCGAAGCCGTACATCTTCTCGATTTCCTTCACCAACTCCGGATCGAGCCCCTGCGCGCCACGGTAGTTGGAGCCGGCCACCGACACCTCGGAACCGCCACCAGAGATCCGGCTGGTGGCGCCTTCAAAGCCTTCGAGCTTGGCAATCATCTGTTCAACCGGGCCACCTGGAGCGGCCTGAATAATCACAAAGTTGAGCAGCAAAATGCCGAACAGGGTGGGGATGATTAGCAGCAAGCGCCGCAGAATATAGGCGAGCATTTATTCGGCTCTCTTAGGGGCGTCTGCGTTTGTCGTTTGCGCCGCTGTTGCGGGCGCAGTGCCCTCGGCTTTTTCGCTGCTTTGCCACCAAGTGAACATGCCTACGTCGTATTTCGGCGTGATGGCAGGGCGGCCGAATTTGTTCCAGTGGGCAATGCGGTAGGTGTCGATGTAGTAGTTGGGAATTACATAGTTGCCCCACAGCAGTACGCGGTCGAGGGCGCGGGCGTGGGTGATCAGGCTTTGTCGCGAGTCGGCGCGAATCAGGCCTTCTACCAGCTTGTCGATGGCGGGGTCGCGCAGGCCAATGTAGTTGCGGCTGCCTGGGCTGTCGGCGCTGCTGGAGTGCCAAAATTCGCGCTGTTCGTTGCCTGGGGAGTTGGACTGGCCCCAGGTGGCGGTGGTCATGTCGAAGTCGCGTGAGCGCATGCGGTTAACGTACTGCGAGGCGTCGACCCGACGAATCTGCATGTCGATGCCAAGCTCGGCCAAGTTGCGCATAAACGGCAGCAGAACGCGCTCCAGATTCAACTGGTAGAGCATGAATTCAATGGTCAGCGGCTGCCCATCGGGGCCAACCATTTTGTCGTTTTCGATCTTGTAGCCCGCCTCAAGCAGCAGGTTATAGGCTTTGCGCTTCTGGTCGCGAATCATGCCGTCGCCGGCGGTGACCGGCGGTTTGAATACCTCGGTAAACACCTGCTCGGGAATCTGCCCGCGCAGGGGTTCGAGCAGTTTCAGTTCGTCAGCCGTGGGTAATTCGTGGGCGGCCATGTCCGAGTTTTCAAAGAAGCTGCTGTTACGTTTGTAGGCGCCAAAGAACAGCTGTTTATTCGACCATTCAAAGTCAAATAGCTGGCTGATGGCTTGGCGCACCCGCGGGTCCTGGAATTTGCTGCGGCGCAGGTTGAAGGCGAACGACTGCATACCCACCGGGTTCTGGTTGGGCAGCGCTTCTTTAACGATACGCCCGGCACGCAGAGCCGGGCAGTCATAGCCGGTTGCCCAGTCTTTGGCGGAGTACTCCAGGTTGAAGTCGAACTGGCCGGCCTTGAACGCCTCCAGGGCTACCGAGGTGTCGCGGTAGTAGTCCACCACGATGGTGTCGAAGTTGTAGTAACCGCGATTCACCGGCAGGTCTTTGCCCCACCAGTCGGTTACGCGCTCATAGCGAATGCTGCTGCCCGCCGACACATTGGTGATGCGGTACGGGCCGCTACCCAGCGGCACTTCGAGGTTGTTTTTGCTGAAGTCGCGCGTTGCCCACCAGTGCTTGGGCAGCACGGGCAGTTGGCCAATGATCAGCGGTAGCTCACGGTTGCCGGGTTTGTTGAAGTCAAAGCGCACGGTAAGCGGCCCTTCGGCCACAACGTTGGTGACGTCGGCGTAATACATGGCATAAGTCGGCGCGCCTTTTTCACGAAGAATGTCGAAGGTGAAAATCACATCTTCGGCGGTTACCGGCCTGCCATCGTTGAATCGGGCTTTGGGGTTGAGGAAGAAACGTACGTAACTGTCGTCTGGCGCCTTTTCGATTTTCTCGGCCAGCAGGCCGTATTCGGTAAAGGGCTCATCGGGGGAATGGTAGGTCAGGGTGTCGTACAAAAGCCCGAGTTGATCGGCCTGCACGCCCTTGGAAATAAACATGTTGAGGCTATCAAAGCCGCCATTGCCGGAAAGCCGCAAGGTGCCGCCTTTGGGCGCATCGGGATTTACATAATCAAAGTGTTTGAAATTGGCTGGGTATTTGGGCGCTTCGTCGTACAGGGTAATGGCATGTTGCGGCGCCGCGGTCGCTGCCAGGCACAGGCCGGCGAGCAGGGCGCCGCTGCCAAGGCGCAGCGCGGTGCGCAGGATAAACGTCATAGAGCCTTCTCCGTTGGCTTCAGCCACCAGGCGCGCAACCCGAGGGTGTACGGCGGCGTGGTGACAGAGGCGAACCGGTTGCGGTACGCCAGGCGGTGGTAGTTGAGGTACCAGTTGGGAATCATGTAGTGCTGGGCGAGCAACACGCGGTCGAGGGCGCGGGTGGCAGCCACTTGTTGATCGCGGGTCTGCGCGCCCAGCAGGCTTTCCAGCAAGCTGTCGACCACCGGGCTGCGTACACCGGCGTAGTTTTTACTGCCTTTGACGCCTGCTTGGCTCGAATGGAAGTACTGCCATTGTTCGAGGCCGGGGCTGAGGTTTTGCTGCAGCGTCATCAAAATCATGTCGAAGTCGAATTGGTCCAGCCGCTGTTTATATTGCGCCCGGTCGACGGTGCGCAAGTTCGCCTGCACACCGATGCTGGCGAGGTTTTCAACATAAGGCTGAAGGATGCGTTCGAGGTTGGGGTTGACCAGCAGCAACTCGAAGCGCAGCGGCTCGCCCTCGGCGTTTTGCAGGCGCTGGCCATTGAGCTTCCAGCCCGCGTCGGCTAGTAGACCCAGGGCGCGCCTGAGGGTTTCCCGCGGAATACCATTGCCGCCGGTTTTCGGCGCGCTAAAGGGCTCAGTCAGCAGATTGGCCGGCAGTTGTTCGCGAAACGGCGAGAGCAGCAGCCACTCTTGGCCTTCGGCTTTGCCGCTGGCGCTGAACTCGCTATTGGGGAAATAGCTGGTGGCACGCGTGTACGAGTCGTTAAACAGCGTGCGATTAGTCCACTCAAAATCCAGCATCAGGCCCATGGCTTCACGCACCTTGCTGTCGGCAAAGGTGCTGCGCCGGGTGTTCATAAACAGCCCTTGGGTTTGTGTAGGAATTTTGTGCGGAATTTGTGCGCGGATCACGTCGCCGCGTTTGACTGCGGGAAAGCGGTAGCCGTTGGCCCAATTCTTAGCCTGGTGCTCGATATAAAAATCAAATTCGCCGGCTTTGAACGCTTCAAATGCCACGTCGCTGTCGCGGTAGAACTCCACTTCCATGCGGTCGAAATTGTATTTGCCGCGGTTTACCGGCAAGTCTTTGCCCCACCAGTCTTTAACCCGTTCAAACACTAGGCTGCGCCCCGGGTTGACGGCGGTTATCCGATAAGGAGCGCTGGTGACCGGCGCATCAAAGGTAGTCGCCTTGAAGTCACGGTCTTTCCAATAGTGCTGCGGCAGCACGGGCAGCTCGCCGAGGCGCAAGATCAGCAGCGGGTTGCCTTCGCGTTTAAGCACAAAACGAATGCGGTGGCGGCCGAGAATATCCACCCGCGCCACTTCCTGCAGATTGGTGCGGTACTGTGGATGGCCTTGCTTGAGCAGGGTGCGATAGGAAAACGCTACGTCGTACGCGGTGACCGGTTTGCCATCGTTAAAGCGCGCTTCCGGGCGCAGGTTGAAGACCACCCAACTGCGGTCTTCGCTGTATTCCACCGACCTGGCAATCAGTCCATAACTGGAGGCCGCTTCATCGCCGGAGGGGTCGTACTGCCCGGTGCCGGCCATCAGTGGTTCGTTTAATTCGCCAATACCGTATTGGGCGAAGTTCGGAGTGGACGAAGGGCTGCTACCTTTGAAGGTGTATGGGTTTAGAGTGTCGAAGGTGCCAAATGCCATCACCCGGATCGTGCCGCCTTTGGGCGCGTCGGGGTTAACCCAATCGAAGTGGGTAAAGCTGGCGGGGTATTTGAGTGTGCCGAACTGGGCATAACCGTGGCTTTCGCTGATGGTCGCGAAAGCAGGAACGCACATTGCCAGACTCAGAAGTAGCGAAAGGAGGCGCAGCATCAGGCTTAGGTGGTCCGATCCATAGCGGCTTTGGGCTCTGTGCCGGTACAGTAACAGCTTGTATCCGCTGGAAAAAGAGAAAGCCCAGAGCCCGGTTCCACAGGCTAATGGTGATATCGATAGAACGCACCGCGAGGTTTTCATCTTGGCAACACGCACCCATGGTTTGCAGTCATGGATCGATCGTTTGAATCAAGCCGAGTTACCGGCATTGGCCGCCGTGGTGCAAGACCTGCACCGCCTGGCGCAGGCAGAACAATCGTCGGTGCAACAGCTCGCCGATGTGCTATTACGCGACGCCTCGTTAACCTCCAAAGTGCTGCGCGTCGGCAATAGCGTTTACTACAACCCCGCCCAGGAACCCATTCGCACCATTTCCCGCGCCATTGTGTTGATCGGCTTCGACAATGTGCGCCTGATTGGCCTGTCGGTCAGCCTTATCGATGGCTTGCTCGGCCGCGTGCCCAGCGAGCATCTACACGAACTGCTGGCCCGCTCGTTTCACGCCGCCGTGCAGGCACGCAACATGGCGGGTTACGTGCTGAGCAAAAACCAGGAGGAAGTGTTTATCGCCGCCTTGCTCTACCACCTCGGCGCCTTGGCGTTTTGGGGCTGTGGCGGTGAGCAGGCTGATGAATTGGCCACTGCGCTGGCGCGGCCAGGTGTCAATGAAGACGAAGTAGTGCGCGAGGTGCTCGGCACCAGCTTTCGCCACCTCACCCAAGGCTTGGTGAAAAGCTGGAACCTCGGCGAAATCGCCAGCCTGGCGCATAACACCGCCAACCATAACGACCCGGCAGCCTTTGCCGTGCACCTGGGGGCGAAGATCAGCGAAGCGGCTTTGGAAGGCTGGGATTCGCCGCAGATGGAAGGCCTGGTTCAGCAGATGGCGACGTTTACCGGCATCAGCCCGGAGGAAGCCCTGCAACAGGTGCTCGACAGCGCCGACGAAGCGGTAAAGGTCGCCGCTACCTTTGGTGCCAGTTCACTGTGCCGGCTGATTCCGTCCACCGACCCCGAGCTGATCCGCACGCAGCAGGAACAACGCAAAGCGCGCTTGCTGCAACCCAACCTGTTAATCCTGCAACAGTCGCTGCAAGACCTCGGCATGATGGTTTCCAAGCGCGCCGATATTGGCCTGATTCTCGACACGCTGTTTAAAGGCCTGCACCAAGGCGCGGGGCTGGAGCGGGTGATGCTGGCGGTTCTCGCCGAGGAGCAGACGCGTTTTAAGGTGAAGCGCGCAGTGGGGGAGAAGACCGAACGGTGGGTCAGCGAATTTATTCTGCCCGCCGAGCAAGCCGAGCAGCCGCATATCTTTAGCTACGTGCTGCGCAACCGCGAAGCGCTGTGGATGGGGGTGCCGGCCAGTTACAACTTGAATGAGCTGGTGACCCAACCGATTCGCCAATGGCTGGGGCAGGGCATGTTTTTTATTGCCCCGCTATTGGCTGGCACGCGGCAGATTGGCGTGCTGTACGCCGATAGCCGGATTTCCGGGCGGGCACTCAAGCATGAGCAGTTTGTCGCGTTTCAGCGCTTTACCCAACTGACGGGGCGGTGTTTGGAGGCGTTGACCAAGAAGTAGCGCATAAACGTTGGGTCGGTCCGCGTGCGGTGAGCCAAAGGCAGAGCCCAACAAGGAGCCCTAAGGGCTCCGTGTCTAAGTTTCCTCTGAGACCGATAAGCACCGCTCAATGGGCGGCCTGTTGGGCTTCGCTATGCTCAACCCAACCTACGTCTACCGATCGGTGAGGTAGAGCGTAATGGTCTGACCTGGAGTGAGGTCGTGGCTGGTTTTGGGGTTCCACGATTTCAGGTTTTGCATCTCGACGTTAAAGCGCTTGGCGATCATGTACATCGAGTCACCTTTTTGCACTTTGTAGTAAGTCACCGTCTCACGGCCCTGCGCTGGGCTGTTTTTCGCGATGCTGCGGATCACTTGCTGCGTACCCTGCAACGCCAAGGTCTGGCCGGGCTTGACCGAGTTGTCCGGCAAGTTGTTCCAGCGGCGCAGATCGGCCACATCAAGCTTGTTGGCCTTGGCGATCTGCCAAAGGTTGTCGCCGCCTTTCACCTTGTAGCTTTTCAGCTTGATGCTGGTGGTCGTGCTGCTGGCCACGGCGATTGATTTGCCGTTGCTCTCAGGAAAAGGCGAGGGCGCCGGCTTGCTGCCTGCGGACACCGGAATGGTCAACGTCTGGCCCACGCTCAGGTTATTGCCCGAAATCGCGTTGGCTTCTTTCAGTTCAGCGGCGGAGAGTTTATAGCGGCTGGCAATGCCATGCAGGCTGTCGCCTTTGCGTACGCGGTATTCCTGGAAATCGGTGATATCCGAGGGTTGAATCTGCGCCAGGGTGGCGGTCAGGCGCTGGGCTTTTTGCGCAGGTACTAGCAGGTGCGAGGGGCCGCCACGGGTGATCTGGCGTTTGAAGGCCGGGTTGAGCTGGATCAGCTCGTCGCGGTCCATGTCGGCCATGGCTGCCACGCGAGTCAGGTCCATGGGTTTATCAAACTCGACCACTTCAAAGTACGGCTGGTTGGCGATCGGGTTGAGGTTGATGCCATAGGCCGCCGGAGCGTTGACCAACTGCGACAGGGCCAGCAGCTTAGGCACGTAATCCTGGGTTTCCTTGGGCAGCGGCAGGTTCCAGTAGTCCGTGGGCAGGCCGAGTTTCTCGTTGCGTTCGATGGCGCGGCTTACCGTGCCCTCGCCGGCGTTGTAGGCCGCCAGGGCTAGCAGCCAGTCGCCGTTGAACATTTCATGCAGGCGCGACAGGTATTCGATGGCGGCGTTGGTCGAGGCGGTGATATCGCGGCGGCCGTCGTACCAGGTGGTCTGCTGCAAGTTGAAGTTGCGCCCGGTCGAGGGGATGAACTGCCACAAGCCCACCGCATCGCTGCGCGACAGGGCAAAGGGGTTGTAGGAGCTTTCAATCACCGGCAGCAGGGCCAATTCCAGCGGCATATTGTTGGCTTCGAGCCGCTCTACCACGTAGTGGATATACAGGCTGCCACGGCCGCTGGCGCTTTCTAGATACGCCGGTTTGCTGGCAAACCATAAACGTTGTTGTTCAATGCGCGGGTTAATGCCGATTTCGTCTTGCAGCTTGAAGCCGCTGCGCATGCGATCCCAGATGTCTTGAGGCTTGTCGCTGCCGGAGGTATCCGTCATCCACTCAGGCGGCTGGGTGCGGCTGCTGAGGGTGACGTTGTTGGAAGGGGCAGGGCTATGGTTGGCGGTGCTTTGGCAACCGGCCAATACCGCGACCGAGGCGACCAGAAGCACACGAGCCAGGCGGGCCAATGTGTCGATATTTCGATACTTCTGGGCGATGGACGACATTGGCGGCGGGTGTGATCCAGGCAAAAAGATCGGGCGATTCTAGGAACGCCGCCTAATGTGGTCAAGTTTTAACCGGCCGCCCAGTTAGGCAGCAATGGACTTAAAACTGGTCTTTCCACGCCCGCAGGCGAGCAAACACCTCGCTGGGCTGGCGCTGCGCGGTGCCGTCCCGTTCGTCGATTTTTGCGACCACGTTCGCAACCTCAGCGCGCAAAAACGGATTGGTCGCCCGTTCCAAGGCCAAGTTCGACGGCAAGCTGATCTGCCCCTGCTCACGCCATTGCGTCACTTGTGCCAAACGTGCGCTGACCTCGGGGTTTTCCGGTTCCACAGCGTGGGCAAAACGCAGGTTGCTCAGGGTGTATTCGTGGGTGCAATAAATAGCCGTGTTATCCGGCAGCGCGGCCAGACGGCTGAGGGAATGGAACATCTGCTCCGGCGTACCCTCGAACAAGCGCCCGCAGCCGGCAGCGAACAGGGTGTCGCCACAAAATAGCAGTGGCGTGTTCTGCTCGGTTGGGGCAGCGGTCACGTAATAAGCGATATGACCCAAGGTGTGGCCGGGTACGGTAAAAACACGCATCGTCATACCGAGCACTTCAATCTGATCGCCGTCTTCCAATGCCACATCGCGGGCCGGAATTTTTTCGTTGGCCGGGCCATAGACCTTGGCCCCGGTGGCGGTTTTCAATTGCTCGACGCCGCCCACATGGTCGAAGTGATGGTGGGTCACCAGAATGTCGCTTAACTGCCAGCCGGGGTGGCTTTCCAGCCAGGCCAGAACCGGAGCGGCATCGCCGGGGTCTACTACGGCGCAGCGCTGCGCGGCAGTGTCTTGTAACAACCACAGGTAGTTGTCGTTGAAAGCGGGTAGGGCATCGATCTGTATCATCGCGCGGGTCGCTAAGTGGTCCGGTTTGGCGCATCTTAGCCTTATTTGTTTTTCCAGCAGTCCACTTGCAGTGAGGAGCGGTTATGACCGACAAGGCATTTGCCCAGGCGGACCCCGATTGGCTGGCGCTGATCAGCTCCGCCCGCGGCTGGCTCAATGGCCCGCTCGGCCAACTGATGCTCGACGAAGAACGCAAATTGCTGGAAGACGAACTGGCGCGTTTTTTCGGCGGTTACTTGGTGCACTACGGCCCGCATGCGGAAAAACCGCCCGGCGCCAAACAGATTCAACGCTGCGTGCACTTAGGCGCGCCATTGCCCGGCGCCGAGATCGTCTGCGAAGAGCAAGCCTGGCCGCTGACTGAATCGGCCGCCGACGTGTTGGTGCTGCAACACGGTCTGGACTTCTGCCTGTCGCCCCACGGTCTGCTGCGTGAAGCCGCGCGCAGCGTGCGCCCTGGCGGCCACCTGATCATTATCGGTATCAACCCCTGGAGCACCTGGGGTCTGCGCCATGTCTTCGCCCGCGACGCCCTCGGCGATGCCCGCTGCATCGCCCCCAACCGCGTCACCGACTGGCTGCGCCTGCTGGGTTTCGCGCTGGAGAAACGCCGCTTCGGGTGCTATCGTCCGCCGCTTGCCTCAGCGGCCTGGCAATCGCGCTTGAGTCGCCTGGAACAATGGGGCGGCGCCTGGCAGATGCCCGGAGCAGGCTTCTATCTATTGGTGGCGCGCAAACTGGTGATCGGTTTGCGCCCATTGCGTCAGGCACAGCGAGCGCCCATGGGCAAGCTGATGCCCATGCCGGTGGCCAAGGTCAGCCGGCGTGATTCAAACAGCGACACCTGAGCAGCAGAATTCATGAGCGAACAGATCGAAATCTTCACCGACGGCGCCTGCAAGGGTAATCCTGGCGTCGGCGGCTGGGGCGCCTTACTTGTGTTCAAAGGCGTGGAAAAAGAATTGTGGGGTGGCGAACTCAACACCACCAACAACCGCATGGAACTCACCGCCGCCATCAAAGGCCTGGAAGAACTCAAGCGCCCCTGCGAGGTGCTGCTGGTCACCGACTCTGAATACGTCATGAAAGGCATGAAAGAGTGGCTGGTTAACTGGAAAAAGCGTGGCTGGAAAACCGCCGCCAAACAGCCCGTTAAAAACGCCGATCTCTGGCAACAACTGGACGAACAAGTAAACCGCCACACCGTGACGTGGAAATGGGTGCGCGGCCATACCGGCCACCACGGCAACGAGCGTGCGGACCAACTGGCCAACCGTGGCGTCGATGAAGTACGTGGCATAAAGCACGCGTAGGCGCTGCGGCGGTAAGCGTACGTCATCCTCAGTAATGGCCGGCCATGGTGGTAGAAGTCATGGGCTAGCGCCGCTTCATCACCCTGCGTTGTGGCGCTGCCAGTGGCTGGGTGGGTAACCAGTCCAGCGGCTGAATGCGCGGGAAAAACTCGCAGCTTCGGCATAGCCCAGGCGGTGGGCGACGGCGTTGAGGTCCAGGCGCGCGTCATTGAGCATGCGCTTGGCCAGCTGTTTTTTGATGTGCTCATTGAGCTGCTGAAAAGCATGCCCTTCGCCTGCCAAGCGGCGATGTAGGGTGCGTTCTGACACCCCTAGTTTTTGTGCCACGGTTCGGCAGCAAAGCAGCACGTTCGGGTGATTGAGCAATACGGTTCGCACCTGGCGCGCAGTCGGCCCGCCGGTCAGTGGATTGGCTATTTCCTGACACTGCAGTTCGCACCAGTGTTCACCCTGTAGCCGGGCATCGACATGGGCCTGGGGCAGGGGGCTTTGCAGCTCCTGGTGGGAAAACAGAATGCCGTCGCGTTGTGCTGAAACGCTTAGCGCGTAGGGAAACCAGGGCTGAGGCAACGGGTTGGTGGAAGCACCGGCGGTCATTTCCACCGCCAATGGCGTGGCTTGGCGTTTGAGCAGCTCCGAACTGATCTGTAGGCAACCAGCGAGCCCGCGCTCGACAACAAAAGCGCGGGTGTCGCGCGGCAACACACTGGAGTCGAACAGCAGCCACATGCCTCGGCGGTCGCGCTCCAGGCGGGTCGGGCAGAGTGTCAGCGCCATCAGCTGGAAGCGGCTGAACGAGGCGAAGGCTTCCAGCAGGGTCGCGCTGGCCAGCATGGTGAAGCCCAACAAGCCTAGCGATGTCAGGTGGTAACGCTGGCCCGTTAGAAGGCCCAAGCCAGGGCGATTGCAGTGTTCCAGCAGGTTACGAATCACCGCTAATTCTTGCCACGCCTCAATCTGCACAGTGCTGTTGTGCACATCGGCTGTGGCGATCGCGCTGCCTTTCAAGCAGCTCTCCGCGTCCACGCCCTCGGCTTCAGCCGTTTCCAGTAAATAGCGAACGCCCGTCAGTGTGCGTTTCTGGCGCCAGTCCATCAGCGAACCCTCGCAGTTTTATGGCCTTGTATAGCCCAGAGGCTGGCAGCAGTCATCATGAAATGGCAGGAATGATCATGGAGCAGCCCTGGAGCCCATCGCATGCTGGCCTCACCTGAATAGCCGTGAGCACAACAAAAAATGGGCGAATTTATTTATACCCTGCCAAGCAGCAACCCTGCGGTCACGTACCAACACTTTCGCGCCTCCCCAGCCACTGGCGCGTTGGGGGCCGATGTCGAGGGTCTGGATCTGCGCACCTTGAGCGCCGAGAGCTATGCCGAGTTACGTCAGGCGTTGCTAAGCCATAAGGTGCTTTTTATTCACGGGCAGTCGCTGAGCGTCACGGACCTTGAGCAGATCACCCTGCAATTTGGCGAGTTTGGGCGCGAACCGTATGTCACCTGCATGGAGGCGCATCCCCATGTGGTTCACGTGGTGAAAGAGGCCGATGAAAAGGCCCCCTTTGTTTTTGGCGGTGCCTGGCATACCGACTGGACCTTCCAAGAGCGCCCACCGGCCTTCACCTTGCTCTACGGTCACGACATTCCGCCCTATGGTGGCGACACCTGCTTTGCCAACCTGGCCTTGGCCTACGAATGGCTGTCGCCCGGTATGCAGGCGTTATTGGAACGCCTCGACGCCGAACACAGCCCGGAGCGCGCCTATGGCGTTAACGCCAACCACAACGCGCTGCTGGAAAATATGCACATACGCTATGGCCAAGATGCTTCACACGAAACGCGCTGCCATCCGCTGGTAACCCGCCATCCGGAAACCGGCAAAAAGGTGCTATTTATCAACCCGGCGTACACCTCTGGCATCAAGGGGCTGCGCGGCCCCGAGGCACAGCCGTTGCTGGATTATCTATTCAACCTTGCCGTCACCCCAGCCTTTACCTGCCGCATGCGCTGGCGCCAGGGCACCTTGGCCATTTGGGACAACCGCAGCACCTGGCATATGCCGGTTGCCGATTACCACGGCATGCGCCGCGAGATGTTTCGCACCACCGTGGTCGGGGAGGCGCCGTCGCGGTAAACATTGGTGTTGCCACGGTAGCGAATGGTTTCAGCGGCTGGTTTGCTGAAATCACCACGTCCTCACCTCGTGCTGTGCTTATGGCGCAAAGGAGTCGAGCTGTTGCCGTGCGGTTTGTTCCTGTAGGTGGGCCACGGCCAGCTCAACAAAAGCGCTGACGGCCAGGGGAATCTGACGCCGGCTTGGGTACACAACAAACACATCATTGGCCGGCTGGCGAAACGCGGGCAGTACCTCGACCAGCGTTCCGGCTTTCAAGCTTGCGTGGACAATGGCGCCCGGCAAAAAACAAATGCCCAGACCCGCGACAGCGGCTTTCAATTGCGCCTGTACCGTGGTGGCGAAAAAACGTCCGCTCACGGCAACTTGCGCAGTACCCTGCGGCCCGTGGAAGTGCCAGGTGGTTTGCCCGCTGGGGTTGGCCTGGAAAATACACAGGTGCTCCGCCAGTGCATAAACATCTGCCGGTACGCCATGGGCGTGCAGGTACGCAGGGCTGGCGGCCAGCAGGCGGCTGTCGGTGAAGATTTTTCGGGCGATTAAACTGGAGTCCGGTAACACCCCGCCTCGAACGGCCACATCAATGCCTTCGCCGATCAGGTCTACGCGGTTATCGCTGAGTAAAAACTCCAATTGAATCTTGGGATAACGCGCGAGAAAACCGGCGACAAACTCCATATGGAACACGTCGAAAAAATCCGCTGGCACCGCAACCCGCACCCGCCCTGCCGGTTCTTGGCTGCCATCAACAAAGCGCCGGCTGACCTCCAGCAGTTCGCCTACCTGTTCGGCGCTTTGCTCAAACAGTGCTCGCCCTGCGTCGGTAAGCGCCAGCTTGCGGGTGGAACGGTGCAGCAAGCGCACCCCCAGCGTTTCTTCTAACTGCTTGATACGCCGGCTTAGCGTATTAGATGGAACGCCCATGCGGCGTGCGCCGCCGGCAAAGCTTCCGGCCTCGACGATCTGAATAAAGATGGCCACGTCGTTCAGATCGAACATCTTATTGCTCCAAAAATAGCCGAGTGAAAAGCAATTGTAGGCGCTAATCAGCGCAATGCGGCCCCCCTATGATCACTCCACGTTCACCGCTGCCGCACTCGAACGAGTCGGTAGGCGAACATTCTTGAAGGAGTCGTTATGGGTATTTCAGCGCTTCGTAGTGTGATTGCTGCACGGCAAATCACCTACCGCACGACTGGCCGTCAACATGGGCCAATTGTTCGTTTGATGAGCCCGTCAGACCTGGGGCAGGTGATCAAGCCGTTTGTGTTTCTTGACCTGTTTGAAGGCGATCGCTCGTTTCTCGGTCAGATGGCCATGCATCCACACTCAGGAATCGCCACGGTCACGGTGGTGACCGAAGGCAATATGCGCTTCGACGACCCGGATGCTGGAACCGGCGAAATTGCCTACGGTGGCGTGGAGTGGATGCGCGCTGGAGGCGGCGTCTGGCATGGCAAGGAGATGAGCGCAGGCACTTCGCAACGCGTTCAGGGTTTCCAACTATGGATTGCCTTGCCGCCGCACTTGGAGAACGCCGCAGTCGACAGCCAATACCTGGAAGCCGCCGCCATGCCGCAGGTGGGGCCAGCCCGGGTGATTCTCGGCAGCTACGCCGGCGTGCACAGCCCGGTTCGCGCTCCTGAAGGTATCAACTATTTGCTAGTCACCGTCGCCAAAGGCGGCACTTGGGAATACACGCCGCCACCTGAGCACGACTCCTTATGGTTAAGCGTCAGTCGTGGGCACCTGACCTCACCAGACTTTATCGACGCCGGAGAAATGGTGGTGTTTGAGCCAGGCAGTAAAGCCGTGCGGGTTACAGCTGGCGAGAGCGATGCCGTATTTGTCATCGGCTCCGCCGCCCCGCATCCCTTTGAACTGCAACTTGGCCACTACTCAGTGCACACCAGTGCCGAAGCGTTGCGGGCGGGCGAGATCAAAATCGCCGAGATCGGTCGGCGTCTGCGTGAACACAGAAAGACCGAGGCTACAGGCGCTACCCCGATCTTCAGGTAATTGCCCGGCGGTGCGCCTAGCGCAGCCCATAAACAACCGAAACCTTCTTAACCGCTGCCTGGCGCTTTTGCCCGGGCGGTGACGGATTAGTACACCCCTTTGTTCACCAGGAGTTACCCCATGAGTATTGGCATTATTGGTTCCGGCGCCCTGGGCGCAAGCGTGGCACGTGTTCTGGCTAAAAACGGTATCGCAGCCACTATCGCCAACAGCCGAGGGCCGGAGTCGTTGGCAGCGCTGGTTGCTGAGCTGGGTTCAACTATCACCGCCGGCACCGTTGCCGAGGCGGCAAGCGCTGACATTGTGTTGGCCGCCATTCGCTGGACCGACGCCGAAGCGGTGCTAGGTGCATTGCCCGCCTGGAACGGCCGCATCGTGATTGACGGTACCAACCCAGTGGCGTTTCTCGACCCCAACTCCGACGACGCCAACGACCCCAGCAACCCGCTTGCGGCCTACGGCATCAAGGCTATCGATCTTGCTGGCAAAGACTCCAGTGCCGTGCTCAGCAGCTACGTTGCAGGCGCCCGGGTGGTGAAGGCGTTCAATCACCTGGACGTAAACGTCTTGGCCGAGCCGCAAGTAGCAGGCGGTAAACGTGTGCTGTTTTATTCCGGTGATGATGTGGCTGCCAAAGCCGACGTGCGCGCGCTTATCGAAGCCATGGGTTTCTACCCCGTGGACCTAGGCTCGTTGGCCGTGGGTGGGCCGCTGGCTTCCTTGCCATTTGGAGCCTTGGCGGCGCAAAACTTTATCCAGATTTAATGCGCCAATCTGAGCGCCAAACGAACTCGACGGTTTGGCGTTTTCAGGTAGCTGAAAAAAGCATGACCCCTCAATGACGGCTGTTCCATCGCTGAACCCTTAGCCTTTCTTCTCTGCGCCTCGTTTACGGCCTCTGGCGTTTCGACGAATTCTTCCCGCGTGTTACGATTTCCCGCGTGTTCACAGGCAGATACCAGATGACAGATTTCAAAAGTACAGCGCAGCGGATGGTCGTTCTCGATACCGAAACCACCGGTATGCCGGTCACCGATGGCCACCGGGTCATTGAGATCGGTTGCGTCGAACTGATTGGCCGTCGCCTAACCGGCCGGCATTTCCATGTGTACCTGCAGCCCGATCGCGAAAGTGATGAAGGCGCGATTGCAGTCCACGGCATCACCAATGAATTTCTTGCCGACAAGCCGCGCTTCAAGGAAGTGGCCGATGAGTTCTTCGAGTTCATTAAAGACGCCCAACTGATCATTCATAACGCCGCGTTTGACATCGGCTTTATCAACAACGAATTTGCCCTGCTGGGCCAGGAAGACCGCGCCGATATCACCGAGCATTGCACGGTGCTCGACACCCTGATGATGGCCCGCGAGCGCCACCCAGGGCAGCGCAATAACCTCGACGCCTTGTGCAAACGTTATGGCGTCGATAACTCCGGCCGCGAACTGCACGGCGCTTTGCTCGATGCCGAGATTCTCGCCGACGTCTACCTGACCATGACCGGCGGGCAGACCAGCCTGTCCCTGGCTGGCAACGCTTCCGATGGTAATGGCGGCAACGGTGGTGCCAACCAAGCCAGCGAAATTCGCCGCCTGCCAGCTGATCGGCCACGTACCCGCATTGTTCGTGCTAACGAAGAAGACCTGGCCGCCCATGCCGTGCGTATGGGGCTGCTGGAAAAAGCCTCTGGCGCCTTGCCGTTGTGGGTGCAGATGGATGCGCCGGCGGTTGAGGCAGAAACTGCCGAAGCGCTTTAACAGCAGTAGGGTGTGCCGGTCCGTGCTTGGTGTGCGCACCCTGGTGTAAAACGCCGATATCGCCTGGTGCGCACAGCACACCCTACGGGCCTTTTCCTCTAGCGCTGGGTCAAATCGCAGGCAAAAAAATAGGCGCCTAAGGTGGCGCCCGGAGAATCAAACGATGCATTAGGTCTGAACGGCTCCAGGGCACAAAGTTCAACCTGATGTTCGTTTGGTCTTTTTTGCCGGCAAAAGAAAGGGCACCCGAGGGTGCCCTAAAAAGATCTATGGAGTAAGTCCACTGTCTCTGAGTCGTCGGCCCTGGCATAAGTTCAGCAGGGCTCGACGAACGGTGCTTATTTGCCCGGGGTCAGCAGCAGACGCTTGGTGCCGTAAACCTTGTCGAGGTTTTGCGGCTGGAACGGGAAGGTCAGGTATTGGCCCTTCAACCAGGCGTCGATGCCGTCGGCATAGTGCGGGCTGGCCGGGTTGCCGGATTGGCCGGTGCTGTTCAAACCCATCATCGGCTCCGGCTGGCCGAAGTCGACGACGATACGCATGGCCGGCACCAGCCAGGTGTCGAAGTCTTTGCCCCAGTGATAAGCCGCTACGTTCAAGGTGGTGTGGTCGCCGCCCGCGGCGTACGGGCCCCGGTCCAAGTAACCTTGGATCGCGTTAACGCTGGCGGCATCGCCGCTGCTGAGGTTTTTCGCCATTTGCGTGGAGTCGCTGGCAAAGGTGTAGCTGTGCAGCTTGCCCCATTGCCAGGTCGCGCGGTCGGCGCCCAGTTTGCTTTCGCAGAGGTTGACCGCCGCCACCAAACTGCGCGCCAGAATTGCCGGTTTATCTTCCTTCTGCGGGGTTTTTACGTCGTCCCAGAACGGGCTGTCGTCGCGACCGAGCAGGTGGTCGGCGGGTGCCGAGTAGGAAAGGTCAGTGGAGTCGACCAAGGCTTTCCACGCCGCACTGCTGTCCGGGCCGAGTTCGTCGAGAAAAGTCTGGCGCATGCTTTCTTGCAGAAAGGCTTCGTACAACGCGGCGTCGGCCGAGGTGGCGCGCAGGTTGCCATCAAAGGCCGTCAAGCGGCTGTAGGCTTCGCGGGCTTTGGCGCGGTCGGCAGCGGGCAGGGCGTCGATGGCTTTTTTCAGCGGCTGGGCCATGCCCGGTGCTTCAAACATGCCTTGCAGCTTGCCTACAAACGGTGAGGTTTGGTCGTACTGCATGGCGATCATGCTTTTCGCGTCGTGCTTGCCGGCGCCCGCCAACTGGGCGATGCGCTCGCCGCGCTCCGGGTAGTACCAAGAGTTAGATAGCTGCATGCCATAGCCGCGCGGAATGTTGCGCTGGTTGGCGGTACCCAACCAGCCTTGCGCCGGGTCTTGGTCGTACGGGTGCAGCATCGGGTCGGCGTAGCCATCCCAATCGTACTGGCCATTCCAGCCGGGGGAGGGCAACAGGCCAACACCGGCCTTGCGGTTCGGGTAGCGGCCGGTCACTTGCCAGGCAATGTGCTGGGCATCGGCGAATACCAGATTTAGCGGAATGGCGCGGATATCGCGGGCGGCATCAAAGGCTTGTTCGACCGATTGCGCGCGGGACAGGTTAAAGAACGCATCCAAGGTTTTATCGCCATCCAGCGAAGCGCTTTGCAGGGCCAGGCCATAGCCGCTGCTGATTTGCAGCGGTTGCAGCATATGTTTGCGCTCGCCGAGCACGCTGTTTAGCAGCGGGCCATGGCGGGTTTCGTAGATGGCCTCGCGCACTGGCCGCTGGCCTTTGATAAAGAAGGTTTCCTGGCGCACCTTGGCCCCGACCCATTTGCCGTCGGCTTCGTACAGCACCTGGCTGCCCTGGCGTTTGATCTTCTCCAAGAACAGGTCTTGGTTGTCGCCCATGACCATGGTCATGCCCCAGGCCAGCTTGCCGTTAAAGCCGGCGACCACCGCTGGTACGCCAGCGATGGAAACACCGGCGGCCTGGAATTTCGGCGAGCGGATTTGCACATAGTTCCAGGCCGAGGGCATGGAAATCGGCAGGTGGGTGTCGTTGGCCAGCAGACTTTTGCCGCTGCGGCTCTTTTGCGGGGCGATGGCCCAGTTATTCGAAGCGGCTACGCCGAGCATATCCAGCCCGGCGATTTGCTCAGTGACCTGGCCCAAGGCGCTCAGGCCCTGAATCTGCCCGCTGAGCACCAGGCCTTTGAGTTTGTCGGCCTCGTCAAAGGGCAGCGGTTCATCCGGGTAGGTCGGCGTTAGCCAGGCCAGTTTGTCGCTGCCGACTTTTTGCGCCAGCGCCAGTGAGGCAATCTCTTCTTGCAGGTTTACCGACAGGCCGAAGTTCAGCAGGCAGAAGATCAGCGCCGAGTCTTCCGGCTTCCAGTACGCGGGCTTGTAGCCCGACTCAGCCAAGTCCAGCGGCAGTTTGTCTTGGTAGCGGTACAGGTAGGCGTTGACGCCACGGGCATACACCTCAAAGAATTTCTTGATTCGCGGCGAGGCGTTTTTGTACATCACCTCGGCGCTGGCTTTGAGATTGACCGCACGCATAAAACGGTCGATTTCCAGGGCGCCCGGGCCGACCATTTCCGACAACCGACCTTCGGCCATCAAGCGCATGCCGACCATCTGGCTCAAGCGGTCGCCAGCATGCACATAGCCTAAGGCGAACAACGCATCGTGAAAGGTGGTGGTTTCAATTAGCGGCATGCCCATGGCATTGCGGCGGATCGACACGCTTTGCGCCAGGCCCTTGATCGGCTGAATGCCGGTGGTGGGCGGCACGCTGTCTGCGTAGTGGCTGTCCAGCCAGCTCTGACAACCGCTGATGCTCACGGCGCCGACAATGGCAGCCGCGGCTGCGAAGCGCGTGAAGAATCCCTGAAAGGCTGGCGACGCCATGGTGTAAAGCTCCTGCAACGTTACAAAAAACGAATAAAAACGGCAGGCGCTACGTTAGTGAGGCGCCCGCCGCCGTGCAAGCGGAGGCGGGCCTGAAGCGGGGGTTATTTTTTCGGCTGCGGGTTGATGCGTTCAGCCAGGGCATAGGCCTTTTCGGTGGCCGGCCGCGCTTTGATGGCGTTAAACCAGCGCTGCAGATTGGGGAAGTCATTCAGGTTTTGTTGCTGGCGCTCGTGGGGCACGATCCACGGGTAGCTGATCATGTCGGCAATGGTGTAGTCGTCACCGCAGATAAACGTGCGGCCTTCCAACTGCTTATTAAGTACGCCGTACAGGCGAGCGGTTTCATCCACGTAGCGCTTAATGGCATAGGGGATTTTTTCCGGGGCAAACATATTGAAGTGATGATTCTGCCCAGCCATCGGCCCTAAGCCGCCCATTTGCCAGAACACCCATTGCAGGCATTCCTGGCGACCGCGCAGGTCGCTGGGGATAAATCTGCCGGTCTTCTCGGCGAGGTACAACAAAATCGCGCCCGACTCGAAAATCGACAGCGGCTCGCCGCCGTCCGCTGGGTCTTGATCAACGATGGCGGGAATGCGGTTGTTGGGGGAGATCTTCAGAAAGTCCGGCTGGAACTGCTCGTTCTTGCCGATATTGATCGGGTGCACGCGATACGGCAGGCCGGCTTCTTCAAGGAACAGGGAAATTTTGTGGCCGTTCGGGGTAGTCCAGTAATACAGATCAATCATCAGGTGGCTCCGTTAAGGCATGTAGGTAACTGACTGACGGGAAGCAGGGTGGTTCAGTTGCGCGTTTTGGTGCGCACAGCACACCCTACAGGTGAGCGCCTCGTAGGGTGTGCTGTGCGCACCAAACAATCGCCAAACCGCGCATCGCACGCAGCAAAAGGCCCGCACTCGGCGGGCCTTCGAACACGGGGCTAAACCATCACGCCGCGTGGCACTTCTTGAACTTCTTGCCACTGCCGCACGGGCAGGGATCGTTACGACCGACATCTTTCAACGCATTACGCACCGGCTCTTGATGCCCATGGTTGCAGTCCGGGCCGTGCACGTGGCCGTGATCATGGTGGTGGTCGTGATCATGGTCGTGGTTGCAGTCAGGACCGTGGACGTGGGGTTCTTGGCTCATTGCAGGCTTACTCCGGAATAAAATCGCCGGGAATTATCTCGCCATTTCGTTCCAGGTGCACGCTCTGGCCAAACAACACGCCGGTTTCGGCTACGCCATAGAAGCGGTAGTGAATCGGCTTGTCGTGTTTTTCCAGCATCTTGGCGATGGGTTTGAGGTTGCGCCAGAGGTTGGTGCGCAGCGGCACTTTAAAGCGTTTATGGCCGTTGGCGGGCACCGTCAGCCACACATCCGACTCGCCATCGGCCAGCTTGATGTCGTTCAGGTACAGGCTAAAGGTCAGGCCACGAATGGGCAGGTCGTGATCATTAGGGTTGTCCAGGCGCAGGTGCAGCATAAATTCCTGCTCCACTAACTTGGCTTTGATGACATCGACTTTCTGTAATTGCACGGTCGGGTCTTGCAGCTCACCGGCAAACCACGAGCATCCACTCAAGCCCGAGGCCAAGCTGAGTAGAACGATGATCGCGATGTGGGTGGTGCGGATGGCGTGCTGCCGCATGGCTTGCTCCCTTGTCGCCCGAGTGTGTCGCAACCCGCACCTTACGGGCAACTTGTTGTTTATATAAAAAAATCTACGCCATACTTCATTTTGTATGACACCTCTGGCCTGCCCTCAGGAGTGAGACGATGAGCCGCTACGAGATCGCATTCTCCGGACAACTAGTGCCAGGTGCGCAGTTGGACCAGGTGAAAGCCAATATGGCCAAACTTTTTCAAGCCGACGCGCAACGCATAGCCTTGTTGTTTTCCGGGCGGCGCCTGGTGATCAAAAACAACCTCGACGAGGCCGGCGCGGAAAAATACCGCGCCACGTTGGAGCGTGCCGGTGCGTTGGTCGAAGTCTGCAATATGGACGTTGAGATCGAAGAAGTAGAGATGGCGCCACCGCCACCCTACGAACCGCCAGCGCCCGTCGCTGCGCCGGTTGCCGCTGCCATTGGTACGCCGAAACCGCTGAAAGTCGCGCCGCGCGATGAATATATGGCGGCCTTCAGCGACGTTGAAGCGCCAGATTTTGGCATCGCCCCGGTGGGTGTGGATTTGCAGGATGAGAAGCCTGAAGCGGTGCCGCCCAAGGTCGATTTAAGCCAATTCAGCCTGGCGCCGGCCGGCAGCGATATGGGCCAGGCCAGAAGCGCGCCAGCTGGGCCGCCGCCGGATACCTCGCATTTGAAGTTGCAGGAATAACCGTCGGATGTGCTGTGCGCACTGCGGCGAATTGCCCAATCGCTGTGGTGCGCACAGCACTCCCACAAACTGTTCAGCTCCCCGCGTAAGCCTTGTTAGACAAACCCCGCGCAACACTTCTTAAACTTCAAACTTGATCCGCATGGGCACGGGTCATTACGCGTCGCCTTCAGCGGCACCGTGCTGTCAATGAAGTACCAACGCCCGCCGCTCTGCACAAAACCTGACCTTTCCCGATGCGCATGTTCTCCACCGTCGTCATGCCAGCGCGCAGTAAAGGTGACAAAGGCATGTTCCGGCTTTCCGCCGTGTACTTCAGCGCTTTCTACCTCCAGCCCCAGCCAAGTGCTTTGCGCGCTCCAAGCTTGAATGGCGGCCAGGTCGAGCTCGGCTTGCTGCGCGGGCAGGGTGGTGGCCTCAAGGTAGTCAATGCGCCCCAACACATAGGCGCTGTAGCGCGAGCGCATCAAGGTTTCGGCGCTCGGCGCCGGGGTGCCGTCGTGGTAATGGCCGCAGCAGGCGCTGAGGACGTTGCCGCTGCCGCAGGGGCAGGCTGGGTCGGGGTTCAGTGTTGCGGTCATACCGTCTACCACCAGTATTTGCCGAAGTTTTCCGGGTTTGCCCAAAACTTGGCGTTTAGCCAGTCCGGCACTTGTTTATATTCGCGCAGATCGTAGGTAAATAAGGTCAGCACCTGCTCGTCGCGCTGGAAACGTTCGCTGGCTTGCAGTGCCAGGGCATACAGGTCGGTGTCGTGCAGGCCGCAGGCGGGCAGGTCAACCAATACGGCCAGGCGACTGGCATTCAGATTGCGGATGCCACCGAGCAGTTCCAGGCCGGTACGTTTGGGCAGGTGTTCCAGGCAGTCGGCGATCAGCGCTAGGTCGAAGCGCTGGGCGGCCAGTTCAGCGGGCAGTGGGCCGGCCGGGGCGAAGGCGCACATGCTCTCTGGGTGCGCCTGTTGAAAGGCCAGTACCGCCGGAAAATCCGTAGCGCCCACTACCAGCAAACGCGCCGGCGCGTATCGGTCCAAAAGCGCTGCCACCGCTTGTTGCGGGGTGCGCGCAGAAAAGCTGTCAGTCATCGAAAATCCTCGAACATGAGCGACAAGCCTAGCCTGATGCTGCGATCTGGCCTAGTGCTGGCGGATTCTAAAACCGCCGTCTTTAATCCCAAGGTGTCGGTTTATACCGATCCCCCGAGGAGACTGTGCATATGAGTATTAAACGGACTGCAGTACCGCTGATCCTTTTGAGTACCTTATTGACCGGTTGCGCCGGTTTACAAAAAACCGATTGGCCAACCTGTGCAGCGGTTGGTGGTGTGGGTGGCGCTGCGTTGGGCGCTATTGAAAGTTCATCCTGGGCTGGCTGGGGCGCTTTAGGTGGCGCTGCGTTGGCCGCCGGTTACTGCTGGAGCCATGGCGACGGCGACGAAGACGGTGATGGTGTGCCGGATAGCCGCGACAAGTGCCCAGGCACTCCACCCAATACCCAAGTGGATGCCAACGGCTGCCCACCTCCTGCTGTGGTTGAGGAAGTCGTCGAGCAAGTTGTAGTGGTAGAAGACGAAGTGATCGTAGTGCGCGATGTGCTGTTCGAGTTTGACTCGGCCAAGCTCACCGCTACCGATAAAACCAAGCTTGATACTGTTGTTACCCGCCTGAAAAACGAAGCGCCGACTGCCAAGCTGACGGTCAGCGGGCATACCGACAGTGTCGGTTCCGACGCCTACAACCAGAAACTCTCGCAACGCCGTGCGCAGTCTGTGGCGGACTATCTGGTGGCCAATGGTGTATCGCCGAATAACGTCGTAGACGTGGTCGGTGCCGGCGAAAGCATGCCAGTGGCGGACAACAAAACCGCTGATGGCCGTGCACTGAACCGTCGGGTGGAAATCAAGATTGACCGCTAACCCCCGTTAATACTGCGTCACACGCCTTGTGTGGCGCGGCTTGCGGGTCTTTACTTCTGGGTTACCGGCACTCGCCGGTGACTCAGGAGACTAAAAAATGCCAACCTTATCCTTACGGGTAACGGTACCGCTTCTCTTGGTCAGCAGTGTTCTGTCAGGTTGCGCTTCGACATCCAGTAATGGCGATGCCGCGCTCAATCAGAGGAACTGGCCCTTCTGTACCGTTTTCGGTTTGATCTGCTACGCACAAGATGGTGACGAGGACTCCGACGGCGTCCACGACCGTCGCGATGTCTGTGCTGACACCCCGGCCAACTCCACCGTGAACAACAGCGGTTGTCCGTTGCCACAATATCCGGCGGTTGCTCCGACACCGCCGCCCGAGCCTGAACAGGCGCCCGTCGCGCAAAACGAAACCATCGTGCTTAACGACGCCGGCGATGTGCTGTTTGCCTTTGACTCGGCCGAGCTCAGTGCGAGTGCCAAAACTTCCCTGGTGGAAATCAGCAAGCGCCTCACCAGCGCCAACCTGGTTAGCGTCGAGGTGGCGGGGCATACCGATAGCAAAGGCTCGGACGCTTACAACCAGAAACTCTCCGAGCGTCGCGCCCGCAGCGTCGCAGACTTCCTCACCAGCCAAGGCATTGCGGCAGAAAAACTGTCGATCAAAGGCTACGGCGAGAGCCAAGCCGTGGCCGACAACGCCACCGACGCTGGCCGCGCGCAAAACCGCAGAGTGGAGTTGAAAGTGAGTCGTTAAGGGCAAATTGCTAGGGCAACTAAACGGAGGTCAGCACGGCCTCCGTTTTTTTGTCTGGCACGCTGGTCTCGTTCACCCCATGCGGTTAAGGTGCTGCTCGGTCAAAAAATAATAAGGGGATGGCGGGATGAAGGTGTTTTTGCAGGTGGGGAAAACCGCCGTGGCGGTGTTCTGGCTGCTGGTGCTATTCAATCTGGTGGCGCCGTTGAATAAGCCGGTGGATCTGCTGCTCAATGTGCTCGGCGGTTTGGTGCTGCTGGCGCATATCGTCGAATTGGCGATGTTTGGCAGCCGCCTGCGTGGCCTGGCCAACCTCAACCTGCAGCGGGTGCAGGTATTGCTGTTTGGCATCTTTCATCTATACGGCTTGCCTGAAGCCGTGCCCGCTGTTGAGCCAGCATCTGAACCTAGTCCGCAAACACCAACCGGGGAGAGCGAGCATGCATAAGCGCCTTCTTGCCGGTTTTGCCCTGCCGCTTTTGTTGGCTAGCGCCTTTGCTCAGGCCCAAGTGGAGGTGAGCGTCGCGCCTAACTCGATGCTGCGCCTGCCCACCGCCACTAGCATTTTGCTGCTCGACCGCCTGGACATCGGCGAGTCGGCCACCTTGTTTATTCCGCCGACTGTCACAGAAATTCAAGTGGGCGAACTGCATATGGGCAAAGACGCCCATATCGCCGTGGCCCCTAGCCCTGAACCGTTTCGCCTGGAAGCGCGGCATGCCGAGCTGGGTGTTGGTGTGCATATCAACGGCCGGGGTGCCAGCGGCAGTTTTGAAAAACCGGCGACCCCTGGGCGCAATCTGACCCTGCGTTTTGAGCAGGCGCAGGTTGGCGCTTTGACCGTAGACGTGCGCGGCGGCATTGGCCGGCCCGGCTACCAAGGCCTGGCTGGCGCTGATGGGCAAGCGGCCGGCTGCACCTGGGGCCAGGCTAGCAATGGCTACGATGGGCAGAATGGCGGCGACGGTCAGACCGGCGCTCCGGGTGGCCAGGTGCGTATAGAAGTGCCTGCCAATTTTGCCGATAACGTGCTAACCGTAAAGGTCGATGGCGGCCTGGGTGGCGCCGCAGGTGAAGCGGGCAAAGCCGGGCAGGGCGGGGCATCGAAAGGTTGCCTGGTTTACCGCGCTGATGGCGCCAAGCCGGGGCGTCCAGGGCAACCCGGGCAGCCGGGCAGCAATGGCAATGCCGGTAGCTTCAACCTGGTGCGGATTCAATAACGCCGTCGTTGTGACCTGGTGCGCACAGCACACCCTACGTAGGGTGTGCTGTGCGCACCAAGGGATTTAGAAGCTCGCGCGGGTCGCGGCAATGGTGACTACCGCCACCCCGAGCAACAAATTAAACCCTACCAACCGGCGAATCTTGCCCAGCACTGCGCCACCCGCAGGCCAATCTTCAGCGGCAATCGCGCGCTTCAATTCGGGCAACTGCAACGCTTGAATCCGAATAAACAGCGCCAACATGGCCAGGTACAGGCCCATCATTACTTGCACATACTTGGGCGCTGTCTCAAAACCGCCAAAATGCAGCTGTAGCATGCCCACGCCGCTGACCGGCAGCACCAGCACAATCAGCCATACCCAGAGAAAGAAACGCGGAAACACATCGCCCCACAAACGCAGACGGGCCGGGGCTTCCAGCACGCTAACGGCGGCGGGACGGAGCACCATCCAGGCGAAAAACATGCCGCCCACCCAAACAACGGCAGCTAAAACATGCAGGGCGTAGAGCAGGGCATAAACAGTCATTCACAATCTCCGGTCGGCGGTTGGCGAAACGCGCGCTATCATAGCCGCCCAGTTTGACCGCTGAACATTTATCCAGCCCGCTTACCTCGTAGACCCTCTGTGCTCAGTACCGAAATCAAGTCCCAAATCCAGGGCGCCTATTCCCGCTTTCTCGAAGCCAAAGGGCTGAAGCCGCGCTATGGCCAGCGTTTGATGATTGCCGAGATCGCCAAGGTGTTGGGCACCATCAAGGTCGACGACGAAGGCCGGCGCAGCAGCGACCCCGCCGTGGTGGCGGTTGAGGCGGGCACCGGTACCGGCAAAACCGTGGCCTATAGCCTGGCCACCATTCCCTTGGCCAAAGCCGCCGGTAAACGCCTGGTCATCGCCACCGCCACCGTGGCCTTGCAAGAGCAGATCGTATTTAAGGATCTGCCCGAGGTCATGCGCAACAGTGGCCTGAGCTTTACCTTCGCTCTGGCCAAGGGCCGTGGCCGCTACCTGTGCTTGTCCAAACTGGACATCCTCATGCAAGAAGGCGAGTCGCAAAACGCCACCGCCGCCTTGTTTGAAGAGGAAGGCTTCAAAATTGAAGTCGACCAAGGCAATCAAAAGCTCTACACGCAAATGGTCGAAAAGCTGGCCGGCAACAAATGGGACGGTGACCGCGACAGCTGGTCCGAGGCCCTGGAAGATGCCGATTGGGCGCGCCTGACCACCGACCACAGCCAATGCACCAACCGTCATTGCCCGAACTTTCAGCAGTGCGCCTTTTATAAGGCCCGCGAAGGCATGGGCAAAGTCGACGTTATCGTTACCAACCACGACATGGTGCTTGCCGACCTGGCCCTGGGCGGCGGCGCGGTGCTGCCCGACCCGCGCGATACCCTCTACGTATTCGACGAAGGCCATCACCTGCCAGACAAGGCCATCGGCCATTTCGCCCATTACACGCGGCTGCGTTCCACCGCCGATTGGCTGGAGTTGACGGCGAAAAACCTGACCAAGCTCTTGGCGCAAAATCCGCTGCCCGGCGATCTCGGGCGGTTGATTGAGCAGGTGCCGATTCTGGCGCGGGAAATTCGCACCAATCAGCAATTTATGTTTAACGCCTGCGAGCAACTGGCGGACTTTAAAGCCGGCGAAGACATGGAAGGCCGCGAGCGCCCGCGTCACCGCTTTGTCGGCGGCGTAGTGCCTGAGCACTTGACCGAGATGGGCCTGGAGTTAAAGAAAGGCTTCTCGCGTCTGACCGATCTATTTACCGGCCTGACCGAACTGCTGAAAAAATCCATGGATGGCGAAGCTGCCATCGGCATCGCCAGCCACCAGGCCGAAGAGTGGTATCCGCTATTCGGCAGCCTGCTGGCCCGGGCTCAGGGCAACTGGGAGCTGTGGTTGGCCTTTACCGCCGAAGACCCGGAGGAAAGCCCGCCCATGGCGCGTTGGCTGACCCTGGCCGAAGGCGGCGCTATGTTCGACATTGAAGTCAACGCCAGCCCGATTCTCGCCGCCGAAACCCTGCGCCGCAGCTTGTGGAATGTCGCCTACGGCTGCCTGGTGACGTCGGCTACCCTAACGGCCCTTGGCACCTTTGACCGTTTCCGTATGCGCGCCGGGCTGCCGAAAGTGGCGGTTACCGCCATTGTGCCAAGCCCGTTTCACCATGCCGACGCCGGTGTGCTGCGGGTGCCGGACCTCAAGGCCGACCCGCGTGATGCCGCTGCTCACACTGCTGCCATCGTCCGTGAACTGCCGGGTTTGGTGGAAGGGTCGCGCGGCACCTTGGTGCTGTTCTCCTCGCGTAAACAAATGCAGGAAGTCTTCGACGGCGTCGACCGCGACTGGCGCAAGCGCGTGTTTATTCAGGGCAACTTGTCCAAACAAGAAACCCTAAACAAGCACAAAGCGCGCGTCGATGACGGCGAAGCCAGCGTGTTGTTTGGTCTGGCCAGTTTTGCTGAAGGGGTGGATTTGCCCGGCGCTTACTGCGAACACGTGGTGATCGCCAAGATTCCCTTTGCCGTACCGGATGACCCGGTAGAGGCGGCGCTGGCCGAGTGGATTGAGGCGCGCGGCGGCAACCCGTTTATGGAAATCGCTGTGCCAGATGCTTCACTGCGTCTGGTGCAGGCCTGCGGTCGCCTGCTGCGCACCGAGGCCGATCGCGGCACTATTACGCTTTTGGATAGACGCGTTGTCACCCAACGCTACGGCAAGGCCATTCTCAATGCCTTGCCGCCGTTTCGCCGAGAAATTACGTAAGACAGCATCAATTAAGAAGTCTGCTGTCTATTGGCTGGTTGTTTAGGAGAGCCTGTCACATGATTCGCCGTTCACTGCCCGGTATTTTCGCCTTGATGGTATCTGCGCCCCCGCTGGCGCTAGCCGCCGAGCAACAGACGCTGTTCAACTTTGTCAGCCCCGCCGATGTGGTGCAGGTGCAGACCCAGAACGCCAGCCTGCCTTCGCTGACCGCCGAGTTGGCGGCCGAAAGCGAGCCTATGCGGCGGGTGACATTCAACCCGTCCGACAACCCCAACCTGCGTCTGACCCCGCAAAACGGCGTGTGGGATTGGTCCAAAGCCAATGTCATGACCCTGCGCATCCAGAACGCCATGGACTGGGCGCTGACCCTTGATATCCGCATGGAAAGCAGCGACGGCAAGGTACTGACCAGCCGCATCGCGCTACCAGCCGGACCCGCGCAAAACCTGCTGATTCCCCTGCACGCTACCTCGCCACGTGCCCAAGGCATGCGTGCTGGCCCGGCGATGCCGTGGACGGTGGATGGCCAACGGGTGATTCTGGCTGACACCGTTGAAGGCGACTTGGACCTGAGCAAGGTCACCGCCGTCGGCATTTACATGAGCAGCCCGGATGTCGCGCAGAGCATTCTGCTCGGCCGTTTCGGTGTGCGTGAAGGTGACGAAACCCAGCAGCAGCTGTACACCGGCATTGTCGACGCCTATGGCCAATACACCCGCGGCCAGTGGCCGGAAAAGGTCAACAGCGACGAGCAACTGAAAGGCGCCGCCGGCAAAGAAGCCAGCCAACTTAAGAGCTGGCTGGAAAAAAATGAAAAGACCGACCAATACGGCGGCCTGCTCGGCGGTCTGCAGTTCGACGCGTCGGGCTTTTTCCGCACGGAAAAACGCGATGGCCGTTGGTTCCTTGTCACCCCGGAAGGGCACCCGTTCTACTCGCTGGGGGTGAATACCGTCAGCGCCGGCAATAGCGCCACCTACGTTGAAGGCCGTGAAACCATGTTTACCGGCTTGCCTAAAGACGGCGAGCCGCTGGCCGTTTACTACGGTGGCAGCAGCAGCCGCGCCGACACCGGCGCTGCCAAGGGCCGTAACTTCGACCAAGGCCGCTGGTTCGACTTCTACCGCGCCAACCTGCAACGCACTTTCCCCGAGCAGCCGTGCGCCAACCTCATCGACAAGAGCACCGCGCAGGTAGTCAACGACGAAGAAAGCGAAATGCCGGCCGACGTCGAGGCCAATGCGGAAAACACCACCAACACCGCCGAAACTGCTGCCGTGGCGCCAGTGGCGCCGCCGGTCGTTACGCCGCCTGTGGAAACCAAGTCAGCGGTAGCCGAAGAGAAGTGCGTAACCAAAGCCTTTGACCCGGTGCGCTGGACCCAGAACACCCTCGACCGCTTGCAAGCCTGGGGCTTTAACACCGTCGGCAACTGGAGCGATCCATCGCTGGCCGCTGCCAAGCGCATGCCATACACCTTGCCGCTGTCCATTAGCGGCGACTACAAAACCATTAGCACCGGCGTTGATTGGTGGGGCGGCATGCCTGACCCATTCGACCCGCGCTTTGCCATGGCTGCCGAACGCGCCGTGGCCATTGCCACCCGCGATCATCGCGACGACCCGTGGTTGCTCGGTTTCTTTGCCGATAACGAACTGGCTTGGGCTGGCCCGGCCAATGACCCGAATGCCCGCTATGCCCTGGCATACGGCACCCTGAACCTGACCACCGACGTTCCGGCCAAGCGCGCCTTCCTGAAAATGCTGCGCGACAAGTACCGCAACCAGGACGGCCTGTCTAAAGCCTGGGGTATCGAGCTGCCGGCCTGGGAATTGATGGAAGACCCAGGTTTCCAGGCGCCACGTCCGAACCCTGAGCACCCGGCTATCGAAGCGGATATGCAGCAATTCCAGCGCCTGTTCGCCGACACCTACTTCAAAACCATCGACGACGCGCTTAACTGGCACGCGCCGAACCACCTGCTGTTGGGTGGCCGTTTTGCTGCCAGCAACCCGGAAGCCGTGGCCTCGTGCGCGCAGTATTGCGACGTGCTGAGCTTTAACTTCTATACCAAGGAGCCGCAGCACGGTTACGACTTCGCCGCGCTGAAGACCTTGGACAAGCCGGTACTGGTTACCGAATTCCACTTCGGCTCCCGCGACCGTGGCCCGTTCTGGGGTGGTGTCAGCGAGGTGTACAACGAGGAGCAGCGCGGCCCGGCGTATGCGCACTTTGTTGAAGAAGCGGTGAAGGAGCCAATGATTGTCGGCACCCACTTGTTCCAATACCTCGACCAACCGGTAACCGGCCGCCTGCTGGATGGCGAAAACGGCCACTTCGGTTTGGTCGCCATCACCGACCGGCCATTCGACGGCTTTGTCAAAGCCGTGCGCAACGCCAACCTGGCTGTAGCCAAGGCCGTGCTCGCACCGGTTGTTGTGCCGCAAGTGGCTGCGCCAGCGGCTGCGTCAGCGGCTAAAGATGCCGGTAACGGCAGCGGCAAAGGCGAAGGCAAAGGCGAAGGCAAGGGCAAAGGTGGCGAGGGCAAAGGTAAGGGCGGCGAGGGCAAAGGCGGTGAAGGCCATGGCGGCCCTGGTGGTGGCGCTGGTGCCGGTGGCACTGGCGGCAAGGGCTAATCCTCAGCCGGTATTTCGGCTGGTTCCTGTGGGAGATGGGCGTGTTTACGCTGCCCATCTCAGGTGCTGCTCAAGGAGTTGAACGTGCAAGTTCAAGGCTATTTCGATCTTAACTTTGAAGCGGTCAAAGACGCTTTCGCGGCGCTGTTTGACGACCCCCAGGAACGCGGCGGCGCGCTGTGCATCCAGGTCGACGGCGAAACCGTGATCGATATCTGGGCCGGCACGGCTGATAAAGCCGGTGAGCAGGCCTGGCACACCGACACCCTTGCCAACCTGTTTTCCGTGACCAAAACGTTTACCGCCGTTGCCGCTTTGCAGCTGGTGGGCGAGGGCAAGCTAAGCCTCGACGCGCCAGTTGCTTCGGTATGGCCCGAGTTCGCCGCCGCCGGTAAAGACAAAATCACCCTGCGCCAGTTGCTCAGCCACCGTGCCGGCCTACCCGCCGTGCGCGAGATGTTGCCGCCCGAAGCGCTGTATCAGTGGGACACCATGACCGCAGCCCTGGCAGCGGAAACCCCCTGGTGGACACCCGGCGAAGGCCACGGTTATGCGGCCATCACCTATGGCTGGCTGGTTGGCGAGTTGTTGCGTCGGGTCGAAGGCAAAGGGCCTGGCGAGTCGATCGTCGCCCGTATCGCCAAGCCGCTGGGCCTGGATTTTCACGTGGGTTTGGCTGATGAAGAGTTCTACCGCGTTGCCGAGATTTCCCGCGCTAAAGGCAACTTCGGCGATGCTTCGGCCCAGCGCTTGCTGAAAACCATGATGAGCGAGCCGGCGTCCATGACCACCCGTGCCTTTGCCAACCCGCCGTCAATCATGACCAGTACTAACAAGCCCGAATGGCGTCGTATGCAGCAGCCTGCGGCCAATGGCCACGGTACTGCACGCAGCTTGGCGCAGTTCTACAGCGGTCTGCTGGATGGCAGCTTGCTGGAAAGCGAACTGCTGGCCGAAATGACCCGCGAACACAGCGTCGGCGAGGACAAAACCCTGCTCACGCAAACCCGTTTTGGCCTGGGCTGCATGCTCGACCAGCCAAACGTGCCCAACGCCACCTATGGCCTGGGGCCAGGTGCCTTTGGTCATCCCGGTGCTGGCGGTTCTATCGGTTTCGCCGATCCTGCGTGTAAGGTTGCTTTTGGCTTTGTTACCAACACCTTGGGCCCGTACGTATTGATGGACCCGCGGGCGCAGAAGTTGGCGCGCACGCTTGGTCAATGCCTGTAGTTTTCAGTAGCTGTATTGGGGGGTGAGCCTGGCGGTTCACCAGCTGATCTATCTTCTGCGTCACCGTTGCCATGGCTGCCCCTAGAGCAGCCAGCTACGCGAGCTAGCCCTCGCTTCAGCGCCTTCCAATGTAGAGGGCGTGAGCGCACTGGCTCATGAGTACTTATTTTTTGTGTTTTGAGGTTCCAATGTTTCCTATCAAGTCTGCTGCTGCTCTTGCTGTGTGTGCTGTTCTCGCCGGTTGTGCCTCTTCCCCTGAAAAACCTGAAACCCTCGCCGACAAAGTCGCCGTCGCCAGCGCTGCCAAGGCAGAAGAGTCCGGCCGTCATTGGTGGTGGCCGTTTGGCGACGACAAAGCTGCTGCCCCGGCCGCCGCGCCTGCGCCGGACCCGAAAATTGCCCAGGCCTGGATGGACCAATACGAACCGAAACTGCGCACCGCGCTGGACGGCAGCAAGTTCCAGTTGGAGCGTCGCGACAACCTGCTGGTGGTCTCGGCTCCGGTGGACTCCACGTTTAACCCGGATCGCCCCAGCATGCTGATGCCGGTCACCTTGGGGCCGATCACCCGCGTCGCCAAGCTGGTGGAAAGCGATAAGCAAGTGGCCGTGGTGATTCTTGGCCATGCCGACCCATCGGGCGAAGAAACCCGCAACCGCGAACTGAGCCTAGAACGCGCCCGCGCCGTCACCGCGATTTTCCGTTTGAGTGGCCTGAAAAATGATCGCCTGATGGTGCGTGGTTTCGGTTCGGTACTGCCGCGTGCGGCCAACGACAGCCCGGAAGGCCGTGCACTGAACCGCCGTGTGGAAATCATGCTGACCCCACAGGACACCATGGTTGCGCTGCTAGCCAAATACGCCCAGCCAGCGCCAGTACCGGCCGCCCAAGCCTTGGTGCGTAACGACCCAATTCCAGCGGTGAAGGCCAGCAAGCCCGGCGCGAAAACAGCCGCCAAGCCAGGCGCTAAAACAGCGGCCAAACCGGCTGCGAAAAAAACCGCGGCCAAACCGGCCGTTGCGGCGAAGAAACCTGCGGCCAAACCGGCGCCGGTCAAGGTCGCGCAGACCAAACCGGTGCAGGCTGCCAGCGCGGACAAACCGGCTGAGGCGAAAAACTAAGCGTGTCCGCACCCGTTAATTTTTCAGGAGCTGCGTGATGACTGCCAATCTGGCCGATATGCGCCGTGATTACACCCGCGACGGGCTCACCGAGGCGCAAGCCCCGGCAGAGCCCTTGGCGTTGTTCAAACAATGGTTCGACGATGCCCGTAGCACCGAGCAGGCGCCGGTCGAAGCCAATGCCATGACCCTGGCCACGGTGGATGCCGACGGCCGTCCGCACTGCCGCGTGCTGCTGCTCAAGTCGTTGGACGAGCAAGGCTTCACCTTTTTCACTAACTACGACAGTGCCAAGGGCGAGCAGCTGGCAGCGCGTCCGTTTGCGGCCATGACCTTTTTCTGGCCCACCCTAGAGCGCCAAGTGCGTATCGAAGGGCGTGTCGAGAAAGTCAGTGGCGAAGAGTCCGACGCCTATTTCCAAGTTCGCCCGTTAGGCAGTCGCCTGGGCGCGTGGGCATCGCCGCAGAGTCATGTGATCGCTGACCGTAGTGAGTTGGAGGCGCTGTTGGCGGATACCGAAAGACGCTTCCTCGATTCGGCGCCTACATGTCCACCGCATTGGGGCGGCTACCGCCTGTTACCCGAGCGCATTGAGTTCTGGCAGGGCCGTTCGAGCCGTTTGCATGACCGTTTGAACTATCGTCTAGAGAATGGCAACTGGTCGCGCGAGCGTCTCGCTCCATAAAGCGGTCGAAGAACGTCAGGTGCCCCGCAACTGCCAATTTTATTCTTGCGTGGCGCAGTGACAGCCCCCAAGCGGCGCTGTCTAATAGCCAGACATCCCCCGGAGGTACCGTTATGCGTAAGTCTGTTTTGTTGGTCGCGTCGTTCACTATGGCGGCACTGGCGTTGACCGGTTGCCAGTCCAGCCTGACCGGCGACTCTTACTCGCGCGACGAAGCGCGCACTGTGCAAACCGTCCGTATGGGCACCATTGAATCGTTGCGTCCGGTGAAAATCGAAGGCACCAAAACCCCAATCGGCGCTGGCGCTGGCGCAGTGGTTGGCGGTGTAGCGGGTAGCACCGTGGGTGGTGGGCGCGGCAGCATTGTTGCAGCGGTAATCGGCGCCGTGGCCGGTGGCCTGTTGGGTTCGTTGACCGAAGAAGGTCTGACCCGTGCGCAAGGCGTGGAAATCACCGTGCGTGAAGACGACGGCAGCATGCGTGCTTATGTGCAGGAAGTGCAGGAAAACGAGATTTTCCGTGTGGGTGAGCGGGTTCGCATCATGTCGGTTAACGGCACCAGCCGCGTAGCGCACTGATACACCGCGTGACTAAGAAGCCGACCTCAGGGGTCGGCTTTTTTGTGCGCACAGAGAAAGTCGATCAAACACCTTTGCGCGCTCTGTTTTGAGCGATCTCGCTGCTACAAGAAAACGTGCTTAAACCTCTTGTCGGTCGCCGCTACAAAGCATTGACCATCCCTCGCCTGATTAGGTTTACTGTATGCTTATACAGTATTTTTCCTACAGAGCCGCAGTATGCATCTCACTCCTCAAACCCTTGCTGACAGTAGTCCGATAGGCAATGTCGTCTCTTTGGCTACCTTGCTGGAGCGTCGCCGCGTCTGGAAGGGCGGGGCTATGCCGCAGCAGGTGGGGCATATCGCCACTGGCCATGCGACGTTGGATGCCTTGCTGCCAACCGGCGGTTGGCCAGAAGGGGCGTTGAGTGAAATTCTGCTGTCCGCTCCGGGGGTAGGCGAGTTGCAATTGCTCTGGCCCACGCTGGCGCGCCTTACTCATGCGGGCGAACGGGTGGTGTTGGTGGCGCCGCCGGGGCTCGTCTACCCGCGCGCCTGGCTGGCAGCGGGTGTCGATTTACGTCTGCTGAGCATCATCCAGGCCACGGGGCGCGAGGCGCTATGGGCAACGGAACAATGCTTGCGTTCCGGCAGTTGCGGCGCGGTGTTGAGTTGGCCGCAGCAGGCAGATGACCGCGCGCTACGGCGTTTGCAGGTGGCGGCCGAAACCGGACAAACCCTGGCCTTTGCCTATCGCCCAATTGCCGAAGCGGTAAACCCATCGCCCGCTGCGCTGCGTATTGCGATCGACGCCCAGCCCGCCCAGGTGCGCGTGCTCAAATGCCGTGGCGGTTTGGCGCCCGCTGCGCCCATGCCGTTGGCGTTGTGAGGCGGCGATGCGGTGGGTGTGCATTGTGTTGCCGCAGTTGGCCTTGGATGCGGTTCTGCGTGCCCGCGACAACCCCCAAGCGCCGCTGGCGCTGGTGAGCGGCACGCCGCAGCGGCGGGTGTTGCAGGCGGTTAATGACGCTGCTCGCGAGCTGGGTTTAAAACCTGGGCAAAGCCTGACTACCGCCCTGGCTCTGAGCCGCGATTTCACCCAGGTGGAATACGACCACGGCGCCATCGCCCGTTTGCAGCAGTTTCTCGCGGCCTGGGCCTATTCCTTTAGTTCCCAAGTCAGCCTGCGTTACCCGCGCGCGCTGCTGTTGGAGATCGAGTCCAGCCTGGCCTTATTTGGCCCTTGGCCACGCTTTGAGGCACGCTTGCGCGCGGAATTGACTGCCCTGGGTTTTCGTCATCGCCTGGTGGCCGCGCCTAATCCGTTAGCGGCGCGCATGTTGGCCAATGCCTACGACGGCCTGGCGGTGGCCGATAACGCGGCGCTGCAGCAGGTGCTGAGCGCGATGCCGTTGAGCCGCCTGGGCCTGGACAGCAAAACCGCCAGTGCCCTGACGCGTATGGGCTTGCGCACATTGCAGCAGGTGTTGACGCTGCCCCGGCATACCTTGGCCAAACGCTTTGACGCCGGCCTGCTGCTGCATCTGGATAGCTTGCTGGGCCAGCGTGCAGTGGCGTTGGATTGCTACCAGCCGCCTGAACATTTCGAGCTACGCATCGAGTTGAATTTCGACGTGGAGTCGCACCAGGCGCTGCTGTTTCCGCTGCGCCGGTTGACCAGCGATTTGGCCGCGTTTCTCGCCGGTCGCGACAGCGGGGTGCTGGGCTTTGTCCTGTACTTAGAGCATGTCGACGGCGGCACTCATACCCAAGTGGATGTCGGCCTGCTTAGCGCTGAGCGCGAGGCGACCCTGCTGTTTGAACTGGCCCGTGGTCGTCTGGAGCGGGTGCAAGTGAGTTCGCCGGTGCGCGCGGTGCGCTTGCTGGCCAAAGACCTGCCGGCCTTTGTGCCCGAGCACCGCGAGCTATTTGATGAGCGCCCGCAGCAGTCGGTGCCTTGGCTGCAATTACGTGAACGCCTGCGCGCACGCCTGGGCGACGAAGCGGTGCAGGGCATTCAGGCCCACGCCGATCACCGCCCCGAGTGCGCCTGGCAGCCAGATGCCAGCAGCAAGCCGGCGCTGCCTGGCGCCAGCGCGCCCCGTCCCGGTTGGTTATTGCCCGAGCCCCAAGTGCTACGTGAGCGCGCGCCGCAGATTCTCGCCGGCCCCGAGCGTATCGAATCTGGTTGGTGGGATGGCGGCGATGTGCGCCGCGACTATTACCTGCTGCTGACCCGCAGCGGCCAGCGCGTGTGGGCCTATCGCAGCGTCAGTAGCACGGATGAGCCAGGGCCACTGATGCTTCAAGGCTGGTTCTCATGAGTGCCGCCTATGCCGAGCTGCATTGCCTGAGCAACTTCAGTTTTCAGCGCGGCGCCTCCAGCGCCACTGAGCTGTTCGAACGGGCCAAACGCCACGGCTACCAAGCGTTGGCGATTACCGATGAATGCACCTTGGCCGGCATCGTGCGCGCGCGGCAGGCGGCGCTGAAAGCTGAACTGCCGCTGATTATCGGCAGCGAAATCCACTTGGAAGATGGCCCTACGCTGGTGCTGCTGGTGGAAAACCTCAGCGGCTACCAGCACCTGTGTCGATTGATCACCCAGGGTCGCCGCCGCAGTGAAAAAGGCCACTACCGCCTGCTGCGCGAAGACTTCGATACACCGCTCGATGGCCTCTGTGCGCTGTGGCTGGCAGATCTGCAGAGTGATGTTGATGAACAGGGCGCCTGGCTGCGCACGCGGTTTCCCAAGGCGCTGTGGTTAGCGGTGGAATTGCACCACGGCCCGGACGATGACCGGCGTCTGCAGCAGTTGCTGGCCTTGGCCGAGCGCCAGGGCATTGCCGCCGTGGCCAGTGGCGATGTGCATATGCATGCCCGCGGACGCCGCGCCTTGCAGGACACCATGACCGCTATCCGTCACCACTGCACGGTGGCCGAGGCGGGCTATCGCTTGTTTGCCAATGGCGAGCGGCACCTGCGCCCCTTGGCCACTCTGGCGCAGTTGTACCCGCCACAGTTATTGGCCGAAACCCTGAGCATCGCCGCGCGTTGCACCTTCAGCCTGAGCGAGCTGCGCTACCAATACCCTCGTGAACTGGTGCCGGCCGAGCACACGGCGGCGTCCTGGCTGCGCCAGTTAACCGATGCCGGCATGCACTGGCGCTGGCCTGGGGGTATTCCGCGCAAGGCTATTGACCTGGTGGAGCGCGAGTTAGCGCTGATCTCGGAGCTGGGTTACGAGAGCTACTTTCTCACCGTGCATGACATCGTGCGCTTCGCCCGCAGCCAGAACATTCTCTGTCAGGGCCGTGGCTCAGCGGCCAACTCGGCGGTGTGTTTTTCCCTGGGCATCACCGAAATCGACCCGTCGCGGATGAATATGCTGTTTGAGCGTTTTCTCTCCAAAGAGCGCAACGAACCGCCGGATATCGACGTCGACTTCGAACACGACCGCCGCGAAGAAGTGCTGCAGTACATTTTCACGCGCTATGGCCGGGGCAGGGCGGCGCTTACCGCGGTGGCCAGTACGTACCACGGTGCCGGCGCAGTACGTGATGTTGGCCGTGCCCTTGGCCTGCCGCCGGATCAGATCAACGCCCTGGCCGATTGCTGTGGGCGCTGGAGCAAAGACGGCCCACCGCTGGATGACATCCGCGAAGCTGGTTTCGACCCCACTTTGCCCGAGCTGCGCCGGGTATTAACCCTGACCGGTGAGCTGATCGGCTTTCCCCGTCACCTGTCCCAGCACCCCGGCGGCTTTGTGATTTCCGAACAGCCGCTGCACACCCTGGTGCCGGTGGAAAACGCGGCCATGGCCGAGCGCACCATTATTCAATGGGACAAAGACGACCTTGATCTGGTCGGCCTGCTCAAGGTGGATATCCTCGCCCTGGGCATGCTTAGCGCCATTCGCCGCACCTTTGATTTGATTCTCTACCACCGGCGCCGGGAATGGAGCTTGGCCAGCATTCCCGCAGAAGACCCGGCCACCTACGCCATGATCAGCCGTGCCGACACCATTGGCGTGTTCCAGATCGAATCGCGGGCGCAAATGGCCATGCTGCCGCGCCTGCGGCCGAAGACGTTTTACGATTTGGTGATTCAAGTGGCCATTGTCCGGCCGGGGCCGATCCAGGGCGATATGGTTCATCCCTACTTGCGCCGGCGAAACGGCGAAGAAGAAGTGAGCTATCCCTCTGAGGCCTTGAGGGCGGTGTTTGAACGCACCCTTGGCGTACCGCTGTTTCAGGAGCAGGTGATGGAGCTGGCGGTGGTGGCGGCCGGCTATAGCCGGGGCGAGTCGGACGAACTGCGCCGCTCTATGGCGGCCTGGAAACGCCATGGCGGCTTGGAGCATCATCGCCAACGCTTGACCGACGGCATGCTCGAACGGGGCTATACGGCCGAATTTGCTGCACGGATTTTCGAGCAGATAAAAGGCTTTGGCAGCTACGGCTTTCCCGAATCCCACGCCGCCAGTTTTGCCTTGCTCACCTATGCCAGTTGCTGGCTCAAATGCCACGAGCCAGCCGCCTTTACCTGCGCCTTGATCAACAGCTGGCCCATGGGCTTTTACAGCCCCGACCAACTGCTGCAAGACGCCCGCCGGCATAAAATCGAAACCCGTGCCGTGGATGTGCAGGCCAGCGACTGGGACTGCACCCTGGAGTTTGCCGCCGATGACCCGCAGTGCCATGGCGACCCAGCGATTCGCTTAGGGCTGCGCATGATCAAGGGGTTTCGCCAGGAGGATGCCGAACGCATTGCGGCAGCCCGGCCGTTTACGGGCGTGACCGACCTTATCCAGCGCGCCCGCCTGGACAACCGCACCCGCGAACTACTCGCCGACGCCGGCGCCCTCAGCGGCTTGGCCGGGCATCGGCATAACGCGCGCTGGGCGGTGGCTGGTGTGCAGGAGCAGGCGCCGTTATTTGCCGATTTAGCGCCCATGGAAGAGACCGTGGCACTGCCGGCGCCAAGCGTGGGCGAAAACGTCTGGGTGGATTACGCCACCCTCGGCACCACCCTTGGCCCGCACCCACTGAGCCTGCTGCGTGCTGAACTGCGTAAGCGTCGCTGCCGTAGCTCGCTGGAATTAACGCTCACCGAAGATGGCAGCCCCGTGCGTATCGCCGGTCTGGTCAGAGGCCGCCAACGCCCACAGACCGCCAGCGGGGTGATTTTCGTCACCCTCGAAGATGAATTCGGCATGGTCAATGTGGTGGTGTGGAACGAACTGGCGGAGCGGCAGCGGCGAGTATTAGTGGGCGCCAGCCTGCTGCAAGTGGAAGGCAAACTGGAAGCTAAAGACGGCGTGCAGCATTTGATTGCCAAGCGCTTGCACGACCTAACGCCATTGCTCAGCGGCTTGGACGTGAGTAGCCGTGACTTCAAGTAGGGTGTGCTGCTCGCACCATTGCGATCACTCATGAACCGCTTGGTGCGCGCAGCACACCCTACGGGGCGACAAACTCAAACGCCGCCAACTGAAACCCTTGGTCATCGACTTGCAGCGCCCAGCCTTGTTTGTCCCAATCGCCGAGCACGATGCGCCGTGCGGGTTCGCCGTTGACTTGCAAGCGATGCACGGCGGGGCGGTGGGTGTGGCCGTGGATGAGGGTGCGTACGCCATATTCCTGCATCAGGCGCGGCACTTCTTCGGCCGTTACATCGACGATATCCGCCGCTTTCATTCGTGTTTGCGTGCTGCTTTCTTTGCGCAGTTTGCGCGCCAGTTTTTCCCGCGTGCGGCGCGGCAGGTTGCGCAAAATAAACAAGGTCAGCGGGTGGCGCAGGTAGCGGCGCAGGCGCATATAGGCTTCGTCGCGGGTGCACAGGCTGTCGCCATGCATCAGCAATACAGGCTCGCCGCCGAGCTCAACCCGTGTGGGGTCAGCCAGCAGCGTGCAGCCAGCGGCGCGGCAAAAACCTTGGCCGAGCATAAAGTCGCGGTTGCCGTGCATCAGGTAGATGGCGGTGCCGCTGTCACTTAGCTCGCGTAGGGCCTGGGCGATGGAGGTTTGAAAAGGGCTCATGGCGTCGTCGCCAATCCACGCTTCAAAGAAATCACCCAGGATATAAAGAGCGCCGGCGGTGCGCGCACGGCCAGCGAGAAAATGCACAAACGCCCGGGTGATATCCGGGCGTTGTTCTTCTAAGTGCAGATCCGAGATCAGAAGTGTGATCAAACGGCTTACTCGGCAACGATCTCAGCGCGTTCGATGATCACGTCATCAACCGGCACGTCTTGGTGGCCGGATTTCATGGTGGTGGCCACAGCGCGGATTTTGTTGACCACGTCCATGCCGTCTACCACTTCACCAAACACGGTGTAGCCCCAGCCTTGTACGGTCGGGGCGCTGTGGTCGAGGAAGTTGTTGTCGGAAACGTTGATGAAAAACTGTGCCGAAGCCGAATGCGGCTCCATGGTACGGGCCATGGCCACGGTGCCGACTTTGTTGGAAAGACCGTTGTTGGCTTCGTTTTTGATGGTGGCGCGGGTGGCTTTCTGTTTCATGCCTGGCTCAAAGCCGCCGCCTTGAATCATGAAGTTGCTGATCACGCGGTGGAAAACGGTGTTGTCGTAGTGACCGGCCTTAACGTATTCCTCGAAGTTGGCAACGGTCTCCGGGGCTTTGTCAGCGAACAGGTTCAGGGTGATAACGCCGTGGTTGGTGTGCAGCTTGATCATGGGAAAATCCACTCTGTCGAGAAATTCGAAGGCCTGTCAGGGGGTTGACAGCTTCGGCTATGATAAGCGCTTTGTTTTGGTCGGCCTACCCTGGCTGCACACCTGTACGTTCAAGGATCCTATGAGCAAGCCCACTCACGACCCAGCTTCCACTGCCAATGCTGACGCCAAAGGCGCCCCTGTCGTTCCGGCCAACTTCCTGCGCCAGATCGTTCAAGCTGACCTTGATTCCGGCAAGCACACTAAAATCGTCACCCGCTTTCCGCCAGAGCCCAATGGCTATTTGCACATTGGCCACGCCAAATCCATTTGCGTGAACTTCGGCCTGGCCGAGGAATTCGGTGGCGTGTGCAACCTGCGCTTCGACGACACCAACCCGGCCAAGGAAGACCAGGAATACATCGACGCCATTAAAAGCGACGTGCAGTGGCTGGGTTTCCAGTGGGATGGCGAGGTGCGTTTCGCTTCGCAGTATTTCGACCAATTGCACGCCTGGGCCGTTGAGCTGATCAAGGCCGGCAACGCGTATGTCGACGACCTCAGCCCCGAGCAAGCCAAGGAATACCGCGGCACCTTGACCGAGCCTGGCAAAAACAGCCCGTTCCGTGAGCGCTCGGTAGAGGAAAACCTCGACCTGTTCGCGCGCATGAAAGCCGGTGAGTTCGAAGATGGCGCCCGCGTGCTGCGCGCCAAAATCGACATGGCCTCGCCAAACATGAACCTGCGTGACCCGATCCTCTATCGCATCCGCCACGCGCACCACCACCAGACCGGCGACACCTGGTGCATCTACCCGAACTACGACTTCACCCACGGTCAGTCGGATGCCATTGAAGGCATCACTCACTCGATCTGCACCCTGGAGTTTGAAGGCCATCGCCCGCTGTACGAGTGGTTCCTGGAGCACCTGTCGGTGCCGGCCAACCCGCGTCAGTACGAGTTTTCGCGCCTGAACCTGAGCTACACCGTCACCAGTAAGCGCAAGCTCAAGCAGTTGGTGGACGAGAAGCACGTCAATGGTTGGGACGACCCGCGCATGTCGACGCTGTCGGGCTTCCGCCGTCGCGGTTACACCGCCGCTTCCATCCGCAAATTCTGCGAAATGATCGGCACCAACCGTTCCGACGGCGTGGTCGATTTCGCCATGCTCGAATTCGCCATCCGTGACGACCTCGACCACAACGCCCCGCGCGCCATGTGCGTGCTACGGCCGTTGAAAGTGGTCATTACCAACTACCCGGAAGGGCAGGTGGAAAACCTCGAACTGGCGCGTCACCCGAAAAACGAGATGGGCGTACGTGCCTTGCCGTTTGAGCGTGAGATTTACATCGACCGCGACGACTTTATGGAAGAGCCGCCAAAAGGCTACAAGCGCCTGGAACCGGGCGGTGAAGTGCGTCTGCGGGGCAGCTACGTGATTCGTGCTGACGAAGCGATCAAAGACGCTGACGGCACTATCGTTGAGCTGCGTTGCTCGTACGACCCCGACACTCTGGGCAAAAACCCGGAAGGTCGTAAGGTCAAGGGCGTTATCCACTGGGTGCCAGCTGCTGCCAGCATTGAATGCGAAGTGCGTTTGTACGATCGCCTGTTCCGCTCGCCGAGCCCGGAAAAGGCCGAGGAAGGCGCTAGTTTCCTCGATAACATCAACCCCGTTTCCTTGCAGGTACTCACCGGTTGTCGTGCCGAGCCATCGCTGGCCCAGGCATTGCCGGAAGACCGTTTCCAGTTTGAGCGCGAAGGCTACTTTGCAGCGGATATCAAGGACTCGAAACCAGGTCAGCCGGTGTTCAACCGTACCGTGACCCTGCGAGATTCGTGGGCGTGAGGATTTAACAACGTGCTTTCCATCTACAACACGCTGACCAAAAGCAAAGAAGCCTTCAAGCCGCTGGATGGCAACAAGGTGCGCATGTACGTGTGCGGCATGACCGTGTACGACTACTGCCACCTGGGCCATGGCCGCAGCATGGTGGCGTTTGACCTGATTACCCGCTGGTTGCGTTTTAGCGGGTATGAGCTGACCTACGTGCGCAACATCACCGACATCGACGACAAGATCATCAATCGCGCCCGCGACAACGGCGAAAGCTTTGATGCCCTGACCGCGCGCATGATCGACGCTATGCACGAAGACGAAGCCCGCTTGAACATCCTCAAGCCGGATATGGAACCGCGCGCCACCGACCATATCGACGGCATGCACGCGATGATCCAAACCCTGATCGACAAGGGTTACGCCTACGCGCCGGGCAATGGCGACGTGTACTACCGGGTCAATAAATTCCTCGGCTACGGCAAGCTGTCGCGCAAAAAGGTCGAAGACCTGCGCATCGGCGCGCGCATTGAAGTGGACGAAGCCAAGGAAGACCCGTTGGACTTCGTGCTGTGGAAAGGCGTGAAGCCGGGCGAGCCGAGCTGGCAGTCGCCCTGGGGCGCGGGCCGACCGGGCTGGCATATCGAGTGCTCGGTGATGTCCACCTGCTGCCTGGGTGACACCTTTGATATTCATGGCGGCGGCAACGATTTGGAGTTCCCGCACCACGAAAACGAGATCGCGCAGAGCGAGGCGGCCACCGGCAAGCCGTACGCCAACGCCTGGATGCACTGCGGCATGATCCGTATCAACGGCGAGAAGATGTCCAAGTCGTTGAACAACTTCTTCACCATTCGTGATGTGTTGGAAAAGTATCAGCCGGAAGTGGTGCGTTACCTGTTGGTCTCCAGCCACTACCGCAGCTCAATCAACTATTCCGAAGACAACCTCAAGGAAGCCAAAAGCGCGCTGGAGCGGTTCTACCATGCGCTCAAAGGCTTGCCCGTTGTGCCGGCGGCCGGTGGCGAAGCACTGGTTGAGCGCTTTACGGCGGCAATGAACGACGACTTCGGCACCCCCGAAGCCTGCGCCGTGTTGTTCGAGCTGGTGCGCGAAATCAACCGCCTGAAAGACAGCGATATCAACGCCGCTGCCGGTTTGGCCGCACGTTTGAAAGAACTGGCCAGTGTGCTCGGTGTGCTGCAAATGGACGCCGATGACTTCTTGCGCGCAGGCGCTGAAGGCAAGGTGGATGCAGCAGAGGTCGACGCCTTGATCGCCGCGCGCCTGCAAGCGCGTGCTGATAAAAACTGGGGCGAATCCGACCGCATTCGCGACCAACTCACCGCCATGGGCGTGGTGTTGGAAGACGGCAAGGGCGGCACCACCTGGCGCTTGGCTGACTGACGTTTGCGCTAGTTCTTGTAGGGTGTGCTGCGCGCACCAGGCGATATCAGCGACTGCAGCATGGTGCGCACAGCACACCCTACGAGATCAAAAGCTCAACTCAACCTACGTTCTGCGCTGTAGGTTGGGTTGAGCGCACGAAGCCCAACGGCGGCCTACCACAACGGCAGGGTGTAGCTGACGATCAGACGGTTCTCGTCCAGGTCATTACCAAAGTTCGAGCGCGCCGTGGCGTTACGCCATTTCAGGCCGAGGTTTTTCATCGGTCCGTCTTGGAATACGTAGGCGATGTCCATGTTGCGTTCCCACTCTTTGCCGTCGTTGGCGCCACCGACACGTTCGACGTCGTCACCGTTGAGGTAACGGGTCATAAAAGTCAGGCCGGGAATGCCGATGGCGGCAAAGTTGTAGTCGTAGCGCAGTTGCCAGGATTTTTCGTCTTTGTTGGCAAAGTCGCCAATCTGCACGTAGTTGACCAGGAACGGGTCGGTGACGTTGACGTAGGCAAAGCCGGTGTCGCCGCTCATGCGCTGGTAGCCGGCGCCAAAGGCATGGCCACCCAAGGCGTAGGTAAACATGGCGCCAAAGGCATTGTTGTCGACGTTACTGCTGCCGTCATCGCGGGAGCGGGCGTAGCGGATGTCCGACTTCAACGACTGCTTATCTGCCAGCGGCAGCACGTGGGTCAGGTTGACGATGTGCTGTTTGTAGAACTCATCGAGGTTGCCGTAGCTGTAGCCGGTGGTGAGCTGATCGTTCCACTTGTAGCTACCACTGGCAAAGTTGAATTCATCGCTGGTCAGGCCTGCTGTGCTGACGATGCCGCGGCGGCCACCGCCGTTGATGACCATTTCTTCGTAGTCGGACGAGTCGCGATAATTCACGCGCTTGAGCTGGCCGGCATCCAAGGTCAGCTTATCGATATCCAGCGAGTTGATTTGCCCACCCTGGAAAATCTGCGGCAGCAGGCGTGAGTCGTTGGCTTGCAGTACGGGCACCTTAGGCATCAGGGCGCCGACTTTCAGGGTGGTTTTCGAGGCCTTTAGTTTTGCCGTAACGCCAAGGTCGCCGTAGCTGTCCTGGGCCTTGCCGGTTTCCCGGTCAACTTGCAGCAGGCCTGTGCCGGTGCGGCCCCGGCCAGAATCCAGTTTTACCCCCAAGGTGCCAATGGCATCGACGCCAACACCCACCGTACCGTCGGTGTAGCCCGACTCGTAACGCAGTAGAAAACCCTGGGCCCATTCTTCCGACTTGCTGCGAAATTCGCCGGGTTTACCCGTGACGCCGGGCGGGTTGGGGCTGCCCTCCTGCCGGTAGTCGCGGTTCATATAGAAATTGCGCAGCTCAAGGCTGGCTTTGCTGTCGTTGATAAAGTCGGCGTGGGCCAAGGTCGGAAGGGTTAAGGACGCGCCAACTGTAGCCAGGGCTACAGCGTGGGCGAGGTGAGCTTTGCTCATTATTGTTTTCTCCTCGTGTGTTAGTCGGTCGGTGGTGGTGTGACCGAACGGTTACAGCGAGATGAATGTAAGCACGAGGAATTGTCTTACGCCCTTTAGACCTTAGTCGGCGGGGCGCAGTCAGGGCCTTACTGCACCCATTGCGGGTAATAACCGAGGGTGTCCTGCACGGCTGCATCGTGGGCGGGAACAATGATCAGCTCGGGGTGGCTTTTTGCAAGATCGTGCACGGTTTGCAGCACATTGGCCGTCTGTTCCCGGTCGTTGTCCACCATGTTGCGGCTAAACCAGAATTTCTCATGGGGTCCGCTAAAGCCTTCCAGGCGCCAGCTGGCGTCGCCGGTAAAGAAGAAGCGCCGTCCGTCGTCCAAGGTTAGAAACAGGCCTACCGAGCCCGGTGTATGGCCACGTAGCGACACCAGCACCAGGCTGCCATCACCAAACAGGTCAAGGCTTTCGCTAAAGCCCATAAAGGCTTCGGGCTCCAGGGTGTAGGGACGCCACAGCACGTTGTGCTTGAACTGGCTGGGCAGCACGGCGGGCGGCGTGGAGATGCGGCTGAACTCAATGTCTTCGTAAGGTGCCCACACCGGTACTTCGGGGAAATCCACCAGCGCCGAGGCGTGGTCCCAGTGCACGTGGGAGAGCAGGATGCGGTCGAGTTTGATGCCGTCGCGGTCCAACCTGTCGCGCGCCGGCGTCACCGCGCCATACTGCAGCAGCGGTTTGTCCCAGGCCGGCATTTCGTCGAATTGGCTGTCCACTTGCCGACCCAGGCCGGTATCGAAGAGCAGGGTGGCGGCGTGGTGCTGGATCAACACGGCGGTGTGGTTGACCTTGACCTTGGCAGTCCAGCTGCCGCCCTCGTAGGTAAAGGCATCAAGGGTTTCGGTCTGTGAGGTTTTTACCAGGCTAAAACGCAGGTTAGCCGCGTAGCTAGGCAGAGTCGCCAGGCTCAAGACTATGGCCAGCAGCACGTGAGAGCCCATGGCTTAGAGGCCCGGCATGCCGATATAGCCCGGCAATTCGCGCAAGCGGCCGAACCAAGCGCGCAGGTGCGAATAGGGGCTGAGATCCAGATCGCCTTCGCCGGCCAGGGCGACATAGGGGTACGCGGCGATATCGGCGATGCTGGGTGCGTCGCCTTCGGCCAGCCACGTGTGCTTAGACAGATGAGCGTCCATCAGGCTCAAGGCGCGCAATGAGGCGGCGGTAACCGTGGCAACGTCAATCTGCACCCCAAACTTCTTATGCAGGCGCGCTTTGTTGGGGCCGTCGTACAGTTCATGGGCAGCAAAACTCAGCCACGAGGCAATGCGCCCTTGGCTTAGCGGGTCTAGCGGATACCATCTTTCCTCTGCGTAACGGCGGGCGAGGTACACCAGAATGGCTTGGGAATCGACGATGGTCTGGCCGTCATCCTCCAGCGCCGGCAGCAGGCCGCGCGGATTGATAGCCAGATACGCTGCACCGCGGTGCTCACCGCCAAGAATGTTCACGGCTTGCAGTTCGGCACGTTGGCCAATCAGGCTGAGGAACAGGCGCACTTTGTAGCAGTTACCGGACAGCTCCATATCGTAAAGACGCATAACCGTATCGCTCGTGTTGTTGTGGTGTGGGATGGATAGTAAACAGACAGGTCTGTATAGTTCAAGCAAGATTTTTCCCACACCCGCTCTGCGCCTTTCGGTGGTCGGCGAGCCCCGCGCATAATGACGGCCCTCAGGAGGCCTTACATGGCAGCAAGCAAACGCGAGCAATTGATCGAAACCGCCCTGACGCTGTTTAACCGCGTCGGCTACCACGCCACCGGCATCGACCGCATTCTGGCCGAGTCGGGCGTGGCAAAAATGACCCTCTACAACCACTTCAAATCCAAGGACGAGTTGATCGTCGCTGCCTTGGAATCGCGTTTTGCGGAAATTCGCCAGCGCCTGGATTACGCCCGCGAACATGCAGAACCGCGCGCCGCCGTGCTGGGGGCTTTTGATGGTTTGCAGGAATGGCTCAAACAGGACGACTTTTGCGGCTGCCTATTTGCCAGTGCGGCGGCGGAGTTTTCCGACCGTTCTCACCCGGTGCATCGGCAGGCGGCAGAGCAGAAGCGTCACCTAGCGGATTATTTTGAACAGGCCTTGCAACGCCTTGGCGTGGCACAACCTGGGGTGCTGGCGCGACAGCTGCAGTTTTTGTTCGAAGGCGCGGTGGATATGGCGCATCTTTACGGCCCCGCAGACCAGGCCGCAGAGGCCCGCGCCGCTGCGCTGGTACTCTTGGAAGCGGCGGGGGTAAGTAAGTAAGTTCCTAAAAGATCGTAAGACCATCGGTCGGCCTTATGGCGAAATGCCCTCAACTTTTGTAAGGGGCTGCCGTCAACCTTGCAGATGTCCTGTCGAGGAAAACGACCATGACTACCTCTTCTACTGCCTTTCTGCCGACCAACCTGCGTACCGGTAACGTCGGCACAACGTCCTCCAGCAATGGAGGCACTGTCGACCCGCAGAAAACCCTGGCTAATCGTTTGGCCGACCGATTGGGCCTAAAGCCCGGCGATTTGAACGATAACGCCAGCAACTACACGCCAGACAAGGTTTCCGAGCGCATTCTCGGTTTTGTCGAAGGCAGCATTAAAGCCAAAGCCGCCTCAGGCGCCGACCCTGCCGAACTGCAAGATATGCTTGAGCAGGCGCGAAAAGGCGTAGAAAAGGGCTTTGCTGAGGCGAAGAAAATTCTCGATGGCTTGGGTGTGCTGGGCGGCAAGGTTGCCAGCGACATTGAGGAAACCTACAGCAAAATCACCGACGGCCTGGACAAACTGGGCGAAAGCCTGGGCGTGCCGTCGTCCAGCGGTGGCGACACCACGACCTCGATTTCCGGTGACTACAGCAGTCGTAACTACCTGGCCCAGGCGCAGAGCTTCCAACTGGACTTGACCACGCTGGAAGGCGACAAAGTGCGGATCACCGCCGTCAATGCCTCCTCCAGTGACAGTACTTCGTCGGCTGACGGCAGTTCGTCATCGACCAAGACCATTCAGGTTGCCGGTTATTCGGTGCAAGTGGACGGTGATCTTAACGACAAGGAAATGGCCTCGCTTAAAGACTTGTTCAGCAAAGTCTCTGATATTTCCGACAAGTTTTATTCTGGCGATTTGCAGGGCGCTTTTGACCAGGCGGTGAAGTTGGATATCAACGGCACCCAGTTGGCCAGCATGTCGCTGAATATGACCACCGCTAGCGTGCGCGCTACCGAAACATACGGCTCAGTGGCTGGCGGCAGTAAAGCCGGGGCGAGCAACAGCGCCTTGCAGGATTACGCCAAGAGTTTGGTGGATGGTTTGCAAAGCGCGAGCAACCTGTCGAGCGACCCGGCGAAAACCATGTCGGATCTGCTCAAAGGCGCGTTCAGTTTGGATGAGCGCTTCGACCAGGCCAGCCTGGACAAAGCCAAAGACCTCAACAACCGTCTGCTGGAAGGCCTGCAAGGCCTGATTACACCGCAGGCACAGACCAGCGCCGCTGCCAGCGACGAGTGAGTCGGCTAAACTGCGCCTCAACTTTCTCTTGAGGCGCAGTCATGCTTCCCGAATGCCAATTGTTCGGCACCCTTGGTTGCCATCTCTGTGAAGTAGCCGAAGCTGTACTCATGCCGTTCGTTGAGCACGGTTTACTGGTCGAACTGGTCGATATCGGCGACAGCGAAGCGCAGGTGGAAATCTACGGCCTGCGCATTCCGGTATTACGCCGCTGCGACAACGGCGACGAGCTGAACTGGCCGTTTGACGCCGACCAGATTGCTGCGTTTCTTAGCTAACGCTTGCTGCTGACTCAGTTGCGCTTTTCGCCACGGCGTGGCGGCGGTGGTGGCGTGTCTTCAAACACTTCGGCTACTTCGCAGGCCAACTTCTCGGTAGGGAAGGGGCCGGCAACCTGCTCGCCGGAATTGGCAACAACCCACCAGTTGCCGGCACTGATCTGTTTGATCGCATAACCGTTTACGGTCTTTTCCGCGCTCATTGTTTGCTCTCGCTAAAGGGGTAAATAGGCAGGCGGTGATTGTACGGAGTAAAGGCTAAATCACAGCCAATAAAAAACCCGCCAAAGAGGCGGGTTTTTTGGGGATTGGTCGGAGAGACAGGATTCGAACCTGCGACCTTCTCGTCCCGAACGAGACGCGCTACCAAGCTGCGCTACACTCCGAATGGGGCCAGATTTTACTGAAAAAGTTTTAGCGCACAAGGGGTTAGGCAGAAATTTTTCTTCTTGCAGCTAACCCCTTTTACTACGTGGATCAGAGCTCTTTGACGGTGCGCACTTGGTCTTTATTGACCTTGGTGCGTTTGCCATCCAATTGCTCGAATTGGTAGAAGCCCGACTCGTCGTCGTATTCCGGTTCATCAACCGTCTGGATTTCGCGGCCATCGTTCAGGGTGATAACCGAGGGCGAGGAGCAACCGGCGAGGGCGGCAAGGCCAAAGGCCAAAGCAAAGGCGGGAAGAGTCCGCTTATTCATGGTTTTTTCTCCGTTATGGGCAGATAGCGTCTGCGTACTGGCTCAGCGCTTAGCGGTGCATGAGACGGGAACCTAGCGGTCAAGTTCACTGACCGGGCATTTGTCCGGCGCGCGCTGCTGTTTGCGTGAGCAATTCGGGGGTGTTGAGATTGGCCAAACGATGATCGTCCTCGGCCAAATCCAAATAAATGGCCCCTTGCGCTTCGAGTACCTGCCTGGGGCTGCGCTTGCCTGCTTGCCACTGCAGTTCCACCGCCGGCGCGATGTGGGTTGGCAGCAGGCTAAACAGCGGCTCCCATTGCGTGCCGCGGCGCAGCATCAGCGGTTTTTGCTCGTGCTCGGCCAAGCTGCGCATAGCCTGTAACAACGGCAAATCCACCAGCGGCGCATCGCACGGCAGCACCAAAAGCCAGGGCTGCTTGGCCACTGCCAGCCCTGCGCGAATCCCCGCCAAGGGGCCGTGAAACTCAGCGCTGTCGTCGCTTACCAACTGGTCGCCATATTCGGCGTAGCGGTCTAGGTTGCGGTTGCAGGAAATAATCAAATCGTCGGTTAGCGGCCGCGTCAGCCTGTCCAGATGGGCAATCAGCGGCAGGCCATGAAAGTCCACCAGGCCTTTATCCAGGCCGCCCATACGCTGCCCTCGGCCACCGGCTAATAACAAAATGGAGCAGGCGGGCAGGGTGATCGAATCGGTCATAGGCGCTCCCGGCGCGATAAAGGCGAGGGCTGTGATATAAACACCGACCTGCCTCCCCCACAACCGGATTGAGCCTATGAACGCCAAGGCTGATGCACCCTTTGTGCCCCTGAATATTGCTGTACTGACCGTCAGCGACACCCGTTCGTTGGAGACCGATACCTCCGGCCAACTGTTTGTTGATCGACTCACCGCTGCCGGCCATAACCTCGCCGCCCGCGTGTTGCTGAAAGACGATCTGTACAAAATCCGCGCCCAGGTCGCCACCTGGATTGCCGAAGACACTGTGCAAGTGGTGCTGATCACCGGCGGCACCGGCTTCACTGGCCGCGACAGCACCCCGGAAGCGGTGGCCTGTCTGTTGGACAAACAAGTCGACGGCTTTGGCGAGCTGTTCCGCCAGATCTCCGTGCCCGATATCGGCACCTCCACCATTCAATCCCGCGCCCTCGCTGGCCTGGCCAACGGCACCTTGGTGTGCTGCCTGCCAGGCTCGACCAATGCCTGCCGTACGGGCTGGGACGGCATCCTCGCCGAGCAGTTGGATAACCGTCATCGCCCGTGCAATTTCGTGCCGCACCTGAAGCAAGCTGCACCCTGCGAGACGCGCGGATGAGTGAGGTGAAACGCCCCGGCCTGCTGCCGGTGGAGCAGGCGCTGGAGCGCTTGCTGGCACTGGCCGAAGCCGCGCCGATTAGCGAAGTTGAAGCAGTTGCCTTGGCCGATGGCCATGGCCGCGTGCTGGCCGAGCCATTGCTTGCCAGCCTGGATTTGCCACCTTGGCCCAATAGCGCTATGGACGGTTACGCCCTGCGCCAAGCCGACTGGCAGGGCGAACCGCTGGTGGTTACCCAGCGTATTTTCGCCGGCCAGGCGCCCGCGCCGCTGCAACCCGGCAGCTGCGCGCGCATCTTCACTGGCGCGCCGGTTCCGCCCGGCGCCGATGCGGTGGAAATGCAGGAAAACGCCGAAGTGCTGGAAGACGGCCGCGTGCGTTTTACCCAGGCCATCAAGGTCGCGCAGAACATTCGCCCACAGGGGCAGGAAACCCGCGTCGGTGAAACCGTGTTAGCCGCGGGCACACGCTTGAACGCGATCAAGCTCGGTCTATGCGCGACCCTAGGCGTGGCCGAGTTAAACGTGGTGCGCCGCCCGCGCGTGGCGGTGTTGTCTACCGGCGACGAGCTGATCGAACCGGGCCAGCCGTTAGGGCCGGGGCAGATTTACAACAGCAACCGCACCCTGTTGATTCAGTGGCTACGTCAGGTCGGCTGCGAAGTGCTCGACGGCGGCATTTTGCCGGACAACCTCGAACTCACCCGGCAACGCTTGGGCAGCTTTGCCAGCGTCGATCTGATTCTTTCCACCGGCGGCGTTTCTGTTGGTGAGGCGGACTTTCTCGGTCACGCCCTGCGCGAAGAGGGCGAACTGGCGTTGTGGAAGTTGGCGATCAAGCCCGGAAAACCGCTGACCTTCGGGCACTTTCGCGGTGTGCCGGTGATTGGCTTACCCGGCAATCCAGCGTCTACCCTGGTGACCTTTGCCTTGCTGGCGCGGCCTTATCTGCTACGGCGTATGGGCGTAGCGGAAGTCACCCCATTGCGTTTTCCGGTGCCGGCCGGCTTTACCTGGCGTACTGCTGGCGAGCGCCGCGAATACCTGCGTGCGCGAATCGAAGACGGCCGCGCGGTGCTCTACAGCAATCAAAGCTCCGGCGTGCTGCGCAGCGCGGCATGGGCAGAAGGGTTAGTGGAAGTGCCCGAGGGCCGAACGTTGGGTGAAGGGGAGCGTGTGAATTTCATTCCCCTGAGCGAAGTGCTGAACTAGCCAAACCGCCATCCACCGTAGGGTGTGCTGTGCGCACCGTTGCGATGTCGGGAAGGACGCAACGGTGCGCACAGCACACCCTACGTTAAGGCTCGTTGCCCTTGCGGTGCGCCTCGCGGTATTCGCCCGGCGTCATCCCGGTCCAGCCCTTAAAGCTGCGGTGGAACGAGCGGCTTTCGGTAAAGCCCAGGTAGTAGGCAATGTCCTGCACCGGCAAGGTACTGCGGGTCAGGTAATGCTCGGCCAATTCCTGGCGCAACTGGTCGAGAATTTCCTGGTAGCTGGTGCCGGCTTGCTGCAAATGCCGTTGCAGGGTGCGCACGGTCATCTCGAATTTTTCCGCCACCCGTTCTTTGCGCGGCAAACCATCTTTAAGCAGCAAGCGCAGGGCGTTTTTTACCCGCAGCGGCAGCGGCTCGCCTTCGTCCAGACCGGCCATCAGCGTCAGCGCGTGTTCTTCCAGGGTGCGCAGCAGGTTGGCGTCGGCCTGGCGCAGGGGCACGGCGAGGTATGCCATCGGCACCAGCAAGGCATTTACGGGCTGCTCGAACTTCACCGGGCAACCAAATACCTGTTGGTACTCGCTGATATCGCTATTGGCCGGCTGCGGATGCTCAAACCACACCTCGCTTGGCGAGGCCTGCACATCGGCGATCCAGCGCGCATAGAGCAGCCACGACGTGAGCACGTTCTCGACCATATGCCGGCGAATCTCCACCGGCTCATGGCGGCAAGTCCAGATCAGGCGCAGGTGATCGCCGGCTGGTTCCAGGCGGCTGACGCCCATATCCCCCACCAACTTCTCATACGGCACGATGCGGCTCATGGCCTCGCCAAGGGTGGCGCAGTTCATGGTGATATAGCCCAGCACGCTCCACGAGCCTGGCTGGGTGAAGTGGGCGGCGTGCAGGCCAAATAGCGGGTCGTTTGATTCGCGCAGCAAATAGGCCAGCAGCTTTTCATGGGCTTCGCTGGGCAGGCGCCGGCTGTTGTCGTCCAGATCGCTAGCGGTCAGGCCGGCGGCAGCGAGGGCGGCGGCCTGGTCGATGCCGAGCTGTTCGGCATGGCGCAGGTATTTGAGCAGCGCGGGAACGGAGGTGTAGCCAAGTGCTCTCATGGCGTTGTTCTTATTTTGATGGACTGTCTTGATCTGCCACCGGGGCTGTCCTTATCCGACAGTGACCCGTAGCAGCGGCCGGCTAGTATAGGCACCCAGAACGCCGGTTCGAAACTGGCCAAGCATAACGAAAGGGGAAGGCCATGCGACGTTGGAACGGTTGGGGTGATGAAGCAACGGTGGTGGAACTGCCCGCCCATGGTGGCGCGTTTCTGGCCGGCCTCATCGGCCCTGGGCAGCCGTTGCCAGACGCCAGCCTGGCGCAGGTGCTGGCGCAAGTGCCGGCTTCACGTTTGGCCGCGCACCCGTTAATCAGCACCGACGCCGAGGAGCGCGTACGCCACGCCCGCGGCCAAAGCCTGCCGGATTGGCTGGCGATGCGCGAAGGCCGTTTCGACGTCTTTCCCGATGGCGTTGCGTTCCCGGAAACCCCCGCACAAATTCGCGAATTACTGGCGTGGGCCGCTGAGCAGGACGTGTTGGTGATTCCTTACGGCGGCGGCACGTCGGTGGCCGGCCATATCAACCCGCAGGCGGGCGACAAGCCCGTGCTTACCCTGTCGCTGGAACGCATGAGCCGTTTACTCGAACTGGATGAAACTGCCCTGATCGCCACCTTTGGCCCCGGTGCCAATGGCCCGCAAGTGGAAAGCCAACTACGCGCTCGCGGTTACACACTTGGCCATTTTCCCCAGTCTTGGGAGCTTTCGACGCTCGGCGGTTGGGTCGCCAGCCGTTCCAGCGGTCAGCAGTCGTTGCGCTATGGACGCATTGAACAGCTGTTTGCCGGTGGCACCTTGGAAACATTCGCTGGCACCTTGCAGCTTCCGACCTTTCCGGCCTCGGCCGCCGGCCCGGATTTGCGTGAAATTGTCCTCGGTTCGGAAGGCCGATTCGGGGTGATTTCCAGCGTGCAGGTGCGCGTTACCAAGCTGGCGGCGGAAGAAAAGTTCTACGCGGTATTTTTGCCATCCTGGGCCAAGGCTCTTGAGGCCATTCGCACCTTGGGCCAAGCGCGGGTGCCGCTGTCGATGTTGCGCCTTTCCAACGCCATCGAAACCGAAACCCAGCTGGCCCTGGCTGGCCACCCCGAGCAGATCGCCTGGTTGGAAAAATACCTGGCCCTGCGCGGCGCCAAGGCGGGCAAATGCATGCTGACCTTTGGCGTGACCGGCAATCGCGCGCAGAACGCGTTGTCGCTCAAGCAAGCCAAGGCGCTGCTGAAAAGTTTCGGCGGGGTGTTTACCGGCACTTTGCTGGGGAAAAAATGGGCAGAAGGGCGCTTTCGTTTTCCGTATTTGCGTGAAGGCCTGTGGCAAGCCGGCTATGCCGTCGACACCCTGGAAACCGCCACCGATTGGAGCAATGTCGATAGCCTGCTGAACAAAATCGAAGCCAGCTTGCGCCAGGGCCTGAGCGAGGAGGGCGAGCGGGTGCATGTGTTTACCCACCTGTCCCACGTCTACGGCCAGGGCTCGAGCATCTACACCACCTACGTATTCCGCCCCGGCCCCGACTACGCCACCACCCACGCGCGCTGGCAGAAACTCAAACACCTGGCCAGCAGCACCGTGGTGAATAGCCGCGGCACCATCAGCCATCAGCATGGCGTGGGCCGTGACCATGCGCCGTACCTGGCGGTGGAAAAGGGCGAATTGGGCATGGCTGCGTTACAGGTTCTTGCCAAGCACTTTGACCCCGACCAACGCCTAAACCCCGGCGTGTTGCTGCCGTGACCGCTGCCTGGAACGCCGCCTGGCGCGAGCGGTCCCTGGCCGAACTGGCCGCCCGAGACTGGGATTTGATCGTGGTCGGCGGCGGCATTAGCGGCGCCGGCATCTTGCGTGAAGCGGCGCGCCGTGGCTGGCGTTGTCTGCTGATTGAGCAGCGTGATTTCGCCTGGGGCACGTCCAGCCGTTCTTCGAAAATGGTGCATGGCGGCCTGCGTTATATCGCTAAAGGCCAGTTCGCCCTGACCCGCGATTCGGTGCATGAACGCCAGCGCCTGCTCGCCGAAGCGCCGGGCTTGGTTGACCCGCTGAGCTTTGTGATGCCGCACTACCAGGGGCAATTTCCCGGCCCTAGGGTATTCGGCACGCTGCTGCGGGTGTACGACGCCCTGGCCGGCAAACGTAACCACACGTTTTACCCCAAGCTGTCTCTGGATTATCTGGCGCCAGGTTTGAAGGCGCAGGATTTACTCGGTGGCACGCGCTTTTTTGATGCGGTAACCGACGATGCCCGGCTGGTTATGCGCGTGCTGGGCGAGGCGCGCGCCGACGGCGGCGAAGCGCTCAACGGTCTCAAAGTGGTGCAGCTGACCCGCGCCGATGGCCGCGTTACTGGCTTGCTGGCCGAAGATGTGGAAACCGGCCAGCACCTGCAATTCAATGCTGGTGTGGTCGCCCAAGCGACCGGCGCCTGGGCTGATCGCCTACGAAAACCGCAGGGCGGCGAACATATCCGCCCGCTACGTGGTAGCCATCTGCTGTTGCCTGCCTGGCGTCTACCGCTGGCCCATGCCTTTAGCTTTATGCATGCCAGCGACCGTCGCCCGGTGTTTGTTTTTCCCTGGGAAGGCGCCACCGTGATTGGCACTACCGACCTCGACCATGGCGACGATATCGACCTGGAAGCGCGCATCAGCGCCGATGAAGTGACGTACCTGCTTAACGCTTGCGCGCAGCAGTTTCCCCAGGCGCAGATCAGCGCCAACGACGTGCTGTCCACTTGGGCCGGGGTGCGCCCAGTGGTGGCGAGCAACACGGCGGGCACCAAGCCCTCCGACGAAAAGCGCGAGCACGTGCTATGGACGGAACCCGGCAGCGTCACCTTGGCCGGCGGCAAGCTGACCACCTTTCGTTTATTGGCCTTGGAAGTGCTAAACGCCTGCGCGCCGATGCTGGGCAAAACCGTCAGCGACAGCGGTAGCGCCGTATTTCGCCCACTGCCTACGGCCGACATTGCGGGCCTTGGCGCTAACCAACAACGGCGCCTGGCTGGCCGCTACGGCGGGCAACTGCCGTTGCTGCTGCCGCTGCTCGATAAGCTGGGTACCGACTGCATGGGTGCCACCGATACGCTGTGGGCCGAGCTGGCCTTCGCCGCCGAACACGAGCTGGTGCTGCATCTGGATGACTTGCTGCTGCGCCGGACCCGCGTGGGCCTGCTTTTACCCCATGGCGCCAGCGCCTATCTGCCGCGCATTCGCGAGTTATGTCAGGCGCGCTTAGCCTGGAGCGACGAGCGCTGGCAGCAGGAGCAGCAGAATTACCTGACGCTCTGGCAACGGTGCTATAGCCTGCCCGCCGCGCCAGCACACCAATAAAAAGGCCAATGCCATGAGCGAAAAAAGTTACCTGTTGGCCATTGATAACGGCACCCAAAGCGTGCGCGCCTTGCTGTTCGACTTGCAGGGCAATCTGCTTGGCAAGGGCAAGGTCGATCTGCAGGCCTACTACTCCCAACAGCCGGGCTGGGCCGAGCAAGACCCCGAGTACTACTGGAAGAGCCTGGGCCAGGCCTGTGAATTGCTCTGGCAGCAGGTGGATATCGACAAACGCCTGATCAAAGGCGTGGCGCTGACGACCCAGCGCGGCACCATTATTAACGTGGACGCCGAGGGCAAGCCGCTGCGCCCGGCGATTCTCTGGCTTGATCAACGCCGCGCCGAGATTCGCGACAAAATCAAAGGGCCCTGGGGCTGGTTGTTCAAACTGATCCGCGAAGAGGCAACGGTGGATTACTTTCGCGCCCAGGCCGAGGTCAATTGGTTGGCGCAGGAGCAGCCGGAACTGTGGGCCAAGACCGACAAAGTACTGCTGCTCTCGGGCTTTCTTACCCACCGGTTGTGCGGCCGTTTTGTCGATTCGGTGGCCTGTTGCGTCGGCTATCTACCCTTTGATTACAAACGCTTGAAATGGGCCGCGCGTCGCGACTGGAAATGGCAAGCCATGCCGGTGCGTCCGAACCAATTGCCGGAACTGGTCAAACCCGGTGAGCGCCTGGGCGTGATCAGCGCCGAGGCCAGCCGTCATACCGGCATTCCCGAGGGCTTACCGTTGATTGCCGCCGGCGCCGACAAAGCCTGTGAAGTGTTGGGGGCGGGCGGGGTGGAGCCGAGTACGGCGTGTTTGTCCTACGGTACCACCGCCACTATCAACACCACGCGCAGCACCTACTTGGAAACCGTGCCACTGATTCCGCCATTTCCCGCCGCGATTCCGGATCACTACAACACCGAAGTGATGATTTACCGCGGCTTCTGGATGGTCAGCTGGTTTAAGCAGGAGTTTGGCCTGCGCGAGATGCAGCGCGCCAAGGAGCTGGGGGTGGAGCCGGAGGCGTTGTTTGATGAGTTGGTGAACAGCGTGCCGGCTGGCTCCATGGGCTTGATGCTGCAACCCTACTGGACCCCCGGCATTCGTGAACCGGGGCTGGAGGCCAAGGGCTCGATTATCGGCTTTGGCGACGTGCATACCCGCGCGCATATTTATCGCGCCATTCTTGAAGGGCTGGCCTATGCCTTGCGCCAAGGCAAAGAGCAGATTGAAAAGCGCTCGGGTAGCAAAATCACCCGGCTGCGGGTATCGGGTGGCGGCTCGCAAAGCGATGCGGCGATGCAACTGACGGCAGATATTTTTGGTCTGCCGGCTGAACGACCGCATGTATACGAAACCTCAGGGCTGGGCGCGGCGATTGATTGCGCGGTTGGTTTGGGGCTGCATGCAGACTTTCCCAGCGCCATCGCTGCCATGACCCGCGTCGGCCAGGTATTCCAGCCCAACAAGCCGGCACAACAAATCTATGAACGCTTGTACCGCGAGGTGTACCAACGCATGTATAAGCAGCTCAAACCGCTGTACCAAAGTATTCGCAAAATAACCGGCTACCCAGCCTAGCGGCCCCGCACCTTGTCGCCGCTGCTTGGGTTGCTCCAGCGACTAAAGGATTTAGTGATGACCGAGCGCAAAGCCCTACTGATTCTGCACGGCAAACAAGCCCTCAACGAAGAGGTGCGCGCCGCTGTGCAAACGCGCCGTGATGACGGCTGGGAACTGGCGGTGCGCGTGACCTGGGAGGGCGGCGATGCCCAACGTCTGGTGAACGAAGCATTGGCCGCCGGTTACCGGACCATTATTGCCGGCGGTGGCGATGGCACCTTGCGTGATGTCGCTGAGGCCCTGGCCCTGGCTGAGGCCGATGCCAGCCTGGCCTTGCTGCCGCTCGGCACCGCTAACGACTTCGCCCATGCCGCTGGCGTACCACTGGTACCGCTGGAAGCCTTGGCACTGCTCGACGCGCCAGCGCTGCCGATTGATTTGGGCGAAGTGGACGGTCAGTTGTTCCTGAATATGGCTACCGGCGGTTTTGGCTCGAAAATCACTGCTAACACCTCGGAAGACCTCAAGCGTGTGCTCGGCGGGGCGGCTTATTTCCTCACCGGGCTTACGCGCTTCTCGGATGTGCACGCAGCCTTTGGTCGGTTTAGTGGGCCGGATTTCGCCTGGGAAGGCGATTTTCTTGCCCTGGGCATCGGTAACGGTCGCCAGGCCGGTGGCGGTCATGTGCTGTGCCCACAGGCCTGCGTAAATGATGGGCTGCTGGATATCTGCATTGTTCCGGCGCCGCAAGACGTGGTTGGCACCCTGGGCACCTTGCTGTCTGGCGGCATTCTTGGCCTGGAAAGCGTGTCGATCAAGGCGCGACTACCCTGGATCGAAATCGAGGCGCCCGAAGGCCTGGACCTCAACCTCGACGGCGAGCCGCTGGAGAGCAAAGCCCTGCGCTTCAACGCCCGGCCCGGCGCACTGCGCGTGCACCTACCGCCCGGTTCGCCGCTGCTGGACGCCTGAAAAAACCCGGTGCAGACTGCCGAAACGCTTGGACCCGACTCATGTAGGGTGTGCTGTGCGCACCAGCGATTGACGGACAACCGCCATGGTGCGCACAGCACACCCTACGAGCGTCGCAGCCTGCGATTGTGCCCGCAGTGATGGCACGGCATGATGGCACTTTATTTTTCAGCCTATTTTTTCAGTTGTTCTATTGATGGCCGATAAGGTTGCAAGCATTAGCTAGACTCGATAGACACGACAGGAGCACAGCATGGCCGGCATTCTCGACTCAGTGGACCAACGCACACAGCTGGTAGGTGAGAACCGCCTGGAAATTTTGATGTTCCGCCTGGCGGGCCGGCAGCTCTTTGCGATCAACGTGTTTAAGGTGCAGGAAGTCCTGCAGATGCCGAAGCTGACCCTGATGCCCCATCGCCACCCCTTCGTGTGCGGCGTGGTCAGTCTTCGCGGCCAAACCCTCCCGGTTATCGACCTGTCCCAAGCCATCGGCATGCGCCCGATTGTGCCAAATGAAAAAAGCACCATTATCGTCACCGAATACAACCGCTCGGTTCAGGCCTTTCTGGTCGGTGGTGTTGACCGCATTCTTAACCTCAACTGGGATTCCATCCTGCCGCCGCCTGGTGGCGCTGGCCGTCAGCACTACCTCACGGCGATCACCAAGGTGGAAGAACAGTTGGTGGAAATCATCGATGTGGAAAAAGTGCTGGCCGAGATCGTGCCGTATAACGCCACCATTTCCGGCGACCGCCTGACCGACCCCGTGTTGGAAAAAGCCCGTGGCCGTGAAGTGTTATTGGTCGACGATTCCAGCGTCGCGTTGGCCCAATTACGCGACACCTTGTCCCAGCTCGGCCTCAAACTGCACGTGGCCACCGACGGCTTGAAAGGCCTCAACCAGCTGAAGAAATGGGCGGACGAAGGCAACGTCATGACCGACAAACTGCTGATGATCTTCACCGACGCCGAAATGCCCGAAATGGATGGCTACCGCCTGACCACCGAAATTCGCAACGACCCACGCCTGAAAGACCTCTACGTGGTGCTGCATACCTCGCTGTCGGGCAGCTTTAACGAGGCGATGGTGAAGAAGGTTGGCTGCGACAACTTCCTCTCCAAATTCCAGCCCGACAAGTTGGTGGATGTGATTCGTGAAAGGCTAATGCTCGACGAATAGCCCGTAGGGTGTGCTGTGCGCACCAGCCTTTATCGGTGTAGGGGCCGGTGCGCACAGCACATCTACGTCGAGCTCCGCCTTTAGAACTGCTTGAGTGCCCGCCCGGCAATTCCGTATAACGGTTCCTTGTTATTTGTTGACCAGGACGCCGGGCATGCTGCGACTCTCTTCTCTCTACCGTTTCCCCATGAAATCCGCGATTGGCGAGCGCTTGCCGCGCGCGCAGCTCGATAGCCTGGGCATGCTCGGCGATCGTCGCTGGATGTTGGTGGATGCCAGTAATGGGCGATTCTTCACGCAGCGGGCGATGGCGCATATGTCGCAGCTGTCGGCGTTGTGGAACGCCCAAGGCGGCCTGACGCTCAAGGCAGACGGCTTTGCGCCGCTGGATGTGCCCGTGCCAGGCGCGGACGCCGAAATGCGTGGCGCCTTTATCTGGAGCGACAACATGTACGTGCCAGATGCTGGTGATGAAGCCGCCGAGTGGCTGAGCCGCTTTCTGGGTAAGGCCTGCCGGCTGGTGCATGTGCCGCTGGAGCGGGCGCGGGATATTCCGGGTAGCCTTAGCCCGGACGAGAAAGTCGGGTTCGCCGATGGATTTCCGCTGCTATTGATTGGCCAGGCGTCGCTGGATGACTTGTCCCAGCGCGTAGGCCGCCCGCTGGAAATGCTGCGTTTTCGCCCGAACCTGGTGGTGGAAGGCAGCGAGGCTTATGCCGAAGACAGCTGGAAGCGTATCCGCATTGGCGGCGTCGAATTTCGCGTGGCCAAAGGCTGCAGCCGCTGCATCCTCACCACCATTGACCCGCAAACCGGCGAACGCAGTCCGGACCGCGAACCCCTGGCCACCCTGAAAACCTACCGCGAGCGTGAGGGTGAGGTGTATTTCGGGCAAAACCTGATTAATCAGGGGGTGGGGGAGTTGGCAGTCGGGATGGAAGTTGAGGTGTTGGAGTAACGCGTCTTGCACGTCTTCAGGGATGCTTGCGTACCTGGGTTCTCGCCTTCGCGGGAATGACGGAGGGTCGACTTCCTATCTCCGTCTCGTCGTCCCCGCGCAGGCGGGGACCCAGGTGCGCTGATTTCAACGCCGCGGCGCTACCCACTTACTGATCATCAAAAAACCGCTCATGCCAATCCACCAACGGTTGCGGGGCATTGAGCTTAAAGCCGTAAATCACCGCGTAAGACAGCACGTTCTGCACGTACTGGCGGGTTTCGTCGAAGGGAATGGTCTCCACCCACACGTCGTAGGCCAGGTGGTTCGAGCCCTTCAGCCACTGGCGTACACGACCTGGGCCGGCGTTATAGGCGGCCGAGGCCAGTACGCGGTTGCCGTTGAACTGGCCGTGCACCTGGCTCAGGTAGGCCGCACCTAACTGCACATTTTTGTCCGGGTCCAGCAGTTGCTGTGGAGCAAATGGAATGCTGAATTTACGTGCGGTTTCCTTGGCGGTGCCGGGCATCAGTTGCATCAAACCACTGGCGCCGACGCCGGAGCGGGCATCGACCATAAAAGCGCTTTCCTGGCGGGTAATGGCAAACACCCAGCTTGAATGCAGGCCGCGCACCTTGGCTTCGCGCACCAGGGTGTCGCGGTGGGCCATGGGGAAGCGCACGTCGAGGTCGTCCCAGTACTGGGCCTGGCTGATGGTGCGAATAGCTGGGAAGTACCACTGTTTGTCGTAAGCCAGGCGCGCTTGGGCGACCAATTCGTCACGGTTAAACAAGCGGCTAACGTGGTACCACTCACGGCGACCATCAACGATCTGGCCACGGTCGTGAAATTCCAGGGCACGGCGAATGCCTGGGGTGTTACGCACTTTCTGCATCAACTGGGCATTTAGCAGCAACGGTTTGTTGGTTAGCTGGTACGGGGTCTTCAGTTGGTCGGCGGCCATAAAGCCGTAGAAATCACGTTCCTTGGAAACCGGCTGATAAAGCAGCAAGGCCGCACCCTGGTTATTCGGTTCAGCTAATTGCTGGCTGCGGGCCTGCCAGTAGCGCCAGCGGTTAGTGCTGGCCAGATCGGCGGGCATCCGTCGGATTAGCTGGTTAGCTTCGCTCCAACGCCCCAGGCGCAGCAGCAGGCGTGCGCGCCATTCGGTCACAGTGTTGTCGCGCAGCTCCGGGTCGTACTGGGTCATGATCGGCAGGGCGCGATCATCGAAGCGTTTGGCTAGGGTCAGGCCAATTTCCCGGGCAATGGCGACTTTCTCCTCCATCGAAAACGGCAAACGCGGGGTGTAGTCGTTAAGCAGGCTAATGGCTTTTTCCGGATCGTCCTTGGCTAGCCGGCGCAGGCCGAGGCTGACTACATCGGCCATGGTCTGGCTGGGGGGCATAAAGCGTGCGGTGTTGGTCAACAGGGCCGGCTTCTGCGCCACGTCGATCATCAACTTGGCCTGGTTGCTCAAGGTCGGCAGAGATGCTGTCAGGTGGGTCGCCAGGCTGTAGTTACGCGCCTGCACCGCCAATTTCAGACGCTTCCACACCATGGTTTCTGGCATCTGGCCAGCGTTAGCCCACATGGTGAACAGCGGCTCGCAGGCGTCAGGCTGGGACTTGCCCACCAGCCAGAGCTTTTCTGCGCTGGCATAGCCTTCAGCGGTTTGCCCGGAAATCAGTTGGTGCTGGCCGTTTAGGCAATCCAACTCGGTGAAATTCATTTTCGGGTCGTAGTACTTAACAAACGGCTTCCAGTCGCCGCGCTCGGCCAGCCAGCGTAACCAACGCAGCTTCATCCAATTGGCTTGTGGAAGGTCGCCATGTTCGGCGAGAAATTTCTCGATCTCGGCATTGCTGGCGGTTTTCAGCCGGGCGGTCAGTTCGTCATAAGCCAGGTAAGGCTCCAGCGGGTAATCGGCCAGGGCATTGGCGTACATGCGGTACGGGCCGCTGTCACCTTTGGCAAGCGCACGTTTAGCCTCGTCGTAAAACTGCCGCTGCTGCGTCAGGGTGGCGGCCGCAGTGGCTTCGAGGGAAACGGAGGAGAGGAGCAGGCAGGACAACAGGCAGAGCAGACGACCGCGCATGACACTTCCGAGCTGAAAATTCTAAAAAGACGCCAAGAGTTGGCTTAGCGCTAAAGGTCGGTAGCTTAGCCTTTTGCCGGGCGCTGGAGAAAGCGAAAGCGGCAATGTGTGCGGCGTTGATTATGTTGGGCTTCGCTTTGCTCGACGAATCCCGCGCAGATCCGAAAAAACCCCACCCAGCCAAGGGCGCAAGTCGGTAGAATGCGCGCCCAGTTTTGCCGAAGCGAAAAACGCTCGGTAAAGAGATTTTTAACGGCTGTCGCGCGGCGTAATTCCAGGCTCGCGTGGGCCGAAGCTACTCCCTCGAGGCGACCATGCTGCTGAAGTTCACCGATGTTTCCCTGGCCTATGGCGCAATGCCGCTGCTGGACAAGATTTCCTGGCAGATTGCCCGTGGCGAGCGGGTGTGCATCATCGGTCGCAACGGCACGGGTAAATCCAGTCTGCTGCGCCTGGTCAAGGGTGACCGCCTGGGTGACGACGGTTCGGTATGGCGTGCGCCCGGTCTGAAAATCGGCGAGTTGCCACAAGAGTTGCCGGTAGCCGATGGTCGTACCGTGTTTGACGTGGTCGCTGAAGGCCTGGATGGCGTCGGCGCCTTGCTTGCCGAGTACCACCACCTTAGCCAGAACATCGTTACCGATGAAGACCTCAACAAGCTGATGCATGTGCAGCAAGACCTCGAGGCCAAAGACGGCTGGCGCTTGCAGCAATTGGTCGACAGCACCCTGAGCCGTCTGCAACTGCCAGCCGACAAAACCCTGGCCGAGCTGTCCGGTGGCTGGCGTCGCCGGGTGTTGCTGGCCCAGGCGCTGGTCTCCGAGCCGGATTTGTTGCTGCTCGACGAACCAACTAACCACCTGGATATCGGCGCGATTGCCTGGCTGGAAGATGCGCTGAAAGACTTCCAAGGCGCCGTGCTGTTTATTACCCACGACCGCTCCTTCTTGCAGAACCTGGCTACACGCATCCTGGAACTGGACCGTGGCGGCTTGATTGACTGGAACGGCGACTACGCCAGCTTTCTTGAGCACAAAGAACAGCAACTGGCTGCCGAAGAAACCGCCAACGCCCTGTTCGACAAGCGTTTGGCCCAGGAAGAAGTGTGGATCCGCCAGGGCATCAAAGCGCGCCGCACCCGTAACGAAGGCCGTGTTCGCGCGTTGAAGGCCTTGCGTGTTGAACGCAGCGAACGCCGTGAGCGCACCGGCAAAGCCAATATTCAGCTGGATACTTCTGAAAAGTCCGGCAAACAGGTGATGGTGCTGGAAAACGTCAGCTTTGCTCACCCAGGCGGCCCAACCCTGATCAAAGATTTCTCCATGGTGCTGCAGCGCCAGGACCGTATCGGCCTGCTCGGTGCCAACGGTACCGGCAAGACCACCTTGCTCAAGTTGATGCTCGATAACCTGCAACCTACCGCCGGTAAGGTAGAAGTCGGCACCCGTCTGGAAGTGGCCTACTTCGATCAGTTGCGTCATCAGCTTGATTTGGAAAAGACCGTGATCGACAACGTCGCCGAAGGCCGCGACTTTATCGAGATCGATGGCCAGAACCGCCATGTATTGAGCTACTTGGGCGACTTCCTGTTTAGCCCGCAACGTGCCCGTACCCCGGTTAAAGCGTTGTCCGGTGGTGAGCGCGCCCGCCTGTTGCTGGCTAAGCTGTTCAGCAAGCCGGCGAACTTGCTGGTGCTGGACGAACCGACCAACGACCTCGATGTGGAAACGCTGGAGTTGCTGGAAGAAGTGCTGTCGAACTTCCAGGGCACCGTACTGATGGTCAGTCACGACCGGGCATTCCTCGACAACGTAGTGACCAGCACCTTGGTGTTTGAAGGCGAAGGCAAGGTACGTGAATACGTTGGCGGCTATCAGGATTGGTTGCGTCAAGGCGGTTCGCCGCGCTTGCTGGGCGTAGGTGAAAGCAAGTCCGGCAAGCCGGAAGCCATTGCACCGGCGCCGGTTTCTGCGCCTGTTGCGGCCCCAGTAGAAATACCGGTTGCGAAGAAGAAACTTAGCTACAAATTGCAGCGTGAACTGGAAGCCTTGCCGGGGCTGATCGACGCCCAGGAAAGCAAAATCGCTGAACTGAATGAAGAAATTGCCGGGCCCACTTTTTACCAACGTCCGGCGGCTGAAAGCGCTGCGGTGATGGCGCTGCTGGATTCCGCACAACAAGAGCTGGACGCGCTGTTGGAGCGCTGGGCCGAGCTGGACGACTGATTGCACGGCGGAGACCTGAATGGCCATCGAGTACCGAATTTCTCTCGACGATAGTCACGAGTTTGGCTACCGCATCGAACTTGACCGCGAGTATGACCAGGAGCGTGCGCTGTTGGCGCCGGCCTGGACGCGGCTGGAATTTCACCAGTGCAGTAACTGCCCGCTCAAGCGCGAGCAGTTCAGCCACTGCCCGGCAGCGGTAGATTTGCACCGGGTGATCGAGGATTTTCAAGGGCTGCCGGCGTTCCAGAAAGCGCAGTTTTGGGTGCGCACGCCCGAGCGCGAGTACAGCAAACAGGTGGGGCTGGAGGAGGGCTTGCGCGCCCTGCTCGGGTTGATCATGCCCACTAGCGCCTGCCCAGTGCTGAGCAAATTAAAGCCGATGGCTTTTAACCACCTGCCGTTTGCCAACAACCAGGAATTTATTCTGCGGGCGGTGTCGTTGTACCTGTCGCGCCAGTACTTCAACTTCCGTGAAGGGCGGCATGCAGACTGGGAATTAAAGGGTTTGGTGAGGCTGTTCCAGCAACTGCAGCTGGTCAATCAGGCGTTCTGGCAGCGTATTCACGATGTCTGTGAGGGCGACTCGAACCTCAAGGCATTCCTGACCTTTTTCTCGATGTCCACCAGCATCACCCATTCGCTGGAAACCCAGTTGCAGAAGATTCGGCCAATGGTGATGAGCGCAGGGGATTTGCCCGAGTAGCGCTGATTTCCGTCATTCCCGCGAAGGCGGGAATCCAGAACCGTGCGGCGGCACGCTATCTACGTACGACGCGAAATTCTGGGTCCCCGCCTGCGCGGGGACGACAGTGTGTTATTCCGGCTTCTTCAGACGCACAGCCAGCACATCGCACGGCGCACCGTGCAGTACATCATTCGCTGTAGAACCCAGCAGCAGTGCCAAACCGTGACGACCATGGCTGCCTACCACGATCAGGTCTGCGCCTTGCTCGGCCGCTAAACGGTGAATTTCCTGGCGCGGTTGGCCGTAGACCAAGTGGCGCGTGTCGGCGCCCAGCTCCGGGTATTTGGCGGAGTAAGCGTCAAGGCGCTCACGGGCTTGTTCAAATTGCTGTTGTTGCAGGGTGGATAGGTCCATCGGCACGTCGCCACCAAAGGCCATGGCCATAGGTTCGACGATATGCACCAGCGACAGTTTGGCTTTGTTGGCGGTGGCAAGCGCATAAGCGCGTTTCATCACCGGGTCGCATTCTTCGGAAAGATCCAAGGCAACCAGAATGTGCTGATAAAGCATGATGGTGACTCCTCCTGAGGCTGAATAATCGAAGTATGGCCGCGATTGCCGGCTAAAGGCAGTACTAATGTTGTGGGACTAATCGTATGACCGTGTGGATCGTATTACTGCTCGTTGCTGTTGTCCTCAGCCCTTTGGCTTGGCTGCGTCCGTCGCGCCGCCAACAAGGGCGCATGGCCATTCGTATGGCTGCGCGCAGCCAGGGTTTGGGTATGCAATTGTCGCAGCAGGACTGGCCGCACTGGCTGCCTGATGAGCCGCCAAGTCCTTGCCCGCAGTACCACCGCGCGCGGCGCAAGGGTGCTGAAGACACCTGGTGTTATTGGCAAATGACCCCGGGGCAATGGGTTAATCAATGGCGTGAACCGTGCGCCGACACTGCGCTTATCCCGCACCTGCACACCCTGCCTGCTGACGTCTTTAAAGTGGAGGCTAGCAAGCAGATGGTTTCGCTGTGTTGGGGCGAGAGGGGCGAGGTGCAAGGCCTTGAGCCGGTGGCGGCGGTATTGAAGGCGCTGGCGTAGGGCTGCAGGCCATTTCCGCATGCGCGTAAAAAGGCCCGAACAAATCGGGCCGGGGTTGGCCAGGCAGGCCGGAAAGCTGTGGGTCATGCGCGACAACTCGGTTAAAGCTTAGCGGCCAGGTACTGCGCCGAAACCCCTTCCAAACCGTCAATGATGCTATCTGAGTACTTACTGACCACGAATGGTACAGAGTTCTCGTTGTAGTTTTTCAGCGATTTTTCGATATAGCGCCACTTGGTATTGATGCCGTTCAGCGACTCGCGAATTTGAGTGGTGTTTTGCGGCGCGCTTTCCATGCTGCTGAGCTTGCCGGCGAACTGGGTTACCAGGTCGTCAATGCTGTGCTCCTCACCCGCCGCGCTACCAATAAAGGTGCCACCTACCGATGCACTGCGCGAAGCATAGTCCACGGCAATGGCTTGCATCAGCAGACTTTGCTCGCGACTTTGCTGGGTCATGGGCGGCACGATCTGCCCGCTTTCTTGTTGAATTTTGCTGTACAGCTCGCCGCTCAACGCCATCAGCTGCTGATTGCGGGTGGCAAGGTCGGCCACCGGTTGTAGATCAGTGAAGCCCTGCGTTTTCATCGCCGTGGTGAGGCTTTTCAATTCGGCTTCGTAGGCGCTTAGCTGCTGCTCCAACTGGGCGCGCATGGCCTTGGAGGCATCGCCAGGCAGGTCGGTCAGCTCGGCCATACGGGCGCTGGCGTCGTGCACCGATTCCTCGATCTGCCGTGCATAGCGCTGGTCGCCATCCATGCTGTTGTACATATAGAAATCGCCAAGGCTCTTCTGCGCGGCCAGGCGAAGTTGATGCAATTTGAGTAGGTTGTCGGTGGGCGGGGTCGCGGGTGTTGCTGCAAAGGCGCTATGCAGCGGAGCGATGAGAGCGAGAAGGGCGCTAAGCGATATGGCAAGCAGACGGCTCGTCATGGGGTACTCCGTGGACTTCATTGTTTTTGTTTTTGTCACGCACTTTTGGCGTGTTGAGACGACTGTACTCGGACGCTTTGGCTTTTGCTAGCTGTGACCGGCATCACTTTGATGGCATGCGGCTTACAGCTTTTGAGGCCCGGTTTAGAGCAGTTGGAATGTTTTCCCTTACACCGAGGTCAAAATCATCTGATGGCGCAACAGCTCGCTGCGCCCCAATTGACAAGCGCATCCTTTTGCACGAAGGTGTGCGCACCCGAATCAAACGGGCGTATGAATCAAGTGTTTGCTTTGTTGCAGCCTGATTTATAGGCCGCCCGAATATCGCGTCGGCGGGTATGTCAGGCTGTTCGAGACTATTCTCGACGGTCCTGCTGCGGGTAAGTCCGCTGCTTGGCGTCCGACGTGTACTGTTCAGCTTCCATACCGTGGAGATCAGTTGATGATTTACGAAGGTAAA
>CAZIWV010000019.1:0-85883 GCA_964543145.1 uncultured Pseudomonas sp.
GTGACCCGTCCGTTCCCGTTCGAAGGCCGCAAGCGTATGCAGATCGCCGACGAAGGTATCCGTCTGCTGTCGGAAAGCGTCGACTCGTTGATCACCATTCCCAACGAGAAGCTGCTGACCATCCTCGGTAAAGACGCAAGCCTGCTGTCGGCTTTCGCCAAGGCCGACGATGTACTGGCCGGTGCCGTTCGCGGTATCTCCGACATCATCAAGCGTCCGGGCATGATCAACGTCGACTTCGCCGACGTGCGTACCGTGATGAGCGAAATGGGCATGGCGATGATGGGCACTGGCTGCGCCAGCGGTCCGAACCGTGCACGTGAAGCGACCGAAGCTGCAATTCGCAACCCGCTGCTGGAAGACGTGAACCTGCAAGGTGCACGCGGCATCCTGGTGAACATCACCGCCGGTCCTGACCTGTCCCTGGGTGAGTACTCCGACGTGGGTAACATCATTGAGCAGTTCGCGTCCGAGCACGCCACTGTGAAAGTGGGCACCGTTATCGATCCGGATATGCGCGACGAACTGCACGTGACCGTTGTGGCCACCGGCCTGGGCGCGAAAATCGAGAAGCCGGTCAAGGTTATCGACAACACCGTGCAAACCGCTGCCATGCCTTCGGCTGCTGCCCCACGCAATGAGCAGCCTGCGGTGAACTACCGTGATCTGGACCGTCCGACCGTGATGCGCAACCAGGCTCACGCCGGCGCGGCTGCTGCAGCCAAGCTGAATGCGCAAGACGATCTGGATTACCTGGATATCCCGGCATTCCTGCGTCGCCAGGCTGATTAATGAAATGTATCAGGAGTATTGGGGTGATTGGTGTTCAGCACAGGCCGGGTCTGGTATTATCCCCGGCCATTGTTGAAAACAATTCGCAACTAGTGTTATAGCGGCCAATCCATGATCAGACAACGCACCCTTAAGAACATCATCCGCGCCACCGGCGTCGGCCTGCATTCTGGGGAGAAGGTTTACCTGACCCTCAAGCCGGCACCGGTTGACACCGGTATCGTGTTTCGTCGCACCGACTTGGACCCCGTCGTAGAAATTCGCGCGCGGGCCGAGAATGTCGGTGAAACCACCATGTCGACCACCTTGGTCAATGGTGATGTGAAAGTGGACACCGTAGAGCACCTGCTTTCGGCCATGGCTGGCCTGGGCATCGATAACGCCTACGTCGAGCTCTCGGCGTCCGAAGTGCCGATTATGGACGGTAGCGCTGGCCCCTTCGTATTCCTGATTCAATCAGCGGGTCTGCAAGAGCAGGAAGCGGCGAAGAAATTCATCCGTATCCTTCGCGAAGTGACGGTAACAGAGGGCGACAAGCGCGCCACCTTCGTTCCTTTCGATGGCTTCAAGGTGAGTTTCGAAATCGACTTCGATCACCCGGTTTTCCGCAATCGGACCCAAAGCGCGAGCGTGGATTTCTCCAGCACCTCCTTTGTAAAAGAAGTGAGCCGTGCGCGGACGTTTGGTTTTATGAGTGACATCGAGTTCCTGCGTTCGCAGAACCTGGCACTCGGCGGCAGCGTAGAAAATGCCATCGTGGTTGATGAGTTTCGTGTGCTTAACGAAGACGGCCTGCGGTACGAGGACGAATTCGTCAAACACAAAATTCTCGACGCTATCGGCGACCTCTATCTGCTGGGTAACAGCTTGATTGGCGAGTTCCACGGCTTCAAGTCGGGACACGCGCTGAACAACCGTCTGTTGCGCACCTTGATTGAGCAACGTGACGCTTGGGAAGTGGTGACTTTCGACGACGTGAAGAGCGCGCCGATTTCGTATATGCGACCCGTTGCTGCGGGTTGAGTAGTACCCCTCCTTAGTTTTTTGCTTTTCTTGAAGCCACCCTCGGGTGGCTTTTTTTATGGGCCGCGCTTGGAGAAAGTACATACGTAAGTTGTGTCGGCCCGCGCTCAACCCAACCTATGGAATGGGATCTTTCCCATGCCGGGCCAACCGCTCCAATGCCGCGCGCAAGCCGGGATCGCTAATTCCTTCCGCCACTTCCTGAATACCTTCGGCCGTTTCCGTGGAGAGTGTCATGGTGTGGCCGCGAAGTTTGGCTACACCGACCCGCGGCTGCACTTTGAACAGAATGCGGTTGAGGTTACGAAACGGCTCTAATGCCTGTAGTTGCCGTTCCAGACGGCGCTGTTGGTAGCGCAGGCGCGTGGCCCAATGGCCGTCTGTGACAATCAGCAGCAGGCAGCCTTCGCGCCAGGAGGCCACGTGGCAGTGTTCGCGTGCAGCTGGTTGCAGTTGGCTTTCCACCAGGCGCTGCAGATGGTCCAAGCGGTGAGCCTGATTTATCAAGGCCTGCAACGGTTTGGCATCGCGTAGCAGCGCGGTGTGGCCTTTAGCGGGAAGAGGGCGGAAAGCCATGGCAAATGGTCTGCAGATGGGGGTGGGGCATGTTAGCAGAAGCGGGCAGGCACTCGCGCTGAAGGCCAATGATCCGGGGGCTTGATTGAGCTGAAAGTGCCCCCATATAGAAACCTCGGAATTGTTTGCAAGTTGTAACGGGCCGGGTTTTGCGTCGACAACAAGCAGACTGAACAGTCAATTTTGTAGTCGATCACCCAACGGGGCGTAGTGAAAGCATGTAGTGCTGGCGCTAGGCAACAACGCTACTTTCCTCAATAACGAATCCGGGTAGAATGCCGGCTTCGCAAGCAGCCATGAAGGCTGCGCGGGCGACTCACGGGGCCGCCCTCCATCCATATGTGTGGAAGATCCTGCCGATATGTTTGCGCCTTTGTTAAAGAAACTCTTTGGAAGCAAGAACGAGCGCGAAGTAAAGCGCATGCAGAAGGTGGTGCAAGCCGCCAATTCGTTCGAAGAGCAAATGCTGGCTCTGTCTGACGATCAACTGCGCGCCAAGACCGAAGAGTTCAAGGCCCGTCTGGGCAAAGGCGAAACCCTCGACCAATTGCTGCCAGAAGCCTTTGCCGTGGCCCGTGAAGCGGGTAAGCGGGTAATGGGTATGCGTCACTTCGACGTGCAGCTCATTGGTGGCGCAACACTGCATGAAGGCAAGATTGCCGAGATGCGTACCGGTGAAGGTAAAACCCTGGTGGGTACCTTGGCTGTGTACCTCAACGCACTTTCTGGCAAAGGCGTGCACGTGGTTACCGTGAACGACTACCTGGCCCGCCGCGATGCCAACTGGATGCGTCCGCTGTATGAATTCCTCGGTTTGTCGGTTGGTATCGTCAGCCCGTTCCAGCCGCCGGAAGAAAAGCGCGCCGCTTATGCCGCCGACATCACCTACGGCACCAACAACGAGTTCGGCTTTGACTACCTGCGCGACAACATGGCGTTCAGCGTTGAAGAGAAATTCCAGCGCGAACTCAACTTCGCCGTAATCGACGAAGTCGACTCCATCCTCATCGACGAAGCCCGTACTCCGCTGATCATTTCCGGCCAAGCCGAAGACAGCTCCAAGCTGTATATGCAGATCAACCTGCTGATTCCGCGCCTCAAGCAACACATCGAGGAAGTGGAAGGCGTGGTGACCCAGGAAGGTCACTACACCGTTGACGAGAAAACCCGTCAGGTTGAACTCAACGAAGCCGGTCACCAGTTCATCGAAGACATGCTCACCCACGCCGGCCTGTTGGCCGAAGGCGAGAGCTTGTACTCGGCGCATAACCTTGGTCTGCTGACCCACGTGTATGCCGGCCTGCGTGCGCACAAGCTGTTCCACCGCAACGTGGAATACATCGTGCAGAACGACCAGGTCTTGCTGGTTGACGAACACACCGGCCGTACCATGCCGGGTCGTCGTCTGTCCGAGGGCCTGCACCAGGCCATCGAAGCGAAGGAAGGCCTGAACATCCAGGCCGAAAGCCAGACCCTGGCGTCCACCACCTTCCAGAACTACTTCCGTCTCTACAACAAGCTGTCCGGCATGACCGGTACCGCTGACACCGAAGCGTTCGAATTCCATCAAATCTACGGTCTGCCGGTAGTTGTTATTCCGCCAAACCGTCCGTTGGCGCGTAAAGACTTCAACGACCTGGTGTACCTGACCCAGGAAGAGAAATACGCCGCCATCGTTGCCGACATCAAAGAAAGCCAGGCCGTTGGCCGGCCGATTCTGGTGGGTACTGCCTCCATCGACAGCTCGGAATACGTGTCCAAGCTGCTCGACAAGGAAGGCATCGAGCACAAAGTCCTTAACGCCAAATTCCACGAAAAAGAAGCCGAAATCATTGCCCAGGCCGGTCGCCCAGGCGCACTGACCATTGCCACCAACATGGCCGGTCGTGGTACCGACATCTTGCTCGGCGGTAACTGGGAAGTTGAAGTTGCTGCCCTGGAAAACCCAAGCGAAGAGCAAATCGCGCAAATCAAAGCTGATTGGCACAAACGTCACCAGATGGTGATTGAGTCCGGTGGCTTGCATGTGATCGCGTCCGAGCGCCATGAATCGCGCCGTATCGACAACCAATTGCGTGGCCGGTCCGGCCGTCAGGGTGACCCGGGTTCTAGCCGGTTCTACCTGTCGCTGGAAGACAACCTGATGCGTATCTTCGCCTCCGACCGGGTGAAGAACTTTATGAAGGCCCTGGGCATGCAGTCCGGTGAAGCCATTGAACACCGCATGGTCAGCAACGCCATTGAAAAAGCACAGCGCAAGGTTGAAGGCCGCAACTTCGACATGCGTAAGCAACTGCTGGAGTTCGACGACGTCGCCAACGAACAGCGCAAAGTGATCTACCACATGCGCAACAGCTTGCTGGCTTCCAGTGAAGTGGGCGAAACCATCGCTGAGTTCCGTCAGGAAGTGCTGGATAACACCATCAATCAGCACATTCCGCCGCAATCGCTGCCTGAACAGTGGGATGTCAGCGGCCTGGAAAACGCGCTGTTCAACGATTTCAGCATCAAGCTGCCGATCCAGCAGTGGCTTGATGACGACGCCCAGCTGTACGAAGAGCCGCTACGCGCACGCATCCTTGAAGAGTTGCTGAAGGCATACAACGAGAAAGAAGACGCGGCCAGCGCCGAAGCCCTGCGTACCTTCGAGAAGCAAATCTTGCTGCGCGTGCTGGACGATCTGTGGAAAGACCACCTGTCGACCATGGATCACCTGCGCCACGGTATTCACTTGCGCGGTTATGCGCAGAAGAACCCGAAGCAGGAGTACAAGCGCGAGTCTTTCACTCTGTTCCAGGAACTCTTGGACTCGATCAAACGCGACACCATTCGTGTGCTGTCCCACGTTCAGGTGCGTCGCGAAGACCCGATCGAAGAAGAAGCGCGCCTGCGCCAGGAAGCCGAAGCACTGGCTGCCCGTATGCAGTTCGAACACGCCGAAGCCTCGGCGTTGGACGAACCTGAGCTGGAGCCCGAAGGCGAGATCGCCGTGGCCACCCATGCGCCGGCACGCAACGACCAGAAGATTGGCCGTAACGAGCTTTGCTACTGCGGTAGCGGTAAGAAGTACAAACACTGCCACGGCCAGATTTCTTAGTAGGGCGGCCGATCTCCTGGTCGTCGGCCATACTGCGTTGAAACCGCGGTTTAAGTGCTCACGTACTACAGTACGCTGCGCTTTAAACCGCGGTTTCGCCTTGTCTGGCCTTAGCCCAGTAGCTCTCGAATGCAACATCAAAAGCCGTGCTCGGCTCGAATGTTTTATACGCCGTGACCGGTTTGCCGTTCGCGGCGTTTTTGCTTGAATTGACGCTGCGCCAAACGGGCGCGGTTTTTACTCGGTTTGTGCCAAGGAGCTCACCCCATGCCTGTTGGTCTCGGTCCTCTGCCTACGCTGCATCCTGTTCCCGGTTTTGAACTCGGCATTTCCTCTGCCGGCATCAAGCGCGAAGGGCGCAAAGACGTGGTGGTGATGCGCTGTGCCGAAGGCTCCAGTGTGGCGGGCGTGTTTACCCTGAATGCGTTCTGCGCCGCGCCGGTGATTCTGGCCAAGAAAAACGTCGTTGGTGAAGTGCGTTACTTGCTGACCAACACCGGCAACGCTAACGCCGGTACCGGTGAGCCGGGTCTGCAAGCCGCTGCGCGCACCTGCGCCAAACTGGCCGAGCTGACAGGCGTGGCGCAAAGCGCCGTACTGCCGTTCTCCACTGGTGTTATCGGCGAACCGCTGCCGGTTGAGAAAATTGAAGGCGCTTTGGCAGCTGCCTTGGCAGACCTGTCTGTGGATAACTGGGCTGCCGCCGCTGCCGGCATCATGACCACCGACACCCAGCCCAAAGGCGCCAGCCGCCAGTTTGTGCATGAAGGCGTGACCGTTACCGTCACCGGCATCAGCAAAGGCGCCGGCATGATCAAGCCGAATATGGCGACCATGCTCGGCTACATCGCCACCGACGCCAAAGTGTCCCAGGGTGTGCTGCAAGATCTGCTGCGCGATGCGGCCAACAAGTCGTTTAACCGCATTACCATCGACGGCGACACCTCGACCAACGACTGCTGCATGCTGGTTGCCACCGGCCAAGCCAAGTTGGCGGAAGTCACCCAGGCCAGCGGCGCACTGTTCGCCGAGCTCAAGCAAGCCGTGCTGGATGTGTCCATGGAGCTGGCGCAAGCCATCGTCCGTGACGGCGAAGGCGCGACCAAGTTCGTCACCGTGCAGGCCAATGGCGGCGCGACCCACCAAGAGTGCTTGGACGTGGCCTACGCCGTCGCCCACTCGCCGTTGATCAAGACCGCGCTGTTCGCTTCCGACCCGAACTGGGGCCGCATTTTGGCCGCCGTCGGCCGTGCCGGTGTGGCGCAGTTGGATGTGAGCAAAATCGACGTCTTCTTGGGCGACGTGTGCATCGCCAGCCGTGGCTGCCGCGCTAGCACTTACACCGAAGAGCAAGGTGCTGCGGTGATGGCCAAAGAGGAAATCGGCATCCGTATTGAGCTGGGACGTGGCACCTGCAGCGAAACCATCTGGACCACCGATCTGTCCCACGAGTACGTGCGTATCAACGCCGAATATCGCTCGTAAGTCCGGCCAGCCGCCGTGCTTTGCGGCGGCTATTCCCCCGGCTTATCCAGGCATGAACAATCGGAATTTGCCCTGAGCCTGGGCCCTGCCTATTGTCGCTGTTCACTCAATGACTCAGCAGGCGGGCCCTCCCGCACAAGGTGGCGTATATGGCGTTAACTCTGGTAATCGGCGACAAGAACCTATCCTCCTGGTCGCTGCGTGCCTGGCTGGCACTGGAGCTTTCCGGTGCCCCGTACAGCGAGCAGTTCATTCGCTTGGACCAGCCCGACACCCGCCAACGCATCCTTGCGCATTCGCCCACTGGCAAAGTGCCGCTGCTAAAGCCCGCAGAGGGCGCTATCTGGGATTCCCTGGCAATCTCCGAGTACTTGGCAGAAACCTTCCCAGAAGCGCATCTGTGGCCGTTTGGCGCCTATGCCCGAGCCATCGCCCGCAGTGTCTGCGCCGAAATGCACAGTGGCTTTGTGCCGTTGCGTATGGCCATGCCGATGAATGTGGTGCGTGACCAAGCGTTGCCGGAAGTGCCCTCCGATGTGCTGGCCGATATCGAACGCATCAGCGCCATCTGGGCCCGTTGCCGCCAGGAGTTTGGCCAGGACGGTCCGTTCCTGTTTGGCCATGTCAGCATTGCTGATGCTTTTTTTGCGCCGGTGGCCGTGCGTTTTCGCGGCTATCGCGTGGCGTTGTCGGCTGAGGCCGCCGCCTATGTTGAAACCATTTACCAGTGGCCAGCCTTTCAGCGCTGGCAACAGGCAGCACGTGAGGAACAAGTGACGTGAAACGAGTGCATGTGGCAGCAGCTGTTATTCGCGGTACCGACGGGCGCATTTTGCTCGCCCGGCGTGCCGACGATAAACACCAGGGTGGCCTGTGGGAGTTTCCTGGCGGCAAAGTCGAGGAGGGCGAGTCGGTACAGGGCGCGCTGGCTCGCGAGCTGGCTGAGGAGCTGGGCATCCAAGTGACGGCGGCGCGGCCACTGATTCAGGTGCGCCATGACTACCCGGACAAACACGTGCTGTTGGATGTCTGGGAAGTCAGCGCGTTTACTGGCGAACCCCATGGCGCTGAAGGTCAGCCCCTGGCTTGGGTAAGCAATCGCCAACTGAGCGACTACGAGTTCCCCGCTGCCAACCGGCCTATCGTCGCTGCTGCGCGCTTGCCCGGGCATTACCTGATTACCCCCGAGGGTTTGGAGCCCAAGCAGTTGCTGCTCGGTCTTAAGGCGGCGTTGGAAAGCGGTATTCGTTTGGTGCAACTGCGCGCACCGAATATGTACGACCCGCAGTACCGCGATTTGGCGGTAGACGCGGTAGGGCTGTGCGCTGGTCGTGCGCAGCTGATGCTTAAGGGACCGCTGGAATGGCTAGGGGATTTCCCGGCTGCCGGTTGGCACCTGACTTCTACGCAGTTGCGCAAACTGGTCAGCGGCGGACGGCCTTTTCCGAAAGAACGCTGGTTGGCAGCGTCTTGCCATAATGCTGAAGAGTTGGCGTTGGCCGCCGAGATGGGCGTGGATTTTGTCACCCTGTCGCCGGTGCAGGCGACGCAGACCCATCCTGAGGCCCAGCCGTTGGGTTGGGAGGCGGCGCGGGAAATGCTCGCAGGGTTTAATCAGCCGGTGTATTTGCTCGGCGGAGTTGGCGCGGCGGATACCGAAAAAGCCTGGCAAGTGGGCGCGCAAGGCGTGGCCGGTATTCGCGCATTCTGGCCGCAATTGTAGCCCTCTCCCCAACCCTCTCCCGCAAGCGGGAGAGGGGGCTGGATTGCGTTTGGCTTGTCTCCCCTCGCCCGCTTGCGGGAGAGGGGCCGGGGGAGAGGGTTTGCCTCACTCCGGTTTCGGCGCCGCCTCCCAGAGCACTTCGTTGATTTGCATACGCCGGCCAATCAAGCGCGCCGCGACAAACAGCAAATCCGACAACCGATTCACATACGCCAGCCCCACGCCAGCCAACGGCTCCAAAGCATTCAACTGCTGGCAACGGCGCTCAGCAGTTCTGGCCTGGGCGCGGCATACATGGGCCTGCGCGACCAGCAACGAACCACCCGGCAGAATAAAGTTCTCCAGCGGCCCCAGTTCTTCATTCCATAGATCAATCGCGCTTTCCAAGCGCTCCACCTCGGCCTGGTCTAACGCCTGGTACTGCGGCATTGCCAGTTCACCGCCCAGGTCAAACAGCCGGTGCTGGCACGGGCTCAATACGTCGATTATTTCGGTCAGCCCCGACCACATCACTTCATGTTCAGCCAGGCCCGCTAGCAGCAACCCGAGCTGACTATTCAAGCTATCCAGCTCGCCCATGGCTTCCACGCGTGGGTGGTCTTTGGGCACACGGCGGCCGTCGGCCAGGCCAGTTTCACCGGCATCGCCGGTGCGGGTGTAAATCTTCGATAGGCGAAAGCCCATGGCTTAGTTCTCTTCAGGATGATCAGGCGGCGTTGCCAGAGGTAAACGCAGGGTAAAACAGGTGCCACGGCCCAACGCCGACCGCACTTCCATCTGCCCTTTGTGGTTGTTGGTGATGATGAAGTAGGAAACCGACAGGCCCAGCCCGGTGCCTTGGCCGACTTCCTTGGTGGTGAAAAACGGTTCGAAGATGCGCTTGCGCACCAGCTCGGGCATGCCGACGCCGTTGTCTTCTACCTGAATTTCCGCCCAGGGTTCGGCTAGGCGGGTGCGCAAGGTAATGCGCCCCGGTTCCAGTAACGAACCGGGCTTGGCTTCGCGCTGGTGAATGGCCTGGGCAGCGTTTTTCAGCAGGTTGAGCAGCACTTGTTCCAGCTCGTTGGCGATGCCCGGCACCAACCCAACCTTGGGGTCGAACTCGCGCTCGATATTCAGGCCCTTGAAGTCGAAACCCTCGGTCAGATCGAAGTCATTACCGGCGATTTCCACGGCTTGGTCGAGTAAGGCGGGCAGTTGGCAAGGCGCCAACTGGCGGTTGCTCATGCGGCTAAAACTGAGCATATGGGTGACGATTTTCGCCGCGCGTGAACCTGCCTGCTGAATACCGTCGAGCAGGTTGGGCACTTCGCGGCCACGCAGGTAAAGGTTAACGGTCTCCAGCGACACGCCCACGGCGTCAGCCACTTCCTGGTTACGTGGCAATTCAGTGGATAGCCGTCGGCGAATGTTCTGCACGTTATGCAGAATGGCGCCAAGCGGGTTGTTGATTTCGTGCGCCATACCGGCCGCCAGACCGCCTACCGAGAGCATTTTTTCTGACTGCACCATCATTTCTTCCAGCGCCAGACGCTGGGTGATGTCGTCGATACGGATCACCACGCCACGGCCTGCGCCGCCCATCAGTGGGTAGAACGTCAGGGCGTAATGGCATTTGACGTCGCCGCGGGTCCACGTCACCCGCTCGATTTTTTCTACAGTGTGACGCTCGGCGGTGCGTTTTAACTGCGCTAGATAGGGCTTGAGTGGCGGGAAAGCCAGAAACACCGGCTGGTTTAACGCCTCGTCCAGTTGTGTGCCAGAAAGCGCGCTGGCTTCCTGATTCCATTGGCTGACGTACAACTGCTCGTCCAAGGCAATAAGCGCCGAGGGCATTGAGTCGATGATGCTGTTCAGGTAGTTCTGAAAGCCGGTGAGTTTTTTCTCAATCTTGCTGCGCACCTGCACTTCTAACTCCAACTTGCGGTTGGAATGGCGGGTTTCCTCGGCGAGGTGCTGGGCTTGGTCGAACGACATCTGCGCATCATCGCGGGCGCGCTTGAGCTGCTGCTCGCGCGCCTCGATACGCGACAGCATGGTATTGAACGCTTCAGCCAGGCTGCCGATTTCATCCTGATTGCCACGGGCAGCACGCAGGGCGTAGTTCTCTTCGCGGGTCACCTGACGCGTCAGTTCCTCCAGGCGGTGGATAGGGCGCGTGACCAGGCGGCGAATCTGCCGCGCCACCAGCGACCAGAGCAACACGCTACAAGCGAGAATCACCAAGCTGGCAGTCAGAGTGCCGGTGTAGAACGCTCCGGGTAGTTCGCTGGAAGCCACCAGCAGCAGATGGCCTGGCGGCTTGCCTTCCTGCGGCAGCTCGAACAATTGATTGGTGCGGAACTCGCCATAACGCCAAGTTGAAAGCTGCTCGATACGCCGCGGCAGGTGCAACTTGTCGCCGTTTTCCAACTGCGCCAGACGGCGGCCATCGCTGCCGTACAGGGCAGCGGCGCGCAGCGGGCTGTAGCTGTCCAGGCGTTGCAGCAAGTCTTCAGCGGTAGCGCGTGAGCTCAGCGCTTCATTGCTTAGCGCAGGCGTAGACAACAAACGGCCCAGGGTCTGCAACGCTTGCGGCGCCATATTCTCCTGAGAGATCCAATAGGCGGCGCTGATAAACGCCAGATTGGCTACCAGCAGTACGGTAGTTAGCAACGCCAACAACGCCGCCAACAATTTGCGGCCAACTGACAGGTTTTCCAGACGCTTGCGCAGGGTCATAAGCGGGGTGCGACCTTTTTCAGAGAGGTTGGCAGGGTAGCGCCTGCTCAGGGGGAGCTCAACGCCTAGCGGCGTTACAGACAAGCACCACGCGATTGGCCCGATATCGCCATGGTGCGCAGAGCACGCCCTACGTGGTGGACAGGCCTTTGCTGTTTAGCTCGGCTTGCAGACGTTGGAGCAGAAATTGGAGATGTGGCACGGTGCAGTTATGCCGCTGGGCAACCGCACACACATGGCCAAGCAGGTAGCTGATTTCCGTGCGCCGCCCCTGAGCAACGTCCTGGTGCATGGACGAATAGTTGGCGGCGGTGGCCTGGATCACCCGTTGCACGTCCTCGGCCAGATGCTCGGCGGCATCGGGTTGGCCGCATAGATGCAGTACCTCGCTGAGTTCGGCGCACAGGGTGGCGACTTCGGCAGGGTGTTCCAAGAGCCCACCGTTGCGACAGTCGTGGAGCACGGTCAGCGGGTTAATCGCGCAGTTCAGTGCCAGCTTGCGCCACAGGCGGCTGAGGATGTCTGGCGTCCATTCGTGGGAAATGCCGGCATTTTGTAGGTCGGTAAGCCACGTAGGTGGTATTGGGTTGAGTGGGTCGCCCAGCCAGGTGTGGCCGTGGCCGGCAAACACCACACGAAAATCGCCATCACGAAACGCGCCTTCGGTGCTGGATGCGGGAATACAGCGAGCTCTTGGCAAGCGGGCGGCGACGGCGTCCTGGCTGCCCATACCGTTTTGCAGCAGCACCACCTCGGCATCGCTGCTGAGGCGGTGCGCCACGCTGGCGACGGCTTCTTCGGCGTCGTAGGCCTTGCACGCGAGCAGGAGCAAGCGAATGGGGCTGGTGTCGTCGACGCTTTGCGCAGGTACCGGGTACAGGCTGGCGTGGTCCTGTTCCACCAGTGTCAGCCCGCCGCCCTGGCGGTAGCTGGCTAGGCGTTGACGGTTACGCAGTAGCAGGGTGACCGGCACATTGGCGCGGGCGAGGCGAGCGGCCCAGAGGGTGCCCAGGCTGCCTGCGCCAAGAACGTGCCAGTGCATTTACTTGTACAGCGGCAGGCGAATCGCCGCGACGCGGCCGCTGCCGTAGGCTTCGGGAAGCAGTTCGGCGGCTTTGTCGATCAGCACCTCGGGCTGGATCGGCAACGCCTTGGCATCCATGCCCACTAAGGCAATGCCAGCCTTGAGGGTGATAAAGCCCTCGCTGGTTTTGAACGCTTTGAGGTTGAGGCCTTCGTGCAGGCGTTTAAAGCTGCTCGGCGAACACTCTTGCAGGTCTTCCAGCAAGGTCAGCAAGCCAAAGTGATGGTCATCCAGACGCACCAACACATCCAGCGGGCGCACTAGCTGTTGCAGGCGACGGGCGACGCCATGCAGTAACTCGTTGTAGAACGTTTCGCCGTACTGCTGATGCAGGTTCGGTGCGTCTTGCAGGCCGATCAGCAAGTAGCAAACGGCACCGCCACGGGATTCCACTTGGCGGATGCTGTCGATCATCATCTGGTGCAGGTAGCGCGGGTTGCCCAATCCCGTCAACGGATCGACCAGATTGCGCTGCTCCAGGCTGGAAATGTTCTGCGTGAGCATGCGGTTTTCCTGCAGCAGGCGCTGCAAGGTGTTGCACAGGCGGTCGGCGGCATACACGCGCGGCACCAGCTGTTCGCTCATGGCTGATTTGCTGACGAAGTCATCGACGCCGCGGTCGAAGGCCTCGCTCAGCACGTTTTCGCCTTCTTTGCCGGTGAGCAGCATTACATAGGTGTAGTGGTCGGCCATTTCGTCGAGCTGGCGCACGCGGCCGGTGAGTTCCAGGCCGTCGATTTCCGGCATCAGCCAATCGGCGAGCAGCACGCTGGCGGGACGTTGTTCCAACAGCGTCAATGCCTCCAGCGCGCTGCTGGCAAAGCGCACATCGAGGTAACCGGCTTGGCTCAAGGCACGGCCGATCATGGCGCTGGAGAACTTGGCGTCGTCCACCACCAGGATGCTGAGATGGGGGTTGGGCATTGGCAGACTCGAGAGAAATATTAAAGGTGCTGGCTCGTGGCCGGGCGGTGTTTGTATCGGCAGATATATAATGATCCGGCATTTTAACCGTCAAGCTTGGCGTGCACTGTCTGTAAGACTGATCGCGCCGTCTATCTGGAGAATTCCCATGCCCTCGTTCGACGTGGTGTCCGAACTGGACAAACACGAAGTGACTAATGCCGTCGACAACGCCGTTAAAGAGCTGGAGCGTCGCTATGACCTGCGTGGCAAAGGCACTTTCGAATTCAAAGAACTGACCGTCAACCTGACTGCCGACGCCGATTTCCAGTTGGAGCAGATGGTGGAGATTCTCAGACTCAGCCTAGTCAAGCGCAAGATCGATGTGCAGTGTCTTGAACTGAAAGATGCGTATCCGTCGGGTAAGAGTGTGAAGCAGGAAGCAGTTCTGCGCGAAGGTATTGATAAGGAGCTGGCGAAGAAGATCGTCGCGCACATCAAAGAAGCCAAACTCAAGGTGCAGGCCGCCATACAGGGCGAGCAGGTTCGGGTGACCGGCAAGAAGCGCGACGACCTGCAAGAGGCCATCGCTGCTCTGCGTGCAAAAGACTTTGGCATGCCCCTGCAGTTCAACAACTTCCGCGATTGAGCCGCCGTTTGGCGCGCACAGTACACCTCGCGTAGGGTGTGCTGTGCGCTCCAATACACCATTGCCCAAGCCCGACCAACGGGAACCATCACGCCCACCTGACGTCGCAAATGACGCAGCCGCTGTTTTCCATGACTGGCACCTGGGCAGTCAGACAGCGGAGGAGGCGCTATGGATATCAATACCGAAATGGATCGCTTGGTGGATGCCTCGACGGCGTGGCTACCGGTGATCATGGCCTACAGCGGCCGCGTACTGTTGGCGTTGGTGGTACTGGCGATTGGTTGGTGGTTGATCAATCGACTGACCAATAACCTCAGCGCCGTGATTGGCCGCCGTCTCGGCGACCCCGCCTTGCAGGGTTTTATCGGCACCCTGGCCAATATCATTCTGAAAGTGCTGCTGGTGATCAGCGCCGCGTCGATGATTGGTGTGGAAACCACCTCGTTTATCGCCGCTATCGGTGCTGCGGGTCTGGCTATCGGCTTGGCGTTGCAGGGTAGCTTGGCCAACTTTGCTGGTGGTGTGCTGATCTTGCTGTTCCGCCCATTCCGCATTGGCGATGTAATCGAGGCGCAGGGTATTTCCGGCACGGTGGACAACATTCAGATCTTCCACACCGTATTGCGCACTGGCGACAACAAGACCGTGATCATGCCCAACGGCAGCCTGTCCAACGGCATCATCACCAACTACAACCGCCAGGCCACGCGCCAGGTCGTATTTGATATCGGTATCGACTACAACGCCGATCTGCACGCGGCCAAGCAAGTGCTGCTGGATATGGCCGAGGACGAGCGCGTGCTCAAAGACCCGGCGCCAGCCGTCGTAGTGGCGGGGTTGGGCGATAGCTCAATCAAGATGTCGCTGCGGGTGTGGGTCAATACCGCCGACTACTGGAGCCTGACGTTTAAATACAACGAAGAGATTCGCGATCGGCTGCAAAAGGCCGGAATCGGCATTCCGTTTCCGCAGCGCGTAGTTCGTATGGTGCAGGAGTCTGCATAAAACACAAAAGCCGGCGTAAGCCGGCTTTTATCGTTTAAACCTGTTCGGTCCGCGTCTTGTCTTCGCTTACCACCGGAGGCTCTTCCATTGCCGGCCGCTTTTGACTGGCCATTCGCTGCCACTGCCAGCAAATCAGGATCAAGGTTGGAATCCCCAACAGCGCCGTAATCAGGAAGAACTTGTGATAGCCGACGTTCTCCACCATCACCCCCGAATACCCACCAATCAAACGCGGTAGCAGCAGCATGATCGAGCTGAGCAGGGCGTATTGGGTGGCGGAGAATTTCAGGTTGGTCAGGCTCGACAGGTAGGCGACAAAGGCCGATGTGGCCAGGCCAGCACTGAAGTTGTCGGCGGAAATGGTCAGGATCAGCATGTCCAGGTTGGCGCCCATGTCGCTAAGCAACATAAACAGCAGGTTGGTAGCCGACGACAGCACGCCGCCGATCAGCAGAATCGGCATGATGCCAAAGCGCACGATCAGCACCCCGCCCGCGCCCGCGCCCATCAACGTCAGCACCAGCCCGAACAGCTTGCTGACGCTGGCGATCTGCTCCTTGCTAAAACCTTGGTCGATGTAGAACACGTTGGCCATCACGCCCATGACCGTATCGGACATGCGATAGGTGGCGATCAAGCCCAGCAGCAGCAAGGCCTGCCAGCGATAGCGCTGGACAAACTCGCTGATCGGCGTGACCACTGGCGCCATCAGCAAACGACCCGGCGCCGACAGGCAGGCCAACGCAATCAGCACATACATAGTGCCGCGCGGCCAGGCCCCGCTAGAGAAGGCTTTGGCCGCCGCCGCCGCGGTGACCAGGATGATGATCAGCACAATCATCGACACCGCTTGGTGCACGAAGTCAAAGTTGGGGATCACTTTGCCGCGCGCGGCAACAATCAATTGTTTGCGCTGCTGGCTTAGCAGGTCGCGCACCGGGGCGATCAGGCGCCGGCCGGCCGGCATTAGGCAGGCGCCAAGGAAGAGGGCGTAGAGCGCCGCCCGCGGCCAGGCGCGGTCGAGCAGGCCAGTGATCATGGCCGGCAGGGAGATCAGCATCACCAGCAAGATCAGCACCGAGTACAACTGGTCTTTGAGTTTGAAGCGCGAGGTGGTGGTCTGCACCGGCATATCGACGTGGGGTTCGCGCATCCACAAAGTGGTGAGCAGGCCCGGCAGCATCAACAACGCAAACATCAGGTAGGTGCTGGCCCAGGCGCCGAATTCGTAGGCGCTGCTGGTGGAGCCAAACCATTCGGCGAAATACAGCGCGCCAGCGGTGGCAAGTAGGGCGGCGACGCGGTAGCCGAGCATATAGCTAGCGGCGAGGGCGGCTTGGCGGGTGTCGTCGGCGATTTCCAGGCGGTAGGCATCGACCGCGATATCTTGAGTGGCTGAGGCAAAGGCCACCAGCACGGCGATCGCGATCAGCCAGGTGAGGTTGGTGCGTGGGTCGCACAACGCCATGCCGATCAGACCCAGGGCAATAACGATTTGCGCCAGCACCAACCAGGAACGGCGCCTGCCCAGGCGGCCGAGTAGCGGCAGGCGAAATTGGTCAAGCAGTGGCGACCAGATCCATTTAAAGGCGTAAGCAAGGCCGATCAGGCTGGCAAAACCGATGGTTTCGCGCGACACGCCTGCCTCACGCAGCCACACCGACAACGTGGAGAACACCAGCATGTACGGCAGGCCGGCGGCGAAGCCAAGCAGCAACAAGGCCAGACTGGCCGGTGAAGCATAGGCGGCGAGGGCGTCGCGCCAGGTTTTACGGGGCATTGGGCTGTGATCTGCCTGCAATTAACAACACATGGAGTACCCAGTTTGGCTGGGCAAACTGGATGGCAAAAACAGCGCGCACTCTAACCGCTGTGCTCCATTGGGCGCCACCCATGACGCCCGATATCCACCCTTTGGTTGATCATGCGCACCCCTTCGGCGCGCAGGCGTGCCCGTTGTTCATCGCCAGAGACGGTGCCTGCGGCCAAACTCAGGCGGCCGCCCGCCGCCACTACGCGATGCCACGGTAGCGTGCTGCCTTCGGGCAGTTGGCTCAGGGTACGGCCAACCCAGCGGGCTGCGCGGCCTAAACCGGCCAAGTCGGCCAATTGTCCATAGCTCACCACATAACCGCTGGGTACTTGCGCCAGGGTCACGTAAAGTGCCGTGCGGCGCGCGTCGGTGTCTTGCGTGGCGACTGCCTTTGATGGGCTGATAGCGGCGCGGCGCTTGGGCTGGGCGGTGTTTTTTGTCGGGGTGGGCATTGAGCGAGATGCCTGTTGGGTACGGAACCTGCAGCTTAAACGAGCTCACCGGGCAGCTCGACAGCACTGTGGGAAAAACCGCTAGTAGATTGGCCCACGCCCGCCCTGTCAATGCGTTAACACCCGGCCCGGGCCTCTGTATCAAGCCTTGCCGTGCATTTTTCCGGGAACTTGGGGTTTTTCTGTCGGTCAGTCCTTCACCGGTTTGGGCGCCGCGGATAAAGCCCGGCCCTCACCACTATGGAGCATTAGCCGTCCTTATGGCGTACACCAACAAGCTGTCCAAAGCCCTTTCGTGCGCCGCGCTAACGCTGGCCGCAAGTCCTGTTCTGGCCGATACCGTGTGGTTGAAAAACGGCGACCGGCTCACCGGCGAAATCAAAGTATTCGACGGCGGCAAACTGGTGCTGCAAACCAGCTACGGCGGCACCATTCCCCTGGATTGGAAACAGGTGAAAACCCTGGAAAGCGACCGTGAACTGATGGTCAAACAGGACGACATCACCGACGAGCGCGCCAAGTCGTTGAAAGCAGCCGAAGACGGCAAGGTCACCTTGGTTAACGGCGAAGCGCCAAAAACCATCGAGCTGGCCAGCATTGAACAGCTCATCAAGCCCAAGCCTTTGGTCGAAGACTTGGTGTGGAAGGGCAATATCGACCTCGGCCTGGACTACAAACGCGCCGACAAAGATACCGACGACTACGACGTCGACTTCAAAACCACCGCGCGCCATGGCGCCTGGCGGCACAACGCCGAAGGTGGTTACAACCGCGAAATGCAGGACGACGTTACCACCACCAATAACTGGAATGCCGAATACGCCCTCGACCGCTTCCTGGACGAGCACTGGTTCTGGCAAGGCCGCTTGAGCTACAAGCGCGACCATATTGAAGACGTTTCCAGCCAACGCACCATCGGTACCGGTCCTGGCTACCAGTTCTGGGACGACGAGCTGGGCGCCTTTTCCCTGGCGACCTTGGTCAACCAGAACGACTACGAATACAAAGACGGCGGTGCCGATAATTTCTACTCGGTTGGCTTGAAGTGGGACTACAACCGTTACCTGGTTGGTAAAACGTTCGAGATGTTCAGCAACGGTGAACTGGGCAAACCCATTGGTGGCGACAGCGAATACCAACTCGATGCCGAGGCAGGGCTGCGCTACAAGGTCACCGACTGGGCTTCGCTTAATTTGAAGGCGGAAAAGAACATCGTTAGCGGCGCCAAAGAAGGCGAGCTGGACGAAACCCGCTATAGCTTGGGCTTCGGAGTCGGTTGGTAGAGTGCTGAACTCGTAGGGTTTGCTGCGCGCACCAAAGCGATTGGCCTGATATCGCGCGGTGCGCGCAGCACACCCTACAACCGACCAAAAGCAAAAAGCCCCGCACGTGGCGGGGCTTTTTATTGGGGCTGCGATTACAGGCGCAGACCGCCATCCAGTTCGAGGATACGACCGGTGTAGTAGTCGTTCTCAAGGATGTAAGCCACCGAGTGGGCAATCTCTTTCGGCTGGCCCAGACGCTTGAGCGGAATGCCCGAGGTCATTTTTTCCAGGGCTTCGGGTTTCATGCTGGCGACCATTTCGGTCTCAATAAAGCCCGGAGCAACGCCCGCCACACGAATGCCGTAGCGTGCCAATTCTTTCGCCCACACCACGGTATCTGCCGCGACACCCGCCTTGGCAGCGGAGTAGTTGGCTTGGCCGATATTGCCGGCGCGGGAGATAGAGGAGATGTTGATGATCGCGCCCTGATTTTTCAGCTCGATCATTTTCGCCGCCACTTCACGGGTGCACAGAAACACACCAGTCAGGTTAACGTCGATCACCGACTGCCACTGCGCCAGGCTCAGCTTGGTCAGCTCGCCGTCTTTGACCTTGATGGTCAGGCCGTCGCGCAGGATGCCCGCGTTGTTAACCAGGCCATTGATGGCGCCGAAGTCGTCGGCAATCTGCGCCACGGTGTGCACCACTTGTTCTTCGTTAGCGACGTTGCACAGGTAGGCGCGGGCATCACCCCCCGCGGCTTTGCAGGCGGCCACGGTTTCGTCCAGGCGTTCCTGGTTAAGGTCGACCAGCGCCAACTTGGCGCCGCGCGCCGCCAGGTATTCGCCCATGGCACGGCCGAGGCCTTGACCGCCGCCAGTGATAACGATGACTTTATCTTTCAGTTCCATAACCACATCCCCAAAGGTCGAGTGGCGGTGGCCGCAGCATCAGGCCTTGTCACCTGTTAAGTGGATGGCAAGGCCGGGCTTGAGCGTTTTCCCGCACCCGAAACGTGTTGTTGTTACCCCGTTGGCGCATGCAGCCGTTAAGCTGGGCGCTGTCCGTCTTTGAGACGAATCTGCAACGAGGAGTCATAAGGTGAGCGTGAAAGCTGGCAAGCATGCCCGAGAATTGCTACTCAAGGAATACCGTGGAGCGCTCTCCACCTTGTCCAAGGCCATGCCTGGTTACCCTTTCGGCTCGGTGGTGCCCTACTGTCTGGACGCCCACGGCCATCCGCTGATTTTGATCAGTCGCATCGCCCAGCACACCCATAACCTGCAAGTTGAGCCCAAGTGCTCGCTGCTGGTGGGGGAGCGAGGCGCTGAAGATGTGCAGGCTGTTGGCCGTCTCACCGTGCTGTCGCAGGCGCGCCAGCTGACGGATGAATCCGCGATCACGGCGGCGGCTGAGCGCTACTACCGCTACTTTCCTGAATCCCAGGGCTATCACCAGGCCCACGACTTTGATTTCTGGGTGCTGGAACCAGTGCGCTCGCGCTTTATCGGTGGTTTTGGCGCCATTCATTGGGTCGATCAAGTGACCTTGGCCAACCCATTCGCTGGCGAGGTCGAATTGAGCATGGTCGAGCATATGAACAGCGACCACGCCAACGCCATTGCCCACTACGTTGAACTGGCCGGTTTGCCAACCCATGCACCGGCGCAGATGGCCGGTATTGATAGCGAAGGCTTCCACCTGCGCATTGGCCAGGGCCTGCATTGGCTAGCCTTTCCAACATCCTGTAACACTGCCTTGGAAGTGCGCCAGGCCTTGGTAGTGCTGGCGCGCGCCGAGGTTTGGCCGCAGGCTGCACCGGCTTCTGCTTGAATTAAATGCGTGTTAGCACCACCTAAGCTCTGAGGACGTGCCTGTCGCACTGAGGAATTCCATTGATGCGTGCTTTTCTGTTTTTGTTGCTGCTGTTTCCGTTTATCGAACTGGCGGTTCTGATCAAAGTCGGCAGCGTGATTGGCGTATTGCCGACTCTGCTGCTGATCATCGGCAGCGGCGTGCTTGGCGCGGTGTTGTTGCGGGTGGCTGGCGTTGCCACCGCCTGGCGTGCGCGCGAGCGTTTGGCCCGTGGCGAATTGCCGGAACAGGAAATGCTGGAAGGGCTGTTGATTGCGGTGGGCGGTGGCTTGCTGCTGTTGCCAGGCTTTATCAGCGATATTTTCGGCTTGCTGTGCCTGTTCCCCTTTACCCGCCGTTTGCTGGTCGGCAAGTTGCGCCAGCGCGCCGCTGATCAAGCCTTGCGCCAACGCGCATTTGCCGACGACCTGCAAGCGCGCTCCGGCGCCCACCGCCCGAATGTGATCGAAGGCGAGTTCGAACACCGCGACCCGCAATAACCCCGCAAGGCCGATGGGCGCTCGCCCGAGCGTCCATAACCGGCAATAGTTGCGGGAAAAATTTTTACACCCCGCCCTTGTAATCCCTTTCCACGCCCCTATGTAGTGGTCACCGCAAGGTCTCTGTCGTTTAACGACAGTCAGTATTCCGTGTTGCCGCCCTGCGGCGCACGACCGGCCACGCCGGATAGCAATCAACCAGCCGGTAGAAAACCGGCGGCTTTAACCACCTTACTTGGGAGAGATCGACAATGAAGCTTCGTCCTCTGCACGACCGCGTCGTAATCCGTCGCAGCGAAGAAGAAACCAAAACCGCTGGTGGCATCGTTCTGCCGGGCTCGGCTGCTGAAAAGCCGAACCGTGGCGAAATTCTCGCTGTAGGTACCGGCCGTTTGCTGGACAGCGGTGAAGTGCGCCCACTGGCCGTTAAAGTCGGCGACAAAGTGGTGTTTGGCCCTTACTCGGGCAGCAACACCATCAAGGTTGATGGCGAAGATCTGCTGGTTATGAGCGAGAACGAAATCTTGGCCGTTGTTGAAGGCTGATTTCCGCTCCGGCGCTCCGCGCTAAGAATTCCGCTACCGAAACAGATTTGAGGAATAACGATCATGGCTGCAAAAGAAGTTAAATTCGGCGACTCCGCCCGTAAAAAAATGCTCGCTGGCGTAAACGTCCTGGCTGACGCAGTTAAAGCGACCCTCGGCCCGAAAGGCCGTAACGTGATCATCGAGAAGAGCTACGGCGCTCCGACCATCACCAAAGACGGCGTTTCCGTTGCCAAAGAAATCGAACTGAAAGACCGCTTCGAAAACATGGGCGCGCAGCTGGTTAAAGACGTTGCTTCCCGTGCTAACGATGACGCTGGCGACGGTACTACTACTGCTACCGTTCTGGCTCAGTCCATCGTTAACGAAGGCCTGAAAGCTGTTGCTGCTGGCATGAACCCAATGGACCTCAAGCGCGGCATCGACAAGGCGACCATCGCCATCGTTGCTCAGCTCAAAGCCCAGTCCAAGCCATGCGCTGACACCAAAGCCATCGCCCAGGTCGGCACCATCTCTGCCAACTCCGATAGCTCGATTGGCGACATCATTGCCCAGGCAATGGAAAAAGTCGGCAAAGAAGGCGTGATCACCGTTGAAGAAGGCTCGGGCCTGGAAAACGAACTGTCGGTTGTTGAAGGCATGCAGTTCGACCGTGGCTACCTGTCCCCGTACTTCGTCAACAAGCCAGAGACCATGGTTGCCGAGCTGGACAGCCCGCTGATCCTGCTGGTCGACAAAAAGATCTCGAACATCCGTGAAATGCTGCCAGTGCTGGAAGCCGTTGCCAAAGCCGGCCGTCCACTGCTGATCGTTTCCGAAGACGTTGAAGGCGAAGCCCTGGCGACGCTGGTTGTGAACAACATGCGTGGCATCGTCAAAGTCGCAGCCGTCAAGGCGCCAGGCTTCGGCGACCGTCGCAAGGCCATGCTGCAGGACATCGCTGTTCTGACCGGCGGTACCGTTATCTCCGAAGAGATCGGCCTGAGCCTGGAAGCCGCTACCCTGGAAAACCTGGGCAGCGCCAAGCGTGTGACCATTTCCAAGGAAAACACCATCATTGTTGACGGTGCCGGTGCAGATTCCGACATCCAGGCGCGCATCACTCAGATCCGTGCTCAGGTTGCCGAAACTTCGTCCGACTACGACCGTGAAAAACTGCAAGAGCGTCTGGCCAAGCTGTCCGGCGGCGTTGCAGTGATCAAGGTTGGCGCTGGTTCCGAAGTTGAAATGAAAGAGAAGAAAGCCCGCGTTGAAGACGCCCTGCACGCTACCCGTGCAGCCGTTGAAGAAGGCGTGGTACCTGGCGGTGGCGTGGCGCTGGTGCGCGCTCTGCAAGCAATCAGCGAACTGAAAGGCGACAACGCTGACCAGAACGTTGGTATCGCGCTGCTGCGTCGTGCTGTTGAAGCTCCGCTGCGTCAGATCGTTTCCAACTCCGGCGACGAGCCAAGCGTGGTAGTCGACAAGGTTAAGCAGGGTTCCGGTAACTTCGGTTACAACGCTGCCACCGGCGAATACGGCGACATGATCGAAATGGGTATCCTCGACCCGGCCAAAGTGACCCGTTCTGCTCTGCAGGCCGCGGCCTCGATCGCCAGCTTGATGATCACCACCGAAGCCATGATTGCTGAAATCGTGGAAGACAAGCCTTCGGCTGGCGGCGGTATGCCAGACATGGGTGGCATGGGTGGTATGGGCGGCATGATGTAATTGCTGTTCTCGCTATAAAAAGAGCCCCGCCTAGTGCGGGGCTTTTTTATGGCTGGCGATCGGCTGCGCGTCGCCGATGTTGCATTTGCCTAACCCTACTGGGCAGCGATGGCTTTACGTTCCGCGACTCGCTCGGGCCGGTACAGCACGGCGTAATACGAGCCCAAACAAATCAACCAGCAAAATATGGCCGTCCACAGGTTGTGGGAGAAGAAGTGCGCGCCTTGCAGCATGCGGCTGATGGAAAACACGGTGCCAAGGGTCAGAGCGAATATAAAACCGGCTTTGGCCAGACGCGGTCTGCGGTCGCGCCAGACGAAGTACAGGGCAAACAGAGTAAAGCCTGCAGCAGCATGGCCACCTGGCCAGCAGCGGCCTGGTTTGTCGGTGGCGGGGCGGTGGCTGAGTAGCGGGCTGTAAGTTTCCTGGCCACCGAATTGGCTGAGGCTCCAGGGGCATTGCACGGCGGTTACGGCTTTCATTGGGGTGACAAAGGCAGTGGATAAGCCCATGGCCAGAACCAGATAGCCCAGTTCACGTTTCAACGGCTTTAGGCGTGGAACAAAGAAGCTGCCGATAAAGCCGATGATCGATAACACGCCAAAGATGATGATCACCTGCTTGGCGCGGTCATGGAGGAAGTCTTCCAGAAAAGCGCTGTGTCGGCCTACAAACCCGACCCGAGGGGTGTACATCAGATTGGCCAGGGCAAAGTCCAGGCGCGTGGGTTCTATCAGTAGCAGCAGTGCCGCGATGGTCAGCGGAATGCCCAGCGCCAAGCGCAGATTTAAGGGTGCCGAAAAAGGCGAGCGGGTGTGCGATGACATACTGCGTCCAGACGCTAAAAAGGTAGCGTGCATGCTCGGATTGTCGGTGTCAGCTAGCTGTGAAACACCTGTGAAAAAAACGTGAAAGTCGCTTCAATCAAGCAATGTTCGGGTAATGTCGCGCCCCAAGACGCTGCGTCACCCGCCGTCCGCTACACCCGCCTCAAGGAGCACGTATGCGCATTCTATTGGTTGAAGACAACCGCGATATCCTCGCCAACCTCGCCGACTACCTCGGTATGAAGGGCTACAGCGTGGATTGCGCACAGGACGGCCTTTCTGGTCTGCACTTGGCGGCCACCGAGCACTACGACCTGATCGTGCTGGATATCATGATGCCGGGTATGGACGGCTACACCCTGTGCAAGCGCCTGCGCGAAGATGCGCGCCGCGATACGCCGGTGATCATGCTTACCGCCCGCGACCAACTTGATGATCGTCTCCAAGGCTTTCGCTCCGGCGCCGACGACTATCTGCTTAAGCCCTTTGCCCTTTCCGAGTTAGCGGCCCGTATCGAGGCCGTGCTGCGCCGCAGCCAAGGCGGTGGGCGCCGCGAATTGCAAGTCGCGGACTTGCGTTATGACCTCGACACCCTGCAAGTCAATCGCGCCGGCAAACCGCTGAAACTCAACCCTATCGGCCTAAAGTTGCTCGCGACCTTGATGCAGAAAAGCCCTCACGTGTTGCGCCGCGAGGTGCTCGAAGAAACCTTGTGGGGTGATGACTGCCCCGACAGCGACAGCCTGCGCAGCCACATTCACCAACTGCGTCAGGTAATCGACAAACCGTTCGACAAGCCACTGCTGCAAACCGTCCATGGCGTGGGTTACCGGTTGGTGGAAGTTGTCGATGGAGTTTAAGCAGAGCCTGTCACGGCGCATTGTTATTGCCTTTGTCGTGATGACCACCCTGGTGGCGGCGGCATTTGCCTGCGGCATCTATCTGGCCGTGCATATGCTTGAGGAAAAACTGATTTCCGGCGTGCTCAGCGGCGATCTGGATCGCCTGCTGCACATGGACAGCATGGATGACTGGCGCAGTCAGCCCGAGCCCGATCAGTTGTTCTATTTCAGCGGCGGCCATGGCGACTTTGCCTTGCCCGATTATTTGCAGGGTATGGAGCCGGGTTTTCACGAGATTTTTCGCGGCGATTTGTCTTATCACGTCTTTGTGCGCATCGTTGCCGGCCAGGAATACGTGTTGCTGCAAGACCAAAGTGAGTTTGAGGAGCGCGAACGTACGCTCTACACCACGGTGTGGATTGGTTTTGTTCTGTGCGTGGCGCTGGCGGTATTACTCGGCCAGTTTCTCGCCCGCAAAGTGATCGAACCTGTGGTGCGCTTATCGCGGCAGGTGCGTCACCCGGACCAACTGCTGGCAATGGCGCCTCCCTTGGCTCCGGACTACGCTGCCGATGAGGTCGGGCAGTTGGCAGCGGCTTTCGACACCACCTTGGGGCTGCTGCGCCATGCGCTGACCCGAGAGCGGCTGTTTACTAGCGACGTCAGCCATGAGTTGCGCACGCCCTTGATGGTGCTAGCCAGCTCCTGCGAACTGCTGCTGGAAAACCCCAACCTCGACAACCGCGCCCGAGCGCAGGTGCAGCGTATCTCCCGCGCTTGTGAAGATATGCGCGCGCTGGTGCAAACCTTTTTCCTTCTGGCGCGGGCGCAAAACGCGGATGCCAGCCAGATTCCCACCATGAGTGTCGAGAGTGCCGCCTATGAACTGCTGGAGCAGTGGCGCTCGACTATCGAGAGCAAGGGACTGACGTTGCATTACCACGTCGAGGCGGCGACGCCTGGCGAGTTCAACGCGACTTTTCTGCGCACGGTGATGGGCAACCTGCTACGCAATGCCCTGCATTACACCGACAGTGGTCATATCACGCTGACCTTGGTTGCCGAGGGTTTTATGGTTGAGGACAGCGGCGTGGGTATTCCAGAAAACCAGCGTGAAGCGATGTTTCAGCCGTTTGTGCGTGGCGACAGTCAGCGTGGCGATGGTTTGGGCCTGGGCTTGTCATTGGTGCAACGTATTTGTGCAAGTCAGGGTTGGGCGGTCAGCCTCAGTGCGGCGCAGCCGAGCGGATGCTGTTTCAAAGTGATATTGGTGCAGTCAGCGAAATAAGGGGGTTGCAGCGTACAGTTGGAAATTAGGCGACGTTTGGTAGGAATTTTCGGAACTTGGCCTCCATTGTGCAGACAAAGGCTGCTACATTCCGTGTCGGTCGAGTACTACAACAACTCACTCGACCGCGTCTGAACTTTCCCTGGCCTTCTAGGGATATGGTCGCCCACTACCGGGTTGCCGCTATATATCTTCCGTACAGGACACCCCCGCATGACCTCAATGCTGCATTCGCCGACCCCTGGCCTCTTCGAACAATGGTGGCAACAACAGGGTGAGTGGGTAGAAGAACCCAACAATCGTCGTGGTGGCTGCAGTGGTGTACAGCGTATTCATAACCAGAATGGCGAGCTTTTATATGCCAAGCGTCAAGTTGGCCATATTTACCGCAGCCTGCTGCACCCGTTTGGTCGCCCCACCGTATTGCGTGAGCTGCGCGCATTAACACGCTTGAAACGTATCGGCGTTAACGTGCCGCAAGTGGTGTACTGCGGTGCCGAGCGTGGCGCTGACAAAACCTGGCGAGCATTGTTGGTAACGGCAGACTTCAAAGGTTTTATCGAGATTGACCAGTGGCGAGCCAGTGGTGGTCGCGAGCGTCATGGTGAAGCGTTTCATCAGAAAGTGATGGAAGCGGTCGGCGTCATGATCGCGCGCATGAATAACGTTCGCTGGCAGCACAACTGCCTGTATTCCAAGCACGTATTTATTCGCGTGGACGGTGAAGGCGAGCAGGCCACCTTTGAGGTTGGCGTGCTCGACTTGGAAAAATCCCGCCCGCGTCTTACCCGTAAGCAAGCCGCTCGTCACGATTTGCGTCAACTAAGACGCCATTCGTCGTGGAGCGATGCAGACTGGCAGCATGTTATCTATGGTCATTCCACAGCGTTTGGCAGCGCTATCAAAGGGTTGTGACATGAAGCTAGATATTGCACGAGGTATATTCCTCATCGGCGCATTGGGTGTGGCCTCATTGGCGGCAGCCGCTTGGCATGAGCCGGGGCCGGCGGTTTTGTCCTCCCAGGTTGATGGGAAGTTGGCAAAGCAGGAATGTTCGATGCCTAAAAACCTTAAGGCCAAGCTGTCTGCTGTGCGTCCGGATCAGGACTTACTGCTGCTGATGTTTGGCCTTGCGCAAGGCGGCACGCGCTAATGCCTGTTGGCGAAAGGCCGCTTTCAGCGGCTTTCGCCAGGCTATAAGGCGCAAAACCCACGTCGCGCTCGTTGTTTTCCTGGCTTATCATTAGCCTCCTAACGACGCCCGCTCGGTTCCGCAGCCCATGTTCGCGATTATCGCCGCCACTTTCGGCATCACCATGCCGGTGTTTGCCATGTTGTTTCTTGGCGTTTTCCTCAAACGCTTGGCGTTAATCGACGGCAACTTTATTAATACCGCCTCGGCACTGGTGTTTAACGTCAGCATGCCGGTGATGCTGTTTCTGGCGATTTTGCATGCCGACCTGCGCACGGCGTTGAAGCCAGCAGTGCTCGGTTACTTTGTTCTGGCCACCGTGATTGGTTTTCTGCTCGCTTGGGCTTGGGCGATCTGGCGGGTGCCGTTGGCCGATCGCGGCGTTTATACCCAGGGCGCGTTTCGCGGCAATAACGGCATTATCGGTTTGGCGCTGGCCACCAGTTTGTATGGCGATTACGGCCTGTCGCTGGGCGGCATTCTTGCCGGTGTGGTGATCCTCTCCTACAACAGCCTGTCTGCCATCGTGCTGGCGATCTACAGCCCCAGCGCCAAGTCGGATGTCTGGAGCATCAGCAAAAGCATTATCGGTAACCCACTGATCATCGGTGTGCTGGCGGCTATTCCGTTTGCCTACTGGCAGATCGGCTTGCCGGCTTGGTTGATTACCTCGGGTGAATACTTGGCGCAACTGACCATGCCGCTGGCGCTGATTTGCATCGGCGGCACGCTGTCGCTGGCGTCGTTGCGCAAGAGCGGGGCGCTGGCGGTTAGCGCCAGCCTGATGAAGATGGTCTGGTTGCCGATCATTGCCACTGCCGGCGCCTTTGCTTTCGGCTTTAGGGGCGCGGACCTCGGCGTGCTGTTTTTGTACTTTGCCAGCCCCACGGCGGCAGCCAGTTTTGTCATGGCCAAAGCGGCCAATGGCAATCATGAGTTGGCGGCGTCAATCATTGTGATGACTACCCTGGTGGCCGCCATTACCACCAATATCGGCATCGTTTTTCTGCAATGGGGCGGCTGGATGTAACCTGTTGTTCAAATGGCTGTGAGCTATTTGGTAACTCTTACAAATTGTGTCGCAAGGCCATTGTCAGGCAGAGGGCCAAGGCTTACCTTTGCCGCTCTTTTCGCGCGTTCAAGGGATTATGCATGCGCTCGCTGTTGCTTCTGTGCCTGGCTTTCTCTGCTTCCACGGCCATGGCTGAACCCTCTGTCGAGCTGCAAGGGCCGACTGCTGGTTGGCGTTACTCCGGTTTACTGGAGCGCTCGGACGACGCACGTGTGGCTTACCCAACTCCCCCTATTGATCGTGGCGCTCAGCGCGGTCGCAGCCTGATCCAAGGCACCCTGAAAAATCTGCAAGGCGCTCGCCAACCGCACCGCCTGGTGGTCAACGGCAATCCGTTGCCGTTGTACACCGATGAGCAGGGCAAATTTGTCCGCCCGTATAACTTTGGCGCCGGCTCCAATAGCGTCGAGGTGGTCAGCGGTGACGGCCAATCCCTCAAGCGCGTGCAGTTTTACGAAGCCAACATCAGCAAAACGCCAGCGCGGGTGCGGGTTGTCCTCGGCTGGGACGACCCCAAGGCCGAGCTTGACCTGCATATCGTCACCCCTGACGGCCAACACGCCTTCTGGGCCGACCCGGTCATGAGCAACGGCGGTGGGCTGGACGTAGACAGCGTCGACGGCCCAGGCCCGGAGATGTTCACCATGACCGCGCCGCTGCACGGTCGCTACCTGGTGTTCGTCAATTACTGGGGCAACCTCAATAGCCAGGGTTACAACTTCACCGAAGGCAGTAACCAAAACGAAGTGATCACCGCGCAAATCAGCCTGGTGTTCAACGAAAACACGCCGAATGAAAAACGCGAGACCTTTATCGTGCCGTTGCGCGGTATTGGCGATCTGCAACTGATCAAGTCTTTCAACTATTGAAGCTGCATCTACTGCTGCACCTACTGAATAGCACCGTCGCACGGACGAATTGGGGTTTGGATACATGAGTGAGAACAGCGCAGCCAACACCACCCAGGATGGCACCGCCATTGGCGCGCCAGGCCGCAAGCGTCGCCTGCTGATCGCCCTGGCGATTGCTGTGCCCTTGGCCGCCGGTGCCGGCTTTCTTGGTTGGTGGCAGAGCCATATGCAGCCGCCGCGTGAGCTGGCTGACAGCAGCGAGCTGCAGCTGGACCTGCAACACCCGCAGGTACTGATTGAAAGCGAGTCCCTAAGCCGGCTGCCCAAAGACCTGCTGGCCGTGCCGCTGTTGCGCGACACCCTCACCGAAGACCTGGTGTTCTACTACGAAGCCAACCCGGATCGCCTCGGCATTACCGGTAGCCTGCGGCGCATCATCTACGAGCACGACCTGGAGCTGCAGGACACCTTGCTCGAACAACTGCTCGACCAACCGGCGCAAGTCGCCGTGTGGCGCGGTGCTGACGGCAAGCTGAAAAACTTTCTGGTGCTGATGGACCGTGGCGGCCTGGCGCGTTTGCTGGAACCGCTGGCCCACGTCGCCACTGACGACACCCAGTTGCGCCAAGTGGCTGAGCTGCGCGTCGATGGCGATGCCGTGCCGCTCTACCGCCTGCGCTACAACGGCGAACGGGCGCTGCTGTTCGCTACTTACGGCGACAAGCTGGTGATGCTCTCCAACCCAAGCATGCTGCTGGAGGGCGACTCCGAAGGCGCCAAGCTCGGCAAAGGCGCCACCGAAGCGGTGGAGGCGATGCTCAATGGCGACGAAAGCTTTGCCGATGCCTTTGGCCTAAAAGAGCGCGGGGAGCTCAAGCAACGCATCTCCCTGGGCAGCGATTACGTGGCCATGGGCTACCAGCGGTTTATCCCTAGCTTCGCCGGCCTGCGCTTTGAAATGGACGGCGCTGGCTGGCACAGCTACCTGGCGCTCAACGAGAGCGACGAGCCCACTAACCTCGACTTCAACCCGATCTGGCGCGCCATGCCCATGGGCGCCAGCGCCTGCGTGGCCTTGCCGGTCGCCCCGGCCGTGCATGAAAAAATGCTCGGCAAAGTCGGCGCCGAACCCGCCGTGGCCAAGCAATTGGCCGAGCACCTGACCGGCGCTGCCGGCCTGTGCTGGTACCCCAATTCGCGCCTGCACAGCCCGCTGCTGATCGGCCAGTTGGACGACCAAGCCGGCGACAGCCTGGACGCTAACCTCGGCAACCTGTTCGGCTCGGTGATCGGCGCGTGGGAGTCCAATGTTGAAGGCGGCATCTTCCCGGTGACCACCAGCAATGCCGACGGCACGCAGAAATGGCAGCGCGAAGTCAGCTCCAATTTCGGTCAATACCCCACCAGCGAAGCCGACGTGCCAGATGCGTTCGCCACCAATGGTTTCTTCCGCATCACCCTGGCCCGGCATGGCTCGACCCTGCTGTTTTCCATCGACGACAGCCTGGTCAACAAAGGCCTGGACGCGCTGAACAAGCGCTTCCCGCCGCTGGCCGACGTGCTGCCTAAAGATGCCGTAGTGCCGGCCTACCTGGCGCCCGACACGCTGTCGAACCTGCTCGAACAGGAAACTCTCGACGCCCTGCCCAGCGACATGGAACCGGTGTTCCGCAACGCTGCGCAAACCCACTTGATGCCCAAACTCAAAGCGCTGGCCGGCCATAGCAAATATGCCCTGACCCTGCCGGCCGACAGCAAACCCGACTCCAAGTGGCAATGGCTGCCGCTGGAGTGGCGTGCACTGTGAGAGCGCCGCGCGCATTAACGCTGGTGCTGTGGGGTAGCTTGCTGCTGCCCACGTTGGCTTTTGCCAATGCACCGGCGCCGGCATTGGACGCTGAGCAATCCCAGGTGTTTCGCGCCTGGTTTGTGCGCATCGCCCAAGAGCAACTGCGCCAAGGCCCCAGCCCACGCTGGCACCAGCAAGACTGTGCAGGCCTGGTGCGCTTTGCCGCCAACGAAGCCTTGAAAGTGCACGACGCCAAGTGGCTGCGCGCCAATGGCCTGAGCAACCGCTACCTGCCGCCCGAACTGCAAGTGCAGGACGAACAGCGCAGCCTGGCGCAGCAATGGCAGCAGGGCAACGGCAAGGTCGGGCCCTACGTCAACGCCATCAAGTTGATCCAGTACAACAGCCAATTTCTCGGCCGCGACCTTAACCAGGCGCGCCCGGGCGATCTGATTTTTTTCGACCAGGGCGATGAGCAGCATCTGATGATTTGGATGGGCCGCGAAATCGCTTACCACACAGGCACCACCACGCCGACCGATAACGGCATGCGTTCGGTCAGCGTGCAACAACTCATGAAATGGAAGGACACCCGATGGATACCCGACGAATCCAATCCGAACTATATCGGCATCTATCGTTTGCAGTTTCTCGCCCGATGAAAGCTACTGCGCTCGGTCTGGCGGCGTTAAAAACAGGCTCAAAATGCTCATTGGCATTAAGCCAACTGCGCTTTTTCGCCCGTTTTTGCCTTGCCATACCTTCGCTCGCTACGCTTTCAAAGACTGTGGCTCGCGTGGGCTTGGCGCTAATGGCCAGTGTGTTGTTGCCGCTGACCAGCCTGCACGCCGAAGACAGCGTCAATTCCAGCGGCTACACGCCGCTGGCGGGTGAGTCGTTCTTCCTGCTGGCCGATAGCAGTTTTGCTACCGACGAAGTGGCCCAGGTGCGCCTTGAAGCGCCCGGCCGCGATTACCGTCGTTACAGCATGGAAGCCTACGGCGGCGTGGATATGCGCGTGTACCGCATCGACCAGCCGCTGGAGTTCCTTAAGCGTCAGAAGAACCTGCACCGCGTGGTCGCCGAAGGTCAGTTCAAGGGCGAGGGGCTGTCCAACACCCTGTCGTACCTGTGGGATAACTGGTACCGCAAATCTCGCCGGGTGATGCAGCGCGCGTTCTCTTATGAGTCGCGTAAAAACGTCACCGAGGAAGCGCCGGAACTGAAAATGGGCACGGCGATCGCCACCCCGACCCAGTACGAAAACGCGCCGCAATTTGCCCCTATGAAAGGCCTGCCGCTGGTGGCGCAGTTCCGCTATCCGCTGTGGGATGCCAAGGCCATTCAGCCGCCTAAAGGCGTTGAGCTGGCCGGTTCGTCCAGCGACTTTGTCACCGTTAACCCAGGCAACGTCTATGTGCCGCTGGGCAAGTTGAAACCGGGTTTGTATCTGGTCGAAGCGCTGGTGGGTAAATACCGCGCCACCACCATGGTATTTGTCTCCAACACCGTGGCGGTGAGCAAGATTGCCGGCGACGAGTTGTTGGTGTGGACCGCGCGCAAACACGAAGGCAGCGTTGTGCCGGGTGCCAACGTGCTGTGGAGCGATGGCCTGGGCGTGTTGAGCAGCGGCAACACCGATGCCCAAGGCTTGTTGCGCCTGAAACACGCCAGCCCCGAGCGCTCCTATGTGCTGGGCGAGGACAGCGAAGGCGGCGTATTTGTCTCCGAGAACTTCTACTACGACAGCGAAATCTACGACACCAAGCTCTACGCCTTTACCGATCGCCCGCTGTATCGCCCTGGCGATTGGGTGGAAGTGAAAATCCTCGGCCGTGAGTTTAAAAACGCCCGTGACTCGGTGGCCCCGACCAGCGCTCCGGTAAAACTCAGCGTGCTGGATGCCAACGGCACCGCTCTGCAAACCCTCGACCTGAGCATGGACAGTAAAGCCGGCAGCCAAGGCCGCTTCCAGTTGCCAGACAACGCCGTGGCCGGTGGTTACGAACTGCGTTTCGCCTACCGCGACCAGCAATACAGCAGCGCCTTCCGGGTTGCCGACTACATCAAGCCGCACTTTGAAATTGCCCTGGACCTGGCCAAGCCAGACTTCCGCACTGGCGAAGAAGTGAAGGGCAACCTGGTGCTGGTTTACCCCGACGGCAAGCCGGTTAAAGAGGCCAAAGTGCAACTGACCCTGCGTGCCCAGCAACTGTCGATGATCGACAACGAACTGCAGTACCTCGGCCAATTCCCTGTCGAACTCGCTGTCACCGAACTGACCACCGACAGCCAAGGCCGTGCCGAGCTGAAACTGCCGGCCGCCGATAAGCCGAGCCGTTACCTGCTGACCGTGTTCGCCAGCGATGGCGCCGCGTACCGGGTGAAAACCAGCAAAGAAATTCTTATCGAACGTGGCGCCGCGCGTTATCGCCTGAGCGCGCCGCAACGCTTTAGCGCCGCCAAGGAAAAAGTCCATTTCAGCTACGCCAGCGAAACCGCGGCCGGGCAGAAAAAAGAAAGCCACAAGCCTGCGCATTACGAGTGGGTGCGGCTGGAAGACCAGAGCAAAGAAGACGGTAGCCTGGCCGACGATGCCACGGGTTTTGACCTGAGCTTTGACCGCCCCGGTTCCTACAGCATCACCATTAAAGACGACCACGGCTTGATCCTTGGCGCCACCGGCCACTCGGTCAGCGGTGAGGGCGTTAAAGCGGTCGCCGGCACCATCGAAATCGTGCTCGACAAGCAGGAATACAAAGCCGGCGACGAAGCCTTGGCGCTGATCACCTTCCCCGAGCCGGTAGGCGATGCCCTGCTGACCCTGGAGCGTGATTCGGTCGAGGCCACCGCGCTGCTGTCCAAAGGCGGCGATTGGCTGAAACTGGAAAAACTCAGCGACACCCAATACCGCGCGCGTATTCCGGTCACCGAGCAGTTCTCACCAAACCTGACCTTTTCCGCGCTATACACCAAAGGCGGCGATTACAGCTTCCAGAATGCCGGCATCAAAGTCGCGGCGCCGCAGATCGACATCGCCATCAGCGCCGACAAAGAGCAGTACCAGCCGGGCGAATTGGTCACCATCGACCTCAGCACCCAGTTCGCCGGTAAGCCCGTCGGTACGCGCCTAACGGTGAGCGTGGTGGATGAAATGATCTACGCGCTGCAGCCGGAAATTGCCCCGAGCATCGATCAGTTCTTCTACCACCCGCGCCGCAACAACGTGCGCACCAGCGCCAGCCTGTCGTTTATCAGCTACGACGTGGCACTGCCGGGTTCGCCCACCGCACCGGGCAAAGCCAACCGCAGCGACCGTAGCGTGAAAGTGCTGGAGCGCCCGCGCCGCGAAGAAGTCGACACCGCCGCCTGGCAGCCTGATCTGGTGACCGACGCCGATGGCCACGCCAAACTGACCTTCCGCATGCCCGACTCCCTGACCCGCTGGCGCATCACCGCTCGCGCCGTTAGCGAAGCCGGCACCGTGGGGCAGAAGAAGCAATTTATCCGCTCGGAAAAACCGCTGTACCTGAAATGGAGCGGCCCGACGCAATTCCGCGCTGACGACAGACCGGCCATGGGCGTGTTCGTGTTTAACCAGGGCGACAAGGCCACCAAAGCGGAACTGGTTAGCCACTTCAATGGCCAGGAAAAGCGCACAGAGGTTGCGCTGGAAAAAGGCATCAACTACCTACCGCTGCCGAAAGTGCCGGTGGCCAGTGGTGACTGGACTGCCGAACTGCTCCTCGATGGCACACAGGTGGATGCCCTCAGCGTCAAACTGCGCACCACCGGCAAAGGCTGGCAAGACCTGCAGACCCAGCGCGTGGCCGCCAACGCCGGCGCCAATGCCCTGCAACTGCCAGCGGACGCCAGCGATATCAGCCTGCGCCTGGACGACAGCGCGCAAGCGCTGTTCAACAGCAACCTCGATGACCTGCTGGAATACCCCTACGGTTGCGTTGAGCAAACCGCTAGCCGCCTGCTGCCCTTGAGCTTGGCCTATCCGCTGCTGAGCAAAGCTGAGCTGGGCAACGCAGAGGGTGGGCGAGTGGAGAAGCGCGTCACCGATCGCCTGCGTCTGATCATGCAAAACAGCCGTCTGCGCTTGGTGCAAATGGCCGGGCCCGAAGCCTTGTTTACCTGGTGGGGCGAGGGCACTGAGCCGGATGCTTTCCTCACCGCGTATGCCTACTACGCCGACTGGTACGCCAGCCAAGCGTTGGAACTGAGCTTGCCGGCCGATCACTGGCAGCGGGTGATGGATATTTACGCCAAGCAGGCGGCTACCACGCCGCTGCTGCAACGCGCGTTGATTCTGGCCTTCGCCAAAGATATGCAACTGCCGGTCAACACCTTGGTGGAAGGCCTGATGACCGATATGGCCAACCATGACGCCCAAGCCAAAGCTGATGCCGAAGTGGCGGCCAAGGTCGATGCTGCTACCGCAGCTGAACCCGCGCCAGCGGCCGATGCCGCTGTGCGCACCGACGTTGCCAGCGTACAGCCGGCTGCCGCCGACGAGACGCCAAGCGATGACGGCCAAACCAGCCTGATTCTCGCCGCGCCGAACTCCAAGCTGGGCCTGGCGGTTGCGCGGGTACTGACTGCCGAGCTGGCCAAGCAAAGCAAGGTTGCGCAACCGGCAGCCTTTACCGCGCAACTCGGCCAAGCCCAGGACGTGGTCGACGCCAGCGAGCATCCGTTTGTCTCCAGCCTCAAGTTGAAACTGACCGGCGCCAATCAGGTGCAAGCCAAGGCGCTGCTGCAGCGTCTAGCGCCTGAACAATCCACCTTGGAACGCGCTCTAGCGCTGACCTGGCTGCAATCTGCCAGTCAGCAAAAAGCCGCGCCTAGCGAATTGAGCCCAGGCGAAGGCTGGACGGCTGAGCAGCGCCCAAGTGGCGAAACGCAGTGGAACTGGACCGGTAAAGGCGTGCCGACAAACCTTGATCTGCCGGCCTCGATGACTGAACCGCTGAACATTGCCCTTAGCTATCGCAGCGCCCAAGGCAAGCCGGGCGTCTTGCCGGTCAGTCTGAGCCGGCGTCTGCTGCGTTTGGTGCCGGGCGATACCGCCTTTGAGTTCAGCGTTACAGAAGTCGGCGAAGGCGAAGCCATCTCTGGCGACGACCTGTACCTGGACGAAGTGAACCTCAGCAGCGAAGACGCCCGTGCCCTGCGCTACGGCCTGCTGGAAGTGCCGCTACCACCGGGCGCTGACGTGGAACGCACCACCTGGGGCATTCAAGTTAGCGGCCTGGATTCGGCAGAAGCCGCGCCGCTGGAAAAAGCCCGTCACGAACAAGGCCAACTGCTCTACGCCGTACCGGTGGATAGCCTGCAAGGCGGCCTGACCGTGCGCCACTTGGTGCGTTTCTCGCAGAAAGGCGAATTCTCCTTGCCACCGGCGCGCTATGTACGGATGTACGCGCCGCAGGAACAAGCGCTGGAAAGTGAACCGAGTTACGGCCAACTCAAGGTCGAGTAAACCGTGCGCCTGGGCCTGTTGTGCATTGCGCTGCTACCCCTGCTCGTTAGAGCCGGGGAGGCACCGCTGCAACTGGCCATTGGCACACCGCCCGCTACCCAGCTGCTACAGCTCAATCATCAGCAAGTGCTGAGTCGCGGCCCCTTGCCGGCCGAGCTCAGCGCGCCCTTGGGCAGCCTGTGGAAATTGTTTGTTTACGCCTATCTGGTCGATACCAAAAAAACCGAGACCGGCTACACCTGCAAAGGTCAGGATCGCGACGAGGTTTACTGCTGCAAAGCCGGTGAGCGGATTGAGCGTGACCAGGCGCTGACGCAATCCTGCGGCTTGTATTTTTCCCCCGCCAACCTGCAACTGAACACCAGCGATTGGCAGCACTACTGGCAGCAACGCCAGGCGCCGTTGTGGCTGAGCGAGCTGGCCACGCTGCAACCGCAACAGCGCGTGCCGGTGGGCGAACTGCTGCAGCAGCTCAGCCGCTTGCCGGCTCAGGAACAGACGCGGCGGGTGCTCCTCGATGTGACGCTGCATGCAGCCGATGCTGTGACCTTGGGCGCCCTGGGTGGGCGGTTGCGGGTAAAAACCTGGAGCTGGTTGGCTGACCATGATGCGCAGGCGCGCCAAGGTGGTTTTGCCGGTTGGTTGGTCGACGGCACGCCGGTCTGGGCCGGTGGTACGGGCACCAGCCAACGCATTCTCAAGGACTACGCCGAAGCCCTTGGTAGCGCGCTGCCAACCCCAGCTGCTCAAGACGCTGGCCAGTGCGTGGTGGTGCAATTGTTTGCCCGTTATCCGGTGCGGCAGGTACGCCAGAAGGGCGGGCCGTTGATGGCGGCAGGGGCGCTGCGTGGCGACTTCCAGGTGCAGTTTGCCAATGGCAATCGCCTGCCGATTCAGAGCAACGGCGAGCTGTTTCTAGGCGCCGACGGTCAACTCACCGCACGGCTTAGTCGTGAGGAATATGTCGCCCGGGTACTCGACCGCGAAGCCTCGGCGCAGCCTGCAGAAGCGGCGAAAGCCCTGGCCATCACCATCCGCACCTATCTGCTGCAAAGCGCCACCCGCAGCGGCGAATGCTTGGCGATTGCCGACAGCAGCGCCAGCCAGCGCGTGGCACCGCGCCCGGCCACCGAGGGCGCACGGCAGATTGCCGCCTGGACCAGCGACCTGGTATTGGCCGGCAGCCCGGTGAACTACCACACCGACAAAGCCGGGCCCGATCGTTTGGCTTGGCAGGGCGCCGTCGAGCAAGCGGGCCAAGGTCTGCGCTACGACGCCATTCTTGCTCGCGCTTTTCCCCGCGCCAGCCTCAGCCGCTGGGACCAACCCATCGCCGCCTGCCAGGCCCTAGGCAACGCCGAAGCCTGGCTGAAAAAACAACAACCGGGCTGGCGCGAACGGCTGCAACGCGAACCCGGTTACGTCGAAACGGGTGACTTTGCCGTCTGCCAATTGAGCGGCGGTAAACCGCATGTCGACCGCGAGCGCCAACGTATTTTTGTCCGCGGTTTGTACTCGCTACAGGACCGCCTCGACCTGACCCACGAATACCTGCACCTGGCCTTTGCCGCTCACCCCAACGGCCAGGATGAAACCTATATCGAAGGCCTCGCCCGCCACTTACTTCTGGAATAGCCCCATGCGTGTACGCCTGACCGAAATCGCCCTGTTCCTCGCCTGCCTGCCGTTTGCAGCGGCCTATGCCACCGACGGCGTGCAAATCGACACGCCGGTCGGCGGCTGGCGCAAAGGCTCGGACGAGGGCGCGCACTTTATGCAGGAAGTGAACTACCCGGCTTCTTCAGTAAACAGCGCGGCTGATCAGGCCAATACGGCGCGGATTGCCGGGCAGATTAAGTCGACCCCGAAAGACGCCGGCAAGCCAGCACGCTTGATCGTCAATGGCATCAGCATGCCGTTGAAGGTGCAGGAAGATGGCACGTTTGACCGGCCCTTTGTATTCCCCTCCGGCAGCAACAGCGTGGAAGTGCGCAACGCCGATGGCAGCGCCAAACATCGCGTGCAGTTCTACAACCGCGGCGGCGGCGAAACGGCGGCCAAACTGCGCGTAGTGCTGTCGTGGGACAGCGACAACACCGACCTCGACTTGCATGTGGTCACGCCGGATGGCGCGCACATCTGGTACGGCGACCGCTCGGCTGCCAATGGTGGCGCGCTGGATGTCGACGTCACCACCGGCTTTGGCCCGGAGATGTTTGCTTCGCCAACGCCGCTGGCAGGCGAGTACCTGGTGTACGTGAACTACTTTGGCGGTGGTTACAGCAGTGACGAGGAGGGCGCCGAAAACCCAGCGCAACTGCTGACCACCGCACAGGTAACAGTGATCACTCAGGAAGGCACGGCAAACGAAAAGCAGCAGTCTTTTATTGTGCCGATGCGCGCCACCGGCGAGCTGACAATGGTGAAGCGCTTTAGTTATCCCTGAGATGCTTTTGTTTCGTGTATTCCCCAAGCCGAGCGCTTAGTGGCCTACGCCGGCTTAAGCCCGGTCTGGCTGTAAGGGTTTTCCTACGGCGGCATAGTCGGTCCATCGCTGAATCAACTAGTGATCAGTTTTGGATGGATTGAGCATGTATGCGCACGGAAGACTCTTTATGGCTAAGCCCGAATTATCCACTCGCCACTTCCGCTCTTCTTGGGCGTACTTCTCTGCTCCCTGTCACCGACGTCGGCACTTTTTATATTGCTGCGGGCAACTCACTGCTAATCGGATGCTCTGTTTTTGCTAATAAAAGGCCAAGTGGCTAGTCATTAGCTAAAACTTGCTTGTGTGCGTATTTAGCTAGCCGGTCGTTGTTATTTTTATCGGAAGATAATTGCTGTGTAGGGGGAATCCTACATCTGTTTTGTGTCGCCCTACATTCATTGTGGTGCTTTCCGGAGTTGTATTGCCAAGTGCGCGAGTAGGATTGCCGGTAAGAAATCAAATGTGCGATGGCGTCGTCCGCTTAGTTTCTGACGACTTATATCGGTGAGGTGTAATTCGAATGCGCGCCACTGTCGAATCATCAATCGTCTGTCCCCATGCGCACAAGCGCGCACGCTGGTATTCCCATCGCCACCCACTGGCGCTGGCCATTGCCCTAACGCTGTTGCCAGGCCTGGCCTCTGCGGCGTGCACCGATACAGCGGCCAATACCGTCACTTGCGACAACAGCGCTCCCAGTACTACGATCACCATCGGTGCCGGTTGGAATCAGGCTACTGGTTCTGTGTTGAACGTGCTTGATGGCGTGGTAATTGATACCGGTAACCGTGTGGCAATCAGTTATAACGACGGCGCAACTATTAATATCGGCGAAAACGCGATTATTCGGAATAATGCCAGGGTTAACTCCGGGCCCCTCGGTTTGGGCGCTAATACCATTGAGTTTAGTGCTAATAGTGTGCTCAATATCGGCGTTGGTGCGCAGGTGTTGGCGCTTGGTACAGTGATTACATCGGAAGCCATTAATGTTCATGGTGGCGGTAATACTATTATCAATAGAGGGTTTATTTACGGTGCCCCGGCCAAAGCTATTTATTTCGAAGGCCTGAGTGCTGGTGCCAATACTGTAGATAACTATGGCGTTATCGGTAGAGCCGGCGATGTTTCACGTAGTGTTATCAGCGGTGGTAATGCCATATCGCCGATTATCTTTATCAACCGTTCCGGCGCGCGCGTTGAGGGCAGCTTGATGTTTGGTAGGGGTAACGATGTTCTGACACTGGAGGCCGGCTCCGTGGTTACCGGCAATTTCGATGGCGGTGGCGGCATCAATACGCTGAACCTGGGCGGTGCTGCAGGTTCCAGTGACTCGCTGGCAGGAACCATCAATAACTTCTCCATGCTGAATAAAACCGGAGATGGCCAATGGACGCTGACGGGGGCGTTGGGCAACTCTGGTGGTGGCGACCTGGCGGTGTCGGTGCAGCAAGGGACGTTGATACTGACTGGCGATAACCGTAATTTTCGCGGGTCGATAAGCAACGCCTTCGGCGGCACGCTAGAAGCTCGGGCGCAAAGCCTGCCGCTGTCGATCACTAACGATGGCCTGGTACGTTTTGCTCAGTCAGACGATGGCATCTATGCCGGTGTCATAAGCGGTAACGGCAGCGTGGAGAAAACCCTGGCCGGCACGCTTAGCCTTTCCGGTCTCAATAGCTTTTCAGGGGGCACCACGGTCAAAGGCGGCACGCTCTCTGCCGCTACTGATGACGCCCTGGGTGCCGGCACGGGCGCGTTAACCCTGGATGGCGGTACCTTTAACTTCGCCAACAGCTTTGCCTTGGGCAGTGACCGGCAGGTCTCGATTACCCAGAACGATGGCGGTCTTGCGGTTAGTGGCGGCGCCACCGGGGTGATTAGGCAGATTATTGATGGCGTCGGCCAGCTCAGTAAAAGCGGCACGGGTGTGCTGGTGCTCGGTGGTAATAACCGCTATCGCGGCGGCACCCATGTTCTGGCGGGCAGCCTGGTGGTTAATGGCGATCAGTCCGCAGCCACGGGAGATACTGATGTTGCTAGCGGCGCGACCCTGGCCGGTACCGGCACCTTGGGCGGTTCGGTCTCACTTAGCGATGGCGCCACCCTCGCACCTGGGACCTTGGACGCGGCGCCTGGAGTGCTGAGCATCAAGCGTGATCTAAACCTGAGTGCCGGCTCAATCCTCAATTACCGCCTAGGCCAAGCCGGCGTCGCAGGTGGTGCGCTCAACGACCTGACCGATGTGCATGGCAATCTGCTGCTTGCGGGGGTGCTCAATGCCAGCGTCTCTGCCGGTGGCAGTTATACGCCGGGGCTTTACCGCCTGATCAACTACGCCGGCTCGTTGACCAATAACGGCCTCGCCCTGGGGGCGATGCCGTCCGCCGTAAACTATGTACAGACCTCTGTCGCAGGTCAGGTCAACCTGGTGAATAACGCCGATCTGACCCTGCGTTTCTGGGACGGCGAGGCCGGCGGCAAAAACGATGGCGCCATTTTCGGTGGTGATGGTGTGTGGCAGGCAGCGACGGGTAACGACCTGTGGACCGAATACGACGGCAGCGTCAACGGCGCCTTTGGCGACCGTTCGTTTGCGGTGTTCAGCGGTGTTGCCGGCAACGTGACGGTGGATCCGTCTTTGGGTGGCATCAACGTCTCGGGTATGCAGTTCGCTGAAGACGGCTATCGGGTTCAGGGCGGCGCCATCGCCTTGACCGGTAGCGCGGCCGATCCTGCGCATACGGTTATTCGCGTGGGTGACGGCACGGCGCCAGGTTTGCATTACACCGCCACCATCGACAGTGAGCTAACTGGGGCTTCGGGTTTACGCAAAACCGATGCCGGCACATTGCTGCTCAATGGGCTCAATACCTACAGCGGCGGCACCTGGCTGGACGGCGGCACCTTGAGGGTTAGCCGTGACGAGAACCTTGGCAGTCGCGCCGGCGCATTGGTGTTTGACGGCGGCGCGCTAAACAACAGCGCCAGCCTGACCAGTAATCGTGCGGTCACCATTAACAGCGGCGGAGCAACGCTGACGCCCGACGCCGACACAACCCTGACCCTCACCGAGGATATCGACGGTGACGGTGCGCTAACCCTCAACGGCAACGGCCGCACCGTGCTGACTGGGCGCAGTACCTACGCCGGGGCAACTAGTGTTCAGGCCGGGACGCTGGTGGTTGGTGACTCCAGCCACACCGATGCAGCGCTTATGGGAGCTGGGGCGATCACCGTAGCCGACGGCGCAACCCTGGGCGGTTATGGCGCTGTTAAAGGCAATGTAAGCAACCATGGCACCCTTGCCGTGGCCAATGCGTTAGCAGGCTTTGCTGCCGGCCCGCTGGGTACGTTCACTGTCAACGGCATACTCAACAATGCGGGAACAGTTGTTCTGGGCGGTAGGGATGTGGGCAATACCTTAACGGTCGCGAGCTACACGGGCGAAAACGGCACTGTGCACCTGAATACGGTGCTCGATAGCGAAGGCTCTGCCTCAGACCGCCTGCTAATTGATGGTGGCCTAGCGAGCGGTACGTCCCGTCTGCTGGTGAATAATGTCGACGGTTTGGGCGCATTAACGCCGGGTGACGGTATCAAGCTGGTGGGCACGTTAAATGGCGGCACAACAACCGAACACGCGTTTACCCTGGGCAACCGGGTGGTTGGCGGTCCGTACGAATATTCCCTGCATCGCGGTGGTCGTGAGGGCCGCGCGTCCAACGATTGGTTCTTGCGCTCGCAAAAGCCCGATCAAGCGAGCGAGCCCGAGTACCGGCGGGAGATTTCCGATTACTCGGCGCTGTCGGCGATGATGCTCGACTACGGTCGCCAGACCATTGGCTCGTTACACCTGCGTGTAGGAGACGAGGCGAGTGGCGCTGGTCGCCAGGGCAGTTCGAATGATCGCGTATGGGCGCGCTCGATTGGCCAGAGCGGTCAATGGCAGGCCAAAAGTGGCGGTATCTACCGCGATGGGCCCTCGTTCGATATCAATGTGCGCGCTGCCCAAGGCGGCGTGGACTTACTGCGCACCGAGCAGGCTGATGGTTCAAGCGATCGTGCTGGCGTGTATGGCGCCCTCGGCCAAGGCAGCGGCAACGTTAAAAATTACGACGGCACCAGCGCCGGCTCCAACAGTTTTGATGCGTTGTCCGTTGGCGGTTACTGGACTCACTACAACGCCAGCGGCGCATACGTGGATGCCGTCGTACAGGGCACGACGTACTACGACGTTAAATCGGGCTCTCAGGATCTGGGCAAACTCAAAACCGACGCCCTGGCCATTGCTGCCTCGGTGGAAGCCGGCATGCCGTTCACGTTGGCGGGACAGTGGTCTATCGAACCGCAGGCACAGTTGGTGTACCAGGGCGTTAAGGTCGACGACAGCCGCGACAGAGCCGCTAAGGTGCATTTTGCCCAAGCCAACGCCGTGACCGCTCGCGTTGGCGCACGGCTTAGCAAAGACTGGCAAACGTCCAGCGGCCGTAGCGTGTCGACATGGGTGAGGCCGAGCATGTGGCACGAATTCTCGGCCAATCCGGCTACCTCGGTGTCCTCGGCTGAGGGAAATGTGCCATTTCATTCGGATCAGCGCGGCACGTGGTCAGAGGTGGCAGCGGGGTTCGACGCACCCGTCTCAAAAAACGCCTCGGTCTACGGCACGCTGGAGCACCAGCAAGGCATTGATACTGGCTTGAAGACCTTTGGTGCTTCGCTAGGGGTGCGGATTACGTGGTAGTCGCGCGGTAAAGGCTAGTGCGCCCGGTACACCCTACAAGCGTCCAGCCAAGCCAAATTTCTTCTTCAAGCCCCATTCCAGTAAGCCTTGCGGTACTAGTGCCGCTATCAAGGGCAATGCTCGTCCACCATTGCCCACGCGCAGCAAGCGCGGCGGCTTAGGGCGCTGCACGGCGGCCAGTATCTGCTGGGCTACGGTTGCGGCTGGCGTCGGGTTATCTTGCGAGGCTCGCGCCCTGGCGCGAATGCCTTCACGGATAGGCCACCAGGGCGAATCTTGCGCAATCAACTGTTCGGCTTCGCGACTGGCGTTGGCGCCAAAGCTTGAAGCAATCGCCCCGGGTTGCACTTCCAACACCTGAACTCCGAACGGTGCCAGCTCCATACGCAGGCCATTGCTCAGTGCATGCACGGCTGCTTTAGAGGCGCAGTAGGCAGCGGCAAATGGCGTCACCAACACGCCGGAAACGCTACCAATGTTGACCACCACCCCTTTGTTTTTGCGTAGCAGCGGGAAGAGCGCTTGGGTGATGTCGATCAGGGCAAAGACGTTGGTGTCGAACTGGCGCTGTAGCGCCTCACGCCCGCCGTCTAACAGCGGCCCCATGGCGCCATAGCCAGCGTTATTGACCAGCACGTCCAGGCCGCCAACATCTTCGCTCAAGCGTTGGGTCAGTTGTGCCACTGCGTCGCTGTCATTTACGTCCAGTTGCACCGCGTTAAAGCCGGCCGCGTTCAGTGCCGCCAGGTCGCCGGCTTTGCGCGCGGTGGCCCATACGCGGAAGTTGGCGGCCTTGAACGCATCGGCCAGGGCGCGACCAATGCCGCTGGAGCAGCCAGTAATAAGGACGGTTTTGGACATGCTGGCTTTTCCTTCTGGTTCAGTTAGAGCGCGTCTAATCGTAACGGTGCCGACAGAAAAAAGCCCCGCCGAAGCGGGGCTTTCAAGGCGCAAAACACTCAGTGCGCCGGACTGGTTTCGCCCGCCACAAGCGGCTGTGCATCTGGCTTGGCTAGCAAGCTGTACACGCATGGCAGCACAAACAGGGTAAACAGCGTGCCCACCGACATACCGGTGGCAATCACCAAGCCAATGTCGAAACGGCTCACCGCGCCGGCACCGCTGGCGAAAATCAACGGCACCATGCCGAACACCATGGCTGCGGTGGTCATCAATACCGGGCGCAGGCGAATCGCTGCCGCTTCTTCAATGGCGGCACGCCGGGACAAGCCCTGCTCACGGCGCAATTGGTTGGCGAATTCGACGATCAGAATGCCGTGTTTGGTGATCAAGCCGATCAGCGTCACCAAGCCCACCTGGGTGTAGATGTTCATGCTCGAATAGCCGAGGAACAGCGGAATCAACGCACCGCAGATCGACAGCGGTACCGTGACCATAATCACCAGCGGGTCGCGGAAGCTTTCAAACTGCGCCGCCAGCACCAGGAAAATCAGCGCCAAGGCCAGGGCAAAGGTCACGTACAGCGCGCTGCCTTCCTGCACGTATTGGCGCGAGGCACCGGCAAAGTCGAAGGCAAAGCCGCGAGGTGCTTCTTCCTGGGCGATCTGCCGTACCGTGTCTATCGCTTCGCCCATGCTGACAATCGGGAAGCCCTGAATAATCGCCGAGTTCAGCTGTTGGAACTGGTTGAGTTGAGTCGGGCGGGCGCGGTCGTGCACGCTGATCAGGGTCGACAGCGGCACCATTTCGCCAGCGCCGTTCTTCACGTAGTAGTTGTTCAACCAGCCCGGATTGTCGCGGTAGGCACGCTCGACCTGAGCGATCACCTTGTAGCTGCGGCCGTCGATGGTGAAACGGTTGATCTCACCTTCACCGAGCAGGGTCGACAGGGTGACGCCAAGGTCTTCCATGTTCACGCCCATCAACGCGGCTTTGGCGCGGTCGATGTCGACGACGATTTCCGGCTTGTCGAAGGCCAGGTCAACGTCGAGGAAGGCGAACTTGCCGGACTTCTGCACGCGCTCTTTGATCTTCTCGGTTACTTGCAGCAGCGACTCGTAGTCGTTGGGCGTATTGACCACAAACTGGAACGGCAGGCCTTCACCGGTGCCCGGCAGCGAGGGCAGGTTAAAGCCGAAAATCTGCAGGCCTGGAATTTCGCCGAGCTTGCCTTGTACTTCTTGCAGCAGCTCCATTTGCGTGCGCTTGCGCTCATCCCATGGCTTGAGCAGGAAGCCACCGATACCCGACTGCACACCGTTAAAGCCGTTGATCTGGAACGAGGAGTAGTACTCCGGGAACTCTTTAAATATCTTCGGGAATTGCTGGGTGTAGGCGTTCAGGTAGTTCAGGTTGGTCGGCTGCGGTGCGGTGGCCATCATAAACACGATGCCCTGGTCCTCATCGGGGGCCAGCTCGCTCTTGATCATTTTCAGCATGATCGGGATCAGGCACAGCACCACAATGGCGACAAAAATCACCACCGGCCGCGTATTCAACGTGCCGTGCAGCACGCGTTGGTAGCGCACTTTAAGGCTGTCGAAAATGCTGTCGAGCTTGTGCGCCAAACCGCTGGGGTTTTCTTCGTGGCGCAAGAGCTTGGAGCACATCATCGGCGACAGGGTCAGGGCGACGATGCCGGAGATGATCACCGCGCCCGCCAGGGTCAGGGCGAACTCTTTAAACAGCGCACCGGTCAGGCCATCAAGGAAGCCGATGGGCGCGTACACGGCGGCCAGGGTGATGGTCATGGAAATCACCGGCACGGCGATTTCGCGGGCACCATCAATGGCGGCGTTGAATGGGGTTTTGCCTTCTTCGATATGGCGGTGAATGTTCTCCACCACCACGATGGCGTCGTCCACCACCAGGCCGATGGCAAGCACCATGGCCAGTAGGGTGAGCAAGTTGATGGAGTAACCCATCAGTTGCATAAAAAACATCACGCCAATCATCGACAACGGAATGGTGATGACCGGAATCAGCACCGAGCGGAACGCGCCAAGGAACAGAAACACCACCACCACGACGATCAGCACCGCTTCGAACAGGGTTTTCACCACTTCGTCGATTGAGGCCTGAATAAACAGGGTGGCGTCGTAGGCAATCGACACTTTCAAGTTGGGCGGCAGCTGCGCTTCCAGCTCGGGCATGGCCGCACGTACGTGTTTGATCACGTCCAGCGGGTTAGCGCTGGGGGTGGCCTTGATGCCGATATACACCGAGGGAATGCCGTCAAAGGAGCTGATGGAGTCGTAGTTCTCCGCGCCCATTTCCACCCGCGCGATGTCTTTCAACAACACGCGGCTGTCGCCCACGGTTTTCACCGGAATGGCGGCAAAGGCTTCGGTGGACTTCAGGTCGGTGGTGGCGTTAACGCTGGTAACCACGTATTCACCCTTCGTCTCGCCGGCAGCGGAGAGGAAGTTGTTTTTACGTACGGCGTCGTTTACGTCCTGGGCGGTGATGCCATAGGCGGCAAGCTTCACCGGGTCCAGCCAGATGCGCATGGCAAACACCTGGTTGCCGAGAATCTCCGCTTCGGCCATACCGGGCAGGGTGGCCAGCTTGGGCTGGATCACGCGGCTGAGGTAGTCGGTGATCTGCGGGTTACTCAGCTCATCGCTGTAGAAACTCACGTACATCAACGCCGAGGCATCGGCTGCTTCTTTGCTCAATACCGGGTCTTCGGCATTTTGCGGCAGCTGGTTTTTTACCTCGTTGGCCTTGGCCAACAGCTCGGTAAACAGGCGGTCGCTGTCGGAGCCGATGCGCGCGTAAATCGAGATAACCGAGTAGTTCTGCCGACTGACCGAGGTCATGTAGTCGATCCCCTCGGCGCTGGCCAAGGCCTGCTGCAAGGGTTGGGTGATATAGCCCTGAATGGTCTCAGCGTTGGCACCGGGGTAGGCGGTGGTTACCTGGATCAGGGCGTTTTCCATTTGCGGGTATTGGCGGATAGTCAGTTTGCTGAAGGCTTGAAAGCCCAGAAGAATAATCAGCAGGCTGACCACGGTGGCCAACACCGGGCGACGGATAAACGGGTCTGTAAAAGCCATGGAGTGCTTCCTTTGCCAGCTACGGTCTAGCGGTTGGGCAACCTAGTTGCTGGACTGACTATTCAGGAGTGCCTGGTCGTCGACGATGGTCACGTGGGCGCCGTTATCCAGCTTGAGCTGGCCGGCAGTTACCACCTGTTCATCTTTTTTCAGGCCCTTGAGAATCACCACTTGGCCATCGCGGCGCTCGCCGGTTTCCACAAAGCGGCGCTCAACCTGGAGAAAGGGCTGACCTTTGTCGTCTTTAACGTCCTGGCCTTGCTCGTCTTTCTTCACGCCGACCACGTACACCGAGTTGCCGTACAGGGTGTAGGTGATGGCCGTTTCCGGCACCACCACGCGCAGGTTTTGGTCTGGCAGCAGCACTTCAAGGTTGGCGAACATACCGGGCAGCAGTTTGCTTTCTGGGTTGCTTAACAGGGCGCGGATTTGCACGTTGCGGGTGCTGTTATCGACCTTGGGGTTGATGGCGTTGATTTCGCCTTCAAAGCTTTCGTTCGGATAGGCCGCCACTACAAACCGCACGCGCTGGCCGAGCTTGAGCAGCGGTACCGATTGTTCCGGCAGGAAGAAGTCGACATACAAGCTGCTGACATCCTGCAGGGTGGCAATGATGGTGCCGCTGGAGACGAAGTCGCCGACGTCGACCTGGCGAATACCGATGGTGCCGGCAAAGGGCGCGACGATGCGCTTCTTGGCCAGCACAGCTTTGAGCTGGGCGACGCGGGTGTTGGATTTTTGCAGTTCGGCGGCGAGGCGGTCGTATTCGCTTTTCGACAAGGCTTGGCGGGTGACCAGGCTGCGCGCCCGCTCAAACTCGACCTGGGCCAGGCCGCGTTCGGCTTCCGAAGTGGCCAGGGTGGCCTGCTCGACTTCGCTATCGAGCTGAACGATCGGTTGGTGCAGCTCGACTTTTTCCCCAGAGCGGAACAGCACATCACGCACGGTGCCGCTCGACTCTACGGTGAGGTCAACGCCTTGCAGGGCTTTAAGGGTGCCGATAGCGGGCAAACGGCTCTGCCATTCGCGTTCGCTGCTCAGCGCAGCGGACACGCTAATGGCCGGCTTGGGTGCGCTGAATTGGGCAATTTGGGTTTGCAGGTGGGTCCACCAGCCATAGCCGAGCGCGGCTACAACAATGGCCATCACCACGATGGTGATGAGAAAGCGGCGAAGCAACATATTCCGGTTCCTTGGCAGGGAAATTGGGCCTGTGGAATAGGCAAGGCGCGTACCTTAGTCCCAGCGCCGTAGGCAAGTCAAAAGGCGCGGTTTGCAAATGATTGCGGGGGATTTGTTGTGACGAATAAACGAAAAGAGTCCAGCGGTTTTTAGCGGATTTGATGGTTTTCGGGCGGGGAGGTAGGTTGGGTTGAGCTAGCGAGGCCTAACGAATTGCAGGCGGAGCCCGGTGGGCTGCTTGTTGGGCTTCGCTACGCTCAGCCCAACCTACGGGTGGTGTCAGGCGCTGAGACGTTGGGTTACATCGCTCAGTTGGCTGGAAAGGCCGCGCAAGTTGACGCTGGCGGTCTCGGTGCGTACGACGTTTTCCTGGTTGGTGGTGGCAATCGCGGTGATTTCGGTGAGGTTGCGCGAGATGTCTTCAGCTACCGACGTCTGTTCCTCGGCCGCTGTGGCAATTTGCCGGTTCATATCGCGGATGGCTTCCACGGCATGGGTGATGCGGTCGAGCATCTGCCCGGCTTCGGTCACTTGCTGCACGCCTTCTTCGCTGCGAGTTTGGCCACTTTCAATGGCCTTAACCGCATTCAGCGCGCCGGTTTGCACGGTGTCGATAATTTGGTGAATCTCGGCGGTGGACTGCGCGGTGCGTTGCGCCAGGGTGCGCACTTCATCAGCGACCACGGCAAAGCCGCGTCCGGCTTCACCGGCACGCGCTGCTTCAATGGCGGCGTTAAGCGCCAGCAGGTTGGTTTGGTCGGCGATGCCACGAATCACTTCCAACACTTTGCCGATGCGGCCGCTGTCGGCTTCCAGACGGCGAATAACCTCAGCGGTATTGGAAATTTCGCCACGCATATCGGTGATGGTTTTGATGGTGGACTTCATCACCGTGCCGCCTTGTTGCGAGGACTGGTCGGCATCGTCGGCGGCGCGTGCCGCGTCGGCGGCGTGGCGGGCCACTTCCTGGGCGGTGGCGGACATTTCATGCATCGCCGTGGCTACTTGGTCCGTGCGCGAGAACTGCTCGGCGGTGCCTTGGGCCATCAGGCTGGCGATGGCGTTTAGTTCGCCGCTGGCGCTGTCCAGTTCGCTGGTGCTGCGTTGCAGGCGGGTAAAGGTGTCGGCAAGGAAGTCGCGCAGGGTGTTGGCGGCCACAGCCAGGTTACCCAGTTCGTCGCGGCGGTTAGCGTCGACGCGTTGGCCGAAGTTGCCGTGGCTCAGTTGGCCGATGTGCTCAATTAGGCTTTTGATCGGGTTGATCAAGTTGCGATTGACCATCCACAAGCTCAGTAGGGCGATCAATACGCTGGCGCCGAGCAGCACGGCAGTGCCGAGCCAGACGGTGCGCTCGGCACTGGCACTGATGGCCTTGGCTTGTTCTTCGCTGCGTTGATGCAATTGTGTGGTCAGGGCGGTCATTTGCTCGCTGGCGGCACGGTCGATGCCTTGCACGGCTTTGTCGCCAGCGGTGGGTTCGGCGCCGGCGGCGATAAATGCGGCTTTGCCTTTGCGGTACGCGGCGCCGAGAGTTTGGTGTTCGCTACGTAGTTTCTCCACCTGGCTTTTTAACGCCGCGTCGTCCCCTGCTTCAGCCACCAACTTGCCAAGGATGTCCTGCACCTTGCGTTCCTGGCTTTCGAACTGGCCCCAGTATTTGTCCTGGGCGGCTTGATCTTTGCCGCGCAGCAGTACGTTTTTCCATTCCTGCACCTGGGCTTTGAATTCCAGGTTGGCCTGGTCAACCAATTGCGATTCTTGCAACGGTCCATCGAGCAGGCCACGGTAGTTCTGGATGCCACCGCTGAGAAAACTAAAGCAGGCCAACGCAATTACCACGGTCAGCAGCAAACTGCCGCCGAGCAAGGCAAGGATCTGCGCACGCAGGGAATTTTGTAGAAACATGGACTACGCCTCTCATGGACTTGGGTAACAAACAAGGTTTGCGTCTCAGGAGCGAGACGCCGGGTACGTCCATGTAGCTCAGCGACCACTGCCTACCGAGCTAAACGGCTTAAGCGCGCAGGTGGTTGTGTGAATATAGTCGGCCGCAGGCAGTCGTACCTTAAGCGTGTAGGTAAATTCTTAGATGGATGCCGACGAGCGACAGGTGCAACGCGGGTTTGTAGGGGGGGCGGTACGCGCACGGTGGTTGCGCCACTGCGATCGCACGGGTATCGCTTGGTGTGCATGGCACACCACCTGCTCGCAGAGGTGAATACTGCTTAAGCCAGCTTCAGGTGCAGGTGGTTGTCCCACAGCCCGCTGGGCAACTCCAAAGCCTGGGCACTTATGTGCTCGCTGCGGCAGTCGTATAAACGGCAGCGGCCCTGGCCGGAGGTGACGACAAAGCCGTCTTTTACTGCGCCAACGCCGGCGCAGTCAGGCAGCGGCGCATCCAGGCGCACGGCACCGCTATCCAAGTCCCAGATGAAGAAGCGATTGCCCCGTGGCGCGGTGAGCGCGACCAGGCGCAGGTCGCTGTGCACGGCGACGCTGGCGGTGTACTGCGCCATGGCGTCGCGTTGCTGGGCGTCGAGCGGGAAGGCTTGGAATGGCTGGCCAGGACGTTTGATCGCCAGCAGTTCGGCTGGCTCATGGGCGTCACCCATAAACTGCTGGCCGGCGACGATGGTGCCGTCGCTGGCAATGGCCAGGTGGCGCACGCTGTTCATTTGCTGCGGCAGGGTTTCTTTGGAGATCAGCGTGCCGTCGCGTTTGAGCAATACCAGGCTGGGCTCCATGGCATCGAGGTTCATTTCTTTGCGGCTTTCGGCTTCGGTGCGAATGCCGCCGTTGGCGATAACAAAGGTTTCGCCGTCGGGCATCCACGACACCTGGTGCGGGCCCAGGCCATGGGTGCTGAGTTCGCTGCTGTAGTGCAACTGGCCACTCTCGTAGCGGTACACGGTGAGCAGGCCCCGGCCAGGGTCGGTGGTGTCGTTGTCGGTGGTGTACAGCCATTCGCCGCTGCTGTGAAACACGCCGTGGCCGTAGAAGTGACGGTTGGGCCGTGACGTCACGGTTTGCAGCAGGCGGCCGTCGCGCAGGTCGATCAGATAACTTTCGGTGCCAGGGCGCCGCGCCACAAAAAGGGCGATCGGCTCGCTGGGGTGCTCGACCACATCGTGGCAGCGTTGCGCCACTTGGGTGGCGAATACCTGGGTGCCGTCCAGCCGGTAGCCGACGGCGTAGTGCTTGCCATCGTTGTCGTCACGGGCGGACAACACGATGGGGTTTTTACCGTTGCGGCTAAAGGTCCAGCCACCCAGCGTTACCGCGCCAAGCAGCAGGCTGCCGAGACCCAGAACATGGCGGCGGAGCATATTAGTCACCATCGTTGGCATTGAAGCCGAGTTGAATATTGAGCGCTTTGGCCAGCTCGCTTTCGTGCAGGCGATGCACCACGTTAAGGCTGTCGTAGAAGTCGTTGAGCGCTATGCGCCCGGCTTCGTCGGCGAGCAGTTCGGTCAGCGGGCGGTCGAGGGCCGCCAGTTGGCGTTTGGCTTCGGCGTAGGCCGCGTCAATCTTGTCCGCCAGCGGTTTTTGCTCGGCCGGCAGCAAGCCGCGAATACCGTGGTTATCCACACCCTGCCAAAGTGTTTCGGCACTGGCCAGGCTGGCGCCTAGGCTTTTGAGCGAGGTGTTGCTGCGCCAGCCTTCAGCCTGGAATGGCTGCGGCAGGTTTTTGCTTTGCCGGCCCAATGGCGCGCCGAGTTTCTTTTTCAGCGAATCAATGCTGGTGACCTGCACGCGCAGCAGTTCGGCGATGGCTTCGTGGGAGTCGGCGTAGCGCTGGTTGGGGAATTTGCTCAGTTGCTCGACCATGCCGTCTTTGCTGTTCCAGCGGCCGAGAATTTCTTCGGCCAGGCTTTGCTGACGTTGGCCGATGGCTTCCAGCAGCGGGCAGTAGCGCGCTTTGGTTTCGGCATTGGCCAGGTCCAGCTTACTGTCGTACAGGATGTATTCATAGGCGGACAGGCCTTGCACCACCACGCTGGACTTGGCCAGGGCGGCGGCGTCGATTTGTGGCTGGGCTTTAACCAACTGCTCAACCTGACGGCCGACCAGGTCTTTTTTGTCGGGCCAGAATTGCACCTGCCAGGCGCGGTTGCCTTCGGCCAGTGGCCCAATCATTAGCGGCTGCAACTCAGCCCAGGCTTTTTGCGCGGCGAGGAAATCGGCGCGGGCTTTTTCCAGATCGGCTTTGCCGGAGCAGAACGCCAGGGCGCTCGCGGCCAAGGCGCGGTCGGCGTCTACCCAGCGGCTGTAGGTCGGCAGGATCACTTGCTTGGCCAGGGCTGTGGAGACTTCGGCCTGCTGGTCGGCGGGTGCGCAGGCACCCAGGGCTAGAGCGGCGATGCTGGTGAATAGCAGCTTGGTGCGGAACTTGTGCTTGCCAAACATGGGCTAAGGGCTCCTTAGAGTGAATTCAGGAACGCCAGCAGCGCAGCGCGCTGGTCGGCATCGTAAGCGAGAACATGCTGTTTGGCCGCTTCTGCTTCACCGCCGTGCCAGGCGATGGCTTCCAGCAGGTTGCGGGCGCGGCCGTCGTGCAGAAATTGGCTATGGCCATTGACTGTTTGCGTAAGGCCTATGCCCCACAGCGGCGGCGTGCGCCATTGGCGGCCACTGGCTTTGAATTCGGGGCGATTGTCCGCCAGGCCTGCGCCCATGTCATGCAGCAGCAGGTCGCTGTAGGGGCGGATCACCTGGTTGGCCAATTCGGGCTCGGCGGCATCGGCGCGGGTGGTGTACTGCGGGGTGTGGCATTGCTGGCAGCCGGCTTGGTGGAACAGGCCTTTGCCGTCCAGCACTTGTGGGTCATTGACGTTGCGCCGTGCCGGTACGGCGAGGTTGCGGGTGTAGAACAGCACCAGGCCTAGAATATTGTCGCTGACTTCCGGCACGCCACCGTTGGTGGCGGCCTTGCAGGCGGTTTGCGCGGGCGTGCATTCATCGAATGGGCGCAAAGAGGTGGTCAGGCCCATATCGGCGGAAAACGCGTGCACATTTTGTTGGTTGAGGGTCGGCTGCCCGGCCTTCAAGCCAAAGCGGCCGATCACGGTTTTTTGCAGGACGTCGTCCCACACGTAATTGGGCTGACCGGCGATGCCGTTGTTGGCGTCTTTTTGCGCTTTGGCGTTGGCCAGAATGGCGTCGTCGGGGATGGCTTCCAGCAGGCCGAGGCCAATCATGGGCGGGGCAATGCGGGTGGAAAATTGTGCGTTGGGGGAGATTGCGCCATACCCCCAGTTGCTGATTTGCAGCTGTGGGGTGCGCAGTTCGATCTGAGTGCCGTCTTTGAAGGCCACTTGGCTGGTCTGGTACGTCACGCGGATACGCGCTTCGGGATCGACGCCCGGAATCGACATGTCTTGCAGTTGTGTGCCGTAGACCGGGTCTGGCACCACACCAACCTTTTCCAGCAGCTCTGCATGCTCGGCGCCGGCGGGCAGGGAGATGCGGACCAGCATCGACACAGCGTTTACATCGTCGCCTACGGGCGGGTGGCCACGCCCATCTTTGATGTGGCAGTTCTGGCAGGCGTTAGTGTTCATCAACGGGCCAAGACCGTCGCGCGCCGTAGTGGTGGACGGGGCGATTACCCAGGGGCTTTTGAAAAAGCTGTTGCCGACGGAAAAATCCAGACGCCGCGTGGGCGTGAGGTTGCCGGACGGTTGAGAGAAGGCATCGCGGTTTTGTTTGGCCACCGTGGCTAGCCCGCCGGACAGCGCTTCACCCGGCTCCGCAGCGGTAAAACGCGGCGGCTTATCGCAGGCGCTTAGGGCAACCAGGCTAAGGGCAAGCAGCAGGGGAGGCAGTGCGCGGGGCATTGACGGTGTTCCAGACCACGAAAACAAGCCCGCAAGCTTAGCAGCATGAGCTCGTTCAAATAAGAGGGATTAGCGTTTGCCGGCGAGGTTAATTGTCACAGTGTAAAAATCCTGTGAATTGTGAATGGGCCAAACCGCAGGCGAAAAAAAACGGATGCGCTTTGTGGGCACACCCGTTTCCAGTTCAGTAGCCGGATAGTGGCGATTAGAACTGGTGATCAGCGGTGTCTGGCTTCAAGTCGTTGATGCCGAGTTTGGCAGCGGCTTGTTCAATGGCGCCGGTCTGCTTCACCAGGGAAGCGATGGCATCCCGCACGATCTGGTTGCCTTCCTTGTTGTCGGCAGCGATCAGTTGGTCGAAATGCACGCCTTTGTTGGCGCTGTCGACCAGGGCTTGCAGCTTGCCTTCGGTGGCGGCCAGGTCGTCTTTGACCACGGTGTCGGTGGCTGCATCAGCTTTGGCCACCAGCGATGACAGGCTTGGGCCGGTCAGGGTGGTGCCGTCGACTTTTTTGTACTCGCCCAGGTAAACGTTACGAATACCTTTGCCGTTGTAGAAGTGCGAGTTGTGGGTGTTGTCGCTGAAGCAGTCGTGTTCGTCTTCGGTGGAGTTGGCTTCCAACGCCACTTTCATCCGCTCGCCCGCCAGTTCGCCAAGGGACAGGCTGCCCATGCCGAAGAGCATTTTGCGCAGGCCGTTTTCCGGGGCGTCTGCCACCAGAGTGGCGCGGTAGTTGTCGGCTACACCGGCTTTCCACTGCTCAACCATGCTGTCGAGGTCGGCAACCAGCAGGTCGGTGGCGGCTTTAAGGTACTCAGCACGACGGTCGCAGTTGCCGTGGGTGCAAGCAGCGCCTTTGGCGTAGTCAGTAGCTGGACGCTCGCCAGCACCTGGGCCGGTGCCGTGCAGGTCTTGGCCCCACAAGAGGAATTCGATGGCGTGATAACCGGTGGCTACGTTGGCTTCGGAACCACCCAGCTCGTTGAGGCTGGCGAGTTTTTCGCCGGTGATTTCGGTTACGTCGATTTTGTCGTCGCCAACCTGAATGGTTTTGTTCGCGATGATGTTGGCGGTGGCAGCCGGGTTGCCTTGGGCAGCCGGGGTGTCGGCGGCAACGTAGTCGATCAGGCCTTCGTCCAGCGGCCAGGAGTTCAGTTGACCTTCCCAGTCGTCAACAATGGTGTTGCCGAAACGGAACACTTCGCTCTGCATGTACGGAACGCGTGCGGCCAACCAGGCTTGCTGAGCTGCTTTTTGGGTGGCTTCGGACGGCGCGGCGATAAAGGCATCAACGGCTTTTTGCAGGGCGTGGCCAGTGGTGGCGGCGTCGGTGAATACCGCAGAAGCGATTTCGGCGTAATGGGCAACAACGGCCTTGGCGGCAGCCTCATCGACTTTGCCAGTGGCGGCAGCAGCTGCAGGAGCGGTGGCGGTGCTGGCAGCAGGAGCAGCAGCTTGGTTGGCTGGCGCTTTGTCGTCGCCGCAACCGGCGAGCGAAATAGCGATGGCCAGCAGACTGGCGGTAGCCAGAGGCATACGAATCATGGCGAGGTCCTTTGCATCGAGAGGTTGGTGACTGCGCAGCCAGTTCAGGCCGCAAAACTCATACATAATGCGAAAGATTTGCATTTTGTGCAAAGGCCTTATGCCACAACTTAGTGTTTTTCCCGTGGACCAGTTCTGTATGGCATAGCGGTTCATAGCTAGAATGCCAGCATCTTGGGAATTGCTCTGATGGGAGATCTTGCTATGAGCGTGACGGCCGTTGTCACTTTGGTGGTGCTGTTTTTTCTCGCGGTGTATGCCGTGTCGATCTACAACGGGCTGGTGCGCGTCAAGCATGGCGTGACTAAGGCATGGTCGAATATTGATGTGCTGCTCAAGCAGCGGCACGACGAATTGCCCAAGCTGGTGGAAACCTGCAAGCAGTACATGCAGCACGAACGCACCACCCTGGAACAGGTGATCAGCGCCCGTAACGCCGTGAGTTCTGCCCGTGAACGTGGCGATGTAAGCGCCGTCGGCCAAGCCGAAAGCGGTCTGCGCGCAGGCCTGGGACAATTGTTCGCCCTGGCGGAAAACTACCCACAGCTCAAAGCCAACGAGAGCTTTCAGTTCTTGCAGCAGCGCATCAGCGGTTTGGAAAATGGCATTGCTGATCGTCGTGAGCTGTACAACGAAGCGGCCAATATCAACAACGTGCGTGTTGAGCAGTTTCCCGATGTGGTCGTGGCCCGGATGTTTAATTTCAAGCCTGCCGACTTGCTGGAGTTCAGCGATGCGGAAAAGGCGGATGTCGACGTTAAAGCGCTGTTCAGTTAAGAACTGAGTCGTGGATATCCAACAATTTATTTTTCTCATGTGTTTTGCCGTGGCCGCTTGTGGCTGCGGCGCCTGGTGGTGCATTAACCGCATCAGCGCAGCGCGACATATGCTCGATACCCCGACCTCGAAAATTCGCTCTGCCGCCCAAGGCTACGTTGAGTTTTATGGCGTGCTGCACGAGGTGCCGACGGTGCCACAACTGCTCGCGCCGCTTACCGGCACGCCGTGTTTGTGGTGGCGAATCAAGGTCGAGGAATCCAAAAGCAATGGTAAAAGCCGTTCGTGGAGCGTGGTCGACAGCCGTACCAGCGAAGGCTGGCTGCAGATGGCCGACGCCACAGGCGAATGCCTGATCGACCCCAGCGGCGCCCAGGTAAGGCCTTCAACACGCAAGGTCTGGTACGGCAATACCCGCTACCCAATGGGCCCCGCCAAGTCTGGCTTGTTTGCCTTCTTCACCCATGATGACCAGTACCGCTACACCGAAGAGCGGCTGCACGTCGGCCAACCGCTGTATGCCATCGGTGACTTCAAAACCACTGGCGGCGGCCGTCAAGGTCTAGACCTGAACGCTGCGCAGAGTGAGGTGATTCGCGAGTGGAAGGGTGACTTCAGCGGGCTGCTGCAGCGCTTTGACAGCAACAGCAATGGTCAACTCGATGAGCAGGAATGGAACCGCGTGCGCCTGGCGGCGCAGTTGGAAGCCGAGGATCGGCACCGGCAAACCAGTGCTCGGCCGGCCACCAATTTCATGGGGCGGCCTGAAACCTCCCAGCCGTTTATTCTTTCCAACGCAGGGGAAGATGAACTGGCCCGCACGTTTTATTGGCAAGCGGCGTTTGGTGCAGCGGCGTGTTTACTCGGGGCGTTGGCGATCAACTGGTTGTTGCAGAATTACCACGGCTGACCTCGATTCGTAGTGTGCGCTATGCGCACCAAGCGATGTACGCGTGTACCCCGTGGTGCGCACAGCGCACCCTACGAAATCAAAAGCGACTAATAAAAAACGCCCGCAATGGCGGGCGCTTTTGTTGGCTGGGAATGGCTTACAAGGTGGTGCTGGCGGTCGAGATTCTGCGCGACTGCTTGAGAAACAGCGTCAGCTCACGCGCCGGCAGTGGCTTGCTGTACAGGTAGCCCTGACCTTCATGGCAACCCTGGGCGATGATGTACGCCTCTTGCTCCAGCGTCTCCACGCCCTCGGCAATAACCTGCATGCCCAAACTCTTACCCAGCTGAATGATCGCGCGCACGATGGTGGCGTCGTCTTCGTCGTCGAGCAGGTCTTGCACAAAGCTCTTGTCGATCTTGATCTTGTCTAGCGGCAAGCTCTTCAAATAGCTCAGTGAGGAGTAGCCGGTACCAAAGTCGTCAATGGCGATCAGCGCGCCGGAGCGGCGCAGGCTGAGCAGGTGTTGCGCGGCGGTGGTGATGTCTTCCATCAGGCCGGTTTCGGTAACTTCCAGCTCCAGACTGCGCGGCGGCAAGCGGTACACCTGCATCAGGTTGTTCACTACACGCGGCAACTCGGCGTGGTGCAATTGCACGGTGGACAGGTTGATGGCCATGCGCAAATCGGTGAAGCCTTGATCGTGCCATTCGCGCAGTTGGCGGCATGTCTGGTCGAGAATCCATTCGCCAATCGGGATGATGCTGCCGTTCTGTTCGGCCAAGGGAATAAAGGTGTCTGGCGGCACCAGACCATGCTGTGGATGTTGCCAGCGCAGCAAGGCTTCAACGCCAACTATGCGGTGGTCGCGGTAGTCGACCTGCGGCTGGTAAACCAAATGCAGTTGACCTTGGGTAAGGGCTTCGCGCAGATCTTTTTCCAGCTCACGGCGGCGACGCATTTCGCTGTCGACGCTGGCGATATAGAACTGGTAGCGGTTGCGCGAGCGGCTCTTGGCCAAGGTCATGGTTTGTTCGGCTTTTTGCAGCAGCTTTTCGGTGCTGTCGCCGTCTTCGGGGAACAGGGTGATGCCAATGGTGGCGCGCAGCATCACTTCCTGTTGGTCGAGCAAAAACGGTGCTTCCAAATCATCCAATACGGCCTGGGCCAGTTCGGCGGCTTCGTAGGGCTGTTCGATATCTGCCTGCACCAAGGCGAACTGGTCGCCACCCAAACGGGCGAGGGCGCCGAGGCGGCCGCTATGGCTGCGCAGACGGTCGGAGAGGGCCAGCAGCAACTGGTCACCAATCTGATAGCTGAACTGTTCGTTGATGCCTTTGAAGTCATCCAGGCCCACGCACAACACGGCCACGCGGCGTTGCAGGCGGCCGGCGTCGCCCAGAATCTGGTCGAGCTGGGTTTGCAATTGCTGGCGGTTGGGCAGACCGGTGAGGAAGTCGTATTGCGCCATGCGCAAAAGGCTGTCTTCGGCTTCGCGCCTTAAGTGGGTGTTGCGTTCGATGGAGGAGAGCAATTGGTTGGCGGTGTTGATCCACAGCCCCAGCTCGTTCTTCTCGTTGCCCTTGAGCATGGGCAGTTTGTGCTCGCTCGGGCGGTCGGGATTGATGTTGGTGAGGTGCTCAATAATCTTCGACAGCGGCTTGGTCAGCAGCCAGTGGTAAACCAAATAAAGCACCAGGCCCATGGCCAAAGCGCGTAGTACACCGGAAACAAAAATGATCACTGAGCTGGTAATAAAGTCCTGGCCGTAGCGCGCGGTATCCAGGGTGATGGTGAGGTCGCCGTAGTATTCACTGTAGGGGCCGCGGCCCACCAGTTGGGTGGTGAAGGTGGCTTCGTCGCCGAGGATGGGGTCGGTCAGCCAACGCGTGGCTCGGACCATGGGCTCGCGGGATTTCTCGGCCAGCATCGGTTCGTTCGGATGGCCGATGGACGCTACGCGCACCGACTCATTCTGGAACAGGCCTTCGATAACCTGCATGCCCATTTCGCGGTCCAGGCTGTACACCGCCTGGGTGGAAGGGTCGCGAAACATATCGAGAATACGGTGGGCGTCATCGGCAATCGCTGAGCGCGTCTTGTAGACGTCGAACATGATTTGCGCGCAGCTCAACAGCACCCCGACCACTAGCGCCGATAACAGCACCACACGGAGCAGTTTCAGCGAAAGGCTGTGTTTGAGTTCCAGCTTCAAATGACCATTCCTTGTTCGAGACCACAGGCGTCATACCAGCAGAGTATTAGCAATCGTGAGGAAGCAGTCAAAGGGCCATCACGGTGGAAAATACCAAAGAGCGACGGCGGGCGGCCAGCGCTTATTCAAACCGCGGCGCTGCGCTGGAATTGTGTCGGTCAATGCTCATGACAACTTTAGACTGCTGAGCATTTTTCTCGCAGCTTGCGGCGCAGATTGCGATAAATGGCCCCTGTTCGTAAACCGCTGGAAAGCAGACTTTTGGCGTTGGTTGAAAAAGAGCAGTGTTTTTGCCGGTAGTTGTGACGGCCAGCGCTTGCTGAAGCTCTGGTTCGGAAGGTTCTGACCTGAGCTGAGGACGGTTCCAGCTTGTAAGCATTCCCTTACAGGGCTTGGGCTGAGCTCTGATCAATCTATCTGACGGCGAGAAGGAGAATTTGGCTATCCGAGGCTTGAAGTGCAGCCCGCGGACTTTTCCTCTTTCACCGAACGCAGGTCAGAATCATGAGCCGTTTATCCAATCCACTGTTTCGTCGTTCGGCGCTTGCCGTCTGCTTATCCATTGGGGCTAGCGCAGCGGCTGAAACACAAAGCGTCGAATCATTCTCCTCCGCTGGTCGGTTGAACAGCAGCATTGAGCAAATGATTCAAAATTTGCCCGTCACCGCGGCAGGGCAAAGCCAATCCCAGGCTATGCAGGAGCAAGTCCAGAAGACTATCGAGGCGCGTAGAAAACTGCTGACTACTTTGTATAAAGATCAGAGTTCTGCCTATCTCCCAGGCACCAGTAGCCAGTGGATTATGCCTGGCGATCCTATTACGAGCTTTCCATTGATTGTCGGTGACAAGGGTTACCCGCTGGTGAGCATCAGTACCCAGGGTGGTGGTCGCGCCATTGCCTATGGCATCAACCTGCTAAGGGCGTTACCAAGCACAGCCCAAGACCACATTCCGCTGTTCAAGCGTGCTTTTCAGTGGCTGATCACCGGCTCTGCCGATGGCCGTGTCGACGAGAATTTCAGGGTCAGCATCGTCGGACCGAACGTCTCCGCTTCCCTGACTGGGCTGAAAGCGGCCGGCTTTACGGCGGTTAATGCCAATTGCAATGCCATCCTTGATGCCAGCTGTGCCAGCGGTGTCCAGCTGCTGCTGATCGATAACGAAATCGCCAGTGACCCGCTGCTGTCCGAAAAGATTAAGGCGCTGATGGTGGCCGGAGTTCCTGTGCTCTATCTGAATGACGAGGGCAGCAGCTCTGCGTCCATGACAGGGCAGATTCTTCGCGGTTTGGGTCTTCAGCAAGGACCGACTGGTGGCAACAGCTTTGACGACGATCAGGTACCAAGCGCGCGAGACTGGAGCCAGTCGGTCAACTTGGCTGCCCAATATGGCTTGCCGCAGCAGGTACAGCCGATTTTGGAAGCGCGCAATAAGTTGCTGACTGATCTGTACAAGGATCAGAAATCCGTCTATCTGCCAGGGGCAGCTAGCCAGTGGATCATTCCTGGTTCCGTGGCCACCAGCTTTCCGTTGATTGTCGGTGAGAAGGGTTACCCGCTGGTAAGCATCAGTACCCAAGGCGGTGGCCGCGCTATTGCGTATGGCATCAACCTGCTAAGGGCGTTGCCAAACACTGCCCAGGAGCACATTCCGCTGTTCAAGCGTGCTTTTCAGTGGCTGATCACCGGTTCAGCCGATGGCCGTGTAAACGAGAATTTCAGGGTCAGCATCGTCGGACCGAATGTCTCCGCCTCCCTGACTGGGCTGAAAGCGGCCGGTTTTACGGCGGTCAATGCCAATTGCAATGCCATCCTTGATTCAAGCTGTGCCAGCGGTGTGCAGCTGCTGCTGATCGATAACGAAATTGCCAGTGACCCTCTGCTGTCCGAAAAGATCAAGGCGCTGATGGTGGCCGGAGTTCCTGTGCTTTATCTGAATGACGAGGGCAGCGGCTCGGCTTCCATGACGGGGCAGATTCTTCGTGGTCTGGGCCTTCAGCAAGGGCCAACCGGTGGCAACAGCTTTGACAATGATCAGGTATCGGGCGAGCGCGAATGGGGCCGGTCGGTCGAGCTGGCAACCGAATACGGCTTGCCACGCAAGTTAACGCCTGAAGAAGCTCAGGCTGAGGCCGATGCGGCTGCAGCAGAGGCAGAAGCAGCGGCTGCGGCGGAGGCGGCTGCGGCAGAAGCGGCCGCGGCAGAGGCAGCGGCGGCGGAAGCAGAGGCAGCGGCCGCGGCGGAAGCAGCAGCGGCGGAAGCAGAGGCAGCGCAAAACAATGTTATCGACGCTGCGCTGGTTAGCGGTGATGCCGCGCAACTGTCCAACAGCCAACTGGTAGCAAAGCGTTTGCTTAAACATATCGAAGGGATCTTTCCGGCGCGCAAGCAACTGCTTGAAGGTCTGTATAACGGCGTTAGCTCCGCATTCAACCCAGGCGCCAGCAGCCAGTTTGTGATTCCTGGCTCTCCGGAAAACACCTTTCCGCTGATAATCGGCGACGGTGGCAACCCGCTGGCAAGCATCAGTCAGCACAACGGTGGACGGGCAGTTGCTTATGGCAACAACCTTCTGCGGGTGTTGCCGACTTCCGTTGCCGAGCACATGCCGTTGTTCAAGCGTGTTGTGCAGTGGCTAGTCACCGGCAGCCCTCAGGGCACCGTACCTGAGAACTTCAATGTCAGCATCGTCGGGCCCAATGTCTCTGCAAGCCTTTCAGCGCTGCGTCTGGCCGGTTTTTCGCCGGTCAATGCGAACTGTAATGCGCTATCGGATACCAGCTGTGCTGGACGCATCCAATTGCTGTTGCTGGACAACGCAGCCCGTGGCAATGGTCCTCTGTCCGGCCAGGTCAGTTCGGCGATGAAAGCCGGAGTGCCGATCATGTATCTCAACGACAATGGGTGGTCGATAAGCGCTAGCGGGGGCGAGATCCTTGAAGGGCTCGGGCTTTTCGCAGGTGGCTACGGAGGTAACTACTTCGAGGGTGATTTGGTGCCGGCCACGCGCACGGCGGCAGAGTCGATCCGCTTGGCCGCTAATTATGCACAGGACCCGGATTTCGTCAGGATGGTTGCCGAGGGTAGCTGGTCCACCGATCCCAACTGGTGGGACACCAAACTGCCAAGTGCGCGGGCGTTCTTTGCGCAAGTAAATGGAGTATCGGCAGCTATCAACCGTTTCAACGTCAGCGGGCAAGACCTGTTTGCCACGTCCGGTACTACCAGCCTGCGACTGTGGACCCTGTGGGCCGATACAGTGCGCAAGGGTATTAGTTACCCGATGGACAAGATCAGTAACCCGGGCAAATTCCAGGAAGCCTATGTCGCGGACAATTTGATCGCCTATGCGCGCACCGCTGGCACGGCGCAGAAGGATCTGGGTACTTACGCTACCGCCCGCCACTCGTCGATGCCTACTTCCATTACTCAGGAGACCCTGACCGTTACCCTGCCGCAGGCAAGTGGTTTCACTGCCATTGGCCGTATGGCAGTGCCAGGAAAGCGCCTGCTCGTTAGCGCCGAGACTGATGCGGGTACCTCACTGCAGGTTGGCGTCAATACCCAATGGCCTGGATCTACGCGGCTTTGGGATGCCAACGGATACGAGCGGCCGTACTTGCTGAAAAGCCCTGCAATCCGTCTTCAGCCGGGAATGCCGTTGGCTCTGGTGACCCCTTACGGTGGTCCACTGCAACTGCACTACAGCGGCGCGAAGCCGGGGCAGAAGGTCACGGTCAAAGTAGTCGGTGTGGCACAGCATCCGTTCCTCGATATCCGTTGGGGGGAAGACAATAGTCAGGCCATTGCTGATTTCACCCAGCGCTGGAGCATGGCTAACTCCGACTGGATGGAGATACGCAGTGGTTCAGTGGAGGTCCATGCCAAGGTCAGCATGATGGGCGACGTTATGAGTGAGGGCATCCAGAAGTTTATTAGCGAGTTCGACGACTTGTTTGTCCGCGGGGCCTACAGTTTGGCCGGTTTTTCCATGCCGGGGCGGTCGCTGAGTCCGGCGATTCTTCAAGCGTGCCAAGCGCTCGGGTGGGACTGCACAAGCGAGACGTTGCACGCCATGCCAGGGACGCAACACATCAACGTCGACTCGCGCGCTCGTTGTGGCTCGGGTTGCAGTGGCAATCCTTACGACCAGAGCTGGGGGCTGAGTCCTCGGGGTTGGGGCGAAAGCCATGAGCTGGGGCATAACCTGCAGGTATCGCGTCTGAAAGTGTACGGCGGCATCTCTGACGAGGTGTCCAATCAGATTTTCCCCCTGCAGAAAAACTGGCGGATCTTTAATGAGTATGGTGCGGATCAATCGCCTCAACGGGTGAATTACCGCTCCGCCTTCGATCTGATTAAGGCTGGCCGCACCGAGGCAGACCCTGTTGAGGGTGTTTACAAACGCCTTTGGTCGAACACCGCGTATGCCGTTCAGAACGGTGAACGCATGGCGTTCTACACCCAGTGGTCGCATTACTGGGCCGACATGAAAGCCAGTCCTGCGCAAGCTTGGGACGTCTGGACGCTGATGTATCTTCACGAGCGCCTGGTGAACGGTGCGGACTGGGACAGCAACAAGGCCAAACTCGGCTATGGCACCTATGCGTCACGCCCTGCAAGTAATGGCAACGATAACCTGCTGATCGGCATGTCCTGGTTGACCAAGCGAGATCAGCGCCCAACCTTTGCCATGTGGGGTATCAAAACCAGCGAGGTCGCTCAGCAACAGGTCGCGGCGTACAACTTTCCAGTGCAGCCAGCGTTCTTTTATGCCGGCAAAACGAGCAACGACTATAGCTCTGCTGTTCGTCTGGATATGAGTAACGGTACGCCCGTGTGGCCGTTCCCTTAAACCATAAGCGTTAGGTCAAAAAAAAGGCCGGCCCATCAGGGGGGCGGCCTTTTTTTGCTCGTGGAGCGTGGTACTTAAGCAGCGAAGTTTTTCGCGACGAAGTCCCAGTTCACCAGGTTCCAGAACGCTTCAACATATTTCGGCCGCAGGTTGCGGTAGTCGATGTAGTAAGCGTGCTCCCACACGTCGCAGGTCAGCAGCGGGGTGTCGCCGCTAGTCAGCGGGCAGCCAGCGCCGATTGTGCTGGCCAGGGCCAGGGAACCGTCAGCCTTCTTCACCAGCCAGCCCCAGCCGGAGCCGAAGGTGCCGATGGAGGTTTTGCTGAATTCTTCTTTGAATTTGTCGAACGAACCAAAAGCAGCGTTGATGGCATCAGCCAGAGCGCCAGTCGGTTGGCCACCGGCGTTTGGCGCCAGGCAGTTCCAGTAGAACGTGTGGTTCCACACTTGAGCGGCGTTGTTGAAGATCCCGCCCGAAGAAGTCTTAACGATTTCTTCCAGGGTTTTGCCTTCGAACTCGGTACCAGGCACCAGGTTGTTCAGGTTCACGACGTAGGTGTTGTGGTGCTTGTCGTGGTGGAATTCCAAGGTTTCCTTGGAGATGTGCGGCTGCAGCGCGTCGTGGGCATACGGCAGCGGAGGCAATTCGAAAGCCATGGGTGATTCTCCTAATCAGGGTCAGTTGCGGTAAGCGCAGGGCCGATCACGGGCGGCCATAGTTGCGGCGGTGAGTTTTTACTCTTTGCGCCGCAGGGGTCGGATCATAGCACCGGGGCTATCGCATAAACACGCAGCAACTGTGTGGGAAAGCCCTGTAGAGCGGGCTTTGCAGCTGACTACAACAACTTATGCGCAACGTCACGCCCACGGCACTCGATTTGGTTGACCGGTCAGCCGGCTATTAGTTGCCCTGCAACGACGAACATCATCAGCGCTACGCTGAGGTCCAGCACCCGCCAGGTCGCCGGCCGCGCCAACCACGGCGCCAGCCAGGCAGCACCCAATGCCAGGGTGAAAAACCACATCAACGAGGCACTGGCGGCGCCGGCAGCATAGGCGCCCGGTACGGATTGCTGCGCGCCGAGCGAGCCAATTAACAGCACGGTATCGAGGTACACATGGGGGTTTAGCAGTGTCACGGCCAAGGCCGTCAACAGCACGGCTTTACGCGAACGTGGCCCAGTGTTGGCGGCTTCGTTTAACGCTTCGGGCTTATAGGCACGACGTAAGGCTTTAACCCCATACCAGAGCAGAAAAGCAGCGCCGCCCCAACGCGCCACACCCAGCAAAATCGGGCTCTGCGCCAATAGCGTGGCCAAGCCAAACACACCCGCGAGCAGCAGTAACGCATCACACAACACACACAATGCGGCCACCGGCAGATGGTGCTCACGACGCAGGCTTTGCGCCAAAACAAACGCGTTTTGCGCACCGAGGGCGACGATCAGGCCAGCGGCCACCAGCAGCCCGTTGAAATAGCTTTGCCACATAACCAATGTTTCCCGAGAGATGAATCGTGTGGCGAGTCTGCCGCGCGAGGCTGTATAAGAGAAACGAATCCTGCTGATCTCACATTAGGAGAATTGATGGTGTTTGATTACAAACTCCTCGCGGCGTTGGCTGCGGTGGTCGAGCAGGCCGGCTTTGAGCGCGCAGCGCAAGTGCTGGGGTTGTCGCAGTCGGCGATTTCGCAGCGCATCAAGCTGCTCGAGGCGCGGGTCGGCCAACCGGTGTTAGTGCGCGGCGCACCGCCGGCGCCGACGGAAATTGGCCGGCGCCTGCTTAACCATGTGCAGCAGGTGCGCTTGCTGGAACGCGATCTGTCAGGCCAGGTGCCGGCGCTGGACGACGGTGCCGCGCCTGAGCGTATTCGCATCGCCATCAATGCCGACAGCCTGGCCACGTGGTGGGCAAAGGCGGTGGCGGCATTTTGTGCTGAGCACCGGGTGCTGTTGGAGTTGGTGGTGGAAGACCAGGAGGTCGGCCTTAAACGCATGCGCGGCGGCGATGTGGCGGCTTGCGTTTGCGCTACCGACAAGCCTGTGGCGGGAGCCCGCAGTTTGGAATTGGGCGCCATGCGTTACCGGGCCCTGGCCAGCCCCGACTTTATCGCCCGGCATTTTAGGGCTGGGGTAAATGCGCAGAGCTTGGTCCGCGCGCCGGCGATTGTGTTTGGCCCGGACGATTTTCTTCAGCATCGCTACCTCGTCAGCCAGGGGGTGGAGGGGGCTTTCGCCTACCACCTGTGCCCGTCGTCTGAGGGCTTTATTCGGATGACCGAAGCTGGCCTGGGCTGGGGCTTGGTGCCGGAACTGCAGGTGAATGAATTATTGGCCAAAGGCGTGCTGCGCGAACTGCAGCCTGATGTGCCAATTGACGTGCCCTTGTACTGGCACCATTGGCGTAATGGCGGTGAGTTGCTCGGCGAACTAACCCAGCATTTGCAGCGCGCCACCCTGGACGTGCTGGTGCAGCGTAGGTTGGGTTGAGCGCAGCGAAGCCCAACCCACGCTCAACGCAGCATGGGTGCGCACAACACGTCATCACCTTGGCTCGCCACGTCACACTACAAGCACGCTGTGCCTTGCTACAGTCACGGCCATTACAAAAACAGGGCGGTGGACGATGAAGATTTTGGTGACCGGGGCCAGCGGCTTTATTGGTGGGCGCTTTGCTCGTTTTGCCTTGGAGCAGGGCTTGTCGGTGCGCATCAATGGTCGCCGCCCCGAGGCGGTGGCGCATTTGATCAAGCGCGGCGCCGAGTTTGTCCAGGGCGATCTCAGCGATTCCAGCTTGGTACGCACTCTCTGTCATGACGTGGAAATGGTGGTGCATTGCGCCGGTGCCGTCGGCACCTGGGGCAAGCGCGAGCACTTTTACAACGGCAATGTGGTGCTGACGCAGAACGTTATCGAAGCCTGCCTGAGTCAGAAGGTTCGCCGCCTGGTGCATTTGTCCTCGCCCTCGGTGTATTTCGACGGCAAGGCCCGTGTTGGCCTGCGTGAAGAGCAGGTGCCGAAGAAGTTTGTCGATCACTACGGCGAAACCAAATTTATCGCCGAGCAAGAGGTGCTGGCAGCGCAAGAGTTTGGTCTGGAAGTGATCGCGCTGCGCCCGCGGTTTGTCACCGGCGCCGGTGACACCAGTATCTTTCCACGGCTGATTGACATGCAGCGCAAAGGTCGCCTGGCGATCATTGGCGATGGCCTGAACAAGGTCGACTTCACCAGCATGCAAAACCTCAATGAAGCGCTGTTTAGCAGCTTATTGGCTGCCGGCCCTGCGCTCGGCAAGGTTTACAACATCAGCAATGGTGCGCCAGTGCCGCTGTGGGACGTGGTCAATTACGTACTGCGCCACCTTGAGCTACCGCCGGTGACCAAGCACGTGCCCGTCAGCCTGGCTTATACCGCCGCCACTATTAACGAAACCGTCTGCAAGCTCCTGCCGGGGCGCCCGCAGCCGAGCCTGTTTCGTTTGGGGGTGGCGGTGATGTCCAAGGATTTTTCCCTGGACATCAGCCGCGCGCGGCGCGAACTCGACTACAACCCGCAGACCTCAATCTGGACTGCGCTGGACGAGTTTTGCACCTGGTGGAAAGTGGTTGGCCAGTAACCCCGGTTAGCCGCGCAGAGGCCCCGCATAACGCGTGTACTTGGCGATCAGCTCGGCCTCGCTCAGTTGTGGCGCTGGTGGCGGGGCCATACGGATATTGGTCAGCTCACTGAGCTTGGCGCCTAGCTGTCGGGTGTCTTCAACGTCGGACGCCGCGCAGGCGATCAACATCTGCATCACGGCGTCGGGTTGGCTAAGGCGGATATCGACGTCCTGTTCTTGGCGCAGACGGCGACGTAAGGTTTGCATGCAATCGAGTACAGACTTGGTCAGTTCCATTCGATTTCTCCCCCTGTGGACTTAGGCCGAAGCGAGCGCTAAGTACGGTCATGGTCAGTAACGGTGTATCGCGTTCGCCGGCTTAGGCCGATCTAGACGCTCTGTTACCCACGGTTACATCGTTAGCAAATGTTGTACCAGTTCACATAATTAGGAACCCCGTGGCCTGCGGCCGGTCCATGGGGTGTCTTAGCGGCTTTACACGCGCCGCTGCGGTGCGTTATGCCCCATTGGGCGCCGCCGCTGCGCTCGGTATACTGCCCGCCGGTTGCTCCATCATTTGTTACCCCACCCCTGCGTGCCCTATAGGTTGAACCATGCGTAACGACGCCCTTGATGAACTGGATAACGTCCCCAGCCTGACCACTGACGCACGCGACCACGAGTTTCCCGCAGACCAGCACGACCACGGTCGTCACGCAGCCCATATCGACCGCGGCTACGTCGCACCGAGCAAAACCAAGGCAGCCAGCACAGGGCCGCTGTGGGCGTTGGTCGCTGCTTTGATGATTGCCTTTGCCGGGTTGGGCTGGTGGAGTCATCAGCAGATCGACCTGATGAGCCAACAATTGGTCGCCACGCAAGAAAGCTTTGCGCGCATCAGCGAAGATGCCGCCGGGCGCATTCAGGATATTTCCGGCAAGGTGGTGGCCACCGAGTCCAACGTCACCAGCGGCAGCGAAGCCCTGCGTCTGCAAGTGAAAGGCTTGGAAACCAAGGTCGCCGACCTGACCAAGCAGCTGCAAAGCGTCACCAGCAAACAAGCCGAGCAAAGCAAGCGTGCCGACGACATCGCCGCCGACCTGAAAACCACCCAAGACGCCAGCGGCCAGTTCGACGGTAAATTGAAAACCTTGGCCAGCGACCAGGCTGCGCTCAAGGCCGCCCAAGGCGACAACGGTAAAGTTGAGGCGCAGTTGAAAAGCCTGAGTGCCGATATCGAAGCGCTGAAAAAACAAGGCAACCCCAATGTTGCCATCAGCCGTCTTGAGCAAGACCTGCTGGTGCTTAGAAGCGAGCAGGAGAACCGCCCGGCCGCTCCGGCCGCCAGCACCAACACCAGCGAGTTCGACGCTTTCCGCGCGCAGATGACGCGCAATATCAGCACCCTGCAAAGTCAGGTGCAAAACCTCCAGCAGCAGCTTAATGCGCGCCAGTAACAGGCTCGCTTAACAGTAAAAGCCCCGCATTGGCGGGGCTTTTTATTGGGCGTGTGCCCGGGGCTTTTAATCGCGATGCCTGCATATAAATAGAAACCCCCGCTAAAGAGCGGGGGTTCATTTGCAGCTACACAGTTAGCAGATGCTTTACAGCACGCGCGGCGCTACCGGCGCTGGGCCATTGGCAATGGTCACTTCTACGCGGCGATTCAAGGTGCGCGAATCCGGCGAGGCATTGCTCGCTACCGGATAGTCCTTGCCGAAGCCGTGAGTGGTAATGCGGGTCGGCGAAACCCCCATGGCTACCAAGGCGCTACGCACCGAATCAGCACGGGCCTGGGACAGGCGCAGGTTGTGGTCAGTGGTGCCGGTGTTGTCGGTAAAACCTTCCACTACCACTTGGCTGTTGGGGTTCTGCTGCAGGTAGTTACCCAACTGCTGCACGTTTTGCAGGCCATTTGGCGTCAGCTCCGAGCGGTCGATCTGAAACAGTACGTCGCCCAGGGTGATCACGGTGCCGCGTGGGGTTTCTTTTGGCTTCAACTGTTGCAGCAGGGTATCGACCTGAGCGTTACGCGCATCCAGCTGAGCTTGGGTGCGCAGGGCTGGCGCTTGGGCCAGGCCTTGTTCAGCGTTTTTCAGCAACAAGGTTTGCTTGGCCACTTCCACACGTTGGTTGGTGATATAGGCCAGGTGGTCGACCTGCGCTGGGGTTTGGCCGTTGGCATAAGCCTGGTCAGCACGGGCGAGCATGTCGCCGGCTTCTTTGGTCTCCAGGGAGGCCAGGTTCTGCGCTTGCGGCTGGGCAATCAGCGCGGAGTAGTTGCTATGGGCCTGTTCCAGGTTTGGATTGGGCTTGGAGGCGCAGGCCACCAGGGCCAGGCTGAGAACCGAGAGGGCAGAAACAGAGATCAACTTGTTCATAGGGATTGTCCTTATCTAGGCGATAGCTACGCGCTTACTGCACGATGATTGGCGTGCGAGCGCCTTCTTCGCGGATCTGTTGCACGCCGCGCTGCGAGTCCTGCAGATTTTTCTGCGCCTTGGCGGCCATAGCGGTGCGCTCGGCTACGCGGGCATCCCACTCGGCCTGCTCGGCCAGTACGCGCGCTTGCTCGTAGTTGTCATCGCGCAGCAGGGTTTCGGCCTGTACCAGTTTGTCCTGTGCCGACTTCATCGGTACCGGGGCGTACTCCGGGCCGCCAGCGGCAACAGCGCTTTTAACCACGGTATTGGTTACGGCGAATTGCTCGGTCGGCGGGTTACCGGCACAACCGGCCAGCAGCACGGTGCTGCCCAAGGCCAGGGCCGCTAACAACGCTTTAGGGTGGGTGAAAGCAGGGCTTGTCTTCATGATATTCCGCTCCATTGGGGTCTCTCCACAGGTGTCTTCACTCAAGACAACTTGCCTGCCAGATGCATGCTAATTACCGATTGATAGCCGACGATGGCTATACATTGCCGGCTAAAGGCAAATGCGCTGGCTTACTTCCTGTGACTTGGAGGCGGTAAAAAATGTTCAACATAATTTACGACGAAAGGCGCAGAGGCCCGTGGTACGGGGCCTTGGGGGCTGATATCAGATGTCGTTTGTTCGGGCTGGTTTGCGCGCTAACGCGTTGTAGGGGCTGCGCGTACCAAAGGCATTCACCGATGTTTGCCGCCTGGTGCGCACAGCACACCCTACCTGGGGTCGGGCATAAATCGAAGGTGCCCCGCAGGATTAGTGGTTCGTGCTATCGAGCTGTGCGCTCAATTCATGCAGGTGCTTTTTCGACAGTTCGAGAAAACGCGGGGTAGGGCCGACGTCTTCGTAGAGCGGGTCGCCCTGTTCATCGGTGGCCACCACGTGGGTGCCTTTGACGTAGGGCAGGCCGGCTTCGAGTTCTTCCAGCGCGGCGCCAATCAGTTCGCCGAGCAGTTCCTCGGGCTGGCGTTTGGGGTACATCTCGGCCAAGGCTGCCAAGCGCGCGGCGGCTTCAAGGTCGAGGTGGATCTGGTACGGGCTGCGAGTCAGGCGGCCGGTGGCAAAGTTCTCCCAGTGGCGAACAAGTTCGCGAATTTTCATAAATACCTCGTGGGTGGTGGGTAATGGCGCGGTTGCTGGGGTTCCCTCGTGGGGTTCGGCAACCGGCTTACCTGGTTGAGACTAGACGCTGGCTGAGGTGCTCCATGTCATTCGTCGCAACCTTGTAAGAAGGTGGCGCTCTATGCATGCTCAGGCTTGCCCTCGCATGTTGGCGCTAGAGGGTTAAGCTCAACCGGTATTGGAACTGGCAGGAGACGTGGTTATGGCCCAAATCGACGCGCGTTTGCGTGAGGATGTTCATCTACTCGGCGAGTTGCTTGGTGAAACCATTGGCGCCCAGCGCGGCGAAGGTTTTGTCGACAAGATCGAGAAGATCCGCAAAGGCGCCAAAGCGGCGCGTCAGGGCTCTGCCGAAGGCGCAGCGCAGCTTAAAAGCACCCTTGATGGCCTTAAAGAAGATGAGCTGCTGCCGGTGGCGCGGGCCTTCAACCAATTTCTCAATCTGGCCAATATCGCCGAGCAGTATCACCAAGTGCGCCGCCTCAATCCCGAGGAGCCACCACGCTTCGAAAGCGAGGTGCTACCGCAATTGCTGGAGCGCCTGAAAAAGGATGGCAGCAGCGCCGAAGTACTGGCCCGCCACCTGAGCCGTCTGGAAATTGAACTGGTCCTCACGGCGCACCCCACCGAGGTGTCGCGCCGCACGCTGATTCAAAAATACGACGCCATCGCGGCCCAGTTGGCCGCTCAGGATCACGGCGACCTCTCGCCCGCCGAACGCCTGCAGGTCAAACAGCGCCTGCACCGCTTGATCGCCGAAGCCTGGCACACCGAAGAAATTCGCCGCACCCGCCCCACGCCGGTGGACGAAGCCAAATGGGGCTTTGCCGTTATCGAACATTCGTTGTGGAAGGCCGTGCCCAATTACCTGCGCGGCGCCGACGATGCGCTGTACGCCGCCACCGGCCTGCGTTTACCGCTCACCGCCGCGCCGATTCGCTTTGCCTCGTGGATGGGCGGCGACCGTGACGGCAACCCTAACGTCACCGCCGCCGTCAGCCGCGAAGTGCTATTGCTGGCGCGTTGGATGGCCGCCGATTTGTATGTGCGCGATGTGGATAACTTGGCCGCCGAGCTATCCATGCAGCAGGCCAATGCGGCCGTGCGCGAGCTGGCCGGCGACAGCCCTGAACCCTACCGCGCCGTGCTGAAACAGTTGCGCGAGCGGCTTAAAACCACCCGCGCCTGGGCCGAGGCCGCGCTGCATGGCGACCTGCCGCCGCCTGCCGGCGTGCTGCACAGCAACGTCGAACTGTTGGAGCCGCTGGAGCGTTGCTACCACTCGTTGCATGAATGCGGCATGGGCGTGATTGCTAACGGCCCGTTGCTCGATTGCCTACGCAACGCCGCGACCTTTGGCTTATTTCTGGTGCGCCTCGATGTGCGCCAGGACTCCACTCGCCATGCTGCGGCCATGGCCGAAATCACCGATTTTCTCGGCCTGGGTAACTACAACGATTGGGACGAAGAGACCCGCGTGGCCTTCCTGCTGCGTGAGCTCAATAACCGTCGGCCGCTGCTGCCGGCGCACTACAAAGCCAGCGCCGATACCGCCGAAGTACTGGAAACCTGCAAGGTGGTGGCGCAGGCGCCGCAAGCCTCGTTGGGCTCTTACGTGATCTCCATGGCGGGGGCGCCCTCGGATGTGCTGGCGGTGCAACTGCTGCTCAAAGAGGCCGGGTTGCAACGGCCGATTCGCGTGGTGCCACTGTTTGAAACCTTGGCCGATTTGGAAAACGCCGGCCCCGCCATCGACCGTCTGTTGGGCTTGCCCGGTTACCGCTCACGGCTGCATGGCCCGCAGGAAGTGATGATCGGCTACTCCGACTCGGCCAAAGACGCCGGCACCACCGCCGCCGCTTGGGCGCAGTACCGAGCGCAGGAAGCGCTGGTGAATATCTGCCGTGAGCATCAGGTTGAACTGCTGTTGTTCCATGGTCGCGGTGGCACCGTGGGGCGTGGCGGTGGCCCTGCACACGCGGCAATTTTGTCGCAGCCGCCAGGCTCTGTGGCCGGGCGTTTTCGCACCACCGAACAGGGCGAAATGATCCGCTTCAAATTCGGTCTGCCGGATATCGCCGAACAAAATCTCAACCTCTATCTTGCTGCGGTGTTGGAAGCCACCGTGCAGCCGCCGCCCGTGCCCGAACCGGCTTGGCGCGAGCTGATGGGTAAGCTCGCCGGGGACGGCGTAGCGGGCTATCGCGCGGTGGTGCGTGAGCATCCGCAGTTTGTTGACTACTTCCGCCAAGCCACACCGGAGCAGGAGTTGGGGCGCTTGCCGCTAGGCAGCCGACCGGCCAAGCGGCGTGAAGGTGGGGTGGAAAGCCTGCGCGCCATTCCATGGATTTTCGCCTGGACGCAAACCCGCTTGATGCTGCCGGCCTGGTTGGGCTGGGAGGCGGCACTGGGCAATGCGCTGAAACGCGGCGAAGGCGAGCTGCTGGCGCAGATGCGCGAGCAGTGGCCGTTCTTCCGCACGCGCATTGATATGTTGGAGATGGTGCTGGCCAAGGCAGACGCCGCGATTGCGGGTTTGTACGACGAACGTCTGGTCTCGGCCGAGCTGCGACCGCTAGGTGCACATTTACGCGACCTATTGTCGCAGGCGGGCAATTGTGTGCTGGCCTTGACCGGGCAGTCACAGCTGTTGGCCCACAGTCCGCAGACCCTGTCAGCCTTTACCGTGCGCAACACCTATCTCGACCCGCTGCATCTGTTGCAGGCCGAGCTGTTGGCCCGTTCTAGACAGTCCGAGCGCCAGGCAGACAGCCCATTGGAGCAGGCATTGCTGGTTAGTGTTGCGGGCATTGCCGCAGGGCTGCGCAACACCGGTTAAGGGCTGTGCGCGGTGGCTGAATGGGCCGTTCCAGGTGCGTCGCAGGGCCGCGCTTGCTACTACTTTCGGTGGCTTGTGTGGTGCCGGTGCGCTGTGTATCTTGAGCAACCTTTTGGCCGCTCCGTGCTGCCGGGACCTATACCGAGATCTGCCCCACGAGGCGAATCCGACCAGTTCTATTCAATCTTGAGGAGCACAGAGATGCGCGTGATTCTGTTGGGAGCGCCCGGTGCCGGCAAAGGTACCCAGGCTCGCTTCATCACCGAAAAGTTCGACATTCCACAAATCTCCACCGGCGACATGCTGCGTGCTGCGGTCAAGGCCGGCACCGAGCTGGGTCTGCAGGTGAAAGGCGTGATGGACAGCGGCGGTCTGGTTTCTGATGACCTGATCATCGGCCTGATCAAAGAGCGCATCGCTCAGCCAGATTGTGCCAATGGCTTTTTGTTCGACGGTTTCCCGCGCACCATTCCTCAGGCCGAAGCCCTGAAGGACGCTGGCGTGAAGCTAGATCACGTGGTGGAAATTTCGGTGGATGACGAAGAAATCGTTCAGCGCATTTCCGGTCGTCGCGTACACGCCGATTCCGGTCGTGTGTACCACCTGATCTACAGCCCGCCCAAAGTGGAAGGCAAAGACGACGTGACCGGCGAAGACCTGGTGCAACGGGTCGACGACACCGAAGCTACCGTGCGTAACCGCTTGAAGGTCTACCACGACCAGACCAAGCCGCTGGTGAGCTTCTACCAGAAGATCGCTGCCGCTGACGGCACGCCGAAATACAGCTATATCGAAGGCGTTGGCTCGGTAGAAGACATCACCGCCAAGGTTCTCGCAGCACTTAGCTGAGTTAACCAGCCCAGCTGTGTTAATGATTAGTCCAACGGCCCGCTTGCGGGCCGTTGGCGTTTATACTGCGCCACCGTTTTTAGCCCCTGTTACCTGGAACGCGCCCGATGAGCACTTTGCTGGCCCTGGATACCGCAACCGAAGCTTGCTCCGTTGCCCTGCTACATGACGGCAAGGTACTGAGCCACTACGAGGTGATTCCGCGCCTGCATGCCCAGCGCCTGTTGCCGATGATCAAAGACCTGCTGGCCGAGGGCGGTATTGCCCTGTCGGCGGTCGATGGCATTGCCTTCGGTCGTGGCCCCGGCGCGTTTACCGGTGTACGGATTGCCATTGGCGTGGTGCAAGGTTTGGCGTTTGCGTTGGATCGTCCGGTGCTGCCGGTGTCCAACCTGGCGGTGCTTGCCCAGCGGGCGATGCGTGAGCACGGCGCGCAGCAGGTGGCCAGCGCCATCGACGCACGGATGGACGAAGTGTATTGGGGTTGTTACCGAGCCGAGCAGGGTGAAATGCGCCTGGCCGGCGTGGAAGCGGTGCTGGCGCCCGAGCACGCCAGCCTGCCGCGCGATGCCAGTGGCGACTGGTTTGGCGCTGGCACCGGTTGGGGCACCTTTGCCTCGCGTATCCCGCTAGCGGTTGTCGGCCAAGGGCCGAATATGCTGCCCCATGCCCTGGATTTGCTGGCTCTGGCGCAATTTGCTTGGGCCCGTGGTGAAGCGCTGCCGGCCGACCAAGCGCAGCCGGTGTACCTGCGCGACAAGGTCGCCACGCCGAAAGCCGCGCCGTAACCGTTCAGCGCCTGAGCGTCCCAGCTATCAGAAATTTCCGATAACTAGCGTTGCAGCCAATTGCGCTTGTGTAGCCACTGCCGTTACATTGCCGACACATAGATTGGCCGTGGTTCCATTTGGCCACTTTTCTATAGTCCCTTTCCGATATGTCTTTAAGAGAAGCCCGAGCAGCGATGCGCATCGACGGTTTTACCTCCTCTTACACGCTGGACCGCACCCCTCGCCCGGGTAGTGCGGTCACGCCTTTTCGCGAGGTTCAGCGCGAGGAAGAGACCCGTCGTGAAACGCCTGCTACGCCTTCGACCACTCAAGGGCTGGAAAGCACACCTCAGCAACGCCGCGTGCAAGCCAGTAATGCCAGCAGCGACAGCTTGCCGGCGCGCTCGCAGGACGTATTTGTGCAGCGCGAAGGCGTCAGTAATCGCGCCCAGCAAGCCTTGGCCAGTTACGCCAGCACCGCAAGCTACTCCAACGAGCGCGATGCCAGCGAGATTCTCGGTCTAGATACCTACGCGTAAGCCATCCCCGAACCCCACGGTTGATCGCAGTGCCGTTCGAGGCCACCATGGCCCGCTGGTTTTCTTGGAATGCCCCATGCTTCCCTATTTCCTCGGCTGCCCCTCTTGGAGCGAACCTGCCTGGCGCGGCGATGTGTACCCGGAATCGGCGCGCAGCAACGACTTTCTCGCCCTCTACACCCAGGTATTCAATGCGGTAGAAGGCAATACCACCTTCTACGCCCAGCCAGCGCCGGCCACCGTCGCGCGTTGGGCTGAGCAGATGCCCGCGCATTTCCGTTTCTGCGCCAAGCTGCCGCGTGATATCAGCCATAGCGACAATCTGTTTGCGCAACTCGGCGCTGCCGAAGCCTTCGTCGAGCTGCTCAAACCTTTGGCCGCGCGGGTAGCGCCGTTTTGGCTGCAATTGCCCGCCAGCTTTGGCCCACAGCGGCTACCGGAATTGGCAGCCTTTATCGCTGAGCTGCAAATACCCCTGGCGATGGAAGTCCGTCACCCGGCGTTTTTTGCCAAAGGCGAAGAAGAGCGCGCGCTCAATCGCCTGCTGCAAGGCCACGAAATTGAACGCATCTGCCTCGACTCACGCGCGCTGTTCAGCTGCATTTCCAGCGACCCTGCGGTGCTTCACGCCCAGTCGAAAAAACCACGTTTGCCGACCCGACCTGCTGCCTTTAGCCAATCTCCGCAGCTGCGTTTTATTGGCCACCCCGAGCTACCCGCCAACGATGCCTATATGCGGCCTTGGCTGGAAAAAGTCGCCGCATGGATTGAAGAAGGCCGCACGCCCTACGTATTCCTGCATACCCCAAACAATGTTTTGGCTGCACAACTGGCGCGGCGGTTTCACCAGCAATTGACGGTGCTGCTACCAGGGTTGCCAGCGCTACCTGAACGAGTCGAACCTGCAGCCGAGCAACTCGGTCTCTTGTAGGGTGTGCTATGCGCACCAAGCGATTGACGCGAGTACGCCTTGGTGCGCACAGCACACCCTACCAAACCGGAGCCTATTTCCATGACGTCGCAGCTCGTTCGCGCGCAAACCTTCCAGCAACTGCATGCCGCCGACGGCGCCTTTGTGATCCCCAATCCGTGGGATGCCGGTTCGGCGAAAATCCTCGCTAGCCTGGGCTATCAAGCGTTAGCCACCACCAGCGCGGGCCTGGCCTTTTCCTTGGGCCGGCCGGATGCCGAAGGCGCTCTGACGCTGGAGGACAATCTGCTCAATGCCCAGGCGATAGTCGCGGCGACAGATCTGCCCGTAGCCGGCGATCTGGAAAACGGTTTTGCCGATGACCCCGAAGGCTGCGCGGCTACCATCCTCAAAGCTGCCGCCGTCGGCTTGGTCGGCGGCTCCATCGAAGATGCCAGCGGCCGTGCCGCCGCGCCGATCTACGAGTTTCACTTGGCCGTCGAGCGTGTGCAGGCTGCCGTTGCCGCCGCGCGCAGCTTGCCGTTTCCCTTTACCCTGACCGCCCGCGCGGAAAACCTGCTCAACGGCCGCCATGACCTGGCCGACACCATCCGCCGTTTGCAGGCGTTTGCCGAGGCGGGCGCCGATGTGTTGTTTGCCCCGGGGCTGCGTTCGGTCGAGGAGATTGAAACCGTAGTGCGCGCGCTAGCGCCCAAGCCGGTCAACGTGTTGATGGGGCTGTCGGGCGTAAGCCTGACGTTCGCGCAGTTGCAGGACCTTGGGGTAAAACGCATCAGCGTCGGCTCAGCCCTGGCGCGCGCCGCCTATGGCGAATTCTTCCGCGCCGCGCAGGCTATTCAGCACAGCGGTAGCTTTGCCTTTGCCGAACAGGCGCTGCCGTTTCAGCAACTGAACGATTTGTTCAAAGGTTAGGCGGTGCGAGCGTTCCTTAAACTGCTGATTGTTTTGCTGGCTCTGGGTGCCGCGCCTTTTGCGGTGTGGCGCGGTTGGTGGCAGGTGCCGCCGCAATGGAACCCCTGGGCGCCATTGGATGTGCGGCTTGCACCTAATTGGCTAACGCCGTGGAAGATGATGCGCCTGGGGCAAAACCGCGAGCTCTGCGCGCAAGCATTGGCGACGTCTTCGATACGGTCATTACCGCTGGCCGACAACGCCGCTACCGCGAACTGTCCTTTAAGCAATGTGCTGCGGGTGCAAGGCTCAGCGGTGGCCTTTAGCAGCAGCTTTATCGCTACCTGCCCAATGGCCGTAGCCTTCGCCATGTACGAACGCCATGGTTTGCAACCGGCGGCGCAAGCGGTGTACGGCCAAGCGGTTACCCGCATCGATCACCTGGGCAGCTTTGCCTGCCGCAATATCGGCAACAGCTCGCGGCGCAGTCAGCACGCCAGCGCCAATGCCTTGGATATCGCTGGCTTTCGCCTGGCCGATGGCCGGCGCATTAGCGTGGCCCGCGACTGGAATGACAAAGGTGACGACGCCCGCTTCCTGCGCCTGGCCCGCGATGCGGCATGCAAGGCGTTTAGTGTGACCCTGGGGCCGGAGTACAACGCCGCGCACCACGATCATTTCCACCTCGACATGGGCATGTTTCGCCTCTGCCGTTAGGCTCTGGCAGAATGCCGCGCCTGTTTGCTGTCCTTTTTCCGAGTCGTTTGCCCATGAGTGATCACATCCAAAGCGTTATCGTGCGGGCCGAAGCCCTCGCCCCGGCCTTTGCCGAGGCGGCGGCGCAGTGGGCAGCGCGCTTGGGATTGCCACTCACCGGCGACGCCGACTTTGCCCTGCAACTGGGCGAGACGGGTCTGCAATTGGCCGACCTCGGCCCACAAGCGCCCGGCCCGGTGCGGGTGGATTTTGTCGAAGGCGCTGTGGCCCATAGGCGCCTGTTTGGTGGTGGCACCGGGCAAATGATCGCCAAGGCGGTTGGCGTGCAGCCCGGCGTGCGGCCGTCGGTACTGGATGCCACGGCGGGCTTGGGCCGCGATGCGTTTGTGCTGGCCAGCCTGGGTTGCCAGACGGCGATGATCGAGCGTCAGCCGCTGATTGCCGCCTTGCTCGAAGATGGTTTGGCGCGGGCCAAAGATGATGAAGAAGTCGGCCCCATTGTTCGCCAGATGCGCTTACTGGTGGGCAACGCCATTGAACTGATGAACGCGTGGGAAGGGGAGGCGCCGCAGGTGATTTACCTCGACCCGATGTTTCCTCACCGCGACAAAAGTGCGCTGGTGAAAAAGGAAATGCGCCTGTTTCGACCGTTGGTGGGCGATGACTTGGACGCCCCGGCCTTGCTGGAGGCCGCGCTTGCACTGGCCAGCCACCGGGTAGTGGTGAAGCGCCCCCGCAAGGCGCCGATTATTGCCGGGCCCAAACCCAGCTATGCACTGGATGGCAAATCCAGCCGCTATGACATCTACCCGAAGAAGGCGCTAAAGGCGTAGCTAGCGCGTACTCCGTGGTGCGCACAGCACACCCTACGGAGCCAGCGTTATCTGGGCAAATACGCCCGCACAAACATCTGCACCGCATCCGCGACCTGTTCTTCGCTGGAGCAGATTTCATCGGCGGCGTTGCAGCCAATCAGCAAGCGAAAGTTGATGCCGCCCTTGAGTAGGCAAAGAAAGTGCTCGGCTGCCAATTCCGGGTTTTCAATTTTCAGCTTGCCCAGCTCATCGGCCCGGCGCAGCAGCCTAGCCATTTCGTTATGCACCACTTGCGGGCCAGACTCGTAAAACAGCTTGGCCAGCTTGGGGTCTGAGGCGCCCAAGGAAATCATCACGCGGTGCAATTCAATCGACTCGCGGCTGCTTACCAAGCAATGGAACGCCTGGGCGATGTTCAGCAGCACGGTATCAATCGGCGCCGTTTCCATTAGTTCGAAAATCACCAGCGGCAGCTGCTCTTCGCACTTGGCGCGCACGGCCTTGGAGAACAGTGTCTCCTTGTCGGTGAAGTGGCTGTAGACGGTGAGCTTGGAAACCCCGGCTTCGGCGGCAATCGCATCCATGCTGCAACCGTCGTATCCCAGGCGCAGAAACAGGTTTTTCGCGGCATCCAGAATGGCTGCGCGCTTCGTAAGGTCTTTCGGGCGACCGGGTCCGCTTTGCGGTAACAGATTGTCAGACATTTCGCGTTTTATTACTGGACTGGTGAGTTTGCTATTTTTACTATACCCGCCAGTACAATTATTCAAAGCCTTAATTCGCGAAAGGTCATACATCATGTTCCGCCATGTCCTGCCACTCGCCTTACCTGCATCCCTTGTCCTTTTGCTCGTCGCCTGCGGCTCTGCCGAAGAGGTGAAGACCTTGCCGCGTCCTGCCATGGTGGTGCAGCCGCAGCCAGCAGGGGAGACGGCTGATACCTATCCGGGTGAGGTGCGTGCCCGCTTGGAGCAGGACTTGGCGTTTCGCATCGGTGGCAAGGTAAGCAAGCGTCTGGTGGATGTTGGCGAGCGAGTGAAGAAGGATCAGCCATTGGCTGAGCTGGATCCGCAAGACGTGCAATTGCAGCTCGAAGCCCAGCGCGCCCAGGTGGCTGCCGCCACCGCCAACCTGCAACTGGTGCGTAGCGAACGCGATCGTTACAAAACCCTGCTCGACCGGCAGATGGCCAGCCGCTCGCAATACGACAACGCCGAAAACCTCTACCGCGCCGGTGAAGCCCGCCTCAAGCAAGCCCAGGCCGAATTTAATGTGTCGAATAACCAGGCCGGTTATTCGGTGCTGCGCGCCACTCAATCGGGCGTGGTATCCAAACGCTCGGTGGAGGCGGGCAACGTAGTGGCTGCCGGACAGACCGTCTTTACCCTGGCCGTTGATGGCGAACGCGAAGTGTTGATCAGCCTGCCGGAGCACAGCATTGAACGCTTCAAAATAGGCCAGGAAGTATTTGTTGAGTTGTGGTCGCGCCCGGACAAACGTTTCCCTGCCCGTATCCGTGAACTGTCGCCAGCGGCCGATCCGCAGTCGCGAACCTATGCGGCCCGCGTTTCCTTTACCGCCGACAAAGTGCCGGCCGACCTCGGTCAAAGCGCCCGCGTGTTTGTGCCGGTCGCAGGCGATGTGCCGTTGGCCGTACCGCTCTCGGCGTTGAGTGCCGAGGGCGGCAAGCCGTTTGTGTGGGTGGTAGAGCCGAAAACCTCCAAGCTGGAACGCCGCGCGGTGAAGGTTGGCCCCTATGGCGAAAGCCAGGTGCCGGTGCTGGAAGGTTTGCAGGCCAACGATTGGGTGGTGGCTGCCGGCGTACAAGTGCTGCGTGAGGGCCAGGAAGTTCGGCCCGTGGACCATGACAATCGCTCGGTCAAACTGGCAGCGCAGGAGTAAGCACGGATGAGCTTTAACCTATCCGAATGGGCGCTGCGTAATCGGCAGATCGTGCTGTTCCTGATGTTGCTGTTGGCGGTTGTTGGCGCGGTGTCGTACACCAAGCTGGGGCAGAGCGAAGACCCGCCCTTTACGTTTAAAGCCATGGTGGTTCGTACCCAGTGGCCGGGTGCTAGCGCCGAAGAAGTGTCGCGCCAAGTCACCGAACGCATCGAGAAAAAGCTGATGGAAACCGGCGAGTTCGACCGGATTACCTCCTTCTCGCGCCCTGGTGAATCGCAGGTGACCTTTATGGCCCGCGACTCGATGAACTCCCGCGACATTCCCGAGCTCTGGTACCAGATCCGCAAAAAGGTCAACGACATCCGCCACACCTTGCCGCAGGGCATTCAAGGGCCATTTTTCAACGACGAATTTGGCACCACCTACGGCAACATTTACGCACTGACCGGCGAGGGTTTCGACTACGCCGTGCTTAAGGACTACGCCGACCGCATCCAGCTGCAACTGCAGCGCGTCAAAGATGTGGGCAAGGTCGACCTGCTCGGTCTGCAAGACGAAAAAATCTGGATCGAACTCTCCAACGTCAAAGCCTCGACCCTGGGCTTGCCGCTGGCCGCCGTGCAGCAAGCCTTGGAAGAACAGAACACTGTGGCCTCGTCCGGTTTTTTTGAAACGCCGTCAGATCGCATTCAACTGCGGGTAACCGGGCGCTTTGAATCAGTGGATGAGATCAAGGCCTTTCCGATTCGGGTAGGCGACCGCACGTTTCGTATTTCCGATGTCGCCGAAGTGCATCGCGGCTTTAGCGACCCACCCGCCCCACGCATGCGGTTTATGGGCCAGGACGCCATTGGCCTGACCGTGTCGATGAAGCCAGGCGGCGACATTCTGGTGCTGGGTGCGGCGCTCGAACATGAATTTGCCCGTATGCAGCAAGCGCTGCCGGCGGGCATGCAATTGAGCAAAGTGTCCGACCAACCGGCGGCGGTAAAAACCGGCGTCGGCGAGTTTGTGCAGGTGCTGGTGGAAGCCCTCGCCATTGTGATGCTGGTGTGCTTTTTCTCCCTTGGCTTGCGCATCGGCCTCGTAGTGGCGCTAGTGATTCCGCTGGTGTTGGCGATGACGTTTACCGCCATGTACTACTTTGGCATCGGCCTGCACAAAATCTCTCTTGGCGCGCTGGTGCTGGCGCTGGGGTTGCTGGTGGATGACGCGATCATCGCCATTGAGATGATGGCGATCAAAATGGAACAGGGTTATTCACGCTTCAAAGCTGCCAGCTTTGCCTGGACCAGCACGGCCTTTCCGATGCTCACCGGTACGTTGATCACCGCAGCGGGCTTTCTGCCGATTGCCACCGCGCAATCGGGCACCGGCGAATACACCCGTTCGATCTTTCAGGTGGTGACCATTGCCTTGCTGGTGTCCTGGATCGCAGCGGTGATTTTTGTGCCTTATATCGGTGAAAAACTGCTCCCCGATTTGGCCAAACTGCACGCGGCCAAACATGGTGGCAGCGACGAAGGCCATGACCCGTATTCGACGCCTTTTTATAAGCGTGTAAGGGGTGTCATCGAGTGGTGCGTTAGCCATCGCAAAACCGTGATCGTATTGACTGTTGCCTTGTTTGCCTGCTCGATCTTTATGTTCAAGTTTGTCCCGCAGCAGTTCTTCCCGTCGTCGGGCCGGCTGGAGCTGATGGTCGACCTGAAACTCAGCGAAGGTGCTTCGCTCAAGGCCACGGAAGAGCAGGTTCGCCATCTGGAAGCGCTGCTTAAAGACCACCCCGGTATCGACAATTACGTGGCCTATGTCGGCACCGGCTCGCCGCGTTTCTACTTGCCGCTGGACCAGCAATTGCCGGCCGCCAGCTTTGGTCAATTTGTTGTACTGACGAAAAACATCCAAGACCGCGAAGCGGTGCGCAAATGGCTGATCGAAACCCTGGCCGAGCAATTCCCTACCTTGCGCACCCGTATCACGCGCCTGGAGAACGGGCCGCCTGTGGGTTATCCGGTGCAGTTCCGCGTATCTGGCGAGCACATCGACGAAGTGCGTGCCTTGGCCCGCGAAGTAGCCGACCGCGTGCGTGAGAACAGCCATGTCTCCAACGTGCACCTGGACTGGGAAGAGCCAAGCAAGGTGGTGTACCTGAGCATCGATCAGGAACGCGCCCGCGCCCTGGGCGTCAGCAGCTCCAGCCTGTCGACCTTTCTGCAGAGTTCGCTGTCAGGCAACACCGTCAGCCAGTACCGTGAAGACAACGAGTTGATCGAAATTCTGTTGCGCGGCACCGTACGCGAGCGTCAACAGCTGGCGCTTTTACCGAGCTTGTCGGTGCCGACCGACAACGGCCAGAGCGTCGCGCTGTCGCAAATTGCCACGCTTAAATACGGTTTTGAGGAAGGCATCATCTGGCACCGCGACCGCCTGCCAACCGTTACCGTGCGCGCCGATGTGTACGGCAAGGAGCAGCCGGCCAGTATCGTTAAACAGATTTTGCCGACCCTTGAAGGCGTGCGCGCCAAGCTGCCCGACGGCTACCTGCTGGCCGTTGGCGGCACCGTAGAAGACTCGGCCAAGGGGCAGAAATCGGTTAACGCCGGCGTACCCCTGTTTATCGTGGTGGTGCTGGGCTTGCTGATGCTGCAACTGAAAAGCTTCTCGCGCTCGGCCATGGTGTTTCTCACCGCGCCGCTGGGGCTGATTGGCGTGACCCTGTTCCTGCTGGTGTTTAACCAACCGTTCGGCTTTGTGGCCATGCTCGGCACCATCGCTTTGTCCGGCATGATCATGCGCAACTCGGTGATTCTGGTTGACCAGATCGAGCAAGACATCAACGCCGGTCACGACCGCTGGCACGCCGTGATCGATGCCACCGTGCGACGTTTCCGGCCCATCGTGCTGACCGCCTTGGCGGCGGTGCTGGCGATGATTCCACTGTCGCGCTCAACCTTCTTCGGGCCGATGGCCGTGGCGATTATGGGCGGGTTGATTGTGGCTACCGCACTGACCCTGTTGTTCCTGCCGGCGCTGTATGCGGCGTGGTTTAGGGTGAAGAAAGAGGAGAAGGTGCAAGAGTGATTGCGGCCCCTGCCTAAATTAAAAAGCCCGGTCGATTGAACGGGCTTTTTAATTAGCGTTGTTTATTCAAGGGTCAGGTTAATTATGTCCTCTGAATTTCCTTGCATACTAAATCCAGCGCCGATAGATAAGTCGGTTGATGCTCCGGTGTTGGTGTTGGTTACAACAACAGTGGCGACACCATTGCTATCGGTTACCGCAGACTTCGCCGACAGTTTTACATTTCCCACGAACGTGCCATAGAAGTCCCAATACACCACAACTCCTGGGGCCGGCCGACCATCAGGGCCTTTAACAA
>CAZIWV010000020.1:0-79623 GCA_964543145.1 uncultured Pseudomonas sp.
CCCGCCGCCTGACCAGCTTCGGCAAGATCATCAACCCGCTGGGCATCCGCACCGTCGGCGAGTTCCCGAACCTGACCGAAACCCTGCTCAAGCGCGGCCATTCCGAGCGCGTGGTACGCAAGATCATGGGCGAGAACTGGGTCAACGTCCTCAAGGACGTCTGGGGCGAGTAACGCTGACTCAAGACCGCCGCCGATCTGCCCCCTCTCCTGTGGGAGAGGGCTGGGGTGAGGGCAGCGGTCACCACTGAATCCACTATTTTTCTGGAGTTAAGTTTCCATGGCCAAGATCGCCCCGCAATTGCCAATCGAAGTCGACAGCGAAACCGGTGTCTGGACCTCCGACGCCCTGCCGATGCTGTACGTGCCGCGTCACTTCTTCGTCAACAACCACATGGGCATCGAAGAGGTTCTGGGCGCTGACGCCTACGCCGAGATCCTCTACAAGGCCGGCTACAAATCCGCCTGGCACTGGTGTGAAAAAGAAGCTGAATGCCACAGCCTGGAAGGCGTCGCGGTGTTCGAGCACTACATGAAGCGCCTGTCGCAACGTGGCTGGGGCCTGTTCAAGATCCAGGACATCGACCTCGACAAAGGCACCGCCAGCGTCAAGCTCGAACACTCGGCATTCGTCTACGTCTACGGCAAGGTCGGGCGCAAAGTCGATTACATGTTCACCGGTTGGTTTGCCGGGGCCATGGATCAGATTCTTGAGGCTCGCGGCAGCAAGATTCGCACTGTCGCCGAGCAAGTCTACGGTGGCTCCGAAGAAGGCCACGACGACGGCCTGTTCACCGTCAAGCCGTTGTAAGTCGAGGAACCCGCCATGGCTTTCGAAGCAATGTTCCAGCCGATCCAGATCGGCAAACTGACCATCCGCAACCGCGTGCTCAGCACCGCGCACGCCGAGGTGTATGCCACCGACGGCGGCATGACTACCGAGCGCTATATCAAGTACTACGAAGAGAAAGCCAAGGGCGGTATCGGCCTGGCGATCTGTGGTGGTTCTTCGGTGGTGGCGATTGATAGCCCGCAAGAGTGGTGGAGTTCGGTCAACCTCTCGACCGACCGCATCATTCCGCACTTCCAGAACTTGGCCGATGCCATGCACAAGCATGGCGCCAAGATCATGATTCAAATTACCCACATGGGCCGCCGCTCGCGTTGGGACGGCTTTAACTGGCCCACCCTGATGTCGCCGTCGGGCATCCGTGAACCGGTGCACCGCGCCACCTGCAAAACCATTGAAGTGGAAGAAATCTGGCGGGTGATCGGTAACTACGCCCAGGCCGCGCGCCGTGCCAAAGAAGGCGGGCTGGATGGCGTTGAACTGTCGGCCGTGCACCAGCATATGGTCGACCAGTTCTGGAGCCCGCGCGTTAACAAACGCACCGATGAATGGGGCGGCAGCTTTGAAGGGCGGATGAAATTCGGCCTGGAAGTGCTCAAAGCCATTCGTAAGGAAGTTGGCCCGGATTTCTGCGTGGGCATCCGTATCTGCGGTGACGAGTTCCACCCGGACGGCCTCAGCCACGAAGACATGAAGCAGATCGCCAAGTACTACGACGACACCGGCATGATCGATTTCGTCGGCGTAGTGGGTTCGGGGTGCGACACCCATAACACCCTGGCCAACGTCATTCCAAACATGAGCTACCCGCCGGAGCCATTCCTGCACCTGGCAGCTGGCATCAAGGAAGTGGTCAAGGTGCCGGTGCTGCACGCACAAAACATCAAAGACCCGAACCAGGCCACGCGCATTCTGGACGGCGGCTATGTCGATATGGTCGGCATGACTCGCGCCCATATCGCCGACCCGCATTTCATCGCCAAGATCAAAATGGGCCAGGTCGACCAGATCAAACAGTGCGTCGGCGCCAACTACTGCATCGACCGTCAATACCAAGGCCTGGACGTGCTGTGCATCCAGAACGCCGCCACGTCCCGTGAATACATGGGCGTGCCGCACATCATCGAAAAAACCACCGGCGTGAAGCGCAAAGTGGTGGTCGTGGGTGGTGGCCCAGCCGGGATGGAAGCCGCCCGTGTTGCTGCTGAGCGTGGCCACGACGTAACGATGTTTGAGAAGAAAGACCAACTGGGCGGGCAGATCACCACCGCCTCGAAAGCCCCGCAACGCGACCAGATTGCCGGTATCACCCGCTGGTATCAGTTGGAACTGGCGCGTCTGAAAGTCGATTTGCGCCTGGGCACCGGCGCCGATGTGGCAAGCATCCAAGACTTGCGCCCGGACGTAATCGTGCTGGCCAACGGCGGTCATCCGTTTATTGAGCAAAACGAACATTGGGGCGCGGCTGAAGGCCTGGTGGTTAGCAGCTGGGACGTGCTCGACGGCAAAGTAGCGCCGGCGAAAAACGTGCTGGTGTACGACACCATCTGTGAATTCACCGGTATGTCGGTGGCCGACTTTATGGCCGACAAAGGCTCACAAGTGGAGATCGTCACCGACGACACCAAGCCGGGCGTGGCCATGGGCGGTACCTCGTTCCCCACCTACTACCGCAGCATGTACCCCAAAGAAGTGATCATGACCGGCGACATGATGCTGGAGAAGGTCTACCGCGAAGGCGACAAACTGGTTGCCGTGCTGGAGAACGAATACACCGGCGCCAAAGAAGAACGTGTGGTCGATCAGGTAGTGGTGGAAAACGGCGTGCGGCCGGACGAAACCCTCTACTACGCGCTGAAAGAAGGCTCGCGCAACAAGGGTCAGATTGATGTGGAAGCGCTGTTCGCGATCAAGCCGCAACCGTGCTTGAGCGAGGCGGGCGAGGGTTACCTGCTGTTCCGCATCGGCGACTGCGTAGCCCAGCGCAACACCCACGCGGCGATCTACGACGCGCTGCGGTTGTGTAAGGACTTCTGAGGTCGCTGGTCTCCCCTCTCCCGCTTGCGGGAGAGGGGCCGGGGGAGAGGGGCGGTTTGGCGAAGATTTACGTCGCCTGCGCTGCTCTCCCTAACCCTTTCCCCGAACGGGCAAGGGCACTGAATTGTGGAGACCAATGATGTTGAACACCCTTCTGCCCATCCTGCTGTTCGCCGCCCTGCTGTTGGCCGTGATCGGCGCGGGCAAACGCTTTTTGATGTGGCGCCGTGGCCGTCCGGCGCAGGTCGATTGGCTGGGCGGGCTGCTGGCCATGCCCAAGCGCTATATGGTCGACTTGCACCATGTGGTGGCCCGCGACAAATACATCGCCAACACCCACGTCGCCACCGCCGGCGGTTTTGTGCTGGCCGCCGTGTTGGCGGTGCTGGTGCATGGTTTTGGCCTGCATAACCGTATTCTTGGTTTTGCCTTGCTCGGCGCTTGCGCGCTGATGTTTGCTGGCGCGCTGTTTGTTGCCAAGCGCCGTATCGACCCGCCGTCGCGGCTGTCGAAAGGCCCGTGGATGCGCTTGCCGAAAAGCTTGCTGATGTTTTCTGCCAGCTTCTTTATTGCCACGCTGCCGGTTGCCGGGATTCTTCCTGAGGGATTTGGCGGCTGGATTCTGGCCGCGATCTTGGCGGTGGGTGTGGCCTGGGGCGTGTCGGAGTTGTTCTTCGGCATGACCTGGGGCGGGCCGATGAAACACGCCTTTGCCGGTGCCCTGCACCTGGCCTGGCACCGCCGCGCGGAGCGCTTTGGTGGTGGTCGTTCTACTGGCCTGAAAGCCCTGGACCTGAGCAATCCCAATGCGCCTCTGGGCGTCGAGAAACCTACCGACTTTACCTGGAACCAACTGCTCGGCTTTGACGCCTGCGTGCAGTGCGGCAAGTGCGAAGCGGCATGCCCGGCCTTTGCTGCCGGCCAACCGCTGAACCCGAAAAAGCTGATTCAGGATATGGTCGTCGGCCTGGCCGGCGGCACCGATGCCAAGTTTGCTGGCAGCCCATACCCAGGCAAACCCATCGGCGAACACAGCGGCGGCCCACACCTGCCCATCGTCAATCTGCAGGGTAACGCCCTGGTCGATGCCGACACGCTGTGGTCATGCACCACCTGCCGCGCCTGCGTGGAAGAGTGCCCGATGATGATCGAGCACGTTGACGCCATCGTCGATATGCGCCGCCACCTGACCCTGGAAAAAGGCGCCACTCCGAACAAAGGCGCCGAGGTGCTGGATAACCTGATCGCCACCGACAACCCTGGCGGCTTTAATCCCGGTGGGCGAATGAACTGGGCGGCGGATTTAAGCCTCGATTTGCTGAGCGACAAAAAACAAACCGACGTGCTGTTCTGGGTGGGCGACGGTGCCTTTGATATGCGTAACCAACGCACCCTGCGCGCCTTTGTAAAAGTACTGAAAGCGGCCAAGGTCGACTTCGCCGTGCTGGGTCTGGAAGAGCGCGACAGCGGCGACGTAGCCCGGCGCTTGGGCGATGAAGCAACTTTTCAAACCCTGGCCAAACGCAATATCGCCACGTTGGCCAAGTACAGCTTTAAGCGCATCGTCAGCTGCGACCCGCACAGTTTTCATGTGCTGAAAAACGAATACGGCGCCCTTGGCGGCAACTATGAAGTGCTGCACCACAGCACCTATATCGCCGAACTGATCGCCGCCAACAAACTGAGCCTGGGTCAACACAAAGGCGGCTCGGTGACCTATCACGACCCGTGCTACCTCGGTCGCTACAACGGCGAATACGAAGCCCCACGTGATGTGCTGCGTGCGCTCGGTATTGAAGTGAAAGAAATGCAACGCTCCGGCTTCCGCTCGCGCTGCTGCGGCGGCGGTGGCGGTGCGCCGATTACCGATATTCCGGGCAAACAGCGGATTCCGGATATGCGCATGGTCGATATCAAAGAGACCGGCGCTGAGTTGGTGGCTGTGGGTTGCCCGCAATGCACAGCGATGCTGGAAGGGGTGGTCGAGCCACGGCCGCAGATTAAAGATATCGCTGAATTGGTAGCGGATGTGTTGCTCGAAGCGCCGGCTGTGGCGCCGGCCAAACGTGCTGTGGCGGAGGTGGAATGATGGAATCGCGTTGGCAGCTACCCCCTCTCGCTAACCCTCACCCCCTCGAGGGCGAGGCGACGAATTGTGCGAGTTTGTTAATTTCCGTCCTGCCGCAAATTAGCTCCCCTCTACCGCTTGCGGGAGAGGGGCTGGGGGTGAGGGCGCTCTACCCCTGCACAGGTCGGAGTTACGCCCATGTCTGACATCATCCGCCGCGACCCCCGCGCCGAGCACATCGCCCGCAACCGTCTGCACCCGTTGCACGCGGCCATGCAGCGCAGCGAAACCAGCTGGATGGGCCCCAACGGCATCATCCGCAAGAACCCCCATGCCGTGGGCTTTATCGGCCCCAACGGCATCAAACGTATCGACCGCAGCGGCGCCCAGCAGGGCGGTACAGCCAAACGCAGCACCCAAGCGGCGGCGGTTCAGTTGCCGTTGCACGTGGTCGCGGCGCCTAGCTTCTACATCGTTGTGGTCCCAGATATGGTCGGCGGCCGCTTAAGTAGCCACGACCGTGACGTGCTGGGCCTGGCCAATAAACTGGCCGGTGCCGCAGGCGCTGTGTTGGCGGTGGTTTTCGGTGAAGTAAAAGAAGCCGCCTTCGACACCGCTGGCGTCGACCGCCTGCTGCATTTCGACGGTGCGCTCTACAGCGGCTACGCCCCTGAGCAACAGGTGCAAGCGCTAGCCGCCATCGAACGGCAATTCGCCCCGCGCCATTGGCTGCTGCCCGATAGCCGCACCGGTGGCGGTGAACTGGGCCGGCGTTTGGCCGCACAGTTGGGTGAGCGCCCGGCCACCCGCGTTTGGCAGGTCACCGAGGAACACTGCATTGGCCGTGCCGGTGCCGGTCAGCAAGACCTGCAGCGGCCATTGGCACGCTTGATTCTGGCCGCCAGCGAATGCGCTGAGCCGGTTAGTGATACCCGCCATGAAGTGCTGCCGGTCAGCCTGGATAACGACGTCGCCCGTTGCCTGCCAAGGATCGAAGACCTGGGCGCGGTGGCGGTAGACCCCGCCGCCACGCCAATGGCCGAGGCCGAATTTATTCTTTCCGGCGGAAACGGCGTTAAAGACTGGGACCTGTTCCATCGCACCGCCGCCGCCCTTGGCGCCACTGAAGGCGCCTCGCGGGTGGCGGTGGACGACGGCCATATGGCGCGCAATCGCCAAGTCGGGGCTACTGGTACCTGGGTAACGGCGCGGGTGTACTTGGCAGTCGGTATCTCCGGCGCCATCCAGCACCTGCAAGGTATTGGTGCCTGCGACAAGGTGGTGGCGGTCAACCTGGATGCCGGTTGCGACATGATCAAACGCGCCGACCTCGCCGTGATTGGCGACTCGGCGGCGATTCTTGCTGCGCTGATCGAACGCATGGCGCAACACCGTGCCGGAGGCAATCGCGATGCAGCCTAAGCCCTTGAATATCGTCAGCCTGGTTTCCATCGGCGCGCACCCCAGCTCCGCTCGACCACGGCGGGCCGAGCAAGATGCCCGTGCGGTGGAATTGGGCCTGCGCCTGGCCGGCGAAAAACTGCAGGTGCTGCACGCCGGCAGCGTCGAAGAAGAAGCCCTGCGTGCCTATCTGGGTATGGGCCTGAGTGAGTTGAGCGTGCTGGAACAACCGCAAGGCGCCGACGCCCTGCCGGTGTTGCTCGACTACCTGCGCGGCAGTGAGGTGCAGATCGTGCTCACCGGCAGTCAGGCCGAAACCGGCGAAGGTTCGGGCATGTTGCCGTACCTGTTGGCCGAGCAACTGGGCTGGCCGTTGGTGGTCGGTTTGGCCGAAGTGGAAAAGGTTGAAAACGGTGTGGCCCAGGTGCTGCAAGCCTTGCCGCGCGGGCAACGGCGGCGCCTGCAAGTACGCGTGCCGTTTCTCGCCAGTGTGGATAACGCCGCACCTACTGCGCGGCAAAGCGCGTTTGGCCCAGCGCGGCGCGGGCAATTGCGCGCCGAGGATGTGCAGGTTGTTGACGACAGCCTGCTGGCCAGCGCCCAACTGCAACCGGCGCGGCCGCGGCCGAAACGGCTAAAAGTGATCAAAGCGAAAACCGGCGCCGAGCGTATGAAAGCCGCTACTGCCAAAGCGGCGGGTGGCGGTGGGCAGGTGCTTAAAGACCTGAGTGCGCAGGAAGGTGCAGAGGCCATCTTCAAGCTGCTGCTGGAAGAAGGCGTGGTTCGTTAGCCCCTCCCCAAAAAACTGCCGTGTTGCCAAGGCCGCTCGCCTGATTCGAAGAATCGGTGCAAGCGGCCTTTGTTGTTTTAGTGCCACTAAATGGGCCCGCTTCGCCACTGCGGATAACTACCTTCACCAACTCTTGCCAGCTGACAAAAATCAAACGCTTGCTTCGGGTTTAGCGACTATCTTTCACAAACGGCATTTTGCCAGCAGCTTAAGCCTTGCCTAAGAAATACCCAGGATAGTGACAGCCGAAACCGGCTCATCATTGATTGCAGTACGAGCGCCATGCGCCTCGATAACAAGAAGGACAGCAGCTATGTTGCGAAAACTGAATATCGCTCCACGTGCCGGGCTGGGTTTTGGCCTGCTGGCGCTTTTGGTCGTCTTGCTCGGCGGTTTCGCGGTGCTAAAGATGTCCGAATTGCGTGACGACTCGCTTGAAGTCACGGAAAACTGGCTGCCCAGTATTCTGGCCCTCGACTCAGTGGCGCAAAACACCTTGCGTCTGCGCGCCCTTACCCTGAGGTTGCTGGTTAATCGCAGCGACGAGGATATGCAAAGCAACGCCGACCGGGCGGAAAAGTTGAAAGACGAGTTAGCCCTGCACCAGCGCGAATATGAGGTGCTGATATCCAGCCCCGAAGAACGTGCCGCTTACGAGCGTTTTGTCGTTGCGTTAAAGGTTTATCTGGGCGAACAAGCGCAATTGACTAGCTTGGCCAAGCAAAAACAGTTTGATGAAGCCGTCGCTATCGCTAACGGCCCGATGGTCGAGGTGACCGACACCATGGCTAAAGAGTTGGCGACCCTGACCAAGATCAACGCCGACGGTGCCCAAGCGGCAAAAGTGCACTCAGACGAGGTGTACACCAGCGCCTTGACCAGCATGGTGGTGACCATGGTGCTGGCAGGGGTGATCACCATCGTGGTGGCCATGCTCCTCACCCGCAGCATCGTCGTGCCACTGCTGCGTGCTGTAGGTGTGGCGCAGGTAGTGGCCTCTGGCGACCTGACCGAGCACATCGAAGTGGATGGCACTGACGAGCCGGGTCGCTTGATGGGCGCGCTGAAGGCTATGCAACAAAGCCTGCGCAGCACCATTCAAGGCATTGCCGATTCGTCTAACCAACTGGCCTCTGCTTCGGAAGAACTCAGTGCCGTTACCGAAGACTCCACGCGCGGCTTGCACCAACAGAACGGCGAAATTGAACAGGCGGCAACCGCTGTAAACGAAATGACCACTGCCGTGGAAGAAGTGGCGCGCAATGCCGTGATTACCTCCGAAGCCTCGCGCGAGACCGACCGCACGGCGCAACGTGGCCGTGAGCAGGTACAACAAACCGTCAACTCGATCACAAGCTTAGCGCATGACGTCACCGGTTCCGCGGATCAGGTTGAACAGTTGGCGGAAAAGGTCCGTGACATCAGCAAAGTGCTCGACGTCATCCGCTCGATTGCCGAACAAACCAACCTGCTGGCCTTGAACGCCGCCATTGAAGCGGCGCGAGCCGGCGAAGCTGGCCGTGGTTTTGCCGTGGTGGCCGATGAAGTGCGGGCCTTGGCGCATCGCACTCAGCAATCGACCCAGGAAATCGAACAGATGGTTGGCGGCATTCGTCAGGGTACTGACCAAGCCGTCAACGCCATGCAAAGCAGCAACGAACGCGCACGCGCCACCCTGGATGTGGCCAAAGCCGCCGGTACGGCGCTGGACGAAATAGCCTTGTCGATTTCTGAGATCAACGAGCGCAACCTGGTGATCGCCAGCGCCTCGGAAGAGCAGGCGCAGGTGGCGCGGGAAGTGGACCGCAACCTGACCAATATCCGCGACCTCTCGTTGCAGTCTTCGGCAGGGGCCAACCAGACGGCGGCCGCCAGCCAAGAGTTATCGCGTTTGGCGGTGGACTTGAATGGGATGGTGGCGCGGTTCAAGGTTTGACGCCCAATCGGCGTAACGCCTGGCCCTCTCCCCTAGCCCCTCTCCCGCTAGCGGGAGAGGGGAACTAATCACTGCTCCTGCGGGAAAACGCGTTCAGGCCCCCTCGCGCGCTAGCGGGAGAGGGCGGGGGGAGAGGGCCGGGCCAAACATCAATCCATGCATCATAAAAAAGCCCCCATAGCCATGAGCTACGGGGGCTTTTTAGTGCCGACGATTTACTGGGTTTTAATCCCACGCAAGTAAGCCGCTGGCGCTGCGCCCAAGTTGCTCAGCAAGCGCTCGCTGTACCAGTCAATAAAGTTCACCACACCAAACTCATAAGTCTTCGAGTACGGCCCTGGTTGGTAGGCGGTGGAGTTGATGCCTTGCTGGTTTTCTTCGGCCAGGCGGCGGTCTTGGTCGTTGGTGGCGTCCCACACTTCGCGCATACGCGCTGGGTCGTAGTCCACGCCTTCAACCGCGTCTTTGTGCACGATCCATTTGGTGGTGACCATGGTTTCCTGAGCGCTGATTGGCCACACGGTGAACACGATAATGTGGTCGCCCATGCAGTGGTTCCACGAGTGCGGCAGGTGCAGGATGCGCATCGAGCCCAAGTCCGGGTTTTTAATCCGGCCCATCAGTTTTTGGCAGCCTTGTTTGCCGTCCAGGGTCATTGATACGGTGCCCTTAAGCAGTGGCATACGCACAATGCGGTTACGCAGGCCGAAGCTGGCGTGGGCGTAGGGGATCTTTTCTGCATCCCAAGCTGCGGCGGATGCCGCAACGTGGTCTTTAAACGCTTGGTCGGCGCGCGGATCGGTAACGTCGTCCCACTCCAGCAAGGTTTTCAGCAATTCTGGGTGTGAGCCGTTGCAGTGGTAGCACTCGCGGTTGTTTTCGATCACCAGTTTCCAGTTGGCTTTTTCCATCAAGGTGGTTTGCACGGCCACCTTGGTGTTCTCCATGTCATAGGGCTCCATGTAATGGGCCAAGGTGGAGAGGAATTCGTCGATGGCTGGCGGGTTTTCTGCCAGGGAAACGAAGATATAGCCGCCAGCCACTTTTACATGCACAGGCTTGAGGCCGAATTTCTTCATATCGAAGTCTTCGCCCATCTCGGTGCCGGCGTAGAGCAGGCGGCCGTCGAGCTCGTAGGTCCACTGGTGGTATGGGCACACCAGCTTGGCCACTTTACCTTTAGCCCCGGTGCACAACCGTGAGCCACGGTGGCGGCAGACGTTGTGGAAGGCGTTGACCACGCCGTCGGCGCCGCGAATCACCACAATCGGGTTTTTGCCCAGCTGAAAGGTGATGTAGTTGCCCTTGGCCGGGATCTCGCAGGTCATGCCGGCGATCAACCATTCTTTATGGAAGATCTCCTGCATATCGATTTCAAACAGGCGGTCGTCGTTGTAGAACGGCTGCGGCAGCGAGTAGGTGCGCTCGCGGTTTTGCAGCATGTCGGCAGTGGCCTTGCGTGCTGGTTCCAGCGGGTCGCCCAAACTCAGGGTAGAAGTATCCATGGTTAAATCCTCATGGCTGATCGCGGTCTGCGCCCAGCGAAAATGGCGGTTAATGTTCACGCAAGGCGCTTGTTATGCGCTCTCTAAGTTGGCCACAGGCAAGTTTCACCCAGGCTCGTATTGAAGTGGAGTGTGGGGTCGAGCCAATTCGGGGCCTTATCTATGGGCGACACGGCCGAATCCGTTTCCGACGCGCTAGCCCCGATGGCTGGGGCCTGGTCGCGGTGAGCATGTGAATGTCGCAGATAGGTAAGTGAGCCCCTAGGCGCATGCCCACAATCGGCGCCATAGTCACAACCACCGTTGTGTTGGCCGGCATTACCGGCGCGGCGCACTTCCATCTATGGCGCGGGAGCGATCATGTCCAACACCTTCCTTAACCCGGTCAACACGCAGACCTGGGCCAATGGCCGCCACCTGGTGCGTTGCGTCAACGTCATTCAGGAAACCCTGGATGTCCGTACCTTCTGCTTTATGGCCGACTTGCCGATCATGTTCTTCTTTAAACCGGGGCAGTTTGTCACCCTGGAATTGGAGATCGACGGCCAACCAATCATGCGTTCGTACACCATCTCCAGCTCGCCTTCGGTGCCCTACAGCTTCTCGCTGACCATTAAGCGCGTGCCCGGTGGCAAGGTGTCGAATTGGCTACACGACAACCTCAAAGTCGGTGATGTATTGCCGGTGCATGGTCCCGTGGGCTTGTTTAATGCCATGGACTTTCCCAACGACAAAGTGCTGTACCTCAGCGGTGGCGTTGGTATTACCCCGGTGATGTCGATGGCGCGTTGGTACTTCGACACCAATGCCAATGTCGATATGGTCTTTGTCCACAGCGCCCGTACCCCGAAAGATGTGATCTACCGCCGCGAGCTTGACCACATGGCCGCGCGGGTCAGCAATTTCTCGCTGCATATCATTTGTGAAAAACATGGCGAGGGTGAGCCGTGGGCCGGTTACCGTGGTTACCTGAACCAGAAAATGCTCGAACTGATCGCCCCGGACTTTCAAGACCGGGAGATTTTCTGCTGCGGTCCCACGCCCTATATGAACGCGGTAAAACGTCTGCTCGAAGCCAATGGTTTCGACATGAAGCGCTACCACGAAGAATCCTTTGGCGCGACGCCGGCCGAGGATAAAGCCGAAGCCATCGTGCACGCCGAACAGGCCGCCGATGCCCCTGCGCCGGATGCCGCCGATCTTAACCAGGTTGAATTTACCGCCACCGGCAAAAGTATCCGTGTGGCCCCGGGCGAAACCGTGCACGCCGCCGCCGCCAAGCTTGGCCTGCATATTCCCAAAGCCTGCGGCATGGGTATTTGCGGCACCTGCAAGGTGATGAAAACTGCCGGTGAAGTGGAGATGGAACACAACGGCGGCATTACCGACGAGGATGTGCAAGAGGGTTATATCCTCTCCTGCTGCAGCATCCCCAAAGGCGATGTGGTGATCGATTACTGAGGCCAAGCTGCGCCGCGTGTATAACGCCCCTGGGTCCCCGCATTCGCGGGGAAGACGGTGGTTTTAATAGAGACTTACGTCATCCCCGCGTAGGCGGGGATCCACGGTTCTGGCGACTCAGAATCCAGGCTAACGATCAATCATCGTGTGCGGCCAACAACTGCGCCTCTTTCGCCGCCGCCTTTTTATACGCCGGGCGGGCGGTGACGCGATCGATATAGGCTTTGAACGCTGGCAATAACGGCACCACGCCGAAGTGCGTGGTCCAGTTCAACGCCGTGCCCCACAACACATCTGCCGCGCTAAACCGCTCGCCCAGCAAGTAAGGCCCTTTAGCCAACTGCGCGGCAACCACAGCGATCACATCGTCATAGCTGCCATAGGGCGAGCTGCGTTTGGGCGCTGGTTCGCGTTGCAGCGAGCGGTCCATCACCGCCGGTTCAAAGCACGAGCCGTAGAACACCAGCCAGCGTAGGTAGGGGCCGCGCAGTGGATCGTTGAGGGCGGGGGCCAGCTTGGCGTTGGCGAACAGGTCCGCCAGGTAGATAAAGATCGCGCCCTGCTCAGTAATCAGCGCCTCGCCATGGGTGATGGCCGGCACCTTACCCATGGGGTTGATAGCCAGGTAGGCGGGTTCGCGCTGCTCGCCTTTGCTCATATTCATCACGTGCAGCTCATAGGGCGCGCCGAGTTCTTCCAGCAGCACCAGAGAGCCCAATGAACGGCTTTGTGGGCAGTAGTGAAGGGTGAGGATTGACATACGCGCGTTCCGGCTGAGGTTAAGGAGCAACAACATAGTGCAGATGACAGGGGCAGCAAGGTGATTGGTCGGACGGCTTTCGTAGGGTGTGTTAGGCGCACCGTTGCGTTTGTCGGGCTATCGCCTGGTGCGCGGAGCACACCCTACAAGAGCCGCCAGGCGCCTTGGTCGAGGACGGCGTATTGCTGCCGATAGAACAATCGCCAATCGCCATGCCGTTGCGCAAAGTCATAGGCCACACCGGGCGCCGGTGCGGGCTGTTCGAATTGGCTTTCGCGCTCCGGGTTGCCCTGGCCGGGACCGGTGATCGGCACATCGCGGTTGCGCCCCAGCAAGCGCAGCAGGTGCAGTTGGCCATGGATAAAGCCTTGCAGGTGCACGTCCAGCACATCCTCGTCCAGCCAATGCAGACTCTCGTTACCTGGCTCGGCAATCGCCACGCGGTGCAACACAGCGGGCGCGTCGGCGAAAGCGATCAGGGCAATATAGCCGCCGCAATCAGACAAACGATGCTCCAGCACCCATTCGCCCGGCACCTGCCAGGTGCCGATCTGGCAGCGATAGGCACGCAGGTCGCCCTTCTGGCTGTCGCGCAGTGGCTGCCAGGTCATGCGCTCGCCATTTTTCAGCGGCGCACTTTGCAGCAACAGCGGTGCGTCGTTCAGCGGCAGTAGCAGATCCACTTCCGGCATGGAGGCGTAGCCCAGTTTCGGTTTGCCGCGACGGGTCTGGCCGGTTACCAGTTCTAGCTGGCTGTAGGTGTACGACGTTACCGGGCCATGGTCGCGGTATTCCAGGCACGGCTGCGCCCAGGTCATGCGCAGGCGCAGGTGCTCGGTTTCCAGGTCGATAAAGTTTGGCGAGGTGCACAACGGTTCGCGTTCTTTGGGTTGCCAGGAGTTGCTCATCAAGCGCCAGCCGCTGCGGCGTTGCCACAGCCAGAAGCCGCTGACGTCGGCGCGGCTGGCGGCGCAGACGAAGGTCTGGCCGTCTTTGCTAAAAACCACGCTGGGGTCGGGTTGCATCAGCATCAGGCCGGTGGCCTGGCCGTCGAGTATCAGCTCGCCCAACGGGTTGCGCAGCGGTTCCAGTGGGTCGCCGAGGTCCATCAGCTTTTCCGGCAGCCAGGCACGCAGTTCCAGGGTAGGCGCCGACGGTGGCGAGGCCAGTGTGCGGCTCTGGTGGTCGGCTTGTAGGTACTGCCAATAGCTGTCGGGCAGCCATAGGTCCTGGATGCCGACAAAGGTTTCGACCCGCTGTGCGCCGGCTTTCAGTTCTTCGATGTCGGCGCTGTAGGGCGCGTCGCAGGTCAATGGGCTGACCCGGCCAAGCACGTGGGTGGCGCTGACTTCGTCCAGTTCCCAGAACTGGCTGACACTGCAATGGTAGAGCAGGCGCTGTTTGCGGTCGTAAATCAGCAGACTCCATTCGTTGCGACTCGGCGCCGGTGAAACGAAGTAGCGGCCGTCGCTGGAGAATTGCGCCGAAGGATTGCCATTGAAAATCACGCTGCCGTCGGGCAGCAGGTAGTCGCACACCACCGGCCCGCCCATGGCGATTTCGCTTTCGCCCAGCAGCCGTACCGGCTGGCCTTCTGGCGTTAGGCGCGGTTCGCCGCCGCCCCAGGCGCTGGCTCCGCGCACGGCAAAGGGCGTGGGCAGCGGCATCACCTGGGTGTCGTCGCCGGCTTGGGTCGGTTTTTGTGCCAGCAGATTCAGGCCGAGGCGTTTTTCCAGATGGCTGATCAGCAACAGGCCGCCGATGATGACCAGCGCCCCGGTGCAGAAGGCCAGCCAGAAAACCGGAATGGCCCGACCGAAGCCAATCCCTAAGCCAATGCTCCAGAAAAAATTCAGCTGTTGCAGACGGTAAGGCACGCCGCCGCGTAGCCAGTTAACCAGCCACGCCAGCGGCAGATAAAGCAGCCAGCCGATAACGCCAAGGGTTAGCGGGGCGAATACGGGTGTCAGCAGGGTGAGGGCGATCCAGCCCAGCTCCAGTACTAATTCCAGTAGCAAGTACGCAACGGTTTTTGTCGCTTGTTGGTCGGCCATGAACAGCTCGGTGATGGGCGGTAAAAATCAGGCCTGCATCACCAAGCGGATATCCGCAGCGAGCTGACGTACACGTTCTTCCTCGGTATCCCACGAGCACATAAACCGCGCGCCGCCAGCACCAATAAAGGTGTAGAAACGCCAGTCGCGCGCGCGCAAGGCTTCAATGGCCGGCTCCGAAAGTTGCAGAAACACGCCGTTGGCTTCTACCGGGAACATCAGGCTGACGCCTGGAATGTCACTGACCAATTCGGCCAGCAACCGTGCGCAATGGTTGGCGTGGCGGGCGTATTTCAGCCAGGCGTCGTTTTCCAGCAAGCCAACCCAGGGCGCCGAGAGAAAACGCATTTTCGACGCCAACTGCCCAGCCTGCTTGCAGCGGTAGTCGAAGTCGACCGCCAGGTCTTTGTTAAAGAACAGAATCGCCTCACCGACGGCCATGCCGTTTTTCGTGCCGCCAAAACACAGCACGTCGATACCGGCTTTCCACGTCAGCTCGGCCGGCGAGCAGTCGAGAAAGGCGCAGGCGTTGGCGAAGCGGGCGCCGTCCATATGCAGGTTGAGGCCCAGCTCGTGGCAGGTGGCGCTGATGGCTTTGAGTTCTTCGGGGCGGTAGACGCTGCCTATTTCGGTGGCCTGGGTAAGGGTGACCACGCGCGGTTTGGGGTAGTGGATATCTTGGCGCTTAAGGGCAATTTCGCGGATCGCGGCGGGTGTCAGCTTGCCGTTTTCGGTGCGCGCGGTGAGCAGTTTAGAGCCGTTGGAGAAAAACTCGGGGGCGCCGCATTCGTCGGTTTCGACGTGGGCGGTTTCTGAGCAGATAACGCTGTGGTAGCTCTGGCACAGTTGCGACAGGGCCAGGGAGTTGGCGGCGGTGCCGTTAAAGGCGAAGTACACCTCGCAGTCGGTTTCGAACAGGCGGCGGAAGTGGTCGGCGGCGCGGGCGGTCCATTGGTCATCGCCGTAGGCGCGGTCGTGGCCGTGGTTGGCTTGGGCCATGGCGGCCCAGGCTTCGGGGCAGATGCCGGAGTAGTTGTCGCTGGCGAATTGTTGGGTGGTGTCGGTCATGGTGATGGGGTCTCTTTACGGCGATGGGCAACACTGTAGCGCGGCGCGGTGGTTCTGTCGTAGGGCTCGGAGGGTGTGCCGGTCCGCGTACGGTGTGCGCACCGGCTTTTGCTTTTTGTTCTGCGGTGTTCTTCTTTACCGCGTTGGATGAACGTTTGGTTTCGCGCCTTACGCGCGACTCACTTTTTCCAGTGGCCGGGATGCCGGACCAGAAAAAAGTAAGCAAAAACGCTTGCCCCTACCTTGGCCTTCCGCTGCGCTCCAGGTCCCCTCCCTCCGTCGTTGCTCCAGGGGTCGGCGTGCAGGGCCATCCCTGGCCCCACGCCTTTCGCGGCTCCTGCCGCTCAACCCCCTACGCAACGACTCCGTTCGGCCTGCGATAAACGGGGCGTGTGGATCAACAGCCAGATCAAGATCACAAGCGCTTGATCTTCGTAGGAGCGAGGGGCTTAGGCTGTGGGTTTTTTATCTTTTGGTTTGGTGGTCAGTTTGAGCACTTTGATGTCGCAAACAGGCATATGGCTGTGCTGGCTATTTCGCAGAATCGCTAACAACGCAGGACCGCCCACTAGCTTGGGCGGGCGCCCATAACAATGATGCGGCAGCCGCTGTCGCTGGAGACCGAGATGTTTAGCAAAAACGACCAGATCAAAGGCTATGACGATGAACTGCTGGCTTATATCGATGCTGAAGAAGCACGCCAGGAGCATCACATTGAACTGATCGCCTCGGAGAACTACACCAGCCAGCGGGTGATGGAAGCTCAGGGCAGCGGCCTGACCAATAAATATGCTGAAGGTTATCCAGGCAAGCGTTATTACGGCGGTTGCGAGCATGTGGATAAGGTTGAGCAGTTGGCTATCGACCGCGCTAAAGAGCTGTTCGGCGCCGATTACGCTAATGTGCAGCCGCACTCGGGTAGCCAGGCTAACGCGGCTGTTTATCTGGCGTTGTTGCAGGCCGGCGATACTGTGTTGGGCATGAGCTTGGCCCATGGCGGTCACTTGACCCACGGCGCCAAGGTGAGCTTTTCCGGCAAGTTGTACAACGCGGTGCAGTACGGCATCGACACCACCACTGGCCTGATCGATTACGACGAAGTTGAGCGTCTGGCCCTGGAGCACAAGCCGAAGATGATCATCGCCGGTTTCTCGGCCTACTCGAAAACCCTCGACTTCCCACGCTTCCGTGAGATCGCTGACAAGGTTGGCGCTTACTTCTTCGTTGATATGGCCCACGTTGCCGGTCTGGTAGCCGCAGGTCTGTACCCGAACCCGCTGCCCTATGCCGATGTGGTTACCACCACCACGCACAAAACCCTGCGCGGCCCACGCGGCGGTCTGATCTTGGCTAAGGCCAATCCGGATCTGGAAAAGAAATTCCAGGCTGCTGTGTTCCCTGGTGGCCAGGGCGGCCCGCTGATGCATGTGATCGCGGCCAAGGCGGTGTGCTTTAAAGAAGCCCTGGAGCCCAGCTTTAAGGCCTATCAGCAGCAAGTGATCGACAACGCCCAGGCCATGGCCGGCGTGTTTATCCAGCGCGGCTACGATGTAGTGTCCGGCGGTACCGATAACCACCTGTTCCTGGTCAGCCTGATTCGCCAGGGTCTGACCGGCAAGGACGCTGACGCCGCCCTTGGCCGCGCCGGTATCACTGTGAACAAAAACGCCGTACCCAATGACCCACAGTCGCCCTTCGTGACTTCGGGCCTGCGTATCGGCACCCCGGCCATCACCACCCGTGGTTTTAAAGTGGCGCAGAGCGTGGAATTGGCTGGTTGGATTTGCGACATCCTTGACCACTTGGGCGATGCCGATGTCGAGGCGCAGGTGGCCAAGCAGGCTGCTGCGTTGTGCGCGGATTTCCCGGTTTACAAGTGATCTCACCCGTTTGAATTACCCGCCCCTGCCAGCAGTCGGCAGGGGGTGCAGCAGCGAGGAGCACCTCTCATGCAACGTTATTCCGGCTTCGGCCTGTTCAAGCACTCGCTCAGCCATAACGAAAACTGGCAGCGCATGTGGCGTAACCCAACGCCTAAGCCGGTGTACGACGTGATTATCGTCGGCGGTGGCGGCCACGGTCTGGCTACGGCCTATTACCTGGCCAAAGTGCACGGCATCACCAATGTGGCGGTGATCGAAAAGGGTTACCTGGGCGGCGGTAATACCGCGCGCAACACCACCATCGTGCGGTCCAACTACCTGTGGGATGAGTCGGCGCACCTGTACGAACACGCGATGAAGTTGTGGGAAGGCCTGTCGCAAGACATCAACTACAACGTGATGTTCTCGCCCCGTGGCGTCTACAACCTGTGCCACACCCTGCAAGACATGCGCGATTCCGAGCGTCGGGTCAGCGCCAACCGCTTGAACGGCATTGACGGCGAACTGCTGGATGCCAAGCAAACCGCCGCTGAAATTCCGTATCTCGATTGCTCCAAGAACACCCGCTACCCGGTAATGGGCGCCACCGTGCAACGTCGTGCTGGCGTGGCCCGTCACGACGCCGTGGCCTGGGGTTATGCCCGTGCTGCCGACGCCTTGGGCGTGGACCTGATTCAGCAGACCGAAGTGATCGGTTTCCGTAAGGAAAACGGCGTGGTGATTGGCGTTGAAACCAGCAAAGGCTTCATTGGTGGCAAACGTGTGGGTGTGGTCACTGCCGGTAACTCCGGGCATATGGCCAAGCTCGCCGGTTTCCGCTTGCCGCTGGAAAGCCATCCGCTGCAAGCGCTGGTGTCCGAGCCGATCAAGCCGATTATCGACAGCGTGATTATGTCCAACGCCGTACACGGCTATATCAGCCAGTCGGACAAAGGCGACCTGGTGATCGGTGCCGGTATCGACGGCTATGTTGGCTACGGCCAGCGCGGTTCTTACCCGACTATCGAACACACCCTGCAAGCCATCGTCGAGATGTTCCCGGTACTCAGCCGCGTACGCATGAACCGCCAATGGGGCGGCATTGTGGACACCTCGCCAGACGCCTGCCCGATCATCAGCAAAACCCCGGTGCCTAACCTGTTCTTCAACTGCGGTTGGGGCACCGGCGGTTTTAAAGCCACTCCAGGGTCGGGCCATGTGTTTGCCGCCAGCCTGGCCACGGGGGAGATGCACCCGTTGGCCAAACCGTTCTCGATGGACCGTTTCCACAACGGCGCATTGATTGATGAGCATGGTGCTGCAGCGGTGGCTCACTAATAGGTCGCCATAGGCGACGGCTGATGACCCTCGCCCGTTTACGGGAGAGGGTGCCCGCAGGGCGGGAGAGGGGCTTTTAAATCGGCAAACGCCAAAAGCCCCTCTCCCCCAGCCCCTCTCCCGCAAGCGGGCGAGGGGAGACAAGTAAAGAATTCTGGAGGTACGGCCCATGCTGCAAATTTTCTGCCCTCACTGTGGCGAGCTACGCGCCGAAGAGGAATTTCATGCCGCCGGCCAGGCGCATATTCCTCGCCCGCTCGACCCTAACGCCTGCACTGACGAGCAGTGGGGCGACTACATGTTTTTCCGTGATAACCCCCGTGGCATCCACCACGAGCTGTGGATTCACGCTGCCGGGTGCCGCCAGTACTTCAACGCCACCCGCGACACCATCAGCTACGAAATTTTCGAAACCTACAAAGTAGGCGAGAAACCCACCGTGACCGCCAAGCCGAAAGCAGGCGCCGCAGGAGAACAGGCATGAGCCAGATCAACCGCCTGAGTAACGGTGGCCGGATCAACCGTAACCAGCCGCTGACTTTCACCTTTAACGGCACCACCTACCAAGGTTTTGCCGGTGACACCCTGGCCGCTGCCCTGCTGGCCAACGGTGTGGACATCATCGGCCGCAGCTTCAAATATTCCCGCCCTCGCGGCATCGTTGCCGCGGGCGCTGAAGAGCCCAACGCCGTGTTGCAGATCGGTTCCCGTGAAGCCACGCAAATCCCTAACGTGCGTGCCACCCAACAGGCGCTGTACAGCGGCTTGGTAGCCAGCAGCACCAACGGCTGGCCCAGCGTAAACAACGACGTCATGGGGATTCTGGGTAAGGTCGGCGGCGACATGATGGCGCCCGGCTTTTACTACAAGACCTTTATGTATCCACAGTCGATGTGGATGACGTACGAGAAGTACATCCGTAAAGCCGCTGGCCTTGGCCGCGCGCCAAAAGAAAACGACCCAGACCGTTACGACCATATGAACCAGCACTGCGACGTGCTGGTGGTTGGCGGCGGTGCCGCGGGTCTGGCTGCAGCCCTGGCTGCTGGCCGAGCCGGTGCGCGGGTGATCCTGGCCGATGAGCAGGAAGAGTTCGGTGGTCAACTACTGGACAGCCGCGAAAGCCTCGACGGTCGCCCGGCGGCTGATTGGGTGGCCAAGGCTCTGGTGGAGCTGAAGTCCATGCCGGAAGTGCTGCTACTGCCGCGCTCCACGGTTAACGGCTACCACGACCATAACTTCCTCACCATTCACGAGCGCCGCTTCGACCACCTGGGCGAAACCGCACCGATGGGCGAGACGCGCCAGCGTATGCACCGTGTGCGCGCCAAGCGCGTAGTGCTGGCCACCGGCGCCCATGAGCGGCCGTTGGTGTATGGCAACAACGATGTGCCGGGCAATATGCTCGCTGGCGCCGTGTCGACGTATATCCGCCGTTATGGCGTGGCGCCGGGCAAACAGCTGGTGCTGTCGACCACCAATGACTTCGCCTACCGCGTAGCGTTGGACTGGTTGGAAGCGGGCCTGAACGTCGTGGCCATCGCCGATGCGCGGCCTAATCCGCGTGGCGCCTGGGTTGAAGAAGCCCGCGCCAAGGGTATTCGTATATTGAGCAGCAGTGCCGTGATTGAAACCCGCGGCAGCAAACGCGTCAGCGCCGCCCGCGTGGCCGCGATTGACCCGGTTGCGCATAAAGTTACCAGCCCAGGCGAGTGGCTGGACTGCGACACCGTGGCCAGCTCCGGCGGCTACAGCCCGGTTGTGCATTTGGCGTCGCACTTGGGCGGCAAGCCGATCTGGCGTGAAGACTTGCTGGCCTTTGTGCCGGGTGAAGGCTTCCAGAAACGTGTGTGTGCCGGTGCCGTTAACGGCGTGTTTGCCCTGGGCGACGTGTTGGCCGATGGCTTTGAAGCCGGGGTAAAAGCCGCTGGCGAAGTTGGCTTTGCGCCCATCAGCGGTGAAGTACCGAGCGTGGCTGCGCGCAGCGAAGAAGCCAGCATCGCGCTGTTCCAAGTGCCGCACGAGAAACCGACCGCCCGGGCACCGAAGCAATTCGTTGACCTGCAAAACGACGTGACCAGCGCCGGTATCGAGCTGGCCACCCGCGAAGGCTTCGAGTCGGTTGAACACGTAAAACGCTACACCGCCCTGGGCTTTGGTACCGACCAAGGCAAGCTCGGCAATATCAACGGTCTGGCGATTGCGGCGCGCTCCATCGGCATCAGCATTACCCAGATGGGCACCACCATGTTCCGCCCCAACTACACCCCGGTGACCTTTGGCTCCGTGGCGGGGCGCAACTGCGGCGCCTTGTTTGACCCGGTGCGCTACACCGCGCTGCACGCTTGGCACCTGGCGCAAGGCGCCGAGTTCGAAGACGTCGGCCAGTGGAAACGCCCGTGGTACTTCCCGAAAAAAGGTGAAGATCTGCACGCCGCTGTTGGCCGCGAGTGCAAAGCCGTGCGCGATAGCGTCGGCCTGCTGGACGCTTCCACCCTGGGCAAAATCGATATTCAAGGCCCTGATGCCCGCGAGTTCTTGAACCGCGTGTACACCAACGCCTGGACCAAGCTCGACGTGGGTAAAGCCCGCTACGGCCTGATGTGTAAAGAAGACGGCATGGTGTTCGACGACGGCGTAACCGCCTGCCTGGCCGACAACCACTTCCTGATGACCACCACCACGGGCGGCGCCGCGCGCGTGATGCAGTGGCTGGAGATCTACCACCAGACCGAGTGGCCAGAGCTGAAGGTGTACTTCACCTCGGTTACCGACCACTGGGCGACCATGACCCTGTCCGGCCCCAACAGCCGCAAGCTGCTGGCCGAAGTCACTGACATCGATCTGGACCGTGAAGGCTTCCCCTTTATGACCTGGAAAGAGGGCCTGGTGGGTGGTGTGCCGGCGCGCGTGTTCCGTATCTCCTTTACCGGTGAGCTGTCGTACGAAGTCAACGTACAAGCCGACTACGCCATGGGTGTGCTGGAAAAAATCGTTGAGGCCGGCAAGAAATACAACCTCACCCCGTATGGCACCGAGACCATGCACGTACTGCGGGCCGAGAAGGGCTTCATCATTGTTGGCCAGGACACCGATGGTTCGGTCACCCCGGACGACCTGAATATGGGCTGGTGCGTTGGCCGCACCAAACCGTTCTCGTGGATCGGCTGGCGCGGCATGAACCGTGAAGACTGCGTAAGGGAAAACCGTAAGCAGTTGGTGGGCTTGAAACCGGTTGATCCGAAGTTTGTGCTGCCTGAAGGCGCGCAACTGGTGTTTGACACCAAGCAGCAGATTCCGATGGCCATGGTGGGTCACGTCACCTCCAGCTACTACAGCGCCAGCCTGGGTTACAGCTTTGCCCTGGCGATGGTGAAAGGTGGGCTCAAGCGCATGGGCGAGAAGGTCTACGCGCCCCTTGCTGATGGCCGCTTTGTTGAGGCGGAGATTTGTAGCTCGGTGTTCTTCGACCCGAAAGGGGAGCAGCAGAATGTGTGATCGCACTTGCCTGCGCCCTTTGTGCGCCTGGGTCCCCGCCTGCGCGGGGATGACGGGTGTTTCGTTTGATTGCTCGTTCGCGAGGTCTGTATGACTGCTATCAACGTTTACAAGCAGCGCCCCGATGCTGCGCCTGCGCAATCGCCGCTGCACCACGCCGGCCTGGCAGATGCCGCCGGCAAAGGCAAAGCCAGCGCCGGTATTCAACTGCGCGAGCGCAAACTGCTTGGCCATCTGACCATTCGTGGCGATGGCCATGACGCCGCCTTTGCCGGCGCCATCCACAAAGCGACTGGCCTGGAATTGCCCGGCGCTTTGGCGGTAATCAGCTCGGGCGAAAGTTCGCTGCAATGGATGGGCCCGGATGAATGGCTGCTGGTGGTACCGAGCGGCACTGAATTCGACGCCGAGAAAAAGCTGCGTGAAGCCCTTGATGGCCAGCACTGCCAAGTGGTCAACGTCAGCGGCGGGCAAACCATTCTTGAGCTGACCGGCAGCAAGGTCACCGAGCTGCTGAAAAAATCCACCAGCTACGACGTACACCCGAGCAACTTCCCGGTCGGCAAGGCCGTCGGCACCACCTTCGCCAAGTCGCAACTGGTGATTCGCCACACTGGCGAAGGCACTTGGGAGCTACTGGTACGCCGCAGCTTCTCTGACTACTTCTGGCTGTGGTTGCAGGATGCAGCGCAGGAATATGGCTTGGCGGTAAAAGCGTAATAGCGAGGTAGGTTGGGTTGAGCCAAAGGCGAAGCCCGATATGGGCCAGCCCAACATGGGCCAACCCGAAATGGGCCAACCTGATCTACCTCTGACCAGCAGGAGCACCCGATGAGCCGCACCCCCGATACCTGGATTCTCACCGCATCCTGTCCGAGCATTCTCGGCACTGTGGATGCGGTGACGCGTTATCTGTTCGAGCAGGGTTGCTACGTAACCGAGCATCACAGCTTTGACGATCGGCTCTCGGGGCGGTTTTTTATTCGCGTCGAATTCCGTCAGCCGGAACCCTTCGCCGAGTTGGACTTCCGCGATGGCTTGGCCGCGCGAGTGGCCAGATTTGGCATGGACTTCGAACTGACACCGCCGAACTACCGCAGCAAGGTGGTGATCATGGTCTCCAAAGCCGACCACTGCCTGAACGACCTGCTCTACCGCCAACGTATCGGCCAACTGCCGATGGACGTAGTCGCGGTGGTCTCCAACCACCCCGACCTTGAACCGCTGGCGCGCTGGCATGGCATTCCTTATCACCACTTTGCCCTAGACCCGGCCGACAAGCCGGCGCAAGAGCGCAAGGTGATGCAAGTAATCGCCGACACCGGTGCCGAGTTGGTGATTCTTGCCCGCTATATGCAAGTGCTGTCGCCCGAGCTGTGCCGCAAGTTGGATGGCTGGGCGATCAATATCCACCACTCCCTGCTCCCCGGTTTCAAAGGTGCCAAGCCGTACCATCAAGCCTACGAAAAAGGCGTGAAGCTGGTTGGTGCCACCGCCCACTACATCAACAACGACCTCGACGAAGGTCCGATCATTGCCCAGGGGGTTGAGCCGGTAGACCACAGCCACTATCCCGAAGATTTGATCGCCAAAGGCCGCGACATCGAATGCCTGACCCTGGCCAAGGCCGTGGGTTACCACATCGAACGCCGGGTATTCCTTAACGTCAGCCGCACCGTGGTGTTGTAACGACCACGGCCGCTTTTGATCTCGTAGGGTGTGCTGCGCGCACCAAGCGATTTACCCGATATCGCCATGGTGCGCACAGCACACCCTACGAAACGAGCTCCACCCGAGGAGGGCATTCCGCGCTGCCTATAGCGGCCTTTTCGGTTCGACGAGACACCTCCAGTGCAGGGCCGCGTAGCCATCTGGCTGCGCCTTGTAACCACAACAACAAACGGAGAATCACCTATGTCTGGTAATCGTGGCGTCGTTTATCTCGGCGCTGGCAAGGTCGAAGTGCAGAAAATCGACTATCCGAAAATGCAGGACCCGCGCGGTCGCAAGATTGAGCACGGGGTCATTCTGAAAGTGGTGTCCACCAATATTTGCGGCTCCGACCAGCACATGGTCCGTGGCCGTACCACCGCGCAGGTCGGGCTGGTGCTCGGCCATGAAATCACCGGTGAAGTGATCGAAAAGGGTAGCGATGTTGAGCACCTGAAAATCGGTGACTTGGTGTCGGTGCCGTTTAACGTTGCCTGCGGGCGTTGCCGCTCGTGCAAAGAACAACACACTGGCGTGTGCTTGACCGTTAACCCAGCGCGCCCCGGTGGTGCCTACGGTTATGTGGACATGGGCGATTGGGTTGGTGGCCAGGCTGAGTACGTGCTGGTGCCGTATGCCGACTTTAACCTGTTAAAACTGCCGGACCGCGACAAGGCGATGGAGAAGATTCGTGACCTGACTTGCCTGTCCGACATTCTGCCCACCGGTTACCACGGTGCAGTGACGGCGGGCGTTGGCCCGGGTAGCACGGTGTATGTCGCCGGTGCCGGTCCTGTTGGTTTGGCGGCGGCTGCTTCGGCGCGTTTGCTCGGTGCGGCGGTGGTAATTATTGGGGATGTAAACCCGATCCGTCTGGCCCATGCCAAGGCGCAGGGTTTTGAGATTGCTGACCTGTCCACCGACACGCCGTTGCACGAACAAATCGCCGCACTGCTGGGCGAGCCAGAAGTGGACTGCGCCGTCGACGCCGTGGGCTTTGAAGCCCGTGGTCATGGCCATGCTGGGGCGCAACATGAAGCGCCCGCCACCGTGCTCAACTCGTTGATGGGTGTGGTGCGCGTGGCTGGCAAAATCGGTATTCCGGGGCTGTATGTGACGGAAGATCCGGGTGCCGTGGATGCGGCGGCCAAGCAGGGTAGCTTGAGTATTCGCTTTGGTTTGGGCTGGGCTAAATCCCACAGCTTCCACACTGGGCAGACGCCGACCATGAAGTACAACCGCCAGTTGATGCAGGCGATTATGTGGGGGCGCTTGAATATTGCTGAGATCGTGGGTGTGCAGGTGATCAGCCTGGATGATGCGCCGCGCGGTTATGGTGAGTTTGATGCGGGGGTGCCGAAGAAGTTTGTGATTGATCCGCATAAGACGTTTAGTGCGGCGTGAGTGAAGAGGCAGCCTTCGGGCTGCCTTTTTTATTGGCGATGTTTCGGCATAAGGCGAGCATTGATTCCCAAAGATCGGCCCCCTCTGCCCGCTTGCGGGAGAGGGTTTGGCTTCGGCGGTTCTCCAACGTGACCGCGTGAGCTGAGCGTTTGGTTTCTCGCCATACGCACGACTGGCCGTAGGGTGTGCTGTGCGCACCGGCTTTTGATGTTTGCTTTGAGGTTGGTTGTGTTCTTCATAACCGCATGAGCTGAACGTTTGGTTTCGCGCCTTACGCGCGAGTTTCTTTTTCCAGTCGATGAAAAAGAAACCAAAAAATCTTGCCCCTACCTTGGGTCTACGCTGCGCTCCGACTCCCCTCGCTACGTCGTTGCTCCAGGGGCACGGCACAACGGGCCTTCCATGGCCCGATGTGCCTCTCGCGGCGTCCCTGCCGCTCAACCCCTTACACAACGACTCCACTCGGCCTGCGATAAACGGGGCGGGTAGATCAACAGCCAGATCAACAGCCAGATCAACAGCCAGATCAAAGGCCAGATCAACAGCTCTTCACTTGGCAGGGGGAGGGCGAGGGTTTATTCGGTTTGCTTTTGCGGGGCAGGGCATAATCTTGCTCCCTGGGGAACATCACTCTTTATCCCCAGTCCAATCGCTTTCTGTCTTTTGTTGAGGTCCACCCCATGTCTGCTCCCCGTTGCCTGGTTTTGTTGGCTGCTTTGTCTGTGCTCAGTTGCCAGGCATTGGCGTTCAATTTGAATGATGCGGCCAGTCTCTATTCGGCGAGCCAGGGCGGTAAGGGGGGCGATGCGTCGGCGGCGTTGTTGAGTAATCCGCAGAATTTGCAGTTGTTGGCGGCACTTAAGCAGTTGAAGGTCACGCCGCAGCAGGCGGTGGGTGGCACTGGGGCGATGTTGGGGTTGGCGAAGAATCAACTGCCGGGTAGTGAGTACAGCCAACTGACCGAGCAGGTGCCGGGGTTGCAGAAGTTCGAGGGCGCTAATGGCTTGGCGCAGTTGGGTACGCTTAGCGGTTTGTTGGGTAAGTCGGCGGGTAAGCCGGTAAGCCCGGAGGCGACCGCGGCGGTGAGCAATGTGAATAACCCGCAGGATCTAACCGCAGCGTTCAGCGCCTTGGGCATGGACAGCGGCATGATCGGCCAATTCGCGCCGTTGCTGTTGCAGTACCTGGGGCAGCAGGGCGTGGGAAATTCGCTGTTGGGCAGTCTTGGCAGTCTCTGGACTGCCGGCAGCTAAGCCTGACTTTCGGCTTTCAAGGTGCTGAGCAGGGCGTCTTTTTCTGCCCAGCGCTGGGATATCCAGTTCTGCATGTAGTGGCGAAATTGTGCGTCGTTTTGGTAGTCGCCTTGCCACAGCGCCGGGTCCATGGGCAGGGTTTGGATATCCACCACCACGTTGTCTACGCGCCCGCAGAGTAAGTCCCAGAAGCCGGGAATACGTGCGCCTGGGTAGTACACGGTGATGTCGAGAATGGCGTCCAGTTGTTCGCCAAGACTTGCCAGCACAAAGGCCACGCCGCCGGCTTTGGGTTTGAGCAGGTGTTTATAGGGCGACTGCTGCTCGGCCTGCTTGGCTGGGGTGCAGCGGGTACCTTCCAGGTAATTCACCACGCTCACCGGTATATGGCGGAATTTCTCGCAGGCCTTTTGCGTGATCAGCAGATCCTGCCCGGCCCTTTCCGGGTGTTTGGCCAGGTAGGCTTTGGAGTAGCGTTTCATAAACGGGTAATCCAGCGCCCACCACGCCAGGCCCAATAGCGGCACCCAGAGCAGTTCCTTTTTCAGAAAGAATTTGAAGAACGGCGCCTTGCGGTTAAAGGCCTGCATCAGCGCGGGAATATCCACCCAGGATTGGTGGTTGCTGATCATCAGGTACGAGCGGTCCATGCGCAGCTCGTTGTCGCCACGAATTTCCCACACGGTGGGCAGGCACAGGGCGAAGATAAATTTGTCGATGTCCGTCCAGGTTTCGGCAATCCACACCACGGCGGCGGAGCAGGCGGCTCTAGGTTTACCGGGCAAAATCAGTTTGAGCAGGGCAAAGACCATCAGCGGGCCGATCAACAGCAATGTGTTGAGTAAAAGCAGCAAGGCGACGGTCATACCGGTGAGCAAACGGCGCATGGGCGCTCCTGGAAAATCTGGGCCGGGCAATAATAATCAGCCCTGGCGCGCCTTCCAAGTCGCTGGCTGGAAGTTTGGCAGCGGCTTTCTCTGCCAATTGGCACTACATTTTCTTCACCCTTTCCGGTGTATGAAGACACTCTTCGTACACCCTTCAAGCCTGGAGTGACCTGACGCGTGAAACGTACCCTTGCCTTGCTGGCGCTAGTGGCGCTGCCCGTTTTTGCCGCCGAACCCACCGTGTACGGCCGCTACGAATACATCAAGCTGCCGGAGCTGGATCAAACTTTTAAAGCCAAAATGGACACCGGCGCGCTGACCGCGTCGCTGTCGGCCAAGGACATCGAAACCTTCAAAAAAGACGGCGACGACTGGGTGCGTTTTCGTCTGGCCACCAAAGACGCCGGCGACAAGGTCTATGAACACAAGGTGGCGCGCGTGAGCAAAATCAAAAGCCGCTCCGACGAGGAAGATGGCGAAGAAGGCGCCGCCATCGCCAAACGCCCGGTGATTGCCGTGCGTATGTGCCTGGACGGTACCGACCGTATCATCGAGGTCAACCTCACCGACCGCAGCAGCTTTAACTATCCGCTGTTGATTGGCGCTAAAGCCCTGCGTGAGTTCGATGCCGCCGTGAACCCTGCCCGGCGCTTTACGGCTGGGCAGCCTAAGTGCTAGCCCAACGCTGATCCACGTAGGGTGTGCTGCGCGCACCAAGCGATTTACGCGTGTACGCATTGGTGCGCGCAGCACACCCTACGTGGAGCGCCGTAAGGCATCGCCAAGGTGCCAGGCATGGCGTGGGGTGGTAGATTCGCCGCCATGCCCTTTCATGCTGCAGGACGCACATGCCAAACATTCTGCTGGTTGAGGATGAAGCCTCAATCGCCGACACCCTGATCTACGCCCTGCAAAGTGAGGGTTACACCACGCATTGGTTAACCCTCGCCGGTGAAGCGCTGGCGTATCAACAAAACAGCCCCGCCGACCTGCTGATTTTTGATGTTGGCCTGCCGGATATGACCGGCTTCGAGGCGGTTAAACAGCTGCGTAAGTTTTCCGAAGTGCCGGTGATTTTTCTCACCGCGCGCAACGCCGAGATTGATCGCGTGGTGGGTTTGGAAATCGGTGCCGACGATTATGTGACCAAGCCCTTTAGCCCGCGTGAAGTGGCGGCGCGGGTCAAGGCCATTCTCAAGCGTGTACAGCCGCGCGCGGCAGCGCCCGCCGTGCAAACTGCGGTGTTTGCCATCGACGCCGAGCGTTTTCAGATTCACTACCATGGCCACCTGCTGAGCCTCACCCGCCACGAATTCCGCCTGCTGCAAACCTTGGTCAGCCAACCGCTGCGGGTGTTTAGCCGTGAGCAATTGCTGGACGCCGCGGGTGTGCCCGCCGAAGCCGGCTATGAGCGCAATATCGACAGCCATATCAAAACCCTGCGCGCCAAGTTGCGGGCGGTGGTGGCAGATGCCGAACCGATCCAGACCCACCGTGGCCTGGGTTACAGCATCAAGGTGGACTGATGCCGCTCGGGATCCGCATATTCCTCGTTTACTTCGTGTTCGTCGGCCTGTCCGGCTGGTTTGTGCTGAGTACGGTGATGGACGAAATCCGTCCCGGCGTGCGCCAGACCACAGAAGAAACCCTGGTTGATACCGCTAATCTGCTGGCCGAGCTGCTGCGTGACGATTTACGCAGCGGCCGCCTCGATCAACAACACTGGCAGGAACAGTTTCAGGCCTACGGCCAACGCCAACCCCACGCGCAGATTTGGGGGCTGACCAAAAGCGAAGTCAGCCACCGCATCTATGTCACCGACGCGCAGGGCAAGGTGATGGTGGACTCCAGCGGCGCGGCGGTGGGCCAGGATTATTCACGCTGGAACGATGTATTCCTGACCTTGCGCGGTGAGTACGGCGCGCGTTCGACCCGCGAAGTGGAGGGCGACCCGGAAACCTCGGTTATGTACGTGGCCGCGCCGATCAAAGACCAGGGCAAAATTATTGGCGTGGTGTCGGTCAGCAAGCCGAGCCGTACCCTGCAGCCTTATATCGAGCGTTCGCAAAGACGCCTGGCCTGGTTTGGCGCCGGGTTGATTCTCTTGGGGCTGTTGGTTGGCGGCCTGTTGTCGTGGTGGCTGAGTGCGTCACTGCGGCGCCTGACCGACTATGCCCAAGCCGTCTCCGCTGGCGAACGCAGCCCCTTGCCAGCGTTGCAAGGCGGCGAGCTCAAGCAACTCGCCGAAGCCTTGGAACATATGCGCAGCGAGCTGGAGGGCAAGGCCTACGTTGAGCGCTATGTGCACACCCTGACCCACGAACTGAAAAGCCCGCTGGCGGCGATTCGCGGCGCGGCGGAATTGCTGGAAGGCGATATGCCGGCTGAACAGCGCCAGCGCTTTGTGGGCAATATCCAAACCGAAAGCGCGCGCTTACAACAACTGATCGAACGCCTGCTCAACCTGGCGTTGGTCGAACAACGCCAAGGCCTGGATGAGCGGGTGCCGTTGCCGCTGCACGCCTTGGTCGAGGAGCAACTACAGGCGCAGGCGGCGCGCATCCTCAGCGCGAATTTGCAGGTGAAAAATTTGCTGGCGCCGGAGTTGCAGGTGCGCGGCGAGCGTTTTCTGCTGCAACAGGCGCTGGCCAATCTGCTCGACAACGCCTTGGATTTCACCCCGCCCGGCGGCCAGCTGCGCTTTAGCGCGGAGCCCCATGAGGACTTGCTGACTTTAAGCGTATTCAACCAATGCGCAGCGATTCCTGACTATGCTTTGCAACGACTAACCGAGCGCTTTTACTCCCTGCCGCGCCCTGTCAGTGGGCGTAAAAGCACTGGGCTAGGCCTTAACTTTGTGCAGGAAGTGGCCAGCCTGCATGGCGGTGCTATAACCATTGGCAACGTCGACGGCGGGGTTGAGGTGCGTTTGAGCCTGCCGCGGGTGCACTAGCAGAGGCCGTTTTCAGCGCTGTAACCGCTCTGCAAAGCCTGTTCAATAGTGTCAGCCCAAGCACGCCTGCCCCACGGCCGGTGTAGTTGGCACTAAACGTGATAGCCACCGTGGGCAGCAACAACAAAAAAAGCCACAGGAGTCAGGGTATGAAAACGGTTGCGGAAATCCTCAAAGCAAAAACCCGGAACAGCATTTTCAGCGTCAGCCCCGAGACCTCGGTGCTCGAGGCGGTAAAGCTGATGGGCGAGCTGGGCATCGGCGCCTTGCTGGTGACCGACGGCGGCGAGTTGGTGGGCATCGTCAGTGAGCGCGATTACGTGCGCAAAATCGCCATGCTTGAGCGCGACTCGTCGGCCACGGTTAGCGAAATCATGACTGCCAAGGTCATCACCGTCAGCCCCAAAGAAGGCAACCGCCACTGCATGCAACTGATGACCGACGGCCATCTGCGGCACTTGCCGGTGATGGAAGAGGGCAAATTGATTGGCCTGCTGTCCATTGGTGACTTGGTCAAAGACATCATCTCCGAGCAAGAGAGTTTGATTAATCATTTGGAACAGTACATTCGCGGGGAATAGCGTAATGGTCGGCCGTCACTTCCAGCCTTCGACGCGGTGGCCGGCGTATCCCCTCGCCCGCTAGCGGGAGAGGGTGCCCGAAGGGCGGGTGAGGGGCTTTTGCGTTTATCGGATACCGCGTCGGCCCCCGGCCCTCTCACTGGCCGCCGCCCCCGGCCTCAGCCTTAACGCGGTAGCTGGAAAATCCCCTCGCCCGTTTGCGGTCGCCCGGACAGGGGAGAGGGTGCCCGAAGGGCGGGAGAGGGGCTTTTGCTTTTAGCAGATACCGCGTCGGCCCCGGCCCTCTCCCCCGGCCCCTCTCCCGCAAGCGGGAGAGGGGAGCACGGCCGTTGAGTTTGTTTCCACACACTCTCCACATTCCCCCCATAAAACCCCCATCCGGCAAACCCACACTCTCTCCATCCCACCCACATGGAGAGCATCGCGATGAATCGCAGTCTGGGCATCAAACTCGGGGCTATCGGCCTCTTGATTATTCTGTTGTTAATTCCCCTGCTTATGATCAATGGCTTGATCAGCGAGCGGCAGTCGGCGCGCGATGGCGTGCTGGATAACATCGCCCGCAGCTCTAGCTACAGCCAACAAATCACCGGCCCGATTCTGGTGGTGCCGTACCGGCAAAAAATCCGCGAGTGGAAAGTCGCAGAGAAAACCGGCGTGCGTTATCAGGAAGAACGGCAGATCAGCAGCCGCCTGTATGTGCTGCCAGAGAGCTTTAGCCTGAACGGCGAAGTCGGCACCGAGCTGCGTGCCCGCGGCATTTACCAGGCGCGGCTGTTTAAAAGTGACAACCAAATCAGCGGCCATTTTGAAGTGCCGGCTAACTACGGCATTACCGAAGACCTGGCCGACTATCAATTTGACGAGCCCTTTCTGGCCGTTGGTATCAGCGATATTCGCGGCATCAACAACGCCCTCAAGCTCGACCTCAATGGCCAGACGCTGGACTTTGAACCTGGCTTTGGCGACGACATGCTGGCCAACGGTGTACACGCGCCGCTGGGTAAGCTCGACAGCAGCCAGCTGATGAAGCTGAACTACGCCTTCAACCTGAAGCTGCAAGGCACTTCCAGCTTTAGCGTGGTGCCGGTCGGGCGCGACAGCCAAGTGCAGGTGCATTCCGATTGGCCGCACCCTAGCTTTATGGGCGAGTTTCTGCCCACCGAACGCGAGATTACCGAGCAGGGTTTTAACGCCACCTGGCAGACCAGTTTTTTCGCCACCAACATGGAGCAAGTGCTGCGCGAATGCGTGAATGTGTCCGGCTGCAGCAGCTTTGACGCGCGCACCTTTGGCGTGAGCTTTGTCGACCCGGTGGACCAGTACCTGAAAACCGACCGCGCGATTAAATACGCCATGTTGTTTATCGCCCTGACCTTTGCCGGTTTCTTCCTGATGGAAATCCTCAAGCGGTTGGCCGTGCACCCGGTGCAATACGGCTTGGTAGGTCTGGCGTTGGCCATGTTCTATCTGTTGCTGCTGTCGCTGTCCGAGCACTTGGACTTTGCCCTGGCCTATAGCGTGTCGGCCGCTGCTTGTGTGGCGCTGGTGGGGTTCTATGTGTGCCATGTGCTGCACAGCTGGGTGCGCGGCGCTGGTTTTACCCTTGGGTTGGGCGGCTTGTATGGCGTGCTCTACGTGCTCCTGAACGCAGAAGATTACGCGCTGCTGATGGGCTCGTTACTGGTGTTTGGCCTGCTCGCTTGCGTAATGCTGCTGACACGCAAACTGGATTGGTACGGCGTGGGCAAAACCCCGGCGCCGGAACCGCACCTGACCCTTGAACCCGGCCTGTTGGGGGAGTAACCGCCATGCGTATGCTCCTGCAACTGGGCGCCTGTTTTGCCCTGGGTTTATTCGTCGCTCTGCTGATTCTCGCCGGCCTGATGTTTGCCCAACGCTTTGACCTGATCAACCTTATCGTCATCACCGGCAAGCCCCTGGCGCACCTCGCGCTGGTGGTGGTGCCGGAAGGCTTCTGGGTCAGCCTGACCGGCGCCCCGGACGCCGTAGACAACCCCTCGGTGCGCTCGTTTCTGCAAATGTGCACCGCCCTGGGCCAAGTCGCGCTGCTGGTCGGCGCCGGCTTATACCGTGTGAGCATGGCCAAATGAGTGGGCATGTGGGCTTGCGTGAAGATGCCCAGGTCGGGCATCGCTTGGCCGAGCAGATCGCAATGCTCTTTGTAGGGTGTGCTGCGCGCACCACGGGTCTTCTCGTTACCAGCCGGTGCGCACAGCACACCCTACGGGCGGCGCCATGGCGACGCTGAGGCAAAACGGCGAACGTCTGTTGGGCTTTATGTGCGGCACCACCTTGGGCTATCTGGCAGCGCTGATGCTGAACAACGGCCTGCGCTCATGGCCGGTCAACGGCGTGATGATTTTCTTCGCCATCATCATGTTGCTGCTGCATGGCCCTGATTGGTGGCGGATGTTTCGCCGTGGCGGAGCGTTTTTGCGCCATGGCCTGGGCGCAGGTTTGCTGCTGATGGGGGCGCTATGGCTGCTGTACTTTCGCTGATGACGGCCGTGGGCCAAGTGCTGAATGTTCTGCGGGTGCTGGTGTTACTGAAGCTGTGGCTGATTTTGCTGGTGTACATAGCCTACAAAATGAGTGAACGACCCTTTATGTTTCGTGCGCTGCCGGCCGCTGTTGAGGTGCAGGGAGTGGAGTGGATTGCCGGTGACAGTGGTCTGCGTGAGGGCTGTGGCGTGGCGATTTTTCGTCTTGCCCCGAGCATGCAGCAACGGCTGCAAGTACGCGGCCTGGCCGCGCTGGATGGCGCCAGCCAGGCTCGCGGCTATAGCGAGGCCTACTACCACTACGAACCGTGGCAAGCGACACCGGTGCTGAATAACCTCGGGTCCGATGGCTGGTTAGCGCTGTCCTGCGGCGACCTTCCGCAGGCGTTGGAGCAGCGCATTAACAACGCGCTGGAGCAGCCCGGCAGCTATTTCGCCCGCAAAGATGAGGGCGTGCTGCTGGTGCTGCCAGCAGAGGGCTTGGTGGTGTATGGCTACAACGGCTAAGGCTCAAACCGGCGGCTGCGTCGCTAACATCGACGGCCGCTGACTTACCTCGGCATACCAGGTCGCCAGCTGTGGAAACTGCTCGCGCCAGGCTAAGTTGGGTTGGCGGAAGTCCAGGTAACCCAGGGCGCAAGCGACACCAATGGAGGCCACATCAAAGCGGCTGGCCAGCTCGGCGCTGGCCGCTTCTTCAAACTCGCCCAAGGCGCGGATGATTTTCGCCTGTTGGCCATCGAGCCAATCGGCCCAGTGTTTTTCTTCCGGGCGGGAGAAGGTTTCGTAGCGAATCAGCAGTGCGGCATCGAGCAGGGCGTCGGCCAGCGAGGCCAGGGTCAGACGCCGCCAGCGGCTGGCGCCATCGCGGGGAATAAGCGGTTCGCCAACATGCTGGTGGTCGATGTAGTCGACGATCACCCGGCTGTCATGCAGCAGTGCGCCATCGGCTAAGCGCAGGGCTGGGATTTTACCGGCGGGGTTGCTGGCGTTCACCAGCGCGTTGGGGCTGGTAGGGCTGAGGGCTACGGTTTCCAGAGTTACGCGGTCGAGTTGGCCGGTTTCGTGGAGAAACACCATTACCTTGCGCACGTAAGGTGAGGCGGTGTTGTGGAACAGGGTCATGGTGGCGGTGGACATCAGCAGTTCTCGGCTGGGGGCAGTGGCCATAACCCTACAGGGCGAGGCCGGCTGCGCAAAGGGGCAGGTTACAGCGACGGCCGTTGTTGCCGGCGTTGCCAACGGGATAAGGCGTCTGCCAGTGCTGCGGGGGTTTCCAGCCCTTGTTTGCGTGCGCGACTAAATAGAATCAGCGCCAGCTCGGCGGTTACCAAGGCATCGGCGCTGGCGTGGTGGCGTTGTTGCACCTGCAGGCCGAAATGCGCGGTCCAGTCGTCCAGCCCGGCTTGGCGCAAGGTCACTTCCGGGCACAGCAGCGGGGCCAGATCGGCCACGTCGAGAAAACGATGCTCCAGCTTGTAGCCGAGCTCGTCCTTAAGCGCTTTGCCGAGCATGTGTTGGTCGAAGGGCGCATGAAAGGCCAGGATTGGGCTATCGCCGACAAAGCGCATAAACGCCAACAATGCTTCGGTCGGCGCCACACCAGCGGCCAATTCGCTGGGGGCTATCCCGTGGATCAACACACTGGCACTGACTTTCTGCGCACTGCGCTGCAGGGTGCATTCGAACTGCTGCGCCAGGTCGATGGCGCCGTCTGCAATTACCACCGCGCCAATCGACAGCAACTGATCGCGCTGCATATTCAGCCCGCTGGTTTCCAAATCGAGCACCACAAAACGTTGCTCGCGCAGCGGCAACTCGCTCCACGGGCCGGGCTTGGGCAGTTGTTCGCAGGCGCGGGTCAGTTCTGCATCGGGTGCTGGCGCTGCGCTGCGCCGCAGCCAATCAAACGGCCTCACAATTGATACCTAAGGGCCAAGCTGCTTTGCAGCCGCTGCGCCTGGCGAAACGACTCGCGCAAAATGCGCCGGTCCAGGTGGTTCAGGCTGTCCGGGTCGAGGCGGTTGGAGTAACGCTGTTGCAGGCGCGCTTGCTGCTGGTGCTGCTGCATACGGGTTTGCTGGATAAAGTGATAGGCCTCTTCATAGGCGGCGCCATCGAGTGGATCAATCACCTCCTTGGCGATCAATTCACGCAGGCGCTGCAAGGTATTGCCGGCGCTGATGCCATGGGCCAAAGCGAGTAAACGGGCGCCGTCGACAAAGGGCGTCAAGCCCTGCACTTTCAAATCGAGGGTATGTTTTTCACTGCCACTGCGGGCCACCACAAAATCACGGAAACGCCCCACTGGCGGGCGATTGCGCAAGGCATTGGCGGCCATCAACCGCTGGAAGATCTGGTTGTCCGCCACCTCCACGAGAATCTGCTGACGCAGGTGCTCGCAGCCTTCCACCGGCCCCCATACCGCACGCAGGTCGAAGTAGATGCTGGAGCCAAGCAAATTTTCCGGGCTGGCATCGCGAATAAAGCTGCTAAAGCGCCGCGACCATTCCAGCCGCGACAAACACAGCTGCGGGTTGCTGGCCATGATGCCGCCCTTGCACAGGCTAAAGCCGCATTTATCCAGGCTGTGGTTAATGCGCTCGGCCAAGGGCAGTAGCTTGCCGCGCTTGAGTGCGGCATCGGCGGCATCGCTGGCCTCGAACAACATGCCGTTGTCCTGGTCGGTATGCAGCGTTTGCTCGCGGCGGCCTTCGCTGCCAAAACACAGCCAGGTAAACGGCACGCCCGGGTCGCCCAGTTGTTCAATGCTGAGCTCGATCACGCGGCTGACGGTGTGGTCGTTGAGCAGGGTGATGATCTGGGTGATCTGCGTCGACGACGCGCCATGGGCGAGCATGCGTTCGACCAGTTGATGAATGTCGCTGCGCAGCGCCACCAGGGTTTCCAGCTTATTGGCGTGGCTGATGGTGCGCGCCAAGTGCACCAGGTCGACCCGTTGCAGGGAAAACAGATCGCGCTCGGACACCACGCCGCGCAGTTGCCCATCTTCCACCAGGCAGACATGGGCGATATGCCGTTCAGTCATGGCGATGGCGGCATCAAACGCGCTGGCCACGGGCGGTAAGTAAAACGGCGTGGCGATCATCACGCTGGCAATCGGCGCGCTGAGGTTTTCGGCGCCAGCCGCCACCACCGAGCGCAGGTCGCGCAGGGTAAAAATCCCGGTCGGTCGATTGCCGTCGTCGACAATCACAATGCTGCCCACCTGCTGCTCGTGCATCAGCCGCACGGCGGCACTGATCGGCGTGTCGGCGCTGCAGGTCACTGGCTGGCGCATGGCCAATTCGCGCAGCGGCGTATCCAGCGAATACTGCGCGCCGAGGGTGGCCACGGCCTGGCGTTGCACTTGCTGATTGACCTGATCGAGCAGGCTGCTGACCCCACGCAGGGCAAAGTCACGGAAAGGCGCCGACAGGGCAAACACTTTGATAAAGGCCTCTTTGGCCAGCAGCAAGCAGAAGGTGTCTTCACCGGCTAAATGCTCGGTGCGCGTGGCCCGTTCACCCAGCAACGCCGCCAAGGGAAAGCACTCGCCGGTGGTGATCTCAAAGGTGGTTTCCGTACCGCGCCGCGCCGAGTGCGGTCGCTCACCGACCACCAGGCCCTGCTTAACGATATAGAAATGCTGCACCGGCCCGCCGCTGGGCTTGAGAATGCTCTCGCCGGCGCCATAAAAACGCAGCTGGCAATGCTCCAGCAGATAGCCCAAATGGGCGTTTTCCATCTGATTAAACGGCGGAAACTTCTGCAAAAACTCCATCAAGCCATGGATGTTCTGCTGCACCGCCGCCTTGCCCGCCTGGGCGAATTCATTGGCCTTGCTCATCGTGCTGATCCGGACCTTGAGCCCTGAATTTATTTGAGGCCCATGGTCGGGGAGATCCAGGCTAGGGCACATGAGACCTAAGTCTAGTCCGGCGCATGCGCCGCGCCGCTGCTTGTAGGGTGTGCTGTGCGCACCTAGCGATTTATCGGTGATCCGCTGGTGCGCACAGCGCACCCTACAAAGTGCAGAGGCATAAAAAAACCGCCCCGGAGGGCGGTTTTTTCTGTCCAGCGCGGTGCGAATTACAGGCCGTTTTTGGCTTTGAATTCACGACGACGACGGTGCAGAACCGGCTCGGTGTAGCCGTTCGGTTGCTTGGCGCCTTCGATCACCAGTTCCAGGGCGGCCTGGAAGGCGATGTTGCTGTCGAAGTCGGGAGCAAGCGGACGGTACAGCGGGTCGTTGGCGTTTTGACGGTCCACGACCGGTGCCATGCGTTTCAGGCTGGCGACGATTTGCTCTTCGCTGGCAATGCCATGACGCAACCAGTTGGCCAACAGTTGGCTGGAAATGCGCAGGGTAGCGCGGTCTTCCATCAGGCCTACGTCGTTGATGTCTGGCACCTTGGAGCAGCCGACGCCTTGGTCAATCCAACGTACGACGTAACCAAGAATGCCCTGGGAGTTGTTGTCCAGTTCGTTCTGGATTTCTTCAGCCGACCAGTTGGTGTTAGCCGCCAACGGAATGCTGAGGATGTCGTCGATGGATGCGCGTGCACGCTTGGCCAACTCGGCCTGACGGGCGAACACATCAACCTTGTGGTAATGCAGGGCGTGCAGAGCGGCCGCAGTAGGCGACGGTACCCACGCGGTGTTGGCGCCAGCCAGCGGGTGAGCGATTTTCTGCTCAAGCATGCCGGCCATCAGGTCGGGCATGGCCCACATGCCTTTACCAATTTGCGCGCGACCTTGCAGGCCGGTGGCCAGGCCAATATCGACGTTCCAGTTCTCGTAGGCGGCAATCCACTTCTCAGCTTTCATGGCCGCTTTACGCACCACGGCGCCAGCTTCCATGGAGGTGTGGATTTCATCGCCAGTGCGGTCGAGGAAGCCGGTGTTGATAAACACCACACGCTCGCTGGCGGCTTTGATGCACGCCTTGAGGTTGACGGTGGTGCGGCGCTCTTCGTCCATGATGCCGACTTTCAGGGTGTTGCGCGCCAAGCCCAGTACGTCTTCAACGCGGCTGAAGATTTCGCTGGTGAAAGCGACTTCTTCCGGACCGTGCATTTTTGGCTTCACGATGTACACCGAGCCGGTACGGGTGTTTTTGCGGCTGGTGTTGCCGTTGAGGTTGTGCACCGCGATCAGGCTGGTGAACAGCGCGTCCTGAATACCTTCCGGCACTTCGTTGCCGTGGGCATCGAGAATCGCCGGGTTGGTCATCAGGTGACCAACGTTACGCACAAACAACAGGCTGCGACCGTGTAGGGTCAGCTCGCTGCCGTCGGTCTTGGTATAGACGCGATCCGGGTTCATGGTGCGGGTAAAGGTGGTGCCACCTTTGGCCACTTCTTCGGCCAGGTCGCCCTTCATCAGGCCGAGCCAGTTGCGGTAGATGATGGTTTTGTCATCGGCATCTACAGCGGCTACGGAATCTTCGCAGTCCATGATGGTGGTCAGCGCGGCTTCCATCAGCACGTCTTTAACGCCGGCGGCATCGGTCTGGCCGATAGGGCTGGCGGCGTCGATCTGGATTTCGAAGTGCAGGCCGTTGTGCTTGAGCAGCACGGCCACCGGCGCGTTAGCCGGGCCTTGGAAGCCGATCAGTTGCGCATCGTCGCGCAGGCCGGTGTTGCTGCCGCCTTTAAGGCCGACCACCAGTTTGCCGTCGATGATTTTGTACGCGGTGGAATCAACGTGGGAGCCAGCAGCCAATGGCGCGGCTTCGTCAAGGAAGGCGCGGGCGAAGGCGATAACCTTGTCACCACGAACCTTGTTGTAACCCTTGCCTTTCTCGGCGCCGCCTTCCTCGCTGATCGCATCGGTGCCGTACAGGGCATCGTACAGCGAACCCCAGCGGGCGTTGGAGGCGTTAAGGGCGAAACGGGCGTTCATCACCGGCACTACCAGCTGTGGGCCGGCCATGTGGGCGATTTCTTCGTCAACGTTTTGGGTAGTGGCTTGGAAATCTGCGACTTCTGGCAGCAGGTAACCAATTTCAGTCAGGAAGGCTTTGTAAGCCACGGCGTCATGCGCCTGGCCAGCACGTGCTTGGTGCCAGGCGTCGATTTTGGCCTGGAAGTCGTCACGTTTGGCGAGTAGTGCTTTGTTCTTCGGTGCAAGGTCATTAATGACGCTTTGCGCACCTCTCCAGAACTGCTCGGCAGAAATCCCGGTACCGGGGATGGCTTCGTTGTTTACGAAGTCGAACAGGACTTTGGCGACCTGCAGGCCACCGACTTGAACGCGCTCAGTCATTACTTGCCTCTCTGCTCAGCTCTTAGCTGTACTCAATAGCTCACTGCGGATAGCCCTTACGGACTGGGCGTTAGCCGTCTTGTAGTCCGTGGCGCGGCATACTACATCATGATCGGGGGAAAATCAGCGGGCGCGCGTCGAACCGCGACTGGGCCGGGGATTGGCGGTCACAACGAGGGCGCGGATGTTCTCAAAAAACAGGGGTTTTGTTCCAGAAAAATCTGCATTTGGTACACGATTTTGTAGTGTTACTACCTGGCAGCAGCCAATAAAGGCTTGTGCCTATACTGCCGCAACCCCACATGGAGTGCCGTACATGCCCGTAAATGCAGTGGTTGCAAGCGACCTGGATGAGCTGGCGCAGTTGTTTGCTGGTTACCTGGAGTTTTACCAAGTGCCTAAGCCGCTGGACGTGATTAGGGAATTTCTTGCCGCTCGTCTGCGCAACGGTGATTCGACCCTGCTGCTGGCCCGTGATGACGCCGGAGTGGCGCAAGGGTTTGTGCAGCTGTACCCGTTTTTTTCGTCGCTGGCCTTGGCGCCGGCGTTTTTGCTTAGCGATTTGTTTGTTAGCCCCAACGCCCGCCGCCACGGTGTGGGCGAGGTGCTGATGAATGCAGCGCGCGCCCATGCCGAGGCCAACGGCGCGTGCGGTCTGCAACTGGAAACAGCGAAAACCAACCTGGCCGGTCAAGCGTTGTATGAGCGGCTTGGCTATGTGAAAGACGAGGTGTATTTAACCTATTGGCTCAGCGTGCAGCCGACCTAAAAGCTGGTGCGCACCAATCGATTCAACACCCAAGGAGTTACCCACGTGAACCATTTGGTCCTGACCGTAATAGCCGCAGACCAACCCGGCCTGGTGGAAAAACTCGCCAGCTGCATTTCCACCCATGGCGGCAACTGGCTGGAAAGCCGTATGTCGCGCATGGCCGGGCAGTTTGCCGGCATTCTTAAAGTCAGCGTGCCGGCTAACGCTTCTGAGGCGTTGGTGGCTTCGTTGCAGGCGCTGAACGCCCAAGGTATTCGCGTGTTGCTGGCCGAAGGCGGTAGCGATCCGGAACAAACCTGCAAACCGATTCTGCTCGATTTGGTCGGCAACGACCGCCCTGGGATCGTGCGCGATATCACCCGGGTGCTAAGCGAGTTGGGCGTCAATGTTGAAAGCCTGGTCACCGATGTAGCGCCGGCGCCGATGAGCAGCGAGCTGTTGTTTCATGCCGAGGCGGTGTTGGCGGTGCCGCTGAGCGTGACGCTGGAGGTGCTGCAAGCTCGTTTGGAAACATTGGCCGACGATCTGATGGTTGAGCTAGTGCTGCGCAGCGACGAGTAGCGGCTTGGTGCGCTCAGCACACCCTACGAGCGCACGCTGGTTCGCAGGGTGTGCTGTGCGCACCAGCATTTACAGCGGTGGCAGCTTGGAGCGCTGCAAACTACGCCACGCATCCACGCTGTAAACCGCCAATGCCGTCCAAATAAAGGCAAAGGCGATCAGCGTGCTGGAGCTTAAGTGCTCACCAAATAGCAGCACCGCTTGTAGCAGTACCAGGGTTGGCGCTACGTATTGCAAGAAGCCTAGCGCCGCGTAGGGCAGGTGCCGCGCCGCGGCGTTAAAGCACAGCAGCGGCACCAGGGTGACCGGCCCGGCAGCGGCCAGCCAGAGCAGTTGTGTGCTGGTCCAGAAGCTTGCTTGCATGCTTACGGCGTCAGGGTTCATCGCCAGCCAAACAATGGCGAACGGCACCAATAACCAGGTTTCCACCACCAGCCCCGGCAGCGCTGCCACTGGCGCTTGCTTGCGGATCAAGCCGTAAAACGCGAAGGAAAACGCCAGCGCCAGCGATACCCACGGCACATGCCCGGCCAGCCACAACTGCTGGGCCACGCCGATGCTGGCCAACGCCACCGCCAGCCATTGCAGGCGACGCAAGCGTTCGCCGAGCAGCAGCATGCCGAGCAGTACGTTGATCAGCGGGTTGATGTAGTAACCCAGGCTGGCCTCCAGCATACGGCCGTTATTCACCGCCCAGACATACACCAGCCAATTCACCGCAATCAGCGCGCCGCTGGCCACCAGCACGGCAAAGCGGCGCGGGTTGCTGCGCAGTTCGCTAAACCACTTGGGGTGCTTCCAAACCAATAGCAGCAGCGCGCCAAACAGCGCCGACCACAAAATCCGGTGAGCGATGATCTCCAGCGCCGGCACTTGCGCGATGGCTTTGAAGTAGAGCGGGAACAAGCCCCAGATGGTGTACGCGGAAATTCCGAGCAGATACCCGCGACGCGGGTTGGCGGCTTGCATGGGGAAACCTCAGACGACTGGCCGGTCATTCTAGGGGGCTGGCGGCTGACGACCAACCCCTAGGTGGCCGATTAGAACAGCCGCAGGGGCTCTTCCTGAAGGGCAGACAATTGTTCGCGCAAAATCAATATCTGCTCGCCCCAATAGCGCTCACTGCCAAACCAGGGAAAGCTCATGGGGAACGCCGGGTCATCCCAACGCCGCGCCAGCCAGGCGCTGTAGTGCATCAGGCGCAGGGTACGCAGGGCTTCAATCAGCGGCAGTTGGCGCGGGTTGAAGTCGTGAAACTCCTGGTAGCCGTCGACCAGTTCGGCCAGTTGGCTGAGGCGCTCTTGGCGATCGCCGGCAAGCATCATCCACAAGTCCTGCACCGCTGGGCCCATGCGCGCGTCGTCGAGGTCGACGATATGGAACACCTCATCGCGGCACATCATATTGCCGGGGTGGCAGTCGCCGTGCATGCGGATCGCCTGGTACGGCGTGGCGGCGTAGATATCTTCCACCCGTTTTAGTGCATCGCGGGCTACTGATTCATAAGCCGGCAACAGGCTTTTGGGAATGAAATTGCCTTCCAGCAAGGTGGTCAGCGAGTCGCGGCCAAAGTTCTGCACGGTCAATTCATCGCGGTATGCAAACGGCTTGCTCGCGCCAACGCCATGCAGGCGGCCAAGCAGTTGCCCTAGGCGATAGAGTTGGTCGAGGTTGCCCGGCTCCGGCGCGCGGCCGCCACGGCGCGGGAACAGGGTGAAGCGAAAGCCTTTGTGCTCGAACAGGGTTTTGCCGTTGTGCAGCAGCGGCGCCACTACCGGAACTTCGCAATCAGCCAGCTCGGCGGTAAAGCTGTGTTCCTCAAGAATCGCTGCATCGCTCCAGCGCGCCGGGCGGTAGAACTTGGCAATCAGCGGCTGGCTGTCTTCGATGCCCACCTGGTACACGCGGTTTTCGTAGCTATTGAGCGCCATTACGCGGGCGTCGCTGAGAAACCCGATGCTTTCAACGGCATCAAGAACTAGGTCGGGCGTGAGTTCTGCAAAGGGGTGGCTCATGGTGCGTTCCAGGCGGCGTGGGGCGCCAGTGTACGCCTGGATCATGACGCGCGTTGGCTTCGCGCCGTGCTGGGCTCAAATGTCGCCGGGTTTCGGTGTGCGTGCCAGGCAATACACATCCACACGCCGGGCGCCGGCTTTTTTCAGCAGCCGCGCCAGGCTGTTCGCCGTGGCGCCGGTGGTGAGTACGTCATCGACTAGCGCCACGTGCTTACCCTTCACCTGACTCGGGTCGCTCAAGGCAAAGGCATTGCGCAGGTTGCGTTGGCGGGCGGCGGCGTCGAGGTCTTGCTGGGCATCGGTGTCCCGTTCGCGGCGGAGCACGTGGTGCTGGCTTGGCAGGTGTAGGTGCGCCTGCAGCCAGTCGGCGAGCATGCCGGCCTGGTTAAAACCGCGCTGGCGCAGGCGTTGTTTGCCCAGCGGTACCGGGAGCAGCAACTCAGCTCGCGGCAGGCCTTGGGCAAAAGCGTTTTGCAGGTGGTGTGACAAAAGCGTGCCGAGCAGACGTCCCAAAGGCCACTTGCCGTGGTGCTTGAAGCGCGTGATCAATGCGTCGATGGGAAAGCCGTAGTGCCAGGGCGTGAGTACTTGGTCGAAGTAGGGCGGTTTGTTCTGGCATTCGCCGCAGACCATTGCGCGGGTAGGCAAGGGCAATGCGCAGATCCGGCACTGCCCCTCCAGCCACGGCAGCTCTGCTTCGCAGGGGGTGCAAATAGGCCGCTCGCCTTTGCAGTGGCCATCACACAGCAAACAGCTTTGTTCGTTATTTAACCAGTTGTAAACCAGCTTTCGTGCATCAGGTTGACAGCGCATTTAGCTTCCTTAACTATGCCGAACATCCATATCGCGTTTGTGGGCATTCATTTCACCGCCCACCGCATGACTACAAGAAGGATTACCCGATGAGCGCCAGCACTACCCCTAACCTGCGTCACGACTGGTCCCTCGCCGAGGTTAAGGCGCTTTTTCAACAGCCCTTCAACGACCTGCTGTTTCAAGCGCAAACCGTGCACCGCGCGCATTTCGATGCCAACCGCGTGCAGGTGTCGACCTTGCTCTCGATCAAAACCGGCGCCTGCCCCGAAGACTGTAAGTACTGCCCGCAATCCGGCCACTACAACACCGGCCTGGATAAGCAAAAATTGATGGAAGTGCAGAAAGTTCTGGAGGCCGCAGCGGAAGCCAAGGCCATCGGCTCTACCCGTTTCTGCATGGGCGCGGCGTGGAAGCACCCGTCCGCCAAAGACATGCCCTACGTGCTGCAGATGGTTAAGGGGGTCAAGGCCCTGGGCCTGGAAACCTGCATGACCCTGGGCAAGCTGGATAAAGAGCAAACCAGCGCCCTCGCCGAGGCTGGCCTGGACTACTACAACCACAACCTCGACACCTCGCCTGAGTTCTACGGCAGCATTATCACCACCCGCACCTACGCCGAGCGCCTGCAAACCCTGGCCTACGTACGTGATGCCGGCATGAAGATCTGCTCCGGCGGTATCCTCGGCATGGGCGAGTCGCTGGACGACCGCGCCGGTTTGCTGATTCAACTGGCCAACCTGCCTGAGCACCCGGAATCGGTGCCGATCAATATGCTGGTGAAAGTGCAGGGCACGCCGTTGGAGAATGCCGACGACGTCGACCCGTTCGACTTTATCCGTATGCTGGCCGTAGCGCGCATCTTGATGCCCAAATCCCACGTGCGTTTGTCCGCTGGCCGTGAAGCCATGAACGAGCAGATGCAAGCCCTGGCGTTTTTTGCCGGCGCCAACTCGATTTTCTACGGCGAAAAACTGCTGACCACCGCCAACCCGCAAGCGGACAAGGACATGCTGCTGTTCAGCCGTCTGGGCATCAAACCGGAAGAGCGCGAAGAACACGCGGACGAAGTGCACCAAGCCGCTATCGAACAGGCGCTAATTGAGCAGAAAAACGGCGAGCTGTTCTACGACGCAGCCTCAGCCTGACCCTCGATTCACCCGCCGCCACCTGCCCCTGCGGGGGCGGTGGTGGCATGCAAAGATGCCTGCCCATGAGTTTCGATCTCTCCTCCCGCCTGGCCGCGCGCCGTGCCGACAACCTCTACCGCCATCGCCCGTTGCTGGAAACCCCGCAAGGCCCGCAGGTGGTGGTCGACGGCCAGCCGCTATTGGCGTTCTGCAATAACGACTACCTGGGCCTGGCCAATCACCCTGAGGTAATCGCCGCCTGGCAAGCCGGTGCCGAACGCTGGGGCGTCGGTGGCGGGGCGTCGCATTTGGTGATCGGCCACAGCACCCCGCACCACGAGTTGGAAGAAGCCCTGGCCGCGCTCACCGGCCGGCCGCGTGCGCTGCTGTTTTCCACCGGCTATATGGCCAACCTCGGCGCCGTCACCGCACTGGTGGGGCAGGGCGATACGGTGCTGGAAGATCGGCTGAACCACGCGTCTTTATTGGATGCCGGCTTGCTCAGCGGCGCGCGCTTTTCCCGCTACCTGCACAACGACGCCGACAGCTTGTGCCTGCGTATCGCCAAGGCAGAGGGCGATACCTTGGTGGTGACGGATGGGGTGTTTAGCATGGACGGCGACCTCGCCGACCTGCCGACCCTCGCCGCCACGTGCAAAACCGCCGGCGCCTGGCTAATGGTCGACGACGCCCACGGCTTTGGCCCGCTGGGCGCCAATGGCGCCGGTATCGTCGAGCACTACGGTTTGAGTATGGAAGATGTGCCGGTGTTGGTCGGCACCCTGGGCAAAGCATTTGGCACGGCCGGCGCTTTTGTTGCCGGTAGCGAAGAGCTGATCGAAACCCTGGTGCAGTTCGCCCGTCCCTATATCTACACCACCAGCCAGCCGCCGGCGCTGGCCTGCGCCACGCTGAAAAGCCTGCAACTGCTGCGTACTGAGCACTGGCGCCGTGAGCACTTGAATAGCTTGATCGCCCAGTTCCGCAAAGGCGCGCTGGATATCGGCCTGGAGCTGATGGACAGCTTTACCCCGATTCAACCCATTGTGATCGGCGATGCCGGCCGTGCCGTGCGCCTGTCGCAGATGCTGCGTGAGCGTGGGTTGATGGTGACCGCCATTCGCCCGCCCACTGTTCCGGCGGGCAGCGCGCGATTGCGGGTGACGTTGTCGGCGGCGCATAGCGAGGCGCAGGTGCACCAGTTGTTAAATGGCCTGGCCGATTGCTGGGCGTTGTTAGGTGCCGTGGATGCGTAACCGACTCGTTTTGCTGCCAGGTTGGGGCCTGGGTAGCGCGCCACTGGAGCCGTTGGCGGCGGCCTTGAAAGGTTTGGATGAGCGCTTGCACGTACACATCGAAGCGTTGCCGACATTGGGCTCTAGCGAGCCTGGCGACTGGCTGGATGAATTGGATGCCACGCTACCAGACGATTGCTGGCTGGGCGGCTGGTCGCTGGGCGGCATGTTGGCCAGCGAGCTGGCGGCGCGGCGCGGCGAGCGTTGCTGCGGGCTGCTGACGTTGGCCAGCAACAGCAACTTCGTCGCCAGCCAATGGTGGCCGCAGGCGATGCCGGCCGAAGACTTCAGCGCCTTTCTACAAGGCTGTGAAGCAAACGCCGCCGCCACCCTCAAGCGCTTCAGCCTGCTCTGTGCCCAAGGCGCCGAAGAAGCGCGCAGCGTGTCGCGCGCGTTGGCAGCCGGCGCGCCGAGCACCTCCCCAGCAGAGCTGCTGCACGGTCTGCATGTGCTGGCCGCCCTCGATACCCGCGCCGCATTGCAGGCGTTTGCCGGTCCGCAGCTGCATCTCTTTGCTGGCGCTGATGCGTTGGTTCCCGCTGAGGCCGCTGGTGCCTTGCTGGAACTGTTAGCGGATGTAGAAGTGGGCCTGATTGAACAGGCCAGTCACGCCTTTGTGTTGGAACGCCCACACGAAGTGGCGGCGGCAATCCAGGCGTTTTTGCATGAGTCGGGCGATGACTGACATTTCTGATAGCGCTCTGCCGGATAAACGTCAGGTCGCCGCGTCCTTTTCCCGAGCTGCCGCCAGCTACGACAGCGTGGCGGAGTTGCAACGCGCGGTCGGCAACCATCTGCTCGACCAATTGCCGGCCGCGCTGAGCCCGGCTGACTGGCTGGATATCGGCTGTGGCACCGGCTATTTCACCCGCGCCCTTGGCCAGCGTTTCGCCTCGGCGCCGGGCATTGCCCTGGATATCGCCGAAGGCATGCTGGCTCACGCGCAACCGTTGGGCGGCGCCACGCATTTTATTGCCGGCGACGCCGAGCGCCTGCCGCTACGCGATAGCAGTCGTGACTTATTGTTTTCCAGCTTGGCGGTGCAGTGGTGTGGCGACTTCACCGCGGTGCTGAGCGAAGGCAAACGCGTGCTGCGCCCCGGCGGCGTGCTGGCGTTTAGCAGCCTGTGCGTCGGCACCCTGCAAGAGCTGCGCGACAGCTGGCAGGCCGTGGATGGCCATGTGCACGTCAACCGCTTCCGTCAGTTCAGCGACTACCAACAGCTATGCGCCGACAGTGGTTTGCATCTCCTCAGTCTGAACGTTCAGCCCCATGTGCTGCATTACCCCGACGTGCGCAGCCTGACCCATGAACTCAAAGCCCTTGGCGCCCACAACATTAACCCCGGCCGACCCGGTGGTCTGACGGGCCGTGCGCGCATCCTGGCGTTGATCGACGCCTACGAGCGCTTCCGTCAGCCCCAGGGGCTGCCAGCGACCTACCAAGTGCTGTACGCCGTGCTGCGAAAAGAAGGTTGATATGACTGCTGCATTTTTTATTGCCGGCACCGATACCGAAGTCGGCAAAACCACCATCGCCGCCGGCCTGCTCTGCGCTGCGCGCCGCCAAGGGCTAAGTACGGCGGCGTGCAAGCCGGTGGCCTCGGGTAGCGAGGCCACTGCAGACGGGTTACGTAACAGCGATGCCATGGCGCTGCTGGCGCAGTGTTCGTTAGCGCTGAGTTATGACCAGGTCAACCCTTTTGCCTTCGCCCCGGCGATTGCGCCGCATTTGGCGGCGCGCGAGGCGGGGGTTGAGTTAAGCGCTGCGGTTTTGCTGGCGCCGGTGCGCCATGTGCTTAACCATGGCGCGGATTTCACCGTCGTGGAGGGTGCGGGCGGTTGGCGCGTGCCGTTGGGCGACGGCGGTTATCTATCGGATCTGCCTGTGGCCCTTGGTTTGCCGGTGATCCTGGTGGTCGGCGTGCGCTTGGGCTGTATTAACCACGCGGTGCTGACTGCCGAAGCCATTGCCTGCGACGGCCTGCGTTTGGCTGGTTGGGTAGCCAATATCGTCGACCCAGCTACCTCGCGTCTGGACGATAACCTCGCCACGCTCACGGCGTTATTGGCTGCGCCTTGCCTCGGCCAGGTGCCGCGCTTGGCCGATGCCAGTGCCGAAAGCGTCGCTGATCATCTGCACGTGGCGCGTTTAGCGCTATAAACAGTGGCAAACCGATAGCCTTTTGTTTGTACGTTTTTTGAGCGCGATCTGCTTAAATTGGCGTCAGTAATTTCTCTGTGTGAGGTTGGCGATGGAAATCTCGGGTAGTGCATTCAGCTCCGGGTTAAGCACCGTGCAATCCGGCCAGCGCCGGATCGAACAGGCGGCATCCGATATCGCAAGCAATACGGTGACGCGCAACTCAGACGCCGCCGATACGGCGGACAATCTGGTGCAACTGAGCGTCGGTAAAACCGAAGCACAGGCCGGTGCGAAGGTAATTGAAACCAGCGACGAGGTGCTCGGCACCTTGATTGATATCCGCGCCTGAGTTACGCAGTGCGCCTGCCCGGTTGAAGTGACCGGGCCAGTTCTATCCCGGGCGCGCAGAGGTGCCCATGCAAATCGGCAGTACTGCGGTTCAGTCCTCATCTACGCAGGCGTCGCTGCCAGCGCAATTGCGCACGCCTAAGGTCAGCGCTGCTGATGCTTCCTCTTCTTCCCTAACGGCATCGCCAGATACCACGGTCACCTTGTCGGCCGACGGCACGCGTTTGGCTGCGGCAGATAAAGACGCTGCGGCGCAAAACGCTGACCCGTCGAAAACGACCAGTAAGGCCGAGGAAGCCAACCCACAACAGCAGCAGCTTGATCGCCAGGCTATTGCCGAATTATCCAGCCGCGATGCTGACGTGCGGTCCCATGAACAGGCGCATGCTTCTGTTGGCGGAGCCTATGCCGGGTCGCCGAGTTTCACCATGCAGCGCGGGCCGGATGGAAAATCCTATGCCGTGGGTGGCGAGGTGGGCATTGATGTCAGTGCGGTGCCCAATGATCCGGCGGCAACCATCAGCAAAATGGAAGTGGTGATGCGCGCCGCGTTGGCGCCGGCTGACCCATCTGCTCAAGACCTGCGTGTCGCCGCGCAGGCGCAAGGCTTGGCCTCTGCCGCGCGTGCCGAACTGGCGCAACAGCGCCGCGCTGATGCCGCTGAGCAAGCCCAGAACAAGCAGCAGGAGAAAACCCAAGCCGATTCTGCCGCTGGCGATTCGGCCAGCACCGATAACGCACAAAACGCCAGCACATCAGCTTCACTTGAGGTGTATCAATCTATTGCATCGCCCCTCGATACCACGCCGCAGCTAGTGGCAATCGCGTAAAGCGCTGTAGGGCGATGCTTGACAAGGTGTGGGCGTAAACGTATGTTTCAAACGCCTGTTTGATTGCTGGGCTGAATCCTAGCCGCCGGGCAATCGAGAGAGATCTCGCACCAGACCGCCAAGCCGGTCACCCAACTAGGACCCATCGTAGAGGTTACCGCTATGCCTGATTACAAGGCCCCCTTGCGTGATATTCGTTTTGTACGTGACGAATTGCTCGGCTACGAAGCGCACTATCAGAGCCTGCCAGCTTGTGCTGACGCTACCCCTGACATGGTTGATGCCATCCTTGAGGAAGGCGCCAAGTTTTGTGAGCAAGTGCTGTCACCTCTGAGCCGCGTTGGCGACCTGGAAGGCTGCACCTGGAGCGAGTCCGGCGTTAAAACTCCGACTGGCTTTAAAGAAGCCTACAAACAATACGTTGAAGGCGGCTGGCCGAGCCTGTCCCACGACGTCGAACACGGTGGTCAAGGCCTGCCTGAATCGCTGGGCCTGGTGCTCAGCGAAATGGTCGGCAGCTCGAACTGGTCGTGGGGCATGTACCCAGGCCTGTCGCACGGTGCCATGAACACCATCTCTGAGCACGGCACTCCTGAGCAACAGCACACTTACCTGACCAAGCTGGTCTCCGGCGAGTGGACCGGCACCATGTGCCTGACCGAACCGCACTGCGGTACCGATCTGGGCATGCTGCGTACCAAAGCTGAACCGCAAGCGGACGGCTCGTACAAAGTATCCGGCACCAAAATCTTCATCTCCGCTGGCGAACACGACATGGCCGATAACATCGTCCATATCGTTCTCGCTCGCCTGCCGGACGCCCCGCAGGGCACCAAAGGTATTTCGCTGTTTATCGTGCCGAAGTTCCTGCCAAGCGCAGACGGCGGCGTGGGTAACCGTAACGCCGTTTCCTGTGGCTCGATCGAGCACAAAATGGGCATCCACGGTAACGCTACCTGCGTAATGAACTTTGATGGCGCCACCGGTTTCCTGATCGGCCCAGCCAACAAAGGCCTGAACTGCATGTTCACCTTTATGAACACCGCTCGCCTGGGTACCGCGCTGCAAGGCCTGGCCCACGCTGAAATCGGTTTCCAAGGTGGTCTGAAATACGCCCGTGAACGTCTGCAAATGCGCTCGCTGACTGGCCCGAAAGCGCCGGACAAAGCCGCTGACCCGATCATCGTGCACCCTGACGTACGCCGCATGCTGCTGACCATGAAAGCGTTCGCCGAAGGCAACCGCGCAATGGTCTACTTCACCGCCCAGCAAGTGGACATCGTCAAGTACAGCCAAGACGAAGAAGCCAAGAAGAAAGCCGACGCTCTGCTGGCCTTCCTCACGCCAATCGCCAAAGCGTTTATGACCGAAGTCGGCTTTGAAGCTGCCAACCACGGCGTGCAAATTTACGGCGGCCACGGCTTTATCGCCGAGTGGGGCATGGAGCAAAACGTTCGCGACAGCCGCATTTCCATGCTGTACGAAGGCACCACCGGTATTCAGGCGCTCGACCTGCTGGGTCGTAAAGTTCTGCAAACCCAAGGCGAAGCCCTCAAAGGTTTCACCAAGATCGTGCACAAATTTGTTCAGGCTAACGAAGGTAACGAGGCGATCGCCGAGTTCACCGGCCCGCTGGCTAAATTGAACAAAGAGTGGGGCGAGCTGACCATGAAAATTGGTATGGCGGCCATGAAGGATCGCGAAGAAGTCGGCGCTGCGTCGGTGGACTACGTGATGTATTCCGGCTACGCCTGCCTGGCTTATTTCTGGGCCGATATGGCGCGCCTGGCGGCCGAAAAGCTGGCTGCTGGCACCAATGAAGAAGCCTTCTACAAGGCCAAGCTGCAAACCGCACGTTTCTACTTCCAGCGCATTCTGCCGCGTACCCGTGCGCACGTAGAAACCATGCTGTCTGGCGCTGGCAACTTGATGGACCTGGCCGAAGAAGATTTCGCCCTGGGCTACTAAGTTGTAACGGCTACACCGCTTGAAAAGAACCGCTCGCCCTCACCGGCGGGCGGTTTTTTTATGGGTGTTTGCAACACGTCTGTGGGGGGGGGCGCACACCGTGCGCGGACCGGCACACCCTACGGACCACTGCACGATCGCTCTTGCAGGGTTGTGAGCGCGGCGCGTAAGGGCAAAACCTCACGCGGCGCACAAACTCGATACGAACGGGTGCCGAACGCGTTAGAAGTAGGCAAAATGCCAGCGGTTTGTCGCCTATGTCTGGCGACCGGTGGATCAAAGCCGTGGATCGCTTAAAAGCAGTTCGTCTCAGCCATTTCCTTCCCTCATTGCTGTTGCTGGTTGCAGGGATGGCGGCTGCCAGCCTGACGCTGCTCAACGAATTCTTTACCTCCCTATTTAACGTGCTGCCTACGCTGTTGCTCAGCCTTGGCGGCGCGTTTTGTCTGATCTATTCCCGCCAGCGCGAGCTGTTTCTGCTGGTGGTGGTGTATTGCGCCTACTTTGTGCTCGACACCCAGGCTGACTATTTCCGTAACACTGGCAAAGCCCGCGATGATGCGGCCCTGGTGTTCCACCTGTGCAGCCTGTTGCTGCCGCTGCTCTACGGCATCTACGCCGGTTGGCAGGAGCGCACCCATCTGGTCCGCGATCTGGTGGCCCGTGCCGCTGTGCTGTTGGCCATTGGCGCCGTGGCATTGGGCCTGGCGCAGCGTTATCCACAGGGCATGCTGGAGTGGTTGGCGCAAATCCGTTGGCCGTCGTTGCATGGCGAATGGATGAGCATGGTGCAACTGGCCTACCCGATTTTTCTGTTGGCGTTTATCGGTCTTGTCGCCCAATACATCCGCAAGCCTCGGCCGCTGCATGCCGCGCAGATTGTCGGGCTGATCGGTTTGTTCTGGATGCTGCCGAAAACCTTTCTGTTGCCCCACGGCCTCAATGTAATGAGCAGCCAAGTCATGCTGATTCTGGCCGTAGCCGTGGCGCACGAGGCTTATCAAATGGCCTTTCGTGATGAGCTGACCGGCTTGCCCGGCCGCCGCTCGTTGAACGAACGCCTGCCGCGCCTGGGGCGCAACTATGTGATCGCCATGGCCGATGTTGACCACTTCAAGAAATTTAACGACACCCACGGCCACGATGTTGGTGACCAAGTGCTGCGTGTGGTCGCCAACCAACTGCGCAAGATCGGCGGTGGCGGCAAGGCCTACCGCTATGGCGGTGAGGAGTTCACCTTGGTGTTTTCCGGCAAGACGCTGGAAGAATGCAAGCCGCACTTGGAAGTGGTACGTCAGGCAGTGGAAAGCTATGTGATCCAGCTGCGCGACAAAGGCAATCGCCCGCAAAACGACAACAAAGGCAAACAGCGTCGTGGTGCGGCCGCGGCTACCAGCGTGACGGTCACGGTCAGCATCGGTGTGGCAGAAAAAGAAAACGACCAACGCACCCCGGAAGAGGTGATCAAGGCCGCCGACCGTGCGCTGTACGCGGCCAAGGCGGCGGGGCGCAACTGCGTGGTTCAGCATGGCCAGAACCGCCGTGGCGCGGTTCGCGTCGCCACTCCCGCGCAATAGCCTCGGCTCGCGCGGCCGCTGCGCTTATAGGCGCGCATTCAGCGCGCGCACGGTGATTGTCCCAGGCAGCGGGCCGGCAGTAGCGTGTCGGCCTCGAAGACGCTTACCGCGTCCCTGCCAAGGAGAATCTCCATGCCCGAATACAAGGCTCCCCTGCGCGACATGCGCTTTCTGGTCGACGAAGTGTTCGACTTCCACGCCGGCTACGCGGCCATGGGCGCAACCGACGCCTCGCCGGACATGGTCAATGCCATCCTTGAAGAAGGGGCGAAGTTCTGCGAGCAAGTGATCGCACCGCTGAACCGTTCCGGCGACGAAGAGGAATGCCAATTCGACAATGGTGTGGTGACCACCCCCAAGGGCTTTAAAGAAGCCTTCGAACAATTCGCTGAAGGCGGCTGGATGAGCCTGTCGGTCGACCCCACTTACGGCGGCCAAGGCCTGCCGCACTCCCTGGGCCTGCTGTTCAGCGAAATGATCGGCTCCAGCAACTACGCCTGGGGCATGTACCCAGGCCTGACCCAAGGCGCCATGGCCGCCATCTACGCCCACGGCACCGAAGAGCAAAAGCAGGCCTACCTGACCCGTATGACCGCCGCCAGCTGGACCGGCACCATGTGCCTGACCGAAGCCCACTGCGGCACCGACCTGGGCCTGATCAAAACCCGCGCCGTGCCCCAGGCCGACGGCAGCTACGTACTCACCGGCAGCAAGATTTTTATCTCCTCCGGTGAGCACGATATGAGCAACAACATCGTCCACCTGGTGCTGGCCAAATTGCCGGATGCGCCCGCTGGCACCAAAGGCATCTCGCTGTTTATCGTGCCCAAGTTTCTGCCGGGCGCCGACGGTGAAGCCGGCGAGCGTAACGCGGTGAGCTGCGGCTCTATCGAACACAAAATGGGCATCAAAGGCTCAGCCACCTGCGTGATCAACTTTGATAACGCCAAGGGCTTCCTGATCGGTGAGCTGAACAAAGGCCTCAACTGCATGTTCACCATGATGAACCATGCACGCTTGGGCACTGGTATGCAGGGCTTGTGCTTGGGTGAAACCAGCTACCAAGGCGCGTTGAAATACGCCACTGAGCGTCTGCAAATGCGCTCGCTGACTGGCGCCAAAGCCCCGGAGAAATCCGCCGATCCGATCATCGTCCACCCCGACGTGCGGCGCATGCTGCTGACCATGAAAGCCTTTAACGAAGGCAACCGCGCCCTGGCCTACTTCTGTGCGCAGCTGCTTGATGAGTTGCATGCCGAAAGCGCCGAACAACGGCAGCAAGCCGAAGACCTGCTGGCCTTCCTCACGCCGATCTGCAAAGCCTTTATGACCGAGACCGGTCTTGAGGTAACCAACCACGGTATGCAGGTGTTCGGCGGCCATGGCTTTATCCGCGAATGGGGCATGGAACAGCTGGTACGTGACTGCCGTATCGCCCTGCTATACGAAGGCACCAACGGCATTCAGGCCCTCGACTTGCTCGGCCGCAAGGTGCTCGGCAGCCAAGGCAAACTGCTGCGCGGCTTTACCAAGCTGGTGCACAAGTTCTGCGAAGCCAACGCTGCCCACCCGCAGCTGCAAGCGCAGTTCGGCCAGCTCGCGGCGTTGAACAAAGACTGGGGCGAACTGACCACCAAAGTCGGCATGGCAGCGATGAAAAACCCCGATGAAGTAGGCGCTGCGGCCACCGACTACCTGATGTTCTCCGGCTACATCGTGCTCGCCTACTTCTGGCTGCGTATGGCTGTGGTGGCTCAGGAAAAACTCGACGCCGGCAGCGGCGATGCCGAGTTCTACAAAGCCAAACTGGCGACCTCCGACTTCTACTTCAAACGTCTGCTGCCGCGCACCTTGGTGCACCGTGCGGGTGTGGAGGCCGGCAGCGAAAGCCTGATGCGTCTGCCGGCCGAGCAGTTCGGCAGCTAAGGTTGCAGTGAAACAAACAAGCCCGCTTTCAAGCGGGCTTGTTTGTTTATGGGGGCGATCAACGGGCTTGGAGCTGAAGGTGCTAGAGCTCCCCTCGCCCGTTTACGGGAGAGGGGTTGGGGGAGAGGGGTGGGCCGCTCCAATTTTTACAAGCAAAAGCACCCTCACCCTAGCCCTCTCCCGCAAGCGGGAGAGGGAACTGACCGTGTTCATCGTTGTGACTGATGCGTGACTTATCGGTCTCACCATGACCCTATGTGTCTGAAAAGTTGTTCGGGTAAACTCCGAAGCCTGCGTCATCCCGGCCCAAGGGCCGCACTGTTAGATCGTTCGAGGATCGTCACATGGCCGACTACAAAGCACCCCTGCGCGATATGCGTTTTGTCCTCAATGAAGTGTTTGAGGTTTCCAAGCTCTGGCAGCAACTGCCTGCATTGGCGGAAATCGTCGATGCCGACACCGCCGAGGCGATCCTCGAAGAAGCTGGCAAGGTCACTGCCAAAACCATCGCCCCGCTAAACCGTAGCGGTGATGAAGAAGGCTGCCGCTGGAATAACACCGTGGTCAGCACCCCGGCCGGTTTCCCTGAAGCCTACAAAATTTACGGCGAAGGCGGCTGGGTGGGCGTTGGTGGCGACCCGGCCTACGGCGGCATGGGCATGCCGAAAGTGCTCGGCGCGCAAGTTGAGGAAATGCTCAACGCCGCCAACTTGTCGTTTGGCCTGTACCCGATGCTGACGGCAGGCGCTTGCTTGTCGATCAACGCCCACGCCAGCGAAGAGCTGAAAGAGACCTACCTGCCGAATATGTATGCCGGCGTTTGGGCAGGCTCGATGTGCCTGACCGAGCCGCACTCGGGCACCGACCTGGGCATTATCCGCACCAAGGCCGAGCCGCAGGCAGATGGCTCGTTTAAAGTCACCGGCACGAAAATCTTTATCACCGGCGGCGAGCACGACCTGACCGAAAACATCATTCACCTGGTGCTGGCCAAGCTGCCGGACGCGCCAGCGGGCTCGAAAGGTATTTCGCTGTTTCTCGTGCCGAAGTTTATGGTCAATGCCGACGGCAGCCTGGGCGAGCGCAACACCCTGAGCTGCGGTTCAATCGAGCACAAGATGGGCATCCAGGGTTCGGCTACCTGCGTGATGAACTTCGACGGCGCCACCGGCTACATCATCGACGGCCCGAACCGCGGCCTGGCGGCGATGTTCACCATGATGAACTACGAGCGTTTGGGCGTTGGCATTCAGGGCTTGGCCGCTGGCGAACGTTCCTATCAGAGCGCTATCGAATACGCCCGTGACCGTCTGCAAAGCCGTGCGCCGACCGGCCCGGTCGCCAAAGACAAAGTGGCCGACCCGATCATCGTGCATCCCGATGTGCGTCGCATGCTGTTGACCATGAAAGCCCTTAACGAAGGCGGTCGCGCGTTCTCCAGCTACGTCGCCATGCAGCTCGACACCGCCAAGTTCAGCGAAGACACCACCACGCGTAAGCGCGCCGATGAGCTAGTGGCGTTGTTGACGCCTGTGGCCAAAGCCTTCCTTACCGACCTCGGTCTGGAAACCACTGTGCATGGCCAGCAGATTTTCGGTGGCCATGGCTTTATCCGCGAATGGGGCCAAGAGCAACTGGTGCGTGACGTGCGCATTACCCAGATCTACGAAGGCACCAACGGCATTCAGGCGCTGGACTTGGTAGGGCGCAAAATCGTCGGCAGCGGCGGTGCGTTCTACAAACACTTCGCCGATGAAATCAAAGCCTTCACTGGCAGCGCCGATGCCTCGCTGGCTGAGTTTGTTGAACCGTTGAAAGCTGCCGTCGCCAACCTTGACGACCTGACCGCCTGGCTGCTGGAAAGCGCCAAAGGCAATCCGAATGAAATCGGTGCGGCCTCGGTGGAATACCTGCACGTGTTTGGCTACACCGCCTATGCCTACATGTGGGCACTGATGGCCCGTGCCGCACTGGGCAAAGAAGGCCAGGACGAGTTCTACGCCAGCAAGCTGGGCACTGCGCGTTTCTACTTCGCCCGTCTGCTGCCGCGTATTCACTCGCTGACGGCGTCGGTTAAAGCGGGTAGCGAATCGCTGTACCTGCTGGATGCTGCGCAGTTCTGATAACGGCAAAGCGCTAACAAAAAGCCCCGCAATTGCGGGGCTTTTTATTGGGCAACGATGCGGATGCCCGGTAAGTTGTGCCTTGCGCACCAAGCGGTTTGCGCCACTCCTGCACCTGGGTCCCCGCCTGCGCGGGGACGACGGTGAGCGCTCGGACGATATCCGTCATTCCCGCGTAGGCGGGAATCCAGAATTCAGATCGTGGCGCCGTGTAGGCCTTAACGCGGTGTGCCCTTGGTGGCTACTTTTCAGACGTTATTCCTGGGTTAACTGATCCGCCGCCGCTGGCGCATCAATGTAGCGATTGCGGGTGCCTTGGAGCGCTTCGATCTGGTCGTTGCGAGCCTTTTCCTCGGCATCTGGCGGGTCAATCTGGTTCCAGCGTTTGTACATTTGCAGTTGGCCGACAATAGGTAGGCCGTATTCGCTGCGCATATAGAAAATGGCGCGGGCGACATTGCCCTTGGCGCTGTCCGGCGGCTCAATCAGTTGAAAGCTGGCTTTGAGCTGGCAGCCAATATCGCTGAACTTGCTCGACACCCCTTCGCCCAGCTCACCGAACTGAGAATTGCGCCGGGCTAATTCCACCAGGCTGAGCGCCGGATACATGTTGTGCAGGTCGCTCAACATGTAGGGAAATTGTGGGTTGGTTTCAGCGCATTGGCCGTCGGTCACACAGCGCAACGCCGACTTAATCTGCTTAGCGCCGTATACCAGGCTGGCGGTTACTTGGCCGCGTTCGCCGGTGAATGGCTTGGCGCAATACAGCGTGGTGCCGCCTTTGGCGTAGAGCTGTTGCCAAAAGAATTGGTCAACGGCGACCTTCGGATCAGAAAGCTGATTTTGCCCGCCGGCAACCGCGTAAGAACAAGCGCAAAACGTTAAACCAACAAGGGCAACTGCTACTGCGCGCATGAGACAAACCCCAGGGAACTGCTCGGTCGGTGTTTTTGGTTTTGTTGTTTTGTAGGACGATCCGAGTCTAACAAGACCCAGTTCACAAAATAAACCCGGACTAAGGCATGGTTTAAACATGTGTAAGCCAAAGCTTACAAAGCGTGCTGGCAATTGGCGCTATCGCCAAACTCCGCTCGTCGCTACTCTGCTGCCCATGGACGTTGCGCAGGAAGCGCCTAGGAACCTACAAGGACACGCTGGATTTCCATCAGGAAGATGGTCGATTACGGATGTCAGGACACAGTCTGCAAAGCCCCGCTTCGGCGGGGTTTTCTTTTTTCGGGATTTTTTTCCCGTACGAGTTTTCGCGCTTTACCGCGCATAAAAAAACACCGGCCTGGCGCCGGTGTTTTTTTATGCCTGCAGCTCAGGCTGGCCGCCTCAATTGCGCCCTGGTTGTTGCGGCGTTTTTATGCACCGTTGCCGCCGCGCCTAGCGCAAAGAGGATCAGCACCACCGACGAACCGATCGTGCCGAAACCCAGCCCGCCTGGTTAGCCTTTGCTATGTAGCGCTACCCACTGCGCATAGGTGTCGATGAACTTCTGCAGAAACGGTTTGATGCTATCGCTCAAGGTGCCGTCTTCAGCGAAGAAACTGCCGGCGCCACCCAGGTAGGCTTCCGGCTGCTGCAGCATATGCACGTCAAGAAAGACCATGGACTGGCGTAAGTGATGGTTGGCGCCAAAGCCGCCGATGGCGCCCGGGGAGGCGCTGACTACTGCGCCCGCTTTGCCGCTGAACACACTTTGGCCATACGGCCGTGAGCCGACATCGATGGCGTTCTTCAGCGGCGCTGGCACCGAGCGGTTGTATTCCGGGGTAATAAATAGCAGCGCCTCGGCAGCTTTTACCTTGTCGCGAAACGCAGTGTAGGCGGCGGGCGCTGGGCTGACGTCGATGTCTTCGTTGTACAGCGGCAGGTCGCCAATTTCGACAATCTCCAACTGCAGCGAGGGCGGCGCCAACTCAGCGAGGGCCAAGGCCAGCTTACGGTTGATCGAGGCTTTACGCAGGCTGCCAACCAATACGGCGACGCGGTGAACCTTGCTCATACAGACTCCTTGAACGGTGGGGAAAGGTCGATGTTAGAAAGCGTGAGCAGGAAACTATAGTAAGCCTGTGCGCAATCGCCCGGCCCAGAGCGTTATTGCTGGATAAAGGCGCTAAACAAATCCTGCACAAATGCTTGCTGGGCCTCACTGGGTTGCCGGCCACGATGGCTGCCAAGGTGAAACTGCACGCTAAAGCCCAGCTGCTCTGGCAATACGGCCCGCAGACGCTTGGCCCGTACCCACGGCGCAGCGATATGGGTGGGCAGATAGGCCAGATGGGCGCCAGACAATACAAAGACCAACGAGCCTTCAACCTGTTCACTGCGCGCGCTGCTATTGGCCGACTGCCAGGGCTCGTCCAACTGCAGAAAACGGTAGGGGTGATGCACGCCATCTTGGTCATGCAGATCGGCCAGGCTTAGGGTTTTGCGGCTGAATAGCGGGTGCCCAGTGGCGCAATACAATGCCTGCTCTTCGCTAAACAGTAACTGGTGTTCAATGGCGAGCTGAGCACCGGAAAAATAGCCAATGGCCAAGTGCAATTGGTCGTGCAAGAGACGGCGCTCCAGCTCGGCCGGTGTGGCGCTCATCACGTCGATTTGCACCGCCTGATTGCGTTGGCGAAACAGGCGAATAGCACTGCCGACGCGCTCAAGAATCTGCCCATCCAAGCCTTCTGAAAGGCCGATGCGTAGCTCGCCTAACAGCTTGTCGGCCATGCCCTGGGCTTCGCCCTTGAACACCTCGATGGCGGTGAGCAATTTGCGCGTGGCAACCAGCACTTCTTCGCCCTTGGGCGTCAGGCGAAAACCGGCTTTGCCGCGCTCGCACAAGCGAAAGCCCAGGCGGGTTTCCAGCTTGGCCATTTGCGTGCTGATGGTCGACTGGCCGATGCCCAGCTCGCCCTGGGCGGCGCTAAAGCCGCCGTTCTCCACCACGCTGATAAACAGCCGCAGCAGTTGCAGATCGAGGTCACGTACTTGGCTGAGCATGGCAGGTCCAAACATTGATGAAAGGCGATGCCAAGGTATATCACTTTGCATTTATTCAACGCAAAGCGCGGCGCAGTATCAGGCCATCCAGAGCCCCCTGCCATCGCGAATGGCCATGTGAGGGGCGCGGTAACCGTTAACTGCCAGAGGAGATCACCCATCATGCGAATCGCCGCGTGCGCTGTGCTGCTGGCCGTCACGTTGCCCCTGCATCTGCAGGCCCAGGCCGAAGAAAAAGCCCTGAATATCTACAACTGGTCGGAGTACATCGGCCCCGAAGCGCTGAAGGGTTTTCAGGCCGAGACCGGTATCCAGATCAAGTACGACGTGTTTGACAGCCCCGAAGCCCTGGACAGCAAATTGCTCACCGGCGGCAGCGGTTACGACTTGGTATTCCCGTCTTCCAGCGGCTTGTCACGCGCGATAAAAGCCAAGGCGGTGCAGCCCATCGACCCTACCAGCCTCAAGTTATACAGCAACCTCGACCCGGACCTGCTGAGCAAACTCGCCACCTCCGACCCCGGCAACCGCTACGGCGTGCCCTACACCTGGGGCACCATCGGCCTGGGGCTGAACAAAGAGGCGGTGAGCAAGCGCCTGGGCGAAAACGTGCCGCTCAATAGCCTGGACCTGCTGTTTAAACCCGAATACGCCAGCAAGCTAAAAAACTGCGGCATCGGCGTGCTCGACTCGCCCCAGGAGGTGATTAGCCTGGCCCTCAACTACTTGGGCCACGACCCCTACAGCACCGCTAAAGCCGACCTCAAAGAAGTCCAGCAACTGCTGACCGCCCTGCAGCCCAACGTGCGTTACGTCGCCTCCGGCCGGCAAATCGACGACTTGGCCAAGGGCGAGGTGTGCATGGCCCTGAGTTACAGCGGTGACGCCGCCACCGCCGCCGCGCGTGCAGTAGAGGCCAAGCAGCCATTCGAGGTGGTCTACCGCATTCCCCGCGAAGGCACCCTGGTGTGGTTCGACACCATGGCCATTCCCGTCGATGCCCCGCACCCGCAAGCGGCGCTGGCCTTTATCAACTACATGCTGCGCCCCGAGGCCATCGCCGAAGTCACCAATAGTGTGTTTTTCGCCAACGCCAATAGCGCGGCAACTGCCTTGGTCGACCCAGCCGTGGTCAATGATCCAGATATCTACCCACCCGCCGACGTGCGCGCCCATCTGTTCAGTGAGCAGATGCAAAGCCTGCCCGAACAACGCGAACGCACCCGCCTGTGGACCGCCTTTCGCAGCCAGTACAAATAAGGAGAACCGCTATGGACCAGGCATCACGTAACGACCAAGCCATCACCCGCGACAGCCTTTACGGCACCGCCGCCGAAGCCACCTACGGCGGCATCACCAGCTTTATGCGCCGCCGCTACAGCCGCGACTTGCGCGGCGTTGATGTGGTGGTCAGTGGCGTGCCGTTCGACACCGCCACCACCAACCGCCCCGGCAGCCGCTTTGGCCCACGGGCAATTCGTGCCGCCTCGACGCAGATGGCCTGGGCCCGGCACTTTCCTTGGGAGTTCGATCCCTTCGATGAGTTGGCGGTGATCGACTACGGCGACTGTGATTTCGATCATGGCCAGCCGCAGCTCACCCCTGGCGCCATCGAAGCCCATGCCGACGGCATTCTCGCCGCCGGCTGCGCCATGCTGACCCTGGGCGGCGATCACTTCATCAGCTACCCGCTGCTTAAAGCCCATGCAAAAAAACACGGCACGCTGTCACTGATCCACTTCGACGCCCACAGCGACACCTGGCCAGACGAAGCGGTGCAGCGCATTGACCACGGCACCATGTTCTATCACGCCGCCCGCGAAGGCCTGGTCGACCCCGCGCGCTCGGTGCAGATCGGCCTGCGCACCACCAATGACGATGTCATGGGCTTTCAGGTATTGGATGCGCGTCATGTGCACCGTCATACCGCGGAGCAGATCGCCGAGCAGATTCGCGCCCGCGTCGGCGACAACCCGGTGTACCTGACCTTTGATATCGACTGCCTCGACCCAGCATTTGCACCGGGCACGGGCACTCCGGTGTGTGGCGGACTAAGCAGCCATCAAGCGTTGGAAATTCTGCGCGGTTTACGCGGTATCAACCTGGTGGGCATGGACGTAGTAGAAGTGGCACCGCCCTACGATCATGCCGAAGTCACCGCGTTGGCCGGGGCTACCATCGCCATGGAAATGCTCTGTTTGTACGCGGCGAAACATACGCACAAAGAGTGACGATCAACTTAAGTTGAACCTGGGAGGAGGAGGGTGGGTCCGTTATGGGGTACGTTTTTTCAACCGAAAAGAAAAGGAACCCCTTTCATGGACTTGATCCGCATCCTGATCGCCATTCTCCTGCCGCCGCTGGGCGTGTTCTTGCAAGTCGGTTTTGGCGGCGCGTTCTGGCTGAACATCCTGCTGACCTTGTGTGGCTATATCCCCGGCATCGTCCACGCCGTGTACATCATCGCCAAGCGTTAACAGCCCCCAACCGGCCAATAAAAAAGCCCCGCTTATGCAGGGCTTTTGCTCCCGTAGGCTGTGCTGTGCGCGTGCGTTAGACCAGGGGTCGCTTGGTGCGCGCAGCACAGGCACTTAGTTTTGGCTTTCATCCTCTACGGCGTCGGCCAACAGCCCAAGCGAGAAGCCCGAAATCGAGGCAATACTGCCGCGCCACAAGAAACCCTCGGTCGCCGGAATCTGCCCACTTGGCGAGCTTAGCTTGGCGTCTTTCAGATGCAGGAACTGCGCAGGTGGAGGGGTCTCGCCGTCGGACGTCGGCAAGCGCGACTTACCCAATTCGGCATAGTGCGTGCGCAAGCGATCGGCATCTTCCGGTGGCCAGGAGCTGGAAAACGACTCACCAAAGAGGCGGAAGTACTGCTCCACGCTGATCAATACGCCGGTAATGACCCCGGCTGGTGTCGACAGGGTGATGCCCACCTGCAGCTCGGTTTCGTTGGTCAGACGCACCAGATCCTGCAAAAACCAGTCGGTAGTGCGCCCGTGCCAGGTCAAGTCCTTCATCACCGGGTCGACCAGATCATCGGCCACTTGCTGATGCCAACTTGGTTTTGCATGTTCCTGAGTCATCTTCGCTCCATGCTGCCGATGTGGGCAGATCAAAAATTGCGGGGTCTGGTTATGTACGGCTTGTTATCTGCCCAGTGTAGGAGACGTCGGGCGGTACAAGCCACTTGTCTGTCAGACCATTACGTCAATAGCGTTGCCCAGATTCGGCGGGTTGCTGCCCAGCGACGACATATCCGGAATCGCCTGAATCAGCGCCAGCGCGCTCTCTGACTGGATATCCAGCGCCTTATTCAGCGTCAGGATCGATACGCTTGATGCGGTTTGCGCGTTTTTCGCATTCGACACGGCGGCTGCAATGTTGGAAAGCTCCATACGGACCTCCAGATTCATCCTTCACATAGGGTCGACTGGCCGTCAGGCGCCGAAGTTCAAATTTGCTGCGCCGGCCATGCAGGGTTGAACCTGGGTATCGGCAGCGATTGGCCCAGCGCGAGGCCACTGGTCCCAGCGGCGGGCATTGCAGGGCACATGACTTTTTAAAGTGAAAACATTGCGGATCTGCTGTTGTCGGAACACCTAACGATTCAGTCGGTTTTTATCCTGTTTTTAACGAGGAAGCGTTCTGCCGTTTCCGCTGTGTTGTTTTGGAATAGTTTCGATGTCTCAAGCTTTAGAAGGTTTTCGCCGCGATATCAACGGCTTGCGCGCCTGGGCGGTTGGTGCGGTAGTGCTCTACCACTTTGGTATCAGCGGTATTGGCGGCGGCTTTATCGGCGTTGATGTGTTCTTTGTTATCTCCGGCTTTCTAATGACCACCATTATCGTGCGCGGTCTGGAGTCGGGCGGGTTCTCGCTCCTGTCGTTCTACCTGGCGCGGGCGCGACGGATTCTTCCGGCATTGATGGTGGTGGTGCTGGCGCTGTTGGCGGTTGGTTGGTTTCTGTTGCTGCCCGACGAATACGAAACAGCGGCGAAGCATGCCTACAAGAGCCTGCTGTTTGTCTCCAACCAAACCTACCTGAGCGAGGCCGGCTATTTCGACCAGGCCTCCCATGAAAAATGGTTGCTGCACACCTGGTCGTTGTCGGTGGAATGGCAGTTCTACGTGCTGCAACCACTGCTGCTAATGGCCTTATGGAAATTCCTGCCCGGCCGTAGAAATGTCGCGATTGCCCTGGCCCTGCTGCTAGTCGCCTCGCTTGGCCTGTGCATCGTGCAAACCACTAGCGACGCCGCCGCTGCGTTTTACGGTTTGCCCACACGCGCCTGGGAATTGCTCGCTGGCGGTTTGCTGTTTCTCGTCGCGCCTTATATGCGTGCTTCGATGCGCGTTCGCACAGTGTTGGAGTGCGCAGGTTTTGCTCTGATTATCGGCGCCGGTTTGTTGCTGGATGCGCAGAGCCAGTGGCCAGGTTGGCGTGCGCTTATTCCGGTGCTCGGCACCGCGCTGGTGCTGTTCGCGGCTAATCAGGCGTCGTGGTTTACCGGCTCGCGCATCGCCCAATGGCTAGGGGAGCGCTCATATTCCATTTACCTCTGGCATTGGCCGTTGGTGGTGGCATTGGTCTATGTGCACAAACTCACTGACCCGCTGTGGGTGGCCGGCGGTCTGTTGCTGACGCTACTGCTTGGCGATCAGTCCTATCGCTGGGTTGAGGTGCTGGCTCGGCGCCGCGTCGCCCGCCTGCAACCGACTTACGCGACGGCGCTTATCGTGGTTGCTCTGCTTATCTGCATACTGCCAGCGCGCCTGATCCGCCTACACGATGGCTACCCCCTGCGCGTACCCGAAGCGGTGGCTGTGGTTGCCGCAGAAAAACAAAACTACGACAAACGCCGTTCCGCCTGCGAAAAGGCCGATGCCAGTTGCGTATACGGCGGCCCGAACATCGCTGCCATCCTGCTTGGCGACAGTCACGCCGCTGCGCTGGTTACCGGCTTGGCTGCCGCGTTGCCGCATGCCGACCAGGGCGTGCTGCTGCGTGCCTCCTCAGGCTGCTATATCAGCTATTCGAAGACCTTTGATGCAGCCAAAGAAGACTGTAAAAAGCTCAACCGCAGTGCTCGCCGGACCTTGGCGCGTGAGTACCCCGGCGTGCCCGTCGTGCTGCTGACCCGCACCACCGGCAACCTGTTTGGCGGCGTACCCGGTGAAGCCGACCCGGTACTCAAACGTCCAGCGTTTCTGTTCGGCAAGCACGACAGCGGTTTCACCTCCGAATACTTCAGCGAAGTGGAAAAAGATTACGTCGCCACCGCCTGCCAAATTGCCAAGCATCACCCGCTCTACATTGTGCGACCCATCGCGGAAATGGGCGTTAACGTACCTGGCACCCTCGCTCGCGGCTTGATGTGGGGAAAAGAGCGGCCGATCACGGTTTCCCTGAACGACTACCACCGCCGCCACGCCTTTGTTTTGGGGATGCAAGACAAAGCGAAGAAGCAAAGCGGCGCCAAGATTCTCGATCCGCTGCCGATGTTGTGCGATGGCCAAAAGTGTTCCGCTACGCGTAATGGCCTGCCCATCTACTTTGATGACGACCATCTCAGCGAGTCGGGCAATAAATTGCTGAGACCGATGTTTGAGGCGGTATTCGAGACGAACTGAGTGGTTGCGGCTTCGCGCTGTTTAAGCGCTCTGCGCCTGCATAAGTGGCGCCGCACGAATAATGCGTTCGACGCCTTCCTGCTGCTGGAAAAGCAGCGCCTGTTCTTGCAGCCAGGTGCAGAAAGCTTCTATCTGCGGTCGGTTGGCCAGTTTTTTCAGGAACACGGCGTACACCGCATCGTCTTCGACCACATCATCAAACAGCGGTATCAAACGGCCGCGCGCCACTTCGCCGGCCACCAGTACGTGGCGGCCCAAGGCTACGCCGCGAGCATTCAAGGCGGCGCCGACAATCAAGTCCGCTTGGTTAAAACGGTAGCCGCCGCTGCAGTCCACATGCCGCACTCCGCGTGCACTCAACCAGCTCTGCCAGGATGTCGCCAGCTTGGCGTGGGGCAGGGAGTCGTGCAGCAGCACGGTACGGCGCAAGTCGCCAGGCTCGCGCAGATCGACCTGCTCCAGCAGCACCGGGCTGACCACCGGGTAGATATAGTCACGAAACAGCAAACGCTGCTCCATCGCTGGTTGCTCGACCATGCCATGGCAGATACCGATATCGACGATTTCATTGTGGAAGTTCGGCTCGGCGAATTCGGCAATCAGGTGCAAGGCAATGTGCGGGTGCTTGCTATGAAAATCATGCAAGCGCGGCATTAACCAGCGATTGGCAAACGACGGCATGCAATACACGGTGAGCTTGATTTGCTGGCTGCGGGTGTCGATATCGCCCAGGGTTTCGCTGAGTAAGCCCAGTGCCGAATGCACCGCCGGATACAGCTGCGTACCAGGTTCGGTCAGCACCAGCTGGCGCGTGCGCCGCTCAAATAGCTTGTAGCCGAGGCGGTCTTCCAACTGGATGACTTTCTGGCTCACCGCGCTTTGCGACACGCACAGTTCATCGGCGGCCAAGGTAAAACTCAGGTGCCTGGCCGCAGCTTCGAAATAGCGCAGCGCTTCAAGGGGCGGGAGGCGAATAGACACGTGTGCTCCTAAGGCAAAGGTCGGCGCTCCTGGTGGAGTGGCCAACGGCTAAGGGGCTAGAGCACGCAGCGTGCCAGTTGCCGCGCATGCCCTGGCGCCCACGTCTGAGCTGGCCCGGCGCTAGCACGCCTGCCGCCGCCTGCGCCAACTTGGGGCATTAGCCCACCTTATGCATGGTTATTAGCAGATACAGTTTGTTGCGCCCTTAGCCACTCCACGACTATGGCCTGAGCCTTTCAACCAAGCCGCCAGTTACTGGAGAGTTCGCGATGACAGCCAGAACCGTAATTAACCTGAAAAAACTGCTGTGCGTGGCGGGGCTGTTTTTCGCCGCGAGCCAAGCCCAGGCCGACCTGCTCGACGAGATCAAAGCCCGCGGTGAAATCGTCGTGGCCACCGAAGCGCGCTATGCGCCGTTTGAAATGCTCGAAGACGGCAAGATCGTCGGCTACGGCAAAGACATGCTCGACGAGATTCTCAAAGACCTGCCCGGTGTGCAGCTCAAACAGCTCGACCTGCCCTTCCAAAGCATCCTCGCCGGCCTTAACGCCAAGCGTTACGACATCGTGGTCACCTCGCTGATGATCACCCGCCAACGCCTGGATGCTTACGCCTTCACCAACCCTATCTCCGACGCTTCGGTGGCCATTCTCAAACGCAAAGCGGACGCCAGCATCAACAGCCCTGAAGACATGGCCGGCAAAATCATCGGTGTGCAAGCCGGTTCCGCCCAGGGCACCGCCGTGCGCAAGTTTGAGAAGGACGTGCTGGCACCCAAAGGCCTGAAAGTCGCCGATATCAAAGAATTCACCGACTACAACGAAGCCTATGCCGCCCTGGCCTCGCGCCGCGTCGACATCGTGCCGCAAGCCTTGCCCAACCTGTCCTCCGTGGTGAAGTCGCGCCCGGATATGTTCGCCATCGTGCAGCCGCCGTTTGGCGACAAAAGCTACTACGCCTGGGCTGCGCGCAAAGACCCGGAATCGGCAAGCCTGGTGGCGTTGTTCAATGCCGGCATCCTGAAAATGCAGAAGAGCGGCAAGCTCGCCGAGCTGCAAATGAAGTGGTTCGGTTTCACCATGGATGTGCCCGAAGGCGTGCTGCCTGAGCCCCTCAACTAATCAGCCCCCTAGCCATTCACGTTGAACAGCCACCGCCGCACCGCTGGAGCTTTGCCATGAGTGCCGATCCAAAAACCAAGCCGCGTTACACCGGTATTGCCACCTTTATGCGCACCCCATTCAGCCAGGAGCTGGCCGAGGTGGATATCGCCCTGGTGGGCATTCCCTTCGACGGCGGGGTGACCAATCGCCCCGGCGCACGCCACGGTCCGCGTGAAGTGCGTAACCAATCCAGCCTGATGCGCATCATTAATCAAGCCACCGGCATCGCCCCGTTTGAGCTATGCCGGGTGGCAGATGTTGGCGACGCCGTGCCGGAAAGCCCGTTCGAACTCACCGCCGCCCATGACTCGATCCAGCAGTTCTACGAGCCCATTTGTGCTGCGGGCGCCGTGCCGCTGTCGGTGGGTGGCGACCACTCGGTGACGCTGCCGGTGCTGCGTGCACTGGCCAAAAACGGGCCACTGGCGCTGGTGCATTTCGACGCCCATTGCGACACCGGCGACTTCTACCTAGGCTCGCGTTTTCACCACGGCTCGCCGTTCAAGGTGGCGGCTGAAGAAGGCCTGATCGACCCGCTGAAAACCATCCAGATCGGCATTCGCGGCAGCATCACCGACCGCGATATCTGGAAATTCAGCTACGACAGCGGCATGCGCGTTATCAGCATCGAAGAGTTCTACCAACTGGGCCTGGCCGCCGTGATCGAAGAAATTCACCGCGTGGTGGGCGACAGCCCGGTGTACGTCACCTTTGACGTCGACGGCCTCGACCCGGTGTACGCCCCCGGTACCGGCACCCCGGAAATCGGCGGCTTCACCACCTTTGAAGCGCAGCAAATGATGCGCTCGCTGGCCGACCTGGACATCGTCGGCGGCGACGTGGTGGAAGTTTCACCGCCCTTCGACCCCAGCGGCACCACCGCGCTGGTAGGGGCGACCATGCTGTTTGAACTGCTCTGCGTCAGCGCCGTGGCCTGGCAACGGCGTCACGGCGCTAAAGAGAGTTGAGTATGTTCGACCTGAGTGTCGTGCTCGACTACCGCGGCGCCTTGCTTAACGGCCTGTGGATGACCGCGTGGATATCCGCCGTGGCGATTCTGCTCGGCTTTGTTATCGGCGTGCTGGCGGGCATTGCTCGGGTTTCTGGCCACCCCGTGCTGCGCGCCGTGGCCGCGTTTTATATCAGCGCCCTGCGTGGCACGCCGTTGCTGGTGCAGTTGGCGATGATCTTTTTCATGCTGCCGCTGATCGGCATAAACCTGCCAGCGCTGCTCGCCGCCATCATCGCCCTGGCCCTCAACAGCGGCGCCTCCCAGGCGGAAATCTTGCGCGGCGGCTTTGAAACCCTGCCCCGCGGGCAAACCGAAGCGGCTTGGGATATCGGCCTTAGCCGTTGGCAGATCTTGCGTCAGGTACAACTGCCGCAAGTGGTCCGCGCGACGATCCCGGCGCTGGTCAATGAAACCATCGACATCATCAAAAACTCCTCACTGATTTCCACCATCGCCGTCACCGAACTGATGCGCATCGCCCACACCTACTCCTCCACCACCTACCGGCCACTGGAGTTTTTTACTGCTGCAGGCTTGCTCTATCTCACGCTCACCCTCAGCGTCGGGTACGCCGGCAAGTACCTGGAAAAACGGCTGAGCACGCGCTGATGGAGGCTCAATGAACCTGCACCTCTACGTCGACTACGGGCCGCTGTTGTTGCACGGCGTATTGTTTACCCTGCTGGCCAGCGCCGGCGCGCTACTGATCGGCCTGCTCTGGGGCCTGCTGCTTTGCCTACTCGGGCAAATCAACAATCCGCTGCTGCGCCTGTTCTACCAGCTGTACCTCACCGTATTTCGCGGCACGCCCTTGCTGGTGCAGATCTACCTGGTGTTCTACGGCGGGCCATTTATTGGCATTGAACTGAGCGCGTTGCAGGTCGGCATTGGCGGCTTGGGCCTCTACAGCGCCGCCTACTTTGCCGAGATTTTCCGCAGCGGTTTTCTCGGCGTACCGCCCGGGCAAATCGAAGCCGCGCGCGACCTCGGTTTCTCCCGCTGGCAAGTGCTCAGCCAGGTGAAACTGCCGCAAATGCTCGGGCTGATCCTGCCGGCGATCCTCAACCAAACCATCCTGCTGGTAAAAGAGTCGGCCATTTTGTCGATCATCACCGTGCCGGAAATGATGAGCGCCGCCAGTCGCATGTCCACCGAGACCTTCACCTTTATTGAGCCCTACCTCTTCCTCGGCCTGACCTACTGGCTGATCACCTTTTTGCTCGCCCGTAGCGCGCGCCTGCTCGAACGGCGCACGCGCCGCTACCTGCCGGGAAACTGAGGACACTGCATGCACGACATCGGCAAACCCGTGATCAAACTGATCAACGTCACCAAACGCTTTGGTGACAACCCCGTACTCAAAGGCATCAGCCTGGACGTGCGCAAAGGCGAAGTGGTGTGCATCATCGGCGGCTCGGGCTCCGGCAAAAGCACCCTGCTGCGCTGCATCGACTTCCTCGAAAGCTACGACAGCGGCGAAGTACAAGTACAAGGCCGGCTTATCGGCTACGGCTCCGACCCCGCCGGCAACCTCACCCGCCTGCCCGACTGGGTCGTGCAAAAAGACCTCGCCAACGTCGTCATGGTCTTCCAACAATTCAACCTCTGGCCCCACAAAACCGTGCTGGAAAACGTCATGGCGCCCCTGGTATTTGTCGGCAAAATGAACAAAGCCGAAGCCAAAAGCAAAGCCCTGGCCGTACTCAACAAAGTCGGCATGGCCCACAAAGCCGACGCCTACCCCAACACCCTCTCCGGCGGCCAACAACAACGCGTCGCCATCGCCCGCGCCCTCGGTCGCGAACCAAAAATCATGCTCTTCGACGAACCCACCTCCGCCCTCGACCCCGAACTGGTCGGCGAAGTGCTGAAAGTGATGAGAACGTTGGCCGACGACGGCATGACCATGGTCGTAGTGACCCACGAAATGGGCTTTGCTGCGCAGGTGGCAGACAAGGTGGTGTTTCTCGCCAATGGCCTGATCGAAGAACAAGGGCCGCCAGCAACGTTATTTAATGCACCGCAGTCGGCGTTGTTGAAGAACTTTTTGGCAACGTGGGCGGAGCGGAATGTGGGGTTTGTGGCTGGAGGGGTGATTTGAGTCTGGGTGGGATTTTTCGAAGGCCTAGAAACCAAAAAGCCGCGCATTTGCGCGGCTTTTTATTTGGTGGGCCCACACGGACTTGAACCGTGGACCAAAGGATTATGAGTTGCCTAGAAACGCTGCAAGCCCAGGGAAGTCGGGCGTAGCTTAGCGTAGGTACAGTTAGCTGAAAGTAGCGTGCTAGAGATGGTTAAGCGTAATTTAGAGAAATCTGTAAAAGCTGGGCACTGTACCGTCAGCGTACTGTTTTTTGTACCGTGAGACGGTCAGGTTTTGCTTTTCCATCGGGCGATGACTGCGCGGATGATCTGTTGGCGCGAGCGCCTCGATATGTCCAAGAGTCGTTTATGAAAACTTTCTGCTAGTGCCTGCTCAGGTTTGAAATTGCGGCGGTACGAACAGAGGATGCAGGTAACGATTAACTCTCCGCAAACCGTAGTCTGCCCCCTATTGCTCTATGACGGTATTGGCAGGCAAGCCGGCGGTGGGGCCGAGGCAAGTAAGAGCAGCGAATGTGCCAGTAAACCTGGATTGGGCAATGCTGCGTGCGATGATGAGTCAGAGCTATACGTGCCGTCTCGATTAGCGTTGGAGAGTGAGCTGAAATTGAGTGGAAGATTGTTTGTATGCAGCTGACTATCAGTGTTTTTTGCTTTATAGGGGGCCGAAATGCTAAATACACGTCAAAACTCTGCAGAGTATTTTTTGTAAAGTATTGCGCATAGTTGAGCTAAGACGTTAATAAGGGCTGGCTCCGCTTCGCGGGATATTTCTTGATGATCTAAAGAGTCTAGTTGGTGGACGTACTGGTTTCGTATGGAATAAATTCTTTTAGATAAAGCTGTTGCTGCGGCCTCCGCCCATTTTTGTGGGGTTTCTGGGGCACCATCAACGACTTCTTGATCGGCTACTGGGAAAGGAGGTAGGGCAGAAAGTAAACATTTGTTGACCTCTGTTATATCTAGATTTTCAGGGCCAGCATCGATTAGAAGTAGTTTGAGTGAGTCTTGCTCGGCTCGCCTCCAGGCAAGTTTTTCTCGGAATACTCGGGCTAATTCAACACCTTTCATGGTTAGGCCTAAATCGGTTTTTAGGCGTAGGCATCGCGGTAGTGAATATAGCCATTCTAGACATCGGTAAAGGTCTATGAATGCATGTTTAAAATGAGCTGCTGTCATAGCAACGCGCGCATTGTCTATTGGGAAGTGCCACAAGTGCTCGTTATATATTTCTTCAATGTGCTGAATGGCTTCTGCTGGTATATGCGAAGGCGTGTTATTTTTCCAGCATGATGAGATCAAATAAGAGAACCAGAATACCGATCTTCCCGTTAACGGTGAGTTCGAGTTCACGCGGTGGACGGAAATCGATTCGTAGAACGGGTATAAATCCGAAACGGGTGTGCCTTCGTATTCCGGCTCGCGCTCTTGCCACTTAATCGAATTCTCTGCTTCGAGTCTTTTGCGAGGATCGAGTAAGACGATATTGTGAGCTCTCAAGAACATAAAGAAAACTTCTTGGTTTGCATGGTCTTGGATGCAACCCCTAGACTCAAGTACCTTGCAAAATTCGTCGTCCTGTATTTCAAGTTCATGTGAAGATACTGTGAGCCAATAGGTTTTTGAATGTATGGTCAAAGTTTCTGGGAGTGCGCCCTCATGGCTTCCTGAATAGATCATGGAGTCTTTATCCAGCCTAATGCTGCTGACTACATTACCCTTGTGCTCCCAGAGTGTTGACTCGAAAAGGCTCACCGTTACGTTGGCGAAAGTATCGCTTTCAACTAATTTAAGAGAATTGAATATATCGAAGTTAGACGGTGGGCAGAGGCTAAATTTTCCATGGACATCAGGACCAAAAATGTCCCTCTGGAGAGCTTCAGCTGCGGCTTTCCCCAAAAATTTTGACATCAGTAGCCGGCCCGCCAGCAGGGAACCATGTTTGGTAGGCTGTCACCATGTTTGATTGCGGATAGGAAGGCTCGGTGAAAAACTTCCCGTTCGAAATCGCCCACGCCGCCTGTTTTTCCTAGCAGCCTAATGCTTAGAATGTCTAACTGCAAAAAATCTCCAACTTCAGCGGGGGGTAAACTGTTTAGCTTTTCAGTTAATGAGGAGATTGATCGGATTAATAGCAGTGTGTTTTCTTCATGTTTTTGAAAGTCAAACTCAAATCCGGGCTCACCATAAATCCACACCGCGGCTGCACTGATAAATCCAATTATTGCGGCTCGAACTTTGAATATGTCTCGACCTTCCGAAAATCGATTGTCGTTGCCGTCAGCTTGGTCGGTATTCGTATAGCGTGAAAAAGCATTGTCCATGCTAACTAGTAAGCGCAAAACCTCTATAAAGCGTTTCAAGTTCGCTTCTTCAGCTGCTGACTCTGTAGCATCTATTCGAGCAAAATCTTCGGCAACTCTTTCCTTGATATCGACGTTAGGTTTTCTAGAGGTAAATGCAAAGTAGCCTTCAATGATGATGCTGCTTTGGTACTGGCCTCCAGTGCTTCTTCTGTTCCTGTCATCTATTTTGAAAACCGATATGTCGCTGACGCGGGTTTCAATTTCTTTCAGAAGGAAAGTGTAGACCGTTTCTAGTTGCCGCTTAATGTCCCATGGTACTTGTCCAGTGTTAAGTACCAGCATGCGGTAAATTAGGCTGTTAGCATTCTGGCCGATCCATAGTTCAAGTCTAACGGGCTGGGCGTTTATTTTTGCATGGTCTTTTTCTAAAGCTTCAAGTAGCGCGGTGGTGCGTTGCATTCCATCGATAATTGCTATTTGTGCGGGCTCAACTGCTTCGATCTGAGACGTAAGGTTAATTATGTCTCCAGCTTCGGCAAATCCTTTGAGTGTTTCCATTTCTGCTGCATCATTTGGCACCACACCAATTACAATTGGTGGTAGTACGGCTCCGTGCAGAAGATCATCGATCATTCTGCCTCTGATTTTTATCGCAGTTTTTGTTTTTAAAGGAAGCCGCTGGCCATCTAGGCCGCCGCGTTTGTCGTAGGTTTTTTTGATGAACTCAAGGTAGTCGCCTACCGTTGTTATTAGCGTCACTGAAAGGCAATTGGAGCGATTGTCACTCAATAATGCTTGATTAGGTAGAACGTGCATGTTTTAGAGTTCTCCGTTTGAAAACTAGTATTCCTATTTTACATTCTTCCCATTTGACCTTGAGTGGGGCTCCATTTCAAGATGAGAAGTCAACGCTCAAGATAATAGGGTAGAGCCCACGATTTCCAATATTCCCTGTGCCTCAAAGATTTTGCATGATTCGGCATTTGGGGAAGGTCGAGCAGCCCCAGAATTGTTGGCCGACATTGGCCCCGGTTTTACGGGTGCGAATAACCAGAGCGCTGCCGCATTTTGGGCATTGCCGCTCGGCTGTCAGATCGCTACGGCGTTTGAGGTTTTGCACGTGCTCGCGGTGGGTGGCGAGGGTTGGCGCGCGGCGGCCGTTTTGCAGGGCTTGCAGCATGGCGTCGACTTCAGACTCGCTAAATACCGGCTGCTGGAATGATTTGATATAGCGGATAAAGCCGATGCCCTGGGTCACGTTGGCTGGCACTTCGGTTTTAAAGCTGCTGCCGCCGACAAAGGTGATGACCGAGTGCAGGTGCTCGGGATTAACGCCAAGGGTGGCTTCCAGGGCTTTGAGGTGTTTGTAGTTCTGGCGTAGCGGGTTCTGGAATTTGAACGTGCGCTTATAAAGCTTTTGCGTCCACTGCGCCTGCTTTTCACCGCCAAATATCCAGCCGCTCATGTTCTTCGTTTCCAGCACGAAGATGCCGTAGCGCGAGAGGAATATGTGGTCGATCTGGGTGGTGCCGTCGGGGGTGTTGAGGGTGACGTTGTGTAGGCGACGGTAGGTGGTTTTATCCAGCTGCCAGTGGGCGAATAGTCGTACGAGGAGTTCGCCGATCTGCCCCTTTGCCCAAGGCGTTTTGAGCAGGCTGATCAACAGTATTAGCGGGATAAACCAGGCTAGCGTGCCCGAGACCTGGGCGATGATTGGGCTGAAGTCCATTTCTTGAGCGTCACTCTTCCTGAGGTTTTTTGGATCTTACCCAAAGTGATGGCAGATGGCCTAGATAATAGTGGAGCTGGCGTGCGCACATGATTGCGCTGTTGGCTCGGCCATCGAGGTTATGACTCGTGTGTGAGGTGCGAGCGCGAAAGAGACCAAAGCGACCGCTTTAAAATGAAATCGCAGAAACGAAAAAGCCGCGCATTTGCGCGGCTTTTTATTTGGTGGGCCCACACGGACTTGAACCGTGGACCAAAGGATTATGAGTCCTCTGCTCTAACCAACTGAGCTATAGGCCCTCAGAAGTGCGGCGCATTATACCGGTGCGGTTTGCTGTGTGCCAATTGCGTGGCGTGGGCTTAGGAAATTACCTGCAAATTTGTCGGGGGTTACCGCACAACTGAGGAGGAAGCCTTGGGTTTGTTCGCAGCCCTCGATGATGAGGAAGCGTTCCTGTTCTAGGGTTTCTACGCCTTCGGCGATGATGGTCAGTTGCATGCTGCGGCCCAGGGCGATGATGGCGCGGGTAATGGCGGCGTCGTGGGGGTCTTGGGGGAGGCCGCGGACGAAGGATTGGTCGATTTTTAGGGTGTCTAGCGGCAGGCGCTTAAGGTAGCTCAGAGAGGAGTAGCCGGTGCCAAAGTCGTCAATGGCCAGCAGTACGCCGAGCTTTTTCAGGTCGTGGAGGATGGCCAGGGCTTCTTCGGTCTGGTTCATGATGAAGCTTTCGGTGATTTCCAGCTGCAGCATGTTGGGTTGCAGGCGGTGTTCGGCGAGCAGGTTGGCGATGCGTTCGACTAAGCGCGGTTGGCGCAGTTGGGCGCCGGCGAGGTTGACGGACAGCGGGCCGAACGGTTGATGGTGTTGCTGCCATTCGCCCATTTGTTTGCATGCCTGCGCCAGTACCCAGTCACCAATGGGCAGGATCAGGCCGTTGTCTTCGGCCAGGGGAATAAAGCGTTCAGGCGATACGTTGCCAAATACCGGGCTGTGCCAGCGCAGTAGGGCTTCGGCGCCGACGATTTTTCGGCTGTTCAGGCACTGTTTGGGTTGGTAGTGCAGGCTCAGTTCGCCACGCTCGATTGCGCGGCGCAGTTCGTTTTCCAGGGCCATGCGTTCGGTGGCTTGTTCGGTCAGGTCGCTGGTGTAGAGCTCGGCGCGGTTGCGGCCTTTGGCTTTGGAGCGGTACATGGCGGCGTCGGCGTTTTTGATCAGGGTGGCGACGTCGCTGCCGTCTTGGGGGAACAGGCTGGCGCCGATGCTGGCGCTGATAAAGAACTCGTGGCCGTCGGCTTGGAACGGCGCGCTCAGGCAGGCGAGTAGTTTGCCGGCCACGCGCTCGGCGTCCTCAGCCTGGTACAGGCCGGGCAGGAGGATGATGAATTCATCGCCGCCCAGGCGGGCGACGGTGTCGACGTCGCGCAGTTGGCTGCGGAGGCGTTGCGCGGTGGCTTGCAGGAGCAGGTCGCCAACGGGGTGGCCGAGGCTGTCGTTGATATGTTTGAAGCGGTCAAGGTCGAGAAACAGCACGGCGCCGAGGCAGTTGGCTTGGGTGTCGGAAAGCATGGCCTGCAGGCGGTTTTCGAACAGCAGTCGATTGGGCAGGCCGGTTAGTGAGTCATGGTGGGCCTGGTGGTCGAGCTTGTCTTGGGCGTGTTTGAGCGAGGTGATGTCGGCAAATACGGCGACGAAATGGGTGAGCAAACCTTCGTTATTACGCACCGCGCTGATGGTTAACCATTGCGGGTACAGCTCGCCATTTTTGCGCTTGTTGCAGATCTCGCCTTGCCAATGGCCGGCGCTGTCTAGCTGCTGCCACATGGCGGCATAGAAGGCGCTGTCATGTTGGCCAGACGCCAACAGGCTTGGCGCGTTACCCAGTGCTTCGGCTTCGCTATAGCCGGTGATTTCGCTGAAGGCACGGTTGACGGCGGTGATGCGTTGTTCGGTGTCGGTGATCATCACGCCTTCTGCAGTGCTCTCGAATACGGTCGCGGCGAGTTGCAGTTTCTCCTGTGTGCGGGTGCGCTCGGTGACGTCGCGGGCGATGGTCAGTACGCAGCGTTCGCCTTTGATTTGCATGCGCTGCATGGAGATGTCGCACAGGCGTAGTTCGCCGGCTTTGCTGCGGATCCAGGCGGCGTACTCGCGCACCGTGCCGCTATCGTCCAGCTGTCGCATAACGGCTGAGCGATCCAGTGGGTTATGCCACAAGCCCAGGCCGATGGTGGACTGGTCGGCGACATCGCTATTGCTGTAGCCGCTGAGGTGGGTAAAGCCTTCGTTGATTTCTAGAATGCGGCCGTCATTCATCCGGGTGAGCAATAGCCCGTCGGGGGAGGCGTGAAAGGCTTTGGCGAATTTTTCTTCGGAGAATTGCAGTTGTTCCTGGGTCTGTTTGACTTGGCTGATGTCGATCATCACTCCGCGCAGCACTTTTTTACCGCGGTGTTCGATCAACGTAACGATGTCGTGCACCCAGACCAGGCGACCATCGGCGGTGTACATACGGTAGTCGAGCGTATGGTCGCGGCCGGCTCTGGTTTCTTGTTGGCAGTAGGCTAGCGCCTGTTCGCAGTCATCTGGGTGCAAGGCGCTTGGCCAGAACTCGGGGCTCTGCCAAGCGCTTAGTGGGTAGCCAAAAAGTTTTTCCGCGTGGGGCGATACGTAGGAATAGCTGAAGTCTTTAGGATCGGCTTCCCAGGTTACGGCGGACAGTGACTCGACCAAGCTGCGATAGTGCTGTTCGCTGTTGCGCAGCTCCTGTTCCAGTGTGGTGCGGCGGCCTATTTCACTGCTTAGGCGGCGGTTTACCGCGACGACCACGATGATGATCAGCAGCAGGCTTAGTACGGCCGGAACGCCGAATAACAGCGTGGTCCGCCACACTTCGCGCTGGTCGAGCACGCCGCCCACCCAGCGCTCTTGCAGGGTATCGATTTCGCTGGCGCTCATGTCGGCAAACACTTTGTCGAGAATGCCGGCAAGCACGGCCTGGTCCTTTGGCACGCCCATGGACAGTTGGTAGCGGTAGGGGGTTCCGCCGCTGATGTGCAGGCCATCCAGCTTTAGCTGGCGCAGGCTCCAGACGCTGGAGGCGAGGTCGCCTACCAGAGCGTCGGCTTGGCCGGTGGCAAGCGCTTGCATTGCCAGGTTTACATTAGCGACGGGAAGCAAATTTAAGTCTGGGTGCAGGCTGCGTAACATTTCATGGGTGGCGTAATCCTTGACCACGGCCACCTTCAAGCCATATAGCTCTTTTAGCTCGCGCGGCTGCGGCCCGCCATTGCGGGCGAGGATCACAATAGGGAAGTCCAGATAGGGCCGGGTGAAGCTTAGGTATTCGCGGCGTTCTGCAGTGGCCATGAGGCCGGGCAGCAGATTGATGGTGCCAGCTTTGGCCTGTTGCAGTACCTCCGTCCAACTGCTGGGTTCGATGGGTTGCAGCTTTACGCCCAGGCGTTGCTGGATCAGGGTCGCGTAGTCTGCGGCCAGGCCCATATAGGTGCCTTGGTCATCGCGGTACTCGAAGGGCGGCCACGAGGCGTCTACGCCAAGGCGCAGGGTTGGATGCGCATCTAGCCAGGCTTGCTCATCGGGGGTAAGTGTCAGGGCATAAGCTGGAGCAGTCCAGTAGGCCAAACACAACAGAAGAGTGGCGAGCAGTCGCGGCATAACCCAGCCTCAGGACAGCTTATTAAATGTTCGCCGAGTGTAGCCTTGTGGCGCCTTGCCAGCACCCTGGAAAACAAAACCCCCGGTCGAAGCCGGGGGTTTTGTTTTTGCTCTCGAGGATTACTCGTCGAGGAAGGAGCGCAGGTGCTCGCTTCGAGTCGGATGACGCAGCTTGCGCAGCGCCTTGGCTTCGATCTGCCGAATCCGCTCGCGGGTTACATCAAACTGCTTACCAACTTCTTCCAACGTGTGGTCGGTATTCATGTCGATGCCGAAGCGCATGCGCAGTACCTTGGCTTCA
>CAZIWV010000021.1:0-77216 GCA_964543145.1 uncultured Pseudomonas sp.
ACGCCCCCAGCCGCGGGCGCTTCAAGGTCTACCTGATCGACGAAGTGCACATGCTGTCTTCGCACTCGTTTAACGCCTTGCTGAAAACCCTCGAAGAGCCGCCACCCCACGTTAAGTTTCTGCTAGCAACCACCGATCCACAGAAGCTGCCAGTCACCATTCTTTCCCGCTGCCTGCAGTTCTCGCTGAAGAACATGCCGCCTGAGCGAGTGGTCGAGCATTTGACCCATGTGCTGGGTGTCGAGCAGGTGCCGTTCGAAGAGGACGCCCTGTGGCTGCTTGGCCGCGCTGCCGATGGGTCGATGCGCGATGCCATGAGCCTTACCGACCAGGCCATCGCCTTTGGTGAAGGCAAAGTGTTGGCCGCCGATGTGCGCGCGATGCTTGGCACCCTCGATCACGGCCAGGTGTATGGCGTGTTACATGCGTTGCTCGAAGGCGATGCGCGCGGGTTGATCGAAGCGGTGCGTCACCTGGCCGAGCAAGGCCCGGATTGGGCAGGCGTGCTGGCGGAAATTCTCAATGTGCTGCACCGCGTGGCTATCGCCCAGGCGTTGCCGGAAGCGGTGGACAACGGCCAGGGCGACCGTGATCGCGTGTTGGCCTTGGCTGAGGCCTTGCCGGCCGAAGACGTGCAGTTTTATTACCAAATGGGCCTGATCGGCCGCCGCGATTTGCCGCTGGCGCCGGACCCGCGCGGTGGCTTCGAGATGGTGCTGCTGCGCATGTTGGCGTTCCGCCCGGCGGATACGGGCGAGGCGCCCAGGGTGGCGCTAAAGCCACTCGGGATTAGCCAGGCCACTGCTGATCCCCGACCCAACCCAGTGGCCGGCACAGCTATGGCTGCGCCGGTTGCAACTGTTGCCGTGCCAGCGCCTGTTGCGCCGCCCGCGCCAGTTCCAGCTGCGGTTGTTGAAGCGCCAGTTGTTGTGCCAGAGCCCGTGGTGGTGCCTGAACCCTTGCCAGTGGTTGAGCCGGTCGCGCCAGTGGCCGCGCCGGCCATCGACTTGCCCTGGGAAGAGCCCAAGCCAGTAGCCGCTGAGCCGGTTGCAGTGGCAGCGGTTAGTGTCGCAGCAGCGGTCGTTGAGTTAGTTGAATCAAGCGAAGCTCAAGCCACTGTCGCCGAACCCTTTATCGAAGCACCCATTGCTGACGTCGCCGTTACGTCTGAGCCGCTGCCGGAGCCGGTGGCAGAGGTGAGCGCGGTCGAAGCGGTGGTCGAGAGTGACGACGATGAGCCGCCGCTGGGTGATGACGACTATTACGTTGCCGAAGGCGAGACCGATGCGTACCTCGATGCCCTCGACGCTATGGGTATCGACACCACGCCTGCCGTCGAGCCCGAGCCATTACCCGCAGCGAAACCGGCCACTGGCCTGGCCGCTGAATGGCTCGAGCTGTTCCCCCGCTTGGGCATTACCGGCCTGACCGGCAGCATCGCCGCCAACTGCAGCCTGGTGGCCATGGATGGGGACACCTGGACCTTGCATCTGGACCCAGGCCAAAGCGCACTCTTTAATGCCACCCAGCAGCGCCGCCTGAACGATGCGCTGGACGCGTATCACAAGCGCCCGATCAAGCTTGAAATCGAACTGCGCAAGCCCGAACAGGAAACCCCTGCGCAAGCGGCTTCGCGCAAACGTGCCGACCGCCAGCGTTCGGCCGAGGCCTCGATTCATGATGACCCGCTGGTACAGCAAATGATTCAGCAGTTCGCCGCGGTCATCCGCGACGGTACGATTGAGCCGGTCGAAGCCCCCGTGGCGTCCTAAGCTGGCATTTTTCAACTTATTGACTTGAGGTGATCCCCATGATGAAAGGTGGCATGGCCGGCCTGATGAAGCAGGCGCAGCAGATGCAAGAAAAAATGGCCAAGATGCAGGAAGAACTGGCCAACGCCGAAGTGACCGGCCAATCCGGCGCCGGTCTGGTGAGCGTGGTGATGACGGGCCGTCATGACGTTAAACGCATCACCCTCGACGACAGCCTGATGCAAGAAGACAAAGAAGTGCTGGAAGACCTGATTGCCGCAGCAGTGAATGATGCCGTGCGCAAAGTTGAGGCCAGCAGCCAAGAGAAAATGGGCGGCATGACGGCGGGTATGCAGCTGCCACCCGGCTTCAAGATGCCTTTCTAAATAGCGTATCGGTGCGCACAGCACACCCTACGGACACGCCTGTAGGGTGTGCTGTGCGCACCAAACGATCTGCAAGCTTGCACGATTGATCCACCCCCACGTTCCCGGATTTCCCCACCATGAGCTTTAGCCCGCTAATCCGCCAACTGATCGATTCCCTGCGTATTTTGCCGGGGGTAGGGCAGAAGACTGCGCAGCGTATGGCCCTGCAAATGCTCGAGCGTGACCGCAGCGGTGCGCTGCGTTTGGCCCAGGCCTTGACGCAAGCGATGGAGGGCGTGGGGCATTGCCAGCAATGCCGCACCTTAAGTGAGGACGCGGTGTGCCAAACCTGCCTCGACCCCCGTCGCGACGACAGCGTGCTGTGCGTGGTGGAAGGGCCGATGGATGTAAACGCCGTTGAGCAAACCGGCTTTCGTGGGCGCTATTTCGTGCTCAAGGGGCATTTGTCGCCGCTGGATGGCCTGGGCCCGGAAGCGATTGGTGTGCCGGAGCTGTTGGCACGAATCGAGGCGGGTAATTTCGCCGAGGTGATTCTGGCCACCAACCCGACGGTGGAAGGTGAGGCCACGGCGCACTACGTCGCGCAATTGATCAGCAACAAGGGCTTGATTGCCTCGCGTATCGCCCATGGCATGCCGCTGGGTGGTGAGCTGGAATTGGTCGATGGCGGCACTCTGGCGCATGCCCTGGCGGGGCGGCGGCCGATCAATCTGTAGCGGGCCGTCATCGACACAACACCACCTCTACCCCCTGTCGGCGCAAAAACGTCTACTCAAATGCCGTCTAGACTGTCCGAACTTGACCACCGCGAAAGGTATTCGCCATCCATTTCCAAGGAGCACGTCATGTTTGAACCAGGCCATTTGCACCTCGCTAATCTTCCAGGCCTGCCTGGCCAAGCGGAATTTTCCATCGACCTTTACTACGACGTGCGCAAAGACCCCGAGCAGGGTTCGGTGATGCACTTTCGTATGACTGGGGAAGTGAACGGCAGCACCTTCGAGGAGGAGTTTGAAATGCGCCGCGATGTGGCGTTCAACTTCGCCAGCGTGGCCACCCGCATCGCTGCCAAACACGGCCTGAACCCGCGCTTTGGGCCGGTGGTGCGCGACCACAAAGAGTACGACCTGATGTTTGAAGACATCCGCGAAAAGCTGCATGCCCATTCGGGCGAGCCGGTGGATTTGGATGCGATGCTTAAGCGCGATTTTTAATTCGCCCTACGCGCGCTTAAGTGTGTTGTGCGAACAAGCGATCCTCCAGCTAAAAGTGCTTTTCTTCTTTACCGCGTGTTCTGATGGAACTGTTTCGCGCCTTACGCGCGAGGCACTTTTGGCATTGCCGGATTGCCGGATCACCCAAAAGTACCCAAAAGGTCTAGCCCCTGCATCGGCCCTACGCTGCGCTTCGGGTTCCCTCGACTCCATCGCCGCTCCAGGGGCCCGGTACAACGGGCCTTCCATGGCCCGATGTGCCTCTCGCCGCGTCCCTGCGGCTCAACCCCTTGCACGACGATTCCGCTCGGCCTTCGCTAACGGGGCGAGTAGGTCACAAGCCAGATCAAGAGCGGCCGGTTTAAGCGCGGTATTGGTGTGATATGCCCACCGTCCTTATGTGACGGTTAAGATGGCCGCTTTATGCCGCCATCCCTCTCTGGCATTGGAGCCTCTGATGAACGCCCCTCTCCCTTCTATCGCTTTTGCTGGCATCGGCCTGATGGGCCTGCCTATGTGTCAGCGCTTGCTGGCCGCCGGTTATCCGCTGACCGTCTGGAACCGCTCCCCTGATAAATGCGCGCCGTTGGTGGCCGCTGGCGCCCGCCAGGTGGCCACGGCGGCAGAGCTATGCGCCACGGCTGATGTGGTGATGCTTTGCCTGGCCGACACCCGTGTGGTGCGCAAGGTGGTGTTTGGTGAAGGCGGTGTGGTGGAGGGCGCAAAAGCGGGCCAATTGTTGGTCGACTTTTCCAGCCTGGAACCGGCCGCGACCCGTGAAATGGCCGCTGAGTTGGAAAGCCGCACGGGGATGCATTGGCTGGATACGCCGGTATCCGGCGGTGTAGCCGGTGCGCAGAACGGCACGTTGGCGATTATGGCCGGGGGGCGTGAGGACGATGTCGAGCAAGTAAGACCGATCCTCATGCACCTGGGCCAACGGCTGACGCGCATGGGGGCGGTGGGCGCCGGACAGGTGACCAAGGTATGTAATCAGATGATCGTTGCCTGCAATGCGCTGGTAATTGCCGAGGTGGTGGCGCTGGCAGAAAAGTCGGGTGTCGATGCCAGCCTGTTGGCGCCCGCGCTGGCCGGTGGCTTTGCCGATTCCAAGCCGCTACAGATCCTCGCGCCGCAGATGGCTGAGAGCCATTTCGAGCCGATCAAATGGCATGTACGCACCTTGCTTAAAGACCTCGATACCGCCGTGAAGCTGGCGCGTGAACATGACTCCAGTACGCCGCTCAGTGCCCTGGCCGCGCAACTTATGCGTTTGCATGGCAGTAACATTGGCAACCTTGAACGTGACCCCGCCACCCTGATCGAGTTGTACCGGGAGAAACACTGATGAAGGTTGTTGCCAATATTTCCCTGTTGTTTACCGAGCTGCCATTGCTACAGCGGATTGCCGCTGCGGCGGCGACCGGTTTTTCGGCGGTGGAGGTGCAATACCCGTACGAGGTGCCGGCCATTCAGTTTAAAGAGGCGCTTGAAGCGGCGGGCCTGCCGCTGGTGCTGCTGAATATCGCCGCGCCCGATTTGGCTGGCGGCGGCCCAGGTTTGGCGGCAGTGCCAGCGCGTCAGGCTGAGTTCGACCAAGCCTTGCAAGAGGCACTGACCTACGCCGCCATGGTCCGCCCACGCTTCGTCAATGTGCTGCCGGGGCGCTTGGCGCAGGGCGTTAGCCGCGAGCAGGCGCTAGCCACCTTGGTCGCCAATGTGCGCAAGGCTGCCGATGAGTTTCAGTTGTTGGGTATCAAGGTGCTAAGCGAGGCGATCAATCCGTTGGATATGCCAGGCTTTTTGATCAATACGCCGGCGCATCTGATGGAGTTGATTGCGGCGGTCGACCACGACAACTTCGCGGCGCAGTTGGATATCTACCATATGGCCCGCCAAGGGCTGGATTTGCCGGAGGTTATTGCCGCCTTGGCCGGCAAGATCGGTCATGTGCAGTTTGCCGACTGCCCCGGCCGGCATCAGCCAGGCACCGGGGATATCGATTTTGTTGCCGCCCTACAGGCTCTGCAAAAGGCCGATTACAGCGGCTGGTTGGCCGCCGAATATCGACCTGGCGCCAGTACCCAGGAATCCTTAGGTTGGCTGAGCGAATGGCGTGCGGCCGGGTGGCTTAGCTCTCAGTAGTGCTGTCGAGCTTCCAATAGCCGGCGGCCTTGAGGAAGTCTTCGTTCACGTTGAAGTCATCCAGCAGCACCCGGCGAATACGCCGCGAAGTCGCCGCCTCGGTGGCGATCCAGGTATATAGCGATCCACTGGGTAGCGTGATGCCTTTCACCGCGCTGAGCAGGTCTTGCCCGGCGTCGCGGTGCAGCCATTGCACCTCGACATTGGCCGCGCTGTGCAGCGTCTGCTGTTCCGCTGCGTCGGCTACTTCGATCAAGGCCAGCACGTGGCGATTGGCCGGCAGTTCTTCTAAACGCCGAGCAATGGCGGGCAGGGCAGTTTCATCGCCGATCAGCAGGTAGCTGTCGAACATATCCGGCACGATCATCGAGCCGCGCGGGCCGCCGGCATACAGGTGTTGGCCCGGGGCGGCCTGTTCTGCCCAGGTGGAGGCGGGGCCATCACCATGCAGCACAAAGTCGATATCCAACTCGCCCAACTCGGCACTGTAGCGGCGCGGTGTGTAATCGCGCATCGCCGGCTTTGGGCCGTCACTGTCGCCGCCAAATTTCATGCTTTCCAGCGCGGCTTGTTGCTCGGCATTTTCGGCGAAGAACAGCTTGATATGGTCGTCGGCGCCTAGGCTGACAAAGCCTGCCAACTCCGGCCCGCCCACGGTGATGCGGCGCATACGCGGGGTCAGGTCGGTCACGCGCAACACGTCCAGGCGGCGGCGTTTGATTTCGTGCATGACGCGGTGGATGCCGGTCGCATTAGGTGTAGTCATTGTGCAATCTCCGAAGGGGGCTGGGCAGGCAGTGGGCCTGCTGCTATAGCGGTGGCCGTGGCGTTTAGCAGGTCACGTACGCGAATGATCTCGGCCTCGCTCCATTGCCCGTGGTGCAGTTGTAAGGCGTGGCGCAGGTTGTGCACCGCCTCGTGAATTTGTGCGGGGCGGTCGTGGCCGCGCAGCGAACGTTTACTGACTTCCAGGCGAACCTTCAGGCCGTCCAGTGCGGTTTTTTGCTCGGCCAGCGACGCTTGGCCGTTGGCGGTCACGCTGTAGAGTTTTTTGCCGTTCTGGGCGTCGCCGGCAATCAGCTCGCTTTCTTCGAGAAAGGTCAGCGTCGGGTAAATCACTCCTGGGCTCGGCGCATAGGCGCCTTCAAACATTTCTTCAATGCGGCGGATCAGGTCATAGCCGTGGCTTGGTTGCTCGGCGATCAACGCCAACAGCAGTAATTTCAAATCGCCTGCAGCAAACACTCGGGGGCCGCGGCCGCCACGCCCGCCGGGGCGACGGTCGAACTCATCGGTTTCGCGCATATGGGGATGGTGGTGGTGAAAATGATGGTGGTCTCGCATCGTTCTGCTCTCGTCTCGGGTTATCTAAGATATAACGTAAGATATATCTTAGTAATCTGACAAGCCCCCAGGACGAACGGTCAACCGTAGGGTGTGCTGTGCGCACCACGGGGTACGTGCCAATCCGTTGGTCCGCACAGCACAACCTACGGTGACTGGCTCCGTATTCAGTTACATAAGGTTTACGAATGTTCACAGACACGGCCCAGCGAAGGCTCTAGATTGCACCCTGGTGCTTTGTCCTACAGTTTTTGCAGAGGCCGAGCCGGTTTTATAAGAACAACAAAAGAGAACTCCGTTATGACCAGTGCTACTCAGGCGGCCAATGCTTGGCGTGTCTTGTTTTTGCTGTTTCTCGCCAACCTGTTCAATTTCTTTGATCGCAGCATTCCGGCGATCATCATCGAACCGCTACGGCACGAGTGGAGCCTTAGCGATCTGCAACTGGGGTTGGTCGGTACTGCGTTCACCATCGTTTACGCGATTGCTGGCGTGCCGCTGGGGCGTATGGCTGATACCGGTTCGCGGCGCAAAATCATGGGCTGGGGGCTGATGGCCTGGAGTGGGTTGACGGCCGTTAACGGCTTTGTCACCGGATTCTGGAGTTTTCTTCTGGTGCGTATGGGCGTTGGTATTGGCGAAGCCAGCTACGCACCGGCGGCCAACTCGCTGATTGGCGATCTGTTTCCTGCTAACAAACGCGCCCGCGCGATGGGCATCTTTATGTTGGGCCTGCCGCTGGGCTTGCTGCTGGCGTTCTTTACCATCGGCGCGATGGTTGAAGCCTTTGGCAGCTGGCGTGCGCCGTTTTTTATCGCGGCAGTGCCAGGCATGATCCTCGCGCTGTTTATGTTCATGATCCGCGAGCCGCAGCGTGGTGCCGCTGAAACCGTGCAAGTGGCCGCGGTGAAAGTTGAACGCCCCGTGCGCAAGGTGCTGAGCATCCGCACCTTCTGGTGGCTGGTGGTCGCGGGTCTGTGCTTTAACTTCGCTACCTACGCTTGCAACTCCTTTATGGTGCCGATGCTGCAACGCTACTTCCTGATGCCCTTGGGCCAGGCGGCCGTGGCAACCGGCATTATCGTCGGCGTGACCGGACTGTTTGGCTTGACCATCGGCGGCTGGTTTGCCGACAAGGCGCATCAGAAGTCCGAGCGTGGCCGGCTGTGGATGGCAGCAGCGTCGCTGGTGATTTCGACGGTAGCCACCGCCCTCGCATTGTCGTTGGGCGCTAACAGCATTGCGCTATTTGTAGCGGTGTTCAGCATCGGCTGGCTGTTTTCCTACAACTTTTACACCTGCGTTTACACCTCGATTCAAGACGTTATCGAGCCGCGCCTACGGGCCACGGCCATGGCGCTGTTCTTTGCCGGCCTGTACCTGCTCGGTGGCGGCCTTGGCCCTGTGGTGGTGGGCTGGCTGTCCGACCACTTCGCCCATGCGGCCATGTATGCCGCAGGTGCTGAGCAGATGAGCGAGGCATTTAAAGCGGTCGGCTTGCATGACGCCATGTACCTGATCCCTATCGCCATGTTCTTGACCTTACTGGCGTTGATTCAAGCCGCCCGGCACTTGCCCAAAGACGCCCTGGCCATGCGCCAGTCCATGGAACATAACGCCGAGTAACGGTGTTTTGCGCTAACACAAAAGCCCGCATTTGCGGGCTTTTGTGTTTCTGTACTTGATAACGTTTGGCGTTGTTCGCATAGGTCGTGAGACTGCGGGCTAGTTGCTTTTCAGAACTATCTTGGTTGCGTTGGGTGGCTGGTTGTAATTGTTTTCTGCGTGCCGCTGATTATTTCTATTTGTTGATTTTTGATTTCTTTTTTATGTGTGTGAATGTTCTTAAAGTTGCTAAGAATTTCAGTGGCAGAAATTGTGCTCGGCTTCTGCGATAACCCTTACGGTGCTGCAAGTTTGGTCTTGTATAGCGCTGTTGTTGTATTGGAGTAACTTTTGACGATCTATTCCATAAAACAGAAGTACTGCTATGCACACGCAAAAAATCCACTCTTTCGGGGCGAAATCCGCATCAGACTGCCTTGGCTCTGGCAAGATTTCTTCTGCTTTTGGCCTGTTTATGCTCAGCGCTGCGCTATTCGGACCCTCGCTTGCCAGTGCCGATACGCCGCCTGCGCTGCCCCAGCTTCCTGTAACGCCAATAGATAGAGAACAAGACTTACAGAACAAAATACGCTTGCAGGAAAAGATCGGTCGCGAGTTGAAAGAAAACAGACGGAGAATACTGGAAAAATCTCAAGAAGATTCGGAAAAGTATCAGCCAGCAACGCCATCTCTCCCCAGGGAACAGCCAAAGAGCGTTCCGCATTCTGATTAATAGCGAGTCGATAAAGTTTCGAAGCGCTGCACTGTAATTATTTAAAGACGTCACCGTCTTTCACTTAAGCGTGTTTGAGCGCTGAATTTGAGTTGAAAGGTACATATATATGAACAAGCATTGTTTTCGCCTGATTTTTAGTAAAACACTCGGGTTTCTTATTCCCGTTGCCGAAATAGCCCGTGCGCAACGTAAACCCGGCCAGCACACTACCGCTACGCCGGTCATTCTTTCTCCAACCGAAGCGTTTTCCTGGTCGCTCAAGCGTCTGGTGTTGTCCGTGCTGCTGGCCGGGGCACCGGGCTGGGCGATGGCGGACATTCTGGTTGACCCGACCACGCCTGCCGGCAGCACTAACGTCATCAACGCCGCCAACGGCGTGCCGGTTATAGAAATCGCCAACCCCAATGCCAAGGGTCTTTCCCACAACCGTTTCAGTGAATTTGATGTGCAGCAGCCCGGCGTGATCTTTAACAACAGCCGCGCCAATGGCGTCAGCCAAATCGGTGGCGCGGTGTTGCTTAACCCCAATCTGCAACGCACCGCCACGGCGATTTTGACTGAGGTCACGGGCAATAAACCGAGCACCATCAGCGGCACCCTGGAGGTGTTTGGTGACAAAGCGGACCTGCTGATCGCCAAGGTCCATCCGCGTTGGGAAGAGCTGCATCAGGATATCTATCCGGCCAATCGGAGCTCGGAATTGAGTCCTCATGTGCAAGAGCTGAGGACGGTTAAGGCGCCTTGGTGGAAGTTTTTGAAAAAGGCAAAAACAGAGGTTATACAGAAGGCCGATGAGTTTGATCGCCGAATTATTGTGGATACAATCGGCAGCGATGATACTCGGGCGTACGCCAATTTATTACTCAAAAACTTTCCAAATAATACTGTTGTATTTGAAGCGCTCTCAGGTGCGAATGCAGAATATGTGGGCGGGAAATTTGCCCCGCAAAAGCCAAAAAGCATTGAGCCGTCGGCAAAGCTCAGCTTTTTAAGGGACGCTGACAAAATGGATAAGGATGCGATTTTTAAAATATATCGCGAAGGTATTAGAGGGAAGTTAGAAACCGAGGTGAAAGTAAAGGCGATCGTAGGCGAGAGTTTTGAAGATAACCTACGCCCGTCTTTGAGTAACTTGGTGTCGCTCAATAGAGGGCATACACCAGCCGAGGTCGAGTCAACGCCTGCCCAATCTGAAGCTCCGCGTATAGACAACGCTGGCCAAGCCGGAAGAGAGAACGTGATACGCGAAGCTGAGCAGCAAGGGCTACTTGATGCGGCACGAGCGGATTTTCTAGAGTTGGCCAGAAAAAAGGTCAGCGAAAAGTTAAAAAAAGGGCCTGTGTTGCTAGGCGAACACCATAATGTTCCGGATTCAGCAATTTTGTTGAAACAGTTGATTGCGGATAATCAAGTAAAGCAGCTGTTGCTTAAAAGGCCTAAAAATGATGCTGCTGTTGCATGGCAATGGCGAAAAGCATTGATGCTAGCCAATGAAAACGGCTACCCCGATATTGAAAGTTTTCTGGCGGATGCGCACGCCAAAGGTGGTGTTTGGAAAGATCATGAGGTTGTTAAGAATCTAATAAAGGCTTATCGTGAACCATATAAGGATGCGCGAATAAATTATGGGGACCAGCTTATCGCCTATGCACTGGAGCGGGGAGTGCCTCTGAACTACATCGATGCTCGGCCAAAGATGAAGGATTTTAATTATGAGGTGGATTATCGCAATCGAATGATGGCCTGGAATATTAAAGGGAGTCCTCAGTTGAACGCTCCAGGAGTGATTGGCTCGTTTGGAGCGGAGCATTTAAGCTGGGTTGAAAAGGATAGAAGGCTGTTGCCGCCGTTACAGCAATTAGCTGGTATCCCAGAGTCGCAAGTCTATGATCTTTCGCCAGCATTTCACGATCAGAAAAAAGATCAGATATACCCGCGTTGGAGCGAATTGGGTAGGCGTGCCGGGGAAGAGGCACCTATGCGCATATCGACACTCCGTCCGTTTAAAATGCCCGACTCGAACACGCCAAAGGAAACTCAATATGCACGCGATAAGTATGGCAGTCGGATCGTCGTAGATGGTGTGAAAACTCCGGCCTCAAGGGAGTTGGCGAGCCGTCTGGCTAAAAAATATCCTTCTAACACCATAGTGTTTAATGAGGGGGCGGGCGGTGAGCTGGAATATGCGAGTGGTACTTTTTTTCACGAGCCTAAAATTACCTTAAATAGCATGAAATTTCATATTCTGCAGGATGTTGATGCGCCCGTTGATCGTACGAAATTGAAGGGTTTGATCGCTAAGACGCGCGAAAACGTGGGCGTTAATTTGGAGGTGAAAAAAGTAAAACGGATTAACTTGGTAGGTCAGCAGGCTGCTCCCGCAGTTGTAAGTCCGGAAAGCATCAATTTGCAGGGTGATCTGTAACCTGCCGTGAAATAAAAAGCCTGCCTGCGTGGAAACGCAAGCAGGCTTTTTTATGTCCGGCTATTTTTAACTAACCTTCAACACCAACTTGCCAAAGTTCTCACCGCTAAACAGCTTCAACAGCGTTTCGGGGAACGTTTCCAAGCCATCAACAATATCTTCCTTGCTCTTCAACTTACCGGCCGCCATCCAGCCGCCCATTTCTTTGGCGGCGTCGGCGAATTGGCTGGCGTAGTCCATTACTACAAAGCCTTCCATGCGCGCGCGGTTGACTAGCAGGGACAGGTAGTTGGCCGGACCTTTGACGTTTTCTTTGTTGTTGTATTGGCTGATGGCGCCACAGATAACGATGCGGGCTTTGGGGGCGATGCGGGTGAGTACGGCGTCGAGGATGTCGCCGCCGACGTTGTCGAAGTACACGTCTACGCCTTTGGGGCACTCGCGTTTAAGGCCGGCGTGCACGTCTTCGTTTTTGTAGTCGATTACCCCGTCAAAACCCAGTTCGTCTTTGAGCAATTTGCACTTGTCGGCACCGCCAGCGATGCCGATGACGCGGCAGCCTTTGATTTTGGCGATCTGGCCGACCACGCTGCCGACCGCGCCGGCTGCTCCGGAGATCACCACGGTATCGCCTTCTTTTGGTTGGCCGACGTCGAGAAAGGCGAAATAGGCGGTCATGCCGGTCATACCCAGGGCCGAAAGGTATAGCGGCAGCGGGGCGCGGTTGGGGTCGACGGCATAGAAGCCTTTCGGCTCGCCGAGGAAGTAGTCCTGCACACCCAGGGCGCCGTTAACGTAGCTGCCGACCGGGAATTTGTCGTTTTGCGAGGCGATCACTTTGCCCACGCCGAGGGCGCGCATTACTTCGCCGATGCCGACTGGCGGAATATAGGACTTGGCGTCGTTCATCCAGCCACGCATGGCAGGGTCGAGGGACAGGTATTCGTTTTTCACCAGGATTTGCCCAGGGCCAGGCTCGCCGACCTGAGTTTCCACATAGCTGAAGGTGTCGCGACTTGGCAGGCCAACAGGGCGCTGGGCAAGGAGGAATTGACGGTTGAGTTGGGTGGTCATGGTTCAACACTCATGGCAGGGAAACAGTGGTGATAGACCGCTAGTAGCCTTAGGGCAAGGTTTGATCATTAGCGGAATGCAGGTTTATCCATCTGCTAAATGTCTGGACCAGCCGCCTTATCACTGCGCTGGATAATTGCTCCGCGTGGCCTTAAATAGTGCTGACATGCGCGTGGCGCGGCTGGCTAGACTTGCGCCCCATAACAATTCGATACCACTAAAGAGGGATAGAGCGATGAGCATGACTTTCTCCGGCCAGGTTGCCCTGGTAACTGGCGCTGGCAATGGCATCGGCCGTGGCACCGCACAGGCGTTCGCGGCCGAAGGCCTGAAAGTAGTGGTGTCGGATGTGGATATCGCCGGTGGTGAAGGCACTGTGGCGTTGATTCAGCAGGCCGGTGGCGAGGCGACCTTTATTCGTTGTGACGTGACCAAAGACGCCGACGTGCAGGCACTGATGGCCGGTGTGATTGAGGCTTATGGCCGTCTGGATTACGCCTTTAACAACGCCGGCATCGAGATTGAAAAAGGCCGTGTAGCCGAAGGCACCGAGGCCGAATTCGACGCGATCATGGGCGTGAACGTGAAGGGCGTGTGGCTGTGCATGAAGTACGAGCTGCCGCTAATCATGGCTCAAGGTGGTGGTGCCATTGTTAACACCGCCTCGGTGGCCGGCCTGGGGGCGGCGCCAAAGATGAGCATTTATGCGGCGTCCAAGCATGCGGTGATCGGCTTGACCAAGTCGGCGGCGATTGAATACGCGAAAAAGAAAATCCGCGTTAACGCCGTGTGCCCGGCGGTGATTGATACCGATATGTATCGCCGTGCCCATGAAGCCGATCCGACCAAGGCCAACTTTGTTGCGGCCATGCACCCGGTCGGCCGTATCGGCAAGGTCGAAGAAATTGCCGCGGCGGTGATGTACCTGTGCAGCGATAACGCCGCGTTTACCACCGGCCATTCGTTGGCCGTGGATGGCGGTTCTACCGCGATTTGAGTTAGGCCGTCTGCTTGTAAAAGAGCCCGCTCAGGCTTTTGCCTTGGCGGGCTTTTTTGTGGGTGCCCGTTTGCAAGCGTTGGGTCCTGTAGGGTGTGCTGTGCGCACCATTGGGTTTGCACGATTGCCGCTTGGTGCGCACGGCACACCCTACGGGGTTGTCTGGTCGCATAAAAAAAGCCCGTCACAAGGACGGGCGAAACGTGTTTTCACACGAGGAGTAAGTCGGCCCAGCGTTACAGCAGCGACAGCGGGTAGCTGATGAAGATGCGGTTTTCATCAAACTCGTTGGTGCCGTAGTCGCGGCGCATGCTTGCATTGCGCCATTTGACGTTGAGACTTTTAAACGTGCCGCTTTGCACGGTGTAGGCCAGTTCAGACTCGCGGCCCCATTCCTTACCGTCGGTGATGGTGCCGGTGTGTACGTTGTCACCGCTGATATAGCGGTTCATCAGGGTTAGGCCTGGCACGCCAACGGCGGCAAAGTTGTAGTCGTGGCGCAACTGCCAGGATTTTTCCTTGGCGTTGTCGTAGCTGGAGTTGTAGCTGTCATTGGCCAGGGTGCCGCCGCTGGTGCCGTTGACGCGCATCCAGCCGGTGTCGCCACTGACCTTTTGCAGGCCGACATAGAAAATGCTGCCGCCGTACTTGGCCGAGAGCAGGGCAAAGCCGGTTTTGTTGTCCATGTCGCCGGCCAGTTGGCTGCCATCTTCTTTGCCAATGAAGTAGCCGAGGTTGGCGCCCAGGGTGACATCACCGATTGGCTGGCTGTGCAGCACGTTGAAGTATTGCTGCTGATAAATGTCTTCCAGTTCGGCGTACCACACACCAACGGTGGTGCGTTTTTCGTTAAAGCTGTATTCGCCGCCGGCAAAGTTGAAGCGGTCGGAGGTAAACGCGCCTTTGCCGTTCATGGACATGTCTTCCATGCTCGCATCGTTACGTGGGCTGTTCTGGCGGAACTGGCCGCCGTAGAGGGTCAGGCCGTCGATTTCCTGCGAGGTAACCTGGCCACCACGGAAGGTTTGCGGCAGCGAGCGGCCGTCGTCGGAGCGCAGAATTGGTAGCACCGGCATCCACTCGCCGACCTTCAATTCGGTTTTCGACAGTTTGGCCTTGGCGGCTACGCCCAGGCGGCCAAAATTGTCCGCGGGGCGGCCGTCGTCGTGAATCGGTAATAACTGGCTGCCACCGGTGCCTTTACCACCATCGAGCTTTTGCGAGTACAGGCCTAGCACGTCGATACCAAAGCCCACCGGGCCTGGGGTGTAGCCGGATTTCACGTCGAGAATAAAGTTCTGTGTCCACTCTTCGGCTTTGTTCTGTGGGTTCGCCGCGTTGGGGTAGGCCGGGTTAGTGAAGTTGCGGTTGAAGTAGGCGTTGCGCAGGTTCAGCGTGGCCTTGGTGTCTTCGAGAAAGCCTTCGGCCTGGCTCAGCATGGGCATGGCCAAGGCCATACTGCCGGCGCCCAACAGGACGAGTGAACGAGTGGTGCGTGATGCGCTGCGGGTGGTCATTGTTGTTGTGCTCCCTTTTTTAACTAAGCCGTTCCCCTACTGGCCAGCAGTGGCCTGTATCAGGTGGAGGAACGCGTTATGCCCTTGTGCCAGGGCGTCGGACTCAAACCGCGAGCGCGGCCAAGCCGTTGCTGTGGGCTAGTGGCTAGCCGTCAGCGAATTCGATAGGGGTAGGGGGCCTGTGCAGGCGAGTAAATGAGGTGCCCGGCGTGGGGCGCAATAAGGGACAAGCAATGCGGTGGGTCGTCATGGCGTGGTCCTGCGTTTTTATTGTTATTGTCGTTATACGTTGTCGTACAACGTTCGTGGATTATCGACAGACCCCCTCGGTTTTGTCAACGCACTGTTAGACGAAAGTGCTAGACGATTAATTTCGGTAGCTCAGTAATGACGGAGCTTATGGGGTGATGTTCGGTCTGGGCGGCGAGCGCGGTGGCGGGTTTTTCTGCTTTAGCAGTTTTTCAATGTTGTGTGATGACTGCTGACGTCTGGACGGAGCGAGGCAGTTTGAGCAACTGGGGTGTTTGGCAACACCGTGCTGTAGCCTAGCGCCTCGAAATAGCGCCCGCCTGGCCGCGCGCGCGCCACATACAGGCAGCTGTTTAAGGCTTGGCGTCAGTTTTTTGTTCTAAAAACGACGCTGGCATAGCTATTTGCCATGCGTTTAGCTAAAGCTGCTTGTACAACTTCTGTGCGCGTCGCAACTTCGCACGAATCTTGTATGACAGATCCGTCTGTTGAGCTTTCGATAGAGGACGTGCGCGATGATTTCCGCCTTGCAACGCAGTTTTGCCAACCTTGGCATGGCAAAAAAGCTGGGCAGTGGTTTTGGCCTGGTGCTCGTGCTCACTGCCGTAGTGGCGGCGATTGGGGTGACCTCGTTGCAGGTCATCAGTCAGGGCTTTGATAGCCTCAAGCAGATGTCGGCTATCAACAGCGCCGTGCTGCGGGTGCGCTTGGATGAGCAGGCGTTTTCCATCACCGGCGATGCCAAGTCTGCCGACTCGCTGCGCAAAGGCATTGAGGGCATTGCGGCGGCCACCGCTGCGCTGAAACAGCAATCGCCAAGCAGCGCTGCGGCCATGGAAGCGGTTGATCAGGCTTTGGCCACCTACCGCGCTTCGTTTGACCAATTTGTTGAGTTGGCCCTGGCGAAAGACCTGGCCTTGGAAATGGCCAGTTGGTCGGTCACCAGTGTGTCCAATAACCTTGATCTGTTAGCCGCAGGCCTAGCCGATGATGGCGCTTACGAACTGAAAGACTCCCAAGGCCAGAACGGCGCAGAGTTTATCGAGCAGGCCGGCCAGGTCAGCCAGGTGTCGCGGCTAATGCTGCAAGCGATGAACGAAGCTCACGCCCGTTTGGCGCAGAGCCGCAAGGCTGCAGAAGGCGAAGCCATGGAGTCGACCAAGATCGCCCAGGCCGACGAAGCTCTGCAATTGGTTGAAACCCTCAAAGGCTCGGTAAAAGACGGTGGCTACGTCAGCGTGCTGAACGACGTCAGCACCAATATCACCTCCTTTAGCGCCAAGCTGGCCGAGTACACCGATCTGCTTGCTAAAGAGCGCCAGGTTTACGGGCAAATGCGCGAGCGTGCCGAGCAAGTGATGGCCCAGGTCGATCAAGCCTATGCCGCGCAAGACGCCGCTATGCAAGCCAAGCTCAAGGCTAACGCTGTGCTGATTCTGGGCTCTTCGGCCTTGGCCATTTTGGTCGGGCTGTGTGCCTCGTTGCTCATTACCCGCGCCATCGTCAAACCACTGCAAAGTGTGATTCACGTGGCCTCGCGCATTGCTGAGGGCGACCTGAGTACGCAAATTCAGGTGCGCGGTAGCGATGAAGTCGGCCAACTGATGAGCGCCATGCAGCGTATGTCGGCGAGCTTGAGTAGCATGGTCGGTAGCCTGCAGGCAGGTATTAACCAGATCGCCACCTCGGCGCGCTCGCTTTCGGCAGTCACCGAGCAAACCAATGCCGAAGTGGCCAGCCAGAAAGAAGAGACCGAACAGGTTGCCACCGCCATGAACCAGATGACTGCCACGGTGCACGACGTGGCGCGCAACGCCGAAGAGGCGGCGGGGGCGGCGGAAACCGCGGACAGCAAAGTTGCCAACGGCCAGAGCGTGGTGCGCCAGACCCTGGCGCGTATTGAACAGCTGTCGACGTCGTCCAACTCGGCCAGCGCCAGCATTCAGCACTTGAGTGGGGAAATTCACAACATCGTTTCCGTGCTTAGCGTGATCAAAAGCGTCGCCGAGCAAACCAATCTATTGGCTCTTAACGCCGCCATTGAAGCGGCGCGCGCGGGCGAGCAGGGCCGGGGCTTTGCCGTGGTGGCGGATGAAGTGCGGGCCTTGGCCAAGCGCACCCAGCAATCCACCGAAGAAATCGAACGGCTGGTCGGCACTCTGCAAAAAGGTGCGCAGAACTCCGTGGCGCAAATTCAAAGCAGCACGGCGTTGGTCGAACTTACCGTGAGCGATGCGCTGGAAACCGAAAGTGCCTTAGGCAGTATTGCTGCGGCGGTATCGGTGATTCATCAAATGAACCAGCAGATCGCCGCGGCAGCTGAAGAGCAAAGCTCGGTGGCCGAAGAGATCAACCGTAGCGTCACCAATATCCGCAGCAGCGCCGATCAGTCCTCCCTGGCCATGGAAGGCACGGCAGCCTCAAGTATTCAGCTGGCGAGCTTGAGCCAAGAATTGCAGGGGATGGTGGAGCATTTCCGCTTGGCGTGAGGCATGGAATGTTGGGCTGGTCGACGCCGTGTATTCAAGCCTTACGCCAGTTCAGGATCAACAAGGTCAACACCCCTGCGACAATCCCCCAGAACGCCGAGCCAATCGAAAACAAGCTAAAGCCCGAGGCGGTGACCATAAAGGTGATCAGCGCGGCTTCGCGTTCTTTTGGTTCGGCCATGGCGTTGGTCAGGCCATTGATGATTGAGCCAAACAGCGCCAGCGCGGCAATCGACAGCACCAGCTCTTTGGGCAGCGCGGCAAACAGCGCCGCCAGGGTGGCGCCGAAAATCCCGGCAAAGCCGTAGAACACGCCACACCAAACAGCAGCGGTGTAGCGCTTGCTGTGGTCTTCGTGGGCATGGGGGCCGGTGCAGATGGCCGCGCTGATGGCGGCCAGGTTGACGCCATGGGAGCCAAACGGCGCCAGCAGCAGCGAGGCGATGCCGGTCACGCTGATCAGCGGCGAGGCCGGCACGCTGTAGCCATCGGCGCGCAGCACGGCAATGCCGGGCATGTTTTGCGAGGTCATCGCCACCACAAACAACGGAACGCCGATGCTGATGGTAGCGGCCAGCGAGAAGCTTGGCGTGGTCCACACAGGCACCGCGAGCTGCAGATGAAAGCCGCTGAAATCCAGCAAACCCATGCCGCCGGCCAACGCTGTGCCCACCAGCAAGGCGGCGAGCACGGCATAGCGCGGTTGCAAGCGTTTCACCAGCAGGTAGGTGAACAGCATGGTGATCACCAGGGCTGTGCGGTGCTGGGCAGCGACGAAAATCTCGCTGCCGATCTTGAACAAAATGCCTGCCAGCAGGGCCGCCGCCAGCGAGCCGGGCAAGCGTTTGACCAGGCGCTCAAAACTGCCGGTGAGGCCGCAGATAATCACCAGCACCGCGCAGGTGATATAGGCGCCAATTGCCTCGCCATAACTGACATGCCCCAGGCTGGTAATCAGCAGCGCGGCGCCCGGCGTCGACCAGGCCACAGTCACCGGCGTGCGGTAACGCAGTGATAGACCGATGCTGCATATGGCCATGCCGATCGACAGCGCCCAGATCCACGAAGAGATCTGGGCCGTGGTCAGCCCTGCCGCTTGGCCGGCCTGAAACATCAACACCAGCGAGCTGGTGTAGCCGGTCATCATCGCGATAAAACCGGCGACCACCGCCGATGGCGAGCTATCGGCCAATGGGCGCAGTGGTGGCAGGGTAGTGCTTTCAGGCAGGCCCATTTATACGTCCTTGAGCAATGGATAAAGCGAGGCGACCAACAGCAGCGCCATGGTGATGTTGAATGCGCGCAAGGTGCGCGGGTTGCTAAGCCAAGTGCGCAGCAGACTGCCGGCGGCGGTCCACAGGCCGACACTGGGGCAGTTGATCAGCGCAAACAACAGGCCAATCAGCAGCACGTTGGCGACAAAGTTATCTTGGGAAACATAGGTGGTGATTGCTGTGACGGCCATCACCCAGGCTTTGGGGTTGACCCACTGAAACGCCGCCGCTTGTAGAAAGGTAAACGGTTTACCTCGCGCGTCGCCGTTACCCTCGGGTGCACTGGCGTGGGCGATTTTCCAGGCCAAATACAGCAGGTAGGCCGCGCCGGCATAGCGCAAGATGGTGTAGAGCAAGGGCACGCGCTTGAACAGTTCGCCCAAGCCAAAGCCCACCACCATCACCATTACGCCAAAACCAATACTGATGCCCAGCATATGCGGCAGGCTGCGGCGCATGCCGAAATTCACCCCGGAGGCGAGCAGCATCATATTGTTCGGGCCGGGTGTTACCGACGAAACAAAGGCAAAGGCGATAAAGGCGAACAGCAGTTCGAGGCTCATGGGGGACCGCTCCAAGTAAGCGCTCAGCCTAAGCGCCCCTGTGGGTTGCCGTCGCGATACAGCAATTGGCGCAAATGGCCGTACAGTTTCACCCGTTTGGTTATTTGCGACCGACTGTGCTTACCCCTCGCTAATGGCCTGCCGGGCCAATGCCTGGTTCACCGCAAACCAACCGGTCACCGCCTGCTCGCCGGTCTCGTCAAAAGCGCGGCGTAGAAGTTTTACTTGCTCGCGGCGCAGTGCCTGTTCCAGCTTGCCGCCTGAGGGGGTGAGGTAGAGCAAGCGTTTGCGTTTGTCGTCTGTGGCAGCATCGGCATGCACCAGGTCCATTTCGAGCAATTGGCGCAGCGGAATATTCAGCGCCTGCTTGCTGACGCCCAACACCGCCAGCAGCTCTTTCATGCTGATGCCGGGACTTCTGCCAATAAAAAACAGAATGCGCTGGTGCACCCGGCTCAAGCCCCGGCGCGCGAGCATTTCATCGGCCTTGGCGGTGAATGCCTGGTAGCCGAAGAAGAACGCTTCCATGGCATTTTGCTGAGTGGTTGAGTTTTTAAGGTCAAGCATATTGACGTTGTTGTCCGTATCGTCGTAGTTTCGGTTTAGCCGATTTCGGTCAATCAGTTTGACTTATTTTTCCCTGCCTTTGCTACCGGTGACTTGTATGGCCTTCTCCGAACGTATCAGCCGTCTTAAAAGCTCTTTGATCCGCGAAATTCTGGCGGCTGCCCAGCGTCCGGAGGTGATGTCCTTTGCCGGTGGCCTGCCTGCTGAACCAATGTTGCCAAAAGTGGAGTGGGCCGACATGCCCACCAGCATGGGCCAATACGGCATGAGCGAAGGTGAGCCGGCCCTGCGTGAAGCCATCGCCGCCGAGGCGCGCGCCCTAGGCATCGCCTGCGATGCTAGCCAAGTATTGATCGTCAGCGGCTCGCAGCAAACCCTCGACCTGGCGTCGAAATTGTTTATCGACCCGGGCACCGAAGTGTTGCTCGAAGCGCCGACCTACCTGGCCGCGCTGCAAGCCTTTCAACTGTTTGGCGCGAACTGCATCAGCGTGCCGCAAGAAGCCGATGGCCCGGAGCTGGCCGCCTTGCGCACGCGCCTAGAACAGCACAAACCGGCCTTCGCGTATCTGATTCCAACCTTCCAGAACCCGTCGGCCGTGCGCTACAGCGAAGCCAAGCGTGATGCCGTGGCGGCCTTGCTTGATGAGTTCGGCGTCACCCTGATTGAAGACGAACCCTACCGCGAGCTGGTGTTCGACGCCGGCAGCGCCACGCCAATCGTTAGCCGCCTGAAAAAGGCCAGTTGGATCTACACCGGCACCGTGTCGAAAACCCTGCTGCCGGGTTTGCGCGTGGGCTTTTTGATCGCCACGCCAGACCTCTTCCCGCACCTGCTGCGCTTGAAGCAATCGGCCGACCTGCACACCAACCGCGTTGGCCAATGGCAGGCGCTGCAATGGCTGGGCAGCGAAAAATACAAAACCCACCTGGGCGAGCTGCGCGACTTCTACCGCGTGCGCCGCGATGCGATGCAGTTGTCGTTGCAAGAGCATTTCGCCGACCTGGCCGAATGGAACGTTCCGCAAGGCGGCCTATTCTTCTGGCTGACCCTCAAACAGCCGTTGGACACCCGCACTTTGCTCGACGCCGCGCTGGCGCAAAACGTGGCGTTTATGCCCGGTGAACCGTTCTTTGCTGAGCCGGAAAACAACCCAGGCTACCTGCGCCTGAACTTCAGCCATATTTCGCCGGATCGCTTGGGTGAAGGGCTGTCACGTCTGGCCAGGGTCATCCGCCAGGCGCAATTGGAACAAGCTGCTTAAGTAAGACATCACCCCGAATTAAAGGAGGTTGCTATGTACAAGGTTTACGGCGATTACCTCTCCGGCAACTGCTACAAGGTCAAATTGATGCTGCACCTGCTCGGCAAAGAGTCGAAGTGGGTGCCGGTGGACATTCTCAAGGGCGAAACCCAAACCCCGGAATTTCTCGCCATGAACCCCAACGGCAAAATTCCGGTGTTGCAGTTTGAAGACGGCACCTGCCTGTGGGAGTCCAACGCCATTCTGAATTTCCTCGCCGACGGCAGCGAGTTTTTGCCGACCGAGCCGCGCCTGCGTACTCAGGTATTGCAGTGGCAGTTTTTCGAGCAATACAGCCATGAGCCGTACATTGCCGTGGCGCGCTTTATCAAGTTGTACGAGGGCTTGCCAGAAGAGCGCCGCGCCGAATACGAGGCCACGCACAAGCGCGGTTACAAGGCCCTGAAGGTGATGGAGCAGCAGTTAAAGCTCACCGATTATTTGGTCGGTGATCACTATTCCATCGCCGACATTGCTCTGTATGCCTACACCCATGTGGCGCACGAGGGCGGCTTTGATTTGCAACCGTACCCCGCTGTGCGCGCCTGGCTGGAGCGGGTAGCCAGTCATCCTAAGCATGTGGGAATGCTTGATTGAGCTTTTGCTAAAGGCAGGCTTGAGGCCATTAGGAGCACGTGGCGATGAGTAGCTGTGATCACGTGGTCTTGATGGCCGCTTATAACGCCGCCATGAACGGCAAGCTGTATAGCGCGGCAGCGAGCTTGCCGGCCGCCGAGTTGATGCGCGACCGCCAGGCCTTTTTCGGCTCGATTCTCGGCACGCTTAACCATTTGCTGGCAGGGGATATCGTTTGGCTGAAACGCTTTAGCGAGCACCCGGCCGATTTCCCGGCATTGCGCGCCATGGCGCCCATACCCAAGCCGGCAAACCTGCGGGATTTACTGCGTAAAGACTTGGCTGAGTTGCTTGAGCTGCGCTTGCAGTTGGACAGCATCATCAGCGAATGGGCCGGGCAGGTGCGCGAGGCCGACTTGGCCCATGTGTTGCGCTACCAGAACTCGCAGGGTATTCAGCAGAAACGCTTCGGGCCGCTGACCGCGCACTTTTTCAACCACCAAACCCATCACCGCGGGCAAACCACCACGCTGCTGTTGCAGGCCGGTGTGGATGTGGGCTCGACGGATTTGTTGGATCACATCCCCAATCAGAACACGTAGGGTGTGCTGTGCGCACCAGGGTATCTATGCGCTGATGCGCGCAGCACACCCTACGGATCAGTGGCTGATATGCAGCCCGCACTCGCGGTTGTCTTCGCCTTTGGTGGGGTCGAAGTAGTCGAAGTTATTCGGCAGGCCGTGTTTGGTCAGGTACTGGTACAGGTCTTTGGATGACCACTGCAGCAGCGGTGCGACTTTGATCAAGCCGTCCGGGTTGATGCTGATCGGTTCCATCTGCGCACGCACGGCGGTGTCGGTGGCGCGCAGGGCGGTGAACCAGACCTGCGGTGCGGTTTCACGCAGGGCACGGGCAAAGGGTTCCAGTTTCACTTCTTCAGTGAAGGCTTCATGGCGCGGATCGTCCAAGCCTGGCACCGGGCCTTCTAGCGCTTCGCGGTGGGCGCGGCTGCGTTTTGGCAGGTAGGTGATCAGGTTGAGGTTGAGCGCGCGGGTTACTTCATCGGCGAACTTGTAGGTAGCTTCGGTGTTGTAGCCGTTGTCCATCCAGATGATCGGGATGTCCGGCTGCACCTGGCTGACCATATGCAATATCACCGCTTCAAACGGGCGGAAGTTGGTGGTGCAAATGGCCGTCTTACCCAGGCCAAGTGCCCACTCCACCAGCTTTTCTGGCTGATTGGCGAATTCGGCGTTCAGCTTGTCCAGGTCGAGATCCATGATGGGCTCCAGGTCTATGGGGGCAGGGGGAGGGCGATGGTAGCAAAAACTGTCAGAGCCCTGCAGCGCGCCGTGGTGATAGGCACTATCAGCACCAACAAAGAGGCTGCGCACCGCGCGTTGCGTGGCCGCAGGAGAGCCGCTAGAGTGCCGCCTTCTTTGTGAATCCTGTTTAGGAGTGCCCTGTGGAAATCGCCTGTCTCGACCTGGAAGGTGTGTTGGTTCCAGAAATCTGGATCGCCTTCGCCGAAAAAACCGGCATCGAAGCGCTTAAAGCCACCACCCGGGATATTCCGGACTACGACGTGCTGATGAAACAGCGCCTGCGCATCCTCGACGAGCACGGCCTGAAACTGGCCGACATTCAGGAAGTGATCGCCACCCTCAAGCCGCTCGACGGCGCCGTGGAATTCGTTAATTGGCTGCGCGAGCGCTTCCAGGTGGTGATTCTCTCCGACACCTTCTACGAATTCTCCCAACCGTTGATGCGCCAACTGGGCTTTCCGACCCTGCTGTGCCACAAGCTGATCACCGACGAAACCGACCGCGTGGTGAGCTACCAACTGCGCCAGAAAGACCCCAAGCGTCAGTCGGTGCTGGCCTTTAAAACCCTGTACTACCGCGTGATTGCGGCTGGCGACTCGTACAACGACACCACCATGCTGGGGGAAGCCGATGCCGGCATCCTGTTCCACGCCCCGGAAAACGTAATCCGCGAATTCCCGCAATTTCCGGCCGTGCACACCTTTGAAGAACTGAAAAACGAGTTCATCAAAGCCTCGAATCGCGAATTGAGTTTGTAAGCCGGACGGTTTCGTAGGGTATGCGGGGCCGCGCCCGGTGCGCACAGCACACCCTACGGGAGTTGCTCCAGTAAACGCGCAAACGAGCCGCTGCTCTTGATCTCGTAGGGTGTGCTGCGCGCACCGTTGCGGTGTGTGCCCATTCGCAACGGTGCGCAGACCGGCACCCTACGTGAGTGACTCCAAGGTCTTAAGCAATACGCTCACCTTGGTAATCGACTCGTTGTATTCAGCCCGCCACTGCGAGTCGGCGACAATCCCGCCGCCACCCCAGCAGCTCACCTGGCCGTCTTTGATCAGTAAGCTGCGGATGGCGATGGAGCTGTCCATTTCCCCGCGCACATCCACGTACAGCAACGAGCCGCAGTAGATCGTCCGTTGGGTCGGTTCCAGCTCGTCGATGATTTGCATGGCACGAATCTTTGGCGCGCCGGTAATCGAGCCGCCGGGGAAGCTGGTGGCGATCAGGTCGAGGGCGTCTTTGCCGGGCGCCAAGGTGCCCGTCACGCTGCTGACCAAGTGATGCACGTTGGGGTAGGTCTCCAGGGCAAACAACTCCGGCACGCGCACCGAGCCGGTGGCGCAGCTGCGGCCGAGGTCGTTGCGCAGCAGGTCGACAATCATCAGGTTTTCCGCGCGCTCTTTCTGGCTGGCGAGCAAGTCGTTGGCCAGCGCTTGGTCTTCGGCGGGGGTTTGCCCGCGTGGCCGGGTGCCTTTGATCGGCCGGGTTTCTACCTGGCCTTGGTGCAGGCGCACAAAACGTTCGGGGGAAAGGCTGACCACGGCTTCGTCCGGCCCCAGTGCCACATAACCGGAAAACGGCGTCGGGCACGCCTGGCGCAGGGCTTTATAGGCCGACCATGGGTCGCCTTGGCAGGGCGCGCGAAAGCGCTGGGCGTAGTTCACTTGGTAGCAATCGCCGGCTTGGATATACGCCTGAATCCGCTCAAACGCCGCGTGGTACTGGGCTTCGCTAAGGTCGCCGGCGAAGTCTTCTAATAGGCGAAACGGTTGCTCAGCCGGCGCTGTGCCCTGGGTAAACAGCTGCACCAGACGCTGACGTTCGCTATCCGCCAAGGCCGGGTGAAACAGCAAGTGGCTGGTGCCCAACTGGTGGTCGCTGATCAGCGCCCAGGCATACACACCCAAGTGCGCATCAGGCAAGTGCAGGTCATTCACGGCCTGAATCGGCAAGGTCTCCAAACGCCGGCCGAAATCGTAGCTCAGGTAACCCATCAGCCCGCCAGCGAAGGGCAGCTCAACACCGGCGGGTAACGAAGCTTCGCCAAGCTGGGCCAGGCCGGCGCGCAGGCGCTGGATAAAGTCGTTGGCCGATTCGTCAGCGCCCGGTGCCAGCGCTGCCAATGGCCACGCGCTCATAAGGTCATAACGTGCACGCTGGGAAGAAGGCCGACCGCCGTCGAACAGCACCGCCCCCGGCGCGTGGCGGATGTGGGAAAAGTACTCAGAAGGGTCTGAGTGATAAGGCAATGGGTGCAGCAAACAAGTAGGCATGGGCAGGGTCGAGCAGGCGCGGGCGCCGATTGTAGAGCGCCGCCAGCATTCATCCTAGAGCGCGTCAGTGGGTTTACTCGGAGATAGCGAGCTGATTAGTATGAACAGATCCCAAGGGTACGAAATTTCTTATCAGAATAATAATTTTCAAGGGATCCAGGTCATGGATGAAGTGCGAGATCCAGCCGCCGGTAGCCTGTCGCGTTCCAAGCTGCGACCACCGCAAGTACCCGCCGATTATTTGCCGCGCCCCCATGTGCTAGCCGCTCTGGCTGCTAACCCACATGCACGGCTGATATTGCTGTCGGCCCCCGCCGGTTTCGGCAAAACCACTGCCTTGGCCGCCATGGCCCAGAGCTACGCCGCCGCTGGCAATGCCGTGGCTTGGTTTTCCCTGGGCAGCGAGGACGACGACCCCTCGCGGTTTTTCCAACAATTGATTGAAGCCCTGAGCGCCGCCATTCCCGGCCTTGGCGATGACGCCCTGGGCTACCTGCAAAACACCATGCGCGTGCCCGCTGCGGCGCTGATGGAAAGCCTGCTGGCCGACCTCGCCCAGCGCGAACAACCGCTGTTGTTGGTGCTTGATGATTTGCACTTGGTGCACGACAACGAGCTGCTGGCCAGCCTTAACCGCCTGATCAAGCTGGCCCCGGCCGGCTTTGTCCTGGCCATTGGCAGCCGCTCTACGCCGGCCCTTAACCTCGCCACCTGGCGGGCCAAGGAGGTGTTGCTGGAAATCGGCGCGCCAGAACTGCGTATGAGCAAAGAAGAAACCCGCGAGTACCTCGACCGCGGTGGCCTGCACTTGGATGAAGTGGCGCTAAACGCCCTGCATGGCCACACCGAAGGCTGGGTCGTCGGCGTGCACCTGGCCAGCCTGTGGCTGCGTCACCATCCGCAAGCCTCGGAGCAAATGGCCGAGATGGGCGGTGACCAGGTGGCGGTCGGCGACTACCTGCTGCGCAGCGTCTTCGAGCAACTGTCGGCTGAAATGCAGGACGTGCTACTGGCCTTGGGCGTTGCCACTCAGCTCAGCGGCGATCTGGCCAATGCCTTGACCGGCCGCCATGACGGCCAGCAATTGCTGGAAAAACTCGAAGCCATGCAGCTGTTTTTGCTGCCGCTGGATCGCGAGCGCCAGTGGTACCGCTTCCACAATCTGTTTGCCGACTTCCTCCGCTTGCGCCTGAAAGAACGCGACCCCGAGCGCCTCAGCCAACTGCATTTCAACGCCAGCCTGTGGTTTACCAACCACCATATGCAAAACCTGGCCATCGAACACGCCTGCTTGGCCGACGACCCGCAAATGCTCGCCGCCCTGGTGGATGGCTGCGGCCTGGAGCTGATTAACCGTGGTCAGCTCAACCTGATCTACCGCTGGCGCCAGCGGGTGCCAGACGACATTGCCGAGCGTTTTCCGGTGCTGGTGCTGGCCGATGTCTGGACCCGCGCCGCCGAGCTGTCGCTGCCTGAAGCCAACGGCATGCTGGATGAACTGCTGGCGCGTTGGGGCAAAAACAAAGCCGATGGCCCGCTTAGCGACAAGGTGCTGGCCATTCTGGCGATCAAGGCCGTGCTGGCTTTGCAAAAAGATGACCTTGATACCTGCGTGGCCCTGGCCCGCAAGGTCGAAGCGCAGCTCGGTCAACACACCGCATTTCTGGAAGTGGCCATGCTGATCATCGGCGCCCTGGCCCTGGTGATGCTCGCCCAACCCGAACAAGCCCGGCGTTTGCTGGCCTTGGCCCAGCAGCGCAAACACTTTCTCGAAGGCCGCTACCTGGATATGCAGCTGGCCAATGTGGAAATCTTGCTGTGCCTGGAGCAAGGCCAGGTCAAGCAGGCGCAGTTGCTGTTTGATCAGTTGCGCGCACGGCTGATCCCCTGGTTTGGCGAGAAGTCCCGCGCCTTGGCGCTGCCAACCATTACCGAATCGCTGATCGCCTACCAGCAAGGGCGCTTTCCGGCGCTGGAAGAAAACCTCGGCTGGGCGCTGGCCACGGTGGATGTGATCAACCCCATCGACCTCTACGCCCAAGGCATGCTCAGCCTGGCGCGTACCCAGCGCATTCAGGAAAAGCCCAAGGAGGCGCTGGCCACCTTGGTGTTGATGCAAAACCTGGCGGCGCGCAACCACTCCTGGCGCTTTTACGCCCAGGCCGCGGGCGATGAAATTGCGCTGATCTTGCAAGAGCCGGCCACCGACCGCATCAAGCGCGCCGAGGCTCGTTTCCAGGGTGTCGACTGGCCCAAGTTGGCCGCTCACTACAAAACCATGAGTTTTAACCCGGTGCTGTGGGTGCAGGGGCTAACCCGAATTCGCTTGCAGCAGGCGCGCGCGCACTTCAGCGAGGCGCTGCATGAAATCACCCAGCTGCGCGGCCAATTACAAAACGGCTGGCACGGCCTGCAACGCTTACGCCTGGATCTCCTGTCCGCGCTCAGTTACCAACGCCTCGGTTATCAAGAGCGTGCGCAAACCTTGCTGGTGCAATGCCTGATCAGCGCCGAACGCGAGGGCGTACGCAGCCTGTTTATCGAAGAAGGCGAGGGCATTCGCCTGCTGCTGCAAAACCTTGAAGCGGCGGAGCGCCAACCGGCTCTGCAAGGTTTTATCCGCAGCGTGCTGGCGGCATGGCCGGGGCAGGACGCGCGCAAATCGCTAGAGGTGCTGGAAGAAGGCCTGACCGACCGTGAGCGCGATGTGGTGTTGCTGGCGGCCAAGGGCATGTCTAACGAAGAGATCGGCCAACAGCTGGCCCTGGCCTTGGGCACGGTGAAATGGCACCTGCACAACATTTACGAGAAGCTCAAAGTGCGCAACCGAACTCAAGCGATTCGCCGCGCCCGCGAACTGGGGCTGCTGCAATGACTACGCCATTCAACAGTTCGTTAGCCCACCTACCGACCTTGCCGCTGCTGCGCACCAAGCTGTTTCCTGCCTCTGCTTCCGGTCGGCCACAGCTGCTTCGCGAAGCGCTGATCGACCGACTGTACGCCTCGCGCTCACAGCGCTTGGTCATTCTCAGTGCGCCGGCCGGCTTTGGTAAAAGCACGGTACTGGCCCAATACCGCCAGCGCTTGCTGAGTACCAACGCGCGGGTGGCCTGGTTGTCTTGCGACGAAGCCGACAGCGAGCCGCAGCGCTTGCTGCAATACCTGGTGGCGGCAATCAATGCCGTGGCGCCGGGCTTTGGCAATAACACTGCCTCGTTGCTGCAGGGCGATGTGAGTTGGCCGCAGGAGGCACTCATCGATGCCTTTCTGGCCGACCTCAAGCGCTTGGAAGGCGAGGTGTACATCATGCTCGACGACTTCCACCGCATCCGCCACGCGGCCATGGGTCCAGCGGTGCGTTACCTGATCGAGCACCTGCCGACCACCGTGCACCTGCTGGCCAGCACCCGCTACCAGTCGCAACTGTTGGTCGACGAGCCGTCGCTCAAGCCCTGGACGTTGTGGCTGAAAGCCGAAGACCTGCGCCTGAGTTTTGAGGAAACCGCTGCGTATTTTCGCGAGGTTAAACAGCTGGTGCTCAGTCGCGACGAGCTGACCCTGCTGCAAAACCGCAGCGAAGGTTGGATTACCGCGCTGCACTTGGCGGCACTGGCCTTGGCCCGTCACCCCGACCGCGCGGCGTTTCTTGCCGGGCTATCCGGTACCGAGCGCAATATCGCCGACTACCTGGCCGAAGATGTGGTCGCCAGCCTGCCCGATAGCCTGCAACTGTTCCTCGACCAAACCTCGGTGCTCGACGAATTCAACGCCGAGCTGTGCAACGCCCTGACCGGACGCCGCGATGGCTTGGACATGCTTATCCGTTTGCAAACCGAGCAGCTGTTTATCATCCCGCTGGACGAGCACGGCGAGTGGTTCCGCTACCACCATCTGTTCGCCGAATTCCTTCAAGGCCGCCTGGCCAAACATGGCGATGCCACCACCTTGCTGCATTCCGCTGCGCGCTGGTGCGATAGCCATGACCTGCCGGACCGCTCCATCAAGTACGCCCTGCGTGCCCGCGACTACGCCTTTGCCGCCGAACTGCTGGAGCGCCAAGGCGCCAAGCTGATCGCCAGCAACCGCGTGTACGGCATTCTCGCCATCCTTAAAAGCGTGCCCACCGATGTCATTCGTGAGCACCCGGTATTTCAGATTTTCTATGCCTGGCAATTGGCCTTTGAACAGAAGTTTGCCGACGCCGAAGCGCTGATCGAAGAAGTCAGCAACCGTCTGCTGCAAGGCCGTGGCGCCACGCTGCACTTTGCCTTGGTGGAACTGCTGGCGGCGGCGCAGGTGTTAAAAGCGCTGGTGCTGCTCTACCAAGACAAACTCGAAGCCTGCTTGAAAGTGGCCAAACATTGGCTGGGCATGGCGCCGGATAACCAGCCGGTGTTTCGCGTCAGCCTGTCCTGTGTGCAAGCGGCTGCTTACGCCTTGCTCGGCGATTTCGGCGAGGCGGCCAAATCCATCGCCTTGGCCCGCGACAACCTGCGCCAGACCGAAAGCGAATACCTGCACGCCATGACCAGCCTGATCGAATCGTTGATCTGCAAGGAAAGCGGCGAGCTGGAGCGCGGCCGAGCCCTGGCCGAAGCGGCGCGCAGCCGGGTGGAGCGCGTGTTTGGTCGACGCAGTCGCGTGGGTGGGCCGTTGGCCTTGGCCTATGCCGACCTGCTCTACGAACAGGACCGCCACGCGGCGATTCTTGCCGAGCTGCCGTTGGCCACCACGTGGCGCGATGTGGCCACGCCTGCCGAGCTGATCAGCCGCGGTAAATTGGTCATGGCCCGCGCGCGTTTTTTTGCCGGCGAAACCGAACAAGGGTTGGCCCAGTTGGATGAATGGCTGGGCGAACTACACGGCGCCGGTTACGAGCGGGTATTTGCCCTGGGCATGAGCTGCAAGGTGCAGTTTTTACTGTGGATGCAACGGCCCAACGAAGCGGAAAGGGTGTTGTTGCAAATGCAGCAGCACCTGGCCGTATTGCCGGCTGGGCGTTACCTGGATGCGGAAACCGCCCTGGCACTTTCCGAAGGCCGCCTGGCCCTGTGTGAGCGCCGCGCCGACAAGGCGCAAGCCAGCCTTGAAGGCTGCTTGGCCAAACAAACCGCCGAGCACCAACGCGACCGTCGGCTGCGCCTATCGCTGTTACTTTCTGTGGCGTACTGGCGCAAAGGTAACAGCGAAAAAGCCTTCGCTTTATTGCAGCCAACACTCGAAGACGCCTGGAACAGCGGCTACCGACGCATCTTTCTGGATGATGCGTTATGGCTGCTGCCGCTCTGGGACGCCTGGCGCGCCGCCGAGCCAAAACGCGCAGCGCCCTGGCACGGCTTGGCCGAAACCCTGCGCGAGCAATGCCGCCGCTTGGCCGTAGACCCCGAAAGTTTCAATGAAAATCAAGATGTTAGCCACCGCGAGCGGGAGATCCTGCGCTTTGTCGCGGCCGGGCTTTCCAACCGCGATATTGCCCAGGCTGTGCATTTGTCCGAGGCCACCATCAAGTGGCACCTGCATAACCTATTCAATAAGTTGGGGGTGCGTAGCCGTACCCAAGCGGTGCTTAAAGGCAAGAGCATGGGGTTACTGAGCGAGGCTTGAGGGTGGCGATGTGCTACCGCGCTCTAGCGCAGGCGATTGCTCCATCCCTTGGATGGGCTGGCAGCCACGCCTTAGCTCAGTACCTTTTGTCACAGGGCGGGAAGCATCAAGCTTCACGAATCCAGGTCTGCCGTCACCAGGACGGGCGCGGTAGACATGGGGATCGGCGTAAGTCGATCCAGTTGCCAGTAACAGGAGTGGCTGGCAACACCCGGGGATACCCACCTGTGATCTTGGAGATAAAAACAATGAAAAGCTTCAAACAACTCGCTCTTGCTGCAGCTGTACTGGCTGCACCCTTCATGGCCCAAGCTGACCTGCGCGCAATGGACGATTCCGCGCTGTCGAGCGTAACCGGCCAGGATGGGATCAGCATCTCCGGTAACTTCGGCGGCAGCGTCGGTAACGTTAAGTACTCCGACAACGACACCGGCGGCGGTAGCTTGAACATCACCAACGTTGGTTTCACCGGCTTCACCATTTCCGATGCCAACCCGCTGAAAATCGACGTGGTCACCACCTCCATCGGTGGTACCGATACTCAGCAACTGGCCATCAGCTTGCCCAACATGACCGGTACTGTGTCGGTGGGCGGCATCTACGTCGGCGGCACCTACGCCAACGGCGCCACCACTGGCGCAGCCAGCATCGGCTCGCTGGCGATCTCCGATATCAACATGGCGGGCACCACCGTCAAGGTATGGGGACACTGAGTTAGCAACACCCCTTGCTAACCCAAAAGCCTTATCGGTACGTGCCGGTAAGGCTTTTTCTCAGCTAGACGCTTTCGAATAAGAGTCTTTGGAAAAGGACCGACCATGATCGAAATTCTTATCGGCAGCCTGCTCGGTGTGTTTGGTTTCACCGAAGCGGTGGACACCAAACCCCCCGCCCAAGGCACGGTCAATCTGACCCAACAGCTGACCCCCGGCATGCCTATGCGTGAGTCGGTGACGCTGGAGCCGATGAGCCAATTGCAGTTTCGCAACGTCATTCGCCAGGCCTACGACTACAGCTGTGGTTCGGCGGCACTGACCACCATGCTCGACTACTTCCTCGGCCGTGACCTGCAAGAACGGCAAGTAATGGAAGGCCTGCTGCGCTACGGCGAGGCCGACAAGATTGTGGAACGGCGTGGCTTTTCCCTGCTGGACATGAAGCGTTTTGTCGCCGCCCTGGGCTACAAAAGCGGCGGTTTTCGCGCGGCGTTTTCTGACCTCGATGAACTGGAGCACCCGGCGCTGGTGCCCATTGAGTACGCCGGCTTTAAGCACTTTGTGGTGGTGCGCGATGTGTACAACGAGCACGTATTTGTCGCCGACCCGGCGCTGGGCAATATCAGTTTTACCCGCGCGCGCTTTGAAGAAATCTGGGACCAGAACGTGTTGTTTGTGATTTACCCCAGCGGCCAGGAACCGAAAAACGCCATGGCCCTGACCGAGAAAGACCTGCGTCTGGTGGACGACCGCACTGTCAGCCTGTTGGCCTTTCGCGAGTTTCCACAGATCAGCAAATTCACCACTAACCAGGCCGACGAACTCGGCTCTGGCGGCGACATTCGCCACATCCGCCGCAAATAGTTTGTGTAGAAAACATCTGCCCGCATAACAAGAAAACAATTGGGGATTGGCGTCATGGGTATTAAGGGATTGGCCGCTATGGCCATGCTGACGCTAACGCTGAGCGCGCCTGCCTGGAGCGATGAGCCTTCGGTGGACGAAGCCCGCGAAGCCTTGAGCAAAAAAGACGACGATGCCGACAGCTCCAAGGCCTTGGCCGAAGTATTTCAGGCCGCCGAAAAGAGCTACACCTTGCTTAAACAAGGCGAGCGCACGCTGACCTACGGCTTCGACTACTCGCTGCTGCGCGACACCCAGATCACCACCTACCGCACTGGCAATAACGTCTACAGCGTGATCGGCGAAAGCGAGGCGCAGCACACCTTCACCAACTCGTTCACCTTTGACTACGGCGTATGGGACAACCTGACCTTTAGCATGCGCATTCCCTTGGTGGCCAAGTACGACACCGAGCGCGACCTCAATGTGTATAGCCTCGGCGATTTGTCGGCCAGCCTGCGCTGGCAGCCGTGGGCCTCGCACCGTGGCAAGCCGGTCACTACCTTGTACGGCACCATTGGTTTACCCACCGGCACCAGCCCCTACGAAATCAACCCCGAGCACGACCTGTCCACCGGCAACGGCTTTTACAGCATCGGCGGCGGCGTCAACGTTTCCTACGTAATCGACCCGGTCGTGCTGTTTGGTTCGGTGGGTTACACCTACAACGTGCCGGCCAACGTCGACCAGGAACGCGGCGGTCGCCACCTGGAAAAAGTTGACCCCGGCTCCAGCGTGTCGATGAGCATGGGCTTTGCCTATGCGTTGTCGTATGACGTGTCGCTGTCCACCTCTTACCAGATGGCGCAAACCTTCAAGCCCACCTACAAATTTTCCGACGCCACGCTGGAGGGCAACGAGCAAACCAGTGCGTTGATGAACTTCTCCTTGGGGCTGCGCACCTCACCGAATTACATCGTCAACATCAATGCCGGGTTCGGCATGACGGAAGACTCCCCGGATGTACTGCTCGGGGTGTCGATGCCATTGGATATTCAAGGCCTCAAGGCCCAATAACCGACACGAGCGAACCGTCATGACGATACGTATGTCGCCGCAGGTGTGGGCGCTTTCAGGGTTCTGCTGGCTGGCTGCCGCGCTTATGGCTGGCAACGCACAGGCGCAACTGGCTAACGACCTGACCATTGGCAACCCCAAAGCCATGGCCATGGGCAACGCGGTAACTGCCGATTCCACCGGCATCGACGCCGTGCACTACAACCCGGCAGCGTTAACCAAACTCAAAGGCCGGCAAAGCACCATCAAGCTGATTAGCGGGGTGATGGATATCCGCGCCAAATTTAAAGCCGGACCAAACTACGGCGATAACGCCCTGGGCTTTGATGACGACCCGGTAAAAAACAGTGGCAGCCGCACCCTCACGCCAGTGATGTACCTGCCCGGTCTGGGCGGCATGACCGAGTTACCAGCCTTGGTTGCGCCGCTGGCCGGGGTGTCGATCAACCCGCCGGGCTCGAAATTTACCTTTGCCACCAATATCTACGCGCCGATGGCGCTGGGCTACTCGCGTGACTCCGACGATGACGCCGGGCGCTACCAAGGCCGCCAAGTAGCGCTGCAACGCATCACCTATTTCTCGCCGTCGGTGGGTTACCAGGCCAACGACACCCTGGCGGTCGGCTTGTCGGTCGGCTTCTCGCACCAAGCCATGGCCTTGAACCAGGATTTTCGTAACCCCGGCATGCTCACCGGCGTGGTGCGGCTGCTAAACGAAGCCGTGTGTCAGGACGGCATTGGCGACATTCTCAGCCCTTTGATCAACGTTTGCGGCGCCAAAATCGGTCCCTATCAAACCCTGGCCAATATGGATTTGGACCTGCAACAAAGCCTGTCGCCGACCTACAACCTCGGTGTGCTATGGGAGCCCACCGACTGGTTTGCCTGGGGCGCCACTTACCAAAGCGAGGCGCGCATGCACCTGCAGGGCAAGTACCGCATGGACTACACCAAAGAGTGGCAGGGCTTCTGGTCCGGCCTGCAAAGCTCGGTGTTTGGCCAAGTACTGAGCCCGCTATTCCCCTACGGCAACGTCAGCGAAGAAAGCGGCAGCGCCTCGCTCAACATGGTGCTACCGGACAACTTCAGCACCGGCATCAAGCTGCGCCCCTTTGATAAATGGCAGTTCAACTTCGACGCCAAATGGAGCGACTACAGCGACTGGAACAAATTTGAAATCGAGTTCGACCGCGAGCTGGATTTGCTGCGTATCGCCAAGATTTTCGGCGGCGGTAACGCCACTAACCACTCGATCATTCTCGACCGTGGTTACCAAGACACCTGGAGCTTTGCCGTGGGAGCCCAATACGACGTCAGTGACCGCCTGGCCCTGCGCGCCGGCTATGAATACCGCCCCTCGGCCATCCCCAAAGACAAAGCCGACGTGCTGGTGCCGATTGGCGACGCCAACCTTTACGGCCTGGGTTTTGGCTACCGCTGGGACCGCGACACCACCATCGACTTTGGCTTTAACTACTTCGTCTCCAAACAAAGCATTCCGGCCGGCACCAGTTGCAACGTCAACTGCACCGGCATCGACAACCTGGTGTACAACCCGTACGCCGACCTCGACATCAAAACCACGGTTAAGGCCTACATCATGGCCCTGACCTACACCTCGACTTTTTGAGGCTTGGCTATGCAGCGATCACTGGTGCTGGTGCTGTTACTGGCTAGCGCGGGCGCCCAGGCGGCGCCCGGCAAATACCTGACCTGGGTCGACGACCAGGGGCGGGTGCATAACACCTTTGTCGACAACCACTACAGCGAACAGCAACGCCAGGCCGCCAAGCGCATCAGCCAAAGCGACCAGCAACGCATGCAAGAAAAAGCCAACCCAACCTGGCCCAGCGAGAAAAACAACGGCGAAAGCAAGCGCCGCTACTTCACCTGGGTGGACGCCAGCGGCGACCTGCAAAACAGCTTTTACGCCGGTGCGCAGATCGCCGGTGCCAAAGGCGACAGCTTATTGGCCAACGGCCAACACAGCAGCGACTACATCGACAGTGACGTACTGGAAGGGCGCAACTTCGCCCGCCCGGAAAACGGCAGCCCCTACTACACCTGGGTCGACGAACAAGGCCGTATGCGCAATTCAGCGGTGCCGGGGCAGGGCAGGGCAGAGCCCGTCAGCGCGCCCTCCAACGTGCGCTACAGCGAAGGCCGGCAAATCGAGTTCGGCAACAAAGGCGCCGTACTGCCCGCCCTCGACGGCCAACCCAGCGCCGCCATGCAAGCGCTGCTGGCCGGCAGCAAGGGCGAGGGTGACAACGAAGGGCTGTACCAAAACCTGGTGCAACAATGCTGCGGGCAACTGGCCGACAGCGACTTCACCGAACTGTCCAGCGACGAGCCGCGCTACGAAGAACTCAACCGCTATTCCCCCAGCTTTAACTTCCCCATGGGCAAGAGCTACTACGCCGCCATGAAACTACCCGCCGCTGGGCGCACTTACGGCCTGCGCGTACGCAGCTTCGCCAATAAAAAAGTCGTCTACCCCTCGCTGCTGTTTCTTGACGAAGCCAAACGCCCAACTCGCCTGGTGAGCGATGCCGTGTACCAACTGCATGGCGAAACCTGGTACCGCTACGCCTTTATCGAAGGCACCGTGCCGGTAAAGGCCGCCGAAGGCGAGCGCTATGTACTGCTGCTCACCACCGAGCAAGACAAACACCTGCAAACCCTGGACAACAAACCCTTCAAACGGCCGCTGCAAGACTTGGCCTTGGACGAGGCCGGCATGCAAAGCCACGCACATACGGATGAGGGCAGGTTCGAGTTGGCGATTGTTAGGTAGCGCATACACACGGTAAAGCTCCCCTCGCCCGCTTGCGGGAGAGGGGCTGGGGGAGAGGGGCGAAGGGACTGACCGGCGCGATGCTAGGTGCGCCGCTAGGCCGACCCCGCGCACCGCTGAGCGATTGCCTTCCTGGGTTATAAACGACTAGGCTTTCGCGATTGCAAATTGCCATGTCACATACGTAGCCTCACGGCTTGGCTGCGATTGCCGTCACCTCACCTGCGCGAACCCATGGTCACCACCGTAATCCTCGGCATGCTCTGCGTGCACCTGCTGTGTTTTAGCCTGATGTTTTTGCTGATCAGCACCCGGCTGAACGGCAAAAAAATGGGCATGGAAGTGTTTGCCGTCGGCAACCTTCTGTTGGGGCTCGCCTATATTTTGCAATTGTTCGGTGGCCCGGCTGGATGGGGGTTGATGAGCCTGGTGAACCATACGTTGACGCTCTGCGCCCCGGTCGCCTATGTGCTGGGGGCGTTGCGTTTTTTTGACCGGCCAACGCCCGTGTGGCGTGTACTGCTTACTGTGGCGGGCAGCTACACGGTGCTACAAGTGTTGGTGCAATTGACCCTGGGCGATGCGGCACGCCATGCCTTGTTGGCTGGTTCGTGCGCGGTGCTTTTTCTCGGTATGGCCGTGGCATTGCTGTATGCCGGCCGCACGCTGGCCAAGGATATACGCGTCGAGATGCTGGTGTTTGCGGTGTTGGTCGGCGGCATCTGCGCCCTTAACGCCGCTAAGTTTTTGATGATTCTTGGCGGAGGAATGGCCGCGCTGGACTTAAACACTAACTTCCAGAAAACCTTCTATATCTACATGTCATTTCTGGCCACTGTGCTTCCGCCCTGCGCAGTTTGGCTGGTGCTGCGCCGTCTTACCGATGAGCTGCGCAGCATGGCGGCCCACGACCCGCTTACGAGATTGCTCAACCGGCGTGGGCTGACGGCGGGGCTTGATGCGCATTTTCGCTCGCGCAGAGCCGGGCCTGCGTACCTGTTGATCGTCGATATCGACCACTTCAAACGCATCAACGACACCTACGGCCACACCGTTGGCGATCTAGTGCTCTGTCGCGTTGCTCAAGTCCTCAACGCCACCGCCCGCCAAGGCGACCTCACCTGCCGGCTGGGTGGCGAGGAGTTTGCCGTCATCTGCTTAGACACCGACAGCGCCGGCGCCCTGCAACTGGCAGAACGCATGCGTGCTGCCATCGAACACAGCGAAGTGCCAGGCGATAGCGCCGAGCCCCCCATCCGCTGCACCGCAACCATCGGCGTCTCGGCTGCATTCAGCACCACGCAAGCATTTGAAGACGCCATGCAACAAGCCGACGCCGCGCTGTACTGCGGCAAAACGGCTGGGCGTAATTGTGTTCGGTGGGGGAGTGAAGGGGCGGCTGTCAGCGTTACTGGTTGAGGGGGCTCGCCAGACTGTCCACAGCCTTGAAACCCAGGCTCTGGGTGAAACGCAGCAAATAGCCATCTGGATCGAGCAGCAAAAAATTCAGCTCGCCGTGCAGGCGCTCGTTATCCCGGTACCAACACTCCTCAAGCGCACGGTGCAATGCAATGCCAGATGCTTCGACTGCTTGAGCCAAGGATCTAGTGTCAGCGCACTGAATCGAAAGATTCATCCCTCGACCGTAGGGCGCTACCAGTGGGCCAACGCGCCATGGCGAGTCTTGCCGATCGTCCTGTTCCAGCATCAATTGGCTGCCTTGAAAGGACAAAAACACGAAGTGGTCTTCGGGTCGCTCGTACTCAATCTGAAAGCCCAGAACTTGGCAGTAAAAACTTAAGCTCTGTTGTAGGTCAGAGATGATCAGCTCCGGGACCAATGTGTTCATCTGCATAACGGTTCCTTGTTGAGGAGGCTGGCGAAAGGGCGGGCGACGGGTCTAGCCTGGGGCGCATTGCCCGAGGGGCCGCGCATTGTTTTGGAGAACTGGAGCCGCTGCGTACAGGGTCCATTGTGTTGGCGCAGACGATGGAGTTGGAGCTGTGAGTTGAGCAATGACGGCCTTTAAGGGGGGGGCATTCAATCGGCGATGTCATCTGGACGAAGCAGAACCTCGTAGGTCAATCCAGCCTCAAGAAACCAGGTTCCCCATTCTGGAAAACCTGTACGAGGCTCGCACTTTAGGCGAACGATACGTCCAGTCTCAGCGATTGAAACTTCTTCCACTACGGCGATATCCCCTGGCATCGCCGCCCTGGAACTAAGCCAATCAGAGCTCCCTGCCGTTGTCTGGTCGATGCTGAGTAGCCTTATGAGAGTGCCTTTACAAAGTGTCATGCGAGATTGCCTAGCGGATTTGAAACAGCCGAGATATTGCCTGTAACGCTTTCTCTCCATCAGCCTCATACAGGCCATGAATCGGCAGTTGGTCATTAAGCCGATGCAAACGGAAATGGTTGTAGAACGCCTGGCCCAAGCGCTGCCCTTCGAATATACCTTGGCCCCAAAGACGCAAAAATTCGTCATAGCTGGCGCGTTCAATTTCTAGCTGAGATTTTTTCATATAGTTTGCCGCGTTTTTTAACATTGTTGCTCCACCGCTAGCACGTGGCGTGCGCCGGTGTTTAGCGCCTTATCCCACAAGCAGCGTTTCGGCAGTCCAGTAACAGCTCATCCATGAACGGATGGATTTCTGGAGCCTCCATTAGCCCCAGCAACTCCCCTGCAGCAGTTCTGATCAAGCTCCACTCAGAATGATCAAATATCGTTCGATCATTACAGTGGAATGCCGCCTCAGAAAGGTTAATGCATAGCTCCCAAATATTTTGCAGGCCTGTCTTAACGTTCACGGGCAAATGACTGCTGCAAATTGCAAGAGCCTCGTTCAGCGGCAACACCATCCCTGACCACGCTTCACACGCGGGACAGTCCGGGATAGTTGTCTGCTGCTTATCTGCCGTTAGTGCCAAAAACTCAAGTGCGAGTATGGCCTCGCACACCGCTAGCACTCGCTTGTGTTCATCCTGGCCGTACCAGGCCCAGAGTGTTGCCGAAAAACTCATTATCAAGCTCCAAAATCAGGTGGTCAGGGTGAGTTTGGAAGGTTGCTTTTGGCCTACTGCTGCCGCGTAGGTTAATAGTGTGTCTGAAGTAAATCCGTTATGTACGCTTCAACGTGCCTAATCCATCATCCACGTGACCCAGCCCCTATGCCCCAATCGACCTCCAGGCCTTCCTGCGCATCACCACCACCCATGGCAGACCCGAAGGTGCGGCGTATTTCGATGGGGAGGAGAGCATCGTTCATGATGTGTTTCCCGAACGCATCGTGTTTCAGAGCAACTTCGTGGATAACAGTTGCTATGAGGTGGATGTGTTCGAAGGCGGCATCCGGGTGGGTAAGAGGCGGTTGGATAATTACCATCGCGGTCATAAGGTGCAGATGGTCGCCGATGAGATGGATGACGATGACTGGGCCGAGTTGGCGGGTTTGTGGCAGCGCTTGAGTGCGGATCTGGATGCTCAGGGGCAAGCGCCGCAGGTTGATGTGGTCGATACCTTTGCGGAGCTGTTTTATGCCCTGTTTGACGAGGCGCGTGCGCAGGTGCTGGTCGAGCGTATGCCGGCCGCTACCGGGCAGTGGGATTGGTCATGGACTCAGCTGGAGGCCGCGCTTACCGAGACCGGGCAGTTGGCGCAATTCGAGTGGAAGGAGTGGCCAACTTATGGTGTGGCTGCGGTCAACGCGCTTGTGCCGTTAGGGCAGGCAGGGTTTGAGATTCCGCCACCTGATGAGCAAACCATTGCCGCCACCAACAGCGTCATCGATTGGGAGCGCGCGCTGTTGCAGTATTTCAATACGCGCCTGGAAGCTCATGATCTGAAGTTGCTCGCCCTGGGTACGCACTTCGATGAGTACCAGGCGTTTGCCTGCCTACCCATGAATCGGTTGGGGTTGGTGAATGCCTTAGAGGTTATGGGGCGTTTGGGGATTGTTTATAAATATTGAGAGCGCAGCCGTAGCTCAGGCGCGCAGCACAACCGATAAGCCGCGCGAACTCGTAGGGTGTGCTGCGCGCACCAAGGCAGCCTACACGTCGTTCTGGCGAAACACTTCCTTGGCCGCCGTTAGGCCATTCAAGGCCGCCGGAAACCCTGCATACACGGCCATTTGCATAATGGTTTCGACCACTTCGGCGCGGGTCACGCCGACGTTTAAGGCGCCTTGAATATGCACCTTCAATTGCGGGGCGGCGTTGCCCATGGCGGTGAGGGCGGCCACCACGGCGATTTCGCGGCTTTTCAGGTCTAGCCCCGGGCGTGAGTAGATGTCGCCGAAAGGAAATTCGATCAGGTAGCGGGCGAAGTCGGGGGCGATGTCGCTAAGGCTGTCGATGACGCGTTCGCCGGCTTCACCATCAATTTCGCGCAGTTTTTCCAGGCCGCGCTCGTAGCGAGTTGGGGTGGTCATGGGTGGGTCCTTCACTAGCAGGTGAGTTAGGGGCCAGGGACTGTTCCAGCGAGCGGTAGTGCTCGATTTTTTCTTGCAAGGCGACGGCCGCTTGTTGCATCGCTTCGATATTGGCCTGCACTTCGTTGAGGTGCGTTTGCAACATCTGGCGGCGCGGCGAAACCGTTGCGTTCCCGGCGCTTCGTAGCGTTGCGAACGCCTGCATTTTGCTGATGGGCATGCAGGTGGTGCGCAAGCGCAATAGGAACTCGATCCAGGCCATATCCGCTGCCGCATAACGCCGTTGCCCACCGGCGGCACGCCCGACCGGCGCAATCAGGCCGATACGTTCGTAGTAACGCAGGGTGTGGGCACTAAGGCCGGTGCGTTTGGCGACTTCGTCAATGGTCAGATGAGGTTCCATAACTCGATCCTAAAAGTTTGAGCGCGCTCTAAGTCAATAGCTTTCTGCCTTGGTGCAAACCCCTAGCGAAATGGCCAAGGCATTGGTCAAGGCCGCCAAGCAGGGCAAGCCTAAGTGACAAAGCCGATTAGAGGGGGCTTGCTCCCCTTTTTTGTGTTCTGGCGGAATGAACCGTTGGCGGTTTTTCGCGTTGTTTGTTCTCCGCTTAAGTGCTGTGAAGGACTGCAATCGGTTGAGTCCACAGCCGAGAGCAATCCTTCGGCATATAGCGCTATACAGATTGTGCTGTGAAATCCGGCATGCAGTTAGAGGCTTGTATTGGCACGTAATAAAACCGAGGTCCAAATTGAGCGCGCGGCCTACGATGAGTTCTTGCGGCTTTGGGGCAGCCGGGCGTTCGTAAACCAGCGTTTGGGTCAAGCGTTCTACACCATTTTCATCTGCACCGTCTCAGCGACCAGAGTGGGATGCAGGCGCTTTATGAGGCTGACGGCGAGCAAGCCGTGAATGCATTGGTTGAAAACCGTGAGATGAACTGAGGCGAGGTGAGCGGCCGTGCAGCTCGATCAGACCGGGCGTAGCAGGCTCATATAGTCGTAGAGGTGCATCACATGCGCCTCGGCTTAATCGGCATGGCACCGCGCGCTGCAAATACGCTGAACGCCAGTGGCCCTTAGCTGCTGCGGAACCAGCCCGTCTTGAGTTCGGGGTAGCCGCCTGTCGCCAGGGCCCAGAGGCCACAGCCGAGGACTGCCAGAGTCAATACTTGTCGTCTGTTCATTCCAGCTCCACAAACGGCCATTAGCACCGGGGGAGGGCGGTAGCGCCGCCCAGTCGGCACTTGAATCTGCGTTGTTTAACTCAAGCCGTGGTCCACGAGCGCTTCGCCCTATCGACACTCCGTCACCTCCCGCACCTTCACCACCACCTCGCTGGCCTTGCAGTCCAGCTGCGGCGCGATCTCGGCGGCGTCGCCCAGGTAGCAATCGGTGGAGGCGCCGAGGAAGTTCTTGATCACGCCCTGGGTGTTTTGGCGGGTGCCGGGGCAGGCGGCGCTGTAGTGGACGTCGAGACACTCGACCACGGAGGGTTTGATGCTGGGACGTAGGCCGACTAGGTAGTGCTTGCCTTCGCCACCCGGGCACGTGCGGGCCATCAGTTTGGTCTTGTCGCGCAGCTGCGCCAGGTACTGTTTCTTGGCCTGTTCGAGCTGGCGCGCTTGTGCCTCTTTCTCGGTTTTTTGCTTGGCGGCTTCGGCAGTGGCGGCGCGCTTGCGTTCGATCTCATCCATGCTGCGCTTGACTGCTTTATCGTGTTCCAGACGCTCGGCGTTGGCTTGGTTGGCTGCTTGTTCGCTGGCCGCGCTGCTGTCGTCGGATGCGGGTTCGGCAGCGGCGACCTGAGTTGCTTTTTTGCTGCTGGCCTGGCTGCTAATCGCTGGTTTTTTCGCGGCCTGGGCCTGTTGCTGCGCGGCGTGGGCTTGGCGTTTGCTGCGCTCGCTACTGGTGTCGGCGTCCTGTTCGCTGATAAAGCGGGCGTAGTCCGCGCTGCGTTGCTGTTTGGCCTGTTCTATTTCATAGCTGCTGCCACGGGAGGCGGCGTCTACGCGGGCGGCGTCGTAGCTCACTCGGTTGGCCAGGTTGCTCAGGTCCGCGGCCAGCATGGCCTGGGCATTGGCGCGGCCTTCGGCCATTTCGGCGTCCATTTGCGATTGGATGCCGTTGATACGGTCGCGGGCATACGCCAGGGTGCCGGGGCATTCGGCCAGGCGTTCGGCGTAGCGGACAAAGCGTTCTTCGCTAGCATGCTCGGGGGCGGTTTGCTCGTCGTTCTCAGTGACCAGGCCAACGTAGTCAGGCTTGCCCGGTTCCTTGAGCACGCCTTTGCCATAGAACTGCGAGCTCACGCAGGTGAGGTTGTCGGGGTTCATCATGCCGCGGTCACGGTCGAACAGATAGTAACGGTAGGCCACCCCTTCGAAGGTGGCGCCGTTTTTCCAGCGCATGCTGCCAGGGCCTTCGAAGTAGCTGCCGATCAGCTGGCTTTCCTTAAAGATCACCCCGTTACCCGCGCCGACGGTGAACAGCGTCGGCTCATTGCCAAAGGTGCCTTTGAAGCGCCGGCCATCTTTAAACACCACTTTGCCCTGGCCTTTGAAACCGCCGTCATACCCGCCCTTGTAGGTGAAGGCACCGGGTGGGGTGTAGGTGGCGTTGTTGTTCCACTCGGTGGTATAGCTGACGCCCCTGGCCTTTACCAAGTGCCCGTTGCTGAACTCTCCGCTGAGCTGGCCGTTGCGCAGTTGCGGGGCGTCGCTGGTGTCGGTGTATCCCTGATGTGCTTGGGAATACTCGTAGAAAATCGTGCCGTGGCCTTGGAACTGTTCGCCAGCGTAGCCGCCTTCATAGCGCCCGCCATCGCCGTAGTAGAAGGTGCCGGTGCTGGTGGCCGGGTCCTTGGCAACCCACCCGGTGGGCGGCCCGAGGCTGGCGCAGGCGGTAAGGAGCAGCGGCGATGCAACGATAGCCAAACGGTTGAACCAGGCAATGGTAGGCATGGGGCGTACGTCCTTGTATGGGGGGCAGGCATAGTGCCAGCAATGGTAGCCGGCCCGCTATGGTGGGCGGTCACAATAAAAATGCCGCCTATACGGGCGATTATTCTTTCAGCGAACCTGTAGCACAATCGGCCCGGAGGACCACCCGTTAACCGGGGGCCATTTCTCGCAGCAAATGCGGCTCTCGATGAAACAGCAACAAACCCTAGAGTTGAAAGCGCGAGATGTTCTCTCGCAATGTCACGCTGGTGCGTGCCAGTCCTTCGCTTTCCTGCTGAGCGCTGCGCAAGGCTGCAGCGGATTGCTCGGCGCTTTCGCTGACGGTCACGATGCCCCGGCTGATCTGCTCGGAAACGCCGGACACCGACAGCCCCCACAAAAAAGCCCGACTCGCGCCGGGCTTTTCTCCACACCTACTACCGATCAAATCTCGGCTTTACGCACGTTACCAAACAAGCTCTGGGCAAACTTCACCCGTTCTTCCGGGGTTTCCACCACGCCTTGCGCGGCCAGCTCGGCAATTCGTGCTTCTACGGCATGGGCGCGGTGGGTCAGGCCGCAGTCGTTGGCGATTTGAATGTTCAAACCGGGGCGTGCGTTGAGTTCGAGAATCAGCGGGCCCTTTTCCTGGTCAAGCACCATGTCCACACCGATATAGCCCAGGCCGCACAGTTCGTAGCAACCGGCGGCCAGTTTCATAAAGCCGTCCCAGTTGGGTAACTGCACGCCGTCTACGGCGTTGGTGGTGTCGGGGTGTTTGCTGATTTTGTTGTTTAGCCAGGTGCCGCGCAGGGTGACGCCGGTGGCCAGGTCGACACCTACGCCGATGGCGCCTTGGTGCAGGTTGGCTTTGCCGCCGGATTGGCGGGTGGGCAGGCGCAGCATGGCCATGACTGGGTAGCCCATCAGCACGATGATGCGGATGTCCGGCACGCCTTCGTAGCTGATGCTTTTGAAGATCTGGTCGGGCGTTACCCGGTATTCAATCAGCGCGCGGTCGCGGTGGCCGCCGAGTGAGTACAGGCCGGTGAGGATGCTGGAGATCTGATGCTCCAGTTCTTCATGGCTGACGATTTTGCCCGACACCGTGCGGTAGCGGTCTTCGAAACGGTCGGCGATTACCAGAATGCCGTCACCGCCAGCGCCTTGCGCCGGCTTGATGACGAAGTCCGGACGCTCGCCGATGATGTCGCGCAGTTTGTCGATCTGCTTTTCGGTTTCGATGATGCCGTACATTTCCGGCACATGAATGCCGGCCAGAATCGCCCGTTCTTTGGTGATGATCTTGTCATCGACAATCGGGTACAGGTGGCGCTTGTTGTACTTGAGCACGTAGTCCGCGTTGCGGCGGTTGATGCCCATGATGCCTTTGGCTTCCAGGGCCTTCCACGTTTTGATCATGCCGAACATGGCTCAGTCCTTTAGAAAGGCTTTGAAGCGGAACAGCTCGGTCAGGCGATAGCCGCGATACCGACCCATGGCCAACATAAAGCCCACCAGAATCAACAGCACTGCCGGGAAGGTGAACACAAAGTAGTTCAGCTCCGGCACGGTCATCAGCAGGTGCGCCAAGGAGGCGGCGAACAGGGTGCCAATCGCCACTTTCATGGCATGGCCACCGCCGCGTTCTTCCCAGGTGATGGACAGGCGTTCGATGGTCATGGTCAAGATCACCATCGGGAACAGCGCCACCGACAAGCCGCGTTCCAGGCCCAGCTTGTGGCTGAGCAAACTGATGGTGGCGATCAGCACCACCACAAAGGTGAGCACCACCGACAGCCTCGGTAGCATCTGCAGCTTCAAGTGTTCGAGGTAGGAGCGCAGTGATAAGCCCAGCGCCGTGATAATGGTGAACAGCGCAATGCCGTAGCCCAGCTGCATTTCACGAAAGGCGAGGGCGATCAGCACCGGGGTAAAGGTACCCAGGGTTTGCAGGCCGATCAGGTTACGCAGTACCAAGATCACCAGTACGCCGATGGGGATCATCACCATGATCATGAACGTCTGCTGGGTTTGCAGCGGCAGGCCGTACAGCGAGTACTCGAGGAAGTCGGCGTCGGTGTTTTCGTCGGTCAGCTTGGCCAGGCGAATGGCGTTCATCTGGCTATTGTTGAGGCTGAAACGCACGTTGAGTTTTTTGCCGCCTTCGATGCTCACCAGGTTTTCGTCACCGGTCCACCACACCAGGCGGTCGGCGGGCAGGCCGGATTCGCCGGTTTCCGGGTTGAAGTACAACCAGTCCTGGCCGTTGAAGCTGCGCAGCCACAGTTCTGGAGTTTGTGGTTGGTCGGCCACCAAGCGAATGGTGTGCACGCGCTCCATTGGTACGTGCGCGATGGACAGCAGCAGCTCGATGGTTTTGGCTTTGTTCGGTGTCGACGTATCACCCGCCAGCAGCAGTTTGACGTTGTCGTCGTTAACGTTGTTAACCCGCTTAATGGTTTCGCTGATAAAGGTTTCGATATCGGCCGAGTGTTGGCGAATAGGCGCCATCAGCGCTTCGGCGGCAATTTTCTCGGCGCCTTCTACGGCAATGCTGTCGCGGAAAATCGGGCCTTTGGCCTTGGGTTTTTCGCCGCTGTAGCGCTTGGTCAGCACCAGGCGGTAGTAAAGGGTTTGGTTGCCACTGACACGGCGGGCCGACCAAGTGACCTTACGGTTGCCGTCTACGCGATTGATGCTGACCCCGTAGTTATTGGAGATAAAGCTCTCGTTCAGGCTCACGTAGTCCTGGCTTAGCGGCGGTACAAACATCTGCACCTTCACCGGATTTTTCGGCGTGGCCTGGAATTCGACCTTGGCGTCGATGTTCCACAAGTCGTCGGTTTCATCCTCTGTGATAGGGATGCCAACGATAAAAATCTGGTAGGCCGTAATCAGAACGCCCAGGGTCACCAAAATGGCGATCAGGACTTTCAGATGCAGGGTAAGAGAGCGCATGTCGGGAACCTGTCCATTAATCAATCTTGTCAGTGTCGCTGTACCACATGACCCCAGGCAGGGCGCGGTGCAGGTAATGGCATTGCGGTGGAGCTCACGTTCTTTACTGTCTGTTGCGGTAGCGCCTGGGCCGGGTAGGCCCGTTAGCTAACCGGTTGTTTCTCGCTGCTGTCATCAGCCACGGCGCAACCAGGCTTGCCGGCGGCGTATTTGAGGCTGGGGTCGACCAGGGCGTCGAAGCGTTTGAGCGCTTCGGAGCCGATTAGTAGTGGGTATTGAAAGGCACTGCGGTCGGTGAGGTTGACTTCAATGGTGCGCAAGGCTTTGCCCATGCACACCTGCAACTCGATCACCGGGCGCGCGGTATAGGTTTTCTCTTCGTCCGGGTCGTAGTCTCCGGCGCGGCGTTTGATTTTGCTGATACGCGCCAGCGGGCGCTCGATAGGGTGGGCGTGGGCATCATCAATGGCCAGGTAAAAGCGCACCCAGGTTTCGCCATCACGCTTAAAACGCTTGATATCGCGGGCACTTAACGAGGCAGTTTTGGCGCCAGTGTCGAGCTTGGCGGCCACTTGCAGGTCGATGTCGGTGAGCTGGGCGTATTCATTCAGACCATACACGCCCTTGTCGGCCGCCAGGCTTAGGGCCGGCAGCAGCAAAAGAGGTAACAGCAGGGCTAAGGGCTTGAGTGTCATAAGTCCTAAAACGGATCTGGTAATTGCAGCGGGTCTCGTTTGCCGAGTTCCCGATTCAAGTCACTTAGTCTTAACAGCGGGGGCTTAGTTTCACCTAACGCCTGGCAGGTGAGTCTAGCAGCGCTTGGCCAGTACTCCCGGTCGCAAGCGCCGCGCATTCTAACATGCGGATTTTCTCTGGCGACAGGCGGCTGGGCGTTCAGTCGGTAATGTCTTTGGCCGGCGAGTAGGGTGTGCTGTGCGCACCGTTGCAATATCGGGTTAATCGCTTTGTGCGTGCGGCACACCCTGCGGTATTGTCGACAATAGTTTTAGATTGTTTGACGAATTGGTCTTGTGGGCGTAATTTCCGTCGAAATATTTAGCGATGTGTCGACACTATGCAAGACGTCATCGAAACGCCTATGGATTCAGAAACGCTCTCTGAGCACGTTTTCCGCCGTATCCAGGCGGCCATCGTGCAGGGCGATATTGCGCCGGGTAGCAAGATCTCCGAGCCAGAGTTGGCCCGCACCTATGGCATTAGCCGTGGCCCGCTGCGCGAAGCCATTCACCGCCTGGAAGGGCAAAAGCTGCTGGTGCGGGTTCCCCATGTCGGCGCTCGCGTGGTGTCGCTAAGCCATGCCGAACTGATCGAGCTCTACGAGATTCGCGAATCGCTGGAAGGCATGGCCTGTCGCCTGGCGGCTGAGCGCATGAGCCAAACCGAGATTGATGAACTGCGCGCGGTGCTTGATTTGCACGAGCGCGACGCGGCGTTTCAAGCCGGGGTTGGCTACTACCAGCAGGAAGGCGACTTCGACTTCCACTATCGAATTATCCAAGGCAGCGGTAATAAAACCTTGGCGCAAATGCTCTGCGGCGAGCTGTACCAATTGGTGCGCATGTATCGCCTGCAGTTCTCCGCCACGCCCAATCGCCCCCGGCATGCCTTTGCCGAACACCACCGCATTCTTGACGCGATTTCCGAACGCGATGGCGAATTGGCCGAGCTGCTAATGCGCCGCCATATCGCCGCGTCCAAACGCAATATTGAACGCCACTACACCGGCAAAACCGACTCCCCAGCACGAGGTGAAGCATGAGTTCCAACACCCCAGGTCAACGTTTCCGCGCCGCCATTGCCGCCGAATCGCCGTTGCAGGTTATCGGCGCCATCAACGCTAACCACGCGTTGCTGGCCAAGCGTGCCGGCTTTAAAGCTATTTACCTGTCCGGTGGCGGTGTGGCCGCAGGCTCCCTGGGCTTGCCGGACCTGGGCATCAACACCCTGGATGACGTGCTCACCGACGTGCGCCGTATCACCGACGTGTGCGACCTGCCGCTGCTGGTGGATATCGACACGGGTTTTGGCCCCAGCGCCTTCAACATCGAGCGCACGATCAAAAACCTGATCAAGGCCGGCGCTGCTGCTGCCCATATCGAAGACCAGGTTGGCGCCAAACGTTGTGGCCACCGCCCGGGTAAAGAAATCGTCTCCACCGAGGAAATGGCCGACCGCGTAAAAGCCGCAGCTGATGCCAAAACCGATGCCGATTTCTTTCTGATCGCGCGCACCGATGCCATCCAGGCCGAAGGCGTGGACGCTGCCATCGAGCGCTGCCTGCGTTATGTAGAAGCCGGCGCTGACGGCATCTTTGCCGAAGCCGCCTACGACCTGCCGACCTACAAGCGTTTTGTTGATGCCTTGGGTGTGCCGGTGCTAGCCAACATCACCGAGTTCGGCGCCACGCCGCTGTTTACCCGCGATGACTTGGCGTCGGTCGGCGTTGCCATTCAGCTGTACCCGCTGTCGGCCTTCCGTGCGGCCAACAAGGCGGCGGAAAGTGTTTACACCTCGATTCGCCAGAACGGCCATCAGAAAGACGTTATCGAACTGATGCAGACCCGTGCTGAACTGTATGACCGCATCAATTACCACGCTTTCGAGCAAAAGCTCGATGCGTTGTTTGCCGCCAAGAAGTAACTGAATTCAGAGCCGCCCACTCGCTTGGGCGGCTCGTGCACAACAAGAAATCCAACCGGATCAAATGAGGAGATACCCGCGATGAGCGCTACCCCAGAGACGACCACGCCGGGCTTCAAACCGAAAAAATCGGTGGCCTTGAGCGGCACCGCTGCTGGCAATACTGCCCTGTGCACCGTTGGCCGTACCGGCAACGACCTGCACTACCGTGGCTATGACGTACTCGACTTTGCCAACCGCTGCGACTTCGAAGAAATCGCCCACCTGCTGGTGCACGGCAAGCTGCCCAACGTTTCCGAACTGGCCGCTTACAAGACCAAGCTCAAGGCCCTGCGTGGCATTCCGGCATCGCTGAAAACCACGCTGGAGCAACTACCGCCGTCGGCCCACCCGATGGATGTAATGCGCACCGCGGTGTCGGTACTGGGCTGTGTATCGCCGGAAAAAGACGACCATAATCACCCTGGCGCCCGCGATATTGCCGACAAGCTGATGGCCTCGCTGGGTTCGGCCTTGTTGTACTGGTACCACTTCAGCCACAACGGCAAAAGCATCGACGTCGAAACCGATGACGACTCCATCGGCGGCCATTTCCTGCATTTGCTGCATGGCGAGAAGCCGCGTGAGTCGTGGGTACGGGCCATGCACACCTCGCTGAACCTGTACGCCGAGCATGAATTCAACGCCTCGACCTTTACCTCGCGGGTTATCGCCGGCACCGGCTCGGATATGCATTCGTGCATCGCTGGCGCCATCGGCGCGTTGCGCGGCCCGAAACACGGCGGCGCCAACGAAGTAGCCTTTGAAATTCAAAAACGCTACGACAATCCGGACGAAGCCGAGGCCGATATCCGTGCCCGCGTGGAGAAGAAAGAAGTGGTGATCGGCTTCGGCCACCCGGTGTACACCGTGGCCGACCCGCGCAACAAAGTGATTAAAGAAGTGGCGCGCGAGCTGTCGGCCGAGCAGAACAACACCAAGATGTTTGATATCGCCGAGCGCCTGGAAACCATCATGTGGGACATCAAAAAGATGTTCCCCAACCTCGATTGGTTTAGCGCCGTGAGCTACCACATGATGGGCGTGCCCACCGCCATGTTCACCCCGCTGTTTGTGATTGCACGCACCTCCGGCTGGTCGTCCCATGTGATCGAGCAACGTATCGACGGCAAAATCATCCGCCCGAGCGCCAACTACACAGGTCCTGAAGACCTGAAGTTTGTGCCACTCAAGGATCGCCCATAACCATGAGCATCCAAATGAACAGCCAATACCGCAAAAACCTGCCCGGCAGCGTGCTGGACTATTTCGACACCCGCGAAGCCGTGGATGCCATTGAGGCGGGCGCCTACGCCAAGCTGCCGTACACCTCGCGCGTGCTGGCGGAGCAACTGGTGCGCCGCTGCGACCCGGCCATGCTTACCGATTCGCTCAAGCAACTGATTGAACGCAAACGCGACCTCGACTTCCCGTGGTACCCGGCGCGCGTGGTCTGTCACGACATTCTTGGTCAGACCGCGTTGGTCGACTTGGCTGGCCTGCGTGATGCGATTGCCGACATGGGCGGCGACCCAGCCAAGGTCAACCCGGTGGTGCCGACCCAATTGATCGTCGACCACTCGTTGGCGGTTGAATTTGCCGGCTTCGACCCGGATGCATTCGAAAAGAACCGCGCCATTGAAGATCGCCGCAACGAAGACCGTTTCCACTTTATTGAGTGGACCAAAACCGCCTTTAAAAACGTCGACGTGATCCCGGCTGGCAACGGCATCATGCACCAGATCAACCTGGAGAAAATGAGCCCGGTGATCATGGCGCGTGACGGCGTGGCCTACCCCGACACCTGCGTCGGCACCGACAGCCACACCCCGCACGTGGACGCCTTGGGCGTGATTGCCATTGGCGTCGGCGGCCTGGAAGCGGAAACCGTGATGCTCGGCCGCGCGTCGATGATGCGCCTGCCGGATATCGTTGGGGTGAAGCTCACTGGCAAACGCCAGCCGGGCATCACCGCTACCGATATTGTCCTGGCCATCACCGAATTCCTGCGCAAGGAGCGGGTGGTGGGCGCCTATGTCGAGTTCTTTGGCGAGGGCGCAGACAGCCTGTCGATTGGCGACCGCGCGACCATTTCCAATATGTGCCCGGAATACGGCGCCACCGCCTCGATGTTCTATATCGACGGGCAAACCATCGACTACCTCAAACTCACTGGCCGCGAGCCGGAGCAGGTGGCGTTGGTCGAGCAGTACGCCAAGCTCACCGGGCTGTGGGCCGATGCCTTGGTGACCGCTGAATACGAGCGGGTGCTGACGTTTGATTTGTCCACCGTGGTGCGCAACATGGCTGGCCCGAGCAACCCGCACAAGCGCTTGCCGACCTCGGCCTTGCAGGAACGCGGTATTGCCGGTGAAGCGATGCTGGCGGCGTCCAAGGTGGAAGAGGCCGAAGGCCTGCTGCCCGATGGCGCGGTGATCATCGCCGCCATCACCAGTTGCACCAACACCTCCAACCCGCGCAACGTGGTGGCGGCTGGGCTGGTGGCGAAAAAGGCCAATGCCTTGGGCCTGCAACGCAAACCCTGGGTGAAAACCTCGTTTGCGCCGGGCTCGAAAGTGGCCAAGTTGTACCTGGAAGATGCCGGCTTGCTGACTGAGTTGGAACAACTGGGTTTTGGCATCGTTGCCTATGCCTGCACCACCTGTAATGGCATGTCTGGCGCGCTGGACCCGGTGATTCAGCAGGAAATTATCGACCGCGATCTGTATGCCACTGCGGTGTTGTCGGGCAACCGCAACTTCGACGGGCGCATTCACCCGTATGCCAAACAGGCCTTCCTGGCCTCGCCGCCGCTGGTGGTTGCCTACGCCATCGCTGGCACCGTGCGCTTTGATATTGAGCAGGACGTGCTCGGCCATGACCACGCCGGCAACCCGGTCACCCTTAAAGACCTGTGGCCGAGCGATGAGGAGATCGACGCCATCGTCGCCGCCTCGGTGAAGCCTGAGCAGTTCCGCCAGATCTATATCCCGATGTTTGACCTGGGCACCTTTGCCGAAGCGGAAAGCCCGCTGTACGACTGGCGCCCGCAGTCCACCTATATTCGCCGTCCGCCGTATTGGGAAGGCGCCTTGGCCGGTGAACGCACCCTGACCGGCATGCGCCCGCTGGCGCTGCTGCCAGACAATATCACCACCGATCACCTGTCGCCCTCCAACGCCATTCTGTTGGACAGCGCGGCCGGTGAGTACCTGGCGAAAATGGGCCTGCCGGAAGAGGACTTTAACTCCTACGCCACCCACCGGGGCGACCACCTCACCGCCCAGCGCGCCACCTTTGCCAACCCGCAGTTGGTCAATGAAATGGCCGTGGTCGATGGCCAGGTGAAAAAAGGCTCGCTTGCCCGTGTGGAGCCGGAAGGCAAGGTGATGCGCATGTGGGAAGCCATCGAAACCTATATGGAACGCAAGCAGCCGCTGATCATTGTCGCTGGCGCTGACTATGGCCAAGGCTCGTCGCGGGACTGGGCGGCCAAGGGCGTACGTTTGGCCGGCGTAGAAGCGATTGCCGCCGAAGGCTTTGAGCGTATTCACCGCACCAACCTGGTGGGCATGGGCGTGTTGCCGCTGGAATTCAAACCCGGCACCAACCGCCTGACCCTGGGCCTGGATGGCACCGAGCTGTACGACGTGATTGGCGAACGTAAACCGCGTGCCACCTTGACCCTGGTTATCACCCGCAAAAACGGCGAACGCCTGGAAGTACCGATGACCTGCCGGTTGGACACTGCCGAAGAGTTGTCGGTATACGAAGCTGGCGGCGTACTGCAACGCTTCGCCCAGGACTTTCTGGAAGCGACGGTAGCGGTTTAGATGCTTTTGCTCTGTAGGGTGTGCTGCGCGCACCAAGCGGTCTCACGAAGAACGCAATGGTGCGCACAGCACACCCTACGCAGCAGCGAATATTTCAGGACCTAGTCATGCCTAACGCTCCGCAAATCAAAATCCCTGCCACCTACCTGCGTGGCGGCACCAGCAAAGGCGTGTTCTTTCGCCTGCACGATTTACCCGAAAGCTGCCAAGTGCCAGGCGCCGCCCGCGACCGCCTGTTTATGCGCGTGATCGGCAGCCCCGACCCTTACTCGGCGCAAATTGATGGCATGGGCGGCGCGACGTCGAGCACCAGCAAATGCGTGATCCTGTCGAAAAGCACCCAGCCGGATCACGACGTGGATTACCTCTACGGCCAGGTTTCCATCGACAAAGCCTTTGTCGACTGGAGCGGTAACTGCGGCAACCTGTCCACCGGCGCCGGTGCTTTCGCCCTGCATGCCGGCTTGGTCGACCCCGCGCGTATTCCGCAAAACGGCGTATGCGTGGTGCGCATCTGGCAGGCCAATATTCACAAAACCATCATCGCCCATGTGCCCGTCAGCAATGGCCAGGTGCAGGAAACCGGCGACTTTGAGCTGGACGGGGTGACCTTCCCAGCGGCCGAAATCGTGCTGGAGTTTCTCGACCCGTCTGATGACGGCGAGGAGGGCGGCTCAATGTTTCCCACCGGCAACCTGGTCGACGATCTAGAGGTGCCGGGCGTTGGCACCTTTAAAGCGACCATGATCACCGCCGGTATTCCCACGGTATTTGTGAATGCCGAAGATATCGGCTACCAGGGCACCGAGCTGCGGGAGGACATCAACGGCAACCCCGAGGCATTGGCACGTTTCGAGGCCATTCGCGTGGCCGGTGCGTTGCGCATGGGGCTGATCAAAAGCGCAGAAGAGGCGCTGACTCGTCAGCACACGCCCAAGGTTGCGTTTGTGGCCAAGGCGAAAGACTACAAGGCGTCTAGCGGCAAGACCGTGCAGGCCAGCGACGTTGACCTGCTGGTGCGCGCGCTGTCCATGGGCAAGCTGCACCACGCCATGATGGGTACCGCGGCGGTGGCGATTGGTACGGCGGCAGCGATTCCCGGTACGTTGGTGAATTTGGCGGCTGGCGGCGGGGCGCGCGCGGCGGTGCGGTTTGGCCATCCGTCCGGCACGTTGCGTGTGGGCGCTGAGGCGACCGAGGAAAACGGTGAATGGGTGGTGAAGAAGGCCATCATGAGCCGTAGTGCGCGGGTGTTGATGGAAGGATTTGTGCGGGTGCCGGGGGATAGTTTTTAAGGTCTGAATCGCTGCCCTCACCCCCAGCCCCTCTCCCGCAAGCGGGAGAGGGGAGCTAATCGGGGGGTGGGGTTAGATATTGGATGCATCGGACATCTCGACGGCACCACCATTCAGTCCCCTCGCCCCTCCGGGGAGAGGGTTAGGGTGAGGGGCGCTGCAAGCACAATCTCCGCGGAAAAACTTGGGAGCTTTTCCTTAATGCTGAGTCGTACTCAGCAGCACGCCACCGGCGCCCATAAAAAACGCGCCAGTGGTTTTGTTCAGCCGGCGAGCGCCAGTAGGCGTTTTGATCAGGCGTCGAATCTGCCGGCCAAACAGCCCGTAGACCAGCGAGGCGCAAAACTCGGCCAGCAGGTACGTGCCGCCCAGGTAGATAAATTGGTCGGTGGGAGGCAGGTCGGGTTTGATGAACTGCGGGAAGATAGCGGCGAACAGCAAAATGGCTTTCGGGTTGCTGATGCCCACCAGGAACTCTTGCAGTATTAGCTTGGTCACACTGCGGTTGGGAGCGGCAGCGTCTGCTACGCTGCTTTCAGCCAAGTTAAGGCCAGAAAATTCACGGCTGCGCCAGGTACGAATACCGAGGTACAGCAGGTACAAGGCACCTACCCATTTAAGGGCGGTAAACGCGGTCTCCGAGGCGAGCAACATGGCGCCCAAACCGACCGCGGAAATGGTTAGGAAGATGGCATAGGACACCGCGCGACCAACCGTGGCGATGACTGCAGTGCCCACTCCGTGACGAATGCCGTTGTTCAGGGCACAAAAGTTGTTCGGCCCTGGAGTCAGGGCGATCAACATGGCGATCGGGGCAAAAACAACGCAGTCCATCAGGGTCATGGCGGTGTCCAGTGGGTTATTTCAGGCGGCGTTCCACACCTTTTTCCACGAGGATTTTCGCGGAAATTTCTTCCACGGAAAAATGCGTGGAGTTGATGTACGGAATGTTTTCCCGGCGCAGCAGTTGTTCGACTTCACGCACTTCGAACTCGCACTGGGCAAAGCTGGCGTAACGGCTGTTTGGCTTGCGTTCGTTGCGAATGGCGGTCAAACGGTCGGGGTCGATGGTCAGGCCGAACAGCTTGTCTTTGTACTGCTTGAGCGCGTTGGGTAGTTGCAGGCGCTCCATGTCGTCTTCGGTCAACGGGTAGTTGGCCGCACGAATGCCATATTGCAGTGCCATATACAGGCAAGTAGGGGTTTTACCGCAGCGCGAGACGCCGACCAGAATCAAGTCGGCTTTGTCGTAGTAGTGCGTGCGGGCGCCATCGTCGTTGTCGAGGGCAAAGTTCACCGCCTCGATACGCTCCATATAGTTGGAGTTGTGACTGATGGAATGGGACTTGCCGACCGAATAGGAGGAGTGTGACGTCAGTTCCTGTTCGAGCGGGGCGAGGAAGGTTGAGAAGATGTCGATCATGAAACCGTCGGACTTGGCCAGGATGTCGCGAATGTCCTGGTTAACGATGGTGTCAAAGATGATCGGGCGCACACCGTCTTTCTCGGCCGCATTGTTGATTTGCTGTACCATCGCCCGCGCTTTTTCCACGCTGTCGATGTAGGGGCGCGTGAGCTTGTGAAAAGTGATGTTTTCGAACTGCGCCAGCAGGCTTTGGCCAAGTGTTTCGGCCGTGATGCCGGTGCCGTCGGAGATGAAGAAAGCGGTTCGTTTCATTTGCACCGAGGGCCTTAAGCTAAGGATCATTCTTGGCTATCATAGGCCCCCTTTTGATCGAAGCCATGCCGGTTGGCATTGTTACTTATTTTCCAGGGCCAGGCCACCGTCACACAGGGCTGCAATCAGTACGCAGCAACGGGTGAGAGTAAATAGGGTCTGAGCTAGTCCAACACCGTTAGTGGAGAGATCACCTTGGCTGAATACGTAGTTTCCCTCGATAAGCTCGGCGTCCATGATGTGGAGCACGTAGGGGGCAAGAACGCATCCCTCGGCGAAATGATCAGTAACCTCGCAGGCGCTGGCGTCTCGGTCCCAGGTGGTTTCGCAACCACCGCCCAAGCCTACCGTGACTTCCTTGAACTGAGCGGCCTCAACGCGCAAATCCACGCGGCGCTCGACGCCCTGGACGTTGATGACGTCAATGCCCTGGCCAAAACCGGTGCGCAGATCCGCCAATGGATCATGGAAGCCGAATTCCCTGAGCGTCTTAATACTGAAATCCGCACCGCCTTCGCCGCCATGGCCAATGGCAACGAGAACATGGCGGTTGCGGTACGTTCCTCGGCTACCGCCGAAGACTTGCCAGACGCTTCCTTCGCTGGCCAACAAGAAACCTTCCTGAACATCCGCGGCGTAGAAAACGTTATCCGTGCGGCCAAGGAAGTGTTCGCCTCGCTGTTTAACGACCGTGCTATTTCCTACCGCGTACACCAGGGCTTTGATCACAAGCTGGTGGCCCTGTCGGCTGGCGTGCAGCGCATGGTGCGTTCGGAAACCGGTACGGCCGGCGTCTTGTTCACGCTGGATACCGAGTCGGGCTTTCGTGATGTGGTGTTTATCACCGGTGCTTACGGCCTGGGCGAAACCGTGGTGCAAGGCGCGGTTAACCCGGACGAGTTCTACGTTCACAAGCAAACCCTGGAAGCGGGCCGCCCGGCGATTCTGCGCCGCAACCTGGGCAGCAAAGCCATCAAGATGATCTACGGCGACGAAGCCAAAGCCGGCAAGTCGGTGAAAACCGTCGACGTCGACCGTGCCGACCGCGCCCGTTTCTGCCTGAGCGATGCCGAAGTTACCGAGCTGGCCAAGCAAGCGCTGATTATCGAAAAACACTACGGCCGCCCGATGGACATCGAGTGGGCCAAAGACGGCGACGACGGCAAGCTGTACATCGTTCAGGCCCGTCCGGAAACCGTTAAGAGCCGCACCACCGCTAACGTGATGGAGCGCTACCTGCTCAAAGAAACCAGCAAAGTGCTGGTGGAAGGCCGTGCCATTGGCCAGAAGATCGGCGCCGGTAAAGTACGCGTGATCAACGACGTATCGGAAATGGACAAAGTTCAGCCAGGCGACGTGTTGGTATCCGACATGACCGACCCGGACTGGGAACCGGTGATGAAGCGCGCCAGCGCCATTGTCACTAACCGCGGCGGGCGTACCTGCCACGCGGCGATCATCGCCCGTGAGCTGGGTATTCCGGCGGTAGTGGGTTGCGGTAATGCCACCCAGGTTCTGCTTGATGGCCAAGGCGTGACCGTTTCCTGCGCCGAAGGCGATACCGGTTTTATCTTCGAAGGCGAACTCGGCTTTGACGTGCGCACCAACTCGGTTGATGCCATGCCCGAGCTGCCGTTCAAAATCATGATGAACGTCGGCAACCCGGACCGCGCGTTCGACTTTGCCCAGCTGCCTAACGCCGGTATTGGCCTGGCGCGTCTGGAGTTCATCATCAACCGTATGATCGGCGTGCACCCCAAGGCGCTGCTCAACTACGACGGCCTGCCGCAAGACATCAAAGACAGCGTCGACAAGCGCATCGCTGGTTACGACGATCCGGTTGGCTTCTATGTCGAGAAGCTGGTTGAGGGCATCAGTACCTTGGCCGCTGCCTTCTGGCCGAAAAAAGTGATTGTGCGTTTGTCGGACTTCAAGTCCAACGAATACGCCAACCTGATCGGCGGCAAACTCTACGAGCCGGAAGAAGAAAACCCGATGTTGGGCTTCCGTGGCGCCTCGCGTTATATCAGCGAGTCGTTCCGCGACTGCTTCGAACTGGAATGCCGTGCGCTGAAGAAAGTGCGCAATGAGATGGGTCTGACCAACGTCGAAATCATGGTGCCGTTTGTACGCACCCTGGGCGAAGCCAGCCAAGTGATCGACCTGCTCGCCGCCAACGGCCTGGCCCGTGGTCAGGATGGCCTGCGCATCATCATGATGTGCGAGCTGCCCTCGAACGCCATTCTGGCCGAGGAGTTCCTCGAATTCTTCGATGGCTTCTCCATCGGCTCCAACGACCTGACTCAACTGACCCTGGGCCTGGACCGTGACTCCGGCATCATCGCCCACTTGTTTGATGAGCGTAATCCGGCGGTTAAAAAGCTGCTGTCCAACGCCATTCAGGCTTGTAACAAGGCCGGCAAGTACATCGGCATTTGCGGCCAAGGCCCATCGGACCACCCGGACCTGGCCAAATGGCTGATGGAACAGGGCATCGAAAGCGTCTCGTTGAACCCGGACTCCGTGCTGGAAACCTGGTTCTTCCTCGCTGAAGCGCAGATTCCGCAGCAGTCTTAAGCCAGTGTTGGGCTTCTCGTCGCTCAACCCAACCTACAACAGCAGACCGTAGGTTGGGTTGAGCAACGCGAAGCCCAACAAACCAAACACAAAAGAGGGTGGGACAATTCCCGCCCTTTTTTCTGCAAGTCTTTTTCTGTCAGTTAAGTCGAATGCAAAGTAGCAGTGAACTGTTCCCCGTAGCCTTGATGAGCGCTGAGTTTCGCGGCGATCTCAGTGAGGACGTATACCGTCTCAAACCCTCCAACAGCCCCGACTTCAGCGTTGAGCTGGCCTTGACCCGCTTGGGCATGGCCGACCACGGCGAAGAGCGTGGCGTACCGGTGATTCTGATCCCCGGCAGTTTCTCCAACCGACGCTTCTGGTACTCGCCCAAGTGTATTGGCCTGGGCCCGTACCTAGCGCGCGCCGGTTTTGATGTGTGGATCGCGGAAATGCGCGGCCACGGTTTGTCGCCGCGCAATATCGACTACCGCAAAAACCGCGTGGCCGATTACGCCCGTTACGACTTGCCGGCAATTGCTGCGTTTGTGCATGAGCAAACCGGCCAGGCGCCGCATTGGATCGGCCACTCGCTGGGCGGCGTTACCCTGGCGGCGGCGCTCGGCGGGCACTACTTGGACGAGGCGCACGTGGCCTCGGTGGCGATGTTTGGCAGCCAGGTCAGCCGCGTCTATTGGCCGCTGAAAATCCCGCCGTTGGAGTGGGGCAGTCGTCTCTTGCTCAAGCGCTTTGAAGTGCTGTCCGGCGCGCGCCTTAAACGCGGTCCGGAAGACGAGCCCATCGGCCTGGCCTTGGAAACCCTGCGTTGGCACGGGCTATTTGGCCGCTTTGGCGAGGGCAAGAAAAACGACTGGTGGAAAGGCCTGGCTGATGTGCAGGTTCCCGTACTGGCGGTAAGCGCCGATGGCGATCTGCAAGACCCGGCTTGGGCCTGTCGCCAACTGCTCAACCAATTCGGTTCCGCGCAACGTAGCTTCCTGTGTCTGGGCAAGAAACAGGGCTTTAGCGATGACTTTGGCCATGTCGAAATGCTCGTGAGCAAAGAGGCGCAAGTCGAGGTATGGCCGCTGGCCGAGTATTGGTTGCGCAATCTGCAACTGCCGGCCGCGCATCAGACCGGTGAGTCAGAGCGCGAACCGGCGGTATAGAACGTTTCGTCGTCACGTTGACGGGGCTAAGATGGCGCCAATGCCGGTTTATGAACGCTGATTAAGCAGTTCCTTTTAGCCCCATCCAGGAGTTTTCCCCATGCAATACGTCACTCCCGATTTGTGCGACGCGTACCCGGAGCTGGTGCAGGTGGTTGAGCCGATGTTTAGCAACTTTGGCGGCCGCGACTCCTTTGGCGGTGAGATCGTCACCATCAAGTGCTTTGAGGACAACTCGCTGGTTAAAGACCAGGTCGACCTGAATGGCAAAGGCAAGGTGTTGGTGGTGGATGGTGGCGGTTCGCTGCGCCGCGCGTTGCTGGGCGATATGCTCGCGGAAAAAGCCGCCAAAAACGGTTGGGAAGGTTTGGTGATCTACGGCTGCATCCGTGATGTCGACGTAATCGCCCAGACCGACCTTGGCGTGCAGGCCCTGGCCACCCATCCGATGAAAACCGATAAGCGCGGGATTGGCGACCTTAATGTGGTCGTCACCTTTGGCGGGGTGACCTTCCGCCCGGGCGAGTACGTGTATGCCGACAATAACGGCATCATCATTTCGCCAGAGCCGCTGACGATGCCGGCCTAACGCTTTATTGTGTGTGCCCGCAGAGCCCGGCGTCAGTCGGGTTTTTGCTATCTGGCGCCGCGCCTTGTAAAGGAGAGGGAATGCACGAAGAAGACAACGCACAGTGCGGCTTGGTACATGCCTATGTGCTTGATGGTGAGGGCGGCGCCCGGTCGCTGACCCGCCAGCAGTTGGATGACGTGCAACTGCAACCGCAGCAAAGCCTGTGGCTGCATTGGGACCGCGGTCATCCGCAAACCCACGCCTGGCTGCGTGATGAAAGCGGGCTAAATGAGTTCAGCTGCGACCTGTTGCTGGAAGAAAATACCCGCCCGCGTTTGCTGCCGCTGCCCAACGATGAGCTGCTGTTGTTTTTACGTGGAGTAAACCTGAACCCAGGTGCTGAGCCGGAAGATATGGTCTCGGTGCGTATCTTCGCTGCCGCCCAGCGCGTTATTTCCCTGCGTTTGCGCCCGTTGCACGCCACAGAAGACTTGATCGCTGAGTTGGAAGCGGGGAAGGGGCCGAAAACCTCGTCCGAGCTGATGCTCTATCTGGCTCAGCATATGACCGGCAAGGTCGATGCGCTGGTCAGCGACTTGTCCGATCTGGTCGACAGTCAGGAAGAGCAAGCCGACGCGGATGAGCGTTTTACTCCTGAGCATGGCCAGATGCTGCATATCCGCCGCCGCGCTGCCGGTTTGCGCCGGTTTTTGGCGCCGCAGCGGGATATCTTCGGGCAGCTGACGCGCAATAAGTTGGCCTGGTTTGCCGATGACGACAGTGACTACTGGAACGAACTGAACAACCGCCTGACCCGTTATCTGGAAGAGCTAGAGCTGATTCGCGAGCGGGTCGGCCTGGTGTTGGAAACCGAAAGCCGGCGCATGAGCGAGCGCATGAACCGCACCATGTACCGCTTCGGTATTGTCACCGGCATCTTTCTGCCAATGAGCTTCCTTACCGGCCTGCTAGGTATCAACGTCGGCGGCATTCCTGGCTCTGAAAGCCCCTATGGGTTCCTGGTTGCCTGTGGGCTAATGGCCTCCGTTGCGCTAGGACAATGGTGGCTTTTTCGTCGATTACGTTGGGTTTGATGTGACTTGGCAAAAAACCGCCGCGTCTAGCCCTGAGAAATCCTGAGGTGCGCATGCACGATCCATTCGAACAATCCCTGCGAGATTTGCTCAAGTCATCGGCCACCAGCCACGACGATGACGCAACCCTTGGGCGCGTATTGAAAACCGCCAACCGCCAAGTAGGTGCCGGCGATCTGTTCGGCCTTATGGGGCGCTGCCTCGAGGCGCTGATGATCGGCATAACTAACGGCTCCGACCACGTGTCCCCGGTATCACGCCGCGCCTCTTCCGCCCGCACTGACCATAAGGCTGACTGAACATGGAACTCGATCTCTGGACCCAAAGCCTCAAAGAGGCAATGGCTGCGCTGTGGACCAAGGTTGCAGTGTTCATCCCTAACCTTTTCGTTGCACTGATTCTGGTTTTGCTCGGCTTTGTTGTCGCCAAGCTGCTCGACACCCTGCTGTCGAAACTGCTCGGTAAAGTCGGCCTTGATCGCTTGATGGCCGGCACCGGCTTGACCAAGGTGATCGGCCGCGTGGGCATTCAGGTGCCGGTTTCCGCCTTGGTCGGCAAAATCGTTTACTGGTTTGTGCTGCTGGTATTCCTGGTTTCGGCAGCGGAAGCCCTGGGTTTGCAGCGTGTATCTAATACGCTGGACGTATTGGCGTTGTATCTGCCGAAAGTGTTTGGTGCGGCCATGGTGCTGGTAATCGGCATCTTGCTGGCCCAGTTGGTCAGCGGCTTGGTTCGCAGCGCCGCCGATGGTGTTGGCCTGGACTACGCCAACGGTCTGGCGCGCGTTGCTCAAGGCTTGGTCATCATTCTGAGTATTTCCGTGGCCATCGGCCAACTGGAAGTCAAAACCGACCTGCTTAATAACGTGATCGCCATCGTATTGATCTCGGTCGGCCTGGCCGTTGCGCTGGCATTGGGCTTGGGCAGCCGCGACATTGCTGCGCAGATTCTGGCTGGTATCTACGTGCGTGAGCTGTACGAGGTTGGGCAGCAACTGAAGGTCGGTGACGTGGAAGGGCAGATTGAAGAGATCGGCACGGTGAAAACCACGCTGCTGACGGATGATGGCGAACTGGTGTCGCTGGCCAATCGTGAGATTCTTGAGCAACGGGTGAGCAGTCGCTAACGCGCCAATCCCTGCTAATGTATGCCGCCATCCTGAACTGCCTGAGGTTCAGGGCTGTGGCGGCTATTCACCAGACTGCCGGCCCGACTCGTTTTGAATAAAGCTCAATCGCTATCTTCCCGCTACGACCCCCGCGAGCTCTCGGATGAGGAGCTGGTGGCGCGTGCGCATGTGGAGTTATTCCACATTACACGGGCGTATGAAGAGCTAATGCGCCGTTACCAGCGCACATTGTTTAACGTTTGTGCGCGTTATCTCGGAAATGACCGGGACGCGGATGACGTCTGTCAAGAAGTAATGTTGAAAGTCTTATATGGCCTGAAGAATTTCGAAGGCAAGTCTAAGTTCAAGACTTGGCTATACAGCATCACCTACAACGAATGCATTACGCAGTACCGTAAAGAGCGTCGAAAAAGACGTTTGTTGGATGCACTTAGTTTGGATCCTTTGGAAGAAGCGTCCGAAGAAAAGATTCCTGTAGTCACGGAACCCGGCGGCCTAGACCGTTGGCTGGTGCATGTGAATCCCATTGATCGGGAAATTCTGGTGCTTCGATTTGTCGCAGAGCTGGAGTTTCAAGAGATTGCCGACATCATGCATATGGGCTTAAGTGCAACCAAGATGCGATATAAGCGGGCGCTTGACCGACTGCGGGAAAAATTTTCGGGAACAGCCGAAACTTAGTTGGGTTGAAATACCTCTAACCGACCAGGCGATTCCTGTTAGAATCGCCGCCTGAGTTGTCTTGCGTTTGTCAGACAACTTACTGACCACCAAGATAGGGATTTACGGATGAAATTTAAGAACACACTGGGCGTTGTTATCGGTTCGCTGATCGCTGCTTCCTCTTTTCAAGCATTGGCCCAAGGCCAAGGCGCAGTAGAAGTCGAAGGCTTCGCCAAGAAAGAAATGTTTGACAGCGCGCGTGACTTCAAAAACAACGGCAACCTGTTCGGCGGTTCCATCGGTTACTTCCTGACCGACGACGTTGAACTGCGCCTTGGCTACGACGAAGTGCACAACGCTCGCAGCGACGACGGCCGTAACATCAAAGGCTCGAACACCGCTCTCGACGCTCTGTACCACTTCAACGCTCCAGGCGACATGCTGCGTCCTTACGTTTCGGCAGGTTTCTCGGATCAGAGCATCGGCCAGAATGGCGCTGGTGGTCGTAACGGTTCCACCTTCGCCAACCTGGGCGGCGGTGCAAAAGTTTACTTCACCGAAAACTTCTACGCCCGTGCTGGCGTTGAAGCTCAATACAACATCGACCAAGGCGACACCGAGTGGGCGCCAAGCGTTGGTATCGGCGTTAACTTCGGCGGCGGCAAAAAAGCTGCTGAGCCTGCAGCCGCTGCTGCAGCTCCAGAAGTGTGCTCCGACAGCGACAACGACGGCGTTTGCGACAACGTCGACAAGTGCCCAGGCACCGCTGCCAACGTAACCGTTGATGCTGATGGCTGCCCAGCTGTTGCTGAAGTGGTTCGCGTTGAACTGGACGTGAAATTCGACTTCGACAAGTCGAAAGTCAAAGAAGAAAGCTATGGCGACATCAAAAACCTGGCTGACTTTATGAACCAATACCCAGCAACCTCCACCACTGTTGAAGGTCACACCGACTCCGTTGGTACTGACGCTTACAACCAAAAACTGTCCGAGCGTCGTGCAAACGCCGTTCGTGAAGTTCTGGTTAACCAGTACGGTGTAGGTGGCGAGCGTGTTAACGCTGTTGGCTACGGCGAGTCCAAGCCGGTTGCGGATAACGCTACCGAAGCTGGCCGCGCTGTTAACCGTCGCGTAGAAGCTGAAGTAGAAGCCCAAGCTAAGTAATTAGCGCGGTGTTTCAGAAAAGCCCGGCCTAGGCCGGGCTTTTCTTTGTCTGGAATAAAGTGACGTTGATGGTAGAGATGAGGCGCCAGTATCATCTCCGCTCTTGTCATGGCCCTGTAGAGAGAGCGTGCCCGTGTCAGTACTTATCAGCAGGTCTTGTCTTGCTCGTTATTTGCTCTTGCTAAGTGGCTTGTTAGTGCTTTCTGGATGCGGCACTACCCCGGTTGATCCTGCTGTTCGCGCATTACCGGAAAGGGTGGAGCTAAACGGCGTACCGTTCTTCGCGCAAACTGCGTTTGAAAGCGCGCCTGGCGCCTTGGCAATCATGCTGTCGCAGCAGGATGTAGTTACTACGCCTGGGCTCGTCGCGAAAAAAATGCATCTGCCGGGCAAGGAGTCGGAGATACTCACCAGCTTTACCCGAGTCACCAATGACTTCGGTTTGCTTGCGTATCCATTGCAAGGTGGGTTGCCAGATTTGCTTGAGCAGGTCGCAGCAGGTTACCCCGTGTTGGTTCGCGTCAACGATGGCTTTGGTTTTGTCTCGTCGCCGCGCTATGCGGTGCTGGTGGGGTACGATCGAGTAAAGCAGCGCATGCTGCTGCGTTCGGGCATGAATCATCGCTTGGTTGTGAGTTTTGCGGACTTCACATCCAGTTGGAATGATCTTGGGCACTGGGCTTTATTGGTTCAAGCGCCGGCGCAATTACCGGCCAATGTTGACCGTCAGCGCTGGATGGCGGCGGCCAAGCAGCTGGAACTTGCCGGGCAGACTTTGGCAGCAAGCAACGCCTACAAGGCAATAGATGGTAAAAGCCGCTAAGTATTTTGCGGGCAAAAAAAACGGCGCCTGATGAGGGCGCCGTTTTTATTCAGCTCGGATCAGAAGCCGAGTTTGTCGCGCAAGCTGTAGTACCAGGCGCCAAGCGCGGTGAATGGTACACGCATCAGTTCGCCGCCTGGGAACGGATAGTGGGGCAAGCTGGCAAAGGCATCGAAGCGTTCCGCCTGGCCGCGCAGCGATTCGGCTAGAATTTTGCCGGCCAGATGGGTGTATGTCACACCATGGCCGCTGCAGCCTTGCGAGTAATAAATGTTGTCGCCCAGGCGACCCACCTGCGGCAAGCGGGAAAGGGTAAGCAAGAAGTTACCGGTCCAGGCGTAATCGATCTTTACGTCTTTAAGTTGCGGGAAGGTTTTGATTAGCTTGGGGCGGATAATGGCCTCAATGTTCGCCGGATCACGTGCGCCGTAAACCACGCCGCCACCGAAGATCAGGCGGTTGTCTCCGCTCAGACGGTAGTAGTCGAGCAGGTAGTTGCAATCTTCTACGCAGTAGTCCTGTGGTAGCAGGCTCTTGGCAACTTCGTCACTGAGGGGTTCGGTCGTAATTACCTGGGTGCCGCACGGCATCGACTTGGCCGAGAGCTCTGGAATCAGATTGCCCAGATAAGCGTTCCCGGCTACCACTACAAACTTGGCTTTCACGCGACCTTGTGGGGTATGCACGACAGGGTTGGCGCCGCGTTCGATGCGCGTCGCAGGCGATTGCTCATAAATAGTGCCGCCCAGCGACTCGACTGCTGCCGCTTCGCCCAGTGCCAGGTTCAGTGGGTGAATATGGCCGCCGCTCATATCGAGCATCCCACCAATGTAATTCTCGGTATTCACCACTTCGCGGATTCGTTTACTGTCCAGTAGCTCAAGTTGAGTGTGGCCGTAGCGCTCCCACAGCTTCTTCTGCGACTCCAAATGGCCCATTTGTTTGGGGGTGATCGCCGCAAAAACGCCGCCGTCTTTCAGGTCGCATTGAATGTTGTAGGTGGCAATGCGCTCGCGAATGATGCGACCACCTTCGAAAGCCATTTGGCCGAGCAGTTGAGCTTGCTTAGGGCCTACCGAGCGTTCGATAACGTCAATATCGCGGCTGTAGCTGTTAACGATCTGTCCGCCATTGCGGCCCGACGCGCCAAAGCCCACTTTTGCAGCTTCAACGATGATGACTTTAAAGCCGTTTTCCAGGAGGAAGAGGGCGGTGGAGAGTCCGGTGTAACCGGCACCCACTACACAGACATCGGTTTCTACGTCGCCAACCAATTCGGCTCTGGCGGGTACGGCATTGGCCGACGCAGCGTAGTAAGACTGCGGATAAGGAGTGTGTGCCATCTTGCAACCTCTGTTTTATATTTTTTACGAATCGGCCGATCGTACCTGAGTTAAAAATGCCCGGCTAGCCTCCGTGCAAAATATAAAACGCCGCACTGAACAGTAAAAAATACGTTTATTCAGGTAGTTAGGGAAAAAACTATTGACTCTTCTAGCTGCCTCCGTAGAATGCGCCTCCATTGCAGGCACGTAGCTCAGTTGGTTAGAGCACCACCTTGACATGGTGGGGGTCGTTGGTTCGAGTCCAATCGTGCCTACCAAATTTAAAGGGTCACTTAGGTGACCCTTTTTTATTGGGCGCTTGTCAGAGCTGCGGCTTTCTGGAAGCATCCCAAGTCCACAAAATCCCCAGTGACTGCGGTTCGGTTCAGGTTGGCCTTTGGCTCCTGCCACTGTGAGGCGGGTACACCGCCGAATCGCGTACTGGCTCATCCCACCCATGTGACCTTTGGTAGGGGTCACCACTAGGAGAGGAAGCGCCATGCCTGTTATTACTCTTCCCGACGGCAGTCAGCGTTCATTCGATCACCCGGTTTCCGTAGCCGAGGTGGCTCAATCCATTGGCGCTGGTTTGGCCAAAGCCACAGTTGCCGGCAAGGTCAACGGTACGCTGGTTGATGCCTGCGACATCCTCAGCAGCGATGCCACACTGCAGATCATCACGCCGAAAGACGAAGAAGGTCTGGAGATCATCCGCCACTCTTGCGCCCACTTGGTGGGTCATGCGGTGAAGCAGCTATACCCGACTGCGCGCATGGTGATCGGCCCGGTTATTGAAGAAGGCTTTTATTACGACATCGCCTACGAGCGTCCTTTTACCTTGGACGACGTTTCGGCAATTGAAGCGCGTATGCATCAACTGATCGAAACCGAGTACGACGTGGTCAAGAAGATGACCCCGCGTGCCGAGGTTATCGCTGAGTTCACCGCGCGTGGCGAAGATTACAAGCTGCGTCTGGTCGAGGACATGCCTGACACTCAGGAAATGGGCCTCTACTACCATCAGGAATACCTCGACATGTGCCGCGGTCCGCACGTGCCGAATACCCGTTTTCTCAAGGCGTTCAAGCTGACCAAGTTGTCCGGCGCTTACTGGCGTGGCGACGCCAAGAATGAGCAATTGCAGCGAGTTTACGGCACCGCTTGGGCGGACAAGAAGCAGCTTGCTGCCTATGTTCAGCGTATTGAAGAAGCTGAAAAGCGCGATCACCGCAAAATCGGCAAGCGCTTGAACCTGTTCCATACTCAAGAAGAAGCGCCAGGTATGGTGTTCTGGCATCCGAATGGTTGGACGCTTTATCAGGTGCTTGAGCAATACATGCGCCAGATCCAGCGCGAAAACGGTTACTTGGAAATCAAAACTCCCCAAGTGGTTGACCGTAGCCTGTGGGAGAAGTCCGGGCATTGGGCCAACTACGCTGAAAACATGTTCACAACTCAGTCGGAAAACCGCGATTACGCGATCAAACCGATGAACTGCCCATGCCACGTCCAGGTGTTCAATCAGGGGCTGAAAAGCTATCGCGAGCTGCCGATGCGTTTGGCGGAGTTTGGTGCCTGCCACCGTAACGAGCCTTCTGGTGCATTGCACGGCATTATGCGGGTTCGTGCGTTTACGCAGGACGACGCGCATATCTTCTGCACTGAAGAGCAAATGCAGGCCGAGTCGGCCGCTTTTATCAAGCTGACGCTGGATGTGTATGCCGACTTCGGCTTCACCGACATCCAGCTGAAACTGTCTACCCGCCCTGAAAAGCGCGTAGGTTCTGATGAGCTTTGGGATCGTGCTGAATCTGCACTTGCTGCCGCGCTCGATAGCGCTGGCCTGCCGTATGACCTACAGCCGGGCGAGGGTGCTTTCTATGGGCCGAAAATTGAGTTCTCGTTGAAGGACTGCCTCGGTCGCGTCTGGCAGTGTGGTACCCTGCAGCTCGATTTCAACCTGCCAGTGCGTCTCGGTGCGGAATTTGTCAGTGAAGACAACAGCCGCAAGCATCCGGTGATGTTGCACCGGGCGATCCTAGGGTCGTTCGAGCGCTTTATCGGCATGCTGATCGAGCACTATGAAGGTGCATTCCCGGCTTGGCTGTCGCCTACTCAAGCGGTGATCTTGAATATCACCGATAAGCAGGCTGATTTTGCGCTTGAGGTTGAAAAAAGCCTCAATCAAAGCGGGTTCCGTGCCAAGTCTGACTTGAGAAACGAAAAAATCGGCTTTAAAATCCGCGAGCATACTTTGCTCAAGGTTCCTTATCTCTTGGTTATCGGGGATCGGGAAGTTGAAACGCAAACTGTCGCTGTGCGTACGCGAGAAGGCGCTGACTTGGGCTCCATGCCAGTCGCTCAATTCGCAGACTTTCTTACGCAGGCGGTTTCCCGGCGTGGTCGCCAAGATTTGGAGTAATCATTATTAAGCGTGAAATGAGACAAGATAAACGAGCTGCACCGAAAGCCCCGATCAACGAGAATATCTCGGCACGCGAGGTTCGGTTAATTGGCGCTGACGGCGAGCAAATTGGCATCGTCTCGATTGATGAAGCGCTTAGAATCGCTGAAGAGTCCAAGTTGGACCTGGTTGAGATCTCCGCTGATGCGGTGCCACCGGTCTGCCGCGTGATGGACTATGGCAAATCTATCTTCGAAAAGAAGAAGCAGGTTGCCGCAGCGAAAAAGAACCAGAAACAGGTTCAGGTTAAAGAAATCAAGTTTCGTCCAGGGACGGAAGAAGGGGATTACCAGGTAAAACTACGCAACCTGGTACGTTTCCTTAGTGATGGGGACAGGGCCAAGGTTTCGTTGAGATTCCGCGGCCGTGAGATGGCGCATCAGGAGCTGGGTATGGAGTTGTTGAAGCGGGTTGAAGGTGACCTTGCTGAATACGGCACCGTAGAACAGCACCCGAAGATGGAAGGACGCCAACTTATTATGGTCATCGCCCCCAAAAAGAAGAAATAACCACCAGGGCACGGCAGGCCTTGCGGTTATGTTTATCAACTGAATGCGGAGTATCCGAACATGCCAAAAATGAAAACCAAAAGTGGTGCTGCTAAGCGGTTTCTGAAAACTGCTAACGGTATCAAGCACAAGCACGCTTTCAAGAGCCACATCCTGACTAAAATGTCGACCAAGCGTAAGCGTCAACTGCGCGGTAGCAGCTTGCTGCATCCGTCTGACGTGGCAAAAGTCGAGCGCATGCTGCGCCTTCGTTAATTTTAGTCAAGAATAGAGGAAGTAACTCATGGCTCGTGTAAAGCGTGGCGTCATTGCCCGTAAACGTCACAAAAAAATTCTGAAACTTGCTAAAGGCTACTATGGCGCACGCTCCCGCGTATTCCGTGTTGCCAAGCAAGCGGTAATCAAGGCAGGCCAATACGCCTACCGTGACCGTCGTCAGAAAAAACGTCAGTTCCGCGCTCTGTGGATCGCTCGTATCAACGCTGGTGCTCGTGTTAACGGTCTGTCCTACAGCCGTTTCATCGCTGGTCTGAAAAAAGCGTCCATCGAGATCGACCGTAAGGTTCTGGCTGATCTGGCAGTGAACGAAAAAGCGGCGTTTGCTGCGATTGTCGAGAAAGCGAAAGCCGTTCTGGCTTAAGTCCCCGACAATCACCGGGCTCGCCCGGTGCAAAACGTCACCAATAGGGGAAGAGCCTTCGAGCTCTTCCCCTATTTCGTATCTGGAGTCTGTAAATGGAAAACCTGGATGCGCTGGTCTCTCAAGCACTAGAGGCCGTTCAGCGCGCAGAAGACGTCAATGCCCTGGAGCAGATCCGGGTTCTTTATCTCGGCAAGAAAGGCGAATTGACTCAGGTAATGAAGAGCCTGGGCAATATGTCTGCCGAAGATCGTCCAAAGGTCGGCGCATTAATCAACGCCGCCAAGGATCGTGTTCAAGACTCGCTCAACACTCGTAAAGAGTTACTTGAGCAGGCGGCTCTGAGCGCCAAGCTCGCCGCAGAGTTTATCGACGTCACCCTGCCAGGTCGCGGTCAGACCTCAGGTGGTTTGCATCCGGTCACTCGTACGCTTGAGCGTATTGAGCAGTTCTTCACCCACATCGGTTATGGCATCGCCGAAGGCCCTGAGGTGGAAGACGACTACCATAACTTTGAAGCGCTCAATATCCCCGGCCACCACCCGGCGCGGGCGATGCATGACACCTTCTATTTCAACGCCAACATGTTGCTGCGCACCCATACCTCGCCGGTTCAAGTGCGCACCATGGAAACCGAGCAGCCACCAATCCGGATCGTGTGTCCGGGGCGGGTTTATCGCTGTGACTCGGATATCACCCACTCGCCGATGTTCCACCAGGTAGAAGGCTTGCTGGTTGATCAGGACATCAGCTTCGCTGATCTCAAAGGCACCATCGAAGAGTTCCTGCGGGTGTTCTTTGAGAAAGACCTGGGCGTGCGTTTCCGTCCCTCGTTCTTCCCCTTCACCGAGCCCTCGGCTGAAGTCGATATGCAGTGCGTAATGTGCAGCGGCAAGGGTTGCCGTGTGTGCAAACAAACAGGCTGGCTCGAAGTGATGGGCTGCGGCATGGTTCATCCAAACGTGTTGCGCATGTCCGGTATCGATCCGGAAAAATACCAAGGCTTCGCCTTTGGTATGGGCGTCGAACGTTTGGCCATGCTGCGTTACGGCGTTAACGACTTGCGTCTGTTCTTCGACAACGACCTGCGATTCCTAGCGCAATTTCGCTAGGTCGCTTGCCCGTTAACGTTTTCTAGGAGAAGAGCAGAATGAAATTCAGTGAACAGTGGCTGCGTAGCTGGGTAAGCCCGCAGGTTTCCCGTGATGAGTTGGTCGCCCGTTTGTCCATGGCCGGTCTTGAGGTCGACAGCGTAACGCTGGCCGCCGGCGTATTCAGCGGTGTTGTGGTGGCTGAGGTGCTCAGCACCGAACAACATCCTGACGCCGACAAGCTGCGTGTGTGCCAGGTCAGCAATGGCAGTGAAACCTTCCAGGTCGTTTGCGGTGCGCCGAATGTGCGCCCGGGCCTGCGGATTCCGTTCGCCATGATCGGCGCCGAATTGCCCGGCGATTTCAAAATCAAAAAAGCCAAGCTGCGTGGCGTTGAGTCCAACGGCATGCTGTGCTCGGCTTCCGAGTTGCAAATTAGCGAAGAAAGTAGCGGCCTGATGGAGTTGGCGGCAGATGCCCCAGTGGGTCAGGACATTCGCGTGTACCTGGGCCTTGATGACGCCAGTATTGAAGTTGATCTGACGCCTAACCGTGGCGATTGCCTGTCCTTGGCCGGCCTGGCTCGTGAGGTCGGCGCCTTGTACGCCGCTCCGGTTTCCCGTCCTGACGTAGCCGTTGTTCCTGCTGTGAATGACCACGTTATTCCGGTTGAGGTATTGGCGCCGAAAGCCTGCCCTCGCTATTTGGGGCGTGTGTTGCGCAATGTAGACCTGTCCAAGCCGACCCCATTGTGGATGGTCGAGCGTCTGCGTCGTTCGGATATCCGCAGCATTGATGCCGCCGTTGATATCACCAACTACGTGATGCTCGAGCTGGGCCAGCCGATGCACGCCTTTGATCTGCAGGAGATCAATGGCGGTATCCGCGTGCGTATGGCTGAAGCCGGCGAAAAGCTAAAGTTGCTCGATGGCCAAGAAGTCGAATTACGTGCTGAGACCCTCGTTATTGCTGACCATCAGCGCGCCCTGGCCATTGCCGGCGTGATGGGTGGCGAGCACAGCGGTGTGGCTGCAGGTACTCGTGATCTGTTTCTGGAAAGCGCGTTCTTCGACACAATTTCCGTCGCTGGCAAGGCGCGCTCCTACGGCCTGCATACCGATGCCTCGCACCGCTTCGAGCGGGGCGTTGACTGGCAGCTCGCGCGTGAAGCCATGGAGCGGGCAACCGGCCTGTTGATTGATATTGTTGGCGGCGAGCCGGGGCCGATTATTGAAGTGGTCAGCCAGGCAGATCTGCCCACTACTGCTTCGATTACGCTGCGTGCCGAACGCGTGAGCCAAATGCTAGGCCTGGAGCTGGACGCTGGCGAAATCGAGCGTTTGCTCACCGGCTTGGGTCTGCAGGTAACAGCAGGGCAGGGCGGTGAATGGCAAGTGACGGTGCCGAGTCACCGTTTCGACATCAGCCTTGAGGTGGACCTGATCGAAGAGATCGGCCGCCTGTATGGCTACAACCGTCTTCCGGTTCGTTACCCGCAAGCGCGTTTGGCGCCGCAGCCGAAAGCCGAAGCGCGCGCAGAGCTTCCAGCATTGCGCCGCCTGCTCGTGGCGCGCGGCTATCAGGAAGCGATCACCTACAGCTTCGTTGACCCACAACTGTTCGCTCTGTTCACCCCGGGCGTAGAACCGCTGATGCTGGCCAACCCGATTTCCTCGGATATGGCCGCCATGCGCTCCTCTCTGTGGCCTGGTCTGGTGAAAGCGGTCCAACACAACCTGAACCGTCAGCAGTCGCGCGTGCGTTTGTTCGAAAGCGGTTTGCGTTTTGTTGGGCAGTTGGAAGGTCTCAAGCAAGAAGCGATGTTGGCCGGTGTTATCTGCGGTTCGCGCCTCAGCGAAGGCTGGGCCCACGGTCGGGAATCGGTCGATTTTTACGATGTCAAAGCCGACGTCGAAGCCTTGCTTGGTTTTTCGGGGGCGCAGAGCGCGTTCACATTCACCGCTGGTGAGCATCCTGCGTTGCACCCAGGCCAGACTGCTCGTGTTGAGCGCGATGGTCAGTTAGTTGGCTATGTCGGCGCTATTCACCCGGAGCTGGCGAAAAACCTGGGCTTGGATCAGCCGGTTTACCTCTTTGAACTGGTGTTGGCGGAGGTTGCCAGGGGCCTATTGCCGAAATTCCACGAGCTTTCACGCTTCCCGGAAGTGCGTCGCGACCTGGCGTTGTTGGTCGATCAAAGCATTGCCGCCGATGCGGTGCTCGCCCTTATTCGAGATACCGCAGGCGAGTATCTGACGGACCTCAAGCTATTTGATGTGTATCACGGTAAAGGTATTGATCCGCATAGAAAAAGCTTGGCGGTTGGCTTGACCTGGCAACATCCATCGCGCACTCTTAATGACGAAGAGGTGAGCACTACAACGCAGAATATCCTTGCCTCGCTTGAAGAAAGGTTCAACGCCACGTTAAGGAAGTAGCGTATGGGGGCTCTGACGAAAGCTGAAATGGCCGAACGTCTGTACGAAGAGCTAGGCCTGAATAAACGGGAAGCCAAGGAATTGGTGGAGCTGTTCTTTGAGGAAATCCGTCAGGCGCTGGAGCTTAACGAGCAGGTGAAGTTGTCCGGTTTCGGTAACTTTGATTTGCGTGATAAGCGCCAGCGTCCCGGCAGAAATCCCAAGACAGGGGAAGAAATTCCGATCACAGCAAGACGCGTGGTCACCTTCCGCCCCGGGCAAAAATTAAAAGCCAGAGTTGAGGCTTATGCTGGAACCAAGTCATAACGACGAGTTACCGCCCATACCCGGTAAACGCTACTTCACCATTGGTGAAGTTAGCGAGCTGTGTGCGGTGAAGCCGCACGTGCTGCGTTACTGGGAGCAGGAGTTCACACAACTGAACCCTGTTAAACGGCGCGGCAACCGGCGTTACTACCAGCGGCAGGATGTGCTGATGATTCGGCAGATCCGGGCTCTTCTCTACGATCAAGGCTTCACTATCGGCGGCGCGCGCCAGCGTCTTTCGGGCGACGAAGCCAAAGATGACACCACTCAGTACAAGCAGCTTATTCGGCAGATGATTGCTGAATTGGAAGAAGTCCTTCTGGTGTTGCGCAAGTAACATATTGCGTTCGAAAAACTTCCACTTTTCAAAAGCTTATTGTATAGTCCGTTCCGCTTTCGAGCTGTTGGGAAGCGAGCAAGACTTGTCGGGGCGTAGCGCAGTCCGGTAGCGCACTAGCATGGGGTGCTAGGGGTCGAGTGTTCGAATCACTCCGTCCCGACCATAATTCTCCAAGAAGTCCAGTCACTGTAACGGTGACTGGATTTTTTTATGGGTGCTGGAAAACCAGCGAAAAAGTTTGCCGTCGGTGTTGGTTCTCTATTCTGCATTTAAGTCGGTTGCGGAATGCGTGCACGCCGCCGTCAGAAGATACAAACCTGTTATAGGGCGAGCAATTCAGCAGGTTCGCGAAGTGCCTTTGTGGTCTAAATATTCACACCTGTTCCAAGTTGTGCTGCCGATCTTAGACCCCAATAGTTCCAAGCCACCGCTCCAAATCACCCGCGCTGATCTTGCTATCCGCTCCGTCCACTTTTCCGGTCTATCCGGGCAGTTAAACAGTTCGCTGTTATCGTGCAGAAACTGCGCTGCCGCTTTTTCAGTGCTGGTGCCTTGATGCTTCAAAGGCGCGAGGCCAGGCGCGGCGGCGAAGCTGGACGCTCGCAGTATCAGGGAATGTGGGGGGGCTCCTCCGTCAAAGCCTGGTGTGGTGGGGCTGAAGGTCTATCGCGAGGATGCAGTTATTATCAAAATTGCGCAAACGAAGAGCGCGATTACGATCGTGGAGGCTGCTTTCAATTTGGTGGGCGGAGGGCGGTCGTTAGAGCTCTTGCGGGGCCAGAGCGGTCGATGGCTCTGGCGTTGGTCCTGATCGCTGAAGGTATCAATGCAACAATCGTATGGACGCCTATCGCGCCGAATTCGACCAGTTGTTTAAGGAGTAGGGCCCCCAAGGCTTGTTGAGCTAAGACTAGCTGACCGTCACGAGTTCCGTGGTGGCTATGTGTGCAACATGCCTGGCTAGATGATCTGAGCATCTTTGAGTTCGGCGAGTAGGAGTACCAGTTTCACTGTGAGAAAAGGGCTTTCTCTGAAAGTGGCTGGGGTTCGCCGGAGTGCGATGATTATAAGAGCGGCGGCATAGATGGTGTAGGTGAGAAACCTCCCTGCATAAGTTGAGCGGTTAGCGGTTAATAAAACAAAAGGCCAATGCGTAATGTATTGGCCTTTTGTTTGGAGTGGGCGAGGGCTATTGGCTTGATTTAGTTTGTCGCACCGCATCTATAAACGGCAGCGCGCCGTTAGGTAATACGGTGGTAGGCAAGGCGCCGTCCCAGCGTTCGGCCTTGGTCAGCTCAACTAGGTTCTGGTTGCTGGCCAGTGCATCGGCGCGCGCTTTGATCGCGTCAGCTTCAGCTACGCCACGAAGGCGGGTGGCTTCTGCGTCAGCGCGTGCTTCTGCTAGCTTGGCGTCGGCTTCAGCTTGTGCCTGGGTAACCCGAATCTGCGCTTGGACCTGCTCTGTCTGCAGCATCTGCTCACGGGTTTTAACTTCGACTTCGGCTTTCATGCGTAGCGCGATGGAGCGCTCGTAGTCGTCGCTGAAGTCGATATTCTCTACTTGAACGCCATCAATGACCACGGGGCCGTTAATCGACTCCTTAATTGCCTTGGCAACATCGGCAACGAATTTCCCACGCTGCTGTACGGCGGTTACGGCGTTGTACTGGCCGAAAACGTTTTCTACTTGAGTGGGGACTTGGCGGCTGATGAGGCGACTTACCAGGCCGTCGAGGTCTTGATACTGGCTGTAGACCTTGGCCACTTCACCTGGCACGACGTGCCACGACACCGAAACCTGCAGGGTCGCGGTCTGTTGGTCTTTGCTGTATGCCTGCAGTTCGCGGTAAGACGTTGCCTGGCTTTGTACGGAGATGAACTTCACCGTCTCAATAAACGGCGTCTTGAACGACAGGCCCGGTTCCACTACGCCAACCAGGGCACCGTTGCGCAGCAGTACGCCGCGTTCGGTTTCGTCTACGGTGTACCAAGAGGTGGAAATGATGCCTAGCGCAATGAGCACCACAATGGCTATGCCGATGGCCTTGCTGTTGAATCCCTGCATACGTCTGCCTTCTATATATAGGTATCTTGTTCCAGGGCTTGGTCACGCCGTGGCGAGGCTAGCTTACAGATACAGCACAGAGCGGTCTGCCAAGTTAATCACTGAAAGTTTCAGTTATGTCTTGACGGCTTTTCGTGGGTGCTTATAATGCGCACCACTTCCGGCGCGGAAGGCT
>CAZIWV010000022.1:0-75608 GCA_964543145.1 uncultured Pseudomonas sp.
ACCGTCGGTGATGGAAATCACGTTGGTCGGAACGAACGCGGAAACGTCGCCAGCTTGGGTTTCGATGATCGGCAGAGCGGTCAAGGAACCGGTTTTGCCAGTCACAGCGCCGTTGGTGAACTTCTCTACGTACTCTTCGGATACGCGGGATGCGCGCTCCAGCAGACGGCTGTGGAGATAGAACACGTCACCTGGGTAAGCTTCGCGACCTGGCGGACGGCGCAGCAGCAGGGAAATTTGGCGATAAGCCACAGCCTGCTTGGACAGATCGTCATAAACGATCAGCGCGTCTTCACCGCGGTCACGGAAGTATTCGCCCATGGTGCAACCGGCGTACGGTGCAATGAATTGCAGCGCAGCGGATTCAGAGGCACTGGCAGCGACGATGATGGTGTTAGCCAACGCGCCGTTTTCTTCCAGTTTGCGAACCACGTTAGCGATGGTCGATTGCTTCTGACCGATAGCTACGTATACGCAGTAAATGCCGCTATTTTTCTGGTTGATGATGGCGTCGATGGCCAGAGCGGTTTTACCGATCTGACGGTCACCGATGATCAGCTCACGCTGGCCACGGCCGACAGGAATCATGGCATCGACAGCCTTGTAACCAGTCTGTACAGGCTGGTCTACCGACTTACGCCAGATCACGCCCGGTGCAACTTTCTCGACCGCGTCGGTCAAGGTGTTGCCCAGTGGACCTTTGCCGTCAACAGGGTTACCCAGTGCATCGACTACGCGACCCAGCAGTTCCTTACCAACCGGAACTTCGAGGATGCGGCCGGTGCACTTGGCGCTCATGCCTTCAGCCAGAGACTGGTAAGCGCCCAGTACAACGGCACCTACAGAGTCTTGCTCCAGGTTGAGGGCCATACCGTAGACGCCGCCCGGAAACTCGATCATCTCGCCGTACATAACGTCGGCCAGACCGTGAATCCGCACGATACCGTCAGATACGCTGACGACAGTGCCTTCGTTACGGGCTTGGGAGGTCACATCGAGCTTGTCGATGCGGCCCTTGATAATTTCACTTATTTCGGAAGGATTGAGTTGCTGCATTGCTCTGCTGCCCCTTCAAACTCAAGATTTCAATGCTTCGGCTAGTTTCGCGATTTTGCCGCGAACTGAGCCATCGATAACCAGGTCGCCGGCGCGGATTACGACGCCACCAATAAGGCTGGCATCCTCCGCAGCGTGCAGGCGCACTTCCCGGCCGAGCCGTGCACTGAGAACCTTGGCGAGTTTGTCTTGCTGTTCGTCGTTCAATGCAAAAGCACTGGTTACATCCACATCAACCGATTTTTCTTGCTCGGCTTTTAACAGCTCGAACAGTTCGGCGATTTGCGGCAGCAGCGCGAGACGATTGTTCTCGGCTAGTACCTGGATGAAGTTCTGTACCTTGGCATCGAACTTGTCACCACACACTTCAATAAAAGCGGTGGCCTTGTCTGTACTCGTCAAACGCGGGGCCGTAAGCACGCGCTGTACGGTGGCGTCTTGCGACACCGCCGCAGCCAGGCCGAGCATGGCTGACCAATTGGCCAGTTGCTGGTGGGCCTGAGCGTACTCAAAAGCTGCCTTGGCGTAAGGTCGGGCCAACGTGGTCAGTTCTGCCATGATCGCGCCCTCGCTTAAATTTCGGCTGCCAGTTTGGAAACCAGCTCCGCATGCGCGTTTTGGTCGATGGTAGCGCCCAGAATCTTTTCAGCACCGCTGATCGCCAAGCCACCCAGTTGGGCACGCAGGGCGTCTTTGACGCTGTTCAGTTCCTGTTCGATCTCGGCCTGAGCCTGAGACTTCAGGCGCTCACCTTCCACACGGGCCTGATCGCGAGCTTCGTCGACGATCTGGGTAGCGCGCTTCTTGGCTTGCTCAATGATTTCAGCTGCTTGCGTTTTAGCTTCGCGCAGTTGCTGACCCACTTTCTCGTGGGCCAACTCCAAGTCGCGAGCTGCACGGCTAGCAGCGTCCAGACCATCAGCAATCTTCTTTTGACGCTCTTGCAAAGCCGCGATGACCGGAGGCCACACGAACTTCATGCAAAAGAGCACAAAGATGAAGAAGGCAACGGACTGGCCAATCAGGGTTGCATTAATGTTCACGCCAACACCTCGCTCGTTCGTTGTCCGTCAAACCAATCACTCGGAAATCGAGTGATTAGCCTGCGAGTTGACCAACGAAGGGGTTCGCGAAGGTGAAGAACAGTGCGATACCAACGCCGATCATGGTCACGGCGTCGAGCAGACCAGCCACGATGAACATTTTAACTTGCAGCATTGGAACCATTTCCGGCTGACGCGCAGCGCCTTCCAGGAACTTGCCGCCCAGCAGGCCGAAACCAATGGCGGTACCCAGGGCACCCAGGCCAATCAGCAGTGCAACGGCGATCGCGGTCAGACCAACTACAGTTTCCATCTTTCCTCCCGACTTTTTATGTCGTATTGGTTAAGGTTTTCTAAGGTAAAGCGGTAAAGCAAAATCGGTACTTCTGGTTGCCCTTGCGGGCGTCCACTGCGAGCGCCTAAACGCTCTTAGTGGTTGTCTTCGTGCGCCATCGACAGGTAGACGATGGTCAGCATCATGAAGATGAACGCCTGCAGCGTGATGATCAGGATGTGGAACACAGCCCACGCCCACTGCAGAACAACGCCCAGGCCGCTCAGCCAGAGCAGGCCGCTGCCGAACATCACAGCGATCAGAATGAACACCAGCTCGCCGGCATACATGTTGCCGAACAGACGCAGAGCCAGAGAGATCGGCTTGGCGATCAGGGTCACGAATTCCAGCAGGAAGTTCACCGGGATCAGCAGGGCTTGAACGAAGATGTTCTTGCTGCCGAACGGGTGCAGGGTCAGTTCGCCGATGAAGCCGCCGAAGCCCTTGACCTTGATGCTATAGAAAATGATCAGTGCGAAAACCGAGAACGCCATGCCCAGGGTCGCGTTCGGGTCGGTAGTCGACACGGCGCGGAACGGGATGTGGTGGTCGCCGGAGATCAGGATGGCCAACTGAGGAATCCAGTCGACCGGTACCAGGTCGACGGCGTTCATCAGGAACACCCAGACGAAAATAGTCAGTGCCAGGGGCGCGATCAGCTTGTTGCGACCGTGGAAGCTGTCTTTAACGCTGGTGTCGACGAACTCGATCATGACTTCGACGAAGTTCTGCAGGCCGCCAGGTTGGCCGGAAGTGGCTTTTTTCGCCGCCATGCGGAACAGCAGGATGAAGATCAGACCCAGGGCGATGGACCAGCCCAAGGTGTCTACGTGGAATGCCCAGAAGCCCATTTCTTTAGCTTCTTGTGCAGTGTGGGCAAAGCCCCAATCACCGTTTTGCAGTTTCCCGAAGGTCAGGTTTTGCAAGTGGTGCTGGATATAGCCCGAAGCGGTCTGTTCTGCCATGTGTGCCTCAAACGCCCTAAGGTCTCAAAAATCTTGTTCTAGTAAGCAGAGGCGCAAACCAATTGACCAACTGGGTCAGGAAGAACACGCCAAAAACTGCCAGCGCATCCAGTGGTTTCACCCCTGCGAAGGTCAGTGCAAAGAGCACTGCCGTCAGAATCAGCTTGCCCGCTTCACCGGCATAAAAAGACCGGACTATTGCTTGGGCCGCCCTGGCGCCGGTAAACCGGAAAGCCTTGTGGGCGAAGTACATGTTTGGTAACCAGGCAATCAAACCGCCGAGCGCACCAGAGTAACCACTTACCGTACCGCGCCATTGCCACAAAACGACGGCTGCGATTAACAACACGACCAATTGAGTAAGCAGCACAGGGAACACCGGCAAACGATGGAAGGGCAGGCGGTTGGGCGTGCGTACATCCATCTAGCTTTCTCCGGCTTTCGGCCTCTGGTGACAGTCGCCGTACAATCAACGACTTGGCATAGTTTGTGCCGACAAAATGCGCGCAGAGTATAGGGGCGGTTCCCCCCCTATTCAACTGCTGGGTAGTGATTTCCGATCACCCGCTACATGACTGAATATGTCGGGAAAGGACTCATCGGATGTGAGCTAGAACCCCTTGTAGCTCATCCAACGAGTTGTAGCGGATGACCAGTTGGCCTTTGCCCTTCTGCCCATGCTTGATCTGCACCGGCGAGCCCAGGCGCTCTGCGAGGCGCTGTTCGAGGCGGCTGATATCCGGGTCGATTTTGGCCACCTCGGCAGGCTTCTCTTTCGTGCTCGACCACTGACGAACCAGTGCCTCAGTTTGGCGCACCGTCAGGCCTCGTGCGACAACATGTCGCGCCCCTTCAATCTGCTGTTCGGCCGGTAAACCGAGCAATGCTCGGGCATGGCCCATTTCCAGATCGCCATGGGAAAGCAGGGTTTTGATTTCTTCTGGCAGAGAAATCAAACGCAGCAAGTTGGTGATGGTCACCCGCGATTTACCCACCGCTTCGGCCACTTGCTGTTGAGTCAGCTGGAACTCTTGCTGCAAACGCTGCAAGGCCACGGCTTCTTCAATCGGGTTGAGGTCTTCGCGTTGGATGTTTTCGATCAGCGCCATGGCGATGGCGGCTTCATCGGGCACTTCGCGAACCATGGCCGGAATTTTGTCGAGGCCGGCCAGTTGGCTGGCGCGCCAGCGGCGTTCACCGGCGATGATTTCAAAGCGTGCGTTGCCAATTGGGCGGACCACAATCGGCTGCATTACGCCTTGGGCGCGAATGGACTGGGCCAGCTCTTCCAGAGCAGTGCTGTCCATGTCACGACGCGGCTGATACTTACCTCGCTGAATCAGGTCCAGCGGCACGTACTGCAGCTCACGGGTATCGGCTTGTGCGGCTTCTTCTTGCAAAGCGTTGACCGTAGTGCCGCCCAGCAGGGCGTCGAGTCCGCGTCCGAGACCTCGTTTTTTGGTGGCCATTGGAATTCCTTATGCTTTTGCGGTTCGGGTGGCGTTGCGCTGACGCCGGGACAGTTCACCGGCCAATGCCAGGTAGGCGAGGGCACCACGGGATTGCTTGTCGTACGCCAGGGCCGGCATACCGAAACTCGGCGCCTCGGCCAGGCGGACGTTACGCGGGATAACGGTGTCGTACAGCTGATCGCCAAAGTGGGCCTTGAGCTGGGCAGAGACATCGTTGGTCAGGCTGATGCGCGGGTCATACATGGTGCGCAGCAGGCCTTCGATTTTCAGGCTTGGGTTCAGCAGCTTGCCGATGCGTTGAATGGAGTTGACCAAGTCAGTCAGCCCTTCAAGCGCGTAGTACTCGCACTGCATCGGAATAATCACGCCATCGGCTGCCACCAGCGCGTTGACGGTCAGCATGGACAGCGATGGCGGGCAGTCGATCAGGATGTAGTCATAGTTCTCGCGGATCGGCGCCAACGCTTCGCGCAGGCGATTCTCTTTGGCCGGCATATCCAACAGCGCCACTTCAGCAGCGGTCAGATCGCGGTTGGCTGGTAGCAACTGATAACCGCCATGCTCAGAAAACTGCATGGCCTGGCCCAAATCGCACTCGCCAATCAGCACATCGTAAATCGAATGCTCCAAGGCCAACTTATCCACACCGCTGCCGGTGGTGGCGTTGCCCTGTGGATCGAGGTCGATAAGCAGCACACGACGCTTGGTCGCAACCAGTGAAGCCGCCAGGTTGATGCATGTGGTGGTTTTGGCCACACCGCCTTTCTGGTTAGCGATGGCGAATACTTTAGCCATGGTCAGCGTCGGTCCCGATCATATGATGCGGCGCAGTATCAACAGATGCCGTTGACCTTGGCAACCGGGAACCTTGAGGACGTGCGTTGCAGCCAATTTAAAGTCGGCGGGCAGGGCCTGCAGTTCGTCATCCGGGTGCACACCTTTCATGGCCAGCCAGCGGGTGTCGATATCGCCCAAGTGGCGCGTCCACTCGGAAAAATCCTGCAGCGAGCTGAAGGCACGGGAGCAGATGCCGGAGAACGGTTCGGCAGGCGTAAAGCCTTCCACGCGGCTGTGGATAACTTCCAGGTTACCCAGCTTGAGCTCAAGTTTTACTTGGGTCAGAAAGCGGGTCTTTTTGCCGTTCGAGTCGAGCAGGGTGAATTGACGCTCGGGAAACATGATTGCCAGTGGAACGCCGGGCATACCGCCGCCGCTACCTACGTCCAGCCAGGTTGAACCGCCTTCGGCCACGTAGGGAACCACACTCAGGCTATCGAGCAGGTGGCGCGAGACCATTTCGTTCGGGTCGCGCACGGCGGTGAGGTTGTAGGCCTTGTTCCACTTGATCAGCAACGCCAGGTAGGCGAGCAGTTGGCTGTGTTGCTGTTCGCTTAACTCAATGCCGAGTTCAGCGGCGCCACGGGACAATTCTTCGGCGTGTTGCTGGGTAACAGAAGGCATCAGGCGCTTTGCTCCAGCTCACGACCGGCACTGCGTTTTTTCAAGTTGATCATCAGCAGGGAAATAGCTGCTGGCGTCACCCCTGGAATACGCGAAGCCTGGCCCAGCGTTTCCGGGCGAGCCTGGCCGAGCTTGCTTTGGATTTCTTTGGACAGGCCGGCGATGGCGGCGTAGTCGATATCGGCCGGCAGTTTGGTGTTTTCGCTGGCACGCAGGCGGGCGATCTCGTCTTGTTGACGGTCGATATAGCCGGCGTACTTGGTCTTGATTTCGACCTGCTCGGACACTTGCGGATCTTCGTGGCCAGGGCCGGTCACTTCGATCAGCCCAGCGTAATCCACTTCAGGACGGGTCAGCAGACTGAGCAGGTTGTACTCGTGGGTCAACGGCGTGCCGAAGCGCGCGGCAATCGCATCGCCTTGTGGCGTGTTAGGGCGAACCCAGGTGCTTTTCAGGCGCTGTTCTTCTAACTCAATGCCTTCGCGCTTGGCGCAGAAGGCCGCCCAACGGCGGTCGTCAACCAAGCCGAGTTCGCGGCCTTTTTCAGTCAGACGCAAGTCAGCATTGTCTTCGCGCAGAATCAGGCGGTACTCGGCACGCGAGGTGAACATGCGGTAGGGCTCTTGGGTGCCCAAGGTGATCAGATCATCAACCAGCACACCGATGTAGGCCTCGTCGCGACGTGGACACCAGCTGTCCTTGCCCTGAGCGCGCAACGCAGCGTTCGCGCCAGCCAGCAGCCCTTGGGCGCCCGCTTCTTCGTAGCCGGTTGTGCCGTTGATTTGCCCGGCAAAGAACAGGCCGGCAATCACTTTGGTTTCAAGGCTGTACTTCAGATCACGCGGGTCGAAGTAGTCGTACTCGATGGCGTAACCGGGGCGAACGATATGGGCGTTTTCCATGCCACGAATCGAGCGCACCAGTTCCAGTTGCACATCAAACGGCAGCGACGTGGAGATGCCGTTCGGATACAGCTCATGGGTATTCAGGCCTTCGGGTTCGATAAATACCTGGTGGCTGTCTTTGTCGGCAAAGCGGTGAATCTTGTCTTCAATCGACGGGCAGTAGCGCGGGCCAATGCCTTCAATCACACCGGAGTACATCGGCGACCGGTTGAGGTTGGCGGCGATGATTTCGTGGGTGCGGGCGTTGGTGTGGGTAATCCAGCAACTGACCTGGCGCGGGTGTTGTTCTTTGTTGCCGAGGAACGACATTACCGGAATCGGCGTATCGCCTGGTTGTTCGCTCATTACCGAAAAATCGACCGAACGGCCGTCGATACGGGGCGGGGTACCGGTTTTCAATCGACCAACCCGCAGCGGGTGCTCGCGCAAGCGTTGAGCCAGGGCGATGGAGGGCGGATCGCCGGCACGGCCACCGGAGTGGTTTTGCAGGCCTATGTGGATAAGTCCGCCGAGAAAAGTACCTGTGGTTAACACCACGGATTCGGCGAAAAAGCGCAGGCCCATCTGGGTGACGACGCCGCGAACCTGGTCCTGCTCAACGATCAAGTCGTCACAGGACTGCTGAAATATCCACAGGTTGGGTTGGTTTTCCAGGGTTTCGCGAATGGCTGCTTTGTACAGCATGCGGTCAGCCTGAGCGCGAGTAGCCCGCACTGCAGGGCCTTTGCGGCTGTTCAGCACGCGGAACTGGATACCGCCTTTGTCCGTGGCTTCTGCCATCGCGCCGCCGAGGGCGTCGATTTCCTTGACCAAATGGCTTTTACCGATGCCACCAATGGCCGGGTTGCAGCTCATGTGCCCGAGTGTGTCGACGTTGTGGCTAAGCAGCAGGGTTTTAACCCCCATACGTGCTGCAGCGAGCGCCGCTTCAGTGCCGGCATGGCCGCCGCCGATAACGATGACATCAAAACGGGAAGGGAAATCCACCACGCACCTCGTGCCTGTTGAGAATTGGGGGAGGCTTTTAACTGACCCGGCGGCTTTTGACAGCCCGGCGTACTTGGGAAAAGCGAGAAGGCGGCAAGTATAGGGATTTAGCCGGTTTGAAAGAAGCCTTTTGAACAAAAAATAGCCAGTGCTCTGGCCTTTTGGGGTTGCTCGGAGCGCAGGCTGTTAATAAATAGAGAGAAGAGAGAATTTTTTTAAAGCTTTGTTTTTATGTTTATTACTTATGGCCCTGTTTTCTGTGGATAGATTGCTGTAACTCAGCAGCGCTGCGGTGGATGGAATTGTATAAGGCTGTGGTCATGTGGGCATAAGCCTTCTGGATAACCGTCTTAAACCTGTGGATGGAACGCCTACTTGTGCACAGGCCCTTTCATCCCCAGCTTTGCCCCCTGCTTATCGACCGAGCTTAGGGGCAGTTATGCACAGGGTTTAATTCAGCGAAATTAGTTAATTTTCAGGCATAAAAAAGCCCTGTCACGGTGTACGCGGACAGGGCTGGATCGAATAGAGACCGTTATTTTCCGATGCAGAAGCTCGAAAATATCCGCCCCAACAAGTCGTCGGAGCTAAAAGCACCAGTGATTTCTCCCAATGCCTGCTGAGCGATGCGCAGGTCTTCGGCGAGCAGCTCGCCAGCGCCGGCCAGGGTGAGCTGTGCATAACCATGTTCCAGTGACTGACTAGCCTGCTGAAGCGCCTCCAGATGCCGGCGGCGGGCGCTGAAGCCGCTTTCCGCGGTTTGCTCATAACCCATGCAGGCTTTGAGGTGATCACGCAGCAACTCCAAGCCTTCGGCAGAGCGCGCCGAGAGGCTGATGGTTACGTGGCCGTCAGTACTTACCTCCAATCCCACCGCTTCCCCAGAAAGGTCGGCCTTGTTACGGATCAGCGTGACTTTGGTTGGGTCCGGGCGCTGGCTAAGAAACTCTGGCCAGAGGGCAAATGGGTCAACGGCTTCAGCGGACGTGGCGTCGACTACCAACAGCACGCGATCGGCCTCGCCGATAGCCTTTAGCGCACGCTCTACGCCAATCTTCTCCACCTGGTCATCGGTATCGCGCAACCCGGCGGTATCAACCACATGAAGGGGCATACCGTCGATGTGGATATGTTCGCGCAGTACATCGCGGGTGGTGCCAGCAATTTCGGTGACGATGGCGGCTTCGCGACCGGCTAGGGCATTGAGCAAGCTGGACTTACCGGCGTTAGGGCGGCCGGCGATTACAACGGTCATGCCATCGCGTAGCAGTGCTCCTTGGTTTGCTTCGCGCTGCACGGCGACCAGATCGCCGCGTACCTCGTTAAGCATGCTCAAGACATGGCCATCGGCGAGAAAGTCGATTTCCTCCTCAGGGAAGTCGATGGCCGCTTCTACGTAGATGCGCAGCGAGATCAGCCGCTCAGTCAAGGCATGCACGCGGCGGGAAAACTCGCCTTGTAGTGAACGCAGGGCGTTACGCGCGGCTTGTTCTGAACTGGCCTCAATCAGGTCGGCAATGGCTTCGGCTTGGGCCAGATCGAGCTTGTCGTTGAGAAAGGCGCGTTCACTGAATTCGCCGGGGCGCGCAAGGCGGGCACCTAGTTGCAAGCAACGGCGTAAGAGCAGGTCGAGAACCACTGGGCCGCCATGTCCCTGTAGCTCAAAAACATCTTCGCCAGTAAAGGAATTGGGGCCTGGAAAGTACAACGCCAGACCTTCATCCAGCACTAGATCGTGTTCGCCGTGGAACGGCCCGTAATGGGCATAACGCGGCTTTAGCGTGCGCTGAGCGATTGCCTCAGCAATAGCCTGAGCGCGAGGGCCAGAGACACGGACGATACCGACACCGGCACGGCCTTGGGCGGTGGCGACGGCGGCAATGGTTTCTCGGGCATTAGTCATGGCGTGGGTCTCATGATGAAGCGCTTGTTGCCCTAAGGCAGATAGCAAAACGCCCCGCCACAGATCTCTCGGGCGGGGCGCTGATTCAGCTTAGCAAGCCAGGCTTAAGCGTTGGCTGCCTTGGCTGCTGCTTCGATTTTGCGCGTGATGTACCACTGCTGTGCAATCGACAGGCAGTTGTTCACAACCCAGTACAGCACCAGACCGGCCGGGAACCACAGGAAGAAGAAGGTGAAGATGATCGGCATCATTTTCATCACCTTGGCCTGCATCGGATCTGGCGGCGCGGGGTTGAGCTGCTGCTGGATAAACATGGTGGCGCCCATGATCAACGGCAGGATAAAGAACGGGTCTTTGATCGACAGGTCTGTGATCCAGAACATCCACGGTGCTTGGCGCATTTCCACGCTTTCCAGGAGTACCCAGTACAAGGCCAAGAAGACCGGCATCTGCACCAGAATCGGCAGGCAGCCACCCAACGGGTTGATCTTCTCTTTCTTGTACAGCTCCATCATGGCTTGCGACATTTTCTGCCGGTCATCGCCATGTTGCTCTTTCAGTGCAGCCAGTTTCGGCGCCACGGCACGCATACGCGCCATCGACTTGTAGCTGGCAGCGGAGAGCGGGAAGAAGAAGCCTTTGATCACCATGGTCAACACGATGATCGACCAACCCCAGTTACCCAGGATGCTGTGGATATGTTGCAGCAGCCAGAAGATCGGCTGAGCGATAAACCACAGAATGCCGTAGTCGACGGTCAACTCCAGGCCTGGTGCGAGAGAGCCGAGGTGCTTCTGGATTTTTGGACCGGCGTAGAGGATGGCAGACACTTCGCCTTTGCTACCCGGAGCTACCGCAACGCTTGGGGTGGTGAAGCCAATGATGTAGTTGCCTTGGCTGTCTTTACGGGTTTGAGCGGCATTGTCACCGTCTTGGCTTGGAATCCAGGCGGTTACAAAGTAGTGCTGCAACCAGGCAACCCAGCCGCCTTTCACCGTTTCTTTGATCGGCGCCTTATCAATGTCGCTCATCGACACTTTTTTGTAGGCCGAGTCGTGCGTGGCCATTGCTGCGCCGAGGTATGTGGCGGTGCTAGTAGCGGCAGTCTTCGACGGGTCATCGCTGTTGTCGCGTTTGAGCTGGGCGTACATGTTGCCGGCCCAGGCCTCGGCGCTTTGGTTGTCGATCAGATAACGAACGTCAACCTGATAGGAGGACGGGTCGATACAACCAGTTTTTTTCAGCTCTTGCTCTTTAGCCGAGCACTCAGGGTTCAAACCACGTTTGAAGCTGAAGCGCTTGATGTAGTTAATACCGGCTTTGCTATAGGTCAGGTCCACCACTAAGGTGTTCTGGCCGTCAGCCAGTTGATAACTCTTCTGCGCGCTACTCCAAACGGAACGGCCACTGGCTGAGTCTGGTGCGTTGGAGCCGATCAAACCGCTTTGAGCGAGGTAGGTACGCTCGTTGCCGTTATCAAACAGCTGAAACGGAACGTCCGGGCGGTCCTGGCGACGCGGGTATTGCGGCAGGGTCAGTTGAACGATGTCGCCGCCGGCGGGATCGATAGCCAGTTCAAGCACATCGGTCTTCACCCGAATCAGATCTTTGCTGGCGTTATTGGCAACGGCTGCTGTTGCTTCTGGTTGGGCGGACGGTGCACTGGGTACATCGCTGTTCGTAGTGCCATTGGCAGCAGGAACATCAGGCAGGCCAGGGGTGTTATTGGTCGCTGCAGCGGTACTTGCCGTCGGCAATGGCGCTTGACCGTAGTCTTCGTTCCACTTGAGAACCATGACATAGGACACGATTGCCAGCGCGGCGATCAGGATCGAGCGTTTAATATCCATGATTACTCGGCCATCGAAGGGGGTCGGGAAATGGGGGCGCCAGGAACCGGATCGTAACCACCGGGATTCCACGGGTGACAGCGACCGAGCCGACGTACAGTCAGCCAGCCGCCACGTATGAAGCCATGGTGTTCAATGGCTTCATACGCGTAGCAGGAACAGCTGGGGTAGAAACGACAGTGACTGGCCATCAACGGGCTGATGGCGTAGCGATAAACCTGAATCGAAGCGAGTGCCAGTTTACGCATGGGGACTGTCGGTAACCCCTGCTTCGGGAAGGACTTCCGGGCTTGGCTTGCTACGTGCCAAGCGTTTCCAGAGTTTGTTGAACTGGTTAGCCAATTCAGCATTCTCCAGATCACCTAGGCCTTTACGGGCAACCACTACAATGTCCCAGCCCACCAGGTTGTCCTGGCTAAGGCGGAATGAATTGCGAATTACACGTTTCAGGCGATTACGCTCAACAGAGAGCTTTACGCTCTTCTTACCGATGACCAAACCCAGGCGGGGGTGATCGAGGTCGTTGTTGCGCGCAAGGAGCAGGACGTTCTTACCCGGAACCTTACCGCTGGGGGAGTCAAAGACTGTCTTGAATTGTCGAGGGGTCAGCAGGCGCTTTTCCCGACTGAAGTCTTGACTCACCACCGGTGCCGAATTATCAAACTGCCAGACGCTTACGGCCTTTGGCACGACGACGGGACAGTACAGCGCGGCCGTTCTTGGTGGCCATACGGGCACGGAAGCCGTGGGTGCGAGCGCGCTTGATAGTGCTTGGTTGGAAAGTGCGTTTCATGGTGCGTTACCTGGGTGGTCGACAACGGGCCGGAATGGCCCCCGTTTTAAGAGACCGGCGATTCTAGAGAAACCAGGCGGTCAGGTCAATTTCCAACCAGCATTCTGTGCAAATGAACGTGCTAGATAAAGAATATAGAGAAAGAGAGATTTAAATCTTTTTTAAAGTATTAACTACTCTTAGCGCGCAAGCTTTCTGTGGATAAGGTCCTGAGAGCGTGGTGGGCCGTGCCCTGCAGCGAATGATAACTCTGTCTAGAACGGGTGCGTAGCCTGTTCTGCAGCTGAGTATAAGCTGGGGATGGAACGCGTATTTATGCACAGGGCGGTTATGCACCGGGTTTTCCCATCGCTTATCCCCCGGTCTTATCTCCGGTTATCCACAGGGTTTATTTTTTCCCGCATGTAATCGTTAGAAAACCAATAACACCTTGATTTTACGTGGTGAAAACTTTCCCCTGCATGTGGATAACTAGGCATGGGTGCGGGTACAATGCCGTCTGTTTTTGGCCATGCGCCCATTTGTATTAGGGGATTTCTGTGTCTGTGGAACTTTGGCAGCAGTGTGTAGAACTTCTACGCGATGAGCTGCCGGCCCAGCAATTCAATACCTGGATTCGTCCACTGCAGGTTGAAGCCTCCAGTGACGAATTGCGCGTGTTCGCCCCCAACCGATTTGTATTGGATTGGGTAAATGAAAAGTACATGAGCCGTTTACTTGAGCTGCTGCACGAGCGCAGCGATGGCATGGCTCCCGCGATTTCCTTGTTAATAGGCAGCAAGCGCGCCGCAGTGACGCGTACGCCAATGCCGGTATCGGCGCCTGCTCAGCCAGCTGCTGCCAGCGTTAGCGCCCCCGTTCGCGAAGAGCCTGTGGCGATGCCAGTGACCAGCGAGCCGTCGCGCGCCAGTTTTGATCCAATGGCAGGCGCGAGTTCGCAGATGGCACCGGCGCGTACCGAGCGAACTGTTCAGGTTGAAGGCGCGCTCAAGCACACCAGTTATCTAAACCGTACATTTACCTTCGAGAATTTTGTTGAGGGTAAATCCAACCAGCTGGCCCGGGCTGCTGCCTGGCAGGTCGCGGATAACCCTAAGCACGGCTACAACCCGTTGTTCCTTTACGGTGGTGTAGGTTTGGGTAAAACCCACTTAATGCACGCGGTGGGTAATCACTTATTAAAGAAGAACCCGAACGCCAAAGTGGTGTACCTGCATTCCGAGCGCTTTGTGGCCGACATGGTTAAAGCCTTGCAACTGAACGCCATTAACGAATTCAAGCGCTTCTACCGTTCCGTAGACGCGCTGCTAATCGACGACATCCAGTTCTTCGCCAAAAAAGAACGTTCGCAGGAAGAGTTTTTCCACACGTTCAACGCGCTGCTTGAAGGTGGCCAACAGGTGATTCTTACCAGTGACCGCTACCCGAAAGAAATTGAAGGCTTGGAAGAACGGCTGAAATCACGTTTCGGTTGGGGCCTAACTGTTGCAGTAGAGCCGCCTGAGTTGGAAACACGCGTGGCGATTCTGATGAAGAAGGCGGACCAGGCTAAAGTCGATCTGCCGCATGACGCTGCTTTCTTTATCGCTCAACGTATCCGCTCCAACGTTCGTGAGCTGGAGGGTGCGCTTAAGCGAGTAATCGCCCACGCGCACTTTATGGGCCGTGACATCACCATTGAGCTGATTCGCGAATCGTTGAAAGACTTGTTGGCGCTGCAAGACAAGCTGGTCAGCGTTGACAACATCCAGCGCACCGTCGCCGAGTACTACAAAATCAAAATTTCCGACCTGCTGTCCAAGCGTCGCTCGCGTTCAGTCGCGCGTCCTCGGCAGGTTGCGATGGCGTTATCTAAAGAATTGACCAACCACAGCTTGCCGGAGATCGGCGATGCTTTCGGCGGTCGTGATCACACCACGGTGTTGCACGCATGCCGTAAGATTGCTCAACTTAGGGAATCCGACGCGGACATTCGCGAGGACTACAAGAACCTGCTGCGCACGCTGACCACCTGACCCATTACGCAGCCCACGAGGCAAAGGGACGAGACCATGCATTTCACTATTCAACGCGAAGCCCTGTTGAAACCGTTGCAACTGGTCGCCGGCGTGGTTGAACGCCGGCAGACGCTGCCGGTGCTGTCTAACGTGCTGCTTGTGGTCGAAGGCCAGCAGCTATCGCTGACTGGTACCGACCTTGAGGTCGAGCTGGTCGGTCGCGTGACGTTGGAAGAGCCGGCTGAACCAGGCGAGATCACCGTGCCGGCGCGCAAACTAATGGATATCTGCAAAAGTCTGCCTAACGACGCGCTGATCGATATCCGCGTTGATGAAACCAAGCTGGTGGTTAAGGCTGGTCGCAGCCGTTTTACCCTATCGACCTTGCCGGCAAACGACTTCCCCACCGTGGAAGAAGGCCCAGGTTCGTTTACCTTCACCCTGGTACAAAGCAAGTTGCGTCGTTTGATTGAGCGCACCAGTTTTGCCATGGCTCAGCAGGACGTTCGTTACTACCTGAACGGCATGTTGATCGAAGTGCAAACGGGCGTATTGCGCGCTGTTGCTACTGACGGTCACCGTCTGGCTATGTGCTCTATGGAAGCCGGCATCGAACAAGCCGATCGCCATCAGGTAATCGTTCCGCGCAAAGGTATTCTCGAACTGGCCCGTTTGCTTACCGAGCAGGACGGCACTGTGGATATCGTTCTTGGTCAACACCACATTCGCGCGACCACCGGTGAGTTCACTTTCACCTCGAAACTGGTCGACGGTAAGTTCCCTGACTACGAGCGAGTGCTGCCTAAAGGTGGCGACAAGCTGGTGTTGGGTGATCGCCAGGTACTGCGCGAAGCCTTCAGTCGTACCGCCATTCTTTCCAACGAAAAATACCGCGGTATCCGTCTGCAGTTGGCTAACGGCCTGTTGAAGATTCAGGCTAACAACCCTGAGCAGGAAGAAGCGGAAGAAGAAGTGGCAGTCGAATATAACGGCGGCAGTCTGGAAATTGGTTTCAACGTCAGCTATCTGCTCGACGTGTTGGGAGTGATGACCACTGAACAAGTGCGATTGATCCTGTCGGACTCCAACAGCAGTGCGCTGGTACAAGAGTCGGGCAACGATGATTCCGCTTACGTTGTTATGCCGATGCGTCTCTGATCCTGAATCGAGCCTAGATGTCCCTAAGTCGCGTCACGGTCACCGCGGTGCGCAATCTGCACCCGGTGACCCTCTCCCCCTCCCCCCGCATCAACATCCTTTCTGGCGCTAACGGCAGTGGCAAAACCAGCCTGCTCGAAGCTATCCATTTGCTTGGTCTTGCCCGCTCGTTTCGTAGCGCCCGACTCTTGCCCGTCATTCAGTACGAGCAAGAGGCGTGTACGGTATTTGGCCAAGTTGAATTAGCGGAAGGTGGTCAGAGCAACCTCGGGGTTTCACGGGATCGTCAGGGCGAGTTTCAAATTCGTATCGACGGGCAGAATGCGCGCAGTGCTGCGCAACTTGCGGAGGCGTTGCCGTTACAGCTCATCAATCCAGATAGCTTCCGCTTATTGGAAGGTGCACCGAAAATCCGCCGGCAGTTTTTGGATTGGGGTGTGTTCCACGTGGAACCTCGTTTCATGCCGGCTTGGCAACGGCTGCAGAAGGCCCTGCGGCAGCGAAACTCGTGGCTGCGGCATGGTACACTTGACGCCGCTTCGCAAGCCGCCTGGGACCGCGAATTGTGCCTGGCCAGCGATGAAATCGACGGCTACCGGCGCAGTTATATTCAGGCGTTGAAACCGGCCTTCGAGATGGTTCTTAAAGAGCTGGTTGAGCTCGAGGGACTTACCCTCAGCTATTACCGAGGCTGGGATAAAGACCGCGATTTACAGACAGTGCTCAGCACTACGCTGATGCGAGATCAACAGCTCGGTCATACCCAAGCCGGTCCGCAACGCGCGGATTTGCGATTGCGATTAGGCGCGCATAACGCCGCAGAAATTCTTTCGCGGGGGCAACAGAAGTTAGTGGTGTGTGCCCTGCGAATTGCCCAAGGGCATTTGGTTAGTCAGACACGACGCGGCCAGTGCATTTACCTGGTGGACGATTTGCCGTCTGAGCTAGACGAGCATCACCGGAACGCGTTGTGCCGTTTATTAGAAGATTTGAACTGCCAGGTGTTTATCACCTGTGTAGACCATGAATTGTTGCGGGGTAGCTGGCGCACGGATACGCCGGTTTCCATGTTCCACGTGGAACATGGATGTATCACCCAGACCCACGACCATCGGGAGTGAAGGCATGAGCGAAAATCAAACGTACGATTCGTCCAGCATCAAAGTGCTGAAAGGCCTGGACGCCGTACGCAAGCGGCCCGGTATGTATATCGGCGATACCGATGATGGTAGCGGTCTGCACCATATGGTTTTTGAGGTGGTCGACAACTCCATCGACGAAGCCCTTGCTGGGCACTGCGATGACATCAGCATTATCATCCACCCTGACGAATCCATTACCGTGCGCGACAACGGCCGCGGTATTCCGGTAGATGTGCATAAAGAAGAAGGCGTTTCCGCAGCCGAAGTCATCATGACTGTGTTGCACGCCGGCGGTAAGTTCGACGATAACTCGTACAAAGTTTCTGGTGGTCTGCACGGTGTGGGTGTCTCGGTAGTGAACGCCCTGTCCGAGCTGTTGCTGTTGACTGTTCGCCGTAGCGGCAAAGTCTGGGAGCAGACCTACGTCCACGGTGTGCCACAAGCACCAATGCGCACCGTGGGTGATACCGATAAAACCGGTACCGAAATCCACTTCAAACCCTCCGCAGAAACCTTCCAGAACATCCACTTCAGCTGGGACATTTTGGCCAAGCGCCTACGTGAACTGTCCTTCTTGAACTCTGGTGTCGGTATCGTTCTTAAAGACGAACGCAGCGGCAAGGAAGAGTTGTTCAAATACGAAGGTGGTCTGCGCGCCTTCGTTGAATACCTGAACACCAACAAGACCCCGGTCAACCAGGTGTTCCATTTCAACGTTCAGCGTGACGATGGTGTGGGTGTCGAGGTTGCTCTGCAGTGGAACGACAGCTTTAACGAGAACCTGCTCTGCTTCACCAACAACATTCCTCAGCGTGACGGTGGTACTCACCTGGCCGGCTTCCGCTCGGCGCTGACCCGTAACCTGAACGCCTATATAGAGCAGGAAGGTTTGGCCAAGAAACACAAAATCGCCACCACCGGTGACGATGCCCGTGAGGGCCTGACAGCCATCATTTCGGTAAAAGTACCGGACCCAAAGTTCAGCTCGCAAACCAAAGACAAGCTGGTTTCTTCCGAGGTGAAAACTGCGGTTGAACAGGAAATGGGTAAATATTTCTCGGACTTCCTGTTGGAAAACCCGAACGAAGCCAAGGCCGTTGTCGGCAAGATGATCGATGCTGCCCGCGCTCGTGAAGCCGCCCGCAAGGCGCGGGAAATGACTCGCCGTAAAGGTGCGCTGGACATCGCCGGTTTGCCCGGCAAGCTCGCTGACTGCCAAGAGAAAGACCCTGCCCTCTCCGAACTCTATTTAGTGGAAGGGGACTCTGCTGGCGGCTCCGCCAAGCAGGGACGTAACCGTAAGACCCAAGCGATTCTGCCCCTCAAGGGTAAGATTTTGAACGTGGAGCGCGCCCGTTTTGACCGTATGATTTCGTCGCAGGAAGTCGGCACGCTGATCACCGCCCTCGGGTGCGGTATCGGCCGTGATGAATACAACATCGACAAATTGCGCTACCACAACATCATCATCATGACGGACGCCGACGTCGACGGCTCGCACATCCGCACGTTGCTGTTGACCTTCTTCTTCCGCCAACTGCCTGAGTTGGTCGAGCGTGGCTACATCTATATCGCCCAACCGCCGCTGTACAAAGTGAAGAAAGGCAAACAGGAGCAGTACATCAAGGACGACGAGGCCATGGAGGAATACATGACCCAATCGGCCTTGGAAGATGCCAGCCTGCACGTCAACGAAAGCGACCCGGGCATTACTGGCGAGCCGCTGGAGAAGCTGGTCAACAACTACCGCATGGTAATGAAGACCCTCAAGCGTCTCTCGCGTATCTACCCGCAGGAGCTCACCGAGCATTTCGTTTACCTGCCTGCGGTATCGCTGGATAACCTCAGCGACCAGGCCGGTATGCAAGCCTGGCTGGAGAAGCTCAACGAGCGTCTGCGCACCATGGAGAAGTCTGGCCTGGTGTACAAAACCAACTTGCGTGAAGACCAGGAACGCCACCTGTGGCTGCCGGAAGTCGAACTGATTTCCCACGGCGTCTCCAACTTCGTCACCTTCAACCGCGACTTTTTCGCCAGTAACGACTACAAAACTGTTACCACCTTGGGCGAGCAACTAAACAGCTTGCTGGAAGATGGCGCTTACGTGAAACGTGGCGAGCGCAAAAAACCGGTCACTACCTTCAAGGAAGCCCTCAGCTGGCTTCTGGCCGAAAGCACCAAGCGTCACAGCATCCAGCGCTATAAAGGTCTGGGCGAAATGAACCCGGACCAATTGTGGGAAACCACCATGGACCCGGATGCACGCCGCATGCTGAAAGTGACCATCGAAGACGCCATCAGCGCCGACCAGATCTTCAACACCCTCATGGGCGATGAAGTCGAACCGCGGCGCGAATTCATCGAAGCTAACGCCTTGGCGGTGTCGAACCTGGACTTCTAAGCCCATGTCGACGGGCAGGTTAATTGTCATGATTGCGCGAGTTATTGTCATTATAAAACCTGTCACTACCCCGGCCTAGCGCCGGGGTTTTTCATTCTGGATCAGTACTTTAGAGAAGGATGAGTAGTGTCCAGAACGCGTTGTATGTAGTGAAGCTACAGGGGAAACCCAGGAAATCTCGTTTTGAGAATGCAAAAATCCGGGAGATTTTTTTGAGCGAATGGCGAGCGGCAATTTACGTCAATCAGAACAGCATCGCCCATCAGCCTCTCGCCATTGTTAGCGGATCCGCCGCTCTCCTCAGCTACAAAGAAAAGCCCCATTAGATGGAGATCTGATGGGGCTTTTCTTCTTTAGACCGGCCTTATTTCTGACTCGCGTGATCGCACCCACGCTCCTGAGCGCTACTGTTAATATGTACACCTGTTCAGGGATTTCCGTCGCGCTCACAGGGACGCCGAGGTTCACCATGCTAAAACTTGAAGACATTAGAAAAGACGTCCAGGTCAAAGGCATCCAGTCAGAAGAGATCGTACGCGTAGTTACGGTAGAGTCTGTCGGTGACAATGCTATTACCGTGTACTTCAAAGACAGCCAAGGGCGCCTGGATGAGCAGATGCTGTTTCGCTCGGACGAGATGCGGCTGGAACTTGCTAAAGCGGGCAGGCCTTGGTCGTTCGATGCACCTGGTGCCGACTTCAAGCTTGGGTTGGAGGCCTACCGAATCAATCTGGCACATCTGTTTGATCCAATGATGGCGGTTCACACCTCCAATGTTGACCCACTCCCGCACCAGATCTCTGCTGTCTATGAGTCGATGCTCCCACGTCAGCCTTTGCGCTTCGTCTTGGCCGATGATCCAGGTGCAGGTAAAACCATCATGGCGGGCTTGCTGATCCGCGAGCTGCTGATGCGGTCGGATGCCAGGCGCATTTTGGTAGTTTCGCCTGGCTCCCTTTCCGAGCAGTGGCAGGAGGAGCTTCTTGAGAAGTTTGGCGTTAGGTTTGAAGTCTTCAGCCGAGAGAAACAAGAGCAATGCGCATCGGGCAACTACTTTGAAGAAACCAACCTGCTGATCGCCCGTCTGGATCAACTTTCGCGCAGCGAGGATTACCAGCAAAAGCTGAAGAATACCGAGTGGGATCTGATCATCGTCGACGAAGCTCACAAGCTCTCGGCTAACTATTTCGGCAGCAAGGTCAACAAGACTAAGCGTTTCGAGCTGGGTGAACTGCTCGGCTCCATTACCCGCCATTTCTTGCTGATGACAGCAACGCCTCACAACGGCAAAGAAGAGGACTTCCAGATTTGGCTGTCCCTGCTCGACGGTGACCGCTTCTACGGCAAGTTCCGTGAAGGTGCCCATAAGGTCGATGTATCCGACATGATGCGCCGTATGGTGAAGGAGGAGCTGCTGAAGTTCGATGGCACCCCCCTCTTCCCTGAACGGCGTGCCTACACAGCAAATTATATGTTGTCAGACCTTGAGGCCGCGCTGTACCACGATGTTACCGAGTACGTGCGTAACGAGATGAATCGTGCCGACAAGCTCGACGGTAAGCGTAAGGGCACAATTGGTTTTGCTCTAACTCAGCTCCAACGTCGTTTGGCATCGAGCCCTGAAGCTATTTATCAATCGCTTCAGCGTCGCCGTAAGCGCATGGAAAACCGCCTGGAAGAGACCAAGCTTCTGGTTCGTGGGCAAGGCGTTGCCAGCACTCTTGGTGAATACAACGTAAAGAAACAGATCGATCTTCCAGACAATCTTGATGACTTGGATGATGAACTGAGCGCCGACGAATACGAACTCTACGCCGAGCAGGTGGTTGACCAGGCTACTGCTGCCGAGACCATTCCAGAACTTGAGACTGAAATCTGGTCGCTCAAGGCTCTGGAGGCCCAAGCGCTTTCAGTAGTTCGGTCTGGAAAGGACAAAAAATGGGAGCAGCTCTCTTGCCTGCTGCAAGACACGCCTGCGATGTACACCAGCGGCGGCAGCCGTCGCAAACTGATCATCTTTACCGAACACCGAGACACCCTAAATTACCTTATTGCCAGAATCGGTAGCATGCTGGGTAAGCCAGAAGCCGTGGTCACTATTCATGGCGGTACTAACCGTGATGAACGACGCAAAATTCAGGAGGAGTTCCGCAACAACCCAAATGTTCTTGTGCTGATTGCAACGGATGCTGCGGGCGAAGGCGTGAACTTGCAGAACGCCAATCTGATGGTCAATTACGATCTGCCTTGGAACCCTAATCGTCTGGAGCAAAGGTTTGGCCGAATCCACCGTATTGGACAGACTGAGGTCTGTCACCTGTGGAATATCGTTGCCAACGAAACGCGTGAAGGCGAAGTGTTCCAGAAGCTATTCGACAAGATGGAAATCGAGAAGCAGGCTCTGGGTGGCAAGGTGTTTGATGTGCTCGGCGAGGCCTTCGACAACATCTCCCTGAAGGATTTGCTGATTGAAGCCATCCGCTATGGTGACGCGCCAGAAACACGCGCCAAGCTGACCCAGGTTATCGATGGTGCTCTGGATACCGAGCACTTGAAGGAAATTCTCCGTCGCAATGCTTTGGTCGAGCAGCATATGAGCTTGGCTGATCTATACGCCGTTAAGGAAGAAATGGAGAAAGCTGAGGCGCGCAAGCTCCAGCCCTACTTCATCCGTGCGTTTTTCACGGAGGCATTCAATACTTTGGGCGGCGAAATGCGTGCTCGTGAAGCTGGGCGATACGAAATTCGCCATGTTCCAGCTGCATTGCGGGAGAGAGATCGAGTTATCGGTGAAACCCGTACCCCTTTATTGAAGCAGTACGAGCGTATCTGCTTTGAAAAGCAGCATGTTCGCCTGCACGGTAAGCCCATGGCAGACCTGATCCATCCAGGTCACCCATTGATGCTGGCGATCACCGATTTAATTCTTTCGGCACACCGTAGCAAGCTGAAGCAGGGCTCTATCCTGGTCGATCCCAATGACGACAGTACTAGCCCCAAAGTGCTGTTCATGATTGACCATAGTGTTCGAGAAAACTTGGTTCAGAGCAGTACCCTGGCCAAGGTTGTTTCCCGTCGTCTGCAATTTGTAGAAATCGATCAGTTTGGCAACACCATTAATGCTGGTTGGGCACCTCACCTGGATCTTCAACCAATCGATAATGGCGACCTGAAGCTTGTCGGTGATGTGTTGGCTGCGCCTTGGATTTCACAGAATCTTGAAGCACTGGCTCTTCATCACGCATCCGAGCACTTGGTGCCGGATCACTATCAGGAAGTGAAAGTGCGCCTTGAGCGCCAAGCAGACAAAATTCTTTCGGCGGTGAATGAGCGCTTGGTGAAGGAGATCAATTACTGGTCGGATCGCTTCATCAAACTCAGCGATGACGTCAGCACGGGTAAGCAGCCACGTATGCAGCCGGAAAATGCCCGTCGGCGCGTGGATGACCTCACTGCCCGCCTTAGCCAACGGAAACATGAGTTGGAGGGAATGAAAAATGTGGTATCTAGCACGCCTGTAGTTCTGGGTGGTGCGCTTGTCATTCCTGCCGGGCTCCTGGCACAGCGTAAGGGTGACAAGACTTTCTGTGTGGATGCCGAGGCCCGTTCACGTATCGAGTGGGCGGCTATGCACGCCGTTATGGCCGCTGAAAAGGCTTTGGGCCACGAAGTGTTCGATGTATCCGCGCAAAAATGTGGCTGGGACATTACCGCACGCCCGCCGGTCGGCCCGAACAATGCTATTCGTGATGACCGCCATATTGAGGTCAAGGGGCGAGCGAAAGGTTCGACCACAGTCACTGTGACCAAAAACGAGATTTTTTCCAGCTTCAACCAGGGCGAGAAATTCGTCCTTGCCATCGTGCTGGTAGATGGTGAGCAGACGGAAGGCCCCTACTACATCAAGCATCCGTTCAAGATCGAGCCTGAGTTCGGCGTAGCTAGCGTCAACTATGACCTGCAAGACTTGCTGGCCCGTGCCATTCAGCCGGGGGAAAGCTTGTGAGAATAGAAATACTTTTACAGCGTACAAAGAGAGACGCCCCAGAGCTTTCGCTACCGGGGCGTCGGGCCAGCGATGCTATCGCTGGCGGGGTTAGTGCGCGAATTATGGTAACGCGTGACCAGGCTGTCAAGCGAACCCGTGGCTTGGGAGCCTATGAATGCAGCGTGTAATCACTTACGTGGACGGTTTCAACCTTTACTTCGGTCTGAAGACGAGTGGGTTCAAAAAACACTACTGGTTAGACTTACCTGCGCTATCGACTGCGCTTCTCAAGCCTGGTCAGCAATTAGTGGCAACTCACTACTTTACGGCTCGCATTCGCACAAATGGCCGTAATGCTGATGACACTAAGAGGCAGACGATCTATATCGATGCTTTGGCCGCGCAACCCAATGTGACCGTTCATGAAGGTCATTACCTGGAAAAAACGGGGAACTGTAAGAGCTGCGGTGCTACTTGGAAGACATACGAAGAGAAGATGACGGACGTAAACATTGCCGCGCAGATGCTGGCTGATGCTTATGAAGATCGCTTCGATACAGCCTTTATCATATCAGGTGATAGTGATCTGACTACACCGATCCAGCAGGTGCGCAAGCGCTTCCCTAGTAAGCGGCTAATTGTCGTGTTTCCACCCAATCGCCAGTCGGCGCAGCTCAAGAGAACCGCTAATGGCACCCTCGTCATTGGTGAGGACAAGCTGCGTCAGAACCAGTTATCTGATCCTGTTATTACCGCCAGCGGCTTTGCCCTGCATCGACCAGCCCACTGGCGCTAAGGAATACCATGTACCCGATCAAGACCCCCAAAAAGCTTATTGAAGTCGCTCTGCCACTGGATGCTATTAACGCGGCCTGCGCGCGTGAGAAATCAATTCGTCATGGTCACCCAAGCACCCTGCATTTGTGGTGGGCGCGACGGCCATTGGCTGCGGCACGGGCGGTAATTTTTGCGCAGATGGTTAATGACCCAGGTTATGAGCAACGCGATGGCTTTCGCCGAGGGGTGAACAAAGAACTGGCCGTTGCCGAGCGTGAGCGGTTGTTCAAGATAATCGAAGACTTAGTGATCTGGGAAAACTCTAATAACGAAGCCGTATTGGAGCGCGCTCGGGAAGAAATTCGTAAAAGCTGGCGGGAGACTTGTGAGCTTAACAAGAGCCATCCGCAGGCTGCCGAGTTGTTCAATCCGGAAGAACTGCCAGGCTTCCATGACCCATTTGCTGGCGGTGGAGCTTTGCCGTTGGAGGCCCAGCGTTTGGGATTAGAGAGCTATGCCTCCGATCTAAACCCGGTGGCGGTGACCATCAACAAAGCCATGATCGAGATTCCGCCCAAGTTTGCCGGTCGTGCTCCGATAGGGCCGGAAATTGCCGCCAATAAGGGCAGCAAAAAGAAGGCCACCAAGGATGCTTTTGAGGACTGGTCGGGGGCCAGGGGCCTGGCTGAAGATGTGCGTCGCTATGGCGACTGGATGCGCGAACAGGCCCAGCAACGTATAGGCGACCTGTACCCGCCAATTGAGGTTACGGCGCAGATGGTCGCCGAACGCCCCGAGCTTGTCCGGTATCAAGGTGAAAAACTCACTGTGATCGCTTGGCTGTGGGCGCGCACCGTACGCAGTCCCAACCCGGCCTTTAGTCATGCAGAAGTGCCGTTGGCTTCGACCTTTGTACTGTCCAGTAAATCTGGTAAAGAGGTCTATGTAGAGCCGGTGATCGACGGCGACAGTTATCTATTCTCAGTCCGAGAGGGAACGCCGCCGGAGTCGGCAAAGAATGGCACTAAGTTGTCACGCGGAGCCAATTTCCAATGCCTACTTTCGGATACCCCGATTGAGCCGAAGTACATCTATAGCGAAGCCAAGGCTGGGCGAATGGGTGTGCGGTTAATGGCAATTGTGGCCGAAGGCAATCGTGGCAGGGTCTATCTAGGGCCAACAGATGAGCATGTAGATATTTCTAGGCGGGCGCAGCCAGATTGGAAGCCTGAAGTCGAAATGCCAAAGAATCCGCGTTGGTTTTCACCTCCGAACTACGGCCTTAAAACATACGGTGATCTGTTCACCCCGCGACAACTGGTAGCGTTAAACACTTTCTCTGATCTGGTGCAGGAAGCCATCGCCCGCGTGCAGGCTGATGCGCTGATTGCGGGTATGACCGACGATGGCCTACCCCTCGATCAAGGCGGAAAAGGCGCAACGGCTTATGCACAGGCGGTTGGAATATATTTAGCATTCGCAGTAAGCAAGATCAGCAATATTGGCTCCACGGTTGCCTCTTGGATGAATGATAGAGGTGCGTTCCGCGAAACATTCGCTCGTCAAGCAATTCCAATGACGTGGGATTTTGCCGAAGCTAACTCTTTTGCAGATGCTGGGGGAAGCTTTGAAACTGCTATTGATAAAGGCGCAATGGCAGTCAGGGATTTACCTCAGGGCGGGGTAGGTTTTTCTTCTCAGCAGGACGCTGCTAAACAATCGATTAGCGCCAATAAGTTGGTCTCCACCGATCCTCCGTACTACGACAATATTGGATATGCGGATTTGTCCGATTTCTTCTATGTTTGGCTACGCCGTTCGCTGAGGACAATATATCCGAGCTTGTATGCAACTCTTGCCGTGCCCAAGGCTGAGGAGCTGATTGCTACTCCTTACCGCCACGGCAGCAAAGACAAGGCCGAGGTTTTCTTCCTAGATGGCATGACCGCTGCCATGCACAATCTAGCCGAACATGCGCATCCGGCCTTTCCTGTCACCATCTATTACGCGTTCAAACAGGCTGAAACCAAAGGCGATGCAGGCACTCACAGCACTGGCTGGGAAACTTTTCTAGCTGCTGTACTGAAGGCAGGTTTTGCCTTAACAGGAACCTGGCCGATGCGAACAGAGGGCGCGGGGAGAATGATAGGTCAAGGTACAAATGCCCTTGCCTCTAGCATCGTGCTGGTCTGCCGAAAGCGCGCAGCTGGAGCACCGACTATCTCGCGTCGTGATTTTATTCGTGAACTCAACGCCGCACTGCCTGGAGCCTTGCTGGATATGACTCGTGGTGGGGTTAACTCTCCCGTAGCTCCCGTTGACTTATCCCAAGCCATCATCGGCCCAGGCATGGCGATCTACAGTGAGTACAGCGCTGTTCTAGAAGCCGACGGTTCGACGATGAGTGTCCGCAGTGCGCTGCAACTGATTAACCGCTTTATCGGGGAAGATGACTTCGACCACGATACCCAGTTCTGCCTGGCCTGGTTCGAGCAACACGGTTGGGCTGAAGGCAAATACGGCGACGCCGATGTACTAGCCCGCGCCAAGGGCACCAGCGTTGGCGGCCTAACAAACGCTGGTGTTGTTGATAGTTCTGCCGGAAATTTACGCCTGCTCAAATGGGCAGAAATGCCCCGTGACTGGTCGCCAGAAACCGATAGCCGCGTCCCCGTCTGGGAGGCGCTGCATCAACTTATTCGTGCATTAAACCAGGACGGCGAAAGCGCTGCCGGTGCTTTGTTGGCGCGTATGCCCGAGAAAACGGCGGGGCTTATCGCACTAACCTATCGCCTCTATACCCTTTGTGAACGGCAGCGATGGACTGAAGAGGCTCGTGCCTATAACGAGTTGCAAGGCGCATGGGTTGGTGTTGAGCAAGCCTCCCACGAGGTTGGTCATGTGCGTGCTCAGGCCCAGATGGATATTTGATCAAGGACGTAGGTTATGCAGAACAGGAAGCTGTCGATCCGCAAAATCGTTTCGTATCTGAATGACTCTGAGTCTGAAGGTGGTGGCTTTTGGTTGCCAAATATTCAACGGCCTTTCGTGTGGAGTGAGGAGCAGATCAGCCGCCTGTTTGACTCCATCATGCGCGAGTATCCGATCAGCACCTTGCTGGTTTGGAAAACCCGTGAAGAGGTCAAGCACCGTAAGTTCATCGACAACTATCACCGTGACATCAAGCTCACCGATTACCGGGTGCCAGACAATAGCCGCTCGAAGATGATGGTGCTCGATGGTCAGCAGCGGCTGCAAAGTCTGTTTATTGGCCTTAAAGGCGGCTACAGCGGGCGCGAGTTGTACTTTGATGTGCTCAGCGGTGGCGATATGGCCGCGCCTGAAGACATCCGTTTCCGTTTCTCCTTCAAGGACAAAGGCTCCGCCACATGGCCTTGGGTGCGCTTCAAGGACATGGTGTTTATCAACAACAAGCTCGATCTTCAGATTGCTCAAGAGTTAGCCAAACTGGCCCCTGGTGAGCTGAGCAATGACGAGCAGATGACCTTGCAGCTCAATGTGGGTCGGGTGCGCAAAGAGTTCGTCAACGACGACAACATCACCTTCCAGGAGCTGGATGGTATCGATAACCCCGATGCTTATCGGGTGGACGATATAGTTGAGATTTTTATCCGAGCCAACTCCGGTGGCACCAAGCTGGGCAAATCCGATCTGCTGTTCTCCCTGCTGACCTCTAGCTGGGATGAAGCCGATGGGGAGATCGAGGCCCTGCTGGATGATTTGAACCAGGGCGGCTTTGACTTTGATCGCGATTTTGTCCTCAAATGCTGCCTGACCGTACTGAACAAGGGCGCTCGTTACGAGGTAGAGAAATTCCGCGATGGCAAAACCAAGGAGGAGATAATCACCCAGTGGGAGAAGATCGCGGAGGCCATCAAGGATGTGCGTGATTTGGTTGTCAGCAAAACCTACATCCGCAGTGACAAGGCTCTGCCCTCCTACCTGGCCCTGATTCCGTTGATCTACTTCCGGTATCAGTACCCTGCCAAGTTTAAGGACAAGTCTGGCTTGCCTGAGTACCTTTTGCGCTCTTTGGTCAGCGGCGCCTTTGGTGGCAACCCTGACCAGCTGATCGACAAACTTGTGCGTAACATCCAAGAGCATGAAGACTTTGTGTTGAGCGAGGTCTTTGGGGTTATCCGTGCTGATGGCCGCAGCCTGGGAATCACGCCGGAAGTCATTTTCAACCAGTACTACGGCTCTCGCTCGATCCACCTGTTCTTCAACCTGTGGTATCGCGACTTCGATTACTCCCCGGCACTGGGTGCCAATGGCCCACAGGTCGACCATATCTTTCCGCAGAGCCTGTTGAAGTCAGTCAAGGACATCAACCCGGACAGCGGTAAGCGCAATATCCTGCGATATCGCTCTGAGCATCGGGATCAGATCGCCAACTGCATGCTGCTGACCGCCGATGAAAATGGCTTTAACGGAAAATGTGATATTCCACCGGGCGACTGGTTCAACCGCAGCCGTTTCAAGAGTGATGAGGAGCACGCGAAGTATTTGGCTATGCACCTTATTCCCCAAGACCCCGAACTGTGGAAGCTTGAAAATTACGAAGCGTTTATTGAGGGGCGTAAGCAGTTAATCCAGGACAAGTTCAGCTACATGCTGCGCACCGCTCAGGGAGATCATGTATGACCCTTAAACCATGGCGTGAAATCGCCGAGCCCCATGAAGACGTGCGTAAAGGCACCTTCATTCAGGCCGAATTCGCCGCTGATATAACCCGTGTCCACACCGGGACAGCGACTGCTGAATATCAGAACCCGACACTGTTCTTCGACCGAACCTTCATCACCGAAGGTATGTCTCTTCTCCTCGACTCGGTGATAAAGCGATTGGCGGGAAAGGGTGGCGATCCCGTCATTCAACTGCAAACAGCTTTCGGTGGTGGGAAGACCCACACCATGTTGGCTGTGTATCACCTGGCTAGTGGCAAAGTACCGGCCAGCGAAATGCCGGGCATCCCCAATATCATCGACAAGGCCGGTATCAGTGAGCTGCCGCGTGCCCGCATTGCTGTGCTTGATGGCATCAAGGCATCCCCGAGCCAGCCGGTTCAGCATGGCTCCATTCAGGTACACACCCTTTGGGGGGATTTGGCTTGGCAGTTGGGTGGTGAGGAAGGTTATGCCCTGGTCGCCAGCGCTGACCAATCGGGTACTTCGCCTGGCAAGGATGTACTTCAACAACTGCTAGAGAAATCCGCGCCTTGTGTGATCCTCATCGACGAGTTGGTTGCTTACATTCGCCAGTTTGAAGAGGGTAAGCTTTTAAGTGGGGGCACTTTCGATTCCAACCTAAGCTTCATCCAGGCCCTGACTGAAGCACTAAAAGCGGTGCCGACAGCTGTGCTGCTGGCCTCTTTACCTGAGTCCGAAAAAGAAGCAGGTAGCCAGCGCGGTGTTCTAGCGCTGGGCTCACTTTCCCACCATTTTGGTCGTGTCCAAGCGTTGTGGAAGCCGGTTGGCACCGAAGAAGCCTTCGAAATTGTACGGCGACGCTTGTTCAGCAATATTTCAGATCGCCTAGCTGCTGAGCAGGTTTGCCGTACCTTTGCCGACTATTACATCGCGCACAGCAATGAGTTTCCGGCTGAAACGCAGGAAAGCCGGTATTACGAGCGCTTGCTGCATGCCTACCCCATCCACCCTGAGGTGTTTGACCGCTTGTATGAGGACTGGTCAACGTTGGAAAACTTCCAGCGTACCCGTGGCGTACTTAAGATGATGGCCAAGATGATCTTCAGCTTATGGAAGGACGGAAACAATGATCCGTTGATCATGCCAGGCAGCCTGCCGCTGGCCGATCCTGACTCCCGCAACGAGGTTACCTACTACCTGCCGCCTGGCTGGGATCCGGTGATGGAGCGTGACATTGATGGTACGCGTGCCGAGACGGTGGCCATCGAGAACCAAAACACTCGCCTCGGCAGTGTGCAGGCTTGCCGCAGAACGGCACGGACTATCTTCCTGGGTAGCGCGCCAACGACTTCAGGACAGGTCGCCCGGGGACTTGAGCTAGAACGCATCATGTTGGGTACGGTGCAGCCTGGTCAGCAAATCGGTTTATTCAAGGATGCCCTGCGCAGCCTGGCGGATAAGTTGCATTACCTAAACAGCGCCAACAACCGCTACTGGTTTGATACTCGCTCGAATCTTCGTCGCGAGATGGAGGAGCGCAAGAAGCGCTTCAAGGATCGGGAGGATGTATTCCCGGCCATTCGTAAGCGTGTAGAGGAAAGTTTCGCCAATGGCCTGTTCGGCGGTCGGCATGTCTTCACTGAGAGTGGCGATGTTCCGGATGACTATCAGCTGCGCTTGGTCGTGTTGTCTCCGGACTCTGGTTATAGCAAGAGTGGCGCAAGCCAAGCTATTGCCAAGGCCAGTGACATTCTGAAGAACCGTGGCGAGCAGCCCCGGCAGAAACAGAATCGCCTAATCTTCCTGGCTGCTGAACACGATAACGTCAGTCGTTTGCGGGAGCAGGTACGCACCATGTTGGCGTGGGAGTCCATCGTCAACGATTACAAGGACAACCGCATCACTCTCGATAACCTGATGGCGAAGAACGCCACAGCCAGTTTTGAGCAGTCCAAAGATGCACTCAAACGAATGATCCGGGAAACCTACAAGTGGTTGTTGGCCCCGGTTCAGACTGCTGTGTCAGGTCGTGGTTTGTCCGATGTGGAGTGGGAGCATTTTGCCGTCAATCCGGGTGCCACCAACCTTACCCAGGAAATCGAGCGCGTACTCAAAGAAAACGAGCTTCTCATCACGGAGTGGGCTCCTTATCACTTGTCCAGCATGCTCAAGAGCTGGTTCTGGAAAGATGATGTTAAGGAAGTAGGTGCTCAGGACGTATGGCAGAAGAGCTGCTGTTATCTGTACCTACCTCGTTTGCGTGATAGTACGGTGTTCGTCCAAGCACTCAGCATTGGCCTGGACAGCACCGACTTCTTTGGTATCGCGCAGGGTAAGGAGGTAGATCGATATCTTGGGTTTGTATTCGGCAGACCTGCTCTCGTAACCCTTGATGCTTGTCAGATCATCGAGCCGTCGGTTGCTTCAGCCTATGCAGAAAAACTGCGCCAGGAAAAAGAAGAGGCCGAGCGTGCCCGCAGGGAGGCTCAGGAAGCAGAGAGTGGGAAAAAACCAGAACAGGGAGGCAGTGTTGGTGAGCCCGATCCGCCAGCGGTGGATGAGCGCCAGGATGATCCCGTTGAGGAGATGAAGAAGGCGCTGGTCACCCAGTTTTACGCTTCGACTGACCTGGATCCTGTGAAGGCGAAAATGGATTTCGCGCTGTTGGTTGATGAAGTGGTGCAACAGTTCACGGCGAAGCTGGGAGTAGAGGTGAAAATCTCTATCGAGATTCAGGCCTCCAGCAAGGCAGGGTTCGATGATGGGCTGCAACGGGCCATCAAGGAGAACTGCAACGTACTGAAGTTCAAGTCGGCTGAGTTCGAGTAACTCTGCAACTGCTCGGTACAAAAAAGCCCCGTCTGTGCAGAACAGCGGGGCTTTTTTTGTTAGGCGTGTACGTGGTCTGTCAGAGCCAGTGGCTAGGAATATCAGCCTGGAAGTTCTTCGCCACGATACGCAGGGTGGCAAGGATTTCTGCATGCCGGAGTTGATCAGCCGGTTGCCAGGTGGCTCGACGATCTAAGAGAGCTTTTAGCTCAACCAGGTTGTACATGCCCAAGCGATGAAAGTTGCCCCAGGACGGCATACCGAAAAGGTTGTAGATGACCACTGTAGAATCGCGCTTTTCGCCGGTGATCTTTTCGGCAGCAGCTTCTGCCTCGTCACGGTCATCATAGGTGTTGAGTAGTTTCATTGGAGCATTGGCAGTGAGTGAGGGCGATTTTACTCTGAGGACAGCAATGTAACCTTTGGTTTGGGAGTGTCCTAGCGGTTGTATCGCCATGGATGCTTTTCGTTGCCTAAGGACTGTATGTCCGCACGGGCATAGGAAAAATTCGCGGGGTTTTTCTTTTCTATACCTAGAACTAGCTTTTGAACGTACTTACGATATTTTTTACTGGTAGCCACCAGCCGCTCAAGCTCAGTTCCAGCGCGCTTATCTCCTGCGCGGTAAAGGGCTATAAGCCGTTTGGCGACCACTGCGACGGGCTCATTGGGTTGGTGCATGTAAGGCTCTTCGATAACGTCCATGTCTGAATCCTGAGGTTAGAGTGGGTTGGGGTTCACCAGGCATCTTTGCGCTAGCTAGCGGTATACTTGAATATCTGAGTACCTGACGAAGCTTCCAGTATCCAGATTAATCCAGAGCTAAAGCTCCACGGTTAGTACCTTGATTCCGGCGCCTTCGCAAAATCTCCCCACCGCTGTCAGCGAGCGCCAGTGCCTCACCGGTTCGCGCCGCGAGCGCACCGGTAGCCATTTCACGCCGAGTCGTAGCTCCAACCGCCAATCTTCGCCTTCCCGCAGCACCCGAAACTCCCGCGCAGCTCCGGTTTCAACCAACGCCTGCAACGTTTTCTGCTCGACCGCCTTTCTGATACCACTGCTCTCCCACTCATCCAGTTCCCTGGTATCTGGTATAGCGCAGGGCCTTAGGCCAGTCACCGCAGCCTGTCGAGCGGTCACCGACACCAGGCTAGAAGTGGGGCCTGATTGACCATAACGTCCTATTATGCGCAGTCCAGCCTTGGTCTCAGATCTCTAGGTCGTCTTCCAGCCCCAGGCGCTTAATAAAAGGCGTCTTCTCTGTGGCGGTAGCGATGAGGTATTCCCTATAACTGCGTTGCAATGTGGCCTGTGGGAGCGTCGGTGTGTAACCGAAGCCTAAGACCCGCAGGTCATCCGGGCTCCCAGGGGGCGTCCCAGTCCATGTCAATTGATGCGGTTCAAAACGCCTATGCCCGGACTCGATCTCTGCCAGCAATTTCGTGCAATCGTTTTCAAAAAACACCGAAAGCGACAGCCGCTCCTGAAATTCGTGGAAATACGCTAGGCGCAACCAACCGGTGTCTTCATGCAAAGGACTTCCGCCAAGCCAAAGCGACAGCTCGGCTAAATGCAGAAACACCTCGCTGCGTTCCGGAAACACCATCCATACCTTGCGGGCCATATGACGCCGTGCAACAGCCAGCTCATAGAGATCCATCGCCACGCCGCTGGCTGGCCGGGAGTCCCCCCCCACCTTGCAGAACAGCACGGCTTGCGTATCGCCTTGTTTGTCCAGCACCGCAGCGTTTGGCGCCTGAAATATATGGGTGTTGGTGGATTTCAGCACCCCTCCGTCAGGTGCTTCGAAGAATTCCAAAGGTGTGTCGGCCAGATAGCTGAATAAGTCCCTGATCAGCCCCTTAGCGGTACGCCGTTTTTCAGCTCGGGCATTGATCGTGTGGGCTAGCAGAGGGCTCTGACTGCGCAGCTCTGCAAGTCGCTCTGACAGTGCAGAAATGCTGATCTGATTCACTAAAGCTGAAGACAGCAGCTCATCTGCCAGTGCCGCTGAAATGCGCGAAATCTTATCGAGCAGCTCCATGTGTACGTAACTGCATCGAATCTGCGACTGCTCAACGGTGGGTAAGCAGCGCTCTAGGTAACGCCCGGCGGAAACCATGCGATTGAGGGTTTTCTGATTCATCTCCAGGGCCTGGGCGACGCTGGCGAGCGTGGCACCTCGGCCCTGCTGCTCGAAGGCTTGCTTAGCGTTGAGATAGGTATCAAACCAGCGGCTGTCGACCGTGCGCGCCATAACTCTCTCTAAGGGAAGTCTGTCAATTTATTCGTAGCCTATTACAGGAAATAGTTGACGGGCAAGAAAAGGCTAGCTATTAATTACCAACAATAACGTAGCCGGTTAACGATATTGGAGGTATTACATGCATCGTGGCCTTGATGCTCTTCCCGTTGCCCGCACCGTGGCGAGACGCACACGGCGCGGCAGGCCTTGCCATGTGTTTATGTCCGCCAAGGCAGGTGGTTTGATCTCAATGGAGAGCTTTGAAGAGTACAAGCGCGCTGTTTTGCTAGAGCTCGATCCACGGGTGGTGTCCTACAGCGAGCAGCCCTGGACGATGGACGTGCATAGTGGAGAGATTCGTTCGTCCCGGGACGAGTTCAAACCTGTCGTTGCCGATATGCGGTTCTACACGCCCGATTTCAAAGTGCATCTAGGTGGTGGTCGCGTTTTGATTCTCGAAGTGAAACACGCCCTCCCCTCCGCGACGCAGTCTGAGAAATACGACTTGGTTAGGCGCCGCTGCCAAGAGAACGGTTTTGAGTTTTTGATGCTGGAAGGAGCGCATCTAAGCGAGGCCCTCCTTCGAAACTGCGAGTATTTGGTAAGAACCTTTGCGGAGTATCTGAAGAAACGGCTGCCGGCCACGCTTGAGCAGTTGTTGGAAGTCTCTCAGCAGAACACTCACTGGACTTACTCAGAGCTGGCTCAATTAACACCGAACGGCGGATTTGACGTGTTTGTTGGAATCGCCCACGGGATTTTTAAAGCCGATCTTCAAACGGATCTACTTTCGGGCCAGGGTGGGATCACGCCTGCCTTCGGCGAATTAACCCACCTGGAAGTCGGGTTCGTATGAACAATCGACTGATCAAACCCGGCGACCTAATCAGTGACAACGGTCAGTTGTGCAACGTGCATGGCATTCGCTTGCAGACTGATCAGATCGTGTTGGAAGGAGCCGCAGGCAATCTCGTTTTCTATGGCGCCAGCGAGTTCAACAACCGCGTTGCCCAAGGCCTTACTAAGCCAATGTTCTCTGAGCGCAGGCCAGGTGAAGAGTGGCCACCTAGAAATCTTTCTTCAACCGAAAGAGCTGCGTTTGAAACACGTTTGGCCGTGCTAGCGAAAGTGAAGGCGTTCCGCGAGCAAGGTGTGGCCTGGACGGAAATTGGGCCGATGCTTGGCAACCAATCATCAAGCATGCGGACAATTCAACGCTGGTATTCAAAATACTCCAGCACGGTGAGCCCACAGAATGTAGCGCCGCGCTATTCGGCCCGTGGCAATCGGGGTTCGAAACTTTCTGAAGTAACAGAACAGGCATTACAGGAGACTTTACTCAAGTTCTACAAGGAGTCAGATCGCTTCAGCATCACGGCCATCACCGAGCTAGTTAACAGCAGGGCTAAAGAAGTCTGCAAAGAGCTCAATCTGCCTTTTGCTGGAGTATCGAGGCGCTCGGTCGCCCGGGCCATCTATAAGATTGGCAACTTCGAGTCGGTAAAGAGCCGATTGGACTCACGTGCCGCCAAGCAGATCCTGCATGCATCACTGGAGCTTTTGCGTATCGAAGCGCCGTACGAGCGGGTGGAATACGACTCTACGGTGCTTAACGTTCACGTCGTCAATGAGCAAGGTGTCGTGATCGGTAAGCCCACGATCTATCTGCTGATTGATTGCGCCACCGGGGCCATTATTGCCTACCACTTGAGCATTCAAGCCGAGTCCGAGGAGACGTTTCTTCGGCTGCTTGAAATGGCATTTATGCCGAGGGATGAGCGTTTCTTGCAACGTTTCGGCGTCAGACAAGCGCTGCCTGCTCCTGCCCTCTGGCACAAAATGTGTGGTGACAACAGTGCGGCACACCACGGCCAGGGTATGTACCACGCTCTCTGGTATCTCGGTGTGGCAAATGAGTTTTCACAGGCAGGAAAGCCGCAGTCGCATCCGTACGTGGAGCGCACTCATGGAACGACCAAAACTGGCCTGATTAAAAAGCTCTGCGGTGCCAACTTGTCAGAGGAGATTCTGGAGAAAGATCCCGAAGGGCGAGCGTTGCGCGAAGCCGGGTTGACGTTGCCTCAGCTAGAAAACCTGGTGGCGCGGTGGATCTGCGACGTTTACATGAACAAGCCGCTTGATCGCCTGACTCATCGTTTTGGATACCGCTGTTCTCCTCGCAAGGCGATGAACGAACTGACGAAAATTTTTCCACTCGTACCCCCGCCAACACCCGAAGAGTTTCGAGAGGCCTGCCTGCAATATCGCAGCAAGAAAGTTGTTCTGACCAGCCAGGGCGTTGTTTTCGAAACCTTTCAGTACAACAGCCAAGAGCTCTACGAAATGTACTTGGCGCTGCCGCGAAAATCCAAAGTAGAGATCCGCTGGCATCCACTGGATGTCAGTTCTATCTCGGTTGTTTCACCTCAGGATCAGAAAGTCATGATTACGGTGCCGAACAAGCAGCGCAATCTGCCGCCCATGAGCTTTGGGGACGCGAAACTCATTCGCCGCCAGCTCTATAAATCAGATGCCGAACTGACCGAAGAGACGTATCACCAAGCAGCCACTGAGCTGTATCGGGACATTCACGAGCTGAACAAAGCGACAACGGTAGCTAATCGCAAAAGGGGAGCTAGAGCGGCGGACAAGCAGCGGCAAACTAAAGCACTTCAAGCCAATAAGCTCATTAGCATCCCGGACATGGTGACTAATTCAATCTTGGATTTGCAGGCGCTATCGCCTGCACCGACGCGTAAGTGAGGCCTGCGAATGTTTCAATCACTCTCCAACGAGCGCGTCATGCACCAGCGTTTCCAGATGGCTTACGATTTCGTGCGAGACATCGTTGAACGGTCGGTGGAAGGTGAGCGTTTGATCGGTCTGTTGCTAGGACTTCCTCGGCTAGGTAAGTCACTGATCAGCGAGCTGCTGTTGGCTGACTTCCCAATGAAAACAGACCAGGGCGTACAGGTAATTCCTATTGTCCGTGTCGTAACACCAACGAGGCCGACGAAGAAATCGATGGCTGAGGCCATCATCGATGCGCTCGATACGCGTCGTTATGGTCGATACAGCGCTGACCAGGCAACCGCACGAGCCACATTCTTGCTAAAGACCGCTCAGGTGCGAGTCCTGCTTTTTGATGAGATCCAACACGTGGTCGAGCGCAACACGGCTAAAAGCTGGTACGAAGTCGCCGACTGGCTCAAAACCTTGTCTGATCGACTCAACCTTTCGCTTCTGTTGATTGGGTTGCCAGCGGCGCGCGAAATTTTGTCGGTCAACTATCAACTGAGAGACCGTGCTACCGCTCCACATATCATCTACCCGTATAACTGGAATCACCCAGGGGATATCGAAGAGTTCTGTCGCTGTCTATTAGCCCTCTCCCAGGTACTTTCCCGGCAAGGTTTGTCACTGCCGCGCATGACCGACATTGATGTGGTACGACGATTCTATGCGGCTTCCAACGGTCGTTATGGCATGTTGGTCAAGTTGTTCGAGGAAGCAAGGCATCAAGCGCAGAAAGCAGAAATTAAGACCATCACTACGCAGACATTCGCGAATGCATTTCGAGTAAGTTTGGGTGTTGATGGAGATGTGGAAAATCCGTTTGAAGCGGACGCTGAACTCAGTGACAGCGCACTGGTGAAGCGCTATGTAAGTTCGTTGAGTGAGGCTGGCTTGCGGACACCGCGCCAGAAAGGTTCTCAGGCAACTACATCTAGAACTGCACCAGCTATTGGGAGCAGTGAGTGATGATGCATATTCGACTGGAGCCTTTTCCTGATGAAGCGCTGCACAGCTATCTGCTGCGCTTGGGGCAAGGTTATGGACTTCAGAGCGTCAAGCAACTTCTGAGAGCTGCAAATCTAAAGCCGCGACTTTCTTATGACCAGCAGCAGTTGGGGGCGCTTGGGGACGAGTTTGGTCTTAGCCTCGATGTGCTAACGCCAATGAACCCAACCCACGCGGCTACAACTCCAATCCTGAACCTCAAGTTTCATCGTGCGGGAAGCAGCCCAATTTGCGCCTGCTGCATCCGCGAGGAGCCATATGTCCAAGCCAAGTGGGATCACGAGCTGGTTACAGCTTGCCCCCGGCACGGGGTGCTTCTGCTGGATGAGTGTCCAAGGTGTAGTGAGCCGATTACGCGTGAGCGGGAGTCGATCACTCATTGTCTGAACTGCAATTTTTCTTTCGTTGACGCCAAGACGGCTTTAGCAACCGACGTCGACCTAGCTATTTCAGCACTGATTGCTGGGGAAGCATGCTCGTCCAGACAGTTACTCCCGGATGCTCTCCAATTTGGTAGTGCACCGCACGACATTGCTACGTTCCTGACATACCTAGCGACGCATATTCAGCCGAGTACATTACCTGTTCGAACCGGGAGGGAATCTCGCCCCAAAAATATTGAGGAGTCTCGTATTTTGCTGGGGCGCATTTGGTCTGTGCTTGGGCAATGGCCAATGGCGGTTGAAACCTTCATCGAGACTCGCATTACTGAGGGTGAGGGACGCTCGGTTCACAAGCGTGTAGGGCGTTGGTTGGCCGTCTTTAATAAGCAATTTGATCACGAGGTTTACGATTTCTTTGCGACGTTAACTGGGCGCGTATTGGCGTCCCACTTTGATGGGGGGCTGGGCCACAGTTTGCGAGCCCGGATGTTCGGCTCTGATGCGGTCGACGCGTTGCAATGGTTCTCAGCGACGGAGGCCGCTCGGCTGCTGGGGGTCGCCCCAGATATCCTTACTAGCCTGGTTGTCACGCAGCAGATTCAGGGCCGGGTTCATGAGGATATTCAAAATCGCATCGTTGCAATTCGACGTGAGACTCTCGATGAAATTGCGGCGCAGCGAGCGGCCTATCTCTCCGCGACGGAAGCGCGCCGCCGACTGAACGTCTCCAAGATTTTCTTCGAACGATTTATCCAAGCCGGTGGCTTGCGTCGCTACAAGCGTGACGAGCGGCCCGTACTTGTGGCCGGTGAGTTTCGGTTAGAAGAAGTCGACCAGGTGATCCATCTGCTAGCGGGCCGGGTTCGTAAAAATCCACGTGGGTCTACGCGGCTTGGGCTCCAAGACATTTCGGCAAAACATGGCATTTCTAACAGCAAGATCGTGGCGGTGTTGCAAGACATTTTGCACGGAACCATCACGCCAGTGGCCCACGTCGACTCGTTACCTGGATTAGCCGGTCTGCAATTCAATAAAGCGGAAATTGAACAGCGGATTCGAGACAACGATCCGGATGTTCCTCTGAGCGTTGATGCGCTTGCTCAGGTATCCGGGTGGAAACCTGCCGTAATCAAAAAATGGATCCAAGGCGGGTACCTGAAGGCTGTTGAAGAACGGCATGGTAAAGCTAAGCGCGACGTGGTCACTGTCTCAGCCTTGATTGATTTTTTGCTGACATATAACCCAACCGCTGAGCTTTCCAGACGGCTTGATACGAAGACGCAGTACCTCATCCAGTCGTGGCGTCCAGCGAAAATCGAGGTCTTGGTGCCACCCCAGGAGGGAACCGGGGGCCTGCGCGGAATTCTAGTGAAAAATGCAGACCTGGCCCGAGCGGCACAGTACCGAAAACCAACGATCCGTGACTTGGCTGATCAGCTGGAATCGACGGCATGCTGACGCGTTACAAAAAAGCTCGTCTCATTGACGCTCTAGTCGAGAGTTATGAAGGGGAGCGGATAGCAGGTTATGTGGTTGACGCCCGTGTTTGCTGCGTAAGCCTAGTAGGTTCGTTATACGCATGCTCTTCACAGCCAAACGGTTCCGATCTACGGTCAGAAGAAATTACTGAAGTTTTTCAGTACAAAAGGCGCTGGCTAGTAACTACGCGCACCGGGTGTTTCGTGGTTGTCAATTTTCACCGCCAGGGTGGGCGCCAATCGCTCGAGTTTTTAATTGCCTTATTCCAGTCTCACAAGTTTTCCCAGTCAACGCGGCGGCGCCACTGAGGACGGACTAGATGGATATTCTTCCTGATGTTTTGGAGTTGCTCGACCGCCCTGGCACAAGAGAACAGCGGGAGGTATGCGGTCGATTGCATGCTTAAATTTTGCGGGGCAAACCACTCAGTCTGGTGCCAGAGCGGATTTGGACTGACCTTCTGATTTTGATCTGGTGATTCGAACCGTGCTTCGCATAACGCTGTTTAGGTTAGATGGCGAGCAGTCCCAAGGCCCTGGATAGAGTGGGAAATCAAAGCGGTCGCGATGGAAGAGCTGAGTCAGAGGACAAAAGGATGCACATCCACCTGTTATCCGATCTGCACAATGAGTTCCGCCCTTTCACCCCCGAGGTGCTGAACGCCGATGTGGTCATTTTGGCGGGCGACATTGATGTCAAAACGCGGGGGGTGGAATGGGCTAAACAGGCTTTTTCTGGCCCTGTTCTGTACGTGCCAGGTAATCACGAATATTACGGCGGACATCTGAGTCGTTCCCTGGAAAAGATGCGGTCGGCTCAGAGTGAGCAGGTGCGAGTGTTGGATCGAGATGAAGTTGTCATCGCAGGTGTGCGATTTCTCGGCGCCACGATGTGGACTGATTTCGCAGCGACTGGTAACCCGTCCATCGCTTCATTTAGTGCGCAAAACGCCATGAATGATTTCCGGCAGATTCGCACTGAAAACTATCGCCGTATCCGGCCTGCCGACTTAGTTGAGCAGGCAATCAAAACCCGCGATTGGTTGAGAGCTCGGTTAGCTCAACCTTTTGCTGGCCATACGGTAGTCATTACTCATCACGCTCCAGTGCTGCGTTCGCTCCAGGGCAATCCTCAAGCAGGCGGTCACCTAGATGCGGCGTTTGCTAATCAGTGGGAAGACCTTTTGGGCGGGGATCAGGTCGCGCTGTGGGTGCATGGCCATGCGCACACGGCGGTCGACTATGACGTAGCGGGCACACGGGTCGTGTGCAATCCACGGGGCTACCCAGGCGAAGGCACTGGGTTTGACGCTGGCTTAGTGCTTACGTTGTAGCAGCTCTCTTCTTGCATGCATGAACACACCAGACTTAACGAGGCGCCGAGATGGGTGAGGAATATGACCGGGCTCAGTTGCTCGATGAGGTGTGGGCTGAGCCGGTAAAGGTCGTGGCGCCCCGCTATGGGTTATCTGACGTCGGTCTGAAAAAACTCTGCGCGCGTTTGCAGGTGCCCACCCCAACTCGTGGGCACTGGGCGAAGGTCAAAGCCGGACGGGGTATCCCTCCCAAGCCTCGATTGAAAACGTTCAAGGGCAACCCCCGGCACCTGTTGAGGTCGTCATTGAGCAATCGTCCTCATGTCGTGGAGGCACAGATGGTCGACGAACGTTTGTTGGCTTTGATTGCTTATGAGAAAGATCCGGTCAATCGCATTGGCGTGCCGACGCGAGGGACGCGCTGGCACCAGCTCATTGTGGCCACACGTGAGTCCTTCCGTCACACCCACAAGGATGGCCGGGGGCTACCCCTGCCGGGCGCGAAAGGGCTTCAAATCTCGGTTTCACCTGAGCAGCGCCCGCGCGCGTTGCGCATCGCTAATGCCCTAGTGCGGGCTTTAGAAAAACGTGGATTTGCGTTGACCCCGGGGGAGCGTCATCTGGAGGTTCTGATGTTCGGAGTGTGCTTGTCGCTGAGCATATTCGAAGCGACAAAGCGTTCAGATTATGTGCCCACCGATGGAGAGCAAGCGGCGAAAGCACGTGGTGACTGGGTGTATTTGCCGCGCTATCAATTCATACCGTCTGGGCGTCTGGAGATCCGCGTTGGAGGTGGATACGCCGGCTCGGTCAAAGATGGTGCGAACCAGGTAGTTGAGGAGCAGCTAAACAAGCTCATCATCTGCATGGCTAAACGTGCGCTGGATATCGTGCAGTTTCGAGAGAAATGCGCGCGTGCCGAGGAGTTGAAGCAGGCGCAGCGCCGCGAAGCATTGGCGCAGAAAGCGTTGCAAGAAACAGAGCAGGAAAAGTTAGAAGTGCTTCGGATCAGCGCGCAGCGGTGGCAGGAGGCGCAGGTGATTCGAGCGTATCTTCTGGCAATGGAAAAGTCGGTGGACGGTAGTGCCGGATTGAATGAAGACCAGCGTGCTTATTTAATTTGGGCGCAAGCCAAGGCGGATTGGCTTGATCCTCTGGTTGTAGCACCAGACTCCCTCTTAGATCAGAAAATCTGTATCCCGTATTGAGGTTCAGGTCGACTTTGCAAGCCGAAGGAGTGGTCATGCAAGAATCAAAATTCTGCCTGAAGGCTCCCCCGATTTTGTCTGATTACTGGGCCCAACTAGGTATGGCCCAGCAAGGGGGAGTGCTTATTAAGCAAGTGCGTGAGGGCTTGGCTTTTACGACGCTATCTCGTCTGGCGGCGATGTCAGGGTTTAGTACCCGTGAAATGGCTATGATGCTTGGCTTGTCCAACTATGCGTTGAACCAGGGACGTCGTTTGGGGCGTCTATCGACACCTCAAAGTGATCGGCTGGTTCGAGCCGCGCAGGTTATTGGTGCGACTTTCGGACTTTTCGAGGGAAACCAACGGCTAGCTGTTGAATGGCTCTCTGCACCTCAGCGCGGTTTGGGTGGATACCGTCCGATTGAGATGCTTGCTACTGGTGTTGAGGCCGACGCCGTGCTCGACTTAATTGGGCGGCTTGAGCATGGAATCGGATCCTGAACGGGAAGGTGCGATTAGAACCCTAGAGCTTTCTTTAAGGCATCTAAGGCCAGATCGGGCCCGTAGCGTTTAACCATTTCAAGAATTTTCGCTAAAGCCTGCAACTCGTCCTCGGCATAGGGTAGGTGCAAATGTCCCCCAGTCTTAAAGGTAAAGTGCTGACTCAAGTGCTCTAACATCTCTGCCACATGTTGAGGAGCTTTTCCGGCACTGTGGAATTGCACGTAATCGACCAGTGCAATGCTGGCCAAGTGTGTGCCGTCGACTTCGCTGGCGCGGTTGCAGTCACCTTGCCACCACACGGTGATCCAGGGGTCATCCAGGTTGTCGTCGATATTGCATGGAAGGATTAACGTCCCGTCACGTAGCGAGCGAGCCCCCGAGAGGCGATCGACCTGCTCGTGTTGATATAGCGGCATCAAGCTACCGATGAAATTCACGCACCGCTCACTGGCCTGACTCACGTACTGCTCCTCTTTGGCGCTGCTGCATAGCGATTGACCAGCTGGTGTCAGGTAGTCACTAAGTTATAGTGGCTTCCGGCCAGCCTCCGTAAATCGGAGGCGGTTGGGGATCAATGGTATTGCCGAGGTCTTAGTAATCCTCTGGGTACCGAAAGCCAAGGAGACTAGGTGGTTGATTGCTGATGTTGAACGTTTTCTACGGGGAAACCCAGGCTCAAAGGCAAAGGACATTGCCAAGCATTTTGGGGTGTCTAAATCTGAGGTCAATTCGCTTCTTTACAGAAGCCCCGATGCGTTTGCCCATGATGCTGATCATCGATGGTCGGTGGTGATGAATAAGCTAACTGTTGTCCTGAAAAAGGAGGCGTGGGTGAACAGTGCCTCCTTTGAGGACGTGCTGGCTGCTGTTGGGTCGCCCTTAGATTCTGCTTGCACAGGTGCGGTGTTTGTTGTGCCAAAAGGCTGCAAAGTCATGATTGATGCTGCCGCGCGAATGCTTGCGCTGTGCAATCAGCTGGTGATGGTTGGCAAAACGGTTGCGATTGACTTCAGTGCCTGTACGGCAGCGTTGACCTATTTCAATAGACTAGGTTTTTTTGACCACTTAAACGGTGCAGTGGATGTGATTCCGGAGCGCCCCTCTGTTTCAGGTGCGGAAACTCACCGTGGCAACAACCATGGTGTGGTTGAACTTGCTTCGATTGACCCCCGCATTCCTGATGAGTCGATACCCAAGCGTTTGAAAAGCAGCCTTGTGAAGAGTGCGGGTGAGCGTTACTCGCAGTCCGCATTTACGTTTATATCGGAGCTATTTGGTAACGTTAGAGATCATGCAAAGTCAGAGATTCCGGGCTTTGCAGCTCTTCAGCATTACCGCAAAGGAGGCAAGATCCAGACCGTGATCTCTGACAGCGGGATCGGCATTGTTGGAAGCCTTCAGCCCGTCTTGGAACAAAAGTATCTGGAGCTTTTTCGACAACTCGATTTTTCGAAACCAGAGGCAGGGCCAGAACTGGTCTTGCACGTCTTTAAACAGGGACGAATCTCCAGCTCTGATGACGATGGTCGAGGACTCGGTTTGAAACGAAGTGGTGATGTGGCCGCCGATTTCAATGCAACGGTTACGGTGCGACAAAGGAACTTCGAACTAACGATGGTCTATAGCGATGGTCGATTCAATCGCAGCTACCATCGTGTGGACATGCCAACCATCTTGGGAACCCACATCTGCTTTGACTTCTTAATTGACAGCTAAAGCCCTCTCGTTAAACTGAGCAAATGAATCAGAAATCAATCACTGTCAAGCTAAGAGACTTCACCGAGGACGACCACCCTTTTGGCAATGTCCAGGGGAAGGCAACCTTTGGGAAGCTGCTCGATTTCGTCCACTCCCATCCGCAGTACTCCGTTTTTGGGATTTCCCTCTCTGGCATAGAAGCGACGGATGCATCATTTCCGAGAGAGAGCGTGGTTGCTGTTGCGAAGCTTTTTAGGGGAGAGCGCGGCTTCTTCCTCTCGGATGTCAAGAGTCGAGACTTGCTGGATAACTGGAGCTACGCGGCCCAGGCCAAGGAGATTCCCCTCACTGTCTGGTCTGGAGACCATTACCAAGTCATTGGGCCTGAAATCAGCTCGTCCACGAGGGAACTGCTCGATTGTGTGCTGCCGCAGCGAGCAGTTACTGCCGCCAAGGTGGCCGAAGCACTGAGCATTTCGGTAGCCAATGCCAGTACGAAGCTCAAGAAACTCAAGGATCAGGGGTACATCCTTCGAGCCGAAGAGACCGCCGAGTCCGGCGGAATTGAGTACATTTATCGCGCCATCGGCAATTCTGCTTAAACAGGTTTACAAATCCAGGTAAGGGGCGTAACGTTTACATCGACCCCAGAGTCTTTTCGTAGACTCTGGTTAAACTGGATCAATTAAGCAGAAAGGTGATTTGCATGGCGACTAATCCTCCAGCAGGTGATGGTCATCGTAATGGCGCGGTACGTCAGCGTTCCCAAACCCAGACGCCGTCTGGTCATTGGGTCAAACGTGACACGGAAACCGGTCAGTTCATGGACGTGAAAACGTCGGACAAAACGCCGTTCAAGGGCGTACGGAAAGAGAAATAGGAGAGCAGCTCATGAGTGCGAAATACGAGATTTTCCTGGGGACGGATCGCCAGTATTACTTCCGCTTGAAGGCACCCAATGGCGAGAAAATCCTTGCTAGCGAAGGCTATACCACTAAGGCGAACTGCCAGAATGGTATCCAGTCGGTGCGGGTCAATTCCCCACACGATGCCAATTACAAAAAGCTGACGTCCGTGAATGGGCAGTACTATTTCACCCTGCACGCAAGTAATGGGCAGGTAATTGGGAGGAGTGAAATGTACACATCCGCTCAAGCACGTGATGGTGGTATAGCGGCGGTTAAGGCATACGGCCCTGGTGCTCCGACAGTAGACCTCACCTGATCCATCGTGCTTCTACAAACCCGCTTCGGCGGGTTTTTTATAGCCAGGACAAAGTGAATTACCCCCAGAGGTAGAGCGGTTTACAAATCCGTGCGTTGCACATTCGGGCTTATCCGCCAGTTGCGGGCGAGAAAAACTGAACATAAAACGCCTTGATGCCTTGGAGCTGAGAAGGTCAAATTGCTGGCAGAAATTCGCCAAAAGTAGGCTTTGAGTTGCCAGGCTGTAAGGCCTAACGCGTTTTGTACCGTCATTCAGACAGGGATCGATATCACATGCAGCAGCAGAACATACCCATTGGCACGCTGGTAGACATGTACAAGCGTGGTGAACTGCGTCTACCTGAGATTCAGCGTCACTATGTTTGGCGCGCTACGCGAGTGCGTGACCTGTTCGATTCGTTGTATCGGGGTTATCCCAGTGGATCGATCTTGATGTGGGAGACGGATGAGCCGGTTCCTACTCGTGAGTTTGCCATTACCCAGGAAACCAACGCCTTCGCTGGGCGAAAGCTGCTGCTCGACGGTCAGCAACGGCTTACCTCTTTGACCGCAGTACTTAATGGTGATCCGGTGCAGGTGAGGGGGCGGAAGCGGCCAATCGACATCTTATTTAATTTGGAGCATCCAGACGGGCCGCCGAGTTACGACACCGAAGTGACCAGCGATGAGGATTCACCGGTTGCCGCCGAGGATGAACTGAGCGACGACGCCGACGATGGCGACGAAAGCGAGCAAGGCATCCTAGAAAAGATGAATCGTCGTACCTTTGTGGTGGCCAGTAAGAATCTGGCGTCCCAGCCACAGTGGGTATCGGTGAGCGCAGTTTTCGGAACGGCCAATGATGCGGAAATTCTGGAGAAGGCCGGGATCGAGTCATTCAAAGACCCTCGCTACCAAAAGTATTCTGACCGCCTGAAGAAGCTGCGTGCCATCAAGGATTATCAGTACGTGGTACACGTGCTGGAGCGCAGCATGAGCTACGAGGAGGTCACTGAGATCTTCGTACGAGTAAACTCGCTTGGGGCTAAGTTGAAGTCCTCCGACCTGGCGCTTGCTCAGATGTCTTCGCGATGGCCCAACCTGCTCAAAGAGCTGGAGGTTTTCCAGGAGGAATGCGAGCAGAGCTGGTTCACTATCGAGTTGGGTCAGCTGGTACGGGCCATCGTGGTCTTTGCCACCCAGCAGTGCCTGTTCCGCAGCGTGGCCAGTACCCCGGTGGACAAGCTCAAGGAAGGCTGGAAGCAGGCCCAGGAGGGGCTGCGCTTCGCCATCAACTTCTTACGCACCAATGCGGGCATTGAAGATGAATCGTTACTCTCCTCGCCAATGTTCATTCATTCATTGGCTGCCGTCAGCCGCATCAAGGACAACAAGCTGACAGCTGAGGAGCAGAACAGCCTGCTCCACTGGTTGCTGGTTGCCAATGCGCGAGGACGCTATTCCCGTGGTTCAACTGAAACTCTGCTCAACGAAGACCTGGCGATACTGTTCAGGACTGGTGATATTGCCGCGCTCATAGAACCTGTGAGGCGCCAGTTCGGTCGCCTACATATCGAGTCGAGTGATTTGGCTGGCCGGGGCGTCAACAGCCCTCTGTTCTCTCTTGCTTATCTGGCATTGAAGGCTTCGGGGGCCAAGGACTGGTACAGCGGCCTTGGGTTATCGCTGACCCACCAAGGCAAGCTGCATTTCATTCAGTGGCATCACATCATTCCCAAGTCGCTACTCAAGGCGAGGAGCTATGAAACCGGCGAGATCAACGAGATCGCCAACATGGCTTTCATCACCGGGCAGACCAACCGTCGCATCAGCAACAAGGAAGCGACCCAGTACCTAGTCGACATTATCGACAAGCAGGGTGAAGAAGCATTGGCCAGTCAGTGCGTTCCAACGGAGTCTTCACTCTGGGCCACGGAGCGATATCGTGAGTTTTTACAGTGTCGACGTGATGCACTGGCGCAGCGAATGAACGAGTTCATCAGTGAAAAAGCAAAACTCTGAGTTAGCGTGCCGCTTTTAGACGGGCCGCTGTTCTCCCCGCTGTGTGGCTTGCTTATCGGTTCCTGGACAGGCTGCGCGGCGCATTTTCTTAAGTGCATGGCGTTGTAGGAATTCTGAATTTTGCAGTTTGTTCGCCATGGTCTCGACTTCGCTACTACTCCCTCGTTAGACTCGTATGAAGGCGCCCGCCCAACTTGCACACCAGTTAAAAAAGGCGTGTTACTCCCTCCCGCTGTCTGAAACCTCCTATAGCCTGTTCGTTTGGGGCTTAAACGTGTGCCGCGCGCTCCATACGGTCGGGCAATGAGGATGTTTCATGGCTATCAAAGAACTCGCCTATACCGCTAAGCGTCAGCTTGAAGCGGCAACGCATCAATCGTTTCGCAACTCTCATGTCCACGAGTTGTTGGCTGCCTGTTTTGGGTTTAAATCCAAGGCCGCGTTATACACCAACCATGTCTTGGCGGTGCTCGAACGAGAACAGAAGGTTCCGGGCAATCATTTGGTGAGTCTCCAAAAACGCTTTGTTGATCTTGGCTACTCGCAAGTAGCCGGGGCCGCCGGTTCTGCGCTGGTGCAGTGGATTCAGGAGCGGCGAATCGGCGTCCTTTCTATTGAGTCAGTCCTCGCTGAGTTGAACGCTTACAGTGGCGAATTACAGGACGACTGGGATGTAGAGGACGAAGACGATGAGGTGGGCGGTTTTCAAAGCCATGCATTCTTGGATCCAGATCATATTGACCTGTTGATCGCCGGACTGGCTGAGGTCGCCAAGCACGATCATGCGATGGCCCACTATGCACTTGCGCTTATATATAGAGGGGATGAGATTGAATTGGCCGAAGGATCCGAATATTGGTACTCCCGGTTGGAGCAAGGCCACGAGCTAAATGGGGTCGAGCTGGAGTGGGCTCTGGCGTATAAGAAAAATAGATCGTTTCCACAGCGGGAGGCCTTTCATCTGCAAGAGGCAGCTCGCCTAGGCCACGTCGATGCTCAGTTGGAGCAGGCTCATGTTGCCTTACAAGAGGCCGAGCAGTCCGGTGATTTTGATGGCGCTAAGCACTGGTACAAAGAAGCTGCGGTCTTGGGTGATGTAGGTGCTATGCGTACTCTTATTGAGGTGTACGACCAGCAGAATTTGTTTCAGAACTGGGTCTGGATTTTCCTTTCTGAGCTACTGGGGCACGACCTTCGGAAGAGTTCATTACGTGCTTATCATGATGGCGGTATGTATGCCGATCAGGATTACGACGACGACCAAGGTGGCCCGCTATACATCGACGGGGATGAAGGAATTGCGCTGGATGCTCTCGACTTAGAGCAGGCTTTGGAAGCCAGGCGGGTCGCTGAACAAATGTTTAGCAAAATTGCTAATTAACTGTTTAGCGCCTTCTCGAACGTTGATTGTTGATAGGGCGCGCCGCTAGGACTTTTTGTTGGCACTCACAAAGCCCGTCTGAAATGGGCTTTGTGAGTGCGAGATGCGGGCACTTCCAGGCACTTGTTGCCTCCCTACGAACTAGAGGTGGTCTCGCCACGATGGATAGTAGTGATCTGCTTGAGCAGCTAAGGGCCGAGAATGCGCGCTTGATTGCCCTGCTGGAATCCCACGGTGTTGAATGGCGTCTGTCTGATGAACCCCTAGCCCAACTAGTTGACCCCCCAGTACTACAAAGTACAAATCTCCATACGGATGCCAAACTGGCACTATTCGGTCGGCTTTTCCGGGGCAGAACCGACGTGTTTGCGGTACGTTGGGAAAGCAAAACTGGAAAGTCGGGCTACTCGCCCGCTTGCGCCAACGAATGGCGTCCAGGTGTCTGCGAAAAGCCTCGAATCAAATGCGGAGATTGCTCATTCCGCCAGCTCCTACCACTAACCAATAAGGTTCTCTTTGAGCATCTGGCCGGAAAGAATGTCATCGGGCTTTACCCGTTGCTGCCAGATGACACCTGCTACCTCCTGGCGGTTGATTTTGATGAGGCTGATTGGCGTGATGATGCCATCTCCTTCGTACAGTCATGCGGTGAATTAGATGTACCCGTGGCGCTGGAGGTGTCTCGTTCGGGCAACGGTGCGCATGCCTGGATTTTCTTCGAACGCAATGTCCCAGCTTATGAGGCGCGCCAGTTAGGCTCGGCGATCATAAGCCATACCTGCGAGCGCACTCGCCAGCTGGCACTGAACTCATACGACCGGCTTTTTCCAAACCAGGACAGCATGCCGAAAGGCGGCTTTGGTAACTTAATCGCCTTACCTTTGCAGAAGCGGGCTCGCGCCCTAAATGGCAGTGTTTTTGTCGACGAGACGCTGGCGCCTTATCCCGACCAGTGGGCCTTTCTCGCCAGTATTCAACCTATGCCGGTTCAGGATATTGCGCCGAAAACCCTGCTAGCTGCTGGAGGTCGCCACCCACTAGACGTCGCCGCAGCAGCGGATGACGACGAGCTGAAACCCTGGCAGCGCGTAGCGGGGAAAAATCAAAAATTGACTTGTCCGTTGCCCGAGTCAGTAAACGTTACCTTGGCCAACCAGATCTATTTCAACAAGTCGGAACTGCCTCAGCCATTGGTTAACAAGCTCATCCGCTTGGCGGCCTTTCAAAACCCTGAATTCTACAAAGCGCAGGCCATGCGTTTGTCTGTGTGGGACAAACCTCGAATCATCGGCTGTGCTGAAAATTTTCCCCAGCACATTGCTTTACCCCGTGGCTGTTTGGATGACGTGCGGGCATTGCTGCACGAAAACGGCATTGAACTGTTGCTGCACGATGAGCGTTTTGCTGGAACCCCCATTGATATTGGCTTCGCAGGCAAGCTGCGCCCTGACCAGGAAATGGCACTCAACGAAATGCTGGAGAGCGAAACTGGCGTCCTGTGCGCACCTACTGCTTTTGGTAAAACCGTCACAGCTGCCGCGCTGATTTCCAGGCGCGGCGTGAACACGCTGGTGTTGGTGCATCGCACAGAATTGCTCCAGCAGTGGAAGGAAAGGTTGCAGGCGTTTCTGGGCGCAGATAAAACGAAGGTCGGCACCATTGGCGGTGGTAAGGCCAAGCCCACAGGCATTGTCGATATTGCCGTGATGCAGTCATTGTCGCGGCAGGGTGAAGTCAGTGAGTTGGTGAAAAATTACGGACAAATCATCGTTGATGAATGCCATCACCTGTCAGCCTTCTCGTTCGAGGCCCTGCTTAAGGCCGCAGGCGCCAGATATGTAATGGGGCTGACTGCTACGCCCATACGTCGTGATGGCCAGCAGCCGATAATCTTCATGCAATGCGGGCCCATTCGGCATACCGCGAAACGGCCTGAAAGTGCTCCAGCCGATCTGGCAGTGTCGCCATTGTGGCTTTCTCGACCGATAGCCATGCCTGAAGGGACAGGAATCCAGGACGTTTTTTTACAGGTATGCAGCGACACAGAGCGAACTGCCAAAGTTGTTGCTGAGGTAAGAAACGCTTTCGACCAAGGACGGAAGATCCTAGTGCTGACGGAGCGAACGGATCACCTCTCTGCCATCGAGGAGCAGTTGGTTGGTCAGGTGCAGAATCTGATCACCCTGCATGGGCGGATGTCCAAGAAGCAACGCACTGCTTTAATCGGCGAACTTGAAGCATTGTCAGCCGATGCACCACGAGTGATCCTCGCAACTGGGAAATTGGTTGGTGAGGGTTTTGACCACCCGGCGCTAGATACATTGGTACTCGCCATGCCGGTTTCTTGGAAAGGCACTCTCCAGCAGTACGCAGGCCGTTTGCATCGAGAGCATGCCAGTAAGACTGATGTACGCATCATAGATTTTGTCGATGCCGGACATCCTGCTTTGCTGCGTATGTGGAGTAAACGCCAAGCGGGCTACAAGGCTATGGGCTATCGACTTTCTGATTCTTCTAGCTCAATGGAGCTGCTGGCGAAGGGTTAAAGAAGTCTTTAAGACACTGAGCTCTCCGTCTGTCGGAGTAGCAATCCGGGTGTTTCCCGCACGATGGATTCGCCTTAATGTGGGTTTGATTGACAGACTGTCAATCGAAGCCGTTGGTCGAGGTCTACCTCCAGCGAATAGCTTTTTCACCTGCTGAAACGTCGTGTGCGTCAGGCCCATTTCGGGCGCTACGGAAAATGACACTAATGACGGTCATGTAGACAGAAAATGTCATTTTATGTGGTTCAACCATGCCAGTAATCGTGCCCATTTATCACCTAACTCATTGATTTATATATGGGCCCGAATGACACGTTTGTTGCCCGTCGACACCCAGTTTCAGCGCCACACACAAAAACCCCAGCACAAGGCTGGGGTTTTTGTTTTAAGCGTCAAATACGCCCTCGGTGGCGCGTATCAATGAACCGTTACTTCAGCCCCAATGCATTACGCATGGTGAAGTACAAATCTGTCTGATCCGTCAGCCCCGTCACGTTAGCCGCATGCGGGCCATAGGCGGCCACACGCAGTTGAGTACCGGTATGTTCCTGTGAGGATCCTTCCGAGTTGCCGTAGCTAACTGCCATAACAGCGCCATCTTTGGTATTCAGCGCTTGAGTCAGGCCTGGTGCGGAAGTTTCCAGCGCCACGATCTGGCTGGAGTGCGCATGGTCAGCGGTGACGATGACCAGAGTGTTGCCGTCGGCTTTGGCGAAGGCCAAGGCCATTTGTACGGCTTCGTCGAGGTCGACGGTTTCGCCGATCTGACCGCACGGGTTGGCCGCGTGGTCTTGTTTGTCGATGGAGGCGCCTTCTACCTGCAGGAAGAATCCATTGCGGTTGTCTTTAAGCAGGTCGATGGCTTTGACGGTCATCTCGGCCAGCGTTGGTGTAGCGGCAGTGCGTGCGGTGTTCTTCTGGCAGGTAACTGGCGCCTGAGTGAGGTTGCCGTGGTAGGTCGCTGTCGGGCCAATCCAGCGGGTGGGCATATTGCCGGGGGCGAACAGACCGATCACCGGCTGCTTCTGGTTGGCGGCGCGAATTTTTTTCAGCGACGCGGCATCTTCTACCAGTACAAAACCACGGGCAGCGGCTTGCTCGCGCAGGGTTTTGCCCTGCCATTTACCGGCCTTGGCGACTTCGGCGAAGGTCGTGGCACCACCGCCCAATGTCACGTCAGGACGCGCGTTGAGCAGTTGTTCTGTAATTGAACCGAGCCCGCCTTTCTCCAAGGCGTTGCTTGGGCATTGGGCGCTGGTGGCGACCGGTCCGTAGCATTTGCGTCCGGTTACGTGGGAAACCAAGGCCGCTGGCGTGGCGTCTTGCAGTTCGGCAGTGGAGACGTTACCGGTGGCCATGCCACGCAGCTTGGCCAGCTCCAAAATGGTCTGGTGGGGCTTTTCGTGGATATCCACGCCCAGGGCACCGTTATAGGTTTTAACTCCGGTGGACCAGGCCGTGGCGGAGGCCGCCGAGTCAGTCACGTAGTCTGGTTTGCCGGTGTCTTTGTGCAGGGCGTAGTGGGTGTATTGGCCGGTCAGAGGCAAGGCGTCGATGCCTTTGAAGTAGCCGCCCGCCCCTTCGGCGTAGTTACGCGCGAGGGTGATTTCCGAATCGCCCATGCCGTCGCCAATCAACAGAATGACGTTTTTGGCTTTACGGTCGGACAGCGAGGCTTTGATCGAATCGGTCAAGTCACGGCCTACGCGTCGGGCGCCAGCATATTCGGTAATGTCGCCACGGGCTTCACGGTTGTACAGGCTTTTGCTGACCTTTTCGTCGTGGTCATGGGCTGAGCTGATAGAGGAAAACGACAGCAGGGCAGCCGAAACAGCGAGCGACAATGCAACGGGCAAGGCGGTAGTCATCTGAAGTAGTCCTTATGCAGATGGGCAAGAAAAGGAGGGCTTCTCGCGACTACTGCCAGCAACCTGGACCGACGAGAAATCAAGCAAACCGAGAGTAGGGTTGCTCCGTTAACGTGGTGTTACAGCGCGGAGGGTTCGGCTGAATGTGTGAAGTAGACAGGCCTTAACGCAAAAGCCCCGGCGCGATGGCCGGGGCTTTTCTTTTTAGATCAATGGGTTGTGCGGGCTCAGAGCTGAACTGGAGTTTCGCTGATGGGATTGTCGCCATACAGGGCGCCGATCTCGCGCTGGGTTTTCTCGACCCAGTTAAAGGCCCGCTCGTTGAGCTCGGCAATCGCCCGTGGGCCGGTGCCTTCGGCGTGCATCGGCGCACCGATCACCACCTGAATAGTGCCCGGGGTTTTCCCCCAGCCTTGCTTGGGCCAGAACTCGCCGGCGTTATGGGCGATTGGCAGCACCGGCAGGTTAGCGTTTACCGCCAGCGCCGTACCGCCACGGGAGAACTTGCCAATTTGCCCGGCTGGTACCCGCGTGCCCTCAGGAAAGATAAGCACCCAGATGTTTTGTTGCAGTCGCTCATGGCCCTGTTTGGCCAACTCTTTAAGCGCGGCTTTGGGGTTGTCGCGGTCAATCGCGATAGGTTTGAGCATGGCCATTGCCCAACCGAAGAACGGTACATACAGCAGCTCGCGCTTGAGCACTTGGCTAAGTGGCGAGAAGTAGCAGGAGAGAAAGAAGGTCTCCCACGTGCTCTGGTGTTTAGAGAGGATCACACAGGGCTGGCTTGGAACGTTTTCGGCACCGCGTACTTCATAGCGAATACCCAGCATTACCTCGGTCAGCTTTACCGCAAAGCGGCACCAGTTGACGTTGATAAAGCGATAGCGGGCTTCAAAGGATTGGAAGGGGGCAACAAAAAAACTCAGGCTGCACCACAGCAATGCGCTGCCGCCTAAGAGGATGTAGAAGAGGAAGATTCTGATGGCCAGCACGATCGACATTTAGCGTTATCCGTCGCGGGCTATCCCCGCCTATTGGGTGTGGAGTAACTGCGCGGCAACCGCCGCCAAATCGTCAAATATCAACGTCCCTGTTGGCAACACCGTGCCTAGGGTTTTCTCACCTTTGCCGGTCTTCACCAACACAGGCTGACAATCGACGGCCACGGCCGCCTCCAGGTCACCTCGACTGTCGCCGACAAACCACACGCCTGCAAGATTTGTGTGGTAATGCGCAGCGATGGCCAGAAGCATGCCCGGCTTCGGTTTTCGGCAGTCACAGCCGTCGTTCGGCCCATGTGGACAGTGCACCACCAGCCCCAGTTCACCGCCCTGCTCCGCCACCAGCTCACGCAGGCGATCGTGCATGGAGGTAAGGACGGCGTCTGAGTAATAACCCCGTGCCAGGCCCGACTGGTTGGTGGCCACCGCCACCGTCCAGCCAGCCTTGCTCAGCTGTGCAATTGCCTCGACGGCGCCAGGGAGCGGAATCCACTCCTCCAGCGTTTTGATATAGGCGTCGGAGTCGTAATTGATCACTCCGTCGCGGTCGAGTATGAGCAACTTCACGGCTTAGCCCAGCAACGAGATATCCGCCACGCCGAGGAACAAGCTACGCAGCTTGGCCAACAGGGCGTAACGGTTAGCGCGCACGGAGGGATCTTCGGCGTTGACCATTACCGCGGCGAAGAAGGCATCCACCGGCTCGCGCAAGGCAGCCAGCTGCGCCAAGGCTTCGCTGTACAGGCGGGCTTGCGCCAGCGGTTGTACGGCGTGGTCGGCTTGCTGAATCGCGGCGTTAAGGGAGAACTCGCTCGGCGAATCGAAGTAATGCGCTTCAATGCCGGCAGCCACATTGCCCTCGGCTTTGCTCAACAGGTTGGACACGCGCTTGTTGGCCGCAGCCAGTGCTTCGGCTTCCGGCAGTTTGCGGAAGGCCTGCACCGCTTGTACGCGTTGGTCGAAGTCCAGCGGCGACACCGGGTTTACCGCACGCACGGCCTGATACACCGCCACTTCCACGCCTTCGTCTTCATAACGCGCACGCAGGCGGTCGAAGATAAAGTCCTGCACCTGTGCAGCAAGGCCGGCCGCTTTAACCTGGGCGCCGAATTGCTCAACGGCAAAGGTAATGGTGGCGGCCAGGTCGAGGTCGAGCTTTTTGTCGATCAGGATGCGCAAGATGCCCAACGCGGCGCGGCGCAAGGCGTAGGGGTCTTTGCTGCCGGTGGGCAGCATGCCGATGCCGAAAATACCGACGAGGGTATCCAGCTTGTCAGCAATCGCTACGGCCGAACCGGTCAACGTGGTCGGCAATTCAGCGCCGGCGCCGCGCGGCATGTACTGCTCGTTCAGAGCCAGGGCGATATCTTCCGGCTCGCCGTCGTTCAGCGCGTAGTAGTAGCCAGCGATGCCTTGCATCTCCGGGAACTCGCCGACCATTTCGGTGGCCAGATCGCACTTACTCAGCAGACCGGCGCGGGCAGCGCGATGGCTGTCGCCGCCGATGCGCGCGGCGATAAATGCAGCGAGCAACGACACCCGTTCGGCTTTGTTAAATACCGAGCCCAACTGGGCCTGGAACACCACGTTGGCCAAGCGCGCGTTAAAGCTCTCGAGCTTTTGCTTTTTGTCTTGTTTAAAGAAGAACTCAGCGTCGGTCAGACGTGGGCGAACCACCTTCTCATTGCCGGAAATAATCTGCGCCGGGTCTTTGCTTTCGACGTTGGCCACGGTGATAAAGCGCGGCAGCAACTTGCCATTGGCATCCAGCAGGCAGAAGTACTTCTGGTTGTCCTGCATGGTGGTGATCAAGGCTTCCTGCGGCACGGCAAGGAAACGTTCTTCAAACGAGCACACCAGCGGCACCGGCCACTCGACCAGTGCGGTTACTTCGTCAAGCAACGCTGGCGGCACAATGGCGCTGCCGTTTTGCTCGGCAGCCAGGGTGTCGACGCGTTTGCTGATCAGGCTGCGGCGCTCGGCAAAGTCGGCCAGCACGTAGGCGCTGCGCAGATCTTCCAGGTAGTTCGCCGGCGCGCTGATGCGCACGCTGTCGGGGTGGTGGAAACGGTGACCACGGGACTCACGGCCGGCTTTCTGCGCGAGAATTTCGCAGTCCACCACGTCATCGCCAAACAGCATCACCAGCCACTGGGTTGGACGCACGAATTCTTCTTTGCGCGCGCCCCAGCGCATGCGCTTAGGAATGGGCAGATCGTTTAGCGAGGCACTGACGATACCGGCCAGCAAACCCACAGCCGGTTGGCCGGGAATGCTTTGGCTGTATTTGAGCTTGGCGCCGCTGCGGTCGATGGCGGAAATATCCACGCCGCATTTCTTGGCGAAACCCAAAGCGGCTTGGGTTGGATTCCCGTCGGCGTCAAAGGCCGCCTGCACGGGCGGACCGTCGAGATTGATGCTGCGATCGGGCTGCTGCACTGCCAGTTGATCAATGATCACCGCCAGGCGACGCGGCGCTGCATAAACCCGGCTACCGCTGTAACTCAGGCCGGCGCTTTTCAGGCCTTTTTCGATTCCGGCGAGGAAAGCGTCGCCGAGGGTCTTCAGGGCTTTGGGTGGCAGCTCTTCGGTGCCCAGTTCAACCAGAAAATCTTGCGCACTCATTCTGCTGCCTCCAGCTTGGCCAATACTTCATCGCGCAGATCCGGCGCCGCCATCGGGAAGCCGAGACGGGCGCGCGCCTGTAGGTAGCTCTGCGCTACCGACCGAGCCAGGGCCCGGACGCGGAGGATGTATTGCTGACGGGCCGTCACCGAAATCGCGCGGCGAGCATCCAGCAGGTTGAAGGTGTGCGACGCCTTGAGCACCATTTCGTAGGTCGGCAACGGCAGTTGCAGCTCGATCAAGCGGTTGGCTTCGCTTTCGTAAAAGTCGAACAGCTCAAACAGCTTGTCGACGTTGGCGTGTTCAAAGTTGTAGGTGGATTGCTCCACCTCGTTTTGATGGAACACATCGCCGTAGGTGACCTTGCCGAATGGGCCGTCGGTCCACACCAGGTCGTACACCGAGTCCACACCTTGCAGGTACATGGCCAGGCGTTCCAGGCCGTAGGTGATCTCGCCGGTTACCGGGTAGCACTCAATGCCGCCTACTTGCTGGAAATAGGTGAACTGGGTGACTTCCATGCCGTTAAGCCAGATTTCCCAGCCCAGACCCCAGGCGCCGAGGGTCGGCGATTCCCAGTTGTCTTCAACGAAGCGGATGTCATGCACCAACGGGTCTAAGCCAATGCGCTTGAGCGAACCCAAGTACAGCTCTTGGAAGTTGTCCGGGTTGGGTTTGAGCACCACTTGGAACTGGTAGTAGTGCTGCAAGCGGTTGGGGTTTTCGCCGTAGCGGCCATCACCAGGACGGCGGCTGGGTTGCACATAGGCGGCGTTCCAGGTTTCCGGGCCGACGGCGCGCAGAAACGTGGCGGTGTGGAAGGTGCCGGCGCCCACTTCCATATCGTAAGGCTGAAGCACCACACAACCTTGCTCGGCCCAGTACTGCTGGAGGGCGAGGATCAAGTCTTGGAAGGTGCGCACGGCAGGCGTAGGCTGGCTCACTAATTTCACCTGTACTGAGGCTGCGACAGAAAGGGCGGGAGTATACCCGATTCGCCCTGCAAACCACCCTCGCCCTCCCCTAGGAGCCCTATGCCACGCTGCTCTTGGTGCAACGATGACGCGCTGTATATCACCTACCACGACAGGGAATGGGGCGTGCCGCAACGAGACCCGCAGCACCTGTTCGAAATGCTGCTACTCGAAGGCTTTCAGGCCGGGCTGTCGTGGATCACCGTATTAAAGAAGCGTGAGCGCTATCGCCAGGTGCTGTTTGGCTTTGATGCCCAGCGCTTGGCCATGCTCAGCGATGAAGAAATTGAAACGCTGATGCAAGACCCCGGCATCATCCGCAACCGCCTGAAGCTCAAGGCCGCACGTAAAAATGCCCAGGCTTGGTTACGGCTGGAAGACCCGGTGGGGTTTCTCTGGTCATTTGTAGGCGGCGTGCCCAAGGTCAATCACTTTTCGGGCCGTAGCGATGTTCCGGCAGTCACAGTCGAGGCCGAAGCCATGAGCAAAGCCCTGAAAAAAGCCGGCTTCACCTTTGTTGGCCCCACCATCTGCTACGCCTTTATGCAGGCCACCGGCATGGTCATGGACCACACCCAGGATTGCAGCCGTTACGCCGAGCTCCAGTAGGTGGCCGCTGCCCTCGTAAGACGGCCGCGCCCAAGGTAGTTACAATGCGCGCCTGTTCGACTTTGGGGAGTAGCCGGTGGAAAAGTTCAAAGGGGCGTTGATCGTGGGCTTTTTGCGCCTGTTCGCGCTATTGCCTTGGCGCGCAGTGCAAGCGCTGGGCGGTTGGATTGGCTGGTTGATGTGGCGCTTGCCGACCCGCTCACGCACCGTGGCCAGCATCAACCTGAGCAAATGCTTCCCTGAGCTGGATGCCGCCGCCCACGACCGGCTGCTGAAAAAAAGCCTGATGGATATCGGTAAAACCCTTACCGAAAGCGCCTGTGCTTGGGTGTGGCCAGCGGAGAAATCGCTAAAGCTGGTGCGCCAAGTAGAGGGCCTTGAGGTGCTGCAAGCGGCGCTGGCGTCCGGTAAGGGCGTCGTCGGCATCACCAGCCACCTGGGCAATTGGGAAGTGCTCAATCACTTCTACTGCAACCAGTGCAAACCGATCATTTTTTACCGTCCGCCAAAACTCAAAGCTGTTGACGATCTGCTGCGCCAACAACGCGTACAGCTGGGTAACCGCGTAGCGCCGTCGACCAAAGAAGGCATTCTGAGCGTGATCAAAGAAGTGCGCCGCGGTGGTTCGGTGGGCATTCCGGCCGACCCGGAGCCGAGTCTCTCGGCCGGCCTGTTCGTCCCTTTTTGCGGCACCCAGGCGCTGACCAGTAAATTTGTCCCCGGCATGCTCGCCGGAGGTAAAGCCGTCGGCGTGTTCCTGCATGCGTTGCGGCTGGACGATGGCTCGGGCTACAAGGTGATTCTCGAGGCCGCGCCCGAGGGAATGTACAGCACTGACACCTATGAGGCCGTGGCGGCGATGAGCCAGGTGGTTGAGCGTTATGTACGCGCTTACCCTAGCCAATATATGTGGACGATGAAGCGGTTTAAAAAGCGCCCCGAGGGCGAGAAACGCTGGTACTAAGCTTATGTGCGGCGCTACCAAGCACTAGGCGAGCGCCGCAATTTGCGTTATTAACAGGGGCCGTTGACCAGGAAGGCAGGGTTTATGTCTAACCAGCGACAATCGCCACGTACGTCGATGAAGTGCCGCATCAAGATTAGCCATGACAGTTTTGGAGAAGTGATCGCCCAGACCCGCGATCTGTCCGACGGCGGCGTGTACGTGAAACACGACGTGCTCACTTCACTGGTGCTTGGCGATGTCGTCACCGGCCAGGTGCAAGACCTGCCGATTGAGGCGCCGGTGTTGCAAATGGAAGTGATGCGGGTAAATGCCGATGGTGTTGGGCTACGGTTTATCAGAGAGCCGTAGGTTGGTGCTGAGCGTAGCGAAGCTCAATGAGGATATACACGCAGCGTCCTGCGGAGGCTTTGTTGGGCTTCGCTGCGCTCAACCCAACCTACGGTTCTGCGTTTTATCCAGCTTGCGTAAAAACACCTGCATTTCCTTTTCCGCCTGCTTGTCGCCCTTTCCCTGCGCGGCGCAGATGCCCTGCTCCCAGGCTTCACGCGCGGCCGTTATATTGCCCAAACCTAGCTCTGCTTTACCCAATAACTTCCACGCTGCTGAATAACCAGCGTCGAACGCCACGCAACGTTTCAGGTGCTCGGCGCCTTTGGCGTGCTCGTTGAGGTCCAGGTAGCCCTTGCCCAGACCGAAGCGCAGCAATGCGTTATCGATACCTTTGCCGAGCATTTTTTCCAGTGATTCGAGCATCGAGGTGCTCCTTTAGAAGAACGTCAGGCCTACCTGGAATAGGCGCTCGACATCGCGAATGTACTTCTTATCCACCAGAAACAAGATCACATGGTCACCGGCTTCGATCACCGTATCGTCATGGGCGATCAGCACTTCTTCGTCACGCACCAGGGCGCCAATGGTGGTACCGGGCGGCAAAGCAATATCTTCAATAGCGCGACCAATCACTTTGCTGGATTTCGCGTCGCCATGGGCTATCGCTTCGATGGCTTCCGCCGCACCGCGACGCAAGGAATGCACGCTGACGATATCGCCACGACGTACGTGCGCCAGCAACGTGCCGATGGTGGCCAGCTGCGGGCTGATGGCGATATCAATCTCGCCGCCTTGCACCAGGTCGACATAGGCCGGGTTGTTAATCAGCGTCATCACCTTGCGTGCGCCTAGGCGTTTGGCCAGCAGCGACGACATGATGTTGGCTTCGTCGTCGTTGGTCAGCGACAAGAAGATATCGGCGTCGCTGATGTTCTCTTCCACCAGTAAGTCGCGGTCCGAGGCGCTGCCCTGCAGCACAATGGTGCTGTCCAACGTTTCGGACAAATAGCGGCAGCGCGCCGGATTCATCTCGATGATTTTTACCTGATAGCGGCTTTCGATGGCCTCGGCCAGGCGCTCGCCAATATGGCCGCCGCCGGCGATCACAATACGTTTGTTGCCGTCTTCCAGGCGGCGCATTTCGCTCATCACCGCGCGAATATGCGCTTTGGCAGCGATAAAAAAGACTTCGTCGTCGGCTTCGATCACCGTGTCGCCACGGGGAAGAATCGGTCGGTCGCGACGAAAAATCGCCGCAACGCGGGTGTCGACATTGGGCATATGTTCGCGCAGTTGTCGCAGTTGCTGGCCCACCAAGGGCCCGCCGTAATAGGCCTTTACCGCCACCAGCTGCGCTTTGCCTTCGGCGAAGTCGATGACTTGCAGCGCCCCTGGATGCTCGATCAGGCGCTTGATGTAGTTGGTCACCACCTGTTCCGGGCTGATCAACACATCTACCGGAATGGCGTCGTTATCAAACAGGCCGGAGCGGGTCAGGTACGCCGCTTCGCGCACGCGGGCAATCTTGGTCGGGGTATGGAACAGGGTGTAGGCCACCTGGCAGGCGACCATATTCACTTCATCGCTGTTGGTCACGGCCACCAGCATATCCGCATCATCGGCACCGGCTTGGCGCAGCACCGTGGGAAACGACCCCTTACCCTGAATGGTGCGGATATCCAGGCGGTCACCCAGATCACGCAGGCGATCACCGTCGGTGTCGATCACGGTTATATCGTTGTGCTCGCTGGCCAGGTGTTCGGCCAGCGTGCCACCGACCTGGCCGGCGCCGAGAATAATGATCTTCATCCGTGTACATCCCTACGTGACCAACAAAGGCCCAAGTGTGAGCCGCCGGGCAAAATAACAGCCTGCATGGGCTCTACTCAAGCGCGTGGGGCGGCGGCGATTTTGATCAGTTTGGCGTAGTAAAACCCATCGTGCCCGCCTTCCTGAGCCAGTAATTGGCGGCCATGGGGTTGCTTCAAGCCTGGCGGATGCTGACCCAGTTGGCCGGCGATATCCAACTCGCGGGCGCCGGGAGTCCGGGCCAGGAACGCGTGCACGACTTCAGTATTTTCTGTGGGCAAGGTGGAACAGGTGGCATAGACCAATACGCCGCCGACTTCGAGGGTCGGCCACAGCGCATCGAGCAATTCGCCTTGCAGGGTGGCGAGTGCGGGAATGTCATCGGCCTGGCGGGTCAGCTTGATATCCGGGTGACGGCGGATGACGCCAGTGGCCGAGCACGGCGCGTCGAGAAGAATGCGCTGAAACGGCTTACCGTCCCACCAGACATCGGTCTGTCGGGCGTCGGCAGCGATCAGCTCGGCATCCAGACCCAGACGTGCGAGGTTTTCTTTTACCCGCACCAGGCGCTTGGCTTCCAGATCGATTGCCACTACGCCAGCCAGCGCCGGTTCGGCTTCCAGCAGGTGGCAGGTTTTGCCGCCAGGGGCGCAGCAGGCATCTAACACCCGTTGGCCCGGGGCCAGTTCCAGCAGGTCGGCAGCCAATTGCGCTGCTTCGTCCTGCACGCTGACGCGGCCTTCGGCAAAGCCCGGCAAGGTGGTGACGTCGCAGGCCTCGCCCAGCACGATACCGTCACGGCTGAACTGGCAGGCAGTGGCCTCAAAACCCACGCGTTGCAGTTCGGCCAGGTAATTGTCGCGGCTGCCGAGGCGGCGGTTGACCCGCAAAATGAGTGGCGGGTGCGCGTTGTTAGCGGCACAGATGGCTTCCCACTGCTCCGGCCAGAACGCTTTCAGGGCTTTTTGCAGCCAGCGTGGGTGGGCAGTGCGGGCCATCGGGTCGTGGTCGATTTCTACCAGCAGCGCTTCGGCTTCGCGCTGAGCGCGGCGCAGTACGGCGTTGAGCAAACCCTTCGCCCACGGCTTTTTTAGCTTTTCTGCCGCGCCAACGGTTTCGCCAATGGCGGCGTGCGCAGGAATGCGGGTGTACAGCAGCTGATACAGGCCCACCAGCAGCAGCGCTTCCACATCGCGGTCGGCAGCTTTGAATGGTTTTTGCAGCAGGCGTTCAGCCAGGGCGCTGAGGCGCGGCTGCCAACGGGCGGTGCCAAAGGCCAGGTCTTGGGTCAGGCCCTTGTCGCGGGCTTCGACTTTATCCAGTTGTTTGGGCAGCGAACTGTTGAGCGAGGCTTTGCCAGAAAGCACCGCCGCCAAGGCATTGGCCGCTGCCAGACGCGGATTCATGCGCCGGCCCCCAACACTGTGCCCACGGCGAATTGCTCGCGGCGGCTGTTAAACAGGTCGGAAAAATTCAGTGCTTTGCCGCCGGGTAATTGCAGGCGAGTTAAGCGCAAAGCGCCCTCACCGCAGGCAACGGTCAAACCCTCACGGCTGGCTTGCAGGATTTCTCCGGGCTGGCCGTGGCCTTCGGCGGGTTGCGCGGCGAGAACTTTCAGCGGTTCGCCATTGAGCGTGCTGTGGCAGATCGGCCAGGGATTAAAGGCACGCACCAGACGTTCGAGCTCTGCAGCGGGACGGCTCCAGTCCAGACGCGCTTCATCTTTATTGAGCTTGTGGGCATAGGTGGCCAGGTCATTGTTCTGCACGTCGCCTAAGAGCGTTCCTGCGGCCAGCCCGGCGATGGCTTGCAAAACGGCGGGAGGGCCGAGCTCGGCAAGACGGTCGTGCAGACTGCCGCCGGTGTCTTCGCTGCTAATAGCGGTGCTGACTTTTAACAGCATTGGCCCGGTATCCAGCCCGGCTTCCATTTGCATCACGGTCACGCCGCTTTCAGCGTCACCGGCCTGCACTGCGCGCTGGATAGGCGCCGCACCGCGCCAGCGCGGTAGTAGCGAGGCATGGCTGTTGATGCAGCCCAGGCGCGGGGTGTCGAGCACCACCTGCGGCAGGATCAAGCCGTAGGCAACCACCACCATCAGGTCGGCGTTCAGCGCAGCGAGTTCGGTTTGTGCGGCGGGGTCGCGCAAAGTCGGCGGCTGCAGCACGGGAATATTATTTTCCAACGCCAGTTGTTTAACCGGGCTGGGCATCAGCTTTTGCCCGCGCCCGGCCGGGCGATCTGGCTGGGTGTAGACCGCGACAATCTCGTGCTCGCTGGCGAGCAGGGCTTTGAGGTGTTCAGCGGCGAACTCAGGGGTGCCGGCGAAGACGAGGCGCAGTGCTTGGCTCATGTGGGGCTCATTTGAAGTGCTGAAGGCTGAAAAGAAAAAGGCTTGCCGGAGCAAGCCTTTGATCGGCAGGTTAGCCCTGCTGGCGGTGCGCTTTTTCGAGCTTTTTCTTGATCCGGTCGCGCTTGAGCGTAGACAGGTAGTCGACAAACAGCTTGCCGTTAAGGTGGTCGCACTCGTGCTGAATGCACACCGCAAGCAGGCCTTCGGCGATCAGTTCATAGGGCTGGCCATCGCGGTCCAGTGCTTTGATCTTGACCTTCTGCGGGCGGTCGACGTTTTCATAGAAGCCCGGAACCGACAGGCAACCTTCCTGATACTGGTCCATTTCTTCGGTCAGAGATTCGAACTCCGGATTGATAAAAACCCGCGGTTCATTCTTCTCTTCGCTTAAGTCCATCACCACTACGCGCTTGTGCACGTTGACCTGTGTTGCGGCCAAACCAATGCCCGGCGCGTCGTACATCGTCTCAAACATATCGTCGATCAACTGACGCAAAGCGTCGTCAACCACGTCTACGGGCTTGGCGATGGTACGCAGGCGCGGGTCGGGAAACTCGAGGATGTTTAGGATTGCCATATGCGTTGTGTGATGCACTTGTGGAATAAAGTCAAAATCCGCTGCTAATATGCTGAGCAGCATTGAAAAACGGCTTCAGGCCGCGGCTTCCGAGGCTTTCGGAGCAGCCCTTGGGCGTTCTACGTGAAGACACATAATAAAGGGATTCACCGCATGAGGAAATCACTACTCGCCCTGCTACTCCTAGCCGCCAGTGGCTTGGCTCAGGCCGAAGTGCAGCTCAAGGAAGGCCACCCGGACCGCTACACCGTGGTCAAGGGCGACACCCTCTGGGATATTTCCGGGAAGTTCCTCAGCGAACCGTGGAAGTGGCCAGAAATCTGGCACGCCAATCCACAAGTTGAAAACCCCCATTTGATCTACCCGGGCGACCAGCTCTCGTTGACCTACGTTGACGGCCAGCCGCGTCTGACGCTTAACCGCGGTGAGTCGCGCGGCACCATCAAACTGTCGCCACAGGTGCGTAGCACGCCGATGGCTCAGGCCATTCCGACTATTCCGTTGGAGGCCATCAATAGCTTCCTGCTGAACAACCGCATCGTTGATAGCGAGCAGGCCTTCATCTCCGCGAACTACGTGGTTGCCGGTACGGCTGAGCGTGTAGTCAGCGGCGCGGGTGACCGTATCTATGCGCGCGGCACCTTTGATGAGCAGCATCCGGTATATGGCATCTTCCGTCAGGGGCGCACCTACATCGACCCGGACACCAAAGAATTCCTCGGCATTAATGCCGACGATATTGGTGGCGGCCAAGTGATTGCCGAAGAAGACGGCGTCGCTACCCTCGCCTTGTCGCGCACTACCCAGGAAGTACGTAACGGTGACCGTTTGTTCCCCACCGAAGAGCGTCCGGTCAATTCCACCTTTATGCCGAGCGCACCCGCCAGCGAAATCCGTGGCTTGATCCTTGACGTGCCGCGTGGTGTCTCGCAGATCGGTCAGTTCGACGTAGTGACCTTAAACAAGGGTAAACGCGATGGTCTGGTCGAAGGTAACGTACTGGCGGTGTACAAAACCGGCGAAACCGTACGTGACCGCGTAACCGGCGAATCGGTGAAGATCCCCGACGAGCGCGCTGGCCTGCTGATGGTGTTCCACACCTACGACAAGCTTAGCTACGGCCTGGTGCTCCAGGCCTCCAGGCAGCTCGAAACGATGGACAAGATTAGAAACCCCTAATCGACAAAACCCCCGCAAATGCGGGGGTTTTTGTTTCTGGGGTCTTGTAGGAAAAACTCCGCAATAACGCTGCTTTGATCAGGGACTGATCCGCATGACCAACACTTCTCCTGCTGAACTTGAAGCACGCCTACGTGTGCACTGCCTACCCGATTTAGGCACCAAACGCTTTCGTACGCTGATTGATGCCTTCGGTAATGCCTCCTCGGCGCTTAGCGCTCCGGCCGCGGCCTGGCGCTCACTGCGGTTGCCGCCCGCTTGTGCCGAGGCTCGGCGTGATGAGCTGGTTCGCCAACGGGTAAATGCCAGCCTTGTCTGGTTGCAGCAGCCCAACCACCACCTGCTGATGTGGGACGACCCCGACTACCCGGCGCTGCTCGCTGAACTGCCGGATGCGCCGCCGCTGTTGTTTGTTGCCGGTGACCCGCAGCTGTTGCAGCAACCGCAACTGGCCATCGTTGGCAGCCGGCGGGCCTCCAAGCCCGGCATGGACACCGCCCACGCCTTCGCCCGGAGCCTGGCTGCCGGAGGCTTTGTGATTACCAGTGGCATGGCCCTGGGTATCGATGGCGCGGCCCATCAAGGCGCTCTGGCGGTCGGCGGTAAAACGGTGGCCGTATTGGGTACGGGCTTGGAGCAACTCTACCCACCCCGTCACCGCAATCTGGCCGCAGACATCGTCAGGCAAGGCGGCGCCTTGGTCACAGAGCTGCCACTGGATAGCCCGCCCATTCCGGCCAACTTTCCGTTGCGCAATCGGCTGATTAGCGGCCTATCGCTAGGTGTTCTGGTGGTGGAAGCCAGCCCGTCCAGTGGCTCGCTGATCACCGCGCGTTTGGCGCTGGAGCAGGGGCGTGAGGTGTATGCCATTCCAGGCTCCATCCACCATCCCGGTGCACGTGGCTGCCATCAATTGATTCGCGATGGCGCGGCGTTGGTGGAATGCGTCGAGCATATTCTTGAGGGCCTGCGTGGTTGGCAGAATGTGGCGCCGGCGCCAGAGCGAAAACCCGCTGTGGTGAAACATCCGTTGCTGAAATTACTCTTCGCCGCGCCGCAAACGGGCGAAGCCTTGGCGGTGGCCAGCGGTTGGGCACTGCCCAAGGTGCTGGCGGCGCTTAGCGAGTTAGAAATTGAGGGTCGGGTGGCCAACGAGGGTGGCGTCTGGGTGGGCCGTTAAGCGGCGCTTGGGTACACTGCCAGCAGTACGACAAACACCGAGGTGGCAATGGTCAGCAGTTGGCGGGTTAAACAGGTAGCGCGCGTGGTGCGCAATGGCGGCGTGATTGCCTATCCCACCGAAGCGGTATGGGGCCTGGGCTGCGACCCGTGGGATGCGGTGGCGGTCGAGCGCCTGTTAGCGCTCAAGCAACGCCCAGTGGAAAAGGGCCTGATTCTGGTCGCCGACAGCATGGAGCAGTTCGACTTCCTCTTTGAGGACTTCCCCGAGCTGTGGATCGACCGCCTGGCCAGCACCTGGCCCGGCCCCAACACCTGGCTGGTGCCGCACCAGAATCTGCTACCGACCTGGATTACCGGCGAACATGAAACCGTGGCCCTGCGCGTAACTGACCATCCGCTGGTGCGCGAGTTGTGCGCCCTGACCGGGCCGCTAGTGTCCACCTCGGCCAACCCGGCGGGTCGGCCGCCAGCGCGCAATAGCCTGCGTATCCAGCAGTACTTCCCCGAGCAACTCGATGCCGTGCTCAATGGCGCCCTTGGCGGGCGCAAAAACCCCAGCGTGATTCGCGACCTGGCCACCGGCAAGGTGCTGCGCGCCAGTTAGATTTAGGGCAGTAACACCGTAGAGCCGCTGGTTTGCCGACCCGACAAAGCGATATGCGCCTGGGCGACGTCCTTTAAGGCAAAGCGCTGGTTGATATCGACCTTGATCTGGCCGCTGGCGAGCAGGGCGAACAACTCATCGGCCATCGCCTGCAAGTTCTCGGGCGTGTCGGCATAGCTGCCCAGGGTTGGGCGGGTGACATACAGCGAGCCTTTCTGCGCCAGCACCCCCAGATTGACGCCACTCACGGGTCCTGACGAGTTACCAAAGCTCACCAGCAAGCCGCGCGGGGCGGTGCAATTTAGCGACGTTTCCCAGGTGTCTTTACCGATGGAGTCGTACACCACCGGGCATTTCTTACCTTCGGTCAACTCCAGTACGCGCGCGGCGACATCCTCATGGCTGTAATCGATAGTTGCCCAAGCGCCCAGCGCTTTGGCGCGTTCAGCCTTGGCTGCAGAGCCCACGGTGCCAATCAGCTTGACGCCCAGGGCCTTGGCCCATTGGCAGGCAATGCTGCCCACGCCACCGGCCGCGGCATGAAAGAGGATGGTTTCGCCGCCTTTGAGCGGATAGGTTTGGCGCAGCAGGTACTGCACGGTTAGGCCCTTGAGCATGACGCTGGCCGCCAGCTCAAAGCTGATGCTGTCCGGCAGTTTCACCAGGTGCGCGGCCGGCAACACATGCAGTTCGCTGTACGCGCCCAACGGGCCGGTGCCGTAAGCGACGCGGTCGCCGACTTTCAGGTGCGTCACTTCGCTGCCCACCGCCTCTACTATGCCGGCGCCTTCTGCACCCAGGCCTGAGGGCAGCGACGCCGGCGAATACAGGCCGCTGCGGTAGTAGGTGTCGATAAAGTTCAGGCCAATGGCGTGGTTGGCCACCCTTACTTCCTTGGGCCCCGGAGCCGCCGGCTGGTAGTCGACATACTCGAGAACCTCGGGACCGCCGTGGTTGGCGAACTGAATACGCTTGGGCATGGAAAATCCTCTGTTGGCATGGCTGCGAGCGCGCAGCAAAGGGCTCTATCCAACGCCTGTGGCTGATGTGCGTCAACAGCGTCGAGGCCTGCGGCGGTGGTATGCTTGCGCCCCTGACTGGGCTACGAGCCCCGCCCGCTGCGGCTTCTGGGCGCCAAACTTATCTCTATTTTGTGTGTTGAAGGTGATGGTGTGAGTGAACGTAGCGCAGCCGTAAAGGCCTATCTGCTCGACCTGCAAGACCGTATCTGTGCCGCTCTGGAAGCCGAAGATGGCCGCGCGCGCTTTGTTGAAGATGCCTGGGAGCGTCCGGCTGGTGGTGGCGGTCGCACGCGGGTGATCGAGAACGGCGCGGTGCTGGAAAAAGGCGGCGTCAACTTCTCCCACGTATTTGGTACGGGTTTACCGCCCTCGGCCAGCGCCCACCGCCCGGAACTTGCCGGCCGTGGTTTTGAAGCGATGGGGGTGTCCTTGGTGATGCACCCGGAAAACCCGCATATCCCAACCTCCCATGCCAACGTGCGTTTTTTTATTGCCGAGAAAGAAGGCGAAGAAGCGGTGTGGTGGTTTGGCGGCGGTTTTGACCTGACGCCCTACTACGGCAATGAAGAAGACTGCCAGCACTGGCACCGCGTTGCTGAGCAAGCCTGCGCGCCCTTCGGCGCTGATGTATACCCACGCTACAAAGCCTGGTGCGACACCTATTTCCATATCAAACACCGCAATGAACCACGCGGCATCGGCGGCCTGTTTTTCGATGACTTGAACGAGTGGGACTTCGACACCTGCTTTGCCTTTATCCGTGCCATTGGTGACGCCTATATCGACGCCTACCTGCCCATCGTGCAGCGGCGCAAAGGCACGGCGTTCACGGCGCAACAACGCGAGTTTCAGGCGTTCCGCCGTGGTCGCTACGTGGAATTCAACCTGGTTTACGACCGCGGCACGCTGTTTGGCCTGCAATCGGGTGGGCGCACCGAGTCGATTCTGATGTCGCTGCCGCCGCATGTGCAGTGGGGCTACGATTGGAAGCCCGAGCCTGGCAGTGTTGAAGCGCGGCTGACCGACTACTTCCTGCAAGACCGCGACTGGTTGGGGGAAGCGAATTGATGGACCGTTATGGCGTATTTGGTAATCCCATTGGCCACAGCAAATCGCCGCTGATTCATCGTCTGTTTGCCGAACAGACTGGCCAGCAGCTCAGCTATGAAGCTTTGCTCGCGCCGCTGGATGGCTTTGCCGACTTTGCCGGCGACTTCTTCGTCAATGGCCGGGGCGGCAACGTCACTGTGCCGTTCAAGGAGCAGGCCTACCAACTGGCCGACAGTCTGACTCCGCGCGCGCAACGCGCCGGTGCGGTGAATACCTTGAGCAAACAGGCTGAAGGTGGGTTGCTGGGCGACAACACTGACGGCGCGGGCCTGGTGCGCGACCTCACGGTAAACGCCGGCATCAACCTCAAAGGCCAACGTATTTTGCTGTTGGGTGCCGGCGGGGCCGCGCGGGGTGTTATTGCGCCGCTGTTGGCCGAGCGCCCGCACGCGCTGGTAATCGCCAACCGCACTGTGGAAAAAGCCGAGGCGCTGGCGCAGTTGTTTGCTGACCTTGGTCCGGTAGCCGCTTGTGGTTTCGATTGGCTGGAAGCGCCGGTAGATCTGATCATCAATGGCACCTCCGCCAGCCTTGGCGGCGAGCTGCCACCGATTTCCCCCAGCTTGATCAAGCCTGGCCATACCGTTTGCTACGACATGATGTATGGCAAAGGTCTGACGGCTTTCAATCAGTGGGCCAGCGAGCACGGCGCTGCACGCACGCTGGACGGTTTGGGCATGTTGGTCGAGCAGGCGGCGGAGGCATTCTTTATCTGGCGTGGCGTGCGCCCCGACAGTGCCAGCGTGCTGGCCGAACTGCGCCGTCAGTTGGCTTAAGCGGAGGTTCCATGGCTCACGAGGCAGACAGCGCAAGCCCAACCGAGGCGCGTATTCGCGGCTGGCACGCGCATGTCTATTTCGACGCCGCTACCCTGGAACAAGCCCGCAGTCTCTGCACTGAGGCCGCGCGCTTGTTTGCAGTGAAGATGGGCCGTGTTCATGAACAAATTGTCGGCCCGCATCCGGCGTGGAGTTGCCAGTTAGCGTTGCGGCCGGCGGTGTTTGCTCAGTTGATTCCCTGGCTGACGTTGCATCGCCAGGGGCTGTCGATCTTTGTCCATCCGATTACCGGTGATGACCTGGTTGATCACCGTGATCATGGTGTGTGGTTGGGGCAGCCGATGGCTATGAACCTGGACGTCTTCGACGGTCTGCCACCGACGCAATTCGACCTGTAGGCGCGTTAAGCCTGGTGCGCACAGCACACCCTACGCTGGCCGTGCGTGCACCAGGGCTGTAGGCGAGGTTAATTCAATACACCCTGCAAGATGGTGTAGACGATCCCCGTAGTCACCGCGATCAACACTACATCGGTCCCCACCCGACGCCATTCATAGCCGTTGTATTGCGGCAGTCCGTGCAGTGCGCGCGCGTCCAGGCGTTTGCCATAGCCATGGGGCAGCGGCCGACCGTGTTCGATACGCACGCCAGGCGGCAAGGCCGGGCCACGACCGATTTGTTCGCGGTGCTCATAGAACTGCTGACGCACGGCGGCGAAGTCTTGCGGCGGTTGGCCGTGGCGGTTGTTGGCCTGTTGCGGGGGCCGTGGCTGGGTTTGTTGCGGGTTATGGGCTGGCTGACCTTGCGGACCATTTTGCTGATGCCCCGGATTGCCTGGGTGCCCCTGGCCTTGCTGGCCGCTTCGCGGGTCTTGGTCCGGGCCTGGGCCGCCTTGGGGGGCGGCGTTGGCCAGGCTGCTGGCCAGCAGTGCGGCAATGCTCAGGCTGGCGATCAGGCGGGTGGTATTCATGGTGGTGCTCCTTGCTACAGGCCGCCGCAGCAAGATTGCCGGGCTGGCGAGACCAGCGCGTAGCAGTGCTGGTTGCAGCATTAGGCGTGACCCAGGCGCGGAAATTCCTCTGTATCAAGACTTTTACACAGTGCTGACCCGGCGCTTACGCAGGCGGCTCGAACTCAATCGGGCAATTATCTGCGCCCTCAAGCTTAAGCAGCTCCTCGACCACCTGCGCCTTGGCTCGGCGCAGGCACAAGGTGCGGCCCTGGGCGCGCAGGCGGTGGGCTTCCTGGTGCAGCATGCTGACGCCGGCATAGTCGATAAAGTTGATCTGCTGCGCCTCGATCACCACCCGTTTGCCCTGACTACGCTGCAGGCGCAATTGCACAAAGTGGCAGGCGCCAAAAAAGATCGAGCCCTCCAGTCGCAGAATTTCTTCATCGCCCTCAAACCACTGCTGCGCCCGCGGTTGCGAGGTGCGCTTAAGGTAGAAAAACAACGAGGCCAGCACGCCGGCGTAAATCGCCGTTTGCAGCTCCATCAGCAGGGTGGCGGCCAGGGTCAGCAGCATCACCACAAACTCGGACCGGCTAACCCGGTACAACGCGCGCATGCCGGCAAAATCAATCAGGCCCCAGCAGATCAACAAAATGCTGGCCGCCATGCTCGGTAGAGGAATATGCGCGATCAAGCCGGCGCCAAACAACGCGAACACGGCCACCAGTAGCGCGGAAAATACCCCGGCCAAAGGCGAGCTGGCGCCGCTCTGTAGGTTTAACGCTGAGCGGGTAAAGGAGCCGGCCGACAGGTAGCCGGAAAACCAGGCGCCGACCATATTCGACAGCCCCTGGGCGCGTACTTCCTGGTTGGCATTGAGCAATTGCTGCGAGCGACTGGCCAGGGTGCGGGCGATCGACAGGCTGGTCACCAGGCCGAGCATGCCGCAGGCAATGGCGGTCGGCAGCAGACGTAGCAAGGTCGAAGGATCAAGGCTCAGTGGGCTGAACGGCGGCAGCGAACCGCTGAACGCAGTAACCAGGGGCACGCCGGCAAACAGGCCCGGCAAGGCCCACACCACCAGGCTACCGAGCACAATGCCCACCAGTAGCGCCGGCAGTTTTGGCCACAGTCGGCGGATCACCAGGGTGCTGCCCAAACTGATCGCCGCCACCGCGACACAGGCTGGATTTGAAGCCGGCAACAACTGCAGCAAGTGCACCAGGCTTTCGTAGCCGGTGGCTTGGCTGGCCAGATCGATACCGAGCAAATAGGGCAACTGGCCGAGGGCAATCACCACGGCGGCGCCCGCACTAAAACCCACCACCACCGAGTGCGAGACAAAATTCACCAGCGAGCCAAAGCGCAGCAAGCCAAGTAGCCATTGGAACAGTCCGGCGAGAAAGGTCAGCAATAACACCAACTGGATATAGTCGCTGCTGCCCGGCACAGCCAAGGGGCTGACGCTGGTAAATAGCACCACCGAAATTGCCGCGGTGGGGCCGCAGATCAGGTGCCAAGACGAGCCCCACAAGCAGGCGATCAAGACTGGCACGACGGCGGCGTATAAGCCGTATTCGGCCGGCAGACCGGCGATCAGCGCGTAGGCGATGGATTGCGGCAGGGCCAGAACGGCGCCAGTCAGGCCAACGAGAACATCACGGCGAACGGAGCGGCCCGTCTGCAAAGGCAGCCAGGCTAAGAAAGGAAAAAGCATCAAACGGTCGGGCCAGCGCATGAACATCTCAAAGCAGGGAGCCAGGCAAGCAGGGTAACGCGGCGACAAGAAAAAAACCGCCCGTAGGGTGTGCTGTGAGCGCCAAGCGATTTAGCCAATATCGCCTTGGTGCGCACAGCACACCCTACGAGCGCTCGGCGCGAGCCGGGCGCGCGGTTAGGTTGCTTACAGCTTGGCTTTAACCGCCGCCAGCGCATCGCCGCCGTCTTTGGTTTTAACTCCGTCCAGCCAGGTATTCAGCAGTTCCGGGTGTGCACTGATATAGGCCTTGGCCGCTTCGGCGTTACTGGCCTTCTTGCTGTCCACCTGGGCCATGATGGTGTTCTCCATTTCCTGGGTGAACGTCAAGTTGGTCAGCAGCTTGACGACGTTCGGGCACGCCTGTGCATAACCTTTTCGGGTCAGGGTGTTAACAGTGCCGCTGGTGCCGAAGTATTTTTCGCCGCCGGTGAGGTATTTCAGCTTGAACTGCACGTTCATTGGGTGCGGGGTCCAGCCGAGGAAGGTGATAAAGCGCTCGCGTTTGACTGCGCGGGCCACCTCGGAAAGCATGGCCTGTTCGCTGGACTCAACCAGCTTCCACTTGCCCAGGTCGAACTCGTTTTTCGTAATGATTTCCTGCAACGACTGGTTGGCAGGTGCCCCTGCGCCGATGCCGTAGATCTTGCTGTCGAACTTGTCGGCAAATTTGGCCAGGTCGGCGTAGTCATGCACGCCAGCGGCGTACACGTAATCCGGTACAGCCAGCGTGAACTCTGTGCCTTCAAGGTTTTTCTTCAGCTCAACTACGTCGCCGGTTTTGACGAATTTGTCGTAGTGCGCTTGCTGCGCGGGCATCCAGTTACCCATGAATACGTCCACCAAGCCGTCTTTCATACCGCCGAAAATAATCGGTACGGCGAGGGTGTCGACTTTGGCTTTGTAGCCCATGCCATCGAGCAAAAAGCCGGTGATCGCGTTGGTCGCGGCAATGTCGCTCCAACCTGGGTCGGCCATGCGCACGGTGTCGCAGCTTTCTGCCGCCTGTGCGCTGGCCAGGCCAACGGCTAAGACCCCCGCGCTGACGGTCAGAGTTGTGCGCAAAGCTGTGGATAACTTGGTGGATAACAGTTTCATAACGTCCCCTTAGATTTAGTTGTTAGTGTGGGCAGGTTGTGGAAAGCGCGCCTTACGCTCGAGGTCGTCGAGGTCAATGTGGTTGCGCATATATTGCTGACTGGCATCGGTATGCGGCTGGTGATCCCAGCTCTTGAGGGTGCCCAGGCTCAGCGCGGTGGCCACAAAGCGCCGACGCCGTTGGCTGGCCAACACCTGTTGGTGAATGGCGGGAATATCCCACTTGCGTCGGGCCTCCTCGAGAAAGCTCGCGCACAGCCACTGGTGCTCTGCCGACTGGCTGAGTTCTTCCAGTTCATGGGGGTCCTGCTCGGTGTTGTAGAGCAGACACGGATCGTTTTCGGAGTAGATAAATTTGTACGGGCCGCGGCGAATCATCATCAACGGGCTGTTGGTGCCTTCGGCCATGTATTCGCCAAACACCTCGTCGTGCCCGCCCTCGCCTTTGAGGTGTGGCACCAACGAGCGACCATCAAGTGGCAATTCGGCGTGCACGTGGCCGCCGGCCAGTTCCACCAGCGTTGGCAGCAGGTCGGCGGTGGAGATGGAGGCTTTCACCCGCCCGGCGGCGAAATGTGCTGGTGCATGAATGACCATCGGCACGCGGGCGGCCATTTCAAACCAATGCATTTTGTACCAGAGGCCACGTTCGCCAAGCATGTCGCCATGGTCGCCGGAGAACACGATGATGGTGTTATCGGCCAAGCCGGTCTCTTCCAGGGTTTCCAGCAGCTTGCCGATGTTGCTGTCGATGTAGCTGCACGCACCGAAGTAAGCGCGGCGGGCGTCGCGGATTTTGTTCTCTGGCAGCGGCTTGTCCCACAGGTCGATGACTTTCATCAGCCGCTGCGAATGCGGGTCTTGCTCGCTCTGCTCGCGCGGATGGCGTGGCAGGGGAATATCGCTGTCTTCGTACAGGTCCCAGAATTTTTTCGGGATGGTGTAGGGGTCGTGGGGGTGGGTCATCGATACGGTCAGGCAGAACGGCTGGTCGCCGTCATTGCGCACATGGTCGAACAAATACTGCTGAGCCTTGAACACCACCTCTTCATCAAAATCTAGCTGGTTGGTACGCACGCACAGACCGGCTTGCAGCACCGAGGACATATTGTGGTACCAGCTGGGCCGCACATCCGGCTCATCCCAGTTCACCGCCCAACCGTAGTCGGCCGGGTAGATATCACTGGTCAGGCGCTCTTCATAACCGTGCAATTGGTCGGGCCCGCAGAAGTGCATCTTGCCCGACAGCGCGGTTTTGTAGCCCAGGCGGCGCAGGTAATGGGCGTAGGTGGGCACGTCGGCGGGGAAGTCCGC
>CAZIWV010000023.1:0-74884 GCA_964543145.1 uncultured Pseudomonas sp.
AGACGTATTTATCGTCGGCGCCGACATCACCGAGTTCGTCGACAACTTCAAGTTGTCCGATGAAGAGCTGGTAGCCGGCAACCTTGAAGCCAACAAAATCTTCAGTGATTTTGAAGACCTGGGCGTTCCAACTGTTGCTGCTATTAACGGCATCGCATTGGGCGGCGGTTTTGAAATGTGCTTGGCTGCGGATTACCGCGTCATTGCTAGCGGCGCCAAAGTCGGCCTGCCAGAAGTCAAACTGGGCATCTACCCGGGTTTTGGCGGCACCGTGCGTCTGCCGCGTGTTATCGGTACCGATAACGCCATCGAGTGGATCGCCGGCGGTAAGGAAAACAAAGCTGAAGACGCCCTCAAAGTAGGTGCTGTCGACGCTGTTGTTGCCGCTGACAAGCTCGCCGCTGCTGCGCTGGACCTGATCAAGCGCGCCATTTCCGGCGAGCTGGACTACAAGGCCAAGCGTCAGCCGAAGCTGGAAAAAATCAAGCTCAACGCCATTGAGCAAATGATGGCGTTCGAAACCGCTAAAGGTTTCGTTGCCGGTCAAGCTGGCCCGAACTACCCGGCGCCGGTTGAAGCGATCAAAACCATCCAGAAAGCGGCCAACTTTGGCCGTGACAAAGCCCTGGAAGCAGAAGCCACCGGTTTCGTGAAACTGGCTAAGACTCCCGCTTCGCAGAGCCTGGTTGGCTTGTTCCTGAACGATCAGGAACTGAAGAAAAAAGCCAAGGCTTACGACGCCATCGCCAAAGACGTGAAACTGGCCGCCGTACTCGGCGCGGGCATCATGGGCGGCGGTATCGCTTTCCAGTCGGCCTCCAAAGGCACGCCAATCCTGATGAAGGATATCCGCGAAGAGGGTATTCAGATGGGCTTGGCCGAAGCGTCCAAGCTGCTGGGTAGCCGTGTCGCGAAAGGTCGTCTGACCCCGGCGAAAATGGCTGAAGCCTTGACCGCTATCCGCCCAACCATGTCTTACGGCGACTTCGGTCACGTTGATATCGTGGTTGAAGCTGTGGTCGAGAACCCGAAGGTCAAGCAAATCGTCTTGGCTGAAGTGGAAGCTGTGGTTAAGGAAGATGCCATCTTGGCGTCGAACACCTCGACTATTTCGATCAACTTGCTGGCAAAAGCCCTCAAGCGTCCGGAAAACTTCGTCGGCATGCACTTCTTCAACCCGGTGCACATGATGCCGCTGGTGGAAGTGATCCGTGGCGAGAAGTCCAGCGAACTGGCTGTTGCCACCACCGTTGCCTACGCCAAGAAAATGGGCAAGAACCCGATCGTGGTCAATGACTGCCCGGGCTTCCTCGTTAACCGTGTACTGTTCCCGTACTTCGGCGGTTTCGCCAAGCTGGTCAGCGCCGGTGTGGACTTTGTCCGTATCGACAAGGTCATGGAAAAATTCGGCTGGCCGATGGGCCCGGCCTACCTGATGGACGTGGTCGGCATCGACACCGGTCACCACGGTCGTGACGTCATGGCTGAAGGTTTCCCGGACCGCATGAAGGATGACCGTCGTTCGGCCATCGACGTGCTGTACGAAGCCAAGCGCTTGGGCCAGAAGAACGGCAAGGGCTTCTACGCCTACGAGGCCGACAAGAAAGGCAAGCAGAAGAAAGTTGCCGATCCATCGGTGCTGGAAGTGCTCAAGCCGATCGTTTACGAGCAACGCGAAGTCACTGACGAAGACATCATCAACTGGATGATGATCCCGCTGTGCCTGGAAACCGTGCGTTGCCTGGAAGACGGCATCGTTGAAACCGCCGCCGAAGCCGACATGGGTCTGGTCTACGGTATCGGTTTCCCTCCATTCCGTGGCGGTGCGCTGCGCTACATCGATTCGATCGGTGTTGCCGAGTTCGTTGCCCTGGCTGACCAGTACGCTGATTTGGGCGCGCTGTACCACCCGACCGCGAAGCTGCGCGAAATGGCCAAAAACGGCCAGAGCTTCTTCGGTTAAGCGCCCCCAACTAGAGTGAGAGTGAACTTATGAGCTTGAATCCTAGAGACGTCGTGATTGTCGACTTCGGTCGTACTCCGATGGGCCGCTCCAAGGGCGGCATGCACCGCAACACCCGCGCCGAAGACATGTCGGCGCACCTGATCAGCAAATTGCTGGAACGCAACGCCAAGGTCGATCCGGCAGAAGTCGAGGACGTGATCTGGGGCTGCGTCAACCAGACCCTGGAGCAGGGCTGGAACATCGCGCGCATGGCGTCGCTGATGACCCAGATCCCGCACACCGCTGCTGGCCAGACTGTAAGCCGCCTGTGCGGTTCGTCCATGAGCGCTCTGCACACTGCTGTGCAGGCGATCCAGACCGGTAACGGTGACGTGTTCGTCATCGGCGGTGTGGAGCACATGGGCCACGTTGGCATGATGCACGGCGTTGATCCAAACCCGCACCTGTCGCTGTACGCGGCCAAGGCCTCGGGCATGATGGGGCTGACCGCTGAAATGCTCGGCAAGATGCATGGCATCAGCCGTGAGCAGCAGGACGCATTCGGTGAGCGTTCGCACCGTTTGGCCCACAAAGCTACCGTCGAAGGCAAGTTCAAGGATGAAATCATCCCGATGCAAGGCTACGACGAGAACGGTTTCCTGAAAGTATTCGACTTCGACGAGACCATTCGTCCGGATACCACCCTGGAAAGCCTGGCGGCGTTGAAGCCTGCCTTCAACCCGAAAGGCGGCACCGTTACAGCCGGTACTTCCTCGCAAATCACCGATGGTGCTTCGTGCATGATCGTGATGTCTGCTCAACGCGCTCAAGACCTGGGCATTCAGCCGATGGCCGTGATCCGTTCGATGGCAGTGGCTGGTGTTGATCCGGCAATCATGGGTTACGGTCCAGTTCCGGCCACGCAGAAAGCCCTGAAACGTGCTGGCCTGAGCATCAACGACATCGACTTCTGGGAACTCAACGAAGCCTTCGCCGCACAGGCTCTGCCAGTGCTGAAGGATTTGAAAGTGCTCGACAAGATGGAAGAGAAGGTTAACCTGCACGGCGGCGCGATTGCCCTCGGTCACCCGTTTGGCTGCTCTGGTGCGCGTATCTCCGGCACCTTGCTGAACGTGATGAAGCAGAATGGCGGTACTTTTGGCGTGTCGACCATGTGTGTCGGTCTCGGCCAAGGCATCACCACCGTCTTCGAACGCATCTAAGGGAACGCTCGGCAACGAGCGCACTCAAGATGCAAGGCGGTTACAACCGGGGCCAAGCGCCCCGGTTTTTATTTTTGTCAGAACTAACTTTATTTTTTTGCAGATATAAGGAAGCCCCTGATGCAGTTACAACCCGGCCTCTATCGTCACTACAAAGGCCCCGAGTATCGCGTGTTTGGCGTGGCGCGGCATTCAGAGACGGAAGAGGAGGTGGTGGTGTATCAGGCGTTGTACGGGGAATTCGGTTTGTGGGTGCGCCCGTTAAGCATGTTTACCGGAACAGTCGAAGTGGACGGCCAGACTATGCTGCGCTTTGCTCTGATCAAGGCCGAACCTGAGCTCTTCGTGCAGCCTTGAGCTGACATTAGACGTGATCCGTCCTTGACCTCACCTTAGTCGCCACTATATATAGCGGTGCCGCGAAAGGCGGCCTACCGCTTTTCAGTACTCAAATTCAGGAAATCTCCGATCCATGGGCAAATCGCTGGTCATCGTGGAATCCCCGGCCAAGGCCAAGACCATCAACAAGTACCTGGGCAACCAGTACGTGGTGAAGTCGAGCATCGGCCATATCCGTGACCTGCCTACCAGCGGTTCGGCCAGTGCTACTAAAGAGCCGGTCAAACGTGGGAAGGCTGCCGCAGCAGAAGCCCCGGCGCTCAGCGCCAAGGAAAAAGCCAAGCGCCAACTGGTGTCACGCATGGGCGTCGACCCCGAGCACGGCTGGAAAGCCAAGTACGAAATTCTTCCTGGCAAGGAAAAGGTCGTCGAAGAGCTGCGCCGCCTGGCCAAAGATGCTGACACCATCTATCTCGCAACCGACTTGGACCGCGAGGGGGAAGCCATTGCCTGGCACCTGCGCGAAGCCATTGGTGGTGACGATAGCCGCTACAAGCGCGTGGTGTTCAACGAGATCACCAAAAAAGCCATCCAGGAAGCCTTCTCCAAACCAGGCGAGCTGGATATCAACCGTGTTAACGCCCAGCAAGCGCGTCGTTTCCTTGACCGCGTAGTGGGTTACATGGTGTCGCCGCTGCTGTGGGCAAAAATCGCCCGTGGCCTGTCTGCCGGCCGTGTGCAGTCGGTAGCGGTAAAGCTGGTGGTGGAGCGTGAGCGCGAAATTCGCGCGTTCAACCCAGAAGAATACTGGGAAATCCACGCTGACCTGGGTACCGCCAAAGGCGCCAACGTACGCTTTGAAGTGGCGCGCGAAAACGGTGAGGCCTTCAAGCCGCTGAACAAGCAGCAAGCCGACGCTGCGTTGGCGAAGCTCAAAGATTCCGCCTACAGCATCGTTAAGCGCGAAGACAAGCCGACCAGCAGCAAACCATCGGCACCTTTTATTACGTCCACTTTGCAGCAGGCGGCCAGTAACCGTCTGGGCTTTGGCGTGAAGAAAACCATGATGATGGCCCAGCGTTTGTACGAAGCCGGCTACATCACTTATATGCGTACTGACTCCACCAACCTCTCGGCCGATGCCGTGACCATGGTGCGCGACTTTATCGAAGGCGAGTTCGGCAAAAAGTACCTGCCGGCCAAGCCCAACGTGTACAGCAGCAAAGAAGGCGCCCAGGAAGCGCACGAAGCGATTCGCCCGTCTGACGTCAACCTCAAGCCGACCCAGCTGTCGGGCATGGAGCGCGACGCTGAGCGTCTCTACGAGCTGATCTGGCGCCAATTCGTGGCCTGCCAGATGCCACCGGCTGAATACCTGTCCACCACCGTTAGCGTGGCGGCCAGCAAGTTCGAACTGCGCGCCAAAGGCCGCATCCTCAAGTTCGACGGCTACACCCGTGCGCTGCCGCAAATCAGCAAGCCGGGCGATGACGACGTGCTGCCGGACATGAGCGAAGGCGAAGCGTTGAAGCTGATCAAGCTCGACCCAAGCCAGCATTTCACCAAGCCGCCGGCACGCTACTCCGAAGCCAGCTTGGTGAAAGAGATGGAAAAGCGCGGCATCGGCCGCCCATCCACTTATGCTGCGATTATTTCCACCATTCAAGAGCGCGGCTATGTGGCGCTGCATAACCGTCGGTTCTACTCCGAGAAGATGGGCGACATCGTTACCGAGCGCCTGAGCGAAAGCTTCTCCAACCTGATGGACTACGGCTTTACCGCCGGCATGGAAGAAAATCTCGATGACGTCGCCCAAGGCGAGCGCGAGTGGAAAAATGTGCTGGACGAGTTCTACGGCGACTTCAAGAAAAAGCTCGAAGTGGCATCGGAAGGCGACAACGGCATGCGTGCCAACCAGCCGACGCCAACCGATATCGCCTGCCGCGAATGTGGTCGTCACATGATGATCCGCACGGCGTCCACCGGCGTGTTCCTCGGCTGCTCGGGCTACAGCCTGCCGCCGAAAGAGCGCTGCAAGTCGACCATCAACCTGATTCCTGGCGACGAAATTGCTGCCGACGATGAAGGTGAGTCCGAATCCTTGGTTCTGCTCGGCAAGCACCGTTGCCCGATCTGCGTCACGGCGATGGATGCCTACCTGCTGGACGAAACCCGCAAGCTGCATATTTGCGGTAATAACCCCGATTGCGCGGGTTACGAGATTGAGCAGGGCCAGTACCGTATCAAAGGCTACGAAGGTCCGAGCCTTGAGTGCGACAAGTGCGGCAGCCAGATGCAGTTGAAGACCGGCCGCTTCGGCAAGTTCTTTGGCTGCACCAACGCTGAGTGCAAGAACACGCGCAAATTGCTGCGTAGCGGCGAGCCGGCGCCACCCAAAATGGACGCGGTGAAAATGCCGGAGCTCAAGTGCGAAAAGGTTAATGACACCTACGTACTGCGCGACGGTGCCAGCGGCTTGTTCCTCGCCGCCAGCCAGTTCCCGAAAAACCGCGAAACCCGCGCGCCGTTGATCATCGAATTGATTCCGCACAAAGACGAAATTGATCCGAAGTATCACTTCCTGATGTCCGCGCCGAAAAAAGACCCGGACGGCCGTCCTGCTGTCGTGCGCTACAGCCGCAAGACCAAAGAGCAATACGTGCAGACTGAAGTGGAAGGCAAGCCGACTGGCTGGCGCGCCTTCTATGACGGCAATGCCTGGAAGGTCGAAGACAAGCGTTAATCCCTAGCACGCGCGCCAGCCAGCCTGGCGCGCGTATAGTGACTCTGTCTGCTGCTGTGGAGGGCGCCGCAATGGCCCATGAGCTATACACCCGCACCAACCAAAAACTGTTTTTTGCTGGCCTGTCGCTGGAGGCTTGGCGGCGCGCCGAAGAAGGCCAAGCGGTTAATGCGCCAGCGTTGGTCCTTGCCGAGCGCGAAGCCTGCCTGTTTCACCTCTACGGCGCTTTGCTGGGTATTTGCCATGAAGTGGCGGGCTACTACCGCTTCGATGAAGTAAATGTGCCGCGCGTTGAGGCAATTCTGACCAAGGATGTTCTCGGCGCTACGCCCAGTCCTGAGCTGGCGGAACTGGTGGAATTGGCTCAGCAGTCGGAGACCTGGTTGTCGCAACTGATCAGTGCGTATCAGCAGCTGTTCCAACCGCCCAGAGCGCCAGTCAAAGCCAAAGTCGATCCGACGTTGCCGCTGATTCAGGCCTACAGCCTTGATGAAGAAGAGGCTTTATTGCCGCGTGCTGAACTGGAAATCTGGCGTCAGCAACTAAAGGTTCTGGCGTTGCGTTTCCGCGAAACCTTGAGTGAGTGTTAAACCCTCGTCTGGTTTCTGACCGTCTGAACAGATGGTTGGACTAGGGGCGAGGGGTGGCAGGCTGATACACTGCCGGCCTTACGTGGAGATTAAGTTTATGCCTACATCCTTTCTTGAAATTGTCGAGTTGCCCGACGGGCGCATTGCCTTGCGTCGTGCCGAGGATGAGGAGGCATTAGTGGTGTTGGACTTCTCCGCAGATGCCAAAGCATTCCTGCAGGGGCACCACGTCGAAGTCGCCAAAGCCATGCTCAATGTGGGCGTACAGATGGCTGGCCGTTTGGCCGAAGGTGATTTCGAGAAAGACGAAGGTCCGCGCGTTCTGCACTGATTTTTTGCTGAGTTGAGATTGAGGGTTGGTGCGCATGGCACACCCGAGCTCAGTAGGGTGTGATATGCGCGCCAACCCTTGTGACCGGCATATCAACCCAAGCTGATATTTAGGCTCTGCGCTTTGCCCTCTCGGGCGGCATGGGCAAGTTGATCGCGTGCCGGACGGTGCAGCGGGTGCAACCAACTCACCACCGTATGGCTGCGGCCCAGGCGTAAAGCTTCGCAGGCCAGCTCTAACGGGCTTTGCCCAGCGCGCGGTTGCAGCAGCAGAATGCGTTCGCGGTTCAGGCCAGCATCGCGCAGCCAGGCCTGGGTCAGGCTGGCAGGCGGGGCAATCAGGGTTAGCCAGCGGGCTTCCTGTTCCTGGCTAAGTTCGCGCAGGATTGGGGCCAACAGGTGTAGGCAGTTCCCGGCGGCGCCACGCAGCGACAGCTCGCTGAATGTCTCTGGTTCTGGCTCTTCGAACCAACCGGTTTCAACAATATCGGTCAACAACGGCGCCGACGAAGGCGTCAGGAAGGCGTCGAACAATGGCAGTTGGGTACGGTCCAGCGCTTGTGGGAACTGCATACAGCCTCCTCAGCGGCGAATAACGCCGACACTCAATCCTTCGATGACCAGATCCTGGGCTTCCAGGTCGATTTCGATGGGGGCGAACTCGGGGTTTTCAGCGATCAGCCAAACTTTGTCGCCTTCGCGCTTGAAGCGCTTTACAGTGACCTCGTCATCGATGCGGGCGACCACGATCTGACCGTTACGCGCTTCTTTCGTGGTATGTACGGCCAGCAAGTCGCCGTCGAGAATGCCGATGTCTTTCATGCTCATGCCGCGCACGCGCAACAGATAGTCGGCACGAGGGTGGAAAAATTCGGGGTTGATGCGGCAAGATTCTTCGACATGCTGCTGGGCCAGAATCGGCGCACCGGCTGCAACGCGACCAATGATGGGCAGGCCTTCTTCTTCGTTGCTCGGTTCAAAGCCGGGAATACGAATGCCACGGGAGGCGCCAGGGGTCATCTCAATGGCGCCTTTGCGGGCCAGCGCCTTCAGATGTTCTTCCGCAGCGTTGGGCGATTTGAAGCCCAGCTGTTGTGCAATTTCTGCGCGGGTGGGCGGGTAACCGTTGTCTTCAAGGCATTGCTTGATGAAGGCGAGAATCTCGGCTTGGCGTGGCGTCAGTTTTAGCATGTCCGGTCTCTGTCTTTTTATACAGTGACTGGGATTATATACAGTGATCGACGCTTGGCAATCGTTCTTTTTATAGATCGGCCAGCACAATGCATTTGGGTGTAATAACTCGAGTGGGGAAGGGCAGTTACAGCAGTCCGTGACTGATCAGCCAAAATACGGTTGATGCGACTTGACAAAATCGCCGCTTGAAACGTATGTTTCAAACAAGTGTTTGTCAGGTGATTCCCATGGCTCAGTCAGAAACAGTCGAACGCATCCTGGATGCCGCAGAACAATTATTTGCGGAGAAGGGCTTTGCCGAGACATCCCTCCGTTTGATTACCAGTAAAGCTGGGGTCAACCTGGCCGCCGTGAACTATCACTTCGGTTCAAAAAAAGCGCTTATCCAAGCGGTTTTTTCGCGTTTTCTCGGTCCCTTTTGCACCAGCCTCGAGCGTGAGCTGGACCGTCGCCAAGGCAAACCAGAGAGCAAGGCAAGCCTCGAAGAGCTACTGGAAATGCTGGTGGAGCAAGCGCTGGCGGTAAAGCCGCGTAGCGGCAACGACCTGTCGATCTTTATGCGTCTGTTGGGCTTGGCGTTTAGCCAAAGCCAGGGCCACCTGCGACGTTATCTGGAAGATATGTACGGCAAGGTGTTCCGCCGTTATATGCAGTTGGTTCACGAAGCCGCGCCGCGTATTCCACCTATTGAGTTGTTCTGGCGCGTGCACTTTATGCTCGGCGCGGCGGCGTTCAGCATGTCCGGTATCAAGGCGCTGCGAGCGATAGCCGAGACCGATTTTGGCGTTAATACGTCAATTGAGCAGGTGATGCGTCTGATGGTGCCATTCCTTGCGGCTGGTATGCGCTCGGAAACCGGTGTCACTGACGACGCCCTGGCCACCGCGCAGTTGCGTCCGCGCAGCAAATCCTCAACGCCGGCACCCTCGCCCAGCAAGGTGTAGCCGTCAAACGCCTGCTGCCAGCAGCAGGCGGGATCGGCTAAGCTTGCCGCCCATGACGATTCTCGACTCGCTACACATCTCCATCGCCGACCAGCAGCTCTACGGCTTTGCCAACGGGCGCTTGGTGCTGCGTCTGCCGGTGTCTACCGCGCTTAACGGGGCCGGCGAGCAAAGCGGCTCGAACAAAACCCCCCGTGGTCTGCATCAGGTACGTGCCAAGATCGGCGCCGGTTTGCCCCTCGGCGCGGTGTTGCGCGGGCGGCGTTGGACCGGCGAAACCTGGTCCCATGAGCTTCATGAAAAGTTTCCCGGCCGCGATTGGATTCTGAGCAGAATCCTTTGGTTGAGTGGCTGCGAGCCCGGCATCAATCGCCTCGGCACCGTCGACACTTTTCGCCGTTACATTTATCTGCACGGTACGCCTGACACCGAGCCCATGGGCGCTCCGCTGTCCCACGGCTGTATTCGCCTACGTAATAGGGACGTGCTGGAACTCTTCGATCGCGTTCCTATCCACTGCCCAGTAAAAATCGACGAAGTCGCGTGCCCGCAGTGGGCCACGGCAGACCTCTGCTAAGGATTTGTTATGACTGTTGGTCTACAAGGCTCATTGATGCTGGATATCGGCGGCACTTGGCTAACGGCTGAAGACCGCCAGATTTTGCGCCAGCCAGAGGTCGGCGGTCTGATCTTGTTCGCGCGAAATATCGAAGACCCACGCCAGGTGCGTGAGCTCTCGGCGGCCATTCGCGCTGTGCGTCCGGACCTATTGTTGGCGGTAGACCAAGAGGGCGGTCGCGTGCAGCGCTTGCGCCAAGGCTTTGTGCGCCTGCCGGCAATGCGCGCAGTGGCCGATAACGCCAACGCCGAATGGCTGGCCGAACAATGCGGTTGGCTGATGGCGACCGAAGTGCTGGCGGTCGGTCTGGACCTTAGCTTTGCGCCGGTCCTGGATCTGGATTACCAACGCAGTGCTGTGGTCGGCAGCCGTTCCTTTGATGGCGACCCGGCGCGCGCCGCCCTGCTGGCAGGTGCCTTTATCCGTGGTATGAACGCTGCCGGCATGGCCGCCACCGGTAAGCATTTCCCCGGCCATGGCTGGGCTGAGGCCGATTCCCATGTCGCCATTCCGGTGGACGAGCGCAGCCTCGACGAAATCCGCGCCAAAGACCTGCAACCCTTTGCTCGCCTAAGTAAGCAACTAGCCGCCGTGATGCCGGCCCACGTTATCTACCCGCAAGTGGACGACCAGCCTGCTGGCTTCTCACGTCGCTGGTTGCAAGACATCTTGCGTGGCGAGTTGCAGTTTGATGGGGTGATTTTCAGCGACGATCTGTCCATGGCCGGTGCCCATGTGGTGGGTGATGCCGCCAACCGTATCGAAGCTGCGCTCAGCGCCGGCTGTGACATGGGCTTGGTTTGCAATGACCGTGCGGCCGCCGAGTTGGCGCTGACCGCGTTGCAACGCCTCAGCGTGGAGCCACCAATCGGTCTGGCCCGTATGCGTGGCCAAGGTTTTGCCAGCACCGATTACAAGCAGAGCCCGCGTTGGCTGCAAGCCGTGGGCGATCTGCAAGCTGCACAACTTATCTGATCCGCTAGGAATTACGCGATGACCGTTTACGCAATTATTGGCGGCACTGGCCTGACCAAACTTGAAGGCCTGACCATCAGCGCCGTGCTTAATATCGACACGCCCTATGGCGCGCCGTCGGCGCCAATCATGCGCGGCAATTATGCTGGTCGCGAAGTGCTGTTTCTCGCCCGCCACGGCCACCCACACCGCATTCCCCCGCATCAAGTGAACTACCGGGCCAATATCTGGGCGCTTAAAAATGCAGGTGCGGACGTGATTGTTGCGGTCAACGCCGTCGGCGGTATTCACGCGGCAATGGGCACCGGGCACTTCTGCGTGCCGCACCAGATCATCGATTACACGTATGGTCGTGAGCACACCTTTTTCGCTGGTGAACTGGAGCATGTCACCCACATCGATTTCAGCTACCCCTACAACGACATCCTTCGCGATCAGTTGATTGAGGCATTGGTTGCCGAGGGCGTCTCCTACAGTAGCCATGGCGTTTATGCCTGTACCCAAGGGCCGCGGCTGGAAACGGTAGCGGAAGTTGCCCGTCTTGAGCGTGATGGCGCCGATGTTATCGGCATGACCGGCATGCCCGAAGCCGCCCTGGCCCGAGAGCTAGAACTGCCTTACGCCTGCCTTGCGTTGGTGGTAAACCCTGCCGCTGGTAAGACGCACGCGGTGATCACCATGGCCGACATCGAGCGAGCGCTGGATGATGGCATGGATAAAGTGCGTGCTACGTTGGCACGGGTGTTGGCCGGCTAGTTTTCTTGCCGCTCGTAGGCAGCTTGCTGGCAAATTCTGCAAACCCTGCGGCGTAATGCGTTTGCAGGGTTCGCGGCAGAGGCCGCCTCTATGCGCTCCGGCGCCCGGTTTGCAGGATATACACCCCACCCAAAATCGCCGCCACCGCGACTAGGTCCAGCGCCTTGACTGGCTCATGGGCAAGAAAAACGCCAATCAGCAGGGCAATCACCGGCGGAATATAGGTCACCGCCGAGGCTTTCACGGCGCCCAACCGCTGCACGATAAAGTAGTAAAGGATGTACGCCACACCGGTGCCCAGCAGCCCCAAACCCAAGGCCAAACCGAGCATGGCGCGGGTATCAATGGTGATGCGTTCGATGCCGGTTAGGTCGGTCACCAGGGCAATCAACAGCAGCGCCGTACCAATCTGGTAAGTGCACAGCGCCAATGGCGTAATCGCCAAGCCGGTGAGAAAACGTTTGGCGTACACAAACGAGCAACCCACGCACAGCGAGCCGGCGACCATATACAGCACGCCTTCGATATTCAGCCCGGCGGCATCCCAGGGGCGAGCGATCAGCAGCACGCCGGCAAAACCAAATAACACGCCCAACGCCGTGCGCCGGTTAAGCGGTTCTTCGCGCAGAAATACAAAGGCGCAGGCAAAGGTAAACAGCGGAATCGCCCCGCTAAGCATGCCGGCCACGCTTGAGAGCAGCAGCGTGGCGCCCTTGGCGTAGGCGTAGTAGTAGAGCGAGGTCGCCAGCAGCGCCATGACCAAAAAGTGGTGGGCGTGGCGCAGATGTGACCAACTCAGCGCACCGCGTGCCAGCGCCACCACCAGCAACGGCACAAAACCACACAGCACCCGCAGCAAGACGATTTGCTCGGCGCTGATCAGCAGCGATGCCCATTTGGTAAAGATGAAATTGGTCCCCCAAATCAGCCCGAGCAGGGCGAAGGCGAGGTAGGCGATGTGCTTGATGGCGAACTTCATGGCGAGGTATTCCGGGGGCGAGCAGGGCAATCTGAGTGGTTGATTGTCGAGGTCGCCGGGGCCGTGCTACAAGCTATTAAGAGTTCACTATGAGATAGAAAAACTACGCTATGAGCCAAATGCCGCCGCTGAAAGCCCTGCATTACTTCGATGTCGCCATGCGTGAGAATAGTTTTTCTCTTGCTGCGGACGAACTCTGCGTAACCCCCGGTGCGGTGGGGCAGCAGATTCGTAAGCTTGAGGAATGGTTGGGCATCAGCCTGTTCACCCGCCATATTCGCCAACTGCAACCGACCGCCGACGGCCTGGCGTATTGGGCGCGTATTCAACCGGCGTTGGCGCAGATCAGCAGCGCCAGCCGCCTGTTGCGCGACAGCCGCAGTAACGGCGTATGGGTGAATATGCCGCCCAGTTTTGCGGCGCGTTGGTTTGCCCGGCGTATGTCCGGTTTTGTCGCGCGTAATCCGGAGGTGGCCCTGCATCTCAATTCGTCTGCTGCTGTGGTCGACTTCAACGCCGAACCGGTGGACCTGGCGGTGCGTTACTTCGATGGCAACGACCCCGCGCTGGAGGCCCATCTTCTGTGCGAAGACGACGCCCGCGCCTATTGCAGCCCCGAGTACGCCAAGCGCCTAAACCTGCGCAGCAGCGCCGATGTAGGCAAGGCCACTTTGCTGCACAACACCCTGCATCCGCATTGGGAAAACTGGCTGCAACGCTTTAGCGGCTTGTCGGCGAAGGCGCAGGCGGCGATTCCCGGTCTGTATTTCGACCAATCGCTGGTCGCCATCGAGGCCGCCAGCCGCCATCAGGGGCTGCTGCTGACCAGCGCATTGTTAACGGAAGAGGAGGTGGCAGCGGGCAGCCTGATTGAACCGTTCAGCGACCGCTTGCCGCTAAGCAAGGGCTATTACGTCGTCCACCCCCAGGGCGCCACACTGCGCCCGGCGGTGCAAGCGCTTAAGCAGTGGCTAATCGACGAAGCTCAGGCCCGCACCTAGGCTGGGGCCGGTCCGCCCATTCTGCCGTCATTGGGACTGCGGAATCGTCTGCTGCTGCCGCTCCAAACGCTCCAGGCGCTCTAGTCGTTCTAGCTGCTCCGTGTTCTCCAATCGCTCGCGCTTGCGCAAGGCTTCGTCGTACAGATCCTTTTTGTGCTGCAACTCGTCCTCGCGCATTTGCTCTTTCTTCTGCGCGCGGCGCGATTCTTCGCTATCTGGGATGCCGGTGACCGTCGATGCCGATGGCGCAACCTCGGCATCGGTCGGCGCGTTTTCGTCGGCTTCGGCTTGTTCGCTGTAGGGGATATTCAGTGCTCCGCTGGGCGGAACGGGTTCAATGATTCGCGTAGTTTCCCCTGCGCCTTCAGGGCAGGGCACGGTGGCGTAGCTGGTGCTGCCATCGGGGGCGACGCATTTATACACTTGCGCCTGAGCGCAGATAGGCAATACCAGTAAAGCGATTACGGTCAGTTTCAAAGTGCTTCCCTCACTTTGTAATTTGAAGCGCGCAGGCTAGCAGGCAATCTTCGGCTTCGAAATGATGGCCCCGTTTTTTTGTAGGTGAACGAGCAATGTTATGCCAGCAAGCTCGCCCACGCCGAAGCCAGCAACAGAGCCGCCATGGCTCGATTGAAGCGCTGCATCTGCGCGTCGCTACGGCAAAACTGGCTGAGGCCACGCCCCAGGGCCGCCCACACGCCCAGGCAAGGCAGGGCGACCAAAAAAAACAGCAACGCCAGCAGTGCCACGCGGTTGGTTTTATCCGCTGCATGGGCGGCAAACACGCCAACCACCGCCAACGCCATCATCCAGGTTTTCGGGTTTACCACTTGCAAGCCCGCGGCGGCGGCCATGCTTAGGCGTTTTCCGGCTTGTTCACGGGCGTTGTCCAGGCCGATTGCGGGGCTACGGAAAATCTGCCAGGCCAAATAGCTCAGCCAGGCAATACCGGCCCACGACATTCCTTGCTGCACCCGCGGGTGCTGCGACAGGGTTTCGCCAGTGCCCAAGCCCACCAGTAAGACCAACAGCGCGGCGGCCGCGCAGGCGGCAAAGACCAAGGGCAGCGCGGCGGCGAAACCAAAGCGCGCGCTGTTGCTCAGCACCAGCAGGTTGGTGGGGCCAGGGGTAATGGAGGCGACAAAGGCGAATAACAGAAATGGCAGCAAGTCCACGGGCGGGCTCCAACAGCGTTCAGGAGCCTTGATGGTTGCAGGGGCAGGGCGCTCAGTCTGGACGATTTGTGCAGCGTTTGCGGTAGTGCGCCGGGGTCAATTGATAGGCGCGGCGAAACCAGCGGCCGAGGTGGCTTTGGTCGGCAAAACCGAGGGCGCTGGCAACCTGCACCGGCGTTTCACCACGGGCCAGCAGGTGCCGAGCTTTGGCCAGGCGTAGTTGAATAAGGTAGGCATGCGGCGCCATGCCAAAGGCGGCTTTAAAGGCGCGGGTCAGGCGGAAACGGTCGACGCCGCTGATACGCGCTAGATCATCCAGGCCGATATCGTCATGCACATGGGCATGCAGATAGTCACGGGCGCGCTGGGCCACCAGCGGCAGGCGTGGGTCGAGCAGCTGCGGCTGGCGCCAATGCAGGTGTGTGGTCATCTGCGCCAACAGGCCGTCCAGCGCGGTTTGCCGCACAATGCGCAACTCGTTGCTGTGCAGGGCTTGGAACGCTAGCAGAGTGGCCTGCGCCAACCGCCTATCACCCAGCAACGTTCGGGCAAAACCCGGCAGGCAGCTGGCGGGCGCCTGCTCGAACAACGCACGCAGTTCACGCTCCAGCCAGTGCGGGTCGAGGTACAGCATGGAATAGGTAAAGCCTTCGGCCGAGGGCGCGGTGCCATCGTGGATCTCGCCGGGCTCGAGCATAAATACCTGGCCAGGGGTGCTGATATGGCGCTGCTGCCGGCAACTGAACTGCTGCACGCCTTGTTCGGTAACGCCGATCAGATAGCTGTCGTGCCAATGCGGGTCGTAGGCATGGCCCTGGAAATGGGCACGGATGGTCTCGATGCCGGAGTCGGCGTCTTGGCTAAGATCAATCCAGTTGCTTGCGGGCATGGGCTGGGGCCGGGGGAGATCGAGGGTCGGACTAGTATGCCTTTGAGCGAAATTAAGGTCTGGAAGTTTTGTGCAGCCTTTGCCCTCACCCCCAGCCAAGCTAGATCGTTATCAGCCGCCGAGACTTCATTCCAGTCCCCTCGCCCCAGCGGGGAGAGGGCTAGGGTGAGGGGGCGCTGGGCGCACTATTCTACGGATGCGCGTTAGCTACCATCGAGTTAAACCAAGGGCGCACATAGCAGGTGGAAATAAGTTTGGTGTCACAGCGGCCTTTGGTCAGTGCTTCACGCAGTTTGCTGATATCCGCTTGTTCCACATACTGGCGCGCATCTTCCATATCGTCGGCCTGGCCATAGCCGCCATTGAGCATCTCACTCAGCGCTTCCTGTTTGCTCCAGCCCTGGATCACGGTGCGAAACATGGCAGCCATCAGGCCGGTGCGATCGCTGCCGTGTTTGCAGTGCATCAGCACCGGGCCACGGGTTTCGGCGAGCTGCAACACGTTGAGCACGCGCAGCACATCGGCGTCGTCGACGCGGTCAGCGTGCAAGGGAATGCTGATCAAGCTGATGTTGCTATTGCCCAGCCATTGGCGGTCGTCGTCTTTGATAAAAGTCACCACCGTGCGCACTTGCAGTTGCTGCAACAGCGCCAAGTGCTCCGGGCGCGGCAACGCACTGCGATACAGGGTTGGCGACAGTTCAAACAGCTTGAACGAGGGGTCCACCTGCTCTGCCCAGGTCTCTGTCTGCGCGGTGGCCAGTAGCGGTGTTTCTGGTGTGCTGGAAGGCAGGTAGCGCCACAGCAGCATGGCGCTGACCACGGCCACTACACCTGCGATAGCAAAGACCAGACGACGTGACTTGAGCATGGAAACTCCCCGAATAAGGGAGCCCATGCTAGAAACGTGCGGGTGAAGCGCTGATCAAATAGATGTGAAAAAAGGGTGAACCGTAACCGCGTTTTTATTGATTACGTGAGCCACCGAAGTAGGCGCAGCCGTGCTCGACCTTGCCGTTGCTGCGCAGCTCCGCTGAAAGAAACGACACCGCCCCGCTGGCGCTGTCAACGCAGCGTTGCGGCGCTACCCACAATTCCAGGCGCAGGCCATTGGCTTCGCTGGTGAGGTTAAAGCGTCCGTCCGGCAACTGTTCTTCCAGATAGGGCAGGGCCAGCGGTTCCTGGTTTGGGCGCTCCAGCACCATGCCTTTGGCATTCACGCTGACGCTCCAGCCTGGCTCATTGCCGCTGGCGCGCAGCATTTGCCGTTTGAAATTGGGGTCGTCGCAGCCGTGGCCTTCGCGTTGCACGCGGTACAGGCGGGTGAGGTTGAGTTGGCCGTCGCTGCCGCTGACTTTGCTGGCGTCGAGGTTGCCGCTGACGTCGGCAAACAGGGTGCCGTCGACGCGGTCGAGCAAGGTGGCAGACTCTTGCAGCAGGCCGGTATTGCCGCTGTCGTTGATAACGAAACGGCGTTGCTCCTGACACGGGCGCAGCAACAGCTTGCCGCCGCTGACGCTGAGCTCGCCCTGCATACGGGTGCCTGGCGATACCGGCGCTTGGTCCTGACTATCAAACATCGCGCAACTGGCGAATAGGGGTAACACGGCAAACAACAAGGGGCGGACAGCGCGCATCAAAGGGGTCTCCTGGCAAGTGCGGCCACGTTACCCACGCCCCGGCGCTGGCACAAGAGCGCGGGGCAAATGTTGCCGCGCGCTGTTGAGCGGATGTGCCGCTTAGCCGACGGTGTAAACCTGGCCGGTCTGTTTACCTTCCACACTTTTCGCGTAGGCCAGGGCCACGTCGACTGCCGGCACCGGTTTAAAACCACGGAAAAATGGCCCGTAGCTGTCCATGGATTCCACCAGCACGGTGGGGCTGATGATGTTCACCCGCAGGCCGCGCGGCAGTTCGATGGCAGCGGCTTTGACAAAGCTGTTGAGCGCGCCATTGACCATGCTCGCCGAGGCGCCGGCAACGATCGGGTCGTCGCTGAGAATTCCGGAGGTGAGAGTGAACGAGCCGCCGTCGTTGATAAATTCGCGGCCAATCAGTAGCAGGTTGACCTGGCCCATCAGCTTGTCATTCAGGCCTACGGCGAACTGCTCGGCGTGCATCTCGTCAAGGGCACCGAAATGCACAGAACCACTGGCGCTGACCAGCGCGTCAAAGTGCCCGGTTTGTTCGAACAAGCGGCGAATGGAGGCGGTGTCGCGGATATCCACTTGGTAGTCGCCGCTCGTACGGCCGACGCGCACCACTTCATGGCGCTCGGCCAATTCGCGTTCTACCGCTTGGCCAATGGTACCGCTGGCGCCGATCAGGATGATTTTCAAGGCAGTGCTCCTAAGCAAGAAAACGATGGGGGTTAGGTGGCAAGCAGTGTAGATCGGCGGGTTGTTGGCGATAATCCAGCCAATTGGAAACCTTTGGTTCTCACAAGGAAACAATCGCCATGAGTGAAATGGATGATCTAGCCGCCTTTGCCACTTTGGTTGAGGCTGGCAGTTTTACTCAGGCGGCCGCGCGCCTGGGTTGCAGTAAGGGGCAGTTGTCAAAGCGCATCGGCTTGCTGGAGCAGGGCTTGGGCATCAGCTTGCTGTATCGCACCACGCGCAAGCTGTCGTTGACGGCGGCTGGTGCGGCACTACTGCCGGAGGCGCAGGCCTTGGTTGCCCAGGCCACCCGCGCCCGGCAAACCCTGGCGCGCTTACAGGAAGAGGCCGCCGGTACGGTACGCATCACCGCGCCGGTGTCGTTGGGCGATACCTTTTTTGATGCCTTGCAGCTGCAATTTGCCCAAGCCTTTCCTGAAATCCGTATTGAGCTGGAACTAAACAATACCTACCGCGACCTGGTGGCCGATGGGTTCGACCTGGCCATTCGCAGCGGCGAGCAAACTGATGAGCGCCTGGTGGCGCGGCCGTTGTTATCGATGCAGGAATTGACCTGCGCCAGCCCGGCGTATTTACGCGCCCATGGCGACGTGCTCACGGCCCAGCAGCTAAGCCAGCATGTGTGTTTGCTCAATAGCCATTACAGCGGCGCGGAAGAATGGCTGTACCACCGCCAGCATGAACTGACCCGCGTGCAGGTCACCGGACCGTTTGCCAGCAACCACTACAGCCTGCTGAAAAAGGCGTGTCTGGGAGGCGCGGGGATTGCGCGGCTGCCGTCGTATCTGGTGCATCAGGAGTTGGTGGATGGCAGCCTGGTGTGGCTATTGCGCGATTATCAGACGCGCATTACCCCAGTGTTTTTGGTGCATGCCTACCAACATGGCTTGCCCAAGCGCACCCAAGTGTTGGCGGATTATTTGTTGGCTTGGTTTGAACAGCGGCGGAAGGAGCTGGACCTAATTACGGCATCGTAGGGTGTGCCGATGTTTTCTGTCGTCGCCGCGAAAGCGGGGAATCCAGAATGTTTCGGCGAACACCGCACCCCTTGAAATTCTGGGTCCCCGCCTTCGCGGGGACGACGGTGGGGGTTAGGCGGATGGTTTTTGCTCAAATCGCCACGCCACAAAAAACACCACTAATCCGGCCGATGCGTTGATCGCGCCGATAGAGCGTATGCAGGTCCAACCCAACCCCGCACTAATCGCCATCGTGCCCAATCACGACATTTTTTCCACCACCGTCATTCCCGCGAAGGTGGGAATCCACAGGGCTGGCGATTCAGCGCGAAGATCAAGGCGGCGCTGATAGTGTTTGGTTTTTTAAAGACGTTGGTCGGCTTTAAGCAGCGTTTCCAGGCACTGTTCCTTGATGCCGTAGAAGTCTTTGATGCCTTGAATCTTGCCCAGTAGCTCTGTCGGGTCGACCGGCTCGGCACGCTTTACGGCGAGGATCATTTTGTTTTTGTTGGTGTGTTCCAATGAGACAAATTCGAACACCTTGGTTTCATAACCGCAGGCTTCCAGCAGCAGGGCGCGCAGGCTGTCGGTGACCATTTCCGCTTCCTGGCCCAGGTGCACGCCGTATTGCAGCATGGGCCGCAGCATGCTCGGGCTGGCCATCTGCGGGCGGATCTGTTTGTGGCAGCAGGGTGAGCACATGATGATTGCGGCATTGCTGCGAATGCCCAGGTGAATGGCGTAGTCGGTGGCTACGTCGCAGGCGTGCAGGGCGATCATGATGTCGATGGCGGCTGGGGTGTAGGTGCGCACATCGCCGTGTTCAAAGCTCAGCCCCGGTTGTTCCAGGCGTGCGGCGGCAGCGTTGCCCAGGCGCACCATATCTTCCCGCAGTTCGACACCGGTGACCCTGCCCTGGCGACCCAGGCTGTTGCGCAAGTAGTCGTGCATGGCAAAGGTGAGGTAACCCTTGCCAGAGCCAAAGTCCACGGCATGAATGGCCTGTTCTGGCGCACGCTGCTGCAACGGCGAGCCGGCCAGGGCATGGGAAAACACTTCGACGAACTTGTTGATCTGCTTCCACTTGCGCGCCATGGCCGGCACCAGTTCGTGCTTGGCCGTGGTCACACCCAGGTCGGTCAGAAATGGCCGGCTGAGCTCCAGAAAGCGTTTTTTCTCGCGGTCATGGCCGGCAACCGGCGCCTCGCGCTCTGCTGCCTTGCCGACAAACAAGCGGCTTTTGTTTTTCTTACCAAAGGTCAGTTGCACGTCATCGGTAAGCGACAGCAGATGGGCGTTTTTAAAGGCCGTGGGCAGCAGTTCGGCGATCAACGCTAAGGCTTCGTCGACTGGGAAATTTTTGGTGATATCGCGGGTTTTGTAGGTATAAACAAACGACAGGCACGCTTGGCCGCGTACTGTTACCGGGCGAATCGCCACGCGCTGCAACTCGGTTTCCTCACCCTGGTATTTGCTTAGCAGCACCTTGACCAAGGTGTTTTGCACCAGGCTTTTTTCCACAAGGGCAAGAAAGTCGCCACGGTCATCGCTGGCGGTGGCGGAGGAAACTTCGACTGACATGAATAGGCCCGGTTAACTGACTTGCGAGGGCCGGTAATGCTACAGGGTTCGCGCCATTTTGTGACGCTGAACCCGCTGGCCGTAGTAGCGGGCGAGCAGATGGTCGACCGACAGCACGCCTGGGCCACGGGCGATCAGCAGCAGCAACACCGCCGCCCACGTGCCGTGGGTGGGGTAGGCGCCGGGGTAAACGAATAGCTGAATGGTCAAGGTCATACCCAGCAATGCCAGGGACGAGAAGCGCGTGGCCAGGCCGAGCAGGATCAGCACCGGGAAGAAGTGCTCGCTAAAGGTAGCGGCATACGCGGCGATGTCGGGCGGGATCAGTGGCAAGTTGTACTCACTGCTGAACAGCGGAATGGTTGAGTCGGCCAAATGCGGGTGATCGAATTGAAAGGTGCCGCTTACCAAGTCAATGGCAAAGCCTTCGATCTTGGTTTGCCCGGACTTCCAGAACACCGCAGCTATGGAGAACCGCGCGATAAAGGCGATCAGGCTGTGGGGAATTTGTTGCAGCAGGTCGATTAAACGCTGGATTAGGCCCACTGGGCCGCTGGTGCTGTTCATGCTGTTACTCGTTGACGGTGTGAGTGAGGGGGGAGAGCGCGGTAATGGCGCCATGGCTGATCAACAGCGCCAGGCAGGCGCTGAGGTGGAAATCGGCTGGGCAGTTGGCTGTGGCCTGGCCGAGCGCTTGGCCAGCCTGCAGGCGCGCGATAAACGCGGCGCTGGCGGCATCAATGGCAACCACCAGCACATCCAGATGCTGACGCAGTACCAGGCAATGTTCGGCGCTGTAGGGGTCGACGTTTTCAATTGCCAGCTCACCTTGATGCGCGGCCCATAGCGAACGCGCCGCAAACGGCGACGAGAGCACGGCCAAGGAGGGATGCAGGGCGAACACCAGACCTGCCGGGTCTTCGCTGCTGGCCACGGCGTTGCTCAGTTGTGCATGGCCTAGGGGCGTCATATCCGCCGCGTGGTAAGCCTGAATGCGTAGGGCTTCAAGGCGGGCGACATCGCCTAGGTAGGGCAGTTGGCGGGCGGGCTCGAAGGCGTCGATAAAATCCGCCAGGTCGTCGCCGTACTGCACCAGCAGGCGTGAACGTGGCGGCTGCGCTTGCACATACACCATCGCCATGGCACGGAAAAACGCCTCGCCGACCAGCGCTTGAACCACCGGGTAACTGTCGGCCAGTGCGTTGATTAGCGAACTGAGCACGTTATTGCGGTACACGGCGAAACGGGTGGTCGGGTTCGAGCCGTTCCAGGTGTGTATACCGCTTGGCGCCTGGGCCTCGTCGCTAAACAAGGCGTTGTAAAAAATGGCCTGGCGGCTCATTGCACACCCGCCAATAGGTTTTCCGCGACTTGCGCTTCAGCCAACAGCTGCGCCAGCGGCGGCACATCGTTGTCGCGTTCGATCAACGTCGGCAGCGGGCCTAGCTGCGCGATGATTTGCCCGTATAGCGCCCAAACCGCGTCATCTACGGGGGCGCCATGACTGTCGATCAACAAGCGGTCGCCGTTGCCGTCGCGGTCTTCGGCAAAACCGGCCAAGTGAATCTGCTGCACCGCCGCCAGCGGCAGTTGTTGCAGATATGCCTGCACATCGCGACCGTGGTTGATGCAGGAGATATACAGGTTGTTCACGTCCAGCAGCAGCGCGCAGCCGGTGCGCTGTACTACTTCGCTGATAAACGCCGCCTCGCTCATGCTCGACTCGCTGAACTCGACATAGGTGGCCGGGTTTTCCAGCAGCATGGGACGTTTGAGAAAACTCTGGGTTTGGTCGATGTGTTGGCAGACGCGCTCCAGGGTTGGCCGATCGTAGGCCACCGGCAGCAGGTCATTGAGAAAGGTGGGGCCGTGGCTGGACCAGGCTAGGTGCTCGGAAAAGGCTTCGGGCTGGTAGCGCTCGAGTAGATTGGCCAAGCGTTGCAGGTGCTGAATATCCAGAGGATCTTCGGCGCCGATAGACAGACCGACCCCATGCAGCGACAGCGCGTAATGCTGGCGAATCTGCCCGAGGTAGTGATGAAACGGGCCGCCGGCGACCATGTAGTTTTCCGCATGAATTTCAAAGAAACCCACGGCTGGCAGGCTGGCGAGAATGTCTTGGTAATGTTGGGGCTTGAGCCCCAGGCCGACGCGTGCGGGCAGGGTTGCCGCACGCGCCGGAGGGCTGGCGCGAGACGCGCTGAGGGTCGGCAGCAATGGCTGATTCATACGTGTGCGTCTCGGCAGCAGGCGGGGATCAGGCTTTTTCTTTGAAGGCTTCGAGCTGGCCAAAACCGGTAGGGGAGGTTGGGCTAGCGGTTTTTTCGCAGGTACCTTTTGGTACCGCTTTCCAGGCGTTGCCCTGGTGGTCTTTAACCGAGGTGCCGGCGCAGGTGGTGCCAGCGCCTGCGGCGCAGTCGTTTTTACCTTTCAGGGACACGCCAAAGCATTTTTCGGTGTCGCCAGCGGCATGGGCAACCATTGGTACGGCGGCCATGCTCAGGGCGCTGCCCAACGCGAGAGCGAGGGCGGCGGTGTGCAAGGATGGTGATTTTTTCATGGTGGTTTCTCTCTAGGGTTGGGGTGATTAAAACGCCTGACTATTCCCATGCGGCTCGGCGGGTTCAGTGCAGGGGAGCGAAAGTAGTGCGTGGCACCAGCAAGCAATAGAGCACGGAGCCGGGGCCTTTGTAGGAAGCCTCGCGGCGATTTGTGGGTTACGAGTCACGGCGCTCATTTACGTACTCATTAGGCTGCTTGCTTAGTGAAGTAGAGAAACCTGGGCTTGGCTTGTTACAGCCTTGGTTAAGTTTTTTTGTTTTTGCGCGCGTGTTGACCGATCCCAGGGGCGCCCGCTGTGGCGGTTGATCTCGTAGGGTGCGCTGCGCGCACCAGCGGTTTGCGCGTTTACGCCGTGGTGCGCACACCAGGCATAAAAAAGCCCCGCGAGGCACAGGCCAGGCGGGGCTTTTACGGCGCTAGGTATTAGCCGCCGAGGTAGGCGTCGCGCACTTTCGGGTCGGTGAGCAGCGCCTCACCGGTGCCTTGCATCACCACATGGCCGTTTTCCAGCACATAGGCGCGGTCGGCAATCTTCAACGCCTGGTTGGCGTTCTGCTCGACCAAGAACACCGTCACACCATCTTTACGCAGCTGTTCAATGATCTGAAAAATCTGCTGGATGATGATCGGCGCCAGGCCCAGCGAAGGCTCGTCGAGCAGCAGCAGTTGCGGCTTGCTCATCAAGGCCCGGCCGATGGCGAGCATTTGCTGTTCGCCACCTGACATGGTGCCGCCACGCTGGTTGTAGCGTTCTTTCAGACGCGGGAACAGGTGCAGGACTTTGTCCAGTTGCTCCTGGAAATCGCCTTTGTCGGTAAAGAAACCGCCCATGGCCAGGTTCTCTTCCACGGTCAGGCGGGCAAAGATGCGGCGGCCTTCGGGCACCACCGCAATGCTTTTACGCATGATCTCGCTGGACTCCAGCCCCACCAGCTCTTCGCCCTGATAGCGAATGCTGCCGCTGGCGGCGCGCGGCGAACCGCAGAGGGTCATCAGCAGGGTCGATTTGCCCGCGCCGTTGGCGCCGATCAGGGTGACGATCTCGCCTTTTTGCACTTCCACGTTGACGTTATGCAGCGCCTGGATCTTGCCGTAGAAGGTGGAAACGTTATCGAAATACAGCATGAGTTACGCCTCCCCCAAATAGGCTTTGATCACGTCCGGGTTGTCGCGAATCTGCTCCGGAGTGCCGTCGGCCAAAGGTGTGCCCTGGTTGATCACCACGATATGGTCAGAAATGCTCATAACCAGTTTCATGTCGTGCTCAATCAACAGCACGGTGACGTTGTACTCATCGCGCAGCACGCCGATCAGTTGTTTCAGCTCTTCGGTTTCGTTCGGGTTCAGACCGGCCGCTGGCTCGTCGAGCATCAGCAGGCGCGGGCGGGTCATCATGCAGCGGGCGATTTCCAGGCGGCGTTGCTGACCATAGGCCAGGGTGCCGGCGGGGCGGTTGGCAACCTCGGTGAGGTTAACCTTGTCCAGCCAGTGCGCGGCGAACTCCATGGCGTCGCGCTCGCTTTTGCGGAACGCCGGGGTCTTGAACAAACCGGCCAAGAAGTTGGTGTTGATATGCCGGTGCTGGGCAATCAACAGGTTTTCGATGGCGGTCATGTCCTTGAACAAACGCACGTTCTGGAAGGTGCGCACCACGCCTTTACGGGCGATTTGGTGCCCGGCCAGGCCTTGGATGGCTTCGCCGTCGAGCAGGATGCTGCCCGAGGTGGGTTTGTAGAAACCGGTTAGGCAGTTGAACACGGTGGTCTTGCCGGCGCCGTTCGGGCCGATCATCGACACTACCTGTTTTTCCTGCACGGTCAGGCCCACACCGTTCACGGCCAACAGGCCGCCGAAGCGCATGCACAGGCCGCTTACTTCAAGAATCGGGCGGCTCATTGCTTCAACTCCAAGTGCGGACGCTGCATAGGCAGCAAGCCCTGCGGACGCCAAATCATCATGAACACCATCAGGGCACCGAACAGCAACATGCGGTACTCGCTGAAGTTACGCATCAGCTCCGGCAGCAGGATCATCACTATGGCGGCCAGAATCACCCCCAACTGCGAACCCAGGCCGCCGAGCACGACGATGGCGAGAATGGTCGCCGACTCCAGAAAGGTGAACGACTCTGGTGTGATCAAGCCTTGGCGGGCGGCAAAGAAGCTACCGGCAAAACCAGCAAAGCAGGCACCCAGGGTGAAGGCCGAAAGCTTGATCACGGTGGGGTTCATGCCCAGTGCGCGGCAGGCGATTTCGTCTTCACGCAGCGCTTCCCAGGCACGGCCAATGGGCATGCGAAGCAAACGGTTGATGACGAACAGGGCCAGCAGCACCAAGAGCAGGGCCACCAGGTAGAGGAAGATCACCTTGTAGATCGAGTTGTAGGCAATGCCGAAATACTCGTGGAAGGTTTGCAGGCCCTCCGCGGCTTTGCGCTCAAAGCTCAGGCCGAACAGGGTCGGTTTGTCGATGTTGCTGATGCCGTTCGGGCCGCCGGTAAGCTCGGTGAGGTTACGCAGCAGAATCCGGATAATTTCGCCGAAGCCCAGGGTAACGATGGCCAGGTAGTCGCCGCGCAAGCGCAGCACCGGGAAACCGAGCAGGAAGCCAAACAGCGCAGCCATCAGGCCGGCAATCGGCAGGCACAGCCAGAAACCAAAACCGTAGTAGTGCGAGAGCAGGGCATAGCTGTAGGCGCCAACGGCGTAGAAGCCGACGTAACCCAAGTCCAGCAGGCCAGCCAGGCCAACCACAATATTCAGGCCGAGGCCGAGCATTACGTAGATCAGAATCAGCGTGGCAATGTCCACCGCGCCGCGCGAGCCGAAGAACGGCCAGACCAACGCGAGTACGATCAGGCCGAGCAGAAACCAGCGCTGGGTCGAAGGCAGGGTCAGGAAGTTGCTCGCCGAAGCCGGTACGCCCGGCACTTTCGGCACGCTGTTCCAGGCGGCGCCGAATTGGCTGCGGAACAGCTGCCAGAAGAACATGCCGATGGCGCAGGCAAAGATGGTCCACAGAATTGGCGCGCTGGCGCCGTGCACTTCCAGTTGGATGCCGACAATGTTCAGCTTGAGGCCAAGAATCGGGTACGCCACGGCGAGCACCAAGAGGGCGCTGAAAAACGCCGTCTTGAGCTGTTTGGCTTGAATAGAAGTACTCATACCTTTTCAACCTCCGGGCGACCGAGAATGCCGGTCGGGCGGAACAACAGCACCAGCACCAACAGGCTGAACGCCACCACGTCTTTGTATTGGTCGCCGAAAATGTCGGCGCCAAAGGCTTCAGCAACACCCAGCACCAGGCCACCGAGCATGGCGCCCGGAATGCTGCCGATACCGCCGAGTACAGCTGCGGTGAAGGCTTTGATGCCAGCGAGGAAGCCGAGGTTGGGGTTGATCACCCCGTACTGCATGCCGAGCAATACCGCTGCAACGGCGGCCAGAGTGGCGCCAATCACAAAGGTCAGGGCAATGATGTTGTTGGTGTTGATGCCCAGCAGGTTGGCCATCTTGATGTCTTCCGCGCAGGCGCGGCAGGCACGGCCCAGGCGCGAGCGCGAGATAAACATCGTCAGGCCGAGCATCACCAGGAAGGTGACGACGAAGATCATCACTTGCATATAGGAGATCACCACACCGTTCATGGTGCTCTCGCCAAATACAAAGTTGCCGGGGATCAGGTTTGGAATCGCTTTGTCTTTGGAGTTCTGCGCGAGGAGTACCTCGTTCTGCAGAAAGATCGACATACCGATTGCCGAAATCAGCGGGATCAAACGGTTGCTGCCACGCAGCGGTCGGTAGGCGACCCGTTCAATGCTGTAGCCGTAGGCGCTGGCGACAATGATGGTGGCCGCAAAGGCACCGATCAAAATCAGCGGCAGGCTGTCCAGGCCCATCATGGTCAGCCCGGCGATCACGATAAACGCAACGTACGAACCGATCATGTACACCTCGCCGTGGGCGAAGTTAATCATGCCGATAATGCCGTACACCATCGTGTAACCAATGGCGATCAGGGCGTAGGTGCTGCCAATGGTCAAGCCATTAACCAGCTGCTGTAAGAAATGGTAGATGTCAGGCATCGAAGCTCTCCTGAAAACTTGCAAAACCGGTTGCGCGACTTATAGCTGCGTCAGGTCGACGATTGCGCCATGCAGTCGGTATCGGACTGCATCCCGCCTGGGCGGGTACGGTCAGCTGCGGTTGGCAGCCAAGCTTTATGGTCAATCGCTTCCTTCACGAAGCACCTCATGTGCTTCGCCCCTCTCGGGGCCGGCTCGCGCCGTTCAAACCCGCCAGGGCCGGTCTGCCTTGCTATATAGCGTGGGAATGGGGTTTTGAAAGCTTTCGCGTGGGTGGCGCTCATCGCTTGTGGCTGAGCGTGGACCCGTTTACCTCTTAAAACAAAGCCCACTGCATAGGCAGTGGGCTCTGGGTTGCGGCTCGAAACTTACTTGGCTTCGGTTTTGGTGCCGTCAGCGTGCCAGTCGTAGACCACGAAGCTGAAATCTTTCAGGTCGCCCTTGGCATCAAACGCCAGGTCGCCAGTCGGGGTCTTGAAGGTGTTAGCGCGCAGGGCGGCCGCTACCTTGGCAGTGTCGGTGTCACCCGCTTTCTGAATGCCTTCAGCAATGACCTGTACTGCGGCGTAAGCCGGGAATACGAAAGGACCGCTTGGGTCTTCTTTTTTGGCTTTGAACGCTTCAACCAGCGCCTGGTTTTTCGGGTCTTGGTCAAACGACTTCGGCAGAGTTACCAGCAGGCCTTCGGAAGCCGGGCCAGCGATAGCCGACAGCTCTTTGTTACCCACGCCTTCTGGGCCCATGTAACGCACTTTCAGGCCTTTCTCAGCCGACTGACGCAGCAGCAGACCGAGTTCTGGGTGGTAGCCGCCGTAGTACACGAAGTCGACGTTGGCTTGTTTCAGTTTGGAGATCATCGCCGAGAAGTCTTTGTCGCCGGCGTTGATGCCTTCGAACAGCGCGACTTTCACGCCTTTGGCTTCCAGGGTTTGCTTAACGGCGGTAGCGATACCTTCGCCGTACTGCTGCTTGTCGTGGATAACCGCAACAACTTTGGGCTTAACGTGGTCGGCAATGAAGTTGCCAGCGGTTGGGCCTTGCAGGCTGTCCAGACCGATAGTGCGGAATACCAGCTGGTAGCCACGGGCAGTGATTTCCGGGCTGGTGGAAGCCGCGGTGATCATCAGAATGCCTTCGTCTTCGTAGATGTCCGAAGCCGGCTGAGTGGAGCTGGAGCACAGGTGGCCAACCACGAATTTCACTTCGTCGTTAACGATTTTGTTGGCTACGGCTACCGCTTGTTTCGGGTCGCAAGCGTCGTCGTACACCACGCCTTCGAGTTGCTGGCCGTTCACGCCGCCAGCCTTGTTGATTTGTTCGATAGCCATTTTGGCACCGATGAACTGCATTTCGCCGTATTGAGCGACCGCGCCGGTAACCGGGCCTGCCAGGCCGATCTTGATGGTGTCAGCTGCTAGTGAATAGCTGGCGACGCCGGCCATAGCCATGGCAGCAAACAGTTGCTTAGTAGCCTTGTTCATAGTGCTCCACTCTTATGTTTTTGGTTTTTTATAAGTTCCACTTGCGCATGTGGCGCAGATGGTTCGTTGCCCTGTTGGTCGAAGCTGCAGAGCCAGGACAAAACCCCGGGCACAAGTTCCATACGTGCAACCGGCCCTGGCAACTTTAGCGGCGGAGTTTAGAGTGCCGATTTGTACCTTGAAAAGCGGCGACTGATCGCGCATGCGGGCAATGTCGCTAAATCGAAATAAACGTATAGAAAAACGGCGTGATACACGTGGCGATCTGTCTGTCAGGGGATGCTTGTTTCGTTGCCAGCCGCCGCTATTATGGCGGCCCCCAGCGCTGGGGTCGCCATTTACATTTTGTCGAACAAAGAGCCCGAGATGACCGACGCCATCAACCCCCTGCACGCCAACCCTCTGTACATCAATCTGCTTGCTGAAACGGCCGCTATCACGTGGCAGGAGCTGCAGCCCTTCTTTGCCCGTGGCGCCTTGCTGTGGGTGACCCCGGGTATGGATTTGGTGGAAGTGGCCATGGCGGTAGCGGAAGACAATGGCGCGCAAGTGGGGCAGTGGCTGACTGCGGGCCAGATCAGCAAGGTGGAGGCGCCGCTGGCTGAGGATTTGTTGGCCCGTGATCCACAGCTTTGGGCGGTGGTGGTGGCGCCCTGGGTGATGATTCAAGAGCGGGCGGCGTAACTCCAGTGCGGGCTGTTGGCTAAAACGATCAGCGCGTTGCACTGGCCTGAAGTGTAAGCACCACTGAAAGTTTGTTGAAAACCAAGCAAGCGCTCGGTATGGTCGGCCAAACCTCAGCGGGAGCCCGCCATGTCTGCTTTTCAGGAATACTTCGACGAATCGCATCAGTTAATCCGTGATTCAGTCCGCCGTTTTGTTGAGCGCGAGATCCTGCCCCACGTCGCCGACTGGGAAGAAGCCGAAAGCTTTCCCCGCGAGCTGTACCTGAAGGCCGGCGCTGCCGGAATTCTTGGCATAGGTTACCCGGAGCGTTTTGGCGGCAGCTATGAAGGCGATGTGTTCGCCAAGGTGGTGGCCAGCGAAGAGTTGATGCGCTGCGGCTCGGGCGGTTTGGTCGCGGGCTTGGGCTCGCTGGATATCGGCCTGCCACCGATTCTGAAATGGGCGCAGCCGGCGGTGCGTGATCGCGTGGTGCCGCAGGTGCTTAGCGGCGAGAAGATTTGCGCGCTGGCGGTGACTGAGCCCAGCGGCGGCTCCGATGTTGCCAACCTGAAAACCCGCGCCGTGCGTGATGGCGATTTCTATCGCGTTACCGGCAGCAAAACCTTTATCACCAGCGGCGTACGCGCCGACTATTACACGGTGGCGGTGCGCACCGGCGGTGATGGTTTTGCCGGCGTCAGCCTGCTGATGATCGAGAAGGGTACGCCGGGTTTTACCGTCGGCCGGCAGCTGAAAAAAATGGGCTGGTGGGCTTCTGATACGGCCGAGCTGTTTTTCGACGACTGCAAGGTGCCGGTGGGCAACTTGATCGGCGTGGAAAACATGGGCTTCGCCGGGATCATGGCTAACTTTCAGTCGGAGCGCTTGGCGCTGGCAATTATGGCCAATATGACTGCCGAGCTGGCGCTGCAAGAGTCGTTGAATTGGGCGCGCCAGCGTGAGGCGTTTGGTAAGCCGATTGGCAAGTTCCAGGTGCTTAAACACCGGCTGGCGGAGATGGCGACGCAGTTGGAAGTGTCGCGCGAATTCACCTATCGCCAAGCGGCAAAGATGGCGGCCGGCAAGTCGGTGATTAAAGAGATTTCCATGGCCAAAAACTTTGCCACTGATGTGGCTGACCGCATTGTTTATGACGCGGTGCAGGTGGCGGGCGGCATGGGCTATATGCGCGAAAGCCTGGTGGAGCGGCTTTACCGCGACAACCGCATTCTGTCCATTGGTGGCGGCACGCGGGAAGTGATGAACGAGATCATCAGTAAACAGATGGGCTTGTAGCTTTACGGTTTTAGCTGTCTGGTGATTGCTGTTGGGCTTCGCTGTGCTCAACCCAACCTACGAAACTGTAGGTTGGGTTGAGCGCAGCGAAGCCCAACATGGTAAGCATCCTTAACCTGCGACCAACACCCGAATCGCCTCAAGGCGCAACGCGGCTTTATCGAGCATGGCCAAGCCCTGTTCGCATTGGCTGCGCAGGGTTTCCAGCTCGCTGTCGCGCACGCTTGGGTTAACCGCTTGCAACGCGGTCAGGCGCGCCAGTTCTTCATGGGTATCGGCGGCCAAGCGGCGTTTGGCTTCGGCAACGCGCTCAACATGGCGCGGGCTGATTTTGCTTTCGGCCGAGTTGATCTGCACGTTGAGACTGTCGCGCTGCGCCTGCACGAACTTGTTGGCGCTGGCCCGTGGCACGGTTTCCAACTGGTCGTTGAGCTTCTCGAAACTCACCTTGGCGGCCAGGTCGTTGCCGTTGGCGTCGAGCAGGCAGCGCAGGGCGGCCGGTGGCAGGTAGCGGCCCAGTTGCAGGGCGCGCGGGGCAACCACTTCGCTGACGTAAAGCAGTTCCAGCAACACGGTGCCGGGTTTCAGCGCTTTGTTTTTGATCAGCGCGACGGCTGTGTTGCCCATGGAGCCTGAGCGCACCAAGTCCATGCCGCCTTGCACCATGGGGTGTTCCCAGGTGAGGAATTGCATGTCTTCGCGCGACAGCGCCTGGTTGCGGTCGTAGGTGATGGTTACGCCTTCGTCGTCGCCAAGCGGGAAGCTGGCATCCAGCATTTTTTCGCTGGGGCGCAGGATCAGGGCGTTTTCCGAGTGGTCTTCGCTTTCAATGCCAAAGGCTTCAAACAGCTCTTCCATATAGATGGGCAGGGCGAATTCGTCGTCTTGTTCATGAATGGCTTCAACCAACGCTTCGCCTTCGCCAGCACCGCCGGAGTTCAGTTCCAGCAGGCGGTCGCGGCCGCTGTGCAGTTCGCCTTCGAGGCGGATGCGCTCGGCTTTGGCTTCGTCGACCAGCACTTGCCAGTCGCCATCGTCAGCTTCTTCCAGCATCGGCAGCAAGCGTGGGCCGAACTGGTGCTGCAGGGCGTTGCCGGTTGGGCAGGTGGCCTGGAAGGCGTTAAGTGCCTGGTGATACCACTGGAACAGACGCTCTTGCGGGGTGTTTTCTAGGTACGGCACGTGCAACTGAATGGTGTGCTTCTGGCCGATACGGTCGAGACGGCCAATACGTTGTTCCAGCAAGTCTGGGTGTGCGGGCAGATCGAACAGCACCAGGTGATGGGAGAACTGGAAGTTACGCCCTTCGCTGCCGATTTCGGAGCAGATCAGCACCTGCGCACCGAATTCTTCGTCGGCAAAATAAGCCGCCGCGCGGTCGCGTTCGAGAATATTCATACCCTCGTGGAACACCGTGGCCGGAATGCCGGAGCGCACGCGCAGGGCGTCTTCCAGGTCCATGGCAGTTTCGGCGTGGGCGCAGATGACCAGCACCTTCACGCGCTTGAGCATTTTCAGGGTATCGATCAGCCAGTCGACGCGCGGGTCGAATTTCCACCAGCGTTCTTCTTCGTTGGCGTCCGGCGAGGCCTGGTAACTGACTTCCGGGTACAGGTCGGCGTGTTCGCCCACTGGCAATTCCAGGTACAGGTCCGGGCAGGAAAGCGGGTAGGGGTGCAGTTCACGCTCGGGGAAACCCTGCACGGCGGCACGGGTGTTGCGGAACAGCAGGCGGCCGGTGCCGTGGCGGTCGAGCAGCTCACGTACCAGACGCGCTGAGGCTTCAACGTCGCCATCGGTCACAGCGGCGAGCAAGGCCTCGCCTTCGGCACCGAGGAAATCGTGGATGGTTTTGTGCGCGGCCGGCGACAAACGACCCTGGTCGAGCAGCTCCTGCACCGCTTCGGCAATCGGCTTGTAGTTGGCACTTTCGGCGCGGAAGGCTTCCAGGTCGTGGAAGCGCGCCGGGTCAAGCAGGCGTAAGCGGGCGAAGTGGCTGTCTTGGCCCAGTTGTTCTGGCGTGGCGGTGAGCAGCAATACGCCGGGAATCACTTCGGCCAGTTGCTCCACCAATTGGTATTGCGGGCTGGCTTGTTCCGGGTGCCAGACCAGGTGGTGCGCCTCGTCGACTACCAACAGGTCCCAGCCGGCGGCGAACAGGGCGTCTTGCGCCTTGTCGTCATCGCATAGCCATTCCAGAGCGACCAAGGCCAACTGGCAATCTTCGAACGGGTTGCTGGCGTCGCTTTCGATAAAGCGCTCGGCGTCGAACAGCGCCACTTCCAGGTTGAAACGGCGGCGCATTTCCACCAGCCATTGGTGCTGGAGGTTTTCGGGCACCAGGATCAGCACACGGCTGGCGCGGCCGGAGAGCAGCTGGCGGTGAATCACCAGACCGGCTTCGATGGTTTTACCCAGGCCTACTTCGTCGGCGAGCAATACGCGCGGGGCGATACGGTCGGCCACTTCGCGGGCAATATGCAGTTGGTGCGCAATCGGTTGCGCACGCACGCCACCCAATCCCCAGAGCGAAGACTGCAACTGGCGGCTGGTGTGTTCCAGGGTGTGGTAGCGCAGGGCGAACCACGGCAGCGGGTCGATCTGCCCGGCGAACAGGCGGTCGCTGGCCAGACGGAATTGAATAAAGTTGGACAGCTGGGTTTCCGGCAGGGTTACCACTTGGTTCTGCGCGTTAAGGCCGTGATAGACCAGCAGGCCGTCGATATCGTCGACTTCCTGTACGGTCAGTTTCCAGCCTTCGAAGTGAGTGATTTCATCGCCCGGCGAGAAGCGCACGCGAGTCAGCGGCGCATTGCGGGTGGCGTATTGGCGGGTTTCACCAGTGGCCGGGTAGAGCATGGTGAGCATGCGGCCGTCCTGTACCAGGACTGTGCCCAAGCCCAACTCCGCTTCGCTGTCACTAATCCAGCGTTGCCCCGGTTCATACTGCTGCGCCATGCCTGTCTCCCGCGTTGAAAAAGCCGGCTATGGTAACGCAAGCCGCCGCCCTGGCCAAAGGCGAAGAACATCAATTGCTTACTGGCCCTTTGCCCAGGCGCGGGTTTGCCGCGTCAAAAAGGCTCAAAGCGCCTGCGCATATGCTAAAAGTGTAGCGATGCGCGGCTAAAGTCGGCGATTTGCGCGCCGACAGCCCTATCATAGAAGTGTTTTTCAACCTTAGCCGGCTGCGGGTCGGCATCTGCACGAGAGGACGCTTGGATGTTGCCGCCCATCCCTCATTCGTTGGCGCCCGTGACCACGCAACAGGACCCGATTAAACCGGTGCCTGTGGTGCCTGTGGTTGCGCCTATAGAAAGCAGCGCGCAAGAAAGCCCCGTAGCCCTCGACAAACGTCACCCGCAGGACGCCGAGGAATTGCTCTGGGAAGAACAGCGCCGGCGCCGGCAGCGACGTGGCTACAGCGCCGCCGAGTTGGCCGAAGGGGAAGTGGCTGAGGAAGATCAGGAATTGATCGAGCAACTGCCACGCCAGGGGCTGTGGGTGGATGTAGAGGTTTAGGCCGCCGCTGATCCCGTAGGGTGCGCTGTGCGCACCAAGGCGTGCGCATAGCACACCCTACGGTTTGAGTACGCTGTAGGTCAGGCTCAGGCCCAATTCGCATGACTGGCCCTTTTCCAATAAACGTAGCCCTGGTCGCCCCGGTAGGTGGTGGGCGTTGACTGGGTGGCTCACCGGCTCAATGCAGAAAAATGGTTTTTCCAACGGACAGAACAGCAGGAAAAATTCGCTGCCGGTGGCGGCAAGTTCCAGCTGATAACCGGCGTCTGCCTGCGTAATCAGCGCGCGCCCATCCCAGCCGGTAAAACCGTTATCCACTAACTCGCTTGGCAATTGCGCCAATTGGCGAAAATTCCATTCAGCCGGCAGCTCAGTGAGTTCGGTGGGCAAGCGCCCGTCATCGCAGTGCCATACCTGGTCGGCATGGGCTTGCAAGCGCGTTGCGCCAGTACGCGGAAAGTACGGGTGCAAACCTAACCCATGCCAGCTCGGCTGGTCCGCCAGGTGGGTGACTTTCAGCTCAATGCGCAAACGACCGTTTTGCAGGCTGATGCGTTGTTCGGCGCGGTAGGCGAACGGCACTTGGCTATCGAGTTGCAGCACCAAATTAGAAGCGTCGTGAAAAACCACCTGCCACGCCTGCTGCCAGGCGCTGCCATGAATCGGCAGCGGGTCGTTGCTGAAGTTAGGGCTCAACGCTAACCACCCTTGCGGGTTAGCGAAGCCACCGTTGGCAATGCGGTTCGACCAGGGCGCCAGCGGGTAGCAGGCCAATTGCCGCGGCCCTTCAGCGTCGGCCGGGCTGGGCCGCAGCAGGTCGCGGCCATCGCTCAGGCGGGTCCAGGCCACTAGGCTGCCGCCAATTGCAGGGGCGACGGTGAGGCGGGTGATAGCGTCTGTGATGCTGACAATGGCGGTGCTGGTCATTGGCTGTTCAACCTTTAAGAGTGGGTGCGCAATACGGCGCAGTTAAGTGTCGTTATGCCGCAGTTTTGCTGCGTGTCTAGGGGTGTCATCGTACAACCGCTGGGATATGATGGCCGCCTGCCCGTTAGCCGAGAATAAACGTCGCCATGGAAATCCCAAGCCCCCAACCACGTGTGCGCCGCAAGCATCGCAGCCTCGCCCAGGAGTTGGTGACCGAACTGTCGCAGCAGATTCGCGACGGCCAGATCAAGCGTGGCGAAAAGCTGCCCACCGAGTCGGCGATCATGGAAGCCCAGGGCGTCAGCCGCACCGTGGTGCGTGAAGCCTTGTCGCGCTTGCAGGCTTCGGGCTTGGTGGAAACCCGCCATGGCATCGGCACCTTTGTGTTGGATACGCCGAGCCCCAGCGGCTTTCGTATCGACCCGGCAACCATCGTCACCTTGCGTGATGTGTTGGCCATTCTCGAATTTCGTATCAGCCTGGAAGTGGAGTCTGCCGGCCTTGCCGCGCAACGGCGTACCGACGCGCAGTTGCAGGCCATGCGTGAGGTGCTCGACTCGCTGCGTGAAAGCGCCGCCCATTCCGGCGATGCGGTGGTTTCGGACTTCCAGTTCCACCTGCTGATTGCCGAAGCCACCGGCAACCGTTATTTCACCGACATCATGAGCCACCTGGGCACCAGCATTATTCCGCGTACGCGGCTTAATTCGGCGCGCATTGCCCATGATGACCAACGCCATTACATGGCCCGCCTGGAACGTGAGCATGAGCAGATTTTTGAAGCCATCGCCCGCCAGGATTCCGATGCCGCTCGCGCTGCAGTGCGCCTGCACCTGACCAATAGCCGCGAACGTCTGCGCCAAGCCCACGAGGCCGCGCAGGTCGCCAACCAAGGCTGAAGGCTAGGCACGTTTGCGGTACGTCAGCAGCACAATGCCGCTGACCACAATCAGCCCGCCGATAATCTGTCCAGCGCTTAGCAGCTGCCCAAGAATCAGCCAGCCAAACACCAGGCTGGCCACCGGTTCGACATTCATCACCGGTGCATTGCGGGCCATATCCAGGCGCGTCATGCAGATAAACAGCAGCGAAAACGCCACGCCATACAGCACCACCAAGCAGGCGAGGGCGACCCAGCCAGCAGTCGCCGTTGGCAGGCCCAAGCCGCCTGGCATCACGCCTGTGCTACCGGCAATGGCGATGCTGGAAAACACGATAAGCATGGTCAACATGCTGCGCACCGTGCCAACCATGCCCGACAGTTTGTTATCGGTAATCCACAATGCCACGGCAAATACCGATGCAGCGCCCAGGCCAAATAGCACGCCTTCAAACCATTGAATGCCATCGTCGACGCCGTTCAAGCGCGCGGGCACATCGAGGGCGAACACCAGGCCAAACAAGATCACGCCCATCAGCACCAGCGCCCGTGGCGTCGGCTTGGCGCCGCCCAGGGCCCAGGTCAGCAGCACTAAAAGGATTGGCGCGATATTGACGATCAGCAGCGCCAACGCCACCGGAATTCGCGCCACGGTGGAGTACACGCAAAAGCTTTGTGTGGCGATCAACAGGCCCAGCGCCAGCTGCCATGGCCAAGCGCCGCGCGGTAGATTCAACGAATCACGCCGCCACCACACCAGGCCCGCCAGCACCAAGGTGGTAACGCCTGAGCGACAGAGAATCGCCAGGAGCAGGCCGGTGTCATGGTCAAACGCAATGCGCGCGGCGATATGGTTGCCGGCAAAACAGCTAGCCAGAAAGGCCAGCAGCAGTACGGCGATATGGCGGGGAAAGAGGGCGGAGCTAGACATAACCATCCTTGAAAAAAAAGCCGCACCCACGTTAACCGGTGCGGCCAATGCTGCTTAGAAAAAAGAGCGCGGAGCGCCCTGTAAAACGTTACGTGAGCATGCGCATTCAAGATCTCCTGAGCTAAGGCCAGGCAAGGCGCCCCGCAGCTTTTAAGCGCAGCGTACTGAAGTACGTGAGCATTAAAAGCGAGGACGCAACGCCGCGTGGCCGACGATCAGGAGATCGATTTCTTACAACACCACGCTCGGCAGCCAGAGCGAGATTGCTGGGATATAGGTCACGGCCATCAGTACGGCGAACAGCGCGACGTAGAACGGCAGCAGCGCTTTCACGGTTTCTTCGATGCTGACCTTGCCGACCGCCGCGCCGACAAACAGCACCGCGCCTACCGGTGGTGTGATCAACCCGATCCCCAGGTTCACCAGCATGATCATGCCGAAGTGCACCGGGTCGACGCCGATACCGGTAATCACCGGCAGCAGAATCGGGGTCAGGATCAGGATCAGCGGCGCCATGTCCATCACGGTGCCGAGCAGCAGCAACATCACGTTGATGCACATCAGGATCACGTAACGGTTATCCGACAGGGTCAGAAACGCGGTGGTGATCTTGGTGGGGATTTCCATCAGGGTGAGGATGTAGCCAAAGCTGGCGGCGAAACCGATAAGGATCATCACGATGGAGATGGTCCGCACCGCCCGGTGCATCAGCTTGGGCAGGTCGCGCCATTTGTAGTCGCGGTAGATAAACATGGTGACAAAGAACGACCACAACACGGCGATCGCGGCCGATTCAGTGGCGGTAAAAATGCCGGACAGAATACCGCCGAGAATAATCACCATGGCCATCAGGCCCCACAGCGCTTCGGCAGCAATTTTCAGTGCCTGGCGCAGGGGAATCACTTCACCTTTGGGGTAGTTGCGCTTCTTGGCGAAGATCATGCACAGCACCATCATCACCGCGCTGAGCAACAGGCCTGGGCCAATGCCGGCCATAAATAGCGAAGCAATGGAAACCGTGCCGCCGGCCGCCAGCGAGTACAACACCGAGTTGTGGCTGGGCGGAGTCAGCAGGGCTTGTACCGAACCGCTAACGGTGACGGCGGTGGAGTAGGCACGCGGGTAGCCGGCTTTTTCCATTTCTGGAATCAGCACCGAACCGACCGACGCGGTGTCCGCCACCGAGGAGCCGGAGATGGCGCCAAAAAAGGTCGAGGCAACGATATTGACCAAAGACAAACCGCCGCGCACAAAGCCCACCAGCACCCCGGCAAAGGCCACCAGCCGGCGCGACATGCCGCCCTCGGCCATGATGGCGCCGGCCAGTACAAAGAACGGAATCGCCAACAGGGAGAATTTATTGACCCCGCCAGCCACCTGAATCATCAGGGCATCGAAGGGGATGTCGATCCAAAAGGCGCCAATCAGCGCCGAAAGGCCCAGGGCATAAGCCACCGGCATGCCGAGCAGGATCAGGGCAATAAAGCTGCCCAACAGGATGAGCGCGTCCATTTATACGGCCTCTTCGCTTAGTTCTACGACGTCAAAACTCATGACCCGACGCTTGCTCTGGTCGCCCAGGAACAGTTTTTCCAGCACAAAAATCAGCGTGATCACGCCGCCGATAGGAATCGGCAGGTAGGAGATGCCCACGCGCAGCGACGGCATTTCGCCGACGAATTGATTCCAGGTGCCGGCGCACAACTTGGCGCCTTTGACGATCATGAACACGGCGATCAAGGCCATCAGCACTTGCACCAGAATCGCTGCGGCCTGGCGCAAGGCCGGCGGGAAGCGGTCGGTGGCCATGCTCACGGCCATATGGGCGCCGGCGCGATAGCTGGCGGCGGCACCAAAAAAGGTAAACACCACCATCAGCAAGATGGCCGTGGGCTCGGGCCAGCTGGAGCCGCTGCCGAGCACGTAACGGGCAAAAATGCCCCAGGGAATAATCAGGGTCATGACCAGCACCGCGAGCCCGGCAATGCCGATGCAGACGCGGTAGATCTGGTCATTGATGCGCAACACGGTATTTCTCATGGGCTTCACCACGACCGCAGCAACGGGCTGTTACCCGCGCTGCAGCGTTATCAAAGTGACGGGACTGTTTTCGCGGGTCTTGCTTACTGGACTGCTTCGATGCGCTTGATCAGGTCGGCGTACGGCGCGCCGTACTGAGCGCGAACGGGTGCAGTGGCGTCGACGAACTCTTTCTTCTCGGCGTCGGTCAGGGTGATAAATTCCACGCCACCGGCTTTGAGCTTGGCTTCGGCGCTGGCGGATTTTTCATCCCACAACTTGCGCTCTTCGAACTGCGCTTCGGTGGCCAGTTTTTTCACCAGAGCTTGCTGCTCAGGGGTGAGTTTTTCCCAGGTGGTTTTCGACATCACCACCGGCTCCGGCAAGATCAGGTGGCCGGTGAGGGTGTAGAACTTGGCGTTCTGGAAGTGGTTGTGCTCGAGCATGGTCGGCGGGTTGTTTTCTGCACCGTCGATTACGCCGGTTTGCAGGGCGCTGAAAATTTCCCCGGTGGCCATGGCAATGCCGTTACCGCCCATGGCGTTGATGGTGTCGATAAACAGCGGGTTGCCTTGCACGCGAATTTTCATGCCTTTGAGGTCGGCCATTTTGCGTACCGGCTTCTTGGTATAGAGGTTGCGAGTGCCGCCATCCATCCAGGCCAGGGCCACCAGGTTGAAGTCGGAATTGGTGATTTTGTCGAGAATTTCCTGGCCAACCGGACCGTCGATCACGGCGCGCATGTGTTTTTGGTCGCGGAAAATAAACGGCATGTTGAACACGTTTACGTCCGGTACTACCGGGCCGACGATGCCCAGGCTGACGCGGGTCATTTGAATGGCGCCGAGTTGCACCTGCTCAACCACTTCTTTCTCGGAACCGAGCACGCCACCGGCGAACATTTTGAAGGTGATCTCGCCCTTGGATTGTTCCTGCAGTTTTTTACCCATGGCTTCTTCAGCCACCACTGGCGGGTAACCGGTTGGGTGTACTTCGGCAAACTTGATATTCAGCGCGGCGTAGGCGCTGCTCGAGAGGCAGAACACCAAGGGCAGGGCGGCGGCGAGCACTGTGCGTTTGAAGTTCATGGTAAAGCTCCGTTTTGTTTTTGTTTGAGGGTGGCTTGGGTAATGACGCTTACGGGCTGATCAGGAGGCGAACAGCGGTTCCTCCAGGCCCTTGACCCCTGGCTGCAAGGCGAACACGCCACCGGCCAGAGGCTGGTCGCTGAGGTCGCCGCCGGGGCGAATCGAGGTAACAAACAAGGTGTCCAGCCCGGCGCCACCAAAGGCGCACATGGCGGGTTTTTTCACCGGTACGGCGAGGGAACGGTCGAGCTTGCCCTCGGGGGTGAAGCGGTGCACCAAGCCGGCATCGTTGGCGCAAATCCAGTAGCAGCCATCGGCGTCTACGGCGGCGCCATCGGGGCGGCCGGGGTGCTGGTTCATGTCGACGAACACGCGGCGGTTATGCGGCGTGCCGCTGTCGGTGTCGTAGTCGAAGGCCCAGATTTTCTGCACGTTGGGGTGCGAGTCGGAGAGATACATCGTGCGGCCGTCGGGGCTAAAGCCCAGGCCGTTGGGCACGATGAAGTCGCTGAGCTGGGCGGTGAGCGGTTCGCTTTGCCCGGTGCTGTAGCGGTACAGCGCGCCAACCGGAGAGCCTGCGGCCATATCCAGCAGCATGGTGCCGGCCCAGAAGCGGCCCTGGCGGTCGCAACGGCCGTCGTTAAAGCGCATGGCGGAATGAGCGTGAGTGACGTCGGCGAGCTTTTCACTGGCCAACGTGCCATCGGTTTGCGCGGTTAAGCGAAACAGGCCGCTTTGCATACCGGCAATCCAGCTGCCGTCGGCGTAGCGGCCTATGCAGGCGAGCATTTCCGCTGCTTGCCAGCTTTGCGTTTGACCATCGCTGGCGCGCCAGCGATGCAGGCGTTGGGCGGGAATATCGACCCAGTACAAGGCTTGTTCGGCCACGCTCCACACCGGGCTTTCGCCGGTGGCATTGCGGGCGTCGACAATCAGTTCAGCATGCATGGCAGCGCAGTCTCTTTAGTTGTTTTTCTAGAGTGGTGCGGCGTTTCTAACGGCGCAGCGGTGCTGCTTATTCGTCGCCAAACGGCCCGGCTGCGACAAAGGCGCCGCCTTGGTAAACCATCGCCGGGTCATCGGCGGCTGGCATCGGCTGGGCCTCGACCTTGGCGCGGAACACTTCTGAGCTGTCTTTGGGCGTGTAGCCCAGGTGACTGGCCAAGCGGTTGTCCCACCAGACGTCGGCATTAGCCGAGGCGCCGTACACCACGGTGTGGCCGACGTTGGGGGTATAGAGGGCGCGTTCGAGCAATTGCGTGAGGTCGTCGAAGCTCAGCCAGGTGTGCATCATTCGGCGGTTTTGCGGTTCCGGAAACGAGGAGCCGATGCGGATGCTGACGGTCTCGATGCCGTAACGATCGAAGTAGAAGCTGGCCATGTCTTCGCCGTATGACTTGGACAGGCCGTAATAACCGTCGGGGCGGCGAGGGGAGGCGGCGTCGAGCTTTTCGTCCTGCTTATAAAAACCGATCACGTGGTTGGAACTGGCAAACACCACGCGCTTAACGCCATGGCGGCGCGCCGCTTCGTAAATATGGAACACGCCGCTGATGTTGGCGCCGAGGATTTCTTCAAACGGGCGCTCAACCGATACGCCGCCGAAATGCACAATCGCATCCACACCCTCAACCAGCTGGTGCACGGCTTGTTTGTCGGAGAGATCGCACACCTGCACTTCTTCATGGACGCCACCGGCCGCAGCCATTTCGGCGATGTCGGACAGGCGCAGCACCTTGGCATAAGGGCGCAAGGTTTCGCGCAACACTTTGCCCAGGCCGCCAGCGGCACCGGTAAGTAAGAGGCGATTGAACGGAGTAGGGGCGTTGTTGCTAGTGGTCATGACTGGGCCCTGAATTTCTTGTGTTTGTTTTTATGGGTTCGATCTGTGCCGATAGCGGTCGCGTCAAGAAGTGCGCTGTTATCGGTTGTCGTATGACTTGGCTGGATTATCAACAGCCCCTGCAATCTTTGTCAACGCGACGTAGGTAGAAAATTCGCCGGTAGAGGTGCCGGTTAAAGTGCCTGCGGTTTTTCCTTTGAGGCCGCCGTAGACGCTTTTTTTAGCCATTAAGCCGCTTGCGCATGGCGATTTCGTGGCGAAGTGTGAAGGGCGCTAAGCATTGCACAGCGGCGGATGAGGCGATCTCTACGCCTTTAGTCGTACATGGTGTGGCGACAAAAGGAGATGACAGTCTTGATAGTTGTACGATAACGTAACTCTGCGTTTGCGATTGAGCCCAGTGCCATTTCGTTCGGTTTGCTGGGCACTCCTCTTGCCACGCCTTAATCCACTACGCGCTTTACAGGGTGTTCGAATAATGAATCCACAAGAACTGAAGTCCATCCTCTCTTCCGGCCTGTTGTCCTTCCCCGTCACAGACTTTGATGCTGCCGGCGATTTCAACCCAGAATCCTATATCCGCCGCCTGGAATGGCTTGGCCCATACGGTGCGTCGGCGTTGTTTGCGGCCGGTGGTACGGGCGAATTTTTCTCGCTGACCAACCGTGAGTATTCCTCTGTTATCAAAACCGCCGTCGACACCTGCGCCGGTAGCGTGCCGATTCTGGCCGGCGTAGGCGGCCCAACCCGGCAAGCCATCGAAATGGCCCAAGAAGCAGAGCGCCTGGGCGCAAAAGGCTTGCTGTTGTTGCCGCATTACCTGACCGAAGCCAGCCAAGAAGGCGTGGCCCTGCACGTAGAGCAAGTGTGCAAGTCGGTAAAAATCGGCGTGGTGGTATACAACCGTAACGTCTGCCGCCTGACTCCAGTGCTGCTGGAGCAATTGGCCGAGCGCTGCCCGAACCTGATCGGCTACAAAGACGGTCTGGGCGATATCGAGCTGATGGTGTCGATCCGTCGTCGCCTCGGTGACCGTTTCAGCTACCTCGGCGGCCTGCCAACCGCAGAAGTTTATGCCGCTGCCTACAAGGCCCTGGGCGTACCGGTTTACTCCTCGGCGGTGTTCAACTTTATCCCGAAAACCGCGATGGACTTCTACCACGCCATTGCCCGCGACGATCACCAGACCGTTGGCAAAATCATCGACGACTTCTTCCTGCCGTACTTGGATATCCGCAACAAGCGCGCCGGTTACGCTGTAAGCATTGTTAAAGCTGGGGCGAAAATCTCGGGTTACGACGCCGGCCCGGTCCGCGCGCCGCTAACTGACTTGCTGCCTGCCGAGTACGAGCAACTGGCCGCGCTGATCCATGCGCAAGGTCCGCAATAAACCGCTTATTCCGTTCTTAACCAGCCGCTTCTTTAGCGGCTGTGGTTTCTTCAGGAGGCTCCCGTGGCCAACAGCGAACACAAGCGTTTTGACAACTTTATCGGCGGTGAATGGGTGGCTGGCGCCAGCTATTCAGACAACGTCAACCCATCTGACCTGGCCGATGTGATTGGTGAATACGCCCAAGCCGACGTCGCCCAAGTTAACCAAGCCATTGCTGCCGCCCGTGCCGCGTTTCCGGCTTGGTCCACCTCCGGCATCCAGGCGCGTAGCGACTCCCTGGATAAAGTCGGCAGCGAAATCCTCGCCCGCCGCGAAGAGCTGGGTAACTTGCTGGCCCGGGAAGAGGGCAAGACCCTGCCCGAAGCCATCGGCGAAGTCACCCGTGCTGGCAATATCTTTAAGTTCTTTGCTGGCGAATGCCTGCGTCAGGCCGGTGAAGTGTTGGCCTCGGTACGCCCTGGCGTTTCCGTCGAAGTAACCCGCGAGCCACTGGGCGTGGTGGGTTTGATCACCCCGTGGAACTTCCCCATCGCCATTCCAGCGTGGAAGATTGCCCCGGCCCTGGCCTACGGCAACTGCGTCGTGCTCAAGCCGGCTGACCTGGTACCGGGCTGCGCCTGGGCCATTGCCGAAATCATTTCCCGTGCTGGCTTCCCAGCCGGGGTGTTTAACCTGGTGATGGGCGCTGGCCGTGTGGTCGGCGAAACCATCGTGCAGAACAAGCACGTTGATGGCATCAGCTTTACCGGCTCGGTGGGTGTAGGCCGCAATATCGCCAACCAGTGCGTGGCCCGTGGCGCCAAAGTGCAGTTGGAAATGGGCGGCAAAAACCCGCAAATCATCCTCGACGACGCCGACCTCAAAGTCGCTGTGGAGTTGGCGGTACAAAGCGCCTTCTACTCCACTGGCCAGCGTTGCACCGCCTCCAGCCGCTTGATCGTTACCGCCGGCATTCACGACAAGTTCGTCGAAGCGGTGGCCGAGCGCATGAAGTCGATCAAAGTCGGCCACGCCCTGAAAGCCGGCACCGATATCGGCCCAGTGGTTTCCAGAGCCCAACTCGACCAAGACCTGCGTTATATCGGCATTGGTCAGGAAGAGGGCGCTCGTCTGGTGGCGGGCGGCGGTCTGGTCACCTGCGATACCGAAGGCTACTTTCTGGCGCCCACGCTGTTTGCCGACAGCACCGCCGAGATGCGCATCAGCCGTGAAGAAATCTTTGGCCCCGTGGCCAACGTGGTGAAAGTGGCGGATTACGAAGCAGCCCTGGCCATGGCCAACGACACCGAATTCGGTCTGTCGGCGGGCATCGCCACTACTTCGCTGAAATATGCCAACCACTTCAAGCGTCACGCCCAGGCCGGCATGGTGATGATCAACCTGCCAACCGCTGGTGTGGATTACCACGTGCCGTTTGGTGGCCGTAAAGGCTCGTCGTATGGCTCCCGTGAGCAGGGACGTTATGCGGCCGAGTTCTACACCACGGTAAAAACCACCTATATCGGCTAACGCCCTTAGGTGAAGGAGAGGACGGCTCTGACCGTTCTCCCTAACAACAAACGAATTTGGCCAGTCCCCGCATAAAAACAAATAGGGAAACGGTTATGAACACAGCACGCTCCGCGCAGGCGCACGCCAGCGCACCCGTCATCACAGAACTGCAGGTTGTGCCGGTTGCCGGGCACGACAGCATGCTGCTCAACCTGAGCGGCGCCCATGGTCCGTTCTTTACCCGCAACATCCTTATTCTTAAAGACAGCGCCGGTAACGTCGGCGTTGGCGAAGTGCCGGGCGGCGAACGTATTCGCCAAACCCTGGAAGACGCCCGCCGCCTGCTGCTGGGGCAATCCATCGGCAACTTCAACGGCTTGCTCAATCAAGTGCGTCAGACCTTCGCCGACCGCGACAGCGGCGGCCGCGGCCTGCAAACCTTCGACCTGCGTATCACCATCCACGCCGTTACTGCGCTGGAATCAGCCCTGCTTGATTTGCTTGGTCAGTTTCTCGGCGTGCCGGTTGCCGCCTTGCTTGGCGAAGGTCAGCAACGCGATGCAGTGGAGATGCTCGGCTACCTGTTCTATGTAGGTGACCGCAGCAAAACCGACCTTGGCTACCGCAGCGAAGCCGACGCCGACGACACCTGGTTTCGCGTGCGTAACCAAACCGCGCTGACCCCGGAAACTATCGTCCGCCAGGCCGAAGCTGCGCACGCCCGCTACGGCTTTAACGACTTCAAGCTCAAAGGTGGTGTGTTGGCGGGCGCCGCTGAAGTGGAGGCCATTCGCGCCCTGGCCGAACGCTTCCCCGACGCACGCATCACCCTCGACCCCAACGGTGGTTGGTCGCTAAAAGAAGCGGTGAGTTTGTGCCGCGATCTGCATGGCGTACTGGCCTATGCCGAAGACCCCTGCGGCGCCGAAAACGGCTTCTCTGGCCGTGAAGTAATGGCCGAGTTTCGCCGTGAAACCGGCTTGCTTACTGCCACCAATATGATTGCTACCGACTGGCGGCAGATGGGCCACTGCATTCAGTTGCAGTCGGTCGATATTCCGCTGGCCGACCCGCATTTCTGGACCATGCAAGGCTCCGTCCGTGTGGCGCAAATGTGCAACGACTGGGGCCTGACCTGGGGTTCGCATTCCAACAATCACTTCGATATTTCCCTGGCGATGTTTACCCACGTGGCGGCTGCCGCGCCGGGCAAAGTAACGGCCATCGACACCCACTGGATCTGGCAGGACGGCCAGCACTTGACCCATAACCCGCTGCAAATCGTCGGCGGCAAGGTGCAGGTACCTGCCACCCCTGGGCTGGGCGTGGAGCTGGACTGGGACGCGCTGGCCAAGGCCCACGAGCTTTACCTAGGCATGGGCCTGAACGCCCGCGATGACGCCGTAGCCATGCAGTACCTGATACCCAACTGGACGTTTGATAACAAACGCCCGTGCCTGGTGCGCTAAAGCGCGCCAGGGCTAACCCGTACCCCGCCACAACAATAAATCGTGGGAGTAATGCTCGTGCAAGACACCAAACCGACCCGGGTGCGTTACCTGATTCTGCTGATGCTGTTTCTGGTCACCACCATCAACTATGCCGACCGCGCCACCATTTCCATTGCCGGTTCCAGCCTGCAAAAAGACCTTGGCATTGACGCCGTCACCCTGGGTTACATCTTCTCGGCGTTTGGCTGGGCGTATGTGCTCGGGCAAATACCAGGCGGTTGGCTGCTGGACCGTTTTGGTTCGAAAAAGGTGTACGCCGCCGGCATTTTCATTTGGTCGCTGTTTACCCTGATGCAGGGGTTTGTTGGCGGTCTGCCGGTCGCCTGGGCGGTCACCACGCTGTTTGTGCTGCGCTTTATGGTGGGCTTTGCCGAAGCGCCGTCGTTTCCTGGTAACGCGCGCATCGTTGCCGCCTGGTTTCCCACGGCTGAGCGGGGCACGGCCTCGGCCATCTTTAACTCGGCGCAATACTTCGCCACGGCGTTGTTTGCTCCGATCATGGGCTGGATCGTGCATGCCCTTGGCTGGGAGCATGTATTTGTGGTGATGGGCGTACTGGGCATCGTCTTCTCCGGCGTGTGGATGAAGACCATCTATAACCCCAAAGAACACCCGCGCATCAATCAAGCTGAAATCGACCATATCGAAAGCAACGGCGGCCTGGTGGACATGGACCAGTCGCGCAAAAAAGACGGCCCGCGCTGGGATTACATTCGCCAGTTACTGACCAATCGCATGCTGATGGGCGTGTACCTCGGCCAGTACTGCATCAACGCCATTACCTATTTCTTTCTCACCTGGTTTCCGGTGTACCTGGTGCAAGAGCGCGGTATGACCATTCTCAAGGCCGGCATCATTGCCTCCCTGCCGGCGATCTGCGGTTTTATCGGTGGTGTGCTCGGCGGGGTGATCTCCGACCACCTGCTGCGCAAAGGCCATTCGCTGACCTTTGCCCGCAAGTTGCCGATTGTCTGCGGTCTGTTGTTATCCACCAGTATGGTGTTCTGCAACTACGTAGAGGCGGAATGGATGGTGGTGGGGTTTATGGCCCTGGCGTTCTTTGGTAAAGGCATTGGTGCACTGGGCTGGGCCGTGGTGGCAGACACCTCGCCGAAACAGATTGCCGGGTTGTCCGGTGGGCTGTTCAACACCTTTGGCAATATTTCCTCAATCACTACGCCAATCGTGATCGGCTACATCATCGCCGCCACCGGCTCGTTCAAATGGGCCTTGGTATTTGTCGGCGCCAACGCCCTGATCGCGGTGTTTAGCTATCTGGTTATCGTTGGCAAAATCCAGCGTATCGAGCTCAAAGAACCCCCTCGCGCTGGTGGCGCCCAAGAACTGACCCCAGCCCATTCCTGAGGAGCGAGCGTCATGCAGTTGATTGAACATTCAGACTCGCCGCGCTACATCCGTTTGCACGAGCTGGATAACGTGGTGATTGTGGTCAACGACCAAGGGGTGCCAGCCGCCACCACCTTTGCCGATGGCCTGACCACCCTGGAACGTGTGCCGCAAAGCCACAAAATCACCCTTGAAGATATTCCCGAGGGCGGGCGGATTATTCGCTACGGGCAAACCATTGGTTACGCCCTCAAGCCGATCCCGCGTGGCAGCTGGGTCCAGGAAGACCAACTGCGTATGCCAACGGCGCCACCGCTGGATAGTTTGCCGTTGTCGACTGAGGTGCCTGCTCAGCAGGCGCCGTTGGAAGGCTTCACCTTTGAGGGCTTTCGCAATGCCGACGGCACCGTCGGCACGCGCAATATCCTCGGCATTACCACCACCGTGCAGTGCGTAACTGGCGTGCTCGACCATGCGGTAAAACGCATCAAAGACGAGTTGCTGCCCAAGTACCCCAACGTTGATGACGTGATTGCGCTCACCCATAGCTACGGCTGTGGCGTGGCCATTACCGCCACCGATGCCTATATCCCCATTCGCACCGTGCGCAACCTCGCGCGCAACCCCAACTTGGGCGGCGAAGCCTTGGTCATCAGCCTGGGCTGCGAAAAGCTGCAAGCCGCGCAAGTGATGCACGAAGACGATGCGTCGGTGGACCTTAGCGAGCCGTGGTTGTATCGCCTGCAGGACTCCAGCCACGGCTTTACCGAAATGATCGAACAGATCATGGAACTGGCCGAAGTGCGGCTGAAAAAACTCGACCAACGTCGCCGCGAAACCGTGCCGGCCTCCGAGCTGATTCTGGGCATGCAATGCGGCGGCAGCGATGCGTTTTCCGGCATCACTGCCAACCCGGCATTGGGCTACGCCAGCGACTTGCTGTTGCGTGCCGGCGCTACCGTGATGTTCTCGGAAGTCACCGAAGTACGTGACGCCATTTACCTGCTGACTTCTCGGGCACAGAGCAAGGAAGTGGCTGAAGAACTGGTGCGCGAAATGGACTGGTACGACCGCTACCTGGCCAAAGGTGAAGCCGACCGCAGCGCCAACACCACGCCCGGCAACAAGAAGGGCGGGTTGTCGAATATTGTCGAAAAGTCCCTGGGCTCCATCGTCAAATCCGGCACCAGCGCCATCAACGGCGTGCTGGGCCCAGGTGAGCGCTTTAACAAAAAAGGCCTGATTTTCTGCGCCACACCGGCCAGCGATTTCGTCTGCGGCACCTTGCAGCTAGCTGCGGGGATGAACCTGCATGTGTTTACCACCGGCCGTGGTACGCCCTACGGGTTGGCCATGGCGCCGGTGGTGAAAGTGTCCACCCGCACTGAACTTGCACAGCGCTGGCCGGATCTCATCGACATCGACGCTGGCCGCATCGCTACCGGCCGCGCCAGCATTGAAGAGCTGGGCTGGGAGTTGTTCCACTACTACCTGGACGTAGCCAGTGGCAAAAAACACACCTGGGCCGAGCAACACAAACTGCACAACGACATTACCCTGTTCAACCCGGCGCCGATTACCTGAGCGCTGGTTTCTTCGCGGCAACGCCGCCGTAGGGTGTGCTGCGCGCACCAGAGCGATCACGCATAAAACGCTGGTGCGCACAGCACACCCTACGCCTCACTCTCGACTTGGAGTTAGTATGAGCAAGCCCAAGGTTCTACAGGTAGGCCCTCTAACCGAACGCTTCCAGCACAACCTCGCCGAGCACTACGACGTCACCGCCCTCTGGCAACAAGCCGATTCCCACGCCTTTCTAAACGAGCACGGCGCCGGGTTCGAACTGCTCGCCACCTCGGCGCGCTTTGGTTGCTCGGCTGAGCAACTGGCTGCCTTGCCTAACCTGAAAGCCATCAGCAGCTTTGGCGTTGGCTACGACTCAATTGCTGTCGACGCCGCGCGCGACCGAGGCATTCAAATCAGCACCACCCCTGACGTGCTCAATGACTGCGTCGCCGATCTGGCCATGGGCCTGATGATCGACACCTCGCGCAAGCTCGCCGCGTCGGAGCGTTTTCTGCGCGCCGGTGGTTGGCTCAAAGGCAATTTTCCCTTGGCTCGGCGAGTCAGCGGCAAACGTTTGGGCATTGTTGGCTTGGGCCGAATTGGCCAGGCCGTGGTCAAGCGCGCCAGCGGCTTTGATATGGACGTGCGCTACCACAATCGCTCGAAATTGAACGACAGCCCCTACGGTTATGAGGCCAATTTGCTTGATCTCGCACATTGGGCCGATTTTCTTGTGCTTACTTGCGTCGGTGGTGCATCTACCCACCACATCGTTAATGCCCAGGTACTGGCCGCGTTGGGGCCCAACGGCATTGTGATCAACGTGGCCCGCGGTTCGGTGATTGACGAGCAGGCGTTGGTCAAGGCCCTGCAAGACGGCACCTTGGGTGGCGCAGGGCTGGATGTATTCGAAGCCGAACCGCAAGTGCCCGAAGCCTTGCTCAGCCTGGATAACGTGATGTTGCTGCCCCACGTCGGCAGCGCCACCGAAGAAACCCGGCTACAGATGGAAGAGCTGGTGCTGGCTAACCTCGCGGCATTCGTTGAGCGCGGCCAGGTGCTTACACCGCTTTGATCGACCGTGTTCGCGGGCTTGCCCGCAAACCGCGCCTTGGCCATAAGCCGGGGGGCGTTTCACCATAGAGCTGTCTGCAATACCCCAAGGTGCGCCACGAGCGCACCTTTTTTTATGCCTGGCCAACCATCCGCTAGTAAACGCCATGGCTCGTGGCTCGTGGGCTAGGCTGATGCCTGCGATAAAATTCGGCGTTTGCTTAGCGGAGGTCACCATGAGTACAACAACGGCCAATGAATTCTTTATCACCCGCGTACTGGACGCGCCACTGCAGCAGGTCTGGCAGGCCTGGACTGAGCGTGAACACTTGCAGCAGTGGTGGGGCCCCAAGGGGCTGGAGGTTGAAATAGCTGACCTCGACTTATCGCCCGGCGGCCGCTGCCTGTATGTCATGCGTACCCCCGACGGCAGCGAAATGTGGGGGCGGTTTCTCTATCAGGAGATTGAGGCGCCACACAAACTGGTGTGGCTCAATGCCTTTTCCACGGCTGAAGGCGGCGTGTCCCGCCATCCCGCTGCACCGACCTGGCCGCTGCAAATGCGCTGCTGCGTGGAGTTCAGCGAGCAGGGCGAGAAAACCCTGCTGACCTTGCGCTCCCGGGCCTTTGAAGCCAGCGAGCTGGAAGAACAAACCTTTGTTGAAGGCTTCGATTCGATGCGCCAGGGGTTCGGCGGTACCTTTGACCAATTGGTGGATTACTTGGCCCAATCGGCCCGTACGTAAAAGTGAGTCGTTGTGGATTTATTCAGTGCTTCCCCAATCGAACTGCCCCACGCCGACCTGCGTTACACCCCGCAGTGGGTTGAGCAGGCTACGGCCGACAGCTGGTTGGCTGAATTGCTCGCGCACACCCCGTGGCAGCAGCCGCAGGTGTTTATCCATGGCCAACACTTTCCGGTGCCACGTTTGCTGGCCTGGTACGGCGATCCTGGGGTTAGTTACCGCTATTCCGGGCTAACCCATCAACCCTTGCCGTGGACACCGTTATTGGCGGAGATTCGTGCCCGTGTGCAGGAGGAGGTAGGCGAGCGCTTTAACGGGCTGCTGCTCAATTACTACCGCGACGGCCAGGACTCCATGGGCTGGCACAGCGATGCGGAAGACGTGTTAGGGCTCAACCCCACCGTGGTATCGCTGAACCTGGGCGGCACGCGACGTTTCGACTTGCGCCGGGTCGGCAGCACGCGGATCGAACACTCGCTGGAACTGGAACACGGTTCGCTACTGGTCATGGCCGGGCAGACGCAGCATTATTGGCAGCATCAGGTGGCCAAAACGCGCAAACCTTGTGCGCCACGGCTTAACCTCACTTTTCGTCTTATCCGGTCCCAGCCATGAGCAATGACAGCAAGCTGATCGACTTCGCCGCCGAGCGCGACAAGCGTATTCACGACATCAAAGACAAACGCTTGAACGAAGTGCGCGACGCCTTCGAACAAGCCATGCCGCTTAGCAAGGCGAAAAAGAAAAAGCCCAAGAACAAACCGAAAAAACCGTAAACCACCCCCTTCGCGTTGCCGCTGTCTAGCGGCGACCTCAGTTTTTTCCCGCGACGCGTCCGTCACCTCAATTGCCGTTGACTCAGATCAACGTCCACCACAAAGCCGATGCCTATCCTGTGCTCATTCTTTCAACGGGCACATCTGGAGGCTCCTATGTTTTTCGACGTTGCAGTATTCGCAGGTCTGGCAACAGTGGGCCTGATGTTCGCGTTTTTTGCAGGTATTGGTTGGTTTATCCGTAGCGACATCCGCAAGCACAAAGCACAGCAGTAAGCGGTCACTACGGTTTCACGGGCACGCAAGGCTTTTGGGCAACTTAGGTTGCCCATTTTTTTTGCCTGCGATTTGGCTCGGTAAGGCGTGCCTTTTTCCTCGCTCTGCAGCTATCGTGCATAGGTATTCCCTGACAGGTCTCACCCGTGCGCACTCTGTTGCAGGCGTTTTTTGCGCCTGAAATTCCCGCGGTTAAATTTGCGCTCAAAACCCTTTTAGGCGCTGGCCTGGCGTTGTGGTGCGCGATGCGTTTTGGCCTGGAGCAGCCGCAATGGGCGTTGATGACGGCGGTGATCGTCGCCCAGCCGCTGTCGGGCATGGTGGTGCAAAAGGGCCTGGCGCGCTTGTGCGGCACGTTAGTCGGCACGGTGATGGCGGTGGTGGTGATGGCGTTTTTTGCGCAAACGCCCTGGCTGTTCTTGCTGGTGCTGGCGACTTGGTTGGGCATCTGTACGGCGGCCTCAACCTTGCTGCGCAGTGCTTGGTCATATGCTTTTGTGCTGGCCGGCTACACCGTGATCATCATCGCGCTGCCCTCGATCAGTAACCCCCTGAATGTGTTTGACCAAGCCGTAGCGCGGTGTACGGAAATCTCCCTGGGCATTGTCTGCGCCACCTTCGCCAGCGCCTTGCTATGGCCGCAGCGCGTCGAGCAATTGCTGGCCAAGCAGGCGCGCGATGCCTGGGCGGCCGGCATTCAAGCCTCGCGGGCCGCCTTGAGTGGCGAACGGCAGGAGCGCCAGGGCCTGCTTGGTGCCTTGGGCCGCATTGTCGCGGTGGATGCCCAGCGCGAGCATGCCTGGTTTGAGGGCAACCGCGGTCGGCAGCGGGCGATAGCGCTAAGGGTGCTGAGCCGTGACCTGCTGACCCAACTGCGCCTGGCCCGTGGCGTCGCCCGCCAATGGCGGCAGCTTACGCCTGCCGAAGCCGAGCAGTTGCAGCCCTGGTTGCTGGAGGTGCAGCAGGCGCTGAACGACCCACAAACTGCGCAGCTACTCACTCTGCGTGAACGGCTGATCGCCGCTGCTGATAACCCTGAGCTGCCCGCGGTGCAGCAGTATTCCCTCGGCCGCCTGGCGCTGCTGGTGCGTCAGGTGTTGGCTGCCTATGACACCTTGCAAGCGGTGGAGCAGGGCGTAGCGCCTGCCGATGCGCCGCGCGCGATGTCGTGGCACCGCGATATACAGATGGCCTCCTTGTATGGCTTTCGCAGTGGGCTGGCGTTTCTGTTGGTGGCCGCGTTCTGGATGGCCACCGGCTGGACCTCCGCCACTGGCGGCCTGACCATGACCGCCGTGCTCTGCAGCCTATTCGCCAACCGCGAAAACGCCGCGCAGATTGGCCTGGGTTTTCTGCGTGGCACCCTTTATTGCATCCCGCCGGCGTTTATCGTTGGCCAGCTGTTATTGCCGCAGCTGAGCGGTTTTGCCTTGCTGTGCCTGGCCATGGGCGTGCCGTTGTTCTTTGCCACGCTGGGCATGACAAAGCCGGCGATAGCGGGCACCTCGACGGCTTTTTGCCTGCAATTTATCGTGCTCTGCGCGCCGCAAAATTTGATGCGTTTTGACGTGGCGTCCTTTCTAAATTCCGCGTTGGCAATGGTGCTCGGTGTGGGTTTTGCCGTGCAGATTTTCCGCCTGATTGGCCTGCGTAATCCGGCCTGGCATGCCCAACGTTTGCTGCGCGCCATGCTTATCGACCTTAGCCGCCTAACCCAGCGGCCGCTGGCTGGCGCAGAAAACTGGTTTGGCGGGCGTATGGCCGATCGCCTGCTGCAGCTGGCCCGGCATTACCCGGTGCTGCCGACGCAATCGCGTAGCCGCTGGGACGACGGCATCAGTGGCCTCGACCTTGGCGATGAACTGCTGCACCTGCGCCGCTGCCTGGAGGTATCGCAATCGCCCGCCCTGACTGAAGCTGAGCGGCGTTTTATGCGCAGCCTGGAGCCGGTGTTGCTCGAGGGGCCGGAGGCGCATTCGGTCACCGCGTTGGATCAACCGGTAGCGCAGTTGCTCAGCGCCCTGAGTGAGTCAGGCGCTAGCATCGACCGTCGTCTAGCCCAAGCTGCGCTATTGCAGCTGCAATTCAGTTGGAAGCAATGGTGCGAGCAATCGGAACTTAACCCCTACACGCCGCCCGCAGGCGCGGCGGCAGAGGAGGCTGGACATGGGCTTGCGTGAATGGGCGTTGGGCGGCGTATTGCTCAGCCCCTTTTTGATTTATGTGTTGTTGGCGCTGCTGTGCACCGGGCTGTTGCGCTTCGGTTTGCAGCGCGTGGGTGTAGCGCGCTGGATTTGGCACGAGGCGTTGTTTGACACCGCCTTGTTTGTTTGTGTACTGGCCGCCCTGGTGGCGGTTACGGGACGTTGGTAGCCGTTAACCACGGTAAATAGGAGAGCTGCATGCGTTCTACCCTGCGAGTGATCGTGACCTTGTGCTTGGTGGCGGCAGCCCTGGTGGCGGGCTACGACCTGTGGCGCTATTACATGTTGTCGCCGTGGACTCGCGATGCGCGGATTCGCGCCGATGTGGTGGTGATTGCCCCCGATGTATCCGGTTGGGTGGTTGACCTCAAAGTGCACGACAACGGCCAGGTGAAAACCGGCGACGTGCTGTTCAAACTTGATCGCGAGCGCTACCAGGCCGCGCTGGAAAAAGCTCAGGCCGTGGCCAACACCCGCCAGCAGCAACTGCGCCTGCGCGACCACGAAGCGCAACGCCGTGCGAGCTTAGGGCCGCAAGCCATCAGTGCCGAACTCAAAGAAAATGCGCAGATCACCGCTGACATCGCCCGCGGTTCCTTGCGCGAAGCCCAGGCCGATGTAGCGCTGGCACAAATCAACCTGGCCCGCAGCGAAGTGCGTGCGCCGCGCACCGGGCAAATCACCAACCTGCGCTTGGCCCAAGGCAACTACGTCAACGCCGGGCAAGCGGTAATGGCCCTGGTGGATGAGCAGTCGTTTTACGTGCAGGCCTATTTCGAAGAAACCAAGCTGCCGCGCATTCGCGTCGGTGCACCGGTGAAGGTTTGGCTAATGAGCGAAGGCCAAGCGCTGACCGGACGGATTGAAAGCATCAGCCGCGGCATTACCGACCGCAACGCTATTCCCGACGGGCAGCTTTTGGCCAATGTGGAACCGACCTTTAACTGGGTGCGCCTGGCTCAGCGTATTCCGGTGCGCATCAAGCTCGACCCATTGCCACCCGAGGTGCAGCTCAGCGCCGGCATGACCGCGAGTGTGCGGGTAGAAGAGGAGGGGGAGGCAAAGGAACCGTAGGGTGGGTTGACGAAGGAAGCCCAACAAAGGTCGGTGCGTATCGGTTGTCCCGCTGGCCCATGTTGGGCTTCGCCTTCGGCTCAACCCAACCTACGACCATGGGAATGCTTAGCCGACGTTGATCGGCGGCAGCTCGGTCAAGGCGACAGTTTGCTGCGAACGCGGCGCGAGAATCTCGGCCTCACCATCCACCACCAACTCATCGCGCTGGTTGAATACGCGAGTGGCCACCCGCACGCGGAATTTCGGCAGCTTTTCCAGAATCTCCAAGCGCACGGTCAGGGTGTCGCCAAGCTTTACCGGCAGGGTAAAACGCATGGTTTGCCCCAGGTAGATGGTGCCCGGCCCTGGCAGCTCACACGCAACGGCGGCACTGATCAACGCGCCGCTAAACATGCCGTGGGCGATGCGTTCTTTAAACATGGTGCCGGCCGCGTATTCGGCGTCCAGGTGCACCGGGTTGTGGTCGCCGGAGACTGCCGCGAACAGCTGAATATCGCGCTCTTCCACGGTTTTGCTGTAGCTGGCGGTCTGGCCTACTTCAAGGTCGGCGTAGGGCGTGTTGGTGCTGGTTTTGTTGCTGCTCATGCGGGCTCCTGGCTTTCGGGGTGGCTGCGGCGGCTGAGGCTTAGGGTTTTTTCCAGCCAACCGAGCAAATCGGCGGTGACCTCGTCGCGGTTGGTCTCGTTGAGCAACTCGTGACGGGCATCGGGGTACAGTTTCAGCAATGTGTTTTTGTGCCCGGCTTCGCGCAGGGCGGCGGTGAGGTGTTCCAGGCGTTTGCCCTCGCTCACCGGATCGCGGTCGCCGCCAATCACCAGTAAGGGCAGGTGGGCGTCGATTTGTTTAAGGCTGTTGACCGGGGTGATCTGCTGCATGCCTTCGAGCAGGTCAATCCACAGCTGGTTAGTGCAGCGAAAGCCGCATAGCGGGTCGTTGACGTACTTGTCCACTTCCACAGGGTCGCGGCTGAGCCAGTCGAAGGCGGTACGGTTGGGCTTGAAGGCTTTGTTAAATGAGCCAAACGACAAAAAGTCGATTAGTGCGCTGCGCCCGGTCGCGCCTTGGCGCCAGCGCTCAAAGCGGGCAATGGCCGCGGCGGCTTTATACAGGCCCACCGGCTGGTAGTTGGAGCCCGACAGAATGGCCCCTTGCACGCTGCAGCTGTGGTGCATCAAGTAGGCCTGGCCGATGTAGCTGCCCATGCTGTGGCCGAGCAGAAAGATCGGCACATTGGGGTGCTGCTGACGGATATGGTGATTGAGGTTGGCCAGGTCGTTGACCACGCGTTGCCAGCCATTGTGTTCGGCGTACATGCCTAGCACACCGCGTTGCGCGGTTTTGCCATGGCCGCGTTGGTCGTGGGCATACAGCTCGTAACCGGCGGCCACCAGTGCCTCGCCCAAGCGCGCATAGCGACCGCCATGCTCGGCCATGCCATGGGACACCATCACCACCGCTTTTGGCGCCTGGGCGGCATACCATCGGTTGACGTACAGCGGTGGGGCGTCACTGGCGGTGAGCCAGAAATCATCATGAAGCATGGCAGTCCTCGTTCCTTGTCTGCGCCAAACACTGTTCCCGGCTGCTGTACAAAACCGCAACAGACCAGCGCCGGGACGTTGGGCATTGTAGAGCCGACGTCTGCTGTTGTCCCAGCCCGGCGTTGTTTAGTCTGCCACTACGAGTTAAGCAAGATTCACGTAATAAATGACGCTGCCTTTGGTATTTGCGCTATGCGCCAGAGCTGCTAAGTTCCCGTCAGCCCCGAATGCGCGGGCCAGACACTCTCAGGTAACGAGGATAAAAATAATGCAACCTGAATTCTGGAGCGACAAACGCCCCGCCGGCGTCCCCAATGAGATTGACCTGGGTGCCTATAAGTCGGTGATTGAGGTGTTTGAACGGTCCTGTAAGAAATACGCCGACCGGCCCGCGTTCTCCAACATGGGCGTCACCCTGACGTACGCCGAGCTGGACCGCCTTTCCGCTGCGTTCGCCGGCTACCTGCAAAAACACACCGACCTCAAGCCAGGCGAGCGCATCGCCGTGCAGTTGCCCAACGTGCTGCATTACCCGATCGCGGTGTTCGGCGCCATGCGTGCTGGCCTGGTGGTGGTCAATACCAACCCGCTGTACACCGTGCGCGAGATGCGTCACCAGTTCAAGGACTCCGGCGCCCGTGCCCTGGTGTACCTGAATATGTTCGGTAGCCGCGTGCAAGAAGTGTTGGCCGATACCGAGCTCGACTACCTGATCGAAGCCAAAATGGGCGACCTGCAACCGGCGCTTAAAGGCTGGTTGGTCAACACCGTGGTCAAGCACGTTAAAAAGCTGGTGCCCGACTACAACCTGCCGCAGGCCATCAGCTTTAAAGATGTGCTTAAACAAGGCCGTGGCCAGCCGCTGAAACCGGTGAAAGTCGGCCTGGACGATATCGCCGTGTTGCAATACACCGGTGGCACCACCGGTGTAGCCAAGGGCGCCATGCTTACCCACGGCAACCTGGTGGCGAACATGCAACAGGTTGACGCCTGCCTTGCGCAGCATGGCCCAGACGGCCGGCCGCTGATGCAACCCGGGCAGGAAGTGATGATCGCGCCGCTGCCGCTGTACCACATCTATGCCTTCACCGCGAACTGCATGTCGATGATGGTCAACGGCAACCACAACGTGCTGATCAGCAACCCGCGCGACATCGGGGCCTTTATTAAGGAACTGCAAAAGTGGCGCTTCTCTGCACTGCTGGGCCTGAACACCTTGTTTGTCGCCTTGATGGAACACCCGGAGTTCAAGAACGTCGATTTCTCCAACCTCAAGGTCACCAACTCCGGTGGCACCGCGTTGGTTAAAGCCACCGCCGAGCGTTGGCAGGCGATTACCGGCTGCACCGTGGTTGAAGGTTATGGCCTGACGGAAACCTCGCCGGTCGCCAGTACCAACCCGTATGGCGAAAAAGCCCGCCTAGGCACTGTGGGGCTGCCTGTAGTCGGCACGGCCTTCAAGGTGATCGATGACAATGGCCAAGAGCTGCCATTGGGCGAGCGCGGCGAGCTGTGCATCAAAGGCCCGCAAGTAATGAAAGGCTACTGGCAGCGCGAAGAAGCCACCGCCGAGGTGCTGGATGCTGAGGGCTGGCTGAAAACCGGCGACATCGCGGTTATCGACCCGGACGGCTTTACCCGCATCGTCGACCGCAAAAAAGACCTGATCATCGTCTCCGGCTTTAACGTTTACCCCAACGAGATCGAAGACGTGGTCATGGCTCACCCGAAAGTGGCGAGCTGCGCCGCGATTGGTGTGCCGGACGAGAAGTCAGGCGAGGCGGTAAAGCTGTTTGTGGTGGCGCGCGAGGGTGGTCTGACCGCCGAAGAACTCAAGGCTTACTGCAAAGAAAACTTCACCGGCTACAAAGTGCCCAAGCACATCGTCTTCCGCGAGTCGCTGCCCATGACCCCGGTGGGCAAAATCCTGCGCCGCGAATTGCGCGACATCGCCTAAAAGCCTAGGGTTGGAGCCGCTGCCTGGCTTTAACCCGGTTTTGTTTTAAACGTGACCGAAAGCCTAGCTCTCGGTCATTTTTTTGACCGGTAAGGCCATGTTTGGTGCTGGTCGCCCCCCGTCAAAGCTGCTAATCTCGGCCCGCTTTTTGGCCTGCCAGCACGGCCAGAACACACGAAAATCACAAAAAACATCCGTCATTGCGCGGTGAAGATTAGCTGTTGCTTAGGAGTGGGCTTCCATGATCGAAAATTTCTGGAAGGATAAGTACCCTGTTGGGGTTGCTGCCGAAATCAACCCCGATCAGTACCCGAATATTCAAACGGTACTGAAACAGTCTTGCGAACGCTTCGCCAACAAGCTGGCCTTCAGCAATATGGGCACGTCGCTCACCTACGGTGAGATGTACGAGTTGTCGGGTGCTTTTGCCGCCTACCTACAACAACATACCGATCTGCAGCCTGGCGACCGTATCGCCGTGCAACTGCCGAACGTTCTGCAATACCCAGTTGTCGTGTTCGGCGCCATTCGCGCAGGCCTTGTAGTGGTCAACACCAACCCGCTGTATACCGCGCGGGAAATGGAACACCAATTCAACGACTCCGGCGCCAAAGCGCTGATCTGCCTGGCCAACATGGCCCACCTGGCCGAAGTCGTGCTGCCGAAAACCGGCGTCAAGCACGTGATCGTCACCGAAGTCGGCGACATGCTGCCAACGCTTAAGCGCCTGTTGGTCAACAGCGTGGTCAAGTACGTGAAGAAGATGGTGCCGGCCTATAACCTGCCGCAGTCCATCAAGCTCAACGACGCGCTCTCCAAAGGCCGTGGCCAGACCGTAAAAGAAGCCAGCCCACAGAGCAGCGATATCGCCGTACTGCAATACACCGGCGGCACCACTGGCGTGGCTAAAGGCGCGATGCTCACCCACCGCAACCTGATCGCCAACATGCTGCAGGTTAAGCAACTGATGGGCGCCAACCTTAATGAAGGTTGTGAAGTGGTGGTTTCGCCACTGCCGCTGTACCACATCTATGCCTTTACCTTTCACTGCATGGCCATGATGTTGCTCGGCGGCCATAACGTGTTGGTGACCAACCCGCGTGACCTGCCGACCATGGTTCGCGACCTGTCCAAGTTCAAGTTCACCGGCTTTGTTGGCCTGAACACCTTGTTTGTTGCCCTGTGCCACAACGAAGCCTTCCGCCGCCTCGACTTCTCCGCGCTGAAACTGACCGTTTCCGGCGGCATGGCCCTGCAACAAGCCGCGGCTGAGCGTTGGAAAGAAGTGACCGGCTGCGCCGTGTGCGAAGGCTTCGGCATGACCGAAACCAGCCCGGTGGCCACGGTTAACCCCTTCAATGCCATCCAACTGGGCACCATCGGTATTCCGGTGCCGTCGACCCTGTGCAAAGTCATCGACGATGATGGCAAAGAACTGGAAATCGGCGCGGTGGGCGAGCTATGCGTCAAAGGCCCGCAAGTAATGAAAGGCTACTGGCAGCGCCAGGAAGCCACCGACGAAATCCTCGACAGCGACGGCTGGCTGAAAACCGGCGACATCGGCCTGATTCAGGAAGACGGCTACCTGCGCATCGTTGACCGCAAAAAAGACATGATTCTGGTGTCTGGCTTTAACGTCTACCCCAACGAACTGGAAGACGTGCTCGCTACCCTGCCAGGCGTTATGCAGTGCGCCGCTATTGGCGTACCGGATGAAAAGTCGGGTGAAGCGATCAAGATTTTCGTGGTGGTCAAACCAGGCGCTACCGTCACCAAAGAGCAGGTGATGGAACATATGCGCGCCAATGTCACTGGCTACAAAGTGCCGAAAGCCGTGGAATTTCGCGACGTATTGCCAACCACTAACGTCGGCAAGATTCTGCGTCGCGAGCTGCGCGATGAAGAGCTGAAAAAGCTCGGCAAAAAGTGATGCTTTCCTGAATAAAACGCCACCTTCGCAGCCACTGTGAAGGCGGTGTCAGACGGCTGAGGCGACCCGAGGGTCGCCTTTTTTGTGCCTGTTGAGTCTCGCTTTGTTCACCCAACGCGGACCGATCCAAGCTACGCAGCGGCCGTCCTACGAGCGGGCAGCAACATCAACAGCGCGACGCCCACCAGCGGCAATACGCCAATATTGATCGCCGCCCAGCCCAGCCCGGTAATCAAGGCGCCAGAGGCAAACGAAGCACAAGCCGCCACCGAACCATTGACCAGTTCCATCAAGCCTTGCGCTTGCCCGCGTTCGGCCGGGCTATGGCCTTCGGCCAACAATGTTGTGCCGGCAATCAACGCCAGGTTCCAGCCCAGGCCGAGCAAAAACGAGCTGATTAAAAAGTGTGGGTGGCTTAGGCCGGACAGCGCTACCACCGCGCTGCTCAATAAGATGCTGCCGCCGCCCACCGCTACCCGGCGACTGCCCAGGCGGTCCACCAACGGCCCGGCAATAAACGCCGGCAGAAACATGCCAAGCATGTGCCACTGAATCACCCCGGCGCTGGTGGCCACATCAAAGCCGCAAAAACTCATAGCCAGCGGCGTAGCGTTCATCACCAGAATCATCAGGCCATGGCCGATGGCGGTGGTGGCGATAGCTGCACGCACCAAGGGCCGTGCCAGCAGTTCACGCATGGCCGCCAGGCCTGCTTTACCCGGCGCCGGCGCAGCGCCTTCGTGCAACTGGCTGACCAGCACCAAGCCAAGCGCCGCCAAGGCTGCAATCATTAAATAGGCGCCCATATAGGGCGTGCTCAAGGCATTACGTGACCACAGCGCCAGGCTTGGGGCGAGCAGTGCGGCGAGTACGCCGCCACTGATGACATAGGCAGTGGCGCGGCCTTTTTGGCTGTCGTCCACTGACTCCAACGCGGCAAAGCGGTAGTACATGGCCGAGGCCTGGTACGCGCCAATGGGCAAGGCGCCGAGGCAGAACACGGTAAAGTCGCCAATACCGACGCCCAGCGCACACAGCAAGCCGCCCGCCACGCCACCTGCCGCGCCGAGCATTAGCCCAGGCCGCCGCCCGCGGCGTTGCATAAACAGCGACAGCGGCTGTACGGCAAGCAAATTACCCAATACCAACAATGCCAGCGGCAGCGTCGCCAGCACATTGGTTGGCGCCAGTTGCAGGCCGACCAGCGAGGTCAGGGTGATACCAATCAACGAACAAGACCAATACAGCGCCTGGCCGCCAAACAGCAGGCGAACGGACGCATTGCGCAGCAGCAACATGGTGGTTTCCTTGCGGGAGGAGGTGGGTTTAGCCGGCTTTGGCGCAGCCTGAAGGCTTGAGCACGCGTTCGGTCGAGGCTGGGTTGTTCAGCAACTTCGCCGCCGGTCGACGTGGCCGTTGCAGCAGTTCGCCGCCGCAGTTGGGGCAGCCGCTTTCGGCCAAGTGGGTTTCGGCGCAGCTGCGGCAGAAGGTGCATTCAAAGGTGCAGATGCGCGCGTCTACCGAGTCCGGTGGCAGGTCGCGGTCGCAGCATTCGCAGTTGGGGCGTAGTTCGAGCATGGTGAGGTCCTTAGATTGGGCTAGATACGGCGGGTGGCTTGCGATTCGGCAACCGCGCCTAAGCGGGAATGACGGTGGTTCTAGGATGATTACCGTCGCCCGCGCCCAGGCGCGGGCCGAGAGCTTCAGCCGGGCTGCCACCGCCAAAGCGCTGCATATATTCCTGTGGGCTGACGGCGAGGTGTTTATGAAAGGTGCGGCGCAAATTTTCCGCATGACCAAAGCCGGTCAGCCGCGCCACGGTGCCTATCGAGGCCTGGGCATCCTGCAATAACGCCCGCGCCGCTTCCAAACGCAGGCGCTCCACATACTGCCCAGGGCCCATCCCCAGTTCTTGGGTAAACACCCGCGACAGGGTGCGCGGCGTCAGCTTGGCCTGCTGCGCCAAGGCCTCCAGCGACAGCTCGGCGCCGAGGTTGGCCGGCAACCAATCCAGCAAGGCGGCCAGGCGCGGCACCCGGCTCGGCTCCGGCGTCAGCAGGGCGCTGAACTGGCTCTGGCCACCGGGGCGGCGCAAAAACATCACCAGGCGCCGCGCCACGCTCAAGGCCATGGCGCGGCCCAGATCGGCCTCTACCAGCGCGAGGGCCAAGTCGATGCCTGCGGTCACCCCGGCTGAGGTAAACACATGACTGTCGCCGTCCTGATCACGCGGGTCGTAGGTGTGCAGGCGATCGCTTTCAATCAACACATTTGGGTAGCAGCTGCGCAGCTCATCCACGTCGGCCCAATGGGTAGTGGCCTGGCGTCCATCCAATACGCCGGCTGCCGCCAGAATCAGCGCGCCGGAGCAGATCGACCCCAGGCGGCGTACCTGCGGTTCCGCGCGGTGCAGCCAGGCCAGCAGCTCGCGGTCTTGCGTTTGCTCATCAACCCCCAGGCCGCCGGGAACCAACAAGGTGTCCACGCCAGATATGTCCAGCTCATGCCAAGGGCGGTCGACGCACAGACGCATACCGGCCGACGTCGCGACGGGATTGAGATCGGCGCCCACCAGCAGCAATTCATAAAACGCCGGCAAGCCCTGGCGGCCGCGCTCAACGTTGGCGGAGGCGAGCACCTGCATCGGCCCGGTGACGTCCAGGCTCATCACCTGCGGGTACACCAGGCAAGCGACCGTGCGCAGGGATTCCAGGGGGGATTGTTTGGCCATCAAAGCGGCACCTCGAAAACGATGGTGCCATTCTGTCGCGCGAAGGGCTTGGCAACAATGACAATAAGCCCACAGATCTTGCCAGTAGAGCCCGTAGGGTGTGCTGCGCGCACCAGCGATTTCCCCAACAACCTTCTACGCGGACGGGAAACGGCTCCTAGGGCTTGGTGGTCGCGCTATCCGCCTGCACCATTTCCAAAAAGCGCATCAACGTCACTTCCTCGGGGCGCAGGCCTTTGCGGGTACGGGGCTTACCCAGCTTGCTTAGCTCATCGGCCACAAACGCCTCTAACACCGCAGGGTGCACGTAGCATTTGCGGCAAATGGCCGGAGTGTTGCCCAACTGGCTGGCCACGCTTTTGATCACTTCATTGACCACGCGTTTCTGCTCGGTGGCAGAGCGTTCTTCAAACGGCAATTGCCGCAGTTGGTCCAGCGCCAGCGCCGTTCCGGCCCAGGTGCGGTAGTCCTTGGCAGTAAAGTCTTCGCCGCTCTGTTCTTGCAGGTATTGGTTGATGTCCGAGGAGGTCACCACGCGGCGTTGTTTGTCGTCGTCTAGGTACTGAAACAAATGCTGGCCGGGCAGTTCCAGGCAGCGGCGAACAATGCGCGCCAAGCGCGGATGTTGCAGGCTGACTTCATGCTCCACGCCGCTTTTGCCACGGAAGTTAAAGCGAATACCGGTGCCCTTAACTTCGACGTGACGGTTGCGCAGGGTAGTGAGGCCGAACGATTTATTGTCCCGCGCGTACTGCGTATTGCCGACGCGAATCAGGGTGGAATCCAGCAGCGCGACCACGGTGGCCACCACCTTGTCGTGGCCTAAGCCCGGCAGCTGCAAATGTTCGTCGATGCGCGTGCGTAACTTGGGCAGAGCGCGGCCGAACTCGAGCAGGCGCTCGTATTTGTCGGCGTCACGAATCTCGCGCCAGCGTGGGTGGTAGCGGTACTGTTTACGTCCGCGCGCGTCGCGGCCGGTGGCCTGCAAATGACCCTTGGGGTCGGGGCAAATCCACACGTCCTGATAGGCCGGGGGAATCGCCAGCTTGTTGATGCGCTGCACTTCATCGGCGTCGGTAATGCGCTCGCCGTCGAGGTCGAAGTAAACGAATTTGCCGCGCAGTTTGCGCCGGCGAAACCCCGGTTGGCTGTCGTCGACATAATGCAAATCCGGCGGTAGCGCTGGACAGAGCAGGGTGCCGGTGTCGACATCCTCATCAGTGGGCAGCGGCCGTTTGCCCTTGGCCAACGGCAATACTTCAGGGTTTACCACGCTGTTCATAATCGCTGCCTCGTTATGCCGGGGAATGCATCGGGGTGCTGATCGCTTCGCTCCATTCTTGATGGTCGCAGCGGGTACAGGTGCGGCTTTCGCCGGCTTGCAGGGGAGTGGTGTTGCCGCAGGCGGTGCAGGCATATAGACCGGCGGTGGGCACCTGACGATATTGCTGGCGCAACGGGCTGGGCAACACCGATAAGCCGGCACGCAATCGGTCTTCGGGTTGGAAATACAGGCTTACGTCACCGTTGACTTCCATGATGCCAATACGCACCTGGCCGAGGTGTTCCACGCCTTTCTGACGCAGCTCCATAAAGAACTCGTCGGTGGAAATATTCTTGCCCTCCAGCGTCGGCACATCGCACACGCCATCTTTGATGATTACCGCCGGTTTGCCCTCCAGCCAATCTCCGAAGCGTGGAAAACGTTCCATGCTGTAGGTGGTGACGCGGTACATCAGCAGCAGCGTGGCAAACAGCACCGCCACCGGCAGCAATGGCACGTCGTCGTAGAAGGTCACATCGCCAGCGGCTGAGCCGAGGGTGAGGATCACCACCAGCTCGAACAGCGACAGCTGCCGCACGCCACGGCGCCCGGAAATCTTCAGAAAGCTAAACACCACCAAGTAGGCAAACAGCGTGCGCACCGTCACCTCAAACAGGAACGTGGCCGGCAGCTCGTCGATCAGCATCCGCTGCCAATCAAAGGCGGTCATTGCAAGTGGCTCAGGGTGGAAAACATGGGAGACGTCCTGCCTGTCTGGTGATGAAAAGTAGACGGCAGGGCAGGGAGTTAGGTTCGGAGTATTTGCGCAGCAATTGGCGCGGCAGAAACGACTGCGGGCAGCTCGAAGGCTGCCCGCAGGGGTGTGGCTGATAGGGCGCTTAAGCGCTCATTTGCCATGGCTCAAGGTCGTAACCTTGACTGTTCAACTCAGCCCGCGATTGTTGTAGCAGGCTTTCCAGTTTGGCTGGGTCGGTGAATGCGCTGGCGGATACTTGGGCGCGGCCCAGTAGGCGCGTATTGGTGCGATCGATGACGGAAAAATTGAATTCGCCAGTGCCATCTTGTGGCGCCCAGGCGACGCATTGAAAAGGTTGAAATGCACGGTGAGCGATCAACAAAGCTTCGTTAACACGGAGCGGGGTGTTCATGGGGTTGTTTCTCCGATGGGTCCCAAACAGTAAGCGGCCGCTGGAGCGAGTCTTCGCTACTGTGGCCTTCAGGGTGTTGAGGCTGCACCTGACTCAGGAGTCACAACAAAGTCGCTGAAAAGAATAAAAAAGTCGCAAAACTGATAAAGGGGGCAGGTTTTTTTGATCAAAAGCCCCTCTCCCGCCCTTCGGGCACCCTCTCCCGCAAGCGGGCGAGGGGATTGGGCCGCGAGCGAGTTAGCCCACAACGGAACTCGGTCGGCTCCCCTCTCCCGCTTGCGGGAGAGGGGCTGGGGGTGAGGGCCGGCTACGATGCGTTATTGCTGGTTGCGCTGATGCCGGTAAGCACTTACCGCCTCGTAAACCGCCTTACGCAACCGATTAATCCCACCCAATGGCCGATGCTCCGGCAACGCATGCCAGGGGTTAAACGACTGGTTGTCACAGGCAATGGTCTGCTCGGTGCTATCAAAATCCTGCGCCGGCACCTTGATGGTCGCCACCGTTTCAAACGGCGAAACCGCTTCGCTCCATTCGATGCTGGTGTCTTCCAGCGGCATGTAATAGTCCGGGTTCTGCCGCTGTACTTGCAGCTCGAAACACGCCGGCACGCGGTCCAGCGACAGCTGTTGATACAGCGCGTCATGCAGGAAGTTGGGCATGTCGGTATTCACTTTCGGCAAGGTATACGCCGGGCAACGCTCCGGCGCCGGCACCACGCGGTATTTGATGTTGTGCGGGCCAAACTTGAACGGCGCGACCGAGTCGTAGGTGGTCGCCACCGGGCTGTCCGGCGCCGGCGCCAGGGTTTTCAGGGCGATGGTCAGATGACGAACCTGCCAGCTGCGTGGGTCCCAACTCGGGAAGAATGCCAGCACCTGTTGGCCATTGGCCTGGGCCTTGAAGTTGCTCTGGTACTCGGCCACGTCGCTGACGAAAAACGATGGGTGATTGAACATTACAAAGTCCTGTTCACCCGCCACTGCCGGCGAACTCATGAGCTTGGCGCCCGGCACATCAAACAGCTTGATCGCCATACCGCGGGCATCGCGCACGCGGTCAAATTGCGGGTACGCATTGCCGTTGGATAAACGCATTAACGCCTGCCAGGTTTTACCCGGCTCGCTAAACACGCCCTGGCGCAATTCGCCGTTCAGTTCCGGCAGCACCGTGACCTCAGCCTTCACACAGCCATGTGCTTTGGCATGGGCATCGCGCAGCACGCGGGTCTGGTCTTTATGCTGCTCGACCACCCGAATGGCATCTTCAATAATGCCGCGGGTCATCGCCGCTTCGCCGGGCGGAATCTGTTCCTCAGCCGACACCGGGCCGGAAAATTTCCAGGCGTAATACAGCTCGGCAATGCCCCAGCCACCGAGGCCGACCACCGCCAGAAACAACACCAGTTTGCCAAGCACACGGCCCAGCCACAGCCAGAAGCGTTTAAGCATTAAGCGAATCCTTGTAAGAGCAGTGGCAGAGCCGGGCAGGGCGCCCGGCCTCCTTGTCGTTAGTTACTGGCCTGCACAGAACCACCCTGGCAGCTCGGGCCAGGGTTCCAGGGCGCCGGAGTGACCGGCTGCAACTGGCTTTCCAACGCCGGGTTGCCAAGCACTTTGAGGTACTCGATCAACGCCAGCCGTTCATTGGGCTGCAAGCCACGTCCAATCACCCCTTGTTGGCGGCACCCATCGCGGAATTCATGGCCTTGGTTGCTATTGCCGGTGACGCTTGTCTTGAACAAAAAGCCGCCGTCGAATTCTTCGCTGCGGTAGCCGGCGCGCTCGGGGTCGTACTCATGGTTGCCGACCCAAAAGTCACTGCGCCGCTCATACACCGGCGACAGCAGTTCAAACAGCGTCGGCACCGAACCGTTATGCAAGAACGGCGGCGTTGCCCAGATGCCATCCAACGGCCGCGCCTTGTAGCCACGTTTTTCCTGTACGCCGATGGGCAGGCCGTAACCATCCATCTTCCAGCGTTCTTCGCCGCTGATGCCGGCATCCTGATACGCGCGGTTCTCCACATAAGCGGTCACGTAGGCCAGGCCCTTGGCGCTGGAAATGCTACGGAAGTTCAGGTCTTCCAACTTGCCGTCAAACAGCTTCACGCCCAGCTTGCTCAACTGCTCCTTACTCCAGCCCAGCTTGCTGATATTGAAGCGGTGGTCGGCGATGTTATCGGCGGTCGTCGGGTCGGTGCCGATGATGCTGATGGGCACAATGCGCATATGCCATTCAGGGTCGCGAGTCGGCGCCATGCGCTTGTCGACAGGCCTTGGATCCGGTGCATGGCAGTAAGCGCAGTTCTCTTGAAACAGCGCATGACCACGGCTGGCCAGCTCGATATTAACCTTGCCCAACACCGGCTCCGGCCAGGTCGGCGGCTTCAACTGCTTAAGGGTTTCTTCCAGGGTATAGAGGTCACGCACCCGTACGCTGGAGGCATAACGCTCGGCCTCGGGCACTCGGCCATTGTTGTCCTCGAACAGCTTTACCGAAGCCCCCACGCCCAGCGCTTCACCAATATTGCGCGCCATTGGTTGCATGGCCGAACCGTTCCACTGCACCCAATCAAACTTCCAGATATCCCACAACTGCGGGTAACTCACCGGCGCATTGCCGACGCGGTAATTGCTCGGGTCGATGGCATCACCAAACACACTGTTGGCAATGCGGCCAAAGGCATCGGTACGGCCAAAGCCTTCTTCGGTGGGGTACAGGCCACGGTGGGTGTCATTCCAGGCCTGCGACAAAATGCGGTTAAGCGTTACCTTTACGTCCGCGCGCAACTGATCGCGGCCTTCGGGGTACTTATCGCCCAGTACGGTCTTGGCAAAGCGGGTGAATTTGATCGGGTTGTAATAGGTGAACGCCAGGCTCATGCCCAAGGCCTGACCAAAACTGCCACCCTTTAATGTGGGCACGGTAGAGGCCAGCGAATGCAGCGCTGCGCCGCCATCAATACGCACCGCCTGCCCCTTAAAACGCAGCTCGCCGGTGTGGCACGCGGCGCAACTGATATCCAGCAACTGCGCGCCGGTGTCGTCTTCCACATGGCGGGCAAAACCCACCGGCAAATTGCCGGGGTTCAGCGCGGTCGGTTGTTGATTGGGCTCAGTCAAAAAGCCAAAGCGCGCCAGGTACTCGGGCGCGGCGAGCTTGGCCTCGGAAAACGGCAATTCCAGCGCCGTAAACCACTCATAGCGCAGGCCCTTAACTTCGGTGCCCTGCGGCGTGTAGTAGTAGGTCTGCCGCGCCTCGGGCGTCCACTGCTGCAAGTAATGCAGCTGGCTGGGCTGCTCATACGCCGGCAAGTTGGGATTGGCGATGTAATACAGCACCACGGCGAGCAGCGCCAAAACGGCGAGCACCACCAGAAGCAACAACCGCTTCACAACTCTCATGGGAACAATCCTTGTGCATTTTTTGTTGGCCCAGCGTTTATGCCAAGCAATTACAGGAATGGCAAGGCGCTAATCTCGGAATGTTCTTATAGACGGAGGGAACCTTTTTATCGGCTGCGGCGCGTTGCTTATAAGAAAAGCATCCAAGCGCCGTCAAAAAACTTGCTAGCGTTCAAACAGGGCGCCAAAACGCTTGTTTTTAATCGGAAAAAAATCCAACGGATGCCAGGGGGCAGAAACGCCATGCTCGACATGCTCGATAGCCAAGACACCCGGCCACCGCTTGCCACCCTAGACGTCTACAAATGCAACGCCGAGCGCCAAGCCCTAAGCGACGCACTGGCGCGCTACGGCAATAACATGAGCGTGGCCGCACGCATGCTTGGCATCTCACGGCCCACTTTTTATAGGCTGCTGCACAAGCATCGGCTGCGCTAAAACGCCAGCTAAAGGTACTTACGGCTTACACCAACTTCCCCTTTCAGTTACCGGCGTCTCCTGCCGGCTATGCCAAGCCTGATTTCTATCGTTCTAAAAACAGAACGCTGGAGGCAATTTTCGCTATCTAGTGCATCAAGGGTGCTGAATTTAAGCTTTGTCCATGCCGCGAACACAGCGCGGCGACACAAAGCAAACTCAAGCCGAACGCTCGGCACCCCAATCAGAAAGCGAGGAACGCACCATGACTACTTCTTACAAATACAACCGTCTGGACAAAGACAACGCTGTGGTTCTGCTGGTCGATCACCAGGCTGGTTTGCTCTCTCTGGTTCGTGATATCGAACCGGACAAATTTAAAAACAACGTGCTGGCCGTGGCCGATCTGGCCAAGTTCTTCAAGCTGCCTACCATCCTCACCACCAGCTTTGAAACCGGCCCCAACGGCCCGCTGATGCCGGAACTGAAAGCCATGTTCCCCGACGCGCCGTACATCGCCCGCCCTGGCCAAATCAACGCCTGGGACAACGAAGACTTCGTGAAAGCCATCAAAGCCACCGGCAAGAAACAGCTGATCATCGCTGGCGTAGTAACCGAAGTGTGCGTCGCCTTTCCAGCACTGGCCGCCCTCGAAGAAGGTTTCGACGTGTTCGTGGTAACGGACGCTTCCGGCACCTTCAACGAAATGACCCGCGATGCCGCATGGAACCGTATGTCCGCTGCCGGTGCGCAACTGATGAACTGGTTTGGCGTGGCCTGTGAACTGCACCGCGACTGGCGCAACGACATCGAAGGCCTGGGCACCCTGTGCGCTAACCACATTCCCGACTACCGCAACCTGTTCACCAGCTACAACGCCCTGACTGCGAGTAAATAAGTACGCGCCATCGCCCCTTAGCGTCGCGGCAACCTGCCGCGACCGCACCCCCAGTTAGAGGAAGGACCCGTTATGAAACTGACTAAATTATTCGCCGGCCTAGCGTTGTCTGCGGCTGTCACCACCTCGGCGTTGGCCGACAACAAACCCACCATCGTGCTGGTGCACGGCGCCTTTGCCGACTCCTCCAGCTGGAACGGCGTGATCAAAATCCTGGAAAAAGACGGCTACCCAGTAGTCGCTGCCGCCAATCCACTGCGCAGCGTAAAAACGGACGCGCAATCCGTGGCCTCTGTGCTCAAAAGCATCCAGAGCCCAGTGGTATTAGTCGGTCACTCCTACGGTGGTCCAGTAATCAGCGAAGCGGCCTACGGCCAAGCCAACGTCAAAGCCCTGGTCTACGTAGCGGCCTTTGCCCCCGACGTCGGCGAAAGTGCCGTGGCCCTAAGCGGCAAATACCCCGGCAGCACCCTAGGGCCAACCTTGGCGCCACCAGTTGCCCTGGCGGAAGGCGGCAACGACCTGTACATCCAACAAGCCAAATTCCACGACCAATTCGCCGCCGACGTAAACAAAGCCGACGCTCAACTAATGGCTGCCACCCAACGCCCCATCACCGACGTGGCCCTTAACGAAGCAGCCAGCGAACCCGCCTGGAAAACCATTCCCTCCTACTGGGTATACGGCGACGCCGACAAAAACATCCCGCCCCAAGCCATGAAATTTATGGCCGAGCGCAGCCACTCCAAGCAGACCGTTGTAGTGAAAGGCGCCTCCCATGTAGTGATGGTTTCAAACCCCAAAACCGTAGCGCAGCTAATTGAAACGGCCGCCAAAGGGCAATAGCAGACGCCTTGAATAAAAGTTGAAAAACGGAGTGCCCAAACAGCGCCCCGTTTTCTGCATTTACCGCCCAGCGCCCCGACCGACATTCAACGCCTAAACCCTGCCAACTAGTCCCACCTTTTCACCCCTCGCGCTTGAGCGTTGCCGGCTCGTCAGCGTTTAATGCCCCCAACGTTTCGCCACTCCCCAACGTTGAGATTCACGGATGAAAGTAAGTTACTTGATCACGGAAGAAGACTACGTCGCCGCCGTAAAACTCTCCGCCATCCCCACCCGTAAACGCCGCTACGCACTGCTGCTCCTAATCGCCAGCCTAGGCGTGCTTGGCGGTCTGTTCGGTGCAACCGTCCTGCAAGACGTTGCCGCTGGCGCTATCGGCGGGCTCCTCGGCGGCACACTGCTGTTCCTTGTAAGCCACTTTATCTGGGTGCCCTACAACGGCCGCCGTAACTACCGAAAATACCGCGCGATTCAACTAGAACAGTGGCTGGAACTGAAACCGGAAGGCATTGCGGTTGGCTCGGAAACATCCAATGGGATTGTTACGTGGGAGAACGTACTGAAGTGGCGGGAGGATGAACGCTTTATCTTGGTTTATTTGATGCCGCGGTTGTTTTATATCGTGAAGAAAGCGTTGGTGGGGGAGGGGGTTGATATTCACGGGTTGCGTAGGAAGCTCTTGGAAAATGTAGGTGCTGCAGAGATTTAGCGTGCGTAACGTGTTTGCTTTTGAATTGTCTACGCTTGCTTAAATTTGAAAGAGTGGTCGCACTATTTTTAGAGATTTATATATTTTATTTTTAATTGCTAGCGTCGGTTGGTGAGGTTGCAGGGATGCCCGAAAAGCGGAATTTTTTATTTGATTTTTAATAATTTTATTCGATTGGTAAAGTTATTCCGAGTAACAGCGATTTCTCTTCGGCGATCTGTCAGGAGGAGCAATATGATTATGGCTAAATTACAGTGAACGGCTGCGCAAAATTACTCGCCGCTCTTGTTGGCCTGTTCTCCATGAGCAGCGCAATGGCCTGCCCGGAAATTGTTGGAACATGGCAATCATCAAAAGAATTAAGCATGGCCTACAATATTGAGAAGGCACAGCTAACGTCGAAAAATACTCAATTTTTGAACCAAGCGTTAGGTATATTGAAAGTGACTTACAGCGCAACGGAGATGCTCTCACACAGTGCTCCCGCTATCAAAATGAAAATCGACGGAAAAACCTACCCTTTTGTATTTGAACAGAGTGTTGTGCCGTACAAAATACTGTCCTGTTCCGACAGCGCCGTGACGATAATTCAGAACCAAGTGGATAGCGGTCCATCTACCGTCAAACTTACATTTATTGACGCCAATACTTACTGGGTCAGCCCAGAACCTTTGCCCTCTATCAGAGAGTATTTCAGGCGGGTAGCAAACTGATGCATGATAATTAAGTTGTGTCGGGCCGAAAATGGGGCGCATTTAATTAACTGCTCGAATTTAGAGTCGACTAATAAAGTTGTGGCGTTTTTTTTGCCATGGCGAGAAGGTTAGGTGGTTTTTTTGAACTGTTCCGTGAGCCTAGATAGGGCCGAGTGTAGCTTGAAAGCTTGTGTAAGCAGTTGGTGGCAGGGCTGGTGTGGACGAATTAGCCGAGTGAACGGAACGTTGGAAACTCGGCAATGTTTACTGATCCTGTGTGTTCTGATAGCCGGCATAAACACTGCACCGGCCGGCGAGGACTATGCAGGCCCTGACATGCGCAAAGCACAAGAGCGATTGCGCGGCGACTGGGTGATTGATTTCGGTAAAACGGTCAGCTTTCATTCTGAGCATTATAAAAAGACGCCATGGATGGTGGATCTTTCTGCATGTTCACTCCATACCATCGCGCTGAAGTTCAATGTTGATGTAGTAACTTTTTCCATAGCCACCCCTGTTTGCGAACATGGCGAAAACAGAGGAACCGTGAAAGACGGTACATCCGTGTTTGCCTATTCGGTCCTCTATGACGGCGAAAAGCAAACCGCCTTGAAGTTGGCCGCAAAGCTGGGCGACGAGGTTCGTGTTATTAACTGGCAAACTGTCGACAGTTTCTGGCTGGATGAAGACAGTGATACTGACGTGATGCGGTACTTTTTTAAGCGTAAATGAACTGGCCGTTGGGTGCTTTGTGATAAATCGCCCCAGCTTTTCTCTACTAGAGGGCTCGAAAAGGGGATGGATTGAACCCCTTTTTCCCATTATTACCCGACGTGACTTTCCTTGTCGAAGCGACTGCAACCCAGATGCGGTGCGCCTTTAGTGGAAAAGGAACTACGTTGTTTGGCCATCGGGCACCTCTGTTATTGCAAGCATTCTCGCCTTAAATGGGTGTCCGGGTTTAGTAGACCACTATAAATAGCCTCGGCTGGGCGTAGGCTATTTGTTATTCGAAATTAGAAAAAGATTTTACCCAAGAGTTCTTTTACTTTACCAGCATCTTCAGGATGGCGTTGAATATATTTCTCACAAGCTAATCTGATATATTGAGAGCAAACAGCTTCACTCACGACAACTGTGTCTTCATCCTTAGGCGGATTGCCATAAGCAAACTCAACTCCCTCAAAATGCTCCTCATCAAACATACTATTTTCATCAGGGAAGTTACAGTATGCCCCATCCGTACTGAACCCCCACTTCTTAATAATATAGCCAACCGCTTCAACAAAGTAACCATCACTATACATTCTATCAAAATACCCTTTAACGACCCAGTAAGGATCTGATTCACTGTATGGCTGACCGAACAATTCTTTCATAAATACTTCACTTTACTTCGGGTGGAAGTTTGTCACTGTACCTGTGGTTTTATCTAAATACACCCTAAAGGTGACGTTTCCTGCAATAGAGTCATATTGACTCACCCCTTTAGATAGCGCCTCCTTATACCCACTGGCTGCGGCCTGCTGCCCTAGATTAAGAATTTTCTGATCGGTAAATATTTTCGGATCATAAACGGTTTTCGGGAAGACCTTGTCTTTAAAACCAACAACGTTCCCCGCCCGATCATATGCAGGTATTTGGTATCTGACAGTAGAAACTCCCGCGACGGAAGTTGGTGTTTCGCTGAGTATCTTCAAACCATTCGTAGCTGCCGCCTGATTGAAAGCATCCAAGTTATGGGTACCGCTAATCCCGTTCTTCTGCGTAAAACCATCAAAATTGCTGAGGTGGCTCTTGATGTTGGGATTAAAACTAATCCCCTCCGGGAAGTCAGCACTTACTTTCGCACCTCCGCTAACAACATCCGCCCCAACCGCTCTCGGCTGGTTACCCACGTAACGCTGCCAATCCGGATGGTAAGGATCGGCCTTCATCTCGTCT
>CAZIWV010000024.1:0-74718 GCA_964543145.1 uncultured Pseudomonas sp.
TGATGTTCAACACCCCGTGCGAGATCAAACCGATCAGCCCGGTGCTGGCCAAGGCAATGGACCGGATCTTTATCCTCCACGCCGACCACGAGCAGAACGCGTCGACGTCCACCGTACGCTTGGCAGGCTCCTCGGGTGCCAACCCGTTCGCTTGTATCGCAGCCGGTATTGCCGCGCTCTGGGGCCCGGCTCACGGCGGCGCCAACGAAGCGGTGCTGACCATGCTGGACGAGATTGGCAGCGTCGATAACATCGACACCTTTATCGCCAAGGCCAAAGACAAGAACGATCCGTTCAAGTTGATGGGCTTCGGTCACCGCGTTTACAAAAACCGTGACCCACGCGCCACCGTAATGAAGAAAACCTGCGACGAAGTACTGAAAGAGCTGGGCATCAAAAACGATCCGCAGCTGGAACTGGCCATGCGTCTCGAAGAGATCGCGCTGACCGACCCGTACTTTATCGAGCGCTCGCTGTACCCGAACGTCGACTTCTACTCGGGCATCATCCTCAAAGCAATCGGCATTCCGACCAGCATGTTCACCGTAATCTTCGCCCTGGCGCGGACTGTCGGCTGGATCTCGCACTGGAAAGAAATGCTCTCCAGTCCGTACAAAATCGGCCGTCCGCGCCAGTTGTACACCGGCTACGAGCAGCGTGATATTGCGCCGTTGAAAGACCGCAAGTAAGCGCTAGACCCATAAAAAACCCCGCCTAGGCGGGGTTTTTTATTGGGTCCGAAATACCGTCAGGTAGGGTGTGCTGTGCGCACCACTGCGCCTGCCTATAGATCCCACGGTGCGCGTAGCACACCCTACGAGATCAAGAGCTCACCGCGTTTACGCAAGAGGGTTATTTCTTCTCCGCCCGCTCTTTCATGCCCTGCAGGGTTTTAAACGGCGCATCCACCACAAAGCTATTGGCCAACCACGACGGCACACTGCCGCCCGGCTCGGTGGTTACTTGGTAGGTCACTTCAACCTCCCCGGCCCCTTTTGGCACCATTTTCCAGAAGCCGTCGACCTTGGTCACCCGCACAAAACCCTTCTCTTCGGGCTGATAAGTCGGCAAGCCTTCGAGCTTGCGCAGCACAGTGCCGTCGGCTTCTTCAGTGGTGGTAACGTGAATAATCGAATCCCGTGCGGTTACCGGCCAAGGCGGGCTGAAACGGCTGTAGGTCCAGCTCTCGGCACCTTCGTTTTTCAGCAACTTTTGCTCGCTGCATTGGAAGATCCATTGGCATGAACCGCTAACGTCTTCCTGCAAGGCGCGCAGGGTTTTGATATCGCTCTTGATGGTGGTGACACCACGGTAGGCTTTGTACTGGGAACCGGGCACTTCGCTGAGATACACCTTGATGCCGTCTTCATCCTTGGCCACTTTCCACTCTTCGGCCTGAGCCACGGCAGACGCCATCAAACCTAAGGCGCACACGCCTGCCACTCGACTTAGCAAACCCATCACGAACTCCTTACTGAGGAAACCAGGCGGCGCACTTCAATACGTGCGCCTCTATTGTTATTAGCGGGTCAAACCCACATCGAGCGCGGTGGCTTGCTCCAGCCAGCCCAGCAGGCGAATAGCCTCTTCGCTGCTGCTGCCGCACACTTCGGGGTCGGCAGCAAACGCCGAGCACACCGCTGGGCGCTCCGGCAAGCCGAACAACGCGCACAAATTATCGACCGACAGATGCAGACAACGTTCGCCCGCCGGCTTGCCCAAGGGCAAACCAGGAATCGGTGAACTGATGGAAGGGGCGATGCAGCAAGCACCGCAGCCGGCACGGCAAATCATGATGACGTTTACCCTGTGACTGAGCTGAAACCGAGCGGCCACAAGCCTTAACGACGCGCGTGGCGGGCGGCGATTCTACTCGCCGCGCCTTACGCCGCAAAGCGCCATCCACCTTACTTCAGACGGGTAATCAAACTGGACGTATCCCAACGCCCACCGCCCTGCCCTTGTACCTCGGCATAGAACTGGTCGACCTGCGCGGTGATAGGCAATTGCGCGCCATTGCGCTGCGCTTCGGCGAAAACGATGGCGAAGTCTTTGCGCATCCAGTCCACGGCAAAACCAAAGTCGAATTTGCCCTCCAGCATGGTCTGGTAACGGTGCTCCAATTGCCAGGATTGCGCGGCGCCGTGGCTGATGATGTCCATCGCACTGTGTACATCCAACCCTGCCTTGCGGGCGAAATGCAGGGCTTCAGCCAACCCTTGCAGCAGGCCGCCGACGCAAATCTGATTAACCATTTTCGTTAACTGGCCACTGCCCACCGGGCCCATCAGCCTTACCCGCTTGGCGTAGCTTTCGATCACCGGCGCGGCGCGTTCATAGAGCGCTTTATCGCCGCCCACCATGACCGTCAACATGCCGCCTTCGGCCCCGGACTGGCCGCCAGAAACCGGCGCATCCAAAAACCCAAGCTCCTTTTCTGCGGCCAAAATCGCCATTTCCCGCGCGATATCGGCCGATGCACTGGTGTGGTCGACCAGCACACTGCCCGGCGCCATGCCGGCAAATGCGCCGTTGTCACCCAATAACACCGCACGTAAATGTTCATCGTTGCCGACACAGGTCATCACCAGTTCTGCGCCCTCAACGGCCTCGCGCGGGGTAGCGGCGCTTTCCCCGGCAAACTCCTCGCACCAGCGTTCGGCTTTGCCCGGCGTGCGGTTGTATACAGTCACTTGATGGCCCTCGCAGGCCAGGTGTCCGGCCATGGGAAAACCCATGGTGCCAAGCCCAATAAATGCCACAGTCGCCATACGTCACCTCCTCATTTGGCTTACAGCAAGCTTAGAGGGCTATGGCAAATTGACCGAGAATAATCCCGCTACGAGCGGGTCTATGTGCCTGGGAGCGCCTAGCGCGGGGTTTGCGAGGTGTGAAAAGGCCTTCCATACTGCCAGCCAACGGATGGAGAGAACGATGGGATATTGGTTGGTGATCGACCTGGAGGCCACAACTGAAGAAGGTGGCTGGCCGGTTACAGACATGGAAATTATCGAAATCGGCGCCAGCCTGGTCACCGCTGACGGCCGGGAAATCGACCATTTCCAGCGTTTCGTCCGCCCTCTGCGCCGCCCGCACCTCACCACGTTTTGCCGGCAACTCACCCATATCAGTCAAGCCAATGTCGACAGCGCCGCGCCGCTGGCAGTGGTGTGGCCGCTATTCGAACGTTGGCTCGCCGCCCATCAGCCGCGCCTGGTGGGCTGGGCCAGTTGGGGCGACTACGACCGCAAACAGCTGGAGCAAGACTGGCAGCAGCACCAGCTCAGCAGCCTGCTTAGCCAGGTGCAGCACGTAAACCTCAAACAACGCTTCGCCAAAGCCCGCCAATTGCAAAAGCCGGTGAGTCTGAACAACGCCTTGCAACTGGCCGGGTTGAGCTTTCAAGGGCAGCAACATCGCGCTCTGGAAGATGCGCGCAACACGGCACGCTTGCTGCCGCTGGTGCTGCCCCTTTAGACGCACCACGCCACCAGCCACCTACACCGTCATCCCCGCGCAGGCGGGGATGACGGTGAGGTACTAGCGCTAATGCCATCGCTCTAGTAGGCGCCTGCACGCGTGACGACAGCACCTCGCTTGGGCATACTGGCCGCCCCTTTTTTCGTCCCTTTAAAGGAAACGTCCATGTTCAAGGTCAACGAGTACTTCGACGGCACCGTCAAATCCATCGCCTTCGGCATGGCAGAAGGCCCGGCCACTATCGGCGTGATGGCCGCTGGCGAATACGAATTCGGTACCAGCCAACTGGAAGTCATGCACGTGGTTGCCGGCGCCCTGACCGTTAAGCTGCCAGGCACCGACGCCTGGGAAACCTTCGAAACTGGCAGCAACTTCACCGTGCCGGCCAACAGCAAATTCCAGCTGAAAGTCGCCGTCGATACCGCTTACCTGTGCGAGTACCGCTAAGCTTCCCGCTGTACGCCCGATATAAAACCGGCCAGGCTCGATCCTGGCCGGTTTAGAGCGGTAAAAACCGCCAGCTCCATTCCTCACTGCCACGCCTGCGTCACCGTCCATGAGCCCTTCATAGCCCGAGTGACACGCCTTAACGGACACTCCCTATGCCTGGGTCCAAGCCTGCCGTCTCAATTGCCATCCCTATTTTGCTACTGATCATCGCCATGAGCTCAATTCAGGGCGGCGCCGCCCTGGCCAAAGGGCTGTTCCCCGCCGTGGGTGCGGAAGGCGTATCGGCGCTGCGCTTAAGCCTTGGCGCGCTGATTCTGTGCCTGATCATGCGGCCGTGGCGTGCTCGCCTGAACCGTACAAGCATCCAGTCGTTGCTGGGCTACGGCGCGTCGTTGGGGCTGATGAACCTGATGTTTTATATGGCGCTCAAGACCATCCCCCTGGGCATCGCCGTTGCGCTGGAATTCACCGGGCCACTGGTACTGGCCATGGTCTCGTCGCGACGTTTTATCGATTTTGTCTGGATTGCCCTGGCGGTACTGGGCATTGGCTTGCTGCTGCCAATCAACCCAGCCGATACCGCGCTGGACTCCACCGGCATTGCCCTGGCCCTGGGCGCAGGCGTGTGCTGGGCGCTGTATATCATTTTTGGCCAACGCGCCGGCGCCGAGCACGGCAGCCACACAGTGGCGTTGGGCACGGTGGTCGCGGCGGTGATCGTGTTTCCGATCGGGGTGTTTTCGGCCGGCAGCGCCATGTTCCATTTCAACCTGCTGCCGGTGGCGACTGGCGTAGCGATTCTGTCGACCGCCCTGCCCTACAGCCTGGAAATGTTCGCCCTCACCCGCGTGCCAGCGCGTACTTTTAGCACGCTGATGAGCATGGAACCGGCAATTGCCGCGCTATCAGGCCTGATCTTCCTGCTAGAACGGCTCAGCCACACGCAGTGGCTGGCCATTGGCGCGATTATCGTCGCCGCCCTTGGTGTTGCGCTGACGGTAAAACCGCAGCCGGCGAAAAACGCACCGCGGGACATCAAGCTGGCTGAGTAACCTCAGCCTCGCCCTCTGCCGAATTGAACTGCAACTCAGCCAGGCGCCGGTACAAAGGGTTGCTCGCCACCAGCTGCGCATGGCTGCCCAGCGCCACCAGCTTGCCTTGGTCGATCACGGCAATGCGGTCGGCGCTTTTTACCGTGGCCAGACGGTGGGCGATTACCAAGGTAGTACGGCCAGCCATCAAGGTCGGCAGCGCCTGCTGAATCAAGTGCTCGCTCTCGGCATCCAGCGCGCTGGTGGCTTCGTCCAACAGCAAAATCGGCGCATCCACCAACAACGCGCGGGCAATCGCCAAGCGCTGACGCTGGCCGCCGGACAAACCCAAACCGCCATCGCCCAAGTGGGTTTTATAGCCCTCGGGCATGGCCATGATGAATTCGTGGGCATGCGCGGCGCGGGCAGCGGCTTCCACTTCCGCCTGGCTGGCTGAGGCGCGGCCATAGCGAATGTTGTCTTCCACACTGCCAAAGAACAGCGCCGGTGTTTGCGACACCAGGGCAAAGCAGCGGCGTAGGTCGTTGGGGTCGAGCTGGGCGATAGGCACACCCTCAACGCGAATCTGCCCTTCCTGCGGATCGAAAAAACGCAGCAGCAAATCAAACAGCGTCGACTTACCGGCACCCGACGGCCCTACCAACGCCAAGGTTTCCCCCGGTTCAACCGTCAAACTGATGCCATCTACGGCAAAGCGCTCACGGCGCGTGGGGTAGGCAAAACGCACGGCGTCTAGCTCGATACGGCCGCTGACTCGCTCCGGCAGCGCCAGCAAATTGCTGCTCGGCGCCTTGATTTCACTGCGCGCCTGCAGCAATTCGGCAATTCGTTCCGCCGCGCCAGCCGCACGCTGCAACTCACCCAGCACTTCACTTAAGGTGCCAAACGCGGTGCCGACAATCAGGCTGTAAAACACAAACGCCGCCAACTCGCCGCCGCTGATGGTGCCGGCAATCACATCCATACCACCGACCCAGAGCATCACGCCGACGGCGCCGAGCACCAGTAAAATCACCACGCTGATCAACCAGGCGCGCTGGGAGATACGCTTACGCGCGGTATCAAAGGCATCTTCCACCGTGCCACCAAAGCGGCTTTTATCCTGCTCTTGGTGGTTGTAGGCCTGCACGGTTTTGATCTGCCCCAGGCTTTCGCCGACATAACTGCCGACATCGGCAATACGGTCCTGGCTCTGGCGCGACAAGCTGCGCACGCGCCGGCCGAAAATCAGAATCGGCGCAATGACTAACGGCAGCGCGGCAATCACGATCAGCGAGAGCTTGGGGTTGGTGACAAACAGCAACACGATGCCGCCCACCAGCATCAGTGCGTTGCGCAGAAACAGTGACAGCGAAGAACCGATCACCGACTGCAACAGCGTAGTGTCGGCCGTCAAGCGCGACTGGATTTCCGAACTGCGATTGGTCTCGTAAAAGCCCGGATGCAGGGTAATCAAATGGTTAAATACGCGCTTACGGATATCGGCGACAAAGCGCTCACCAATCCACGACACCAGATAAAACCGCGCAAAGGTGCCCACTGCCAAGGCCACCACCAACACCATAAACAGCGTGATGGACTGGTTGAGCATATGCGGTGACTGGGTGGCAAAGCCCTTATCCACCAGCAGTTTGACCCCCTGCCCCATAAACAGCGTGATACCGGCGGTAAACACCAGCGCCACCAGCGCGCCAATCATCTGCCAGCGGTAGGGCGCAACAAACTCACGCGTCATGCGCAGCGCCTTGCGCTGGCGGGAAGACAGAATCGAGATCATGCGGCGGCTCGCAAAAGAAGGGGGCTAGCGCTAGATGGGGACGCCGTATCGAGAATGCAACGCCTGGTAGGGTGTGCCGGTCCGCGCTTGGTGTTCGCACCAAGGCGTTCCGCACGATATCGCGAGGTGCGCGCAGCACACCCTACGATCATTGGCCCGTAGACATGGGGTACAGCAACTCTTCCTTGTAGCCGGCCCACACCTTGGCCACATCGGGAAAACTGTCGTCCAACCCGGCATCACCGCTGTCGACCAACAGCGGCCGACCTTCAAGGGTGGCGAGTTTGCGCTTGGTCGCCACCACCCGCAGATGGTCCAGGCCAATAGCGCGCACCACACGCGGGCTGATCTGCTGATTGCCACGGCCGAGAATATGACCCTGGCCGCCAATCGCGGTCACCAGCAACATCGCCGGCTTGCCATCGACCAGCTCAAACAGCTGCGCCTCGGTCACATCCAACGCCAACACACGGCCATTTTCGATCACATCCACACCCAGCAAGGTGGTCGGCAAACCCAGGTTTTGGGCCAGGCCATGCAAGGTCGAACCGGGGCCAAATACATAGCGCGTATCCGCCTGCCAGCTGTCTTCCAGCCAGGCGGCGATTTCGCTCAGCACCAGCTCCTCAGACTCCACCCCGCCCTGCTTGACCTGCTGCACAAAGCCGCCTTCCTGCGGCACGCTCAATTCGCCATACCAGCGCGCGGCGACACGGCCATCGCGCAAGGCGGCTTCATCAATATCGCGCACCTCGGCATGGCTCAAGCGCACTAAGCCACCTTCAACCAGACGGCGCGTCAGCTCACCCGCCGCCCGTGGGCTGACGGCATACACGCCGGACTGGATCTTCACCCCTGCCGGAATACCGAGTACGGCCTGGCCTTCTTGCGCCACTGCGCATACGTCCCGCGCCGTGCCATCGCCGCCGGCAAACAGCAGCAAGGCCACGCCTTTGGCTTGCAACGCCTGCACGGCATTACGGGTATCGGCAGCGCTGGTTTCGCCACCGCTCAGTTCGCCGAGTAAGCGATGCTGAAAACCCATATCCGCCAGCAAGTCGCCGCCCATAGGGCCGGGAAAGGTCAGAAAGTGCAGGCGCTCACGCAGTGGCAACAACAGCTCCAACGCCACCCGCGTGCGCTCGGCCGCGCGCGGCAAGGCACCGCGCGCCAGGGCCTCGGCCGCTACGCCGTCGCTGCCTTTGAGCCCCGCAGGGCCGCCCAGGCCAGCCAGGGGATTGATGATCAGACCGAGGTGAAAAACCGACATACGACCCTCAAAAAAGCCGGAACTAGTTGGCCCGGCTTGTTTCACAAAAAAGACGTCTACAAAAAGCCTACAACGTGCTTTTGTCACCGAGTATTCATCTGGGCCACTTAGCATCGGCCCATCACCTGATGAGGAGACGAGCCATGAGCTTACACAGCCAACAAACCAACGAACGCTACATCGCTCCCCTGCCGCCACAGCACCCCGTTGGCGGCGCAGTGATTGATGCCCAAGGGCGGGAAATTCCGATTACCGAAGGCATGATTCAGCAAGCCTGCGAGAAATTGGAAAAAGTCTGTATCGGCAAACCTGCCAGCGAATAACTGCAAACGCTTTCACTCTCGTAGGGTAGGCTGTGCGCACCACGGCGCAGGCCTCAAGACCGTTTGGTGCGCGCAGCACACCCTACCGGGCGGGTTACACCAACTTCCCGCCCAACGCCCGCACCACCTGCGCCAGCGCGGGCGCATCACCGCTCAACTTCACCTGCAAGCCGTCAATCTCGCGTCGCGCCGGGTAGTGCTTGCGCAGCGCATCAAACGCCGCTTTGCGCTCAGCCGCATTGCCCACCAGGCTGCGGCGGAAATCGGCATCGTCACGGCGTGGGTCGTAGATGGCACGGCACAACGCGGCCAAAGCGACGGGGGCTGGCGCGGCTGCATCCAAGCCAAACTCGGTCAGCCAATACGGCGGCAGCAAGTCTTCCAGCTCAACGCGCGCCTCAAGGCCAAAGTGCTGGCAAAACGCTTGGTAAATCTGCGCCGTACCACGCAATTTGCCATCCAGGCTATAGCCGGCGATATGCGGGGTGGCGAGCAGGCACAGTTCAGCCAATTCCGGGTCAACCAGCGGCTCGCCCTCCCACACATCCAACACCGCTTCGAGGTCGTCACGCTGCACCAGCAGTTCGCGCAGCGCAGCGTTATCCACCACGGCGCCACGACTGGCGTTGATCAGCCAGGCGCCGGTTTTTAGCTGCGCCAGGCGCTCGGCGTTGAGCAGATGGCGGGTGCTGGCAATTAGCGGCGTGTGCAGGCTGATCACATCGCAGCGCTGGATAATGTCCTCCAGGCTTACATAGTCGCCACCCTCTGCGGCCTGGCGCGGCGGGTCGCACACCAGCACGTTCCAGCCCAGCCCGCGCAGCACATCAACCAGACGACCACCCACCTGCCCAGCGCCCACCACACCGTACGTGCGCCGGGCCAGATCGGCACCCCTGACCTCCGCCAGACAGAGCAAACTGCCGAGCACATAATCCACCACGCCACGGGCATTGCAGCCCGGCGCACTGGCCCAACCGATGCTGTGCTCGGCGAAATAATCGAGGTCCAGGTGGTCGGTGCCAATGGTGCAGGTGCCGACAAAACGTACCTTGCTGCCTTCAAGCAAGGCGCGGTTTACCTGGGTTACCGAGCGCACCAGCAATACATCGGCGCGCGCCACGCTGGCTCGGTCGAAGGCACGTCCGGGCATCCGTTCGATTTCGCCGAACTCGGCAAAAAACTCGTCCAGCAGCGGGATATTTTCGTCGGCAAGAATTCGCATGGCAGGCTCCAAAAGTCTGGGCGCCATTCTAGGGCGTAAGCAGGCCAGGGGCGACGGCGGATTTGCCACGACTCTTTCCTGACCGGTGCGTCAAGGCGTAAACTCGCCGCTCCTTTGCAAGCTCTGTTCTGGCGCAGCCCGCGCCTGCTGTACGTTTCACTTCGCGGACAGAGCGAGTGCCCGGCCACCACTGCCGATACAGTGCGCACTTGATAAAAAGAATGGACTGCCTTGTGATCGCCCGCGAATCCCGCCTCAACCGCTCCATGCGCGAACTGCGCACCCTGATGACCCTTGCCCTGCCGATCATGATTGCCCAGCTGTCGCACTCAGCCATGGGCTTTGTCGACGCCGTGATGGCCGGCCGCGTCGGGCCGCGCGACCTGGCCGCCGTGGCCCTGGGAAACTCGATTTGGGTGCCGGTGTTTCTGTTAATGACCGGCATCCTCCTGGCCACCACGGCAAAAGTGGCGCAACGCTTTGGCGCAGGCCAGGAAACGGAAATCGGCACCTTGGTGCGCCAGGCCTTGTGGCTGGCCTTGGTGGTCGGCATCGGCGCCGGCGTGCTGCTGTGGCATGCCGAACCGGTTTTGCGGGTGATGAAGGTGGACCCGGCGCTGATCGGCCCGAGCATGACCTACCTGTACGGCATCGGCCTGGGCATCCCCTCGGTGGCGCTGTATTACGTGCTGCGCTGCTTTAGCGACGGTCTGGGTCGTACCCGACCAAGCATGATGATTGGCCTGCTCGGCCTGCTGTTGAACGTGCCGTTGAACTACATCTTTATCTACGGCCATTTCGGCGTTCCCGCCATGGGCGGCCCCGGTTGCGGCTGGGCCACGGCCGTGGCGATGTGGTGCATGTTTTTTGCCATGCTGATCTATGTACGCTGGGCGCCGGTATACAAAAAGGCCGGCTTGTTTAACCGCTTTGAATGGCCGCGCTGGGATCCGATTCAGCGTCTGTTGAGCATCGGCTTACCGATTGGTATTGCGGTGTTTGCCGAGTCGAGCATCTTTGCCGTCATCGCCCTGCTGATCGGCAGCCTGGGTGCCGATGTGGTGGCCGGGCACCAGGTGGCGCTGAACTTCAGCTCGCTGACATTTATGATTCCCTACGCCTTGGGCATGGCGGTAACGGTGCGGGTTGGCCATTCCTTGGGCGCTGGTGATCCGCGGCAGGCACGTTTTGTCGCCGGCGTGGGCATTCTTACCGCCCTGGCCTTTGCCGCGTTCTTCTGCACCCTGATGCTGAGCCTGCGCAGCGAGATCGCCGCGATCTATACCCCGGACCCAACCGTTATTGGCGTGGCCTCGGCCTTGATCGTGTTTGCCGGCTTGTACCAATTCTCCGACGCCATTCAGGTCACCGCCGCCGGCGCCTTACGCGGCTACCAAGACACCCGCGCAACCATGGTAATGACCTTGTTTGCCTATTGGGGCATTGGCTTGCCAGTGGGCTATGCGCTGGGACTGTCGCACCTGTTTGGCCAACCGAGTGGGCCGAAGGGCCTGTGGCAGGGCTTGATCGTGGGGCTGACGTGTGCGGCGCTGATGCTCACCATCAGGTTGGCGCGTAGTGCGAAAAAGCGCATCCGCCTGCACGACGCCCGTAGGTTGGGTTGAGCGCAGCGAAGCCCAACAGGCCGGCCCAGCAGACCGCTCAACAGCGCGCCCGCTGGGCGGTGCGTCTCCCTGATATCTACACGCGGAGCCCGTCGGGCTCCCTGTTGGGCTTCGCTACGCTCAACCCAACCTACGCCCACCTCCATTAGCCGAATCAGCCTTCCACTTTCTTGCGAATCCAGTACAGGTAAGTGCCCGCCTCTTCCCCTTGCTGCACCAGCTCATGGCCGAGAAACATGCAGAACTTGGGAATATCGCGGCGGGTAGACGGGTCGGTGGCGATCACTTTGAGCAGGCCACCCGCTGGCAGGTCGCGCACTTTGTTGTGCAGCATCATTACCGGTTCGGGGCAGAACAGGCCGGTGGCGTCCAGGGTGCCGTCCAGTGGCGCAGCAGGATCGAATTCAGACATAAACAACTCCGCAAACGGGCGCGGCTACTTGCTAAGCCGACGCAGGTGACAGGTAACTTCTTCACGGTCGTGGTACAGCTGTTTGCAGCGAATGCTGGCGCGCACACCACGGGCTTTAAAGCCCTCTTCAATACGCTCGAGCAGGCGTTTTACTTCGGCGTAACGCTGTTTCATCGGCAGCTTGAGGTTGACCACCGCTTCACGGCAATGCCCTTCGCCAATCCAGGTTTCCAGCAGCGCGGCATTACGCGCGGGCTTTTCGACGATGTCGCAAACCATCCAATCCACCGGTTGCTTGGGCGTCCAGGTAAAGCCGTCGACCATCAGGTGTTGCACCAGGCCGGTGTCCATCAGGCTTTCGGCCATCGGGCCGTTGTCGATGGCGGTAACCAGCATGCCGCGGCGAACCAGCTGGTACGTCCAGCCGCCTGGGGACGCGCCAAGGTCGACGCCGGTCATATCGCCATTCAAGCGTTCGTCCCACTCTTCACGGGGAATGAACTGATGCCAGGCCTCTTCCAGCTTGAGGGTGGAACGACTGGGGGCTTCGCGGGGGAATTTCAGCCGGGGAATACCGCCAGGCCAGAACGCCGAGTTATTGAGTTCGGCTAAACCGAGGAACACTTCGCGGCCGCTTTTAAAGGTCAGCAGCAAACGCGGCTTACCCTCGTCATCCACCAGGCGCCCGGCTTTTTTCAGGGCGTTACGCAGCGGCACTTCGAATTTTTTGCAGAAGTTCGACAGCTCTTTGCCGTCGTTGGTATCCAGCACTTCCAGCCACAGGCTGCCGCACACAGGCAGGCCTTGCAGGTGTTGCAGCAACACGCTGATGCGGTCAGTTTCCGGGAGGTCGATAAACTGCCCGCGCGCCCATTGCCGGGGGAAGATTAGCTCGGCAAAGCGTTGGCCACGCATCAAGCGTTCCGGGCCGTCGGCCTCGGTGCAGATAAATTCGGCGCAGGCGCTATTGGGCTTGGCTTTGGCGTACCCGGCCACGTCCAGGCGCGCGGCGTGGTCGCTTATTTCGGCGCACACCTCATTTTCAAAACCGGGGCGGCAATGCAGCAACAACGTGGTCATCAGGCGTTCTCCTCAGGGCGCGCATGATAGCTGAGTTGGAACCCTAAGCGCTCAAGGGCAGTCAGTTGAGGGGCAGGCGCAAAGCGAAACGCCGCAAGCAGGCTAGGCTAGGTCTGTATTGCGCGCTGCGCTTATGCAGCCCAGCCCCCCCATGACGCAGCACACTGCGCACGACTGGCCCCTGACCGTGTGGGCCCTGAGGAGATGAGCAATGCCGTCCCTGAACAGCCTCAACAGCCGCCAAAGCCTTACTGTCGGCGACAAAACCTACATTTACTTCAGCTTGCCCGAGGCGGCGAAAACCCTCGGCAATCTCGACACGCTACCCAAGTCCCTCAAGGTGCTTTTGGAAAACCTGCTGCGCTGGGAAGACAACAAAACCGTTACCGGCACAGACATCCAAGCCATTGTCGATTGGCTAAAAACCCGCAGCTCCGAGCGGGAAATCCAATACCGCCCGGCGCGGGTATTGATGCAAGACTTTACCGGCGTACCGGCCGTGGTCGACCTCGCCGCCATGCGCGCGGCGGTGGCCAAAGCCGGCGGCGACCCGCAGAAAATCAACCCGCTATCGCCGGTAGACCTGGTGATCGACCACTCGGTTATGGTCGACAAGTTCGCCAGCGACAGCGCCTTTGAGCAAAACGTTGAAATCGAGATGCAGCGCAACGGCGAGCGTTACGCCTTTCTGCGTTGGGGGCAAAACGCCTTTGATAATTTCAGCGTGGTGCCGCCGGGCACCGGCATTTGCCACCAGGTCAACCTGGAATACCTCGGCCGCACGGTGTGGACGAAAGAAGAAGACGGCCACACCTTCGCCTTCCCCGACACGCTAGTCGGCACCGATTCGCACACCACCATGATCAACGGCCTGGGCGTACTCGGCTGGGGTGTGGGCGGTATCGAGGCCGAAGCGGCCATGCTCGGCCAGCCGGTGTCGATGCTGATTCCCGAGGTGATCGGCTTTAAGCTCAGCGGCAAGCTGAAAGAAGGCATCACCGCCACGGACTTGGTGCTCACCGTTACGCAAATGCTGCGCAAAAAAGGCGTGGTGGGCAAATTCGTCGAATTCTATGGCGACGGCCTGGCCACCCTGCCCCTGGCCGACCGCGCCACCATCGCCAATATGGCCCCGGAATATGGCGCCACCTGCGGTTTTTTTCCGGTGGATGACATCACGCTGGGCTATCTGCGCCTGTCCGGCCGCCCGGAAGAGACCCTGGCGCTGGTCGAGGCCTACAGCAAAGCGCAGGGCCTGTGGCGCGAGCCGGGCCATGAGCCGCAGTTTACCGATGCGCTCGCCCTGGATATGGGCACGGTCGAAGCCAGCCTGGCTGGGCCAAAACGCCCGCAAGACCGCGTGGCACTCCCTAATGTCAGCCAGGCGTTCGACGAATTCCTCGGCCTGCAAGTAAAGCCGATCGCCACCGATGAAGGCCGTTTGCTCAGCGAAGGCGGTGGCGGCACGGCGATTCACGATGACTCGCAAGTAAGTGGCGTCAGCTATGAGTTCGAGGGGCAAACCCATCGCCTGCAACATGGCGCCGTGGTGATCGCCGCCATTACGTCCTGCACCAACACCTCCAACCCCAGCGTAATGATGGCCGCTGGCTTGCTGGCCAAAAAAGCGGTGGAAAAAGGCCTGAAGCGCCAACCGTGGGTGAAGAGCTCGCTTGCCCCTGGTTCGAAGGTAGTGACCGATTACTACAACGCCGCGGGCCTGACCCAATACCTCGACGCGCTGGGTTTCGACTTGGTCGGCTACGGCTGCACCACCTGCATCGGCAATTCCGGACCATTACCCGAGCCTATCGAAAAAGCCATTCAGCAATCCGACCTGACTGTGGCCTCGGTACTGTCGGGCAACCGCAACTTTGAAGGCCGCGTACACCCCTTGGTCAAAACCAACTGGCTGGCCTCACCACCTCTGGTAGTGGCCTACGCGCTGGCCGGCACGGTGCGCATCAACCTGAGCGCCGACGCGCTAGGCAACGACAAAGACGGCAAGCCGGTATACCTGCGCGATATCTGGCCGAGCCAAGCGGAAATCGCCGAAGCGGTGCAGAAAGTCGACACGGCGATGTTCCATAAGGAATACGCCGAGGTGTTTGCTGGCGATGAGAAATGGCAGGCCATTCAGGTTCCGGACTCCGACACCTATGCCTGGCAGGCCGACTCCACCTATATCCAGCACCCGCCGTTTTTCGACAAGATCGACCAGGCGCCGCCCGCCATTGGCAATATCGCCGATGCACGCATCCTCGCCCTGCTCGGCGACTCGGTGACCACCGACCACATCTCCCCCGCCGGCAATATCAAAGCCAGCAGCCCGGCCGGGCGTTATCTGCAAGACAAAGGCGTGGCCCCGCAGGACTTCAACTCCTACGGCTCACGCCGCGGCAACCATGAAGTCATGATGCGCGGCACCTTTGCCAATATCCGTATCCGCAACGAAATGCTCGGCGGTGAAGAAGGCGGCAATACCCTGCATGTGCCCAGCGGCGAAAAGCTGGCGATCTACGATGCGGCCATGCGTTATCAGCAAGAAGGCACGCCGTTGGTGGTGGTCGCCGGCAAGGAATACGGCACCGGCTCATCCCGCGACTGGGCAGCCAAGGGCACCAATCTACTCGGCGTTAAAGCGGTACTGGCCGAGAGCTTTGAGCGCATTCACCGCTCCAACTTGGTCGGCATGGGCGTGCTGCCGTTGCAATTCAGCAATGGCCAAGACCGGAAAACCTTGGGCCTTACCGGCAAGGAAACCCTGAGCATTGGCGGGCTGGATAACGTCGAGCTAAAACCGCTGATGCGCCTGCCGCTGACACTCACCCGCGAGGACGGCAAACACGAGCAGTTCGAAGTGCTCTGCCGCATCGACACCCTCAATGAAGTGGAGTATTTCCGCGCCGGCGGCATTCTCCATTACGTGCTCCGACAGTTGATCGCGGGGTGAGGCTGCAAGGCTCTGGCGGGCGGCGTTGGGTCTAAAGCCCAGCGTTGCCAGCACGCGTGCTGATACGGCGCAACTGTGCGCCAGTTCAAATCTGGTTAAACTCGCCAGCAGAAGTTAAGTGTAGGAATTTTCTTCTCAACTTTGCTCGGCAGCGGCCGATCAGAACGGCACGGACATTACGGATAAAGCCCCATGCGCAACAATCAGCCCGTCACCCAACGTGAACGTACTTTCCCTGCTCAGCAGCGACTGATCTCCACCACAGACCTCAAAGGCGAAATCACTTACGCCAATGATGCGTTTGTCGAGATCAGCGGCTACACCCGCGAGCAGTTGGTGGGTTCACCGCACAACCTGGTGCGTCACCCTGACGTACCGCCGGCCGTGTTTGCGCATATGTGGACGACCTTGAAAGCCGGCCGCCCGTGGATGGGCATCGTGAAAAACCGCTGCGTGAATGGCGACCACTACTGGGTTAACGCCTACGTCACCCCGGTGCTGGAAAACAGTCAGGTCATCGGTTTTGAATCGGTGCGCATCAAGCCCACGGCCGAACAGATTCGCCGCGCCGAAGCGCTGTACCAGCGCATCAACAACGGCAAAGCAGCCATTCCATCAAGCAACTTCTGGCTGCCAATTGTGCAGAACTGGGTGCCGTTTATTCTGATCAGCCAGATCGGCTTTGTGCTCGGCGCCTGGCTCGATTTCCATTGGGGCTTTTTGCTTGCCGCCGTGCTTTCCGTGCCGCTCGGCCTGCTTGGCCTGAACTGGCAGCAACGTGGCTTGCGCCGCTTGCTCAAGCTGGCCGAACAAAGCAACTCCGACCCGCTGATTGCCACCATGTACACCGACAGCCGCGGCCCGCAGGCACGCCTGGAAATGGCCATGCTCAGCCAGGAAGCGCGACTGAAAACCTGCCTAACCCGCCTGCAAGACAGCGCCTTGCACCTGACCGAACAAGCCCGCCAGGCCGACACCCTGGCGCAGAACAGCTCCCGAGGCTTGGAGCGTCAGCGCGTGGAAACCGAACAGGTCGCCACCGCCGTTAACGAAATGGCCGCCACCACCCTGGAAGTGGCCAGCAACGTGGCGCGTACCGCCATCGCCACCCAGGAAGCCAACCGCCTGACCGGCGAAGGCCGCACTATTGCCGGGGAAACCCGCGAAGCGATTCAGCGCCTGTCTATTTCCGTTGGCGAAACCGGCGAAACCGTTACCCGTTTGGCCCAAGACAGCAACGAAATTGGCGGCGTGGTCGATGTGATCAAAGGCATCGCCGACCAGACCAACCTGCTCGCCCTGAACGCCGCGATAGAAGCCGCCCGAGCTGGTGAAATGGGCCGTGGCTTTGCCGTGGTAGCGGATGAAGTGCGCTCGCTGGCACAACGCACCGCTGAATCCACCGGGCAGATTCACCAGTTGATTGCCAAACTGCAACGCACCGCCGAAGAGGCCGTGCTAACCATGGAAATCGGCCGCAAGCAGGCGGATGAAGGCGTGGAACGCGTGCTAAAAGCCGATCAGGCCTTGGCCGGTATCAGCGATGCAGTTTCGAATATCGCCGGTATGGCCGACCAGATCGCGGCGGCGGCTGAAGAGCAAAGCGCGGTGGCCGACGAGATCAACCAAAACATCACCACCATTGCCCAACTCGCCGACCAAACCTCTGGCGAGGCGCTAAACACAGCGCAACTGAGCAAAGAACTGACGGTGACCGCGCAACGTCAATCGGCGTTGGTGGAACGCTTTAACCGTTAAGCGCTAGCGCAATAAAAAACGCCACCGGCCGAAGAGCCCGTGGCGTTTTTTATTGCCTGGTTTTTAGCGCAGGCCTTGGCAGATAGCGGCGGCTATTACCGGTCGAGCAAGGCCAATGCCTCAGCGCTCACTTGGGTAACCCGCGCCCAATCGCCCGCCTTCGTCCAAGCGCTGTCGAGCATCCAACTGCCGCCTACGCACATCACGTTAGGCACCGCCGAATAGGCCAACAAATTGTCCGGTTTAACCCCACCAGTTGGGCAAAAGCGCACTTGGTTAAATGGCCCGCCCAAGGCTTTTAGCGCGGGGATGCCGCCACAGGCTTCGGCGGGGAACAATTTAAAGCGTCGATAGCCCATGCCGTAACCGAGCATCAGGTCCGAGGCACCGCCCACGCCCGGCAAAAACGGCACGGGGCTATCCAGGGCAAAGCGCAGCAGCTCATCGGTACAGCCTGGGCTCACAATAAATTGCGCGCCGGCCTCTTCTGCCGCTTTAAACATCTGCGGGTCAAGAATGGTGCCGGCACCAATGCACAGGTCTGGGCGCTCTTTGCGCAGCACGCGAATGGCGGTCAGACCGTGCTCGGAGCGCAGGGTGATTTCCAGCGTACGCAGGCCACCGGCGGCCAAGGCATCGGCCATCGGCAGGATCTGCGCTTCGTTGTCGATGGTCACCACCGGCAAAATACGCGCCTGGGCGCAGATGGCGTCGATCTGGGCGGTTTTCTCTTGCATGCTCGGGGTTACGCTGTTGGGGAGTGTCATTGTTATGGGCACCAATAAATAGCCAGCGGCGAGCGCAGGAAGGCACGGATAGGCATGGCCAGGGCATCATCGCCGGCCAGCGCGGTACGTAAGGTCGCCAGCTTGGCGGGGCCTTGCACGGCCAGAAAGATGGACCGTGCTGAAGCCAGCAGCGGCAGGGTCATGGTGATGCGCTGATGGGGCACGCTGGGCGCCAACATTGGCAGGCAGGGTTGCGTGCAGTCCGGGCTCAGGGCCTGGGCCAGCAGCGGGCTGTTGGGGAATAGCGAGGCCGTATGGCCGTCGTCGCCCATGCCCAACACCAACGCATCAATGGGCTGCGGCAGTTCGCTCAGGGCCAGGTTGGCGCCGGCCACCGAAGCGTCGAGGCTCACCGGGCTGCGGTACAAACCCAGGAAATGCGCGCGCGCCGCTTCGCCACGCAGCAGGTGGCGCTTAACCAACGCTTCGTTGCTGTCGTTGTGCTCAGTCGGCACCCAGCGTTCATCGGCCAGGCTGACCACCACCCGCGACCACTCCAGCTTTTGCGTCGACAGCGCTTCAAGAAACGCCACCGGGCTACGCCCACCGGACACCACCAAACTGGCGAAATCACGCTCACGCAGCGCGGCGGTCAATTTTTCCGCCACGGCTACCGCCAGATCACCGGCCTGTTGTTTAGCCGAAGCTTGCTGGACGGTTCGCACATCGCTTGGAAAATTCAGTTCAGAGATCGCCATACCAGGACCTCCCATCACGGGTAATCAACGCCATCGCCGCCATCGGTCCCCAAGAACCGGCCGCGTATGGCTTGGGTGGGTCGCCAAGCTGTTTCCAGCCGGCAATCAATTGGTCGCACCACAGCCAAGCGTGCTCGACCTCGTCTTTGCGCACAAACAGGTACTGGTTGCCCTGCGTCACTTCCAGCAACAGCCGTTCATAGGCATCGGGAATGCGTGCGGCTTTGTAGGTTTCCGAGAAGTTCAGCTGCAACGGCCCGCTGCGCAGTTGCATACCTTTATCCAGGCCTTGGTCTTTGGTCATCACTTGCAGGGAAATGCCCTCGTCCGGCTGCAAACGGATGATCAAGCGGTTGCTCACCAACGGCCGCTGTTCGGGGGCAAAAATGTAGTGCGACGATTCTTTAAAGTGGATGACGATCTGCGACAGCTTTTGCGGCATACGTTTGCCGGTACGCAGGTAGAACGGCACACCCGACCAGCGCCAATTGCGGATTTCCGCACGCACCGCGACATAGGTTTCGGTGTCGCTCTGCAGGTTGGCGTTGTCCTCTTCCAGGTAGCCTGGCACCGGCTTGCCAGCGCTGCTGCCGGCTACGTACTGGCCGCGTACCACCTGGCGGCTGAGGTGTTCCGGGGTAATCGGCGCCAGCGCTTTGAGCACCTTTACTTTCTCGTCGCGAATGCTGTCGGCAGAGAGGTCGCTGGGCGGGTCCATGGCAATCAGGCAGAGCAGCTGCAACAGGTGATTCTGGATCATGTCGCGCAGTTGCCCGGCCTGGTCGAAATAGCCCCAACGGCCTTCGATACCCACCACTTCAGCCACGGTAATTTCCACGTGGGAAATGTGGTGCTGGTTCCACTGGGTTTCGAACAGGCTATTGGCGAACCGCAGGGCGATCAGGTTTTGCACCGTCTCTTTACCCAGGTAATGGTCGATGCGGTAGATCTGCGATTCAGGGAAATGCGCGGCCACGGCGTCGTTAACTTTGCGCGACGACTCAAGGTCATGGCCGATGGGTTTTTCCAGCACTACGCGAGTTTTGCTGGCCAGGCCAACCGCCGCTAGGTTGGCGCAAATGGGGCCGTAGACAAATGCCGGCGTGGCGAAATAGGCGATGAGAGTGTCCGAGCCTGCCACTGCTTCGGCCAGCGCGGGGTAGTCGGCTGCCTCAGTAAAGTTGATATGCAAGTAGCTCAGGCGCTGGCGAAAACGCTCGAGCACTTCGCCGTCCAGGTCCATGACTGGCACGTATTTGTGCAGCCAATCATCAATGAAGGCGAGGTGGCTCTCGGCGTCGCCCGCCTCTCGCGCCAAGGCGAGAATGCGCGTGTCGGCATGCAAGAGGCCGGCACGGTCGAGTTGATAAAGGGCCGGAAAAAGTTTGCGCAGGGCCAGATCGCCGAGAGCGCCAAACAGGATAAGCGTGCAGGGTTTTGCAGTGATCACGGGCATGATATTTGTTCTTTTATCAAGTATTGAGAGAAATACCGCGTTAACCGGACTAAATCAAGCTTAAATGTTGTAAACAAAACAACATTTCAGAGTAATCACTGCGTGGCAGTGGCTGTTTGCACGGCCCCACAGTTAGGATAGGCCGCCCTGCCCGCGCCTCAAGCGCAACGGCTGCATTGGCTGACACCTGTCCCGATCATCGAGGAACCTAGATGGAACGCGTGCGTAACTTGTTGGAGCAGATCCAAAGCCGGCTCAGCGAATTAAACAAAGCCGAACGCAAAGTGGCCGAGGCCATCTTGCGCAGCCCCCAACAGGCCACCCGTTTCAGCATTGCCACCCTGGCGCAAGAGGCACAGGTCAGCGAGCCCACAGTCAACCGCTTCTGCCGCTCGTTTGGCGTCAGCGGTTACCCCGAATTGAAGATGCAGTTGGCGCAGAGCCTGGCCAGCGGCGCCGCTTACGTAAGCCGCGCGGTGGAAGCCGATGACGTACCCGAGGCCTATACGCAAAAAATCTTCGGCAGCGCCATCGCCTCGCTAGACAGCGCTTGCCGCCAGCTCGACCCGCTGAAAATCAGCCGCGCGGTAGACCTGTTGATTCAGGCGCGGCAAATCAACTTCTTTGGCCTTGGCGCTTCGGCTTCGGTGGCGCTCGACGCGCAACATAAATTCTTCCGCTTTAATCTCGCCGTGACCGCCCATGCCGACGTGCTGATGCAACGCATGCTGGCCTCGGTAGCGCATACCGGCGATTTGTTTGTGATCATTTCCTACACCGGGCGTACCCGTGAACTGGTGGAAGTGGCGAGGGTTGCGCGCGAAAACGGCGCCTCGGTGCTCAGCCTGACGGCGGCCAACTCGCCGCTGGCCAAGACCAGCACCCTGAGCGTGGATATTCCGCTGCCTGAGGACACCGACATCTATATGCCCATGACCTCGCGGATTATTCAGCTCACCGTGCTGGATGTGCTCGCCACCGGAGTGACCTTGCGCCGCGGCGTCGACTTTCAGCCGCACCTGCGCAAGATCAAAGAGAGCTTGAATGCCAGCCGCTATCCGAATGAGGATGATCCGGGCTGAGGCCTGATAGATCGTGCTCGCAGCCCCCTCTCCCTAGCCCTCTCCCCCAAGGGGGCGAGGGGATTGCAGCTGTATTTGAGCAACCCCCGCATGCCCCTGCTCAGCGCCGCTTAAGCTCCCCTCGCCCGCTCGCGGGAGAGGGGCTGGGGGAGAGGGCAGCCGCCAACCTGGTTTAAACCGTTAAAAAAGCCGCGCATGCAGCCGAAGTTCTGCTTTTTCCCCCGGCCCAATCGTCACACTATCTTCGCGACAACTCGCCGCCTGCACGGAAACAAACCCCAGCGCCTCATGCCAGCCGACATCCGCCAACGGCCGCGAGCCTGGGTGCCAGACCACGGTATTAGCGCCGCCAGTGGTGTCGATGACTAAGCCCCGTCGCCATAGCTGATCGTCCAACAGCACCTGCCCTGCCCGCCGATACACGCGGTGGCAGCCATTGTCCAAACGCACGTCGGTGGTTTGCGTGAAGTCTTCACGGGCTAGCAGGTCATAACCCTCCGCCTGTTCCAGACCACCCACCGCCACCTGCGCCATATCGCCTACGCGCCAGTACCCATGTAGGGCATGGCTAAGCTGGCACGGTTCGCTGTCCTGATGCTGGGTCACCAAGCGCAAGCTCAGTTCACTGCCAAGCTCAGCAAACAAATCCACCTGCCATTCACATAAGTCCAAGCGCCATTGCAGGCGCACGCTTTTGGCGTCCGCTTCGTTGCTGAGCAACTCCCAGTCGCTCAGCCGTGCCCAGCCATGGGAAGGCCAGCCGCTTTCGCTGGGGTGACGGCTAAACCATGGCCAGCACACCGGCACACCGCCACGAATGGCGCCATGTTTGGGCCAACGCGCCGCGCACCACAGCCAGGGGCGCTGGCCGCGCGGTTGAAAATGCAACAGCTGCCCGCCCTGCCGGCTGAAAACCGCCTCGCAGGTAGGGTGACTAATAAGGAAAAGGTCGCGCTCCTGATGGCGCGCCCAACTGAAAAGAGGCTTGCCAGCCCCAGCCAACAGGGCGCTCAGAGGGTTGTCCTCTGAACGCACCGGCTCGCTGGCGGCTACAAGAGCGCGGCGCGGCACGAAAGGCCTGGTTTTGCTCATAGGCCTAACAGCCACGCTCAGGCATTACTTCCACCAGTACTCGACTTGCACACCGAAGTTGGCACCGTGCAGGTCGCTACCAAACGCGCCGCTGTCGGACAACGCCGTGCCTGCAGCCAACAAGCTGGCCGAACGCTGAGCCGCTTTGTTCCATTGCGCGTAGGTGTAGTACAGACGCACTTCAGGACGGGTGGTGAAACCCGGGCCCATGGGTGACCAGGCTGGCGCTACGGTGAACTTGGTCATTTTGCGCGTGCCGTCTTCGGCATCAACTTGGTCGTGGCCAATTTCGGTGATCAGTTTGATGGTATCGGTGATGGCGTAAACCGGGCGTACGCCCACCGACAACCAATTTTGTTTGTCGCCGCTTTCAAGTTTGTTGTGCTCGTACACCGCTTCGAACTGACCACCAAAGTGCTTGGTTACCTGCCAGTCAAAGAACTCCACCACTCGCCAGGTTTTGGCGCTGTCGTCGAGGGTTGGGTCGCCGGTGTAGCCGAGCGCGGTGCCAGGACCTACGCCATATTGCAGGGCCAAGGTGTTAACGCCACCGAGGAACTCTTTCTGCTTGTGTTGCGCGGTGAACGAGTAACCGCTGTGGGCATCGGTGCTGTCGGGCTTGTCGATGTAGCTGACGCCCAGCTGCAGGGTGCCGTTGGGGTTGGTATTAAAACCGTCGACGTTGAAGTCATGGCGGTTGATATAGGGGTCCTGGTCGTAGTTGTCCTTGCGCGAGAACACATAGCTGTACAGCAGGTCGCCCACTTTCACTTCATCCAAGCCAAAACCGGTGGCGCTCTGGTTCCAGTAGAAGAAGTCGGAGATATGGATGTCATTTCGTTTGTAGAAACGTCGACCGGCCCAGAACGAACCACCATTGAGCGCAGGCATATTGCTCCACTCGGCGTACATCTGGTTCATGCGCGCAAAGCCATAGTCGCCGGTGTATTTCGGGGTTTTGTCGTATTGGTTGTAGAGCTGGGCCATGCCCTCAACGCTCAACACCGAACCGTCATCGAGCGTGAACAGATCCTGGCGAAGATCCAATTCGGTGTATTGCTCGCATTCGTTACCAAGACGGTATTTGGACTTGGCGCCCTGCAGTTGGAAGCACTGCTGGCCGGAACTGTTTACTGAGGTGCCGATGCCGTTACGGGTGTAACCGCTGAACTCCAGGGCCTGGGCAGACCAGGGAAACATTGCCAGGGCGCACGGCAATGCCCAAAGACCTTTCTTCATTGTGCTCATATCCACTCCACCTATTTTTATTGTTGTTTCTCTTTGGATAACTCAAACGAGGACGTACTAAAACCGCCTCCGCCAGTTGCTGCTTTCTACGGTTGCTCCACCGCATTTTCTCGCCTGACCTTTAGGCCAATTCCGCCGGCTTTCACAGCCCCTTTGCTCGCCAAATTAGCGACCAACTACAAGGTGAGAGCCTGGCCTATACAGGAATTTTTTATTGTTGCTTTATCAAAAGCCGCAAAGAAATACCCCTAAAAAAAACCGTTATCAAGCTTTTATATTCGTACAAATAACAAAATTCTCTGACTTGTACTTTCCTTCACTCGTACCGATACGAAAGCCATCGCAATGACCTGCGTGGTGAAAAAAAGCAGCCGGGCGCGAGCCAAAGAGTGCCGCGCGCCACGACTGTAAAAACCACCTTTATGGAGTACTGCCAGCCAACAATTTCTGTTGGTTTTCTTGCCGCCTAACTGAGTGGAAAAAGCACACTCAGCGAGGCATCAAACGCGTTACCGTGCCTGCCCGTTCAGCAGGCTGCGACTTTCCCAACAGCCCGAGGCGCTCTCCGCTTTTGGCGTCAAACAGCAGGACTTTGTCCGGATCAAATTGCAGCTCCAGGGTCTCTCCCACTTTCGGCGCCATATCCGGCGCCAAGCGGCAGCACACCTTGGTTTGGTTGAGGTTGACGAACACCAGGGTGTCCGGGCCGGTAGGCTCAATCACTTCCACTTCGCTGAGGATGCTCGGCAGGTTGGCGCCGGCGGATGCCAAAGTGATTTGCTCAGGGCGAATACCCAGGATCACTTCGCGGTTTTCCAGGCCTTCGTCCTGCATGGCCAGCGGCAGTTCGCAGCGCGCCTGGCCGGAGTCCAGCAACGCGAGCAAACGGCCGTCGCGGCGTTGCAGGCGCAAGGGAATAAAGTTCATCGGTGGCGAGCCAATAAAGCTCGCCACAAACAGGTTGGCCGGGTCGTTGTAGATCTGTTGCGGCGTGCCAAATTGCTGCACCACGCCATCCTTCATCACCGCCACTTTGTCGCCCAAGGTCATGGCTTCAATCTGGTCGTGGGTGACGTACACGGTGGTGGTTTTCAAGCGTTGGTGCATCAGCTTGATTTCGGTACGCATCTCTACGCGCAGCTTGGCGTCGAGGTTGGACAGCGGCTCGTCAAACAGGTAAATCTTTGGCCGCCGCGCCAGGGCACGGCCCATGGCCACACGCTGTTGCTGACCACCGGAAAGCTGGCCCGGTTTACGGCTTAGCAGGTGTTCGATCTGCAGCAGTTTGGCGACACGCGACACTTCTTCTTCAATGGCCGCCGGGGCCATTTTGCGCATCTTCAAACCAAAGGCGATGTTCTCGCGCACGTTCATGGTGGGGTACAGCGCGTAGCTCTGAAACACCATGGCAATGTCACGGTCTTTAGGGCTCATGCCGCTGATGTCGGCACCGTCCACCAGGATCTCGCCGCCGGTGATATTTTCCAGGCCGGCGATGCAGTTCATCAGGGTCGATTTACCGCAACCGGACGGGCCAACCAAGATCAGAAACTCGCCTGAATCGATCTTCAGCTCGATGTCTTTGAGGGTATCGGGCAGGCCTGCGCCGTAAGTCTTTTTAACGTTTTTAAGTTCGAGAGTTGCCATGTTTTACCCCTTGACCGCGCCGGCCGTGAGCCCACGCAGGAAATACTTACCCGCAACGATGTAGACCAGCAGCGTTGGCAGCCCGGCGATCATCGCCGCCGCCATATCTACGTTGTATTCCTTGGCCCCGGTGCTGGTGTTCACCAGGTTGTTGAGCGCCACTGTGATCGGTTGTGCGTCGCCGCTGGCGAACACCACACCAAAGAGGAAGTCGTTCCAGATCTGAGTGAATTGCCAGATCAGGCAAACCATGATGATCGGCACCGACATGGGCAGCAGAATCCGCCCAAAGATGGTGAAAAAGCCTGCGCCATCCAGGCGGGCTGCCTTCACCAATGCATCCGGAATGGCCACGTAATAGTTACGGAAGAACAGCGTGGTAAAGGCCATGCCGTACACCACGTGGATCAGCACCAAACCGGCGGTGGTGTTGGCCAAACCGAATTTGCCCAGGGTAAACGACGCTGGCAGCAGCACGGTCTGGAACGGCAGGAAGCAACCGAACAACAGCAGACCGAAAAACAACTGCGAACCGCGGAAGCGCCACATCGACAGCACGTAGCCGTTCATGGCACCGATAAAGGTGGAGATCAGCACTGCTGGCACGGTGATTTTCACCGAGTTCCAGAAGTAGCCACCGACGATGTCCCAGGCCTTGATCCAGCCAATGCCATCGACCACTTGCGGCCAGCTCAACAGGTTGCCGGTGCGAATGTCGTCCGGGCTTTTAAAGCTGGTCAGCAGCATGACCACCAACGGAATCAGATACACCGCCGCGGCACCAAACAAGGTCAGGTAAATGGCGATGCGGCTGAGGCTGAACGAAGACTTGGCATACGGCCGAGCCATGGCTGGGGTAGCGATTGAATTACTCATGGCGTTTAGTCCGCAGCTCGGAATACAGGTACGGCACCAGAATGGTCAGGATCGCGCCCAGCATCAGCATGGCGCTGGCTGAACCGATGCCCATCTGGCCGCGGCTGAAGGTGAACGAATACATAAACATCGCCGGCAAATCCGAGGAGTAACCAGGACCGCCAGCGGTCATTGCCGCGACCAAGTCGAAGCTCTTGATCGAGATATGCGCGAGGATCATAAAGGCGCTGAAAAACACCGGACGCAGGCTTGGCAGCACGATGCGCAGGTAGATGGTCGGCAGGCTGGCGCCGTCGACTTGGGCGGCGCGGATAATCGACTGATCCACACCGCGCAGACCGGCCAAAAACATCGCCATAACAAAGCCCGAGGCTTGCCACACAGCGGCGATCACCAAGCAATAAACCACGCGCTCCTGATCCACCAGCCAGTCCAGGCGGAAGCCTTCCCAGCCCCAATCACGAAGCATTTTGTCCAAGCCCAGGCCCGGGTTAAGCAACCATTTCCAGGCCGTACCGGTGACGATCATCGACAGCGCCATCGGGTACAGATAGATGGTGCGGATAAAGCCTTCCTTGCGAATGCGTTGATCCAGCAGCACCGCGAGAAACACCCCAAGCACCAGGCTGATGCCGATAAACATGCCGCCGAACAACACCAGGTTTTTACTGGCGACCCACCAGCGGTCGTTATCCAGCAGACGCACGTATTGCTGCACGCCGACCCACTTGTAGCTCGGCATAAAGCTGGAATTGGTGAAGGAAAGGATGAACGTCCAGAGGATGTATCCGTAGAAGCCCACCAGAATCAACAGCATGCTCGGCGCTACCACCAACTTCGGTAGCCAGCGCTGCAATGCGTCAAAAGGTGAGGCTTTGTTAATTACCGCCACGGTGCACCTCAGTCATCAAAAGAAATTTCGGCCCAAACACTCCCAGCGACAGCTGCGTGAGCCGCTGTCGTTGGCAGGGTTTCGAGTAGTAAAAAGCCGCCGGCGAACCGGCGGCGGCGCACCTTACAGAGCAGCCTTGATAGCCGAAGCCATCTGCGCACCGGCCTTGGCTGGGTCGGCGTTTTTGTCGCTCATAAAGTTGGTGACCACGTCGAAGATCGCCCCTTGTACCGCCAGGGAGGTCGCCATGTTGTGGGCCATACTTGGCTTCAAGGTGCCAGCCTTGTCGGCGGCTTTGAAGTCGGCCATGGCGGCTTGGCCACAGCTGTCGAACTTGGTCATATCCAGGTCATCACGCACCGGGATCGAACCTTTGTTCTGGTTAAACACGTACTGGAATTCAGGCTCGAGAATGATCTTGGCCACTTCGTTCTGCGCAGCGATGTTGCCCGGCGTGTTGTTCTTCGCCGAGAGCTTGAACATGGCCAGAGAATCGATGTTGTAGGTGAAGCTGCCTTGGGTACCCGGGAACGGAACACACTCGAAGTCGGTGCCGGCTTTTTTGCCTGCCGCGCTCCACTCGCTCTTGGCCCAGTCACCCATGATCTGCATACCGGCTTTGCCGTTGATGACCTTGGCTGCTTCCAGGTTCCAGTCTTGGCCAGTGCCGTCCGGGTCCATGTAACCCTGAAGTTTTTTCAGAGCCTTGAACACTTCGGTCATTTTCGCGCTGGTGAGGGTGTCTTGGTCTTGCTCGATAAAGGCTTTGGTGTAGCCATCAGCGCCCATGATGCTCAGCACCAGGTCTTCAAACACGGTGCTGTCCTGCCACGGCTGGCCGCCGTGAGCGAGGGGAATAAAGCCTGCGGCTTTGAGTTTTTCGGCGGCGGCGAACAGCTCGTCGAGGGTGGTCGGGGCTTTTTCAACACCGGCCTTTTTCATGGCAACCGGGTTGACCCACAGCCAGTTCACACGGTGAATGTTCACCGGTACGGCGACGTAGTGATCGTCGTACTTCATGGTATTGGCAACGGTTTTGGACAGCAGTTTGTCCCAGTTATTGGCCTTGGACACATCGTCCAGGTCGGTGAGCAAACCAAGGGCGCCCCAATCTTGCAGGTCAGGGCCTTTGATCTGTGCAGCCGATGGCGGGTTGCCCGACACGGCGCGGGTTTTCAGTACGGTCATGGCAGCGGCACCACCGCCACCGGCTACGGCGCTGTCTTTCCAGGTGTAGCCTGCTTTCTCAATCAATTTGCGCAGCACGTCGATGGCTTTTGCTTCACCACCGGAAGTCCACCAATGCACTACTTCTACAGTTCCTTTGGACTCTGCAGGGGCGTCGGCGGCAAGGGCGCTAAGGGGGAACAACGAGGCGAGGGAAATAACAGCGGCGAGACGATTAATCGCGTTCATCTGGGTACCTTTTTTTGTTGTTATACAAGCAAGTCGGAAGCTTGCGTTGCACGGATTCTAATCATGCAATCCACCTCGTGAAGTAACGAAGGGATGCGTAAATGTCACCAGCCAGTTACATAGCTGGCGACGTGGTAGAACGCTCAGCCAAAGCCGCCGTCAGGCTAGGCGCCAAGGGCACTTGCGGCAGTAATACGGCCTGATAGGCGTGATACAAATCGGGCTTGCCAGCCCAAATAGTGGCGGCCGGCTGGTTGTCGGTATCCAGTTCGTGATGCCAACTGCCCTGCGCGTAATCAATAAAGTGGCGCTCGATAAAGTCCCAGAAGCGCCGGTACCAAACTTCGTAGCGTTGCGCCCCGGTGCGCTTAAGAAGTGCCGCAGCAGTGGCGCTGGCCTCGGCATGCACCCAATGCAATCGGGCGCGTACTACCGGCTGGTTTTGCCAATCGAGGGTGTAGACCAAACCCGGTGCACCATCGACATTCCAGGCATAACGACAGGCGCTATCGAACAGACCATTGGCGTCGTGCAGCAACCAATCGGGGGCGGCAAACCCGGCGCGCTGCAAGGCGGCTTCCAGGTGCAACACCAGGCGTGCCCACTCGAACGCGTGGCCCGGCGTAGTGCCATACGGGCGGAAACCGTCGGCCGGATTGTCGGCGTTGTAATCGAGTTGCGGCTGCCACTGACGGTCGAAATGCTCAATGACGGCGAAGTCGTTAGCCGCTGCGTGACCATGGATCAGGCGCTCGACAATCTGCAGCGCGCGCTCCAGCCAGCGACTATCGCCAGTGGCATCAGCGAGGGCGAGGAACGCTTCGGTGCCATGCATATTGCTGTTGGCACCGCGATAACTCTCCTCTTCGCTCCAATCGCGCGAGAAGGACTCGCGTAAGGCGCCCTCCTCTTCGTTCCAGAAATGTTGATCAATGATCTGCGTGGCCTGCGCCAGTAACTCCTGGGCGTTAGCGGCGCCGGCTTGCACTGCGGAGCTGGCGGCCAACGCAACGAACGCATGCAGATAAGCGGCTTTACCGGTGTTGCCATCGCGGTGCTCGGCTACCGCGTACCAGCCGCCGTTCTGGGCGTCGCGTAAGGGGCCAAGCAATGCGGCAACACCATGCTCAACCAGCTCCAGGCAGCCGGGAATGCCCTGCACATGGGCCATGGCAAAGCTGTGGGTCATGCGGGTGGTGTTCATGGTTTCGGCGATGGCATTGGCTTGCAGTCGGCCACTGGCATCGAGGTTGGCAAAGCCTTGCGGCAGTTTCGAGGCCTTGGCAAAAGACAACAGGCGTAGGCCTTCGGTTTGTAGCCAGAGGTGGTGAGCGGGGGCATTAAGCCAGCTGCCGAAATTGGCGTTGGTGCTGTCACCAGACATGGGGAAACCCTGCATTGGAATTATTAGGTGCTGCAAATTCTACCCAGCGTCAGAGCGGGTTAGATGCAAGTGGTTTCAAGAAAAGTGTCACGAGGCTGTGACAAAGCGGCGAGCTAGAGCCTTTAGGGCTTGCGCAGGGCGTGCTGAGCGCACCGGGCGACCTTGGCAAAAACGCAGTGGTGCGCGCAGCACACCCGACATTGCGTAGTGGAGTTAGTCGGAGAATCGCGGCAGGTAGAGGGTTACCCGCAACCCGCCTTCACGCAGGTTCTGCAACGTCACTTCGCCGCCATGGCTATGGGCAATATTGCGCGCAATACCCAGGCCTAAGCCGTAGCCCTGCTGCTTGCCGGCCAGGCGGAAGTGCGGTTCAAACACTTGCTCCAAGCGTTGCTCAGGAACGCCGGGGCCTTCGTCATCGACATGCAGAACAAACGCACTGTCGTTGTCTTCAATATGCAGGTGGGCTTTGTTGCCGTATTTAAGGGCGTTGTCGATCAGGTTGCCCATGCAGCGCCGCAACGCCAATGGCTTGCCGGCATACGCGGCCAGGGCTCGGCCATGCAGGGAAACCTGGCCGTTGCCGTTGGGTGGCAGGTACGGTTCGATCAGGCAATCGAGCGCCAGGTTAAGGTCCACCGGCTCGATATTTTCGTGAATATCGGTGTCTTTCACACACTGCAAAGCGCCTTTGACCAGCATCTCCAGGTCATCCAGGTCGCGGCCGAATTTGGCTTGGACTTTTTCGTCTTCCAGCAGCTCCACACGTAAACGCAAGCGCGTGATCGGTGTGCGTAGGTCGTGGGAAATGGCGCTAAACAATTGGCTGCGTTCAATCAGGTAGCGGCTGATGCGCTCACGCATGGCGTTAAACGCCCGCCCTACTTCCACCACTTCGCTACCACCGCCCTCCGCCACCGGGCGCACCTCGGCAGCCCCCAGCGACATATCCCGCGCCGCCCGCGCCAAGCGCTTGAGCGGCCGGCTTTGCCAGTGCACCAGCACGCCAATAAAGAACAGCAGAAAGCCACTGGTAAGAATGATGAACCACACCTGCTGCGCCGGCAGCCCTTCTTCTTCCAGGCTGGTGTAGGGCTCGGGCAGCAACGAAGCGATATATAGCCATTCGCCCGGGGCCATTTGAATTTGCGTGACCAGCACCGGCGGCTTTACCGGCTCCAGGGTTAACGCGTAGTGCGCCCAGGAGCGCGGCAGTTCTTCCAGCTTGAGGCCGCCGTTAAAGATGCGCAGGTCGTCGGGGGCAACAAAGGTCACCAGAATGTCGACGTTATTGCCCATGGCTTCGCGCAGCACGTCGTGTACGGCTTCAAGCACTGCGGTTTTGCGCGGCGTGGGCGGCAACACCTGCATATCCAGGGGTTTGTCGTTAAGGGTGACGACAAAACGGGTGCCGCCCATGCTGCGCAATTGGTCGAGCACCAGCGGCCGGTAGGCCAGCGGCAACGAGCGCAGGTAGCTAACGCTGGCGGACATGGAGTGCGCCAGGCTGCGCGCACTGGTGACCAACCCTTCCAACTGCGTAGCACGCAGTTGCGACAGCCAGATCACGCTGGAAAGACTCTGCGCCATCAGCACCGCCAACAAGGTCAGCAGCAACATGCGCCCGAGCAACGAGCGCGGCACCGGCACCCAGCCAAACCAGCGCTGGTACCAGGGTTTGGGCGCGGCTGGCGGGCTAGACAGCATTGTGCGGCGTCACCTGGGCCGCCAGCAGATAACCGGAACCGCGCACGGTGCGGATCAGCCGTGGGGCTTTGCCGGTGTCGCGCAAACGCTGGCGCAAACGGCTGACTGCCATATCGACAATACGGTCGAGCGGCATCGGTTCGCGGCCACGGGTGGCGTTGCCGATGGTGTCGCGGTCGAGGATTTGCTGCGGGTGGTCAAGAAACAGTTTGAGCAGGGCAAAGTCGGCGCCGGACAAAAACACTTCTTCGCCGTCGAGATGGAACAGACGATGGCTGACCATATCCAGGCGCCATTCATCAAAGGCCACCACTTCTACTCGGCTGCGCTCCTGGCCGAATTGGGCGCGGCGCAACAGGGCTTTGATCCGCGCTTGCAGCTCGCGCGGGCTAAAGGGTTTGCCGAGGTAGTCATCAGCGCCCAGTTCCAGGCCGATTACACGGTCGGCTTCGTCGGAGCTGGCGGTCAGCATAATGATCGGCACCTGAGCCAGGCGCGGGTGTTGGCGCACCCAACGGCAAAGGCTAAAGCCGTCTTCGTCGGGCAGCATCACATCCAGAATCAGCAGGTCGGCGCTCTCCTCGCCCAGCGCGGCGCGAAAATCGGCACCGTCGCCGACGGTGCGTACGTGGAAACCGGCACGGCTTAAGTAGGCTTCCAGCAGCTCGCGAATTTCCTGATCGTCATCCACCAGCAGGATGGATTTTCCGCTCTGGCTCAAGGGGCCTTCCTTATCTTCTTTATTGGTTTAGAGGGCACTTCGATGGGTCTGCTTAAGGTGAGTTCAGCCGGGGATTCTAACCCCTACGCGCTGCTCGGCGATTTGACGCTGTTCAATCACTTGCTGCAACGCCACGCCGGCACCGGTCAGGCCTGGGTATTCGGCAGTCACCAACCACACCGGCACATCGACCATGTACTTGCTCATCGGGCCTTTCTCGGCAAAGCAACGGGCAAAGCCGCTGCGCAAGAATAGCTCGGTGAAGCGCGGCACAATGCCGCCGACGATATACACACCACCGCGCCCACCCAGGGTGAGCACGTTGTTGCCGGCAACCCGTCCGAGCCAGCTGGAGAACTGATCAATCACGGCGACTGCCACCTCATCACCGGCCAGGGCTGCGGTGGTGATTTCAGCCGGCGAGGCCAGGGTTTCGGCGTGGCCATCCAGCGCGCATAAGGCGCGATACAGCAGCAGCAAACCGCCGCCGCTTAATACATCTTCGGCACGGATATGGCCGTTAAGTTGATACAACTGCTGCCACAGCGCTGCTTCGCGCGGCGTGCCGATGGGCAAATCAACATGCCCGCCCTCGCCCGGCAAGGCTTGCCAGCTGCCATCTGCGGCACCGAGCAAAGTGCCGACGCCCAGGCCAGTGCCCGGCCCAACCACCACGGCGGGCCGATGGGCTTCTGCGGTGCCAGGGCAGACCTCCACGCGCTCATGGTCTTGCAAGCGCGTCATGCCCAACGCCATGGCCGAGAAGTCGTTGATCAGCAGCAACTCGTCCACCTGCAAGTCGCGGCAGAACGCCGAGCGGCTCAGGCGCCAGTGGTTGTTGGTGAAAACAAACAAATCGCCGCTGACCGGACCGGCGCAGGCCAAGCACACCGCATGAATCGCACCGGGCGCCAAGCCGAGGCCGGCGAGGTAGGCCAGAATGGCTTGCTCAACGCCGGGATAATCCGCCGTGGCCAGCACCTGCACCGACTCCAATCCGTTATCGCGCCACAGCGCAAAACGCGCGTTGGTGCCGCCGATATCGCCAACCAAGGCTAACTTCATTTCAACCCTTCCAAACTGCTAGTAAAGGCGCTCGCTCCCTGCTCGGCAGTGCTGAACGAGGCGCGCATAAAGGCAAACAATTCACGCCCGGTGCCAAAGGCGACGGGCAGGCCCTGGGCGTTTTCCCGCGCGGCCAATTCCGCCGCCTCTACCAGAACCTTAAGCTCGCCCTTGGTTCCATCAACTCGCACGATATCGCCATCGCGCACGCGCGCCAGCGGGCCGCCGTCGAAAGCTTCCGGGCAGACATGAATGGCGGCCGGGATCTTACCCGAGGCGCCCGACATACGGCCATCGGTGACCAGTGCCACTTTAAAACCACGGTCCTGCAGCACGCCCAGGTACGGGGTCATTTTGTGCAGTTCCGGCATGCCGTTGCTGCGCGGCCCCTGGAAGCGCACCACGGCAACAAAGTCCCTCTCCAACTCGCCGGCCTGAAAGGCATCGGCCAGTTCTTGCTGGTCGTGGAACACCCGCGCCGGTGCTTCAACAATCTGGTGTTCCAACGCCACAGCAGAAACCTTCATCACGCCGCGACCCAGGTTGCCATCCATCACCCGCAGGCCGCCCTCCGGCGAGAACGGGTTGGCCAGCGGGCGCAGAATGCTTTCGTCGAGGCTTTTGCTCGGGCCGTCACGCCAGACCAATTTGCCGTCGTCGAGAAACGGCTCCTGGGTGTAACGGCGCAGGCCTTTGCCGACCACGGTGTGCACGTCCTCATGCAGCAAGCCGCCATCAAGCAGTTCGCGAATAAGGAAGGCCATGCCGCCAGCGGCCTGGAAATGGTTGATGTCCGATTTTCCATTGGGGTAGACGTGGGCCATGGTCGGCACCACTTCCGAGAGGTCGGCCATGTCTTGCCAGGTCAGCAAGATGCCAGCGGAGCGGGCAATCGCCGGCATATGCAGGGTGTGGTTGCTGGAGCCGCCGGTGGCATGCAAGGCAACGATGGAGTTAACCAGTACTTTCTCATCCACCATCTCACCCAGCATCACCAGATTGCCGGACTGCTGGGTAAGCCGGGTAACTTGCTGCGCCGCCTCACGGGTCAGGGCATCGCGCAGTGGCGTGTACGGGTTAACAAACGAAGCGCCCGGCAGGTGCAGGCCCATCACTTCCATCAGTAATTGGTTGGTGTTGGCGGTGCCGTAAAAGGTGCAGGTGCCGGGGCCGTGGTAGGCCTTCATTTCCGATTCAAGCAATTCGTCACGGGTGGCTTTGCCTTCGGCGTAGCGCTGGCGGACTTCGGCTTTTTCCTTGTTGGACGAGCCGGTGGTCATTGGCCCACCGGGTACAAACAAGATCGGCAAATGACCGAAACGCAGGGCGCCCATCATCAGGCCCGGCACGATCTTGTCGCAGATGCCTAAGCACAACGCGGCGTCGAACATATTGTGCGACAGCGCCACGGCGGTAGACATGGCGATGGTTTCGCGGCTGGCGATACCAATTTCCATGCCCGGCTCACCCTGGGTAACACCATCACACATAGCCGGCACACCACCGGCGAATTGGCCAACCGAGCCGATATCGCGCAGGGCTTGCTTGATCTGGTCGGGGTAATGCTCGTAGGGCTGATGCGCAGAAAGCATGTCGTTGTAGGCGGAAATAATCGCCACGTTGGCCGAGTCCATCAGCCGCAGGCGCTGTTTGTCTTCACCGCTACAGGCGGCAACGCCGTGGGCAAAGTTGGCGCATTGATGCTTGGCACGGGCCGGGCCATCGGAGGCCGCCGCGCGAATCATCTTTAGATAATGCTCACGGGTGGCGCGGCTGCGGGAGATCAAACGCTCTGTAACTTCTACGACACGGGGATGCATATCATCGGCTCCAGCAAGGCGTAATTTTTATATAAAACAAAATTTCATCGGAATATCGGCTTGGTTTTTTATATTACCGAGCATAATCTTGTAATTCCAACAACAAAAACCAGATTCGGTGATTCCATGACACTGCGTATCGCAATCAACGGCTTTGGCCGCATCGGCCGCAACATTCTGCGCGCCCTGTACACCCAGAACTACCGCCAGCACATTCAGATAGTCGCCATCAACGACCTCGGCGACAGCGCCATCAACGCCCACCTGTTGAAGTACGACAGCGTGCACGGCATTTTTGACGGCACCGTTGAGGCGCAATCGGACGCGCTGCTGGTTAACGGCGACCGCATTAGCGTGACCGCCGTGCGTAACCCCGCCGACCTGCCCTGGCACGAGCAGCAAATCGACATCGTGTTCGAGTGCACCGGCCTGTTTACCGACCGCGATAAAGCCGCGGCGCATATCGCTGCCGGCGCCAAGAAGGTGATTATCTCCGCCCCGGCCAAAGGCGCCGATGCCACCATCGTCTACGGCGTTAACCACGATGTGCTGCGCCAATCCCATCAGGTGATTTCCAGCGCCTCGTGCACCACCAACTGCTTGGCGCCCATTGCTCAGGTACTGCACCGCGAACTGGGCATCGAAAACGGGTTGATGACCACCATTCACGCGTACACCAACGACCAGAATCTGTCCGACGTCTACCACAGCGACCCTTACCGCGCGCGCTCGGCCACCCAGTCGATGATCCCAACCAAAACCGGTGCCGCCGAAGCGGTCGGCCTGGTATTGCCGGAACTGGCGGGCAAGCTCACCGGCATGGCGGTGCGGGTGCCGGTGATCAACGTGTCGCTGGTGGATTTAACCCTAGAACTAAAACAAGCCGTCAGCGCAGAAACCGTCAATGCACTGATGCTGGAAGCCAGCCAGCAATCGCCGATTCTTGGCTACAACACCTTGCCGTTGGTGTCCCACGACTTCAACCACAACCCGCTCTCCTCCATCTTTGACGCCAACCACACCAAAACCAACGGCAAGCTGCTGAAGGTATTGGCCTGGTACGACAACGAATGGGGGTTCTCCAACCGCATGCTCGACAACGCCTTGGCCCTGCGGGATGCGCCGTGAGCCGAGTGCCGTTTACCAGCGCGCAGTTACCGGCGCGCAAACGCATTGCCCTGGTGGCGCACGATCACTGCAAAGAGTTTTTGCTCGACTGGAGCGAACGCCACCGCGATCGCCTGGCCCAGCACGAACTGATTGCCACCGGCACCACCGGCTTGCTGTTGGCGCGGCGGTTGAAATTACCGGTGGAAAGCATGATCAGCGGGCCCTTAGGGGGCGACCAACAAATCGGCGCGCGCATTGCCGAGCGCCGGGTCGATCTACTGGTGTTCTTTTGGGATCCGTTTGAGCAGCAACCCCACGACCCAGATATCAAAGCGCTGCTGCGGGTAGCGGCGGTGTGGAATATTCCCGTGGCCTGCAACGAAAGCAGTGCGGACTATCTGCTGAGCAGCCCGTTGTTGGAGCAAGAACATACTCATCGCGTGCCGGATTACGCGAGTTATCTCGCGGCCAGGGCTTAACTCCATTGGGTCGGTCCGGGGGACAATGAGCGTAGGTTGTCCTCCCAACCACTATCGCCGCAGATGGTTACGCGCAAACGTTTCTGCCCCCATCGCCTCAATCTGCCCCTCTATCAACGCCTCAAACGGTCGCAGCAGCTCACCGAATTGGCGCGGCGCTTCGAGGCTGTCGAGCGCCTGCACAATGGCTTCAATGGTCGACAACGCGCCCGCCATTGGCGCTTTGCGCAAGCGGTAGCGCGACACTGCGCCATCGGCCAGCGTCACCCGTGGCAAGGCGGCCAGTAGCGGGTTCATATGCAGCAACTTCGCCGCTTTGCGCCAGGTGCCATCCGGCACCACCAACTGCAGCGGTAAATCGCTCGGTAGCGACGCCAACGGCTGCGCGCCCTCACCGGGAAACAACAGGCAACTGCGATAGCCCGGCCGCTGCAACAGCGTGGCCAAATCCGTAAACACCTCGCCCACGCACAGCTGTGCATTAGCCAAACCAAGAGCGGCCAAGCGTGCAGTATTCAAGGCATGTTTGACTTCATTGGGGTGCTGCAGAATCAGCACGCGGGTGCGGCTGTGCAGGCTGGGGATCAGCGCGCAGAGGCAATGGCTGAGCGGACGGCAGCAACGGGGGCAAAGCGGGCGGGACATGCGGGGCTCCTTGACCGCGCAAGTCTGCCAGCAATCGGGTTTCCATGCCTAATCCGTAGGCTGAGCTGTGCACGCCGATGCGGTGTGCGCGCAAACCGCTGGTGCGCGCAGCACACCCTACGGGGTCAAACGTTGCGGTTTTACTTGTTAAACCGCTCTGCCAGGCTGTGCAGGTAGTCGGCCATATTTTCCAGGTCCTGGCTGATGGCAACCCCCTCCTGCGCTTGTCCGGCGCTACGGTCCGAGAGTTGCGCGATGCGGGTGATTTGCTGGCTGATATCTTCAGCCACGTGGCTTTGCTCTTCGGAGGCGGTCGCCATCTGCTGGCTCATACCGGTGATACGCGTCACGGCCTGACTGATGCCCTCCAACGCCTCGCGCACCGCTTCAACGCTGTGCACGCTGTCGCGGGAAATATCTTCACCTTTGCTGGCGGTGGCCACAGCGCGGTCGGCGCCGTTACGCAGTGCGGAGATGATTTGGTGGATCTGTTCGGTGGACTCACGGGTGCGCGAGGCTAGCGAACGTACTTCGTCGGCCACTACGGCAAAGCCCCGGCCCTGCTCGCCAGCCCGCGCTGCTTCAATGGCGGCGTTAAGCGCCAAAAGATTGGTCTGTTCGGCAATCGAGGTAATCACGTCGGCAACGCTGCCAATCGACTGCGTGGAGTTAGCCAGATCTTTTACCGCCTGACCGATTTCAGTCACCGCCTCGGCCATATGCTGCATCGCTTGCAGACTGTCGCCGGCCAGGCTGCGGCCTTGCTTGGCCAATTGATCGGCTTCCTCAGCGGCATGCGCCGTATTGGCGACGTTGTGCGCAACCTCCTGAATAGTTGCCGCCATCTGATTGATAGCGGTGGCAGATTGGTCGGTTTCGCTGCGCTGCTGGTCCAATAGTTCGGCGCTGGAGTTGGATAATTTCGACGACTGCGCTGCACGCAATTTCACATTAACGCCGGCATCCTCCAAGCGCGTCAGCGCAGTTTGCAGGCGCGCCTCTTCGCTGATCATGGCCAGGTCAAGCAAGCCTTGCGGGCCGCGCCTGTCTGAATAAGTCAGGGACACCAGCTCACTGGTAAAAGCCTTGGGGTGTTGGGCCAGTGTGTGGCGCACCTCCTGACGTTTGGCCGCCACCATCCAGGCGGCCAGCACCCCCATCAACACCAGAGTGGCCGAGTGGCGCCACCAGCCTTCGAGCAAAAAGTCGCCGCCAATGACACACGCCGCAGCCAGAATGACCGGCCAGGAACGCAAAATATCCTGGGTCCAGTATTCCAGTTGCGGCACCGGCGCTTTGCCGGCGCGCAGGCGTGCATACAAGTTATCGGCGCGCGCCACCTGCTCGCGGGTGGGCACCGAACGCACCGACTCGTAACCGACGATCTGGGCGTTTTCGTACACCGGCGTGACATAGGCGCTAACCCAGTAAAAATCGCCATTCTTGGCGCGATTTTTTACCAGGCCCATCCACGGCTTGCCCTGCTTAAGCACCTCCCACATATGCGCAAATACCGCAGGCGGCATGTCCGGATGGCGCACCAGATTGTGCGGCTGGCCAACCAGTTCCTCGCGGCTAAAACCGCTGATTTCTACAAAGGCGTCATTGCAGTAAGTGATCTTGCTATGCACATCTGTGGTGGAAATCAGGCGGTCGTGCTCTGAAAAAGTCCTTTCCCGCTGTGTCACAGGCAGATTTTGGCGCATGAATTCAATCCCTGGTGGCTAAGAGCACATGAACAACCCCGCTGGAATTAGGTGTAGCACAGCGATAGCGGTGCGCCAGCAAGGGTAGGTGCGTGCAGCGCTTATTCGCGAGCCGCTGCGCGGGGCTGGGTTAACTGGGTTTTCAGCAGATCGCGAAAGGTTTGCAACAAGGGCTCGCGAGAGCGGCCGCGGCGATAGGTCAGCGAGAACGGCGCCTGATAACCAAAGGTGGTCGGCAACAGCGGCCGTAGACGCTTCTGGTCGACCCACGCTTGCGCGTAATGCTCGGGGAGGTAGCCGATAAAAGCGCCGGAGAGCACTAGAATCAGCTGCGCCTCCATACTTTCCACCGTTGCGGCGCTGTTTTTGAAGCCATGCCGCGCCAATTCGGCCTGGCTCCAATAACTGCGGCCAACCATGCGCTGCTGGGTGATCAACTCCGGCGGAATGCGCCGCTCATCAAATAACGGATGGCGGTCGCTGCAATACAGCCAATGCTGCTCGCGGTACAGCGCTTGGTAGAGCAAGCCGTTCATACGTGTGGAGAAGGAACCAATGGCCAAGTCCAGACGGTTTTCCAACACGCCCAGTTGCAGCTCGTAGGGGCTCAGCACCGACAAGTGCAAATGCACGGCCGGGTGTTCTTCGCTATAGGTGCCAATCACCTCGGCGAAGGGCAAGGCGCGATCGCTGACGGTGGAGTCGATCACCCCCAGATTCAGCGTGCCGCGCAGCTCGCCTTTTAGGGCCGCGGCATAACGCTCGAAACCTTCCATCTCCCCAAGCAGGCGCAGGGTTTCCTGGAAAAACAGCTCGCCCTTGCTGGTCAGGCTGAAACCGCCACGGCCGCGATGGCACAGGCTTAAGCCAAGCTGGCCTTCGAGCTGGCTCATATAGGTGCTGATGGCCGAGGTCGACAGATTGAGTTCCTGCTGTGCCGCGGCAAAACCCTGATGGCGCACCACACTGACGAAAATGCGCAGCAGTTTTAGGTCGGGAAGGACTTGGCTCAAAACAAACTCCAAACAAACTCAAATGCTCTGCTCCCCTCTCCTGCTTGCGGTCGCCCGGACAGGGGAGAGGGGCCGGGGGTGAGGGCTAGCCTAACGCGGTTACCGCTCAAAGCCCCTCTCCCGCCCTTCGGGCACCCTCTCCCGCAAGCGGGAGAGGGAATTACGTGAAGTCTAACCACACCCCGATAGTTTAGAAATCTCTGAACTAAGTATTTGCCCGCCCCGGATTTTCTCTCCTGCACGGCCCTGCGCAGAATCGGCGCCATTACTAAAACCATAAAAACCCGTGAGGCCACCCCGTGGACAAAAAGCTTCATCAACCCCTGGGCGGTAACGAAATGCCGCGCTTTGGCGGCATCGCCACCATGATGCGCTTGCCGCATATCCAAACCGACGCTGAACTCGATGCTCTGGACGCTGGCTTTGTTGGCGTGCCGTTGGACATCGGCACCTCCTTGCGCTCCGGCACCCGCTTCGGCCCGCGTGAAATCCGCGCCGAGTCGGTGATGATCCGCCCCTACAACATGGCCACCGGCGCTGCGCCGTTTGATTCGCTGAATGTGGCCGATATCGGCGACGTGGCGATCAACACCTTCAACCTGCTCGATGCCGTGCGCATCATTGAAGAGAGCTACGACAAGATCATTGGCCACGGCATCTTGCCGCTGACCCTGGGTGGCGATCACACCATCACCCTGCCGATTCTGCGGGCCCTGCATAAGAAGCACGGCAAGGTTGGCCTGGTGCATATCGATGCCCACGCCGATGTAAACGACCATATGTTTGGCGAGAAAATCGCCCACGGCACCACGTTCCGCCGTGCCGTGGAAGAAGGCCTGCTCGATTGCGACCGCGTGGTACAGATTGGGTTGCGCGCCCAGGGCTACACCGCTGAAGACTTCAACTGGTGCCGCCGCCAGGGCTTTCGTGTGGTACAGGCCGAAGAGTGCTGGCACAAATCCCTCACCCCGCTGATGGCCGAAGTTCGCGAGAAAGTTGGCGGTGGCCCGGTGTACCTGAGCTTTGATATCGACGGCATCGACCCGGCCTGGGCACCTGGCACTGGCACCCCGGAAATCGGCGGGCTGACCACCATTCAAGCCATCGAGATCATTCGCGGCTGCCAGGGCCTGGACTTGATTGGTTGTGACGTTGTGGAAGTTTCCCCGCCCTACGATACCACCGGCAACACTTCGCTGCTGGGCGCCAACCTGTTGTACGAAATGCTCTGTGTGCTGCCAGGGGTTTCTCACAAATGAGTGCGCCACAAATGAGTGACGCCGTGAAAGAACAGCAAGTGTTGAACGCGGCGGAACGTTTAGTCGCCGCCTTTGCCCGTACCGATACCGCCGCCTACTTCGCCGCCTTTAGCGAAGATGCCAGCTTTGTTTTTCACACCCTGCCGGAGCCGCTGCTTAGCCGCGCGGCCTATGAGCAAGTATGGGCAGCCTGGTTGGCCGACGGCTTTGAAGTACTGGAATGCACCTCCAGCAAACAGTTCGTCAGCCTGCAGGACGATGTGGCGATTTTTATCCACGACGTGCGCACGCAACTGCGCATCGCCGGCGAACAAAGCACCAGCTACGAGCGCGAAACTATTGTGTTTCGCCAGGTGGAAGCTGGCCGCTGGTTGGCCTGCCATGAACATTTGTCTGCTGTGCCGATGTAAGTGCCGCTGTAACCACAATTAAAAAAACAGAGTTAAAGCCTAGCGATGCAACCGCTTTCCCGGGGAGGGGAACGACTATGCAAAACAACAATAATGAACACGCACTAACGCGGATCGAAACTTTTGGCGTCGAGCAGATCCCCGCCAGCGAACGCAGCGCCAAACCGCTGGATCTGTTTCGCATGATTTTCGGCGGCGCTAACACCTTCGCCACCGCTGTACTGGGTAGTTTTCCGGTGCTATTTGGCCTGTCGTTTCAGGCTGGCGTCTGGGCGATTTTGCTCGGCGTATTGGTCGGTTCAGTGATCCTCGCGCCCATGGGTTTGTTCGGTTCGCTGAACGGCACCAACAACGCGGTATCGTCCGGCGCGCACTTCGGCGTGCACGGTCGTATCGTCGGTTCCTTCCTCTCGCTACTCACCGCCATCGCGTTTTTCTCGCTGTCGGTATGGAGCTCGGGCGACGCCCTGATCGGCGGCGCCAAGCGCCTGATCGGTCTGCCGGAAACCGACCTGACCCTAGGCCTGGCCTACGGCCTGTTCGCCTTGCTGGTGTTGACCGTCTGCATCTACGGCTTCCGCTTTTTGCTCTGGGTAAACAAGGTGGCGGTATGGAGCGCCAGTGTGCTGTTCTTACTCGGCATCTTTGCCTTTGCCAGCACCTTTGATAGCGCCTACGCCGGCAGCGTAAACCTTGGCACCGAAGGCTTCTGGGCCGCCTTTATTGGCGCCGCGCTGGTGGCCATGAGCAACCCGATTTCCTTCGGCGCATTCCTCGGTGACTGGGCGCGCTATATCCCGAAAGAAACCGCCAAAGGCCGCATTATGGCGGCGGTGATCTTCGCCCAGCTGGCGACCTTGATCCCGTTCCTGTTTGGCCTGGCTACCGCCACCATCGTTGCGATCAAAGCGCCGGAATATATCGCCGCCAATAACTACGTCGGCGGCCTTCTCGCTGTATGCCCAACCTGGTTCTTTTTACCGGTGTGCTTGATTGCGGTGATTGGCGGTATGTCCACCGGCACTACCTCGCTCTATGGCACGGGCCTGGATATGTCCAGCGTGTTCCCGCGGGTACTGAGCCGGGTGAAAGCCACCTTGCTGATTGGCGTGCTGTCGATTGCCTTTATCTTCATCGGCCGTTTTGCCGCCAACCTGGTGCAGAGCGTGTCCACCTTTGCCGTGCTGATCATTACCTGCACCACGCCGTGGATGGTGATCATGATCCTCGGCCTGATCATTCGCCGTGGCGACTACCACGCCGATGACCTGCAAGTGTTCACCCGTGGGCAAAAAGGTGGCCGCTACTGGTTCACCCACGGCTGGAACTGGCGCGGCATGGGCGCCTGGGTACCAAGCGCAGTGATTGGTCTGTGCTTTGTGAACTTGCCGGGGCAGTTTGTTGGGCCGCTGGGCAATTTGGCCAATGGCATCGACATCAGCTTGCCGGTGACCTTGGGCCTGGCAGCGGTGCTGTATCTGCTGCTGTTGCTGGTGTTCCCCGAGCCGGCTGAAGTGTATGGCCCCAAAGGCCCGCGCTGGATGCCGTTGCCAAAGGATGCCGAGGTAAAAGGCACCACGGAAATCGCATAAACACCCCCGTCATTCCCGCGCAGGCGGGAATCCAGAATTGTTGTCAGATCGAAGATTCTGGGTCCCCGCCTACGCGGGGACGACGGCGGCCTAGAAATCAACGAAACACCTGCTCCACCGGTTTTGCATAACAACAAACGGCTCCACAGGCCCTCGCTGGCCTGAATCTTGAACTGCCAATAACAGATGCACCCAGCCCCTTGAGGAATAACCGATGCGCACTCGTTCGACTCGCCTTATCGCTGTTCTCGGCCTGCTGGCCGCCGCTCTTAGCCCTGCTACGCAAGCGGCTGAAAAACCGTCCTTCGTCAGCGGTGGCAGCTTTAACGTCTGCTCCGACCCGACGTTCCCCCCGCTGGAATTCTTCGAAAAAACCGGCGACCGCGAGCCCAGCGGTTTTGATGCCGACCTGATCCGCGCCATGGCGAAAACCTGGGGCGTGCCAGCGCGCTTTATCGTCACCGAATTCACCGGCCTGCTGCCCGGCCTCGACGCCAAACGCTGCGACGTGGTCATCAGTGGTGCACTGATCACCCCGGAACGCACACAGAAACTCAACGCCGTACCGTACCTGGCCAGCGCCACCGTGGTGTTTGGCAGCGGCAAAGGCGACCTGACCCTGAGCAAGCTGGAAGACCTGTCCGGCAAAGTGGTGGCCGTGCAATCGGGTACCCGTTATGTCGGGATTATGGAGAAGCTCAACACCGAGTTGAAAGCCGCTGGCAAAACCGCAGCGACGATTCAGACCTACCCCAAAGGCAGCGACGTAGCGCAGCAGGTTCTGGTTGGCCGCGCGGCTGCCGGCTTGTCGCAAGACACCGAAATCGCCTACCGCGAGCTGCAAACACCGGGTCAATTCAAAACCCTGTACAGCTTTCCGGAGAAGGACGTGTTTGGCGCCTACCTGCTGCCAGATGCGGCGAACAAAGCGGCGGTGGCAGCGTCAATCAAGTCGCTTAAAGAAGATGGCACGCTGAAAGCCATCAGCGAGAAGTGGAAGCTTGATCCGGCGAACGTTGAAGGCGCGGCCGAATAAACTCAACGGCTCTGCTCCCCTCGCCTGCTTGCGGTCGCCCGGACAGGGGAGAGGGGCCGGGGGAGAGGGAAAAGGCCCAACACCGATGCTCGCCGCTTACCCTCTCCCCAACCCTCTCCCCTGTCCGGGCGACCGTAAACGGGAGAGGGAGCCGATTGTGGATTGCCAGTCCTCCGCGTTCTGCTCCCCTCGCCCGCTGGCGGGAGAGGGGCCGGGGGAGAGGGCCTGGCCCAACACTGTTCTACGCGGCCGACCTTACGGGGCCAGCCCACTTTACTTACCGCTCTATAGGGGCCACCCCCATGCATTTCGACGTTACCGTTTTTTGGGACGCACTGTTTTCCTACCCGTTCTTCAAGGGCGCCTGCATCACCTTGCTGCTGGCCCTGCTCGCCCACTCGGTAGGCATCGCCCTATCCATCCCTGCCGCCTTGGCGCTGGACGGCCCGCCCAATCCGTTGCGGATTGTCCTGCGCGCCATCCTCAGCGTGTTTCGCGGCGCCCCCACGCTGTTGCAGTTGCTGTTTGTGTGGAACGCCCTGCCGCAGTTCTTTCCGATTTTTCGCGAAGCCTGGTTCACGCCGTTCTTCGCCGCCTGGATCGCCCTCAGCCTGAATGAAATGGCCTACCAGGTAGAAATCAACCGCGCCGCGCTAAAAGCCTTGGACAAAGGTCAGCACGCCGCCGGCCATGCCCTGGGCTTGTCGGCCTGGCAGATTTTCCGCTACGTCACCCTGCCCCAGGCAGCCCGCATTGCCATTCCGCCGACCGCCAACGAGTTCATCACCTTGCTAAAAATCACCTCGCTGGCTTCGGTGATTTCCTTGCAGGAGTTGATGGCCGTGACCTCGCAAACCGTGTCCACCACCTTTCAGTTTTCCGAGTACTACGCGGTGGCGTTGGTCTACTACCTGGTGATGGTCTACACCCTGACTTGGCTGCAAGGCCGCCTGGAACGGCGCCTGTCGTGGGACGAAGTCAGTACCGCAGGCAAGAGCGTCGGCCTGGTACAACGCACCCTCGCCCGTATGCGCCGCATTTAAGGAACCATGCCAATGAACGAGATCATCCGTTTAGAAAACGTCGGCAAGCGCTACGACGATTTCCAGGTGCTGCAAGGCATCAACCTGTCGGTTAATCAGGGCGAGAAAATTGTCATTTGCGGGCCGTCGGGGTCGGGCAAGTCGACCCTGATTCGTTGCATCAACCGCCTGGCACCGCACGACACTGGCACCATCACCGTGGAAAACCAGGACGTGGCCAGCAAAGCCGGCAGCGCCAATGTGCGCCGCGAAGTGGGCATGGTGTTTCAGAACTTCAACCTATTCCCGCACCTGACCGTGCTGGAAAACTGCACCCTGGCACCGATGAAAGTACGCGGCACCTCGCGCGCCGAAGCCGAGGAACAGGCGCTGCGCTATCTCAACCGTGTGCATATCGGCATCCAGGCGCATAAGAAGCCGGGGCAGTTATCGGGCGGCCAGCAGCAGCGCGTGGCGATTGCCCGGGCGCTGTGTATGAACCCGAAAGTGATGCTGTTTGATGAGCCGACTTCCGCCCTCGACCCGGAAATGGTCGGCGAAGTGCTGGAGGTCATGACCGAGCTGGCCCTGGAAGGCATGACCATGCTCTGTGTGACCCATGAGATGGGTTTCGCCCGCAAGGTCGCCGACCGCGTGGTGTTTATGGATGCTGGGCAGATTGTGGAAACCGCGCCGCCCACCGAGTTTTTCGAACAGCCCAAGCACCCGCGCTTGCAGGCGTTTCTGTCGCAGATCAGCCATTGAACGTTGCCACTGAGGCGACCCTGCGTCGTGACCTGGCCGCTGCCTATCGCCTGGCAGCCCTGTTTGGCTGGGACGACACCCTGTACACGCATTTTTCCGCGCGCCTGCCGGGGCTGGAGCCGCGTTTTCTGATCAACCCGTTTGGCCTGTTGTTTGAAGAAGTGCGCGCCAGCGATTTGCTGGTGGTGGATATGCATGGCCGCGTGCTCGACGGCAATGCCGACTACAACGTCGCCGGCTTTACCATTCACAGCGCCGTGCACATGGCCCGCGAAGACGCCCATTGCGTGATCCATACCCACACCCTGCCCGGCATGGCGGTGGCGGCCAGCGATAAGGGCTTGGCGCAGCTTAATCAGATCAGCGCCGAGTTCTACCGCCGCGTCGGTTACCACAGCTATGAAGGCATCGCCTTGGACCTGGGCGAGCGCGAACGGCTGGTGGCGTCGCTTGGCGACAATATCGCCATGATCCTGCGTCACCACGGCTTGCTCAGCGTTGGCAGCAGCGTCGCCGATGCCTTCTACGTGATGTATTACCTAAACAAGGCCTGCGAAATTCAGCTGAGCGCAGCGGTGCTCGATGGCGTCAGTGAAATCTCCGGCAAACTCGCCCAGCACGCCTGCGAGCAGTTCCAGGGCTGCGAATGGCAACGCCCACTGCTGTGGGATGCCTGGCTGCGCAAGCTCGAACGCCTCGACCCCTCTTATAAAAATTAAGGATTAGCCATGACCACCTGCGGCGAATTTCTGGTTAAGCAACTTGAAGCCTGGGGCGTGGATACCGTATTCGGCATTCCCGGCGTGCACACGGTGGAGCTGTATCGCGGCTTGCCCCACAGCAACATCCGCCATATCACCCCGCGCCACGAGCAAGGCGCCGGGTTTATGGCCGACGGTTACGCGCGGGTCACCGGCAAGCCTGGGGTGTGTTTCATCATCACCGGGCCTGGGATGACCAATATCCTCACGGCCATGGCCCAGGCGTATGCCGACTCGATTCCGATGCTGGTGATTTCCAGCGTGAACGAACGTTCGCGCTTGGGCAGCGGCAATGGCTATTTGCATGAGCTGCCAGATCAACGCGGGCTGACCGCAGGCGTGACCGCGTTTAGCCATACGGTGTTGACCGTCGAGCAATTGCCCGAGGTGCTGGCCCGCGCCTTTGCCGTGTTTGATAGCGAACGGCCACGGCCGGTGCATATCGAATTGCCGCTGGACATCATTACCGCGCCCGCTGAGCACATGCGTATACAGCCAAGCGCGGTGTTAAGCCGCCCCGCTCCGGCGTTGGCCTTGCTACAACAGGCAGCAGATAAGCTACGCAACGCTCAGCGTCCGTTGTTATTGCTCGGTGGTGGCTGCCTGGATGCCGCCGCCGAAGCACGCGCGCTGGCCGATGCGCTGGATGCACCGACGGCACTGACCATTAACGCTAAAGGCCTGCTGCCGGCAAATCACCCGCTGCTAATCGGCAGCAACCAGTCGCTAGTGCCGGTGCGCGAACTGGCCGCCGCTGCCGACGTGATTTTGGCCATCGGCACGGAGCTGGGCGAAACCGATTACGACGTGGTGTTTAACGGTGGCTTTGCCCTCAATGGCGAGCTGATCCGCATCGATATCGATCCGCAGCAGTTGGTACGCAACTACGCCCCTGCCCTGGCCATTCATAGCGATGCGCGCCTGGCCATGGTCGCGCTGCTGGCCGAACTGCCGGCGCGTAAAAGCCAGCCGGATAGCCCAGGTGTGCAGCGTGCCGAAGCGGTACGCGCACAATTGGCCGACGACTTTAGCGACTGGGGTCATTACCGCGAACTGTTTGCCACGTTGTTAAAGGCGTATCCGCAGGCGCGTTTTGTTGGCGACTCCACGCAAACCGTCTACAGCGGCAACCACTTGGTCGACCTCGACGGCCCGCGCCGCTGGTTTAACTCCTCCACCGGCTACGGCACCCTCGGCTACGCCCTGCCCGCCGCCATCGGCGCCAAACTGGCCGAACCACAAACACCGGTAATTTGCCTGATTGGCGATGGTGGGCTGCAATTCTCCCTGCCGGAGCTGGCCAGTGCGGTGGAGGCGAAAGTCGGCATTGTCGTGCTGCTATGGAATAACTACGGCTATGGCGAGATTAAGGGCTATATGCAACGCCGGGATATCACCCCGATTGGCGTGGATATCTATACGCCAGACTTTATTGCCATTGCCCGGGGCTTTGGCTGTGTGGCGGAACGGGCAACGGATATGCAGCATTTGGCGCAGCTGCTGGCGAGTGCGCCGAGTGATAGCCCGCTAGTAATCGAGATTATCCAAGCGCCACCGTTCGCCTCGTAGCTTCTGGATTCCGAACCGTCGGCCCCCCGCCTACGCGGGAATGACCGATGTTTATGTTTAGTTCACCGTCTTCCCCGCGAAGGCGGGGATCCAGAATCGTGAATGCAGATAAAAAACCGGAAAGCCGAGCCCCCATGAAAATCGTCACCCGCGACAAATGGTTTGAGGTCAAGCACTGCTACGACGGCATCAGCCTGATCCATGAGCCCTTTATCCGCCCGTTCTACCGCTGCAACCTCTGGCACATTCAAGGCCGCGACAAAGACGTGCTGCTGGACAGCGGCTCCGGCCTGGTCAGCCTGCGCGAGCAACTACCGTGGCTTACCGAAAAACCGTTAATGGCGGTGGCCAGCCACTGCCATTTCGACCATATCGCCGGCCACCACGAATTCAGCGAACGCCTGGTACACCCGGCCGAAGCCGATATCCTCGCCCACCCCGATGGGGCCAACACGTTAAGCACGGCCTTTGTCGGTGACGATATGTTTGAAGCGCACCCCGACTGCCCGCTGTGCTACGCCGAGTACCAAGTCAAAGCGGCACCGGCCACCGGCTTTGTCGAAGACGGCGATGTGCTCGATCTGGGCAACCGCGTGCTGCAAGTGCTGCACACGCCCGGCCATTCACCGGGTGGCATCAGCCTGTGGGAAGCGAAAACCGCAACCCTGTTTAGCGGCGACATCATCTACGACGGCCCGCTGATTGAAGACGCCTACCACTCGGACCTGGAGCAGTACGCCGCCAGCCTGGAACGCTTGCGCCAACTGCCCGTGCGCACGGTGCATGGTGGGCATTTCGATAGTTTTTCCGGGGCGCGCCTGGGCGAGATGATCGATGAGTGGATGAAAAGCCACAGCCCGCTTTTGTAGGGTGTGCTGCGCGCACCTGGCGATCTCCCGGCAACCGCAATGGTGCGCGCAGCACACCCTACAAAAACAAAAACCGCAGCCTGGGCTGCGGTTTTTTTATGGCGCTTGCTGCTTAGTGAGCCAGTAGCGAACCGCCTTTCTTGCCGGCCAATCTCTCCGGCTTGATCAGGAAGCGTGCCAGCGCTGGCAACAGCCACAGGGCGCCGAACATGTTCCACAGCAGCATAAAGGTCAGCATCAGGCCCATGTCGGCCTGGAACTTGATCGCCGAGAAAATCCAGGTGCACACGCCAATGGCCAAGCACAGGCCGGTAAACAGTACGGCTTTACCGGTGGATTTCAGGGTCTGGTAGTAGGCCTCTTGCAGCGGCATACCGGCGCGCAGGAAGCTTTCCAGACGGCTGTAGATATAAATGCCGTAGTCGACCCCAATACCCACCCCCAGGGCGATCACCGGCAGCGTGGCCACCTTCACGCCAATACCCAGGAAGGTCATCAGCGCGTTACCCAGCACCGAGGTGAGGATCAGCGGCAGCACGATACACAGGGTGGCTGCCAGCGAGCGGAAGGTGATCATGCACATGGTGGCAACGCAGATGTACACCAGGATCAGAATGGTGAGTTCGGTTTCCTTGATCACTTCGTTGGTTGCCGCTTCGATACCGGCGTTACCAGCGGCCAGCAGGAACTGCAGGTCGGCGCTGTCGTGTTCCTTGGCGAAGGCTTTCACGGCGTTAACCGCGCGGTCCAGGGTTTCGGCTTTGTGGTCGTTAAGGAACACCAGCACCGGCGCCAAGGAGCAGTCGCTGTTGAACAGGCCATCAGCGCGGGCGATGGAGTTGTTCAGCACGTCTTTGTTGCGCGACAGGGTTTCCCACTTCAGGTTGCCCTCGTTCATGCCCTTGATCATCTGCTTGGAGACGGTGACCAGGGAGATGGCCGATTGCACGCCAGCGGTGTTGTTCATCGTCCACATCAGCTCATCGATCGGCTGCATGGTTTCGTGAATCGAGCAGCCTTCGGGCTTGGACTTGACCATCACCACCAACACGTCGGAACTGGTCGAGTAGTTGTTGATGATAAAGGCGTTGTCCTGGTTGTAGCGCGAGTCCGGACGCAGCTCCGGCGCACCTTGGTCAAGGTCACCAATCTTCAAGTCGTGGCCGTACCACAGGCCGCCACCAAAGGCCGCCAGGGCGATAACCACCGAAATCGGTGCCACCACCGGGTGAGCGAAGTTCGACAGCAGACGCCAAAACGGGTGTTCACGCACGGCGTCTTTCTTGCTGCGTTCGATGGCCTTTTTGCTGATGCCAACGTAAGAGATGGCAACCGGCAGCAAGATCAGGTTGGTGAACACAATCACGCCCACACCAATGGACGCGCCAATGGCCAACTCGCGGATTACGCCGATGTCGATAATCAGCAGGGTAATAAAGCCCACGGCGTCGGCCAGAATCGCAATCGCGCCCGGCAGGAACAGTTGGCGGAAGGTCAGGCGCGCAGCGGTCAGGGCGTTGTCCGCTTCACTCGATTGCAAGGCAATACCGTTGATTTTTTGTACGCCATGGGAAATACCAATGGCGAAAATCAGGAACGGCACCAGCATCGAATAAGGGTCCAGACCAAAGCCCACGGTATGCATCAGGCCCAGCTGCCATACCACCGCCACCAAGGTGGTGACCAGTACAGCGATGGTGCTGCGGATGCAACGGGTGAACCAGACCAGCAACACCAGCGTGATCAGGAAGGCGATGGCAAAGAACAGCACAACCATCACCAGACCATCAATCAGGTCACCGACTTTCTTGGCGAAACCCACGATGTGAATTTCCACATTGGGGTTTTGCGCTTCGTACTTGTCGCGAATCTTCTCTTCCAGCTCATGGGAAAACTGGCGGTAGTCGAGCTTGAGCAAGGTGCCTTGGTCTTTCGGGTCCGGATAGGACTCCAGCAACGGCACATCAACGATGCTCGACTTAAAATTGTTCGCCACCAAGCGGCCGATCTGGCCCGACTTGAGTACGTTGTTACGCAACTCGTCAAGGCTGTCGGCGGAGCCGTCGTAGGTCTGCGGGATAACTTCACCGCCGGCAAAACCTTCTTCGGTCACTTCGGTCCAGCGTACGCTCGGGCTCCACAGCGACTTCAAACCGGAACGGTCGACGCCAGGAATGTAAAACACCTCGTCGTTCACCTGACGCAGGGTTTCCATGTATTCCTTGCTGAAGATATCGCCGTCTTTAGCTTCCACCGAGATACGCACGGTGTTGCCCAAGTTGGCCAGATCGTTGCGGTGCTCCAGCATCTTTTGAATAAAGGGATGCTGCAGCGGAATCATTTTTTCGAAGCTGGTGGAAGGCCGCACCTGCAACGCTTGATAGAACAGAAACACGCTGACCAGCAGGCAGATAAGGATCACTGTCGGCCGGTTGTTGAAGATCAGGCGCTCGAGAAAGGTCGCCTTATCCTGATGATGGTTACTCATCGTACTCATACCTCAAAGCCACGGCTTATTGTTTTGGGCTAGCGTCTTCGCCGGTAGGCGAAGTGACATGGACGCCACCTTGCCCGACCAGTACCAGGTTGCCTTTGTCGTCCGCAGTAGCACTGGACAACGACAGACGATCCGGGCGGTTGATCAGGGTGAAGGTCAGGCCGTTATCGGTGCTTTTAAGTACGCTGCCGCCGTGCCCAACGATGACAATCGAGCCATCTTTAAGCAGTGCGCCACCGGACAGGCCAAAGTCGAGTTTGCCGCGAGTCGACTTGACCTTGATTGGCGTCCAGGTAGTGCCGAAGTCGGTAGAGCGGAACAGGTTGCCGCGCAGGCCGTAGGCCAGAACGGTGCCAGGCTCAGCGGTACCAAGCACGCCAAACAACGAACCCTCGTAAGGGCCCTCGAGGGTTTCCCAGGTTTCGCCGTCGTCGGAACTTCTGAACATGCTGCCCATTTCACCGACCACAAACAGGCCAGAGCCTTTGACTTCGGTGATGGCATTGAGGTGGTAGCCGTCAGGGTTATCCAGGCGGTCACCAGCGTCTTCCCAGTTTTTGCCGCCGTCGGTGGTGGCGAACAAAGCGCCATAGGCACCTACAGCAAAACCGGTGGAATCATCTTTAAACCAGACATCAAGGAAAGGTGCGCCCTCCTCCCGTTCCTGGTCGCTGAACTGTTGCGTCCAGGTGGTGCCACCATCTTCGGTGGCGAGGATCAGTGCATCGTGGCCAACCGCCCAGCCGTGCTTGTCATCGCCAAAGGCCAGCGCCGTGAGCATCATCCGGGTAGGCACTTTGGCCTGAGTCCAGGTTTTGCCTTCGTCGTCGGAATACACAATGTGGCCACGGTCACCCACAGCGACCAGGCGTTTGCCGGCGTTGTCGATGTCGAGCAACAGAGAGTCTGCAGCCTTGGCGGATGGGATTGAGTAAACGGTGGCCGAAGCGTCGGTCGCCGCGTGCACCTGAAGCGGTGCAGCAAAACTCAGAACGGACAACACACTACACAGCGAAAGCACGTTAGCCAGCGGCGAGTGGAAGCGGAACGCTGGTGTGCGGAGTTGCTTAGCTTCACCAGACTGGGTGCGCCGCATGACGGGCTCACTCATACACCTTTCCCCTTTATTGTTATGGGACATCAGCCTTTTTGTAGGCCGCCTATCCTATCCAGCTTTCGAAAGGTCTGACAATCGACGAGACGTTATGTTTTGTTAAGGCAAACCCGCGTGATTGACACGTTATAGGCACCTCTGATGCATCAGGATAGATACCCCTGATACACAAAAGCCGCTACAGCTGTAGCGGCCTTTGGCGAACACTACACAACCCGCGATGTATTGCCTACACCACAATTACGCCGAACGGCCGGTAGGGTGTGCTCTGCTCACCATGGCGGCCTGCCGGCAAACCGCTTGGTGCGCGCAGCACACCCTACAAAAGCCGCGCAACGCCCGGCGCAGAAACGCAAAAACCGTAGGGTGTGCTGCGCGCACCAGGGACCAATATGGTTTCCCCGGTGCGCATAGCACACCCTACGGTTTAGGCCGCAGGGCGGTTTAGATCAACGGGTACCGCGACGACGCAGCGCGGCTGGCTTGAAGTAGCCGTCGTCTGGAATCGGCTGACTGAAGTCGATGGTGCTTGGCTCTTCGTTGTCGAGGTTTTGTACGTGGTAACGACGGGCTTGCAGGTCGTGGAACACGTCCAGAGCAGACCAGGTAGTCGGCAGCTCGTAGAAGTTTTTCAGGTAGGCCAACGATACGCGCCACAGTTCACCACGGCCGTCGTATTGGTCCACTTCCGCTGCTTGCCAGCTGTCCTCGTCGAGGAACAGCACGCGCTTGGAGTAGATGTGACGGGCGCCGGCTTTCAAGGTGCCTTCTACTACCCACACACGGTGCAGTTCGTAGCGGGTGTAAGCCGGGTTCAGGTGGCCCACTTTCAGCAGGTCGGCGTATTTCACGTCCGGCGCGCTGACCTTGTAGTTGTTGTACGGAATGTAGATTTCTTTCTTGCCGATCAGCTTCCAGTCGTAGCGGTCTGGCGAGCCGTTGAACATGTCGGTGTCATCGGCAGTACGCAGGCCGTCAGCGGCAGCGATCGGGGTGTCGTAGGCCAGGTTTGGCGCGCGACGTACACGACGTTGACCGGCGTTGTAACCCCAGGCCTGACGTGGTTCTTTAACCTGGTCCAGGGTTTCGTGTACCAGTACCGCGCCGCCAGCCAGACGTGCCGGGCTCTTGGTGAAGGACAGGTAGTAGAACAGGATGTTGTTCAGATCCGAGTAGTTACTTTTCGGGTCGTAGAAACGGAACATCGCTTCTTGCTGCGAGGTCACCAGGGTGTAGTCGCCATTGCGCTGTACAGCCACTTCCGAAGCACGGCGAACAATGTAAGTACCGCGGTAGCGCGCAATGTGGTTCCACACGGCTTCTACGCCGTTTTGTGGAATCGGGAACGGGATGCCGCCGTAGGCGTCAGCAAAACCGTTGCCGCCGTCCAGCAGCTTGGCGGTGGTGGCGTTCTTCACGGTGTTGTCGTAAACCCACTGCGGCGCGGAGCCGGAGCGACGGGTCGGGTACACCGGCAACTGGTAGTCAGTTGGGTAGGCATTGAACATGGCGATCTGACCTGGGGTCAGGTTGGCCTTGTACTGCTCCATGTTGGCTTTGGTGATGGTGAACAGCGGCTTGTCGCCGGCGAACGGATCAACATGGTGCTGGCCTGGGGTTTTGTACTCGGCCGGGGCCTTGGTGATACCGCCGGTCCAAGCCGGAATGGTGCCCGCCGCGTTACCGGCTTTTTCCGCACCGAACGGCGTCAAGGTAGTGCCCAGCTTTGCAGCTTCCGAAGACGAAACAGCGGCAAACGCGCTACCGGCGGTAAACGCCAGGGCGATCGCTGCACTAACCAGCGTGTGCTTTTTCAGCATCTTGATTCTCCGTGGTCAATCATCGTCCAGGCGCCCGTAGGCGCCCGGCTTCTTTTATAGAGGGTGTTAGAACGAGTACTTAACGTTGACGCCGATGTTGTCGCGGTCACGGGTAGAGTTGTTCTGACCGCCACCGAAGAACTCGGTGTAGGCCAACTCGCCTTCCAGGCTGTTCAGGTAGTTGGCTTTCACACCCAATGTGTAAGCCTTACGACCTTCGATAAAGTTACCGGTCTGGTAGGAGTTACCCTCGAAGTCGTCCTTGTAGACAACGTACGGAGCGACGTTCACGCCGGCATACACGTCGTTCCAAGTACCCGAGAGCACCAGGGTGTAGCCGTAGGCATTTTTGTTGACTTGGTCATCGCGGCCAGCGCCGGTGATGTAGTCGTTGTTGCCACGGCCGGAGTAGTAGCGAGTCGAGCCGTCGTAGGCGGTGTATTGCAGGTCGCTGCCACGCAGGTGCTCGGACGCCAACTCGGCGACGCCAAACAGCGAGTCGAAACCCAGTGCATTGCCGAAGTTATAGACAGTGCCCAACGAAGTGTTGAAGGCTTCTACGCGCTCATAGTTGTGAATCGAGTCGCCGAGGCGAACGGTACTACCAGCGATTTGGGCGGTGCCGTTCAAACCTGCCAATTGGCTGTTGCCTGTACCTGTGTTAACCAATTTTGCTGACTGCTGAATCAAATCGCCCAGCAGGTCGTTGGTGGTAGCGATGCCAATCGGCAAATTCGGGCGATAAGCCAACTCACCAAATACCGAAGCGTTACCAACGGTGGTATTGAAGCTGAAACCGTACATGCGAATGTCTTCGACATATTCGCGACGCGCCTGCACGTTACCTACAGTATCCAAGGTCGCCAGACCGCCAGCAGCGGCGTAGTTACCACCCAAGGAGGTGGCCAACTGATCAATGTTAACGCCCTGATAGCTACCCAGATCTGCGTAGATGCTCGGCTCTTTGGAGTGGTAGTTGACGAAGTAGGCGCCGAACTCAGTGGAATTCAACTCTTCAGCGATGTACTTGAAGTTGACCCCGTACTGACCATCGTTCTTGGCGTTAATATCGCTACCAACGTTAGCCACCTTGGCAATACGGTTTTGGTAAATGAAGTTTTTACCGCCAGCGCACAGACCGCCAACGCCGCAACGAGCGCCACTGTTATAGAACTGAGTCAACGATGCACCACCCAATGCAATCTGAGGGGCGGTTAACGAGGTCGGCAGGTTTGTATAGGCTGTATTGCCGCCTTCAGCGAACAGGTCGGTTTCGGAGAAATAGGTACCGGCCGGATCGATAGCCGATTCTTTCCAGTTGAACTGGTAGAAGGTTTCCATCGACAGGTTGTCGGAGAGGCCAACGTTAAAGCTCAGGGCTTCAACCGGCACCAACACTTCTTTTAGCTCGGAACCTGGCAGACGGAATTTGGCGGCGTCTACAGGGTTGGTGGTGTTAACGCCACCGCGGTAGAACAAGCCCTCGCCCCAGTTGAACACCTGGTTACCCAGGCGCGCGGAGACAGGCTTATCAGCGACGTCCCAATTGCCATAGATGTAAGCGTCGAGAATTTGTGCATCACGGCCGGCCTTGTGGCGCGACTCGTAAGTGAGGCTGTCGTTATTCGGGTAGTTTTGGCTCGGCTGGCTAGGGCTGACGTTATTAAAGTCTGTGCGCTTGTCCATGATCTGAGTGTCATAGAAAGCGGTACCGCGCACAAACACGCCATAGTTCTTGTACGTCGCTTCCAGGTCTGAAGTGATCTTGTACACCTCAGAAACCAAACCGGTATCGAAGTTACGGTTGCCATCGTTGGCGTTGATGTCGTCGTTGGTTTTGTCCTGGCCCTGTACGCGCCAGAGTTGGCCGTAGGACACGGTGGTGTCGATGGAGCCGGTAATTTCGTCGTCGGCAAAGCTGAATTCCACCGCCTGGGCTTGTACGGCCACCAGCAACGGCAGGAGACCGGCGAAGGCAAAACCTGCCTTAGACGGCGCGAAACGCAACATAGGACTACGGGACTTGAATTCCATCGAGACTTTACTCCGTGGACAGATCGTTATTCTTATTGGCCCCTTCTAGTGAAGGAGCTCATCACTGCCGCTGACTCTGACTGCTGAGGGCGGTCTTTTAGTTGATCGGAAGTTTCCTCTTCCAACGTGTCTAGCACGCGCCCCCGAGCATTGCATGCACCATTGCGGGGCCAATTACTGTGATGCAATGCAACCATGGTGCCAAACAAGCGTTTCAATTCAATTTAATGACGCCAACGTTTTATGGTTGCCCGGACTATTAGTGACTGATCATTCATTAACCAGCGGGCGCATTATTCAGGAAACAATTGCGTGATTTGTCCTACAACCTGGCGCGGATAGCCACTCAGCTGGGTTTAGGCAAAATTTCTTGGCCGCACAATCAGAAAAAAGGCAAGGGCAAAGCCCCAACCAATTTAGGGTTTTCTACTAAGAAGTGGGCGCGTTATTTCGGTAAGTAACAAAAAAGTGTTACCGGCAGAGTGCCAGTAACACTTTCCTTACTTGGGGGAAGGGAGTTTCAAACCTTAGGCCAGGCTTTTGCTGACGACCTCGTAAACATCAGACGACAGCTCGCCAGAAGCGAGAATCCGCTCTAGCTCGGCCTTCATCAGCGCCTGGCGGCTGCTGTCGTACTTGCGCCAGCGGGTCAGTGGCGCCAATTGGCGCGACGCGATTTGCGGGTTGAAACCGTTCAGGGTAATGACCAGGTCGGCAAGGAAGCGGTAGCCCGAACCGTCGGCGCTATGGAAATTGACCAGGTTCTGACCGGCGAATGCACCAATAAGTGCGCGCACTTTGTTGGGGTTTTTCAGCGTGAAAGCCGGGTGCTCCATCAGCGCCTTGACCCGCTCCAGGCCGCCAGGTAGAGCGCTCGCCGCCTGCACACTGAACCATTGGTCCATAACCAGCGGGTTGTCTTTAAAGTGCTCGGCGAAGCTCGCCAAGGCTTTGGCTTTCTCCGCGTCAAAGGCGGAATTGACCAACACCGCCAGCGCAGTCAGGCGCTCGGTCATGTTGTCGCAGGCGTCGTACTGCTCAAGGCATGCAGCCAGCACCTCAGGTTTGCCACTCAGCATTAAGTATGAGAGCGCGATGTTTTGCAGGCTGCGGCGAGCAAAGTGGTCAGCCTGGGCGACGTATTCACTGTTACGGGATACCTCGCGGTTGGCCTGATAGCGCTGCCACAGCGGTGCATACAGGGCGTCGGCCAACTCTTTACGGGCAAACTCACGGGCACTGTGGATGGCGTCAACGTCAGCCACTTCGCTGATTTCGGTGAGGTAGGCCTCACTGGGCAGCGAGAGCATTTCCGCCACCATGGCCTGATCCAGGCTGTGATCGGTAAGCAGCGTGTTCAGCGCGGTGACCAAGCGCTGATCGAGCACTAGCGCTTCGCCACGCTGATGCTGGCCGATCAACTCTTGCAGCACCTGCACCGACAACTGCTGGCCGGCTTCCCAACGGTTAAAGCCGTCGGCGTCGTGCTGCATCAAAAACATCAGTTGGTCGCGGCTATAGGGGAAGCTCAGTTTTACCGGGGCCGACAGGCCGCGCAGCAAGGACGGCAACGGCTGCTCAGCCACCTCAACAAAGGTAAAGCTCTGCTCGGCTTCGGTAACGGCAATCACAGTCGACTCACCGCGCGCCGCGCCCTCGCCCGCCAGCTTCAACGGCAACGCCTGGCCTTGCGCGCCGAGCAAGCCCAGCTCGACCGGAATCACAAACGGCAACTTCTCGGTTTGCCCTGGCGTGGCTGGGCAACTCTGGCGGAAAGTCAGGGTGTAGGTTTTGCCGGCAGCGTCATAGGCCTCGCTCACCTGCAGTCGCGGCGTACCGGCCTGGCTGTACCAGCGTTTGAACTGAGTAAAGTCGGCGCCGTTGGCGTCTTCCATTGCTTTGATAAAGTCGTCGCAGGTTACCGCTTGGCCATCGTGGCGTTCGAAGTACAGGTCGCTGCCTTTGCGGAAGCCTTCCGCGCCCAACAGGGTGTGGAGCATACGCACCACTTCCGAGCCCTTTTCGTACACGGTCAGGGTGTAGAAGTTGGAGATCTCGATAAAGCTATCCGGGCGCACGGCGTGGGCCATGGGGCCGGCGTCTTCGGCGAATTGGTGGGTGCGCAGGTAGGCCACGTCTTCAATACGCTTAACCGTGCGCGAGTTCATATCCGCCGAGAACTCGGCGTCGCGGTACACGGTAAAGCCTTCTTTGAGCGAAAGCTGGAACCAGTCGCGGCAGGTGACGCGGTTGCCCGACCAGTTGTGGAAGTATTCATGCGCCACCACACCTTCAACGCGCTGGTGGGCGGCGTCGGTGGCGGTGTCGGCTTTGGCCAGCACGCAGCTGGAGTTAAAGATATTCAGGCCCTTGTTTTCCATGGCGCCCATGTTGAAGTCGTTAACCGCCACGATCATAAAAATATCCAGATCGTATTCGCGGCCGTACACCTCTTCGTCCCAGCGCATGGACTTTTTCAGGCTGTCCATGGCGTGCTGGCATTTGTCGATATTTTCCGGCTCGACATAAATACGCAGCGCCACTTCGCGTTGGCTCATGGTGGTAAAGGTGTCTTCAATCGCCCACAAATCGCCGGCGACCAGGGCAAACAAATAGGCCGGTTTAAAGAACGGATCTTCCCAGGTCGCCCAGTGCCGGCCGCCTTCTTCCGGACCGCTGGCGATCGGGTTGCCGTTGGAAAGCAGCACCGGGTATTTATGCTGCTCGGCGCTCAGGGTGGTGGTGAACTTGCTCATCACATCCGGGCGGTCGAGGTAGTAGGTGATCTTGCGGAAACCTTCGGCCTCGCACTGGGTGCAAAACATGCTGCCGGACTTGTACAAGCCTTCCAGCGCCGTGTTTGTTTCCGGGTGAATGCGCACGCTGCTGTCGAGCACAAAGCTGTCGCCAGTCGGCTGTACGCTCAGGTGGCTGTCGGTGACCTGGTAGGCACCCGCCTCCAAGGTTTTGCCGTCCAGGCTCAGCGACAGCAGCTCCAGCTCCTGGCCATCGAGCACCAGCAACGGCAGGCCAGCGCCGCGCGCCGGGTTGCGGCGCATCACCAGTTGCGCGTGAACCAGGGTGTGGTCCTCGAACAACTCGAAAGTCAGATGGGTTTCGTCAATCAGGTAATCCGGCGCCTGATAGTCCTTCAGGTAAATCATCTTCGGTTGTTCGGTGCGCATGGCTTGGGCCCTTCACGTTCAGGAATGCACGGCCAACTGGTAGGCCGTGTATTTGCGGATATTGATAACGCCGGTATCGAACATCAGGTACTGCCCCTTGATGCCCAGCAGGGTGCCTTCGGCGATGGGGTCTTTGTCCAGGTTGAAGCTGGTGATCTTGGCCGGGTAGGCCTCAATCGGATAGCTGATTTCAAGCGGCTCAACGTCGCTGAGCGGCTGAATCGCCTGCAAACCGAAGCGCTGTTGCAAGCTAAGCAGGCCATCGGCGCAGCTGGCAAATAGCTGCTCGCGAACGGCGGTGAGATCGACCGGTTGCGCATGGCTTTTGAGCAGCGCGCGCCAGTTGGTTTTATCCGCCACCTGGCTGCGAAACAGGTCTTCGACAAAGCCCGATTGCTGCCGCGTGCTCACCCGCAGGATCGGCAGCGCCTGGCTGGCGCCCTGGTCGAGCCAGCGAGTGGGCACTTGCGTGGCGCGGGTAATGCCGACTTTCACGCCCGAGGAATTAGCCAGGTAAACAATATGATCGGTCATGCAGAACTGCGCGGCCCACTCTGGCTCACGGCAGGTGCCGTGCTCATGGTGGCAGCGCTCAGGGCTCATCATGCAGGTGTCGCACTGTGCCAGCTCGGTCATGCACGGGTAGCAATAACCCTGGCTAAAACTGGTTTTGGTTTTGCGCCCGCAATGGCTGCAATGAATCGCGCCCAGGTACTCCAAGCGCACGGTCTTGCCGATCAGCGGGTTGACCGGCACTTCGTCATCGCCCAAGCGAAAGGCGTACTGCACCGGCGCGCCCAAACGGGCGGCCATTTTACTTAACGCGCCACGGGCCAATTCACTCAATGGATGGCGTCCGACTTAAACAAGATATTGGGCACCGCTTTGGACTTCGAGCTGCACTCTTGCAACTCCATGTAGCCGGTGCGCTGGTCTTCCGGCAAGTTCTGCACTTCCCAGGCAATGACGGCCTGCAAGCTCAGTTCTTTCTGCTCTTGGGTGAGCTTGCGCCCGTCCGACCATTTGCCGATTTCCACGGCCAGTTTCAGACTTTCGTAGATTTCCGGGGTGATGTTTTCGATCATTTCAACAAAGGACGACATAGACGCCTCCACAAACAAAGTCGCAGTTTAACGACGACGGCGCGCCAGCGCACCGCCCAACAGACCGGTGAGGCAACCCACCAGCAGCCCACCCACATGGGCGCCATTGGCAATCGCACCAATGCCCGCCACCTCAGTAATGCCGCTCATACAGATGACCAGCCAAATCAGCATCATCACCACCACGCCCTTGGGCAGGTGATAGGCGCGGTTAGGCGCCAGCAGTTGGTAAATCCAGCAATGGCCGAGTAAGCCATAGAGCACGCCCGACAACCCGCCAAAAATCGACGGCCCGGCCCACCAGAACTGCACGGCGTTGGATACCAAGCCCACCAGCAATGTCAGACCCAGCAGCATCCACTTGCCCTGGTACGACTCAATGCGCCGGCCCAGCTCCCAGTACCACATGCTGTTCATGACCAGGTGGAGGATGCCGAAGTGGATAAAGATCGGGGTGATCAGCCGCCAGTATTGGCCGGCTGCCATGCTATCGGGCCAAGGCACAAAATAGGCGTACTCACCCTGAACGCGATAATCAAACCAACTAAGCCAGTGAATGGTGTCGTGGTTATCGCCTAGCCAGGTGACAGCGGCGACGATCAAGGTCAGCACTAAAACCAGCGCTGTCAGCGGGCTCTGGCGCAGTTGCTGAACAAAGCCGCCAGCCACCGGTTGCGCCGACGACGGCGGCAGTTGCAAACGCTCCTCGGGATCGCCCTCGGGATACTGCTGATACAAGCCACGGATATCCGCCGCCAACTGCTCGCCCGGCACCCATAGCACCTGCTCGCCGGATTCTTCGCTCACTCTGTGCGGAACCTGCAGACGCTGCAGCAGTTGAATAAACGCCGACAAGTCGACACTCACCGGCAAACGTAACACTTCAACAGGGCTCATCTCGGTACTACTCAAGGGGCAACTCCGGGCGCTCAACGTCTACCCAGGCAAATTTATTTGGGTCGATACGGGTTTCCTGGTCCATGCGATAGGCCACCAGCTTGCCGTAGAGCACGGCGCTGTAGTCCAGGCACGCCAGGTTGGGGCGAATGGGCGCGGGGCGGCCTTTGCGCCAGTAGTGGCCGACAAACAATGGCGGCTCTTTTGGCCCGTAGCGCAGCAATTCGGTTTTCTCCCGCGGCGTCAGCGGCGTGCGCGCCACGCTCTCAGGCAACGCATCGGGTTGAAAGACGATATCGCCATAGGTCTGCGGGTCTTCTTCCCAGAATTTGGTGCGAAAGAAGGCGCGGGTATAGCCGTCGTCGCTGGTCAGGGTCAGGCCATCGGGCAAGCGCATATCAGTGCCGCGCAAAAGGCGGCCAAATACCCGGCTGGCAAAACTGCCGGTGACGGCGGCGGCCTGGAGAAAGGCTTCATCAATACGCCCGTCCGGGTGCAGGGCGCGCAGGGAATCAATTAAGCCGCCATCCCAGCAGGCGTGCACCACGCGGAAATGCCCGGCGTCGATAAACAACGGCAGCTCGTAGAACCAACGCTGGAACTCACGCCACTCCTGCGGATAAGCGTCGAACTGTTCCAGGCTTTGGGTGATCAGCCGGGCATTGCGCAGCGTATGTTCACGGACAAATTGACGACCACTGCCGGGCGGCGCTGGGGTGCTCCAGCCGAGGGCGTCAAACTCATGGTTGCCCATAATGCACAGCGCCTGGCCGGCTTCGACCATGTCGTGGACGATATGTAGCGCCTCACGAATTCGCGGGCCACGGTCGACGATATCACCCAGAAAAATCGCCATGCGCCGCGGATGCCGCCACACGCCGCCATGACGTTGATAACCGAGGCCATCGAGCAGACGCGCGAGGGTATGTGCGCAACCGTGCACATCACCAATCAAGTCGTAACCGCGCGCCGGATCGAGTTCCATCAGTCGTGGCCACTCCCCAGCCGACTGCCCCAGCCCAGCTTGGTGCGGCAGACTTCGTAGTAGTTATGGTCAAGCGGGTGAATCAGGCGCAGCTTTTGCGGCTTTTTACTGACGATCAGGCTGTCACCGGGGGCGCAGGTGAAATGGTTTTGGCCATCGCACGACACTTGCGGGTAGATAGTCATGTCCTTGGCGGCGACGATTTTCAGCTCACTGTTGCCATCCACCACAATCGGCCGGCTGGACAAGGTGTGCGGGTACATCGGCACCACCACAATGGCGTCCAGTTTCGGGTGCATTATCGGCCCGCCAGCGGACAGCGCATAAGCGGTGGAGCCAGTAGGCGTGGCGATAATCAAGCCGTCGGCCTTTTGGCTACAGACGAATTGGCCATCGATATGCAGCTCGAACTCGATCATGCGCGTCGACTTGCCGGGGTGCAGCACCACATCGTTCAGCGCATCGCCCTGGCCGATCATCTCGCCGTGGCGGCGCACTTCGGCTTGCAGCAGGAAACGGTTTTCCACCAGGAATTGGCCGTCGAGCACTTCAGCTACTTTGCTCTCCAGCTCATCCGGGCGGATGTCGGTGAGAAAGCCCAAGCTGCCGCGGTTAATGCCCAGCACCGGCACATTGAACTGCGCCAAGGCGCGGGCGGCACCGAGCATGCTGCCGTCGCCGCCGACCACAATCACCAGGTCACAGGCTTCACCCAGGCTTTTGCGCGACGAGGTTTGCAGGCCGTGGCCGGGCAACACGTCGGCGATGGTGTCCTCGAGGATCACGTGCAACTGGCGCTCAATCAGCAGTTTTTTCAGGCGCCGGATGGTATCCAGAACCTGTGAACTGCCCAAGCGGCCGATGATGCCGATATTGCGAAATTGCTCCATGAGGCTCCCTGGGAGACGCTGGCAAAAAAAGAGAAAAGCGCCCTACTTGCGCAGAGCGCCAGACAGGCGTGGGCAATTATGGGCGAAAGGCACTCAGCAAACCAAGGCGCACATTGCCCGAGCTAAACGCTATGCTCGCACAATGACGCTATTTCCTACCCTCAGCGCCCTGCCCCAACACCTGCACACGCCTGCCGTGCGCGACTTGGCCTGGGTGCTGTTGTCACCACCGTTGCTTGACCCGGCCTACTGCGCCCAACGCCATCCGCTAAGCGCCAGCACCTGGGTGGCCGCGCCAGAACAACTGGCCGACTGGCTCCAGCAACTGGACCACGACCCCAGCACACTCAACGCCTGGCTGGCGCAACACAGCATTCGCCGCCTGGGCTTGTACTACGAACGCCTCTGGCAATTCGCCCTGAAAGCCGCGCCAGGCGTTGAGTTGTTGGCGGCCAACCTGGCAATTCGCAACGGCGGCCATACCCTCGGCGAGTTGGACTTACTGCTGCAAGACGACCTTGGCATTCACCATCAGGAACTGGCGATCAAACTCTACCTCGGCCCGCAGGCCGGTGATGGTGGTGACGCCGGACAGTGGCTGGGGCCTGGCAGCCAGGATCGCTTGGCACGCAAACTCGACCATCTGCTGAACCACCAACTGCCCCTATCCACTCGGCCAGAAGCGCAAGCTGCGCTGGCTGAACGGGGCATCGAACAGGTACAGCCGCAACTATGGCTGGCCGGCTATTTGTTCTACCCCTGGCCGGGGCATAGCCAGCCACCTCGTGGCGCATTAGTCGAACATTTGCGCGGGCGCTGGCTGCACCGTAAAGACTGGCCGGGGTTTGTCGCCGAGCAGAAAAACAGCGGCCAGTGGCAGCCCATCCCCCGACAAACCTGGCTCGCGCCGGCGCGGACTAATGGCGAACAACTGTGGTCGAGGAACCAGTTCAATCAATGGATAAGCGAGTTGGAACAGCCTGCCCAAGCGCAACTGTTGGCGCGGTTTGAACAGGACAGTGAAGGGGCTTGGCAGGAAGCTGAGCGGTTGTTTTTGGTGGCGGATGAGTGGCCGCAGTGGAGCGGCTACAAGGGCGAACAAGCCCTCGCCAGCAGCGCATTCGCCGCGCCTGGATCCCGAATCGTCGAACCGCCGCCTACGCGGGGATGACGGTGATTGGGGTTATTTTCGTCATTCCCGAGCAGGCGGGAATCCAGAATTTCGAGTCGTACAAAAATTACCGACTGCGCTCCACCCGCCCGCCAGATCGGGCCAGGTACCCGGAGCCGCTTTCGCACAGTAAGCCGTCACGTAACACCGCCGGCAACGCGTTCAAGCCATCACGCAATGCATAGGCGTTGTAGCCCAGTTGCGAGAGCAAAAACACGGCGCTATTGCTGCGGTTGCCGCTGTCGCAGTAGCACAGGTAGGTGCGGGTTTTATCCAGCAGGCGCGCTTTGAGGCGCAGCAATTGCAGCGGCATGTTCAGCGATTGCAGGGCGTGGGCGCGTTCGTATTCTTCTTGCAGGCGCACATCCAGCCATTGCGCGCCGCCAGACAACAAGCGCGCCGCTTCGCCAAAGGACACCTCGTCAATAATCGGCGCCTTGAGCAGGTTGAAGAAGTCGTTACGGTCCAGACGCAGCACCACGCCATCTTCGAGCATGGTCACGGTGGCGTTGCGCGGCTGGTCGGCCAGCAGCGCTTCTTCGCCAAAGCAGGCGCCCTCTTCCAGTTCGGCCAGCACTTGCCGTTCGCTACCGGCGCAGCGGATCACTTCAGCACGGCCACTATTGAGAAAGAAACAGCAGTCGCCGGTTTCACCTTCGCTCAGCACGGTGCTGCCGGCTTTCAGTTCCAGACGTTGCAAGCGATCAAGCATGGCGCGCACGTTGGACGGCGGCACCTTGGCGAATAGCGGGTTGGCCAACAGCCGTTCCAGCCATTCGATATCGCCGCCGCGTTGGCCCAGTTCCAGCAACAGATCCTGATAAGCCAGGCGCCAGGTCAGCAGGCGGGTCAAGGTGGCGCTGTCGAGAATAAGCAGGCTGATATCGGTCAGGGCGCGCGCTTCTTGCAAGCGCGGCAGGCTAGGCGATACGGGGTGGCAGCTGGCCTCGCTACCGGCTTGCAGGCGCTGTTGCTGGCCGTCGGCATTGGTCAGCAGCAGCTCGCCAGCGAGCAAGTAATAGGTAACCCGTGCCTGATCGCCGGAGCGAAAGAGTAGCTGCCCGGCCAGCATCGGCTGCGGCACCAGCTGGCTACGCAGTTCGCGCCATTGCTGCTCGGACAACACATTGAGCGGCGTCAGGCTGCGCAGTTGCTCAAGGTTAAGGGGGTCACTCATGGAAAGGGTCAGACTCCAACGGCGCTGCGCCAGGCGTGAGCGCATTGTTCATATGAGTGGCCCGGCGCCCCTGCAAGCCGCCCGTATGAACGAACAGCAGACGCGTGCCGCGAGCAACGTTACCGGCCGCCAGGTGTAGGCGCAACGCCATTAACGCCTTACCGGTATAAATCGCCTCCAGCGGCAACTCGCCGTCCCTCTCAGCCCTGCTGATAAACGCCGTAAGCGCTGTATCGACCTTAGCAAAACCTCCACCGCTCGCCGGCACTAAGCGATACCCCTGATCGGTTTGCCCGGCCTGTTCAAAGATACGCCGCAGGTTTTCTTCCACCCCATGCCCGGCAGGTACAGCTGTGGCGCCATACACCAAACGGCGCCCGGATTCGGCCAGCACCAGCCCGGCCAGCGTGGTACCGGTGCCGACCGCGAGCCACCAGGCGTCGAAATCGTCCCAGCCAATAGTGGCTAATTGCGCCTGAGCCATCTCACGTATCTCGGCACAGCCCAGCGCACCCGGCAGGCCGCCACCGCCTTCGGGCACGGGATAAACGTTCGGGTATTGGACCAGCCAGGGTTGCCAGAAATTGGCCTGGTGACGCCGGCGATAGCCGCCATACCCGAGCCAATGCAACCGCATACCCCAGGCTTGCACATCAGCAATAGTTGGTGTGTGTTGCGCTTCACCGCGCAGCAGGCCAATGGTGGCAAAACCAAAGCGCTGGCCGGCAGCGGCAAGGGCGTGCAGGTGATTGGAGTGGGCGCCGCCAAGGCTGATCACACCCGCTGCATGGGCGGCCTGAGCGGCCTCGAGGTGATGGCGCAGCTTGAACCATTTGTTGCCGCTAATTAGCGGATCAAGCAAGTCCAGACGCAGTACCGCCAGTTCCACACCCGCCTCTGCCGCCCACGGAAAAGCCAGGCGCTGTAACGGCGCCTGGGGTGTCCATAACGGCAGCGTGACGGACAAGGGCTAGCTGACGGTCCGCAAGCGAGCACCGGTTTTATGCCGCGCGCAGCAATTGGAGTCGCCAATAACAAAGCGGCTCGGCGTATCGATGCGGTCCAGCGGAATGGCGCAACGGTCACCATTGGGCAGGCTCGCGTCGCAGCTGGGTTTTTCATAATGGGCCAGCCATTGCCGGTATTGCGGTTCGGCAACAAAACACTTAGCCGCAGCAAAAGCCATGGGGTTGTCTTGGTAGCGGGCGATGTCTTGCAGCGGAATGGTCAGGTGGCCGGCGCCCGGGTGGTAGACGACAAACACCACGCCCATTTTCGACAGACGCTCGAGAATCTGTTCGCCGCCCTGGCTGGCGAAAGCATCACGCTCCTTTTTCAGGCGCTCGACTTCCTCTTCCAACTGGGTATCCAGTTCGTTGCGGTAGGCCAGCTCAACATCGCGAATGGCGATCTGCTCTTTGTACTCCACTACCGCCGAAGCAATGCGCGCCTGCAACTCGCTGTCGAATTGCGCGCGCAGGATGTCGTTCTCGGTACGACCGTGGCGCTCGATAGCGCGCAGCTGTTCGGTCATTTCCTCGCGGTTTTTCTGAAAGGTGTCGGCTTGCGCGGCGAGCTGGCCTTTGAGGCTGACGTTCAATTCTTCTTGCTGACGCAAGGCTTGATGCAGCGCCTGAATCTGCGCCAGCATTTTTTGCGTTTCTTCAGCGGCGGCCATTTTCAGCTTGGCCAACTCTTCTTCGTATTGCTGGGTCTGGCTGCTGATGCGCAGGCGTTGCTGCATGATCAGTTGCGCGGTTTTTACCCGATGCTCTTGCTCAATCTTTTCGGCGATCTGTTCCGCCGCTTCTTTGCCTGGATCAGGCGCATGCCATTGGTCTTCCGGGGCCATTTGCAGGCGCTCCGGGGCGACGCTCTGGTTGGCGTCGTCTTCGACCAACAGGCCGAGCTGGTTACGTTTAGCGGTGTCACGCAGCAACACCAGATCGTTCTGGCCGGGCACCAGGCTTGGATCCCACAGGTGCATTTGGTGCCACGACACCGGGCATTGGCTCCGGCAGGCCAAGCGGATCGGACCAGCGCCGAGATCGGGACCACGGCCGGAACGCTCGGCCAGATGGCGCAGGGGAATATTCCAGCCGCTATCGGGCGAGCCGCGCTCGTCAAAATCCAGATAGAAAAACACCGCCGCGCGCACCAGCAGACGCGGGTTGATCAGCACGTAGGCCACGCGCATTTGCTGATCGCGAAATTCCGGCATATTGACCACGCCGTCGAGCAAGGCCTCGAACTCGGGAAACAGCATTTCCTTGCAGATGCCGCGTTCACCAAAGAACATCACGGCTTCAACCATTTGTGGCTTGATCTGCATGCTCATCAACGGACCCCTAAGCCAATCACAGCGAGCTTTTTTGCCCGCGAATAACGCTCAACTTTTCCTGCGCGCAGGGCGAGAAAGTAGGCGTATTCCTACATTTGGCTCAAGTCTAGGGTAAAAAGGACCAACGGCAATGTGACTGGGTTGGCAGTCACCCGCGGCAAGCGCCCACTTGCGGGGCGCGGGGTTAAAAGTGTGACGGGCTTGGTACAACCGGTCAGATTTCTAGCTTAGCGAGGAACTTTCGCCAAAAACGGCGCCAGGCGCTTGCCCATCTCATCGCCCAATGCTTGCAGGCCGCTCATGGGGCGAATCATCACCTCAAAATCGACAATCTTGCCCTCAGCATTGAACTGCACCATGTCGATGCCCTTGAGCTGACGATCGCCCACCGTAGCGCTGAATTCCAGCACCGCACTGTGGCCATCGGCGCTGACCAGTTGGCGGTGATAGGCAAAGTTTTCAAACACCTGAATCACCGTGTTCAAAATCACATTGACCATCTGCGCGCCCTGATAGGGCTTGTAGGCCATGGGCGAGCGGAACACGGCGTTGGCGTCGAGCAGATCGGGCAAGGCTTTCAGGCTTTTGCTGGCAATCATGTCGTGCCATTGCTCAAGGGTGGCATTGACGGCGGGGTTGGTTGAAAGCGTAGACATGGGCGATTCCTTTATTGTTTTTGTTGAGATCGCTTGGTGCGCACAGCACACCCTACGGACGTACGCCACGTAGGGTGTGCTGTGCGCACCAAACCGTCGATTGAAGATTCTGGGTCCAGAATTTGCAGGGTGGCGCAGATCGCTGCCCTCACCCCAGCCCTCTCCCGCTAGCGGGAGAGGGGGCAGACCGCGTTGAGTTACAGACCTGCCGCCAAACGGGAACCCTGGTTGATCGCGCGCTTGGCATCCAACTCAGCCGCCACATCGGCGCCACCAATCAAGTGCACCACCTGCCCAGCCGCTTCCAGGCCTTCTTGCAGTTCACGCAGCGGGTCTTGGCCGGCGCAGATGATGATGGTGTCTACTGGCAGCACCTGCGGTTCGCCTTCGGCAATACGGATGTGCAGGCCAGCCTCGTCAACCTTGAGGTACTCGACGCTGTTGAGCATTTGCACGTTTTTGTTTTTCAGGCCGGTGCGGTGAATCCAGCCGGTGGTTTTGCCCAGGCCGTCGCCGACTTTGGTTTTCTTGCGTTGCAGCAGGAATACCTCACGGGCCGGCGCGTGCACTTGGGCTTTGATGCCGGCGATACCGCCACGGGCTTCCAGGGCTGGGTCGATGCCCCACTCTTTCCAGAACGCATCACGGTCCTGGCTGGTGGCGTCGCCTTGGTGAACGATAAATTCCGACACGTCGAAACCGATACCGCCCGCGCCAATCACGGCGACCTTCTGGCCCACTGGTTTGCGCTGCAGGATGGCGTCCAGGTAGCTGATCACCTTCGGGCTGTCGATGCCGGCGATATCCGGAGTGCGTGGGGCGATGCCGGTGGCCAGGATGATTTCGTCGAAACCGCCCTTAACCAAATCATCGACGCTCACGCGGGTGTTCAGGCGCAGATCAACGCCGGTGGTTTGCACTTTGCGGCCGAAGTAACGAATGGTTTCGTAGAACTCTTCTTTACCTGGCACGCGCTTGGCGACGTTGAACTGGCCGCCGATTTCGCTGGCCGAATCAAACAGGGTCACGCTGTGGCCACGCTCGGCGGCCACGGTGGCGGCAGACAGGCCAGCAGGGCCAGCGCCCACTACGGCGATTTTCTTCACCGCCGCGGTGGGGATGTAGTTCAGCTCAGTCTCGTGGCAAGCCCGTGGGTTAACCAAGCAGCTGGTGAGCTTGCCGCCAAAGGTGTGGTCCAGACAGGCCTGGTTGCAGCCGATGCAGGTGTTGATTTCGTCGCTGCGGCCTTCAGCGGCCTTGTTGACGAACTCCGGGTCGGCGAGGAAGGGACGGGCCATGGACACCATATCGGCGTCGCCATCGGCCAGCACTTGCTCAGCCACTTCCGGGGTGTTGATGCGGTTGGTGGTGATCAGTGGAATAGCCACTTCGCCGCGCAGCTTGGCGGTGACCTTGGTGAACGCCGCACGTGGCACCTTGGTGGCGATGGTGGGGATGCGCGCTTCGTGCCAGCCGATACCGGTATTGATAATGGTGGCGCCGGCTTTCTCGATGGCTTTGGCCAGGGTGACGATTTCGTCCCAGGTGCTGCCGCCTTCCACCAAGTCGAGCATCGACAGGCGATAAATAATGATGAAGTTCGGGCCTACCGCTTCACGCACGCGGCGGACGATTTCCACCGGCAGGCGCATGCGGTTTTCGTAGCTGCCGCCCCAACGATCGGTGCGCTGGTTGGTGTGGGCGGCGAGGAATTGGTTAATGAAATAGCCCTCGGAGCCCATGATTTCTACGCCGTCGTATTCAGCGACTTGCGCCAGGCTGGAGCAGGTGACGAAATCGGCGATCTGCTTTTCGATGCCTTCTTCGTCCAGCTCGTGGGGCTTGAACGGGTTGATCGGCGCCTGGATAGCGCTGGGTGCGACCGACTTGGGGCTGTAAGCATAACGGCCGGCGTGGAGAATCTGCATGCAGATTTTGCCACCGGCCTCATGCACGGCTTTGGTCACGATGCGGTGGTTCTCGGCTTCTTCCGGGGTGCTGAGTTTGGCCGCGCCGGCATACACGCCGCCTTCCACGTTCGGGCCAATACCGCCGGTGACCATCAGGCCAACACCGCCGCGAGCGCGCTCGGCAAAGTACGCCGCCATACGCTCAAAACCGCCCGGCTTTTCTTCCAGCCCAGTGTGCATGGAGCCCATCAGAGTACGGTTACGCAGGGTGGTAAACCCCAGATCCAGCGGCGCCAACAGGTGCGGGAATTGAGCGGCGGTCATAAATAGCTCCACATCAGACGGTTAATGCACGGAATGCCACCGCCTCTTCAAAGGGCAGCGGTCAGTTATGCAGCAGACGATAAAGAGCCAGAGAGCCCCTCTCAATGATCAGAAGTGACAAGTTATTGATCCAAACGCGCAGCGCGACTTGGCAAGCGCCGTTCGGCCCCCTACCCTTAGGGCCTAATTCCGCACGCCCATGACCATGCGCAGACTATTCGGCTACACCCTCGCCTGCTTTGCCTTTATCGTCCTCGGCGCCTACGCGCTATGGACCGATTTACCCACCGACAGCCATTACCTCTCAGACCTGCGCAGTGAAGTGGCGCTTAACCAGGGGCTACCCGGCGCCAACGGCAACCTGCTGGGCATTCAGCCGGAGATGTTTTCGGGTGATTACCACAACACCGACCTGCTGCGTCTCAAGCTCGCTGCCTATCTGCACAAGGCGCGTGACGAAGGTTTGCTCAATGGCAAAACCGTCGCTGTGCTGCCGGAACATATCGGCACCTGGCTGTTGATCAGCGGCGAAAAAGCCGAGGTCTATCAAGCCCACAGCATCGACAACGCCATGACCTGGCTGGCCGCCAGCAACCCGCTGAAACTCAGCCGCGCCCTGCTGTTTGCCAGGGGCGAAAACCGCCTGCAAGACGCCCTGCTGCGGATGAAAAGCGCTGAGATGGCCCGCGACTATCAGCACGTGTTCGGTGGTTTGGCCAAAGACTTCGGCATCACCTTGGTGGCCGGCTCCATCGTGCTGCCCGAACCGCGTGTGGAAGCCGGCCAGCTAATGGTGGGCGATGGTCCGCTGTACAACGTCAGCCTGGCATTTGGTAGCGACGGTACACCGTTGGGGCAGCCACAAGGCAAGGTTTACCTAACTGGTGCCGAGCAGGGATTCAGCACTGCAGCAGCCGTCAGCGACTTGCGCGTGCTCGACACGCCAGCCGGGCGTTTGGGCGTGCTGATTGGTGCCGACAGTAAGCAGCCCGACGGTTATGCGCAATTGCGCACGCACGACGCGCAGTTGCTTGTGGTGCCGGCATTTATGACGGGTACTGGCGACTCGTCGCCGCCTTGGGATACCGCCAACGGCGCACACATCGCCATGCGCGTATTTTTGCGCGGCCAGTTATGGGACCTGCGCACCAGCGGCCACAGCTCGCTGGTCAATGGCCCGGCGCTGGGCGTGGTGCCCGACGGCGGCCACGGTGGTCGCCTACTGAATATCTGGCTGTAAACGATGAAACCCGTGCGCGTGCGCCTGGGCGATCTGTCGGTGGGCTTTGTCCACGGACTGGCCGATGCCCTGCGCGTGGCCGGCCACGACCCGATCCCGCTGCTGGAACAATACGGCCTGGATAACGCCCGCCTGGCCGAGCCCCGCGCGCGCCTTTCCATCCCGCGTTATATGCGCCTGGGCCATGCCGCCATTCAATTGAGCGGCGATGCCGGTTTGGGTTTGAGCATGGGCGTGCATACGCGCCTTAGCCAGGTGGGTTTGGCCGGCGTTACCGCCGCGCAAGCGCCCACGGTGCGTGAAGCGGCGCGGGCGCTGATCCGTTTTGAACCGCTGTATGCCTACAACTACCGCGGGCAATCGAGCTTTCACGAAGACACGCGCGGCGCCTGGCTGCGCTTCTATTCGATCAACCCCTATAACGCCTATAACCGCTTTGTGGTCGACTCGGTGCTGGCCGGTTGGGCCGCACAGCTAGGCGCGCTGGCCGGGCAGCCCTTACAGGTGGAAAAGGTCGAGATCGAATTTCCCGCTACCAGCTATACCGAGCAGTACGGTGCGCTGTTCAACTGCCCAGTGGAATTTGCCAGCGGCACCAACCAACTGCGCCTGAACCAGGCCACCCTGGCCTTGCGCAACCCCGAACATTGCCCGAGCACCTGGCGTCATCTGCTTGAAATTTGCGAGCGCGAGCTGGAACAACTGACCCGCACCCGCAGCCTGCGCGAGCGCATCAGTCAACTGCTCGGGCCGCTATTGAATGGTCGTGAGCCCGACCTGGAAGAAGTCGCCAATCGCCTGCAACTGCCGACCTGGACGTTGCGCCGCAAGCTGGCCGAAGAAGGCACACAGTTCCGCGCCATTCTTAATGACACGCGCCGGGACTTGGCCATGGCCTATATCCGCGATACGGAATTGGCCTTTGGCGAGATTGCCTATTTGCTCGGTTTTGCTTCGGCGGAGGCGTTTCAACGGGCATTTAAGCGCTGGGCCGGGAAGACGCCGGGGGAGTTTCGGCGCGAGCAGCGTAAGGCGGGGTAAGTGTGTTGTGTCCAGCCCTCTCCCCCAGCCCCTCTCCCGCAAGCGGGCGAGGGGAGCTCAATCGCGACAGACGGCACAGCACTGATTCGCTTTAGTCCCCTCGCCACTCCGGGGAGAGGGCTAGGGTGAGGGGCAGCCCAAACCCAGACTTACAGCTCGGTCGCATCTTCCACAACATCCGCAGGCTCTTCCTGCTCAGCGCGGTATTCCAGTAGTTCTTCTTGGTAATCGTCCATTGGCTTGTACTCGCTCATCTATCTGTCGGTGGTCCGGAAAAGCCTAAAGCCTCCAGATGACTAATAAATGAACGAACCCACTTCCACGGACTTTATCGCGGCCAATAAAAAACCCTTGGACCTTTCGATCCAAGGGTTTCGTATATGGCGCAGCGGACGGGACTCGAACCCGCGACCCCCGGCGTGACAGGCCGGTATTCTAACCGACTGAACTACCGCTGCGTGTCGGTGGACTTGCGTCCGGTACAACGTAAACAGTGCTGCTTCTGATCGACCGCCCTGGTTGGCTGGAGGATCTCAACGCCGACAAGTCGTCGTTGGCAAATAATGGCGCAGCGGACGGGACTCGAACCCGCGACCCCCGGCGTGACAGGCCGGTATTCTAACCGACTGAACTACCGCTGCGTGTCGGTGGACTTGCGTCCGGTACAACGTAAACAGTGCTGCTTCTGATCGACCGCCCTGGTTGGCTGGAGGATCTCAACGCCGACAAGTCGTCGTTGGCAAATAATGGCGCAGCGGACGGGACTCGAACCCGCGACCCCCGGCGTGACAGGCCGGTAT
>CAZIWV010000025.1:0-73850 GCA_964543145.1 uncultured Pseudomonas sp.
TCAGGGTCCAGTTGAAGGACGGGCTGTTGTTGTAGACCAGCTTGGCGTTCGGGATCACTTTGCGGATCTCGTTAACCATGGCAGCGATTTGGCCAACGTGTGGCTTCTCGGTTTCGATCCACAGCAGGTCAGCGCCGTTCTGCAGCGAGGTGATGCAGTCCAGGATGCAGCGAGCTTCGCCGGTGCCAGCGCGGAACTGGAACAGGTTGGAAGGCAGGCGCTTCGGACGCAGCAGTTTGCCGCCACGGTTCAGAACCACGTCACCGTTGTTCAGCTCGGAAGGCGATACTTCTTCGCAGTCCAAGAAGGAGTTGTACTGGTCGCCCAGGTCACCTGGTTGCTTGGTAACAGCGATTTGCTTGGTCAGGCCGGCACCCAGGGAGTCGGTACGGGCAACGATCACGCCGTCGTCCACGCCCAGTTCCAGGAATGCGTAGCGAACTGCGTTGATCTTGGCCAGGAAGTCTTCGTGCGGCACGGTCACTTTGCCGTCTTGGTGACCGCATTGTTTCTCGTCGGAAACCTGGTTTTCGATCTGGATGCAGCACGCACCAGCTTCGATCATTTTCTTGGCCAGCAGGTAGGTAGCTTCTGGGTTACCGAAGCCTGCGTCGATGTCGGCGATGATTGGCACTACGTGGGTTTCGTAGTTGTCGACCTGGGCTTGGATTTCAGCGGCCTTAGCGGTGTCGCCAGCGGCGCGGGCAGCGTCCAGCGCGGTGAACAGCAGGTCCAACTCACGGGCGTCAGCTTGGCGCAGGAAGGTGTACAGCTCTTCGATCAGACCGGAAACGGCGGTCTTTTCGTGCATGGATTGGTCAGGCAGCGGGCCGAAGTCCGAACGCAGTGCAGCAACCATCCAGCCGGACAGGTAGAGGTAGCGCTTGTCGGTAGTCTTCAGGTGCTTTTTGATCGAGATCAGCTTTTGCTGACCGATAAAGCCGTGCCAGCAGCCCAGGGACTGGGTGTAGACGGAAGAGTCAGCGTCGTACTCGGCCATGTCTTTGCGCATGATAGCGGCGGTGTACTTGGCGATATCCAAACCGGTTTTGAAGCGGTTCTGAGCGCGCATACGGGCGACGGACTCAGGGTTGATCGCACTCCAGCTGTTGCCGGCGGTTTCTTTCAAAGCGGCTACGGCTTTGATGTCATTTTGATAAGCAGACATGGTCAATCCTTCAAAGTTGATGATTGGTTGAGCACGACACTTCCCATTCAAAACCGGACAAAGCTGAGCGGTCTTGCAGCGGTAGGTGTACTGCAGAGCAACGAGATATCGACTGAGACGGGATTGAAGCTGAGGAGGGGGCAGAGGGGGTGAACAGGAAGGTGGCGTCAGCTGCTTTGGCACTTGCCGGCTCGTGGAAACCGTTGGGTGTCGCGGTGGGCTGTGGCGGCCAGTCTGGCTGTTACGTAAAACGCTTCCCCGTCCCTCAGGACAACTTCGTTCCAGTCGCAATCTCGTCGAACTGCCTTTTGAGCGGTAAAACACGAATCGAATCTACGGTAAGCAGGTTGCGATCCGGAGGCTCTTTCGAGGCCTCTGATTAGCGGGAGCGGGGCCATGATGCCTCTGCCAAACAGCTTCGTCAAACGTTTTGTAGTGCTTTTTTTCTACTACTACATATTGTTCGACGTGCGACTTGCGGGTCACGAATTTCCCCGTCAGTCGCAGTCTTATCAGTCCAGGGCGTCAACCTTTACCCGCAGGGTCATATCTTCGCGACCCTGGGTGGAGCGGCGTTGAATAAAGCCGCTTTGGTCAGACTGGGAGTTTTCATTCACGCCGCCGATGGTGATCCATTCACCCAGGCGGCCAGTGACTTTGGTATCGGTGTTTTGGATATTGATGGCGCCTTGCTGGGTCTGGCTGAGGCGGTCGTTGTTGTTGGCAATGCTGATGTGCACCAAGTCGCCGGTCAGGCTGGCGGTGACATAGAAGCCGCGGGTGACGTTGCGGTATTCGGTGTTGTTGTACGGGCGCCCATAGCTGTCGACGCTGGTGGTGGTCAGCGGCACGCTCTGGCCGACCTGAATCAGTGCCGGATAGCCTTCGCTGGTTTGCACCTGCTGTGTGCCGCCGCCGCGGCTTTGTGTGCTGCGGTTGATAATGCGCACTTGGTCGCGGCCGTTGACTTCGCCGCGTCCGGATTGGATTTCGACATTGCCGGCGCTGGCGGTGCCGTTGACCGAATAGCCTTGGCTGGTGGAGGAGTTGCTGTCGCTGGTATCGACGCTGATCAGCAAACGCCGTGGCTGCTTGTCGAGTTGCTTAAGCAGGTCGCGCACTTCCTGCAGTTTGGCTGGCGGGGCATTGACGATCAGTTGGTTGCCGTAATTACTGGCGCGACCTTCGTTGCCGAGCACCGATTGCACCACGGGTAGCACATCGTCAGCGGTGCGGTAGTTCAGTGGTATCACTTCGGTGGCGGCCAGCAGCGGCTGGCTAAGGCACAAGCAAAGAGCGGCGAGCAGGGTGCGCAAGGTCATAGCAGTAGGCTCCGTAAGTCCAGGTCGCTGACGCTGACGTCCCACGCCTGATCGAATTTGTTTTGCATCACCCGCACTTGGCCGGGGTCGTTGTACAGCGCATAGCCAGCGAGCTGTTCCAGCTTGGGGCGCATCAGCAGGCCGCCGGTATCCGCCAGCAGATAGGCAATTTCATCATTGGTATAGCTGGGGTTTAGCTTGCGAATGTGCAGGTTGCTCGGCAGGCGTCGGGACAGTTGCAGCAAACGATGGCCTTCTTTTACCGCGCTGCTCGGATCGTTCAACAGAATGCGCAGACGGTTCTTCGGGTTGGCTAGCAGAAATTGAGTGCAGGCGTCCTGCACGCTGCTGTGGTGGTAGAGCCAGCGTTCCAGGTCGGGGGTGTAAATGCACAGGTTGCGCTGCGCTTGTTGCAGCAATGCAAGGGCGTGGGCCTGCGCTTGCTCCGGGCGGGTAAAGTGCTGCAGTTCGCGTTCGCCACCCAGTTGGAATGGCGCGGGTTCGCGCCGTTCCCGTTCGGACTGTAGGGGCGGTGGGTTGTGCACTGCAAAGCTACCCGGCGATACGAACTCAATGGCGGGCAGCTCTGCAGGTGGTGAGTCCGCGACACCGTCCGTGGTGTCTGTTTGCGGCGTATCTTCGTCGATCATCCTGACCTCACTGACTGATGCGTTTCATCTCTACGTGGGGGATGCCGGCGTCGAGAAACTCGCCGCTGACAACGGTAAAGCCTAGTCGCTCATAGAATGCGGTGGCGTAAACCTGGGCGCTGAGGGTTTGTTCCTTCAGGCCGCGACGCTCGGCTTCATTGATCACTGCTGTCATCAATGCTTCGCCAACTTTCAAGCCGCGCCAGTCCTTGAGTACCGACACCCGACCAATATGGCCGTCGGGCAGCAAGCGGGCAGTGCCGATGGCGTAGTCACCATCGACGGCGAGAAAGTGCACGGCTTCCACATCTTCGGCGTCCCATTCCAGCTCGGCGGGAACGGCTTGCTCGGCGATAAACACCGTCTCGCGAATACGGCGCAGGTCGGCGTTGTCTTTCTGCCAGCTCGCGACCCGAACTTGTACGTTGCTACTCATCTGCAAACTCCAAACTTCCCTGTCTGACCAGCTCGAGGACGAGATTACGCCCTTCGTCATCGGCCAGCCATTGGCCAAGGTTTTCCATGTGCAGCACGTCGGCGGCACAGATCAATTTCAGCAGTTCACGCAGGCTGGCCGAGAGTAAGCGGCTCTGACCGCTGGCAAACAGCACCAGGTCTTCACCGACTTCAGACCAGGCAAGGCGCGCGCTTGGGTTACGGACCAGCATGGCGCCGTTTTCGATCTGCTCGAGCAATTCTTCTTCGTTCAGCTCGGTGCCGGCCACCAGCTCGGGGTATTTCGGCTCGGTCATAAATTGGCCAAACCACGTCATCAGCAGGCGCTCATCGCCCATGTGTTCATTGAGCAGCGCTTTCAGGCGGTCTAGTGAGTCGCGCTGAATCTGATGCGGGTCGCTGGCTGGAACTGTTCCGGCGTCGCTGTAGCGTTCTTCGTCTGGGAGAAACTGGCTCAGGAAATCGGTGAAATGGGTCAAAACTTCTGCGGCGCTAGGGGCGCGGAAGCCCACGGAATACGTCATACAATCATCCTCGGCGGTGCCATAGTGAGCCAAACGTGGCGGCAGATAGAGCATGTCGCCGGGCTCCAACACCCATTCGTCGGTCTGTTCAAAGTTGGCCAGAATGCGCAGGTCCGCATGCTCAAGCATGGGGCTATCTGAGTCGCACATCTGGCCGATTTTCCAGCGCCGGCGTCCCTGGCCCTGGAGAAGGAAAACGTCGTAGTTGTCGAAATGCGGGCCCACACCGCCGCCAGGGGTAGCGAAGCTGATCATCACATCGTCGATGCGCCAGCTGGGCAAAAAGCGGAAGTGCTGCAGCAGCTCGGCCACTTCGGGTACGAACTGGTCGACAGCTTGTACCAGCAAGGTCCAGTCGCGCTCGGGCAGGGTGCTGAAGGCGTCTTCCTCAAATGGGCCGCGGCGCAGCTCCCAGGGGCGCTCGCCATGTTCCAGCACCAGGCGCGATTCAACTTCTTCTTCCAACGCCAGGCCGGCCAGTTCGTCGGCGGAAATTGGGCTTTCAAAGTCGCTGATGGCTTGGCGTACCAGCAACGGTTTTTTCTGCCAGTAGTCGCGCAGGAACTCACGGGCGGTAATGCCACCCAGCATCTGCAGCGGAATATCAGGATTCATAGCTAAGCCCTTGAAAGTGTTCAAAGCCCCAAAATGAAAACGCCCGGCACTGCCGGGCGTGTGCAGGGGCGGTAGCAGTCAGATGCGCTTGGCCTGGGCGGCGGCGTTACCCGCGTAGCCGGCAGGGGTCAGGGCGCGTAGCTGAACCTTGGCCTCGGCTGGAATATCTAGACCATCAATGAAAGTCTGCAGGGCCTCGCTGCTGATGCCTTTGCCGCGGGTCAGCTCCTTGAGCTTCTCGTAGGCATTCTCCACACCATAGCGGCGCATAACGGTTTGCACCGGCTCGGCCAGCACTTCCCAGCACGCGTCCAGGTCGGCAGCAATGCGCTGAGCGTTGAGCTCCAGTTTGCTGATGCCTTTAAGAGTGGCTTCGTAAGCGATCACGCTGTGGGCGAATCCAACGCCGAGGTTGCGCAGTACGGTGGAGTCGGTCAGGTCGCGCTGCCAGCGGGAAATCGGCAGTTTGCTAGCCAAGTGTTGCAGCAGGGCGTTGGCGATACCCAGGTTGCCTTCGGAGTTTTCGAAGTCGATCGGATTGACCTTGTGCGGCATGGTCGACGAACCGATTTCGCCAGCAATGGTGCGCTGCTTGAAGTAGCCCAGGGAGATATAGCCCCAGATATCGCGATCGAAGTCGATGAGGATGGTGTTGAAGCGTGCCACAGCATCAAACAGCTCGGCGATGTAGTCGTGGGGTTCGATCTGGGTGGTGTAAGGGTTAAAGGTCAGGCCCAGCTCACCTTCAATAAACTCGCGAGCGTTGGCTTCCCAATCCACGTCCGGATAAGCCGACAAGTGCGCATTGTAGTTGCCCACGGCGCCATTGATTTTGCCCAGCAGCGGCACAGCGGCGACTTGAGCGATTTGACGCTCCAAGCGGTACACCACGTTGGCCAGCTCTTTACCCAGGGTAGTCGGGGACGCCGGTTGGCCATGGGTGCGCGACAGCATCGGCACGTCGGCAAAGCGGTGGGCCAGTTCGCGAATGGCGTCGGCCAGCTGGCGCATCAGCGGCAGCAACACGGTGTCGCGGCCTTCGCGCAGCATCAGGGCGTGGGACAGGTTGTTGATGTCCTCGCTGGTGCAGGCGAAGTGGATGAACTCGCTGACGGCGGCCAGTTCAGGCAGCTTGGCGGCTTGTTCTTTGAGGAGGTATTCCACGGCCTTAACGTCGTGGTTGGTGGTGCGCTCGATTTCTTTAACGCGCTCGGCGTGCTCCAGTTGGAAGCTTTCGGCCAAGGTGTTGAGCAGAGCATTGGCCTCTACCGAGAAGGGCGCAACTTCCGGAACGCCGGTGTGGCTGGCCAGGCGCTGCAGCCAGCGAACCTCGACCCTAACGCGGAAACGGACCAGGCCGTATTCGCTGAAGATTGGGCGCAGAGCGCTGGTTTTGCTGGCGTAACGGCCATCAACGGGGGATACCGCGGTGAGCGAGGAGAGCTGCATGGGGCGTTCTCGGACAGTCGGGCGACGAAAAGGGGCGCGAATTATACATAGAAAAACCTCCCCTGACCCGCGCATAGCGAATGCTCTGTCGGGTTTTTCCCATGAGGCAGTGCGCGTTGTCGTAGGTTGGGCCGGCCCGTTGGGCTTCGCTGCGCTCACCGAACGCGGACCGACCCAACCGACATGCCGATGCGGCGCTAATTGCGCACTAACGGATAAAGATCTTTCAACAACTTGCGACGACTGACCACCAACTGCCAGCGATGGCCACCCAACTGCCGCCATAGGCGCGCAGACCGAATGCCAGCCAGCAACAAGGCACGAATCTTCGCGGCATTGCTTGGTTGCTGCAGGTTGCGCATATCGCCATGCACCTGAATGCGTTGGCGGAAGGTGCTGAGGGTGTCCTGGTACAGGCCGCCGCTCGCGGCAATGACGTTTTCGTGCACCAGGCCGAAGTGCTGCACCTGGTTTTGGATTTGGTCGAGGCGCGTACCGATGGTTTGCAGCATGTCGTCGCGCTTGGCCAGCTTGCGTTCCAGGCCTAGCAGGGCGAGGGCGTAGCGCAGCGGTTCGCGTTGCAGGGTGCTGGGGTCGCGCTCCAGGGCGCTGAGCAGGGCGCGGTAGCCGTTGCGCAGGTTGATATCGTCGCCGCCGTATACGTCTAGCGTGGTTTTTGGGTCGCGCACCATTAGGCTGCCAAGCATGCAGCTCAGGGCGCTTTCGCTGATCTGCCCGGTGCGTGCGACCTGATCGACCAAAAACGCCGCCTCAAAGACGCCGCCCAGGGCGATCAGTTGTTCCTGCGTCGGGGTCATGCGCGTTTTTCCTTGCTACTCCAGGGTTCGGCTACTTCTATTACGCCGCCGCCAAGGCAGATTTCACCGTCGTAAAACACCACTGACTGGCCGGGAGTAACGGCACGTTGCGGCATGGCAAACACCGCGCGATAGCCGCTGGCCGTTTGCTCCAAAGTGCAAGCTTGGTCGCCTTGGCGGTAGCGCACTTTGGCGGTCAGTTGGCGTGGGCTGCTGAGGTCGATGGGGTTTACCCAATAAATTTCCGAGCAGAGCAGGGCGCTGGAGAACAACCAGGGGTGCTCGTTGCCCTGGCCAACCACTAACACGTTGCGTTCGAGGTCTTTGATCAGCACATACCACGGCTCTTCGCCGGCGTCTTTCAAGCCGCCGATACCCAGGCCTTGGCGCTGGCCGATGGTGTGGTACATGAGGCCGTGGTGGCGGCCGATCACTTCGCCTTCGGTGGTTTCGATATTGCCGGGCTGGGCGGGCAGGTACTGCTTGAGGAAGTCGCTAAAACGGCGCTCCCCAATAAAGCAGATGCCGGTGGAGTCTTTTTTCTTCGCGGTCGCCAGTTCGTGTTTCTCGGCGATGGCGCGCACTTGCGGCTTTTCCAGTTCACCCACCGGGAACAGGGTTTTCGCCAACTGTTCGCCGCCGACGGCATGCAGGAAGTAGCTTTGATCTTTGTTCGGGTCCAGACCTTTGAGCAGTTCGGTGCGGCTATCTGTATCGCGGCGGCGCACGTAATGGCCGGTGGCGATCAGGTCGGCGCCGAGCATCAGGGCGTAGTCGAGGAAGGCTTTGAACTTGATTTCGCGGTTACAGAGGATGTCCGGGTTTGGCGTGCGCCCGGCCTTATATTCGGCGAGGAAATGTTCAAACACGTTGTCCCAGTATTCGGCGGCAAAGTTGGCGGTGTGCAGCTTGATGCCAATTTTGTCGCATACCGCCTGCGCATCAGCCATGTCGTCCATGGCGGTGCAGTATTCGGTGCCGTCGTCTTCCTCCCAGTTCTTCATAAACAAGCCTTCCACCTGGTAACCCTGCTCCAAGAGCAGAAGGGCGGAGACGGAGGAGTCAACACCGCCGGACATGCCGACGATCACGCGGGTAGAGGAGTTGTCAGGCATAGGGATTCTGATGCAGGGCTTTTCGGAAAAACGCGATTCTAACAGGCGAGCTGGGTCAGCGGCGATTCGCGCTAGTCGCGCAGCAGCGCCAAGGGAAAGCGTTCGCCACTCAAGTAGTCGTCAATGCAGCGCAACACCAGCTCGCTGCGCCAGCGCTCGGGTTGCGCCGCCAGCTCGTCGCGGGTCAGCCACTGCGGGCCGATGATGCCGTCGTCCAATTGATAGTTGTCGCGCTGTTGCAAGGCTTTGGCGGCGAAGCACACGCGCTGGTAGGTCACGCCGTTGCTCGGCGCCGTATAAAGATAAATGCCGGTCAGTGCGGTGAGTTCCACGTCCCAACCGGTTTCTTCCAGAGTTTCGCGAATCGCGGCCTGCATGAGACTTTCGTCGGCTTCCAAGTGGCCGGCAGGCTGATTAAATACAGCGCGGCCGTCGGCGGTTTCCTCCACCAGCAGAAAACGACCCTGGTCTTCAACGATGGTGGCCACGGTAACGTGCGGGGTGAAGCGCATAGATAACTCCTGTGCGATCAGCGCGCGGCGGGGTATCGCAAGCAGCGCCGAAAAAGGCAAGATCGACCCAAGCTGCTAGGCTGAAAAGCGCCCTGGCCGAACGGGAAATGTAGTGCGCATGTAGTTTGGCTACATGGACAGGCCCAAGGCCGTAATAATGCGGCCTGCAGCGGGTGTTTAGTCCGACAAATTCGAGAAAAGTGCGTGACTTTCTGTAGAAATACTACAAGAATGGCCCGCCTTTCCGAGACCAATTCAAGTTCCATATCGCCGCGCCATCCGCGCGGCGGGATGTCAGACCACGAAAGCAACGGAGTCCAGCATGGGATACCAAAAGATCCAGGTGCCAGCAACCGGTGACAAAATCACCGTTAATGCCGATATGTCCCTGAATGTACCGAACAATCCAATCATCCCTTACATCGAGGGTGATGGCATTGGTGTAGATATCAGCCCAGTGATGATCAAAGTCGTTGATGCTGCCGTACAAAAAGCCTACGGCGGCGAGCGCAAAATCTCCTGGATGGAAGTTTATGCCGGTGAGAAAGCTACCCAGGTTTACGATCAAGACACCTGGCTGCCGAAAGAAACACTCGAAGCTGTCCGCGATTACGTCGTTTCCATCAAAGGCCCTCTGACCACCCCAGTTGGCGGTGGTATTCGTTCCCTGAACGTGGCCCTGCGCCAAGAGCTCGACCTTTATGTGTGCCTGCGCCCAGTGCGTTGGTTCACCGGCGTACCTAGCCCGGTTAAAAAGCCGCAAGACGTCGACATGACTATCTTCCGTGAAAACTCGGAAGACATTTATGCCGGTATCGAGTGGAAAGCCGGCTCGCCGGAAGCTCAGAAAGTTATCAAGTTCCTGAAAGAAGAAATGGGTGTTACCAAAATCCGTTTCGACCAGGACTGCGGTATCGGCGTCAAGCCAGTTTCCAAGCAGGGTACTCAGCGTCTGGTGCGTAAAGCACTGCAGTACGTGGTCGACAACAACCGCGACTCGCTGACCATCGTGCATAAAGGCAACATCATGAAGTTCACCGAAGGTGCCTTCAAAGATTGGGGCTACGAAATCGCCAAAAACGAATTCGGCGCTGAGCTGCTAGATGGCGGCCCCTGGATGCAATTCACCAACCCGAACACCGGTAAAAAGGTTGTGGTTAAAGACGCCATCGCTGACGCCATGTTGCAGCAAATCTTGCTGCGCCCGGCTGAATACGATGTGATCGCTACCTTGAACCTGAACGGTGACTACCTCTCCGACGCTCTGGCGGCCGAAGTAGGCGGTATCGGTATTGCTCCGGGCGCTAACCTGTCCGACAACATCGCTATGTTCGAAGCCACCCACGGCACCGCACCGAAGTACGCCGGCAAGGACCAAGTGAACCCAGGTTCGCTGATCCTCTCCGCTGAAATGATGCTGCGCCACATGGGCTGGACTGAAGCTGCAGACCTGATCATCGACGGCGTTAACGGGGCTATCTCGGCCAAAACCGTTACCTACGACTTTGAGCGTCTGATGGAAGGCGCGACCTTGCTGTCGTCTTCCGCATTCGGCGACGCCATGATCAAGCACATGTGATCAAAACGCGTAGTTAAAAAAGGCCGGTCTAATGACCGGCCTTTTTTATGCGCAATGAATCTAGCGATTAGGCAGAATTCTTACGCTTCAGAGGTAACTGCTTGCGGTTGAGCGACAGCTGCTGCAGGTGCATCGACTGTCTGGTTAATCGAATTGATATTGACCGCATGCAGACCTTTGGGGCCTTGGATGATATCGAAGCTGACCGGCTGGCCCGCTTTAAGGGTTTTGTAACCGTCCATCTGGATAGCCGAGTAGTGGGCGAACAGGTCCTCATCTCGGCCGTCGGCCAGGATAAATCCGTAGCCCTTGGCGTTGTTGAACCACTTGACCTTACCGCTAAGCATGCTGTTATCCCTCTGCAAATACACCCACCACTGGGGTATTATCCGTTACGACTCCGCGCCTAAAACGCCGCTTTGGTAAGCGCGCGGACCCTGATACCCTCAATTGGGTATTCTCTGTTTGTAACACTGATTCACTGATAGTCAAGGCGACGGCACGACCGTCTGCGAAGTCGGTCAAAAACTGGCTGTCGTCCCACTCCTACAATGACGAACATTTCTTTCCCCATGCGTGTAAGTAGCCAGATTCGACTAACATTCAATCAGGATCATCCCGAGCCGCATGAGGATGACGCCTCTGGCTTGGCCTTGCAGGAAGCCAAGCCTGCATTACAGGCGCCACCCATGTACAAGGTGGTTTTGTTCAACGATGACTACACACCGATGGATTTCGTTGTCGAAATACTTGAGGTGTTTTTCAGCCTGAATCGAGAAGTAGCAACAAAGATCATGCTGACCGTTCATACAGAGGGACGGGCAGTGTGCGGCGTGTTCACCCGCGATGTTGCGGAGACCAAGGCAACTCAGGTCAACCAATACGCGAGAGAAAGCCAACACCCGCTACTCTGTGAGATAGAGAAAGACGGTTAATTGCGACTGCTTGGTTATGAGGTGAAGCTATGTTGAATCGAGAGCTCGAAGTCACCCTCAATCTGGCCTTCAAGGAGGCCCGCACCAAGCGTCATGAGTTCATGACGGTTGAGCACCTTCTGCTGGCCTTGTTGGATAACGAGGCTGCTGCCTCGGTCCTGCGCGCCTGCGGCGCTAATCTGGACAAGCTACGCAATGATCTTCAGGAGTTTATTGACTCCACTACGCCCCTGATCCCTCAACACGACGAAGAGCGCGAAACCCAGCCGACCCTGGGCTTCCAGCGTGTGTTGCAGCGCGCGGTATTCCACGTGCAGAGTTCAGGCAAGCGTGAAGTCACCGGTGCCAACGTATTGGTGGCCATTTTTAGTGAGCAGGAAAGCCAAGCGGTATTTCTGCTCAAGCAACAAAGTGTCGCGCGTATCGATGTGGTCAACTTCATCGCGCACGGCATTTCTAAAGTTCCAGGGCACGCCGATCACACCGATAACGATCAGGAAATGCAGGACGAAGAGGGTGGCGAATCTTCCTCGTCGAGCAATCCGCTGGATGCCTACGCCAGCAACCTCAATGAGGCGGCGCGCTTAGGTCGTATTGATCCGCTGGTAGGGCGTGAAAGCGAAGTTGAGCGTGTGGCGCAGATTCTCGCGCGTCGCCGTAAGAACAACCCGTTGCTGGTGGGTGAGGCGGGTGTCGGTAAAACCGCCATCGCCGAAGGCCTGGCTAAGCGCATTGTCGACGGTCAAGTGCCGGATCTGCTGTCTGACAGCGTGGTCTATTCCCTGGACCTCGGTGCGTTACTGGCGGGCACTAAATACCGCGGCGATTTCGAGAAGCGTCTGAAGGCATTGCTCAACGAGTTGCGCAAACGCCCGCACGCCATTTTGTTTATCGACGAAATCCACACCATCATTGGTGCCGGTGCAGCGTCGGGCGGCGTGATGGATGCCTCTAATCTGCTCAAACCGATGCTGTCGTCTGGAGAAATCCGCTGCATTGGTTCAACCACCTTTCAGGAATTCCGCGGCATTTTTGAGAAAGATCGGGCCCTGGCTCGGCGCTTCCAAAAAGTCGACGTGGTTGAGCCTTCGGTTGAAGACACCATTGGTATTCTGCGTGGGCTGAAAGGCCGCTTCGAGCAGCATCACGGTCTGGAGTACAGCGACGAGTCGCTGCGTGCCGCCGCAGAGCTCGCCTCGCGCTATATCAACGATCGTCATATGCCAGACAAGGCTATCGACGTTATCGACGAAGCAGGGGCCTATCAGCGCCTACAGCCGGTCGAGAAGCGGGTTGCGCGTATTGAAGTGGAGCATGTCGAGGACATCGTGGCGAAAATCGCGCGTATTCCCCCGAAACATGTTTCCAGTTCAGACAAAGAGCTGCTGCGTAACCTTGAGCGTGATTTGAAACTGACCGTGTTTGGTCAGGACGCCGCCATCGACTCACTGTCGACTGCAATCAAGCTGTCCCGTGCTGGTCTTAAGTCGCCCGATAAGCCGGTCGGTTCGTTCCTGTTTGCCGGTCCTACCGGTGTGGGGAAAACCGAGGCGGCGCGGCAGTTGGCCAAGGCGATGGGTATTGAGTTGGTGCGGTTCGACATGTCCGAGTACATGGAGCGCCATACCGTTTCCCGTTTGATCGGTGCGCCTCCAGGCTATGTTGGTTTCGACCAAGGTGGTTTGCTCACCGAAGCCATCACCAAAATGCCGCATTGCGTATTGCTGCTGGATGAAATCGAGAAGGCGCACCCGGAAGTCTTCAACTTGCTGTTGCAAGTGATGGATCACGGCACCCTGACCGATAACAACGGCCGCAAGGCGGACTTCCGCAACGTGATTCTGATCATGACCACCAACGCCGGCGCCGAAACAGCTGCACGGGCCTCGATTGGGTTTACCCATCAGGACCACTCAACCGACGCCATGGAAGTGATCAAGAAGAGCTTCACGCCGGAGTTCAGAAACCGCTTGGATACCATTATCCAGTTCGGCCGCCTGAGCCACGAAGTCATCAAAAGTGTGGTCGACAAGTTCCTCACCGAGCTACAAGCGCAACTTGAGGACAAGCACGTCACGCTGGAGGTTAGTGATGCGGCGCGTAATTGGCTGGCAACAAGCGGCTACGACACGCAAATGGGCGCTCGCCCAATGGCGCGTTTGATTCAAGACAAGATCAAGCGTCCGCTGGCAGAAGAGATTCTCTTCGGCGAACTGGCTGAGCATGGCGGTGTGGTACACATCGACGTGCTGGACGGCGAGATGACCTTCGAGTTTGAAACCACGGCGGAAATGGCGTAGCCGTTTCTTCCGGCGGCTCTCTTTGTGTATGGGGGCCGCGCCAATAAAAATGCCCAGCGATTGCTGGGCATTTTTATTTGGACTGGCTTAGCGCGCGCGGTAAGTGATGCGGCCTTTGCTCAAATCGTACGGCGTCAACTCAACACGTACTTTGTCACCGGTAAGAATGCGGATGTAGTTCTTGCGCATCTTTCCGGAGATGTGCGCGGTTACGACGTGCCCATTTTCCAACTCCACACGAAACATGGTGTTGGGCAGGGTGTCGACGACAGTGCCTTCCATTTCGAAGCTGTCTTCTTTCGACATGCAGTAAAGCCCTCGGTATCCAATGAATGGCCCGGTGCAACTGGCGCCAGGCAAAAGCGGCGTGCATTGTGCCCGAAAATAGCTCGCGCCGCCAAGGTATTCAGGTGAGGGTTATCCAGCGTTGATTGACGAACAGCTCAATGGGGCGGTATTGGGTCTTGTAATTCATCTTGCGGCAGCTCTTGATCCAGTAGCCCAGGTACACCGCATGCAGCCCAATGCGCCGGGTTTCGGCGATCTGCCAGAGGATGGCGAAGCGCCCTAGGCTGCGGCGCTCTTCGTCAGGATCGTAGAAGGTATAAACCGCTGAAAGGCCGTTGGGCAGTACGTCGGTCACAGCTATGGCGACCAAGCGGCCATCAAGGCGGAACTCGTAGAAGCGTGAGAAGGGCAGGTCCCGTACCAGAAAGGTGGCGAACTGGTCGCGGTTAGGCGGATACATATCGCCATCAGCGTGGCGCTCTTCGATATAGCGCGCGTAGAGCGCGTAATACTCTTCGTTAAAACTCGGCCTTACAGCGCGTACTTGCAGGTTTTCGTTGCGCTTGAGGATGCGCCGTTGCTGGCGGTTGGGTTCAAACAGCGCCGCCGGAATGCGCGCCGGCACGCAGGCGGTGCAGCCTTGGCAATGGGGGCGGTAGAGGTGGTCGCCGCTGCGGCGAAAGCCCATTTCCGAAAGTTCGGCATACACCTCCACATCCATTGGCTGACTGGGGTCGAGGAACAGCGTTGTGGCCTGTTCACCGGGCAGATAGCTGCAGGGATGGGGCTGAGTGGCATAGAACTTAAGGCGCGCCAGCTCGGTCATGATTAACACTCTTGAGAGCCTGGGCTTAAGTGTATGCCAGGGTTTCAGACTCGACTAGGCGACCCAATCAGCTGTGTTGGTTTGATCGAGGTGGCGAGCAAGAAATTCGGCAAATTCAGCGCGGGGAATGGGCCGGGCGCCAAAGCTGTGCAGGTGCTGCGTGGGCATCTGGCAGTCGATCAGCACAAAGCCCCACTCCTTGAGCTTGGCGACCAACGTGGCGAAGCCAACTTTGGAAGCGTTGTCGGCATGGCTAAACATCGACTCGCCGAAAAACAGCTGCCCCATCGCCAGCCCATACAGCCCGCCCACCAATACGCCGTTCTCGCGCACTTCCACTGAGTGGGCAATGCCTTGTTGATGCAGTTTCAGGTAGGCCGCCTGCATGGCGTCGGTGATCCAGGTGCCGTCGACGTAGCTGCGCGGGCCGGCGCAGGCCTTGATCACGGCGGCAAAATCCTGATCAAAAGTCACTTGATAGCGCCCTTGGCGAATCACTTTAGTCAGGCTGCGCGATACGTGGATTTCTGCGGGGAACAGCACGGTGCGCGGGTCCGGCGACCACCACAAAATCGGCTGGCCTTCGGCAAACCATGGAAAGCAGCCGTGCCGATACGCCGCCACCAAACGCTCAGCGCTAAGGTCGCCGCCAGCCGCGAGCAGGCCTTCGGGATCGCGCAGGGCTTTCTCTAAAGGTGGGAATTCGTAGTTAGAACGTTGCAGCCAAGTGAGCATGGTCAGGCCCGGCCGAGGAGAGGAGGGCGGGCCGCGAAGGCCCGCCAGGAAAGCACTTACAGGTCCAGATACTTCTCAGCATCCAGCGCAGCCATGCAGCCCGCGCCGGCCGAGGTGATGGCCTGACGGTATACGTGGTCCGCGACATCGCCAGCGGCGAATACGCCGTCGATATTGGTCGCGGTGACATTGCCTTCGCTGCCACCCTTGATCAACAGATAGCCATCGTGCATGTCCAGTTGGCCGGTGAACAGGTCGGTGTTGGGCTTGTGGCCGATGGCGATAAATACGCCAGCTAGCGCCAGTTCCGAGGTCTCGCCGGTGTGGCTGTCACGCAGGCGCACGCCGGTTACGCCTTTATTGTCGCCCAACACTTCGTCCAGATTCTGGTTCCAGTGCAGGCGCATATTGCCGGTGGCGGCTTTTTCGAAGAGTTTGTCTTGCAGGATTTTCTCGGCGCGCAGCTTGTCGCGGCGGTGCACCAGGTGCACTTCTTTGGCGATGTTCGACAAGTACAGCGCTTCTTCCACAGCGGTATTGCCGCCGCCGATTACCGCCACCACTTGGTTGCGGTAGAAGAAGCCATCGCAAGTCGCGCAGGCCGAAACGCCTTGGCCGGCAAAGGCTTCTTCCGAGGGCAGTCCCAGGTATTGCGCCGAAGCCCCGGTGGCGATGATTAGCGCGTCGCAGGTGTAGGTGCCGCTGTCGCCTTTGAGGGTAAACGGCTTGCTCTGCAACTCAGCGGTGTGGATGTGGTCGTAGACAATCTCGGTGTCGAAGCGCTCGGCGTGTTTTTGCATGCGCTCCATCAAGGCCGGGCCTGTCAGGCCTTCGACGTCACCGGGCCAGTTGTCGACTTCAACGGTGGTGGTCAGCTGGCCGCCCGGTTGAATACCAGTAATAACCAAAGGTTTAAGGTTGGCCCGTGCGGCGTATACAGCAGCGCTGTAGCCGGCAGGGCCGGAGCCCAGGATGATCAGGCGTGAATGCTTGACGTCGCTCATAAAAAGACCCCATAAGCCTTTGTCACAAAAGAGAATGCGTGCTCAAATTGGGCCGCACGAAAGATGTTGGCGGCTATGCTACACCGAAGCAGCAGAGGCCGGCAAAACGCGCCGCAGGCAAGCCCTGGCGCGTGGCAACACGCGGGTAAATCCGTACAATGGCCGAGTTTTCGCCGCCAATCGTTTAGTTGGGCGCGCCACAGGCGCAGGAAAAGACGCGTTTTGAAGAATTCCACCACCACCGCTCAAGCACCAGTCTGGCGTCAACAGTTGCACTACCGGCTCAAGGAAGGTGCATTGATTGCCCTTGGTGCGCTGTGCCTCTATCTGTGGATGGCATTGCTAACCTACGATCAGAACGACCCTGGCTGGACCCACACCAGCAACGTGGTGCAAGTGCAGAACGCTGCCGGCCGCGCCGGTGCCTGGTTTGCCGACATCCTGTTTATGGCCCTCGGCTATTTCGCCTATCTCTTTCCTGGCCTGCTGGTGATTAAAACCGTGCAGGTTTTCCGTAATCGCCACCAGCCCTGGCAATGGAATGGTTGGTTATTTTCCTGGCGGTTGATCGGCTTGGTTTTCCTTGTGCTGTCTGGCGCCGCGCTGGCTTATATCCATTTCCACTCTGGTTCGAGCATGCCTGCTTCAGCGGGCGGCGCGTTGGGCGAAAGCCTCGGCCAACTGGCTGTTTCTGCGCTGAATGTGCAGGGCAGCACCTTGCTGTTTATCGCCTTGTTTCTGTTTGGCCTCACCGTGTTTGCCGACCTGTCATGGTTCAAGGTCATGGACATCACCGGCAAGATCACCCTCGACCTGTTCGAGCTGATCAACAGCCTGATCAACAACTGGTGGAGCTCGCGGGTGCAGCGCAAACAGCTGGTCGCCCAATTGCGCGAAGTCGACGAGCGCGTCAACGAAGTGGCCGCACCTACCGTTCACGATCGCCGTGAACAAGCCAAGGTCAAGGAACGCATCATCGAGCGCGATGAGGCCCTAAGCAAACATATGACCGAGCGCGAAAGCCGCCCGGCGCCAGTCATCACGCCGCCAGCCGCGCCCAAAGTTGCCGAGCCAAGCAAGCGTGTACAGAAAGAGAAGCAGGTGTCGCTGTTTGTCGACAGCGCTGTGGAAGGCACCTTGCCGCCGATTTCGATCCTTGATCCGGCAGAAAAGAAGCAGAAGAAATTCTCCCCGGAATCCCTGGAAGCCATGTCGCGTTTGCTGGAGATCAAGCTCAAGGAGTTTGGTGTCGAAGTCATCGTCGAATCCGTGCATCCGGGTCCGGTGATTACCCGTTTCGAAATCCAGCCGGCTGCCGGTATCAAAGTCAGCCGTATTTCCGGTTTGGCCCGCGACTTGGCCCGTTCGCTCGCGGTGATGAGCGTGCGCGTGGTGGAAGTGATTCCGGGCAAAACCACGGTTGGTATCGAGATTCCCAACGAAGACCGGCAGATTGTGCGCTTCTCCGAAGTGCTGTCGTCGCCTGAGTATGACGACGCCAAATCTCCCGTCACTCTCGCCCTAGGCCACGACATTGGTGGCCGCCCGGTGATTACCGACCTGGCGCGTATGCCGCACTTGCTGGTGGCCGGTACCACCGGTTCCGGTAAGTCGGTAGGCGTGAACGCCATGATCCTGTCGATTCTGTTTAAGTCTGGCCCCGAAGACGCGCGCCTGATCATGATCGACCCGAAAATGCTCGAGCTGTCGATCTACGAAGGCATTCCGCATTTGCTCTGTCCGGTGGTTACCGACATGAAGGAAGCGGCCAACGCCTTGCGTTGGAGCGTTGCCGAGATGGAGCGCCGCTACAAGCTGATGTCCAAGCTGGGCGTGCGTAACCTCGCCGGTTTTAACCGCAAGGTGAAAGACGCTGAAGAAGCTGGCGAGCCAATCCCAGACCCGCTGTACAAGCGCGAAAGCATTCACGACGAAGCGCCGTTGCTGAAAACCCTGCCGACCATCGTGGTTGTGGTCGACGAATTCGCCGACATGATGATGATCGTCGGCAAAAAGGTGGAAGAGCTGATCGCCCGTATTGCGCAGAAAGCGCGGGCTGCCGGTATTCACCTGATTCTCGCTACCCAGCGGCCATCGGTGGACGTAATCACTGGTCTGATCAAAGCCAACATCCCGACCCGTATGGCCTTCCAGGTATCGAGCAAAATTGACTCACGGACCATCCTCGACCAGGGCGGCGCCGAACAACTGCTCGGCCACGGCGACATGCTCTACCTGCCTCCCGGTACCGGCTTGCCTATTCGTGTGCATGGCGCCTTTGTTTCCGACGAAGAAGTCCACCGCGTGGTGGAAGCGTGGAAACTGCGCGGCGCGCCGGATTACATCGACGACATTCTCAATGGCGTTGAAGAGGCCGGTAGCGGCTTTGAAGGTGGCGGCGGCGGTGGCGAAGGCAGCGAGGGCAGTGAAGACGACCCGCTGTACGACGAAGCCGTGCGCTTTGTGACTGAAAGCCGGCGCGCCTCGATTTCGGCCGTGCAGCGCAAGCTGAAAATTGGCTACAACCGTGCCGCGCGAATGGTCGAAGCCATGGAAATGGCCGGTGTTGTAACCGCCATGAACACCAACGGCTCGCGTGATGTGATTGCTCCGGCGCCAATTCGCGATTGACGCCCCGTTTACCCCTTTACGTATGACCCATTGACGAGGATTTACATGCGCCTGATCCGTTTGCTGTTGCTGGCTGCCATGGCTTTCGCCGCCATCCCAGCCCAAGCCGATGATGAAGCTGCGGTGCAAAAGTTGACCCAGTTGCTCAGCCAGGCCCAGACCATCACTGCGCGCTTTTCGCAGATCACCGTGGACGCCAGTGGCGCCACCTCGCTGCAGGAAACCGCAGGTGAACTGGCGTTGAAGCGCCCAGGACTGTTCCGTTGGCACACCGATGAGCCGCAGGAACAACTGTTGGTCTCCAACGGCCAGCAGGTATGGCTGTACGACCCGGACTTGCAACAAGTGACCATTCAAAAGCTCGACCAGCGCCAGACCCACACTCCGGCGCTGTTGCTCTCCGGCGACGTATCGGAAATTCGCCAGAACTTCGATATCACCTACAAAGAAGCGGGTGACGTGGTGGACTTCAACCTCAAGCCCAAGGGCAACGACAGCTTGTTCGAAAGCCTGCGTCTGTCGTTTCGCCGTGGTGTGATCAACGATATGCAGATGATGGACAGCACCGGCCAGCGCACCAACATTCTGTTTCTCGGCGTGAAGATGAACCCAGCGGTTGACCCGAAGCAGTTCGTTTTTGAAGCGCCGGCTGGCGCCGATGTTATTCAGGAATAATCCCGCTCTCCCTTTAAGGCGCTGCGTTTAGCCCATGGACTTGTTCCGCAATACCCCCGTCGCTCAACCCCTGGCTGCCCGTTTGCGCGCAGCCAGCCTGGATGAGTACGTCGGTCAGGAACATCTATTGGCCCGTGGCAAGCCGCTGCGCGAAGCGCTGGAGCAGGGCGCGCTGCATTCGATGATTTTCTGGGGCCCACCTGGCGTGGGTAAAACCACCTTGGCGCGGCTGTTGGCGCAGGTGTCGGACGCCCATTTCGAAACGCTGTCGGCCGTGCTGTCTGGAGTTAAAGAGATTCGCCAGGCGGTCGAAATCGCCCAGCAACATGCCGCGCAATATGGCCGGCGCACCATCTTGTTTGTTGACGAAGTGCACCGCTTCAACAAGTCGCAGCAGGATGCCTTTCTGCCCTATGTGGAAGACGGCACGCTGATTTTTATCGGCGCCACCACCGAGAACCCTTCGTTTGAACTAAACAACGCGCTGCTGTCGCGGGCTCGTGTATATGTGCTGAAAAGCCTCGACGAAGCCGCTATGCGCAAGTTGGTCCAGCGCGCCCTCAGCGACCCCAAGGGCCTGGGGGATCGTCATCTGACCTTGCCGGAGGAGAGCTTTAAAATTCTCTTGGCCGCCGCCGACGGCGATGGTCGCCGCCTGCTGAATTTTCTTGAAAACGCCGCTGACTTGGCCGAAGACGATGGCGAACTGGGCGTCGACCTGTTGCTCAATCTGCTTGGCGACAGCCGTCGGCGTTTCGACAAAGGCGGCGAAGCGTTTTACGACCAGATCTCCGCCCTGCATAAGTCGGTACGCGGCTCCAGCCCGGACGGCGCGTTGTACTGGTTTGCGCGAATGCTCGATGGCGGCTGCGACCCGCTGTATATCGCCCGCCGTGTGGTGCGCATGGCCAGCGAAGATATCGGCAACGCTGATCCTCGCGCTCTGACCCTGTGCCTGAATGCCTGGGATGTACAGGAGCGCCTCGGTAGCCCCGAAGGCGAGCTGGCGGTGGCCCAAGCCATCGTCTACCTGGCCTGCGCACCGAAGAGCAACGCCGTGTACAACGCCTTTAAAGCCGCGATGAGTGACGCCGCCGAGCAAGGCTCGCAGGAAGTGCCGTTGCACCTGCGCAACGCGCCGACCAAGCTGATGAAAGAGTTGGGCTATGGCGACGAATACCGCTACGCCCACGACGAGCCGGATGCCTACGCCGCTGGTGAAGACTACTTTCCCGATGCTCTCGAGCCGCGTCAGTATTACCAGCCGGTGCCGCGCGGCCTGGAGCTGAAGATTCGCGAGAAACTCAACCACCTGGCGGCGCAGGACCAAGCCAGCCCCCGGCAGCGGAGAAAACCATGATTAAACTGATTCTTGCGGTGGCCGTAGGCGGCGCCGCCGGTACCTTGGTGCGCTTTGCCACTGGTACCTGGATTGCTGCCAACTGGCCGCAGCATTTCAGCCTTGGCACCTTTCTGGTCAATATCGTCGGTTGCCTGCTGATTGGCCTGTTGTACGGTTTCTTTTTGATGCGCCCAGAACTGCCGATAGAATTGCGCGCAGGTTTGATCGTCGGCTTTCTTGGCGGCCTGACAACGTTTTCTTCCTTTTCCCTCGACACACTGCGCTTGCTGGAAAGCGGGCAGTTGCCACTGGCCCTGGGCTACGCGGCGCTTAGTGTGTTCGGCGGCCTGCTCGCCACCTGGGCGGGCTTGCTCCTGACCAAAGTCTGATGATGAGAGACCGACATGCTTGATCCGAAACTGATCCGTAGCGAACTGCACGCCATTGCCGAGCGCCTCGCCACCCGTGGCTACCAGCTGGATGTGGCGCGCATCGAGTCGCTCGAAGCGCAGCGCAAAACCGTGCAGAGCAACACCGAGCAGTTGCAGGCCGAGCGTAATGCCCGTTCGAAATCCATCGGTCAGGCCAAGGCCCGTGGCGAAGATATCGCGCCGTTGATGGCTGATGTGGACCGCATGGCCACCGAGTTGGCCGACGGCAAAGTACAGCTGGAACGTATTCAGGCTGAGCTGGACAGCATTCTGTTGGGCATTCCCAACCTGCCGCACGAATCGGTGCCGGTCGGCAAAGACGAAGATGACAACGTGGAAGTGCGCAGCTGGGGCTCGCCGACCACCTTCGACTTCCCCATTCAGGATCACGTCGCCCTGGGCGAGCTGCACGGCTGGTTGGACTTTGAACGTGCCGCCAAGCTCTCCGGCGCACGCTTCGCCATCTTGCGTGGGCCGATCGCTCGTCTGCACCGCGCCCTGGCGCAATTTATGATCAACCTGCACACCGGCGAGCATGGCTACGAAGAAGCCTACACGCCTTATCTGGTGCAGGCCCCGGCGCTGCAAGGCACCGGTCAGTTGCCGAAGTTCGAAGAGGACCTGTTCAAAATCAGCCGCGAAGGCGAAGCCGATCTGTACCTGATCCCGACGGCCGAAGTGTCGCTGACCAATATCGTTAACGGCGAGATTCTCGACGCCAAGCAACTGCCGTTGAAGTTTGTCGCCCATACGCCTTGCTTCCGTAGTGAGGCCGGTGCATCCGGTCGCGATACCCGCGGCATGATCCGCCAGCACCAATTCGACAAGGTCGAGATGGTGCAGATCGTTGAGCCAAGCACCTCCAACGAAGCGCTGGAAGGCCTGACCGCCAACGCTGAGAAAGTGCTGCAACTGCTCGGCCTGCCATACCGTGTTCTGGCCTTGTGCACCGGCGATATGGGCTTTGGCGCAGTAAAAACCTACGACCTCGAAGTGTGGGTGCCGAGCCAGGACAAGTACCGCGAAATTTCCTCCTGCTCCAACTGCGGCGACTTCCAGGCCCGCCGTATGCAAGCGCGCTGGCGCAACCCGGAAACCGGCAAGCCAGAGCTGGTGCACACCCTTAACGGTTCCGGTCTGGCCGTAGGCCGCACCCTGGTTGCCGTGCTGGAAAACTACCAGCAAGCCGATGGCTCGATTCGCGTGCCGGACGTACTCAAGCCGTATATGGGCGGCATCGAGGTCATCGGTTAATGGAGTTTTTGCCGCTGTTTCATAACCTGCGCGGGCAACGCGTGTTGGTGGTTGGCGGCGGCGAAATCGCCTTACGCAAATCGCGTCTGGTGGCCGAAACCGGCGCCGTGCTGCGGGTTGTCGCACCGCATATCGATAGCCAGCTGGCGACCTTGGTGGTCTCCACGGGTGGCGAGCAGCTTTTGCGTGGCTACGGTGCGGCGGATCTGGATGGCTGCGTGTTGGCCATTGCCGCCACTGATGACGAACCGCTGAACGCCGAGGTGTCGCAAGACGCCCGGGCTCGCGGCGTGCCGGTCAATGTGGTCGACTCGCCGGCGCTGTGCAGCGTGATCTTTCCCGCCATCGTCGACCGCTCGCCATTGCTGGTGGCGGTCTCCAGCGGTGGTGATGCGCCGGTGCTGGCTCGTTTGATTCGCGCCAAGCTGGAAACCTGGATTCCCTCCGCTTACGGCCAATTGGCTGGCCTGGCCAAACGCTTTCGCGCACAAGTGAAAGAGCGTTTTCCCGACCTGCAGCAGCGCCGGGTGTTTTGGGAAGACGTGTTCCAAGGCCCCGTGGCCGAACGCATGTTGGCCGGGCAGGGCAGTGAGGCTGAGCGTTTGCTGCAAGCGCGGCTGGACAGCGAAAGCGGCGAAGTCACAGGCGAGGTCTATCTGGTGGGCGCTGGCCCCGGTGACCCCGATCTGCTGACCTTCCGTGCCCTGCGCCTGATGCAACAAGCCGACGTGGTGCTCTACGACCGCCTGGTGGCGCCGGCCATTGTCGATATGTGTCGTCGCGATGCGGAGCGTATCTACGTTGGCAAGCAGCGCGCTGCCCATGCGGTGCCGCAGGAACAGCTTAATCAGCAACTGGTGACCTTGGCTAAACAAGGCAAACGGGTGCTGCGCTTGAAAGGCGGTGACCCGTTTATCTTCGGCCGGGGCGGCGAAGAGATTGAAGAGCTGGCCGCCCATGGCATTCCGTTCCAGGTGGTGCCGGGCATTACCGCCGCCAGTGGCTGTGCCGCTTATGCTGGTATTCCGCTGACCCACCGCGACTATGCGCAGTCGGTGCGCTTTGTCACCGGGCATCTGAAAGATGGCAGCACCGATTTGCCGTGGTCTGACCTAGTGGCGCCGGGGCAAACCTTGGTGTTTTACATGGGCTTGGTCGGCTTGCCGTCGATTTGTCAGCAACTGATCGCCCACGGTCGCGCCAGTGATACGCCAGCAGCCTTGATTCAGCAGGGCACCACCAGCAACCAGCGAGTTTTCACGGGCAACCTCGGCAACCTGCCGCAATTGGTGGCTGAGCACGAAGTGCATGCGCCGACGTTGGTGATTGTTGGAGAGGTGGTGGTGCTGCGCGAGAAGTTGGCTTGGTTTGAAGGGGCGCAGGCCGGGGTTTAATTTGCCCTGCCTCTATCAATCCGTAGGGCGCTAGGTGCGCACAGCACACCCTACGGATTGTGTTCGTTTTAGCGATCGTGCCCTTGTAGGGTGTGCTGTGCGCACCTTACGGTTTCAGACGGGCGCGATCATGTGGCCGGTTAAAGTCCTGCAACGGCCCCTTCGGCACTACCCCGGTCGGGTTAATGGTCAGGTGACTGGCGTAGTAGTGGTGCTTGATATGTTCGAAGTCCACGGTCTCAGCTACGCCCGGCCATTGGTACAACTCACGCAGCCAGTTCGACAGGTTCGGGTAGTCCTCGATGCGCTTGTGGTTGCACTTAAAGTGGCCGTGGTACACCGCGTCGAAGCGAATCAGGGTGGTAAACAAGCGCCAGTCGGCTTCGGTGATGGCGTCGCCGGCTAAGTAGCGATTTTTCTCCAGCAGGTTTTCCAGCCAATCCAGGGTGCTGAATACGCCGTCGTAGGCTTCTTCGTAGGCTTCTTGCGTGGTGGCAAAGCCGGCGCGGTATACGCCGTTGTTGACGTTGGGGTAGATGCGCTCGTTCAGCGCGTCGATCTGGCTGCGCAATTCTTCGGGGTAGAAATCCAGGCTATTGCCGGTCAGCTGGTCAAACGCCGAGTTAAACATGCGGATAATTTCCGACGACTCATTGCTGACGATGCGCTTGAGTTTTTTGTCCCACAGCACCGGCACGGTTACGCGACCGGTGTAGTGGGCGTCGTCGGCGGTGTAGCGTTGGTACATCAATTCCAGGTCGTCCAGCGCATCGCCAGTGGAGCCGTGCGCTTTGTCGAAGGTCCAGCCGTTTTCGCGCATCAGCCAGCTGACCACGGAGACGTCGATCAGGCTTTCCAGGCCTTTGAGTTTGCGAAAAATCAGGGTGCGGTGCGCCCATGGGCAGGCCAGCGACACATACAAATGATAGCGGCCAGCCTCGGCTTTAAAACCACCTTCGCCGCTGGGGCCAGGCTCGCCGGTGGCGGTGACCCAGTTACGGCGTTGGGCGTTTTCGCGTTTAAAGCGGCCGCCATCGGCGGTGTTGTACCACTGGTCTTGCCACTGGCCGTCGACTAATAAACCCATTACTCAAATCCTCTGCGCTTTTGCGTTGGAGAAGAGTCTATGCCGATCGGTTCGAACGAATGGCGCAAAATGCCCCCGTTCATCATCGGTTAAATCGATGTATTGCGCTTTTGCCAATAGTTTTCCGCTTGGGCAAATGCCGTTTCGCGCGAGCTGCCCAGCGCGCGCAGGCCGAGGGCAATGGTCGCGATCACGGCAAGGCGGCCATAACTGTCTTCTACTTCGCCACGCCAGAAGGCGACTAGGTGCTCAGGCTCCAGCCGCTCCGGTTTAACGTGGCGCTGCGCCGACAAGGCCGGCCATTCTTCATCCCAACTGGCGCCACCTCTAGTGCCGTAGAGGTGCGAGGTGGCATCCGGGTTGATCTCGATTTCGCCGCCGTCACCCTTGATCACGATCGAGCGGTCGCCGAGCAATTGGCTGGCTTCGCGGTGGGGCGCCTGGTAGCCGGGGTGGAAGATGCTTTGCAGCACGCACGTGGCATTCAGCGGGTTGAGCACGCGGGTCAGGGAATGAATGGGCGAGCGCAGGCCCAGGGTGTTACGCAGGTCGATCATGCGTTGCAGCTGCGGCATCCAATCTTGCAGCGGGAAAAACGCCAAGTTGTGCTCAGCAAGCGCCTGTTCGGTCGCCGCCCAATCGCGGCACAGTGGTATACCGAGCAGGTCGAGCAGGTGTTCGCTATACAAGCGCCCGGCGGTGTGGGCGCCGCCGCCGTGCATTAGGATGCGCACGCCATTATTGGCCAGGCATTTAGCCGCGAGCAGATACCAAGGCAGGTGGCGTTTTTTGCCAGCGTAGGAGGGCCAGTCGAGGTCGACCTGGATGCTTGGCGCATTCAGACGGGCGCGCACCGCTTGGGTAAAGCCGGCCAGTTCTTCCGGGCCTTCTTCTTTATGGCGCATCAGCATCAAAAAGGCGCCCAGCTGGGTGTCTTCCACCTGGCCGTCGAGCAGCATGCCCATGGCCTCGCGGGCTTCATCCTGAGTCATATTGCGCGCGCCGCGCTTGCCCTTGCCGAGCATGCGCACGTATTGGGCGAAGGGGTGTTCGGCGGGTGTGGTCAAGGTCAGCGGCTGAGCGGTCATAGGCAATTGGTCGGCTTTGGCAGGCCCGCCAGTTTGGCGGCCAATTTGGCTGGGGTGCCTTTGAACAGGCGATTGAGGTGCAGGCTGTTGCCTTTGTCGGTACCGAGTTTCAGCGCGACATATTTGATCAGTGGGCGGGTTGCCGGAGACAACTGAAACTCGGCGTAGAACTCGCGCAGCAGGTTTAACACTTCCCAGTGTTCGGGGCTAAGGGCCAATTCTTCTCTAGCCGCCAAGGCCTTGGCAGCGGCGGGTGACCAGTCATTGAGATCGACTAAAAAGCCGTCTTTATCCAGGGCCAGTGCGCGCTCGGCAACGATAAGCTCGCTCATAGCCAACTGTTGACCTTGGCAAAGCGCGTGCACAGGTCGACAAATTCCGGGTAATCCACGGCCTGGGCGCGTGATGGCGGGGCAATGGCGCGGGCTTGCAGGTCTTCTTCCAAGGCGTAGAGGTTGATGCTGTCGGGCATCAGGCTCAGGGCTTGCAACTGCGCGGTGCCCGGTTGCAGGGCGTAGGTGGCATCACCGGTCAACAGCACAGCGTCGCCAGGGCCGAGCAGGCGCAGACAGCTCACCAGGCGCGAATCGCTGAACGGCGAGTGGGAAAGTAGGTGCAGGGTGGCCATTAGAGCGTGATCACCTGGTCGTATTGGGCGATAAGGCCGGTGAGGGCCGCGTCGTCGAGGTTTTCCGTCGCCGGGCTAAGCGCCGCAGCGCTCAGGCCACGTTCCTCAAGGCTGCGCGAGGATGCATAGAGCGACTCCACGCCAAACAGGGCGAGCGCTTGCAGGTTGGCAGTCAGGTCTTTTTGCTGCAGCGATGCGGCGTGTTGCGCCGGCTGCAACTGAAACACGCCATCGTCGAGAAACAGCATGGCGATGGGTAAATCAAAGGCACCGCCGGCCAGGGCGATATCCAGCGCCTCGCGCGCGCCAGGGCCGGACCATGGTGCCTGGCGGCAAATAATCAGCAGCGACTTGGTCATCTCACGGCCCTCCGAAACAAACAAGGCGATCAGCCAGTTGCGTGGCTTCATGCAGCTGGCCGAGTCCGGAAAGCTCCCAGGGTTGGCCCAGGCTGGCGGCGTCGCGCTCATAACGCCGGGCTTCTTCGTCATTGAGTACGCCACGGCGCAGGGCGGCGGCAATGCACACCACACCATCGAGTTGCTGGCCTTGGATAAAGGCGCTCCAGGCGGCCGCAGTGTCTTGCTCGTCCTGCGGCACCACGGGCGTTGCCGCCGCGCTGTAGACACCGTCCTGATAAAAGAACACCCGCACAATTTCATGCCCGCCGGCCAACACCGCTTCGGCGAAACGCAGGGCGCGGCGCGAGGAGGGCGCATGGGGCGGAGAAAACAGGGCGATGGCGAATTTCATGGCGCTGACCGATCCGAAAAATACTGGCGCAATAATACGGGGCGTTACCGCGAGCAAAACATAACGTTAGCCCGCGCAATCGACGGGCATAACGCTAACGCCTTTACTGTGCGTCGAACGCCTGGCCGTTCACGCCTTGGCTGTCCGGCCCCATCAGGTACAGGTACACCGGCATGATGTCAGCAGGCAGCGGGTTGTTCGCCGGGTTTTCGCCAGGGTAGGCGTGGGCGCGCATATCGGTGCGGGTAGCGCCGGGGTTGATGCTGTTGGCGCGCACGTTGGTGATGTCGGCCACTTCATCGGCCAGGGTTTGCATCAGGCCTTCGGTGGCGAATTTGGAGACGCCATAAGCGCCCCAATAGGCCCGGCCTTTGCGCCCGACGCTGCTGGAGGTGAAGATGACCGAGGCATCCGGCGATAGCTTAAGCAGCGGCAGCAGGGTGGCGGTGAGCATAAAAATGGCGTTCACGTTTACCTGCATCACGCGCATAAAGTTGTCGCCCGACAGCTGCTCCAGCGGCGTGCGCGGACCAATGATCGAGGCGTTGTGCAGCACGCCGTCGATATGGCCGAACTCGTTTTCGATCATCACCGCCAGTTCGTCGTACTGGTGCGCCAGGGCGGTTTCCAGGTTGAACGGAATGACGACCGGCTGTGGGTGGCCCGCCGCTTCGATTTCGTCGTAGACCGCGCTCAGGTGGCTTTCGGTCTTGCCCAGCAGCAACACGGTGGCGCCATGGGCGGCATAGGTTTTTGCCGCAGCGGCGCCAATCCCACGGCCAGCGCCGGTGACCAGAATGGTACGGCCCTTGAGCAGGTCGGGGCGGGCGGAATAATCAAACATCAGCAATCTCTCTTTTCTAAAGCCAAAACGCGGTAGCGGTCAGCAGCTGCACAGGGCGCTATCGAGCACGGCGCGCAGTTCCTTGGGGTGGTCAACCACGACGTCGGCGCCCCAGTGGCGGGGGTTATCGTCGGGGTGGATATAGCCGTAGGTGACCGCTGCGGTCTTGGTGCCAGCGGCGCGACCCGATTCGATATCGCGCAGGTCATCACCCACATACAGCACGCTGGCCGGGTCCAGGCCCAGGCGCGAACAGGCCAGCAGCAGAGGCTCAGGATCGGGCTTGCTATTAGTCACATGGTCGGGGCAAATCAGAATCGCCGAGCGCTCGGCCAGCCCCAGTTGCTCCATGATTGGCGCGGCATAACGCACCGGCTTATTGGTCACCACGCCCCAGATCAGCTTGGCGTGTTCAATGTCAGCCAGCAGTTCCGGGATGCCGTCGAACGGTTTGGTCAGCACGGCGCAGTGTTCTTGGTAGCGCTCCAGAAACTCTAAGCGCAGGGTTTCAAACTCGGCGGACATCGGGTCGACATCAAACGCGCGCAGCACCATGGCGCGGGCGCCACCGGAAACGTGGTCACGGATCGCTTTGTCAGCAATCGGCGGCAAGCCACGGCTGGTGCGCATGGCTTGGGCAATGGCGATAAAGTCTGGCGCGCTGTCGAGCAGGGTGCCATCCATATCGAAAAGAACGGCTCGCAGGCGCATCAGGCTTCCTTCAGGGTCTGGATCATATAGTTGACGTCAACATCGTCTGCCAATTTGTAGTGCTTGGTCAGCGGGTTGTAGGTCAGGCCGATGATGTCTTTAACCTGCAGGCCGGCAGCGCGGCTCCAAGCGCCCAGCTCGGAAGGACGGATAAATTTCTTGAAGTCGTGGGTGCCGCGCGGCAGCAAGCGCATCAAGTATTCGGCGCCAACAATGGCGAACAAATAGGCCTTGGGGTTGCGGTTGATGGTGGAGAAAAACACCTGGCCGCCTGGCTTGACCATGGTGAAGCAGGCGCGGATCACCGACGCCGGGTCGGGCACGTGTTCAAGCATTTCCAGGCAGGTAACCACATCAAACTGCTCAGGCATTTCTTCGGCCAAGGCTTCGGCGGTGCACTGGCGGTATTCCACGCTTACGCCGGATTCCAGTTGGTGCAGTTGCGCAACAGCCAGCGGTGCCTCGCCCATGTCGATGCCGGTAACGGTGGCGCCGCGTTGCGCCATGGCTTCGCTGAGAATGCCGCCGCCGCAGCCGACGTCGAGCACTTTTTTGCCGGCCAGATTGACCCGTTCGTCAATCCAATTAACCCGAAGTGGGTTGATATCGTGCAGCGGTTTGAACTCGCTTTCGCGGTCCCACCAGCGGTGGGCTAGAGCGGAAAATTTGGCGATTTCGGCGTGGTCGACGTTGCTCATAGTTAACTTCCTCGAATCGAATGCTGTGCGGCGGCCTGTCCGCGTTAGGCGCGGCCGGCGGAAATCTTCTGGCCCCAGGCGATGGCGCTGGCGTGCAGTTTTTCTTCGTCCATGCGGGTTAAGCGGCGGTTGTCGAGCAACTGCTTACCGCCGACCCAAACATGTTTGACGCTGTTGCGGTTACTCGCATAAATCAGTTGTGACACCGGGTCGTACACCGGTTGTTGGGCTAATTCGGTCAGGTCGAAGGCGACGATATCGGCGGCTTTGCCGATCTCCAACGAGCCAATTTCATCTTCTAGGCCCAGCGCCCGAGCGCCATTTAAAGTGGCCATGCGTAGGGCTCGGTGCACATCCAGGGCTGTCGCCGAGCCGGCCACCGCTTTGGCCAGCATGGCGGCGGTACGGGTTTCCCCGAGCAGGTCGAGGTCATTGTTGCTGGCCGCACCGTCGGTGCCGATGGCGACGTTGACGCCGGCTTGCCACAGCCGCTCTACCGGGCAAAAGCCACTGGCCAGCTTGAGATTAGACTCTGGGCAGTGGATGACGCTGGCGTTGCTTTCTACCAGCAGGTGCAAATCTTCATCGTTGATTTGCGTCATGTGCACGGCTTGGAAGCGCGGGCCCAGTAGGTCCAGGCGCGCCAAGCGGGCCATTGGCCGCTCACCATGCAGCTCCAGGCTTTGCTGCACTTCAAAGGCAGTTTCGTGGACGTGCATGTGAATGCCGGCGTCCAACTGGTCGGCCAGCATGCGGATATTTTCCAGCTTGTCGTCGCTGACCGTGTAGGGCGCATGGGGGCCAAAGGCGATCTTGATGCGCGGGTGCAGGCGCAGGTCGTCGAACAGGTTTAGGCCTTTGCGCAGCGCTTCATCGGCGTCGCGGGCGCCGGGAATGGGGAAGTCCAGCACTGGAATGGTGATTTGCGCGCGGATGCCGCTGGTGTGCACAAGTTCGCTGGACACTTCCGGGTAGAAGTACATATCGGAAAAACAGGTAATGCCACCTTGCAGCTGCTCAGCAATTGCCAGCTCGGTGCCGTCTTGAATAAAGCTTTCATCTACCCATTTGGCCTCGGCGGGCCAGATATGGTCTTGCAGCCAGTTCATCAGCGCCTTGTCGTCGGCCATGCCGCGAAACAGGCTCATGGCTGCGTGACCATGGGCGTTGACCAAACCAGGGGTAAGCAACATGCCCGGTAGCTCGCGCACTTCAGTGGCAGGGTGGCGCAAGGCCTCGGCACGCGGGGCGATCAGGGCAATACGGCCGTCGCGAATGCCCAGGCCATGTTCTTGTAACACCACGCCTGCAGGTTCGACGGGCACCAGCCAAGTTGGCAGGAGCAATAGGTCGAGCGGGGCGGCGGTATTGGGCATGGCGGCGTCCAGTGGCTTATAACTGAGGGGGCTATTGCCGCTGGTGGCATGCCAGGGCAGTTTTTCAAGCCCGCGAAGTATACCCGAGCACCTAAGTCAGGGGCTCGCTATAATCCGCGGCTTTTCGCTTCTGAGTATGAGGTTGGTGATGCGCGAGCAATTGTTGGCGGCAGAGAAGGTGAAAGCCATCGATTGGCGCGATGGTGCGTTGTTTCTGCTGGATCAACGCGCGCTGCCGTTTGAAGAAACCTGGCTGCGTTATGACTCGGCGGCATCGGTGGCGCAGGCCATCAAAGACATGGTGGTGCGCGGCGCACCGGCCATTGGCATTGCCGCCGCTTACGGGCTGGCCCTGGGGGTGAAGGCGCGTCTGGCTGAGGGTGACGACTGGCAGATGGCCCTGGAAGAAGACTTCGAGGTGCTGAATAACTCGCGCCCCACGGCGGTCAATCTGTTCTGGGCGCTGAACCGTATGCGTGAGCGCTTGTATCGCCTGAAAGACAGCGACGATGCCCTGGCCATCATGAACGCCGAGGCCGAGGCCATTCATGAAAGCGACCGTGAGGCCAATCTGACCATGGCGCAGCTCGGCGTCGACCTGATCCGTCGTCATCAAGGCAATCTGCAAACCCTGCTGACCCACTGCAACACCGGCGCCTTGGCCACTGGTGGCTTCGGCACGGCGCTGGGGGTGATTCGCGCGGCGTATCTCGATGGCTTGGTTGAGCGCGTTTACGCCGACGAAACCCGCCCGTGGCTGCAGGGGTCGCGACTGACCGCCTGGGAACTGCTTAATGAAGGTATTCCGGTCAGCCTGAACGCTGACTCTGCCGCTGCCCACCTGATGAAAACCAAAGGCATCACCTGGGTGATAGTCGGTGCCGACCGCATCACCGCCAATGGCGATGTGGCCAACAAGATTGGCACCTATCAGTTGGCGGTGAATGCCATGCACCACGGCGTGCGCTTTATGGTGGTGGCGCCGAGCTCGACCATTGATATGAACCTGGAAAGCGGCGACGACATTCCTATCGAGGAGCGCGCCGGCAGTGAGCTGCTCGAACTTGGCGGCAAACGTGTCGCCGCGGATGTGCCGGCGGTCAATCCGGTGTTCGATGTCACCCCGGCTGACCTGATCGATTTTATCGTCACCGAGAAGGGCGTGGTCGAGCGTCCCGACAAGGCAAAAATGGCCTTGCTAATGTGCCGTAAACGCCTGCATTGATCAGAGATTAACCAGTGTCGCGTGATGTCATTTATATGGCCTCGCCTGACGCTCGGCGTGCTCTGCGGGGATAGGTTCGGGGCACTCGTTGTGGTACCCTCCGTCAGTTTTCAGGGTGGCCTGCAGAGGCTGCCCCTACTGCGCAGATCCATGCCATAACTCGTTGATTTGTCATGAGTCGTTGCTGGCCCCAAGGCCGCGACGGCGAGCTTCGCGTCATTCAGGATGAATGGGCGGAGTTTCACCAGAAAAAGGAACCAGGCTTCTCATGGGCGAACTGGCCAAAGAAATCCTCCCGGTCAATATCGAAGACGAGCTGAAACAGTCCTACCTCGACTACGCAATGAGCGTAATCGTTGGGCGCGCCTTGCCCGATGCACGTGATGGCCTCAAGCCCGTGCACCGCCGCGTGCTGTATGCGATGAGCGAGTTGGGTAACGACTGGAACAAGGCTTACAAGAAATCCGCCCGTGTGGTCGGTGACGTAATCGGTAAGTACCACCCCCACGGTGACACTGCGGTTTACGACACCATCGTCCGTATGGCGCAGCCATTCTCCCTGCGTTACCTGCTGGTCGACGGCCAGGGTAACTTCGGTTCGGTAGACGGCGACAACGCCGCTGCCATGCGATACACCGAAGTGCGCATGACCAAGCTGGCGCACGAACTGCTGGCTGACCTCGACAAAGAAACCGTCGACTGGGTGCCCAACTACGACGGCACCGAAATCATTCCGGCGGTAATGCCGACCAAGATTCCGAACCTGCTGGTCAACGGTTCCAGCGGTATCGCCGTGGGTATGGCGACCAACATTCCGCCGCATAACCTCACCGAGGTTATCAATGGCTGCCTGGCGCTGATCGAAAACCCCGAGCTCACGATTGATGAGCTGATGCAGTACATCCCCGGTCCGGACTTCCCGACCGCCGCCATCATCAATGGTCGCGCCGGCATCATCGAGGCCTATCGCACGGGTCGTGGGCGTATCCAGATTCGCGCCCGGGCCATGTTCGAAGACATCGACAAGGTCGGCGGCCGTCAGCAAATTGTCATCACCGAGCTGCCGTACCAGCTCAACAAAGCCCGCGTGATTGAAAAAATCGCCGAGCTGGTGAAAGAGAAAAAGCTCGAAGGCATTACCGAGCTGCGCGACGAGTCCGACAAAGACGGCATGCGCATCGTTATTGAGCTGCGTCGCGGCGAAGTGCCTGAGGTGATCCTCAACAACCTCTACGCGCAAACCCAGCTGCAAAGCGTGTTTGGTATCAACGTGGTGGCGCTGATTGATGGTCAGCCGAAGATCCTTAACCTTAAGGATCTGCTCGAGGCCTTTATTCTTCACCGCCGTGAAGTGGTCACCCGTCGTACTGTTTACCTGTTGCGCAAAGCCCGCGAGCGCGGCCATATCCTTGAAGGTCAGGCGGTTGCGCTGTCCAACATCGATCCGGTTATCGCCGTGATCAAGGCCTCGCCAAGCTCGGCTGAAGCCAAAGAGGCGTTGGTGTCGCAAGCCTGGGAATCCAGCGCTGTGCAAGGCATGGTTGAAGCCGCTGGCGCCGATTCTTGCCGCCCGCAAGACCTCGACCCGCAATACGGCCTGCGCGATGGCAAGTACTACCTGTCACCCGAACAGGCTCAGGCCATTCTTGACCTGCGTCTGCACCGCCTGACCGGCCTTGAGCATGAAAAACTGCTGGCCGAGTACAAAGAGATTCTTGAGCAGATCGGCGAGCTGATCCGCATCCTGACCAGCGCCACGCGCTTGATGGAAGTGATCCGCGAAGAACTCGAAGGCGTTAAAGCTGAGTTTGGTGACAAGCGCCGTACCGAAATTCTCGATACCCGTCTGGACCTGACCCTGGGTGACCTGATCACCGAAGAAGAGCGCGTGGTGACCATCTCCCACGGCGGTTATGCCAAGACCCAACCTTTGTCCGCCTACCAGGCCCAGCGCCGTGGCGGTAAAGGCAAGTCGGCGACCGGCGTGAAGGACGAGGACTATATCGAGCACCTATTGGTCGCCAACAGCCACGCCACGCTGCTGCTGTTCTCCAGCAAAGGCAAGGTGTACTGGCTGAAGACCTACGAAATTCCGGAAGCATCCCGCGCTGCCCGTGGTCGTCCGCTGGTCAACTTGTTGCCGCTGGACGAAGGTGAATACATCACCACCATGCTGCAGATCGATCTGGAAGCCCTGCAGAAAACCGCCGGCGCTGACGACGACCTGGACGACGCCGAAGACGTGATCGAAGGCGAAGTGGTTGAAGCCGAAGAAGCGGTGGAAGTCGAAGAAGTCGAAGGCGAGACCGCCGAGCTGGTGGCTGAGCCGACTGGCGAATACATCTTTATGGCGACCGCCATGGGTACCGTGAAAAAGACCCCGCTGTCGCAATTTGCCCGTCCGCGTACCAGCGGCCTGATCGCCCTCAAGTTGAAAGAAGGCGACACCCTGATCGCGGCGGCCATCACCGACGGCGCCAAGGAAGTCATGCTGTTTAACGACGCCGGCAAGGTGATCCGCTTCGCTGAAAGCTCCATCCGCGTAATGGGTCGTGGTGCTCGCGGTATTCGCGGTATGCGTCTGGGCAAAGGGCAGACGCTGATCTCCATGCTGATTCCAGAGTCTGGCGCACAGATTCTGACTGCCTCCGAGCGTGGTTTCGGCAAGCGCACCGCGCTGAGCAAGTTCCCCCGTCGCGGTCGTGGCGGTCAGGGCGTGATCGGTATGGTTACCAAAGAGCGCAACGGCAAGCTGATCGGCGCCATTCAGGTGCAGGACGGCGAGGAAATCATGCTGATTTCCGACCAGGGCACTTTGGTGCGTACTCGCGTTGATGAAGTGTCGAGTTCGGGCCGTAACACCCAGGGCGTAACCCTGATCAAGCTGGCCAGCGATGAAATTCTGGTGGGCCTGGAACGCGTGCAAGAGCCTTCGGAAGTTGAAGGTGAAGCTCTTGAAAGTGATGTGTTGCTGGGTGAAGACGGCGAAGTGTTGGAAGGCGTTGAGCTGGAAGGCGCAGAGCTTGGCGAAGAGCCTGAAGGCCTGGCAGATGATGCCGAGCCTGATGTAGACGCCGACGCACCAAGCGAAGAGTAAGCGGGTAGGGCGCGCCGCCAAGGTGGCGCGCTTGACGCCTGCACGAATGACAGCATGCACTGCCGCATTGCCGGCGGTGTGGGTGAACTGAGAGAGAACGACGTGAGCAAGCGAGCCTTTAACTTCTGCGCCGGCCCTGCCGCGCTTCCCGAAGCTGTACTGCAACGTGCCCAGGCTGAACTTCTGGACTGGAACGGCAAAGGCCTTTCGGTCATGGAGATGAGCCATCGCAGCGATGACTACGTGGCCATCGCTGAAAAGGCCGAGCAGGACCTGCGCGATCTCCTCGCTATCCCGTCGAATTACAAAGTGCTGTTTCTGCAAGGTGGCGCCAGCCAGCAATTTGCCGAAATCGCTCTGAACCTGCTGCCCGAAGACGGCACCGCCGACTATATCGACACCGGTATCTGGTCGAAGAAAAGCATCGAAGAAGCGCGCCGCTATGGCAACGTCAATGTCGCCGCCAGCGCTAAGCCGTACGACTACTTCGCTATTCCTGGTCAGAACGAGTGGCAGCTGACGAAAGACGCGGCCTACGTGCACTACGCCAGCAACGAAACCATCGGCGGTTTGCAGTTCGACTGGATTCCGGAAACCGGTGACGTGCCGTTGGTGGTCGATATGTCCTCCGACATCTTGTCCCGCGAGCTGGATGTGTCGAAGTTCGGCCTGATCTATGCCGGCGCGCAGAAAAACATCGGCCCGTCCGGTCTGGTGGTGGTGATCGTGCGTGAAGACCTGCTCGGTCGCGCTCGCTCCATCACACCGACCATGCTCAACTACAAAATCGCTGCCGATAACGGCTCGATGTACAACACCCCGGCGACCTTCTCCTGGTACTTGTCCGGCCTGGTGTTCGAGTGGCTGAAAGAGCAGGGCGGTGTCGCCGCCATGGAACAACGCAACCGCGCCAAGAAAGAGCTGTTGTATGGCGCTATCGATGCCCGCGGTCTGTACAGCAACCCGATTGCGATCAACGCCCGCTCGTGGATGAACGTGCCGTTCCGCCTGGCTGACGAACGCTTGGACAAACCGTTCCTGGCCGGCGCCGACGCCCGTGGCCTGCTTAACCTTAAAGGCCACCGTTCGGTAGGCGGCATGCGTGCCTCTATCTATAACGCAGTGGGCCTGGACGGCGTGCAAGCCTTGGTCAGCTATATGGCGGAGTTCGAGAAGGAGCACGGCTAATGACAGGTGTAACGACCGAGCACGAGTTAAAAGCCCTGCGGGTGCGGATCGACAGCCTCGACAAGAAAATTCTCGACCTGATCAGCGAGCGCGCCAGCTGCGCCCAGGAAGTGGCGCGGGTGAAAATGGCCTCGCTGCCCGAAGGCGAAAAGCCGGTTTTCTACCGCCCGGAGCGCGAAGCCTGGGTGCTTAAGCACATCATGGAGCTGAACAAAGGCCCGCTGCCCAACGAGGAAGTGGCGCGTCTGTTCCGCGAAATCATGTCTTCCTGCCTAGCCCTTGAGCAGCCACTGAAAGTGGCTTACCTCGGCCCGGAAGGCACCTTTACCCAAGCGGCGGCGATGAAGCATTTCGGCCACGCGGTGATTACCGTGCCGATGACTGCCATCGACGAAGTGTTCCGCGAAGTGGCCGCCGGTGCGGTGAATTTCGGCGTAGTGCCGGTGGAAAATTCCACCGAGGGTGCAGTAAACAACACCCTCGACAGCTTCTTTGAGCACGACATGGTGATCTGCGGCGAAGTTGAGCTGCGCATTCACCACCACTTGCTGGTCGGCGACGTCACCAAAACTGATCGCATTACCCGCATTTACTCCCACGCCCAATCGCTGGCCCAGTGCCGCAAATGGCTGGACGCCCATTACCCGAATGTCGAGCGCGTAGCGGTATCGAGCAACGCCGAAGCGGCTAAGCGGGTGAAGAGCGAGTGGAACTCGGCGGCGATTGCCGGCGATATGGCGGCGAGCCTGTATGGGTTGAGCAAACTGGCCGAGAAGATTGAAGATCGCCCGGATAACTCCACGCGCTTTTTGATCATCGGCAACCAGGAAGTGCCCCCGACTGGCGACGACAAAACCTCGATCATTGCCTCGATGCGCAACCAACCCGGCGCGCTGCACGAGCTGTTGGTGCCGTTTCATGCCAATGGCATCGACCTGACGCGGATCGAAACCCGACCTTCGCGTAGCGGCAAATGGACCTATGTGTTCTTTATCGACTTTGCCGGCCATCACCGTGATCCGCTGATCCGTGACGTGCTGGAAAAGATCAATCAGGAAGCGGTCGCACTGAAAGTGCTGGGTTCCTACCCCAAAGCAGTGCTGTAACCCCGTTGATTCTCTGAGGAGAACCCATGAGCAGTGATTTCCTCGCCCTGGCGCAGCCTGGCGTGCAAAAGCTTTCGCCCTATGTTCCCGGCAAACCGGTGGACGAGTTGGCTCGTGAGCTGAATCTGGACCCCGCCAGCATCGTTAAGCTGGCCAGCAACGAAAACCCGCTGGGGCCAAGTCCTAGGGCGCTTGAGGCAATTCGCCAAGCCGCTGCGGAGTTGACCCGTTATCCAGACGGCAACGGCTTTGAACTCAAGGCCGCGCTGGCCGAGCGTTGCGGCGTGCAGGCCAACCAAGTGACCTTGGGTAACGGCTCCAACGACATTCTCGAGTTGGTCGCCCGTGCTTATCTGGCACCTGGCTTGAATGCTGTGTTCAGCGAGCATGCCTTCGCGGTTTACCCGATTGCTACCCAGGCCGTCGGCGCCCAGGCCAAGGTGGTGCCGGCCAAGGAGTGGGGGCATGACCTCGACGCCATGCTCGCCGCCATCGACGCCAATACCCGCGTGGTGTTTATCGCCAACCCAAACAACCCGACCGGCACCTGGTTTAACGCCCAGGCCTTGGCGCATTTCCTTGCTGGCGTGCCTGAGCATGTGCTGGTGGTGCTGGACGAGGCGTATATCGAGTACGCCACCGGCGGCGAGCTGCCTGACGGGCTCAACTATCTCGCGGCCAACCCGAACCTGCTGGTCTCACGCACCTTCTCCAAGGCCTATGGCCTGGCGGCGCTGCGCGTGGGTTATGGCGTGTCGTCGCCGGCAATTGCCGATGTACTGAACCGCGTGCGCCAGCCGTTTAACGTCAACAGCCTGGCCCAGGCGGCTGCCTGTGCAGCGCTGGTGGATGAGCAGTATCTGTCTGATAGCCGTGCCCTCAACGACGCGGGTATGCAGCAACTGGAGCAGGGCTTTCGCGAGCTGGGTCTGAGCTGGATTGCCTCGAAAGGCAACTTTATTGCCGTGGATGTGGGCCGTGAAGGCTTGCCGGTTTATCAGGGTTTGCTGCGCGAAGGCGTCATCGTGCGTCCGGTGGCTAACTACGGCATGCCGAATTTTCTACGCGTGACCATCGGCACTAAGGCGGAAAACACCCGCTTCCTCACTGCGCTGACCAAGGTGCTTGCTGGTGTCTGATGTCATGACGGTGCCACAGCGCGCGCCTATCATCGAGCGCTTGGTAGTGATTGGCCTTGGTCTAATTGGCGGTTCATTTGCCAAAGGCATGCGCGAAAGCGGCCTGTGCCGGGAAGTGGTGGGCGTTGACCTGGATGCCGAGTCGCGCCGCATGGCGGTGGAGTTGGGCGTGGTTGACCGCTGTGAAGCCGAGTTGGCCGCGGCCTGTCAGGGCGCCAGTGTGATTCAGCTGGCAGTACCTATTCTGGCCATGGAGAAGTTGCTGGCGGCACTCGCCAAGCTCGATCTTGGCGATGCGGTGCTGACTGACGTTGGCAGCGCCAAAGGCAATGTGGTGCGCGCGGCGCGCCTGGCCTTTGATGGCTTACCCGCACGTTTTGTGCCGGGTCACCCGATTGCAGGCTCGGAGCAGAGCGGGGTGGAGGCCTCGAACGCTGAATTGTTCCGCCGCCACAAAGTCATTCTGACGCCGCTGGAGCAAACCGATCCGGCCGCGTTGAGCTTGGTCGATACGCTCTGGCGCGCGCTGGGTGCCGACGTTGAGCATATGGCCGTGGAGCATCACGACGAAGTGCTGGCAGCCACTAGCCACTTGCCCCATCTGTTGGCCTTTGGCCTGGTCGACTCATTGGCCAAACGCAGCGAGAACCTGGAGATTTTCCGTTATGCCGCTGGCGGTTTTCGCGATTTCACCCGGATTGCCGGGAGTGATCCGGTGATGTGGCACGATATCTTCCTCGCCAATCGCGAGGCCGTTCTGCGCACGCTAGACACCTTTCGCAGCGACCTCGACGCCTTGCGCGACGCGGTCGATGCTGGCGACGGACATCAACTGCTAGGCGTATTTACCCGCGCCCGGGTGGCTCGTGAGCATTTCAGCAAAATTCTGGCCCGCCGCGCCTACGTAGATGCCTTGAACAGCAACGACCTGATTTTCCTGGCTAACCCAGGTGGCCGCTTGTCCGGGCGAATTCGTGTGCCGGGTGACAAATCCATCTCCCACCGTTCGATCATGCTGGGCTCCTTGGCCGAAGGTACGACCGAAGTGGAAGGCTTCCTCGAAGGTGAAGACGCCTTGGCGACCTTGCAGGCGTTCCGCGATATGGGCGTGGTGATTGAGGGGCCGCACCACGGTCGCGTGACTATTCATGGCGTCGGGTTGCGCGGCCTGAAAGCGCCTCCTGGCCCAATTTATCTGGGTAACTCCGGTACCTCGATGCGCCTGTTATCCGGGCTGTTGGCCGCGCAGCCGTTTAGCGTCACTTTGACTGGCGACGCATCGCTATCCAAGCGGCCGATGAACCGCGTGGCCAAACCGCTGCGGGAAATGGGCGCGTCTATCGACACAGCTGCTGAAGGACGTCCACCGCTGACCATCAATGGCGGCCGGCGTCTAAGCGGCATGACCTATGAAATGCCGATGGCCAGCGCTCAGGTGAAATCCTGCTTGCTGCTGGCGGGCCTCTACGCAGCTGGTTCCACCACCGTGATCGAACCTGCACCAACCCGCGACCACACCGAGCGGATGCTCCGTGGTTTTGGTTATCCGGTCAGCGTGCACGGCAACAGAGTCACAGTTGAGCCTGGCCACAAACTGACAGCTACCCATATCGAAGTGCCCGCCGATATTTCCTCGGCGGCGTTCTTTCTCGTGGCGGGTTCCATTGCTGAAGATTCCGAGTTGGTGCTGGAGCATGTCGGTATTAACCCGACGCGTACTGGCGTTATCGACATCCTGCGTCTGATGGGCGCCGATATCACCCTGGAGAACCGGCGTGAGGTCGGTGGCGAGCCGGTGGCGGATCTGCGCGTGCGCTCTGCCAAGCTTAAAGGCATCAATATTCCTGAGGACCTGGTGCCGCTGGCTATCGACGAATTCCCTGTGCTTTTTGTTGCGGCTTCCGTCGCTGAAGGTCGCACCGTCCTACGGGGCGCGGAGGAGCTGCGGGTGAAAGAGTCCGACCGTATCCAGGTTATGGCCGACGGCTTGCTGGCGCTGGGCGTAAAAGTCGAGCCAACCCCGGACGGCATCATTATTGACGGCGGCAGTATTGGTGGCGGCGAAGTGCATAGTCACGGTGATCACCGCATCGCCATGTCGTTTAGCGTTGCCTCACTGCGCGCTACGGCGCCAATCCGTATCCACGATTGCGCTAATGTCGCCACCTCGTTCCCCAACTTCCTCGGCCTGGCCGCGCAGGTTGGTATTCGTGTAGCTGAAGAGGGTAAGTCATGAACAATCAGGCGCCAGTTATCGCCATCGACGGCCCAAGCGGCTCCGGCAAAGGCACCATTGCCAGCCTGCTAGCTAAGAAGCTGGGGTGGAGCCTACTGGACTCCGGCGCGCTTTATCGCCTGCTGGCCTTTGCCGCGCGCAACCATGGCGTCGACCTCACTAACGAAGAAGCGCTCAAGCTGCTTGCCGCTCATCTGGATGTTCAGTTTGTCGCTGCCGCCAATGGCCAGCCGCAACGCATCATTTTGGAAGGCGAAGAAGTCACCGACGCCATTCGTAACGAGCAGATCGGCGCTGGTGCTTCGCAGGTCGCCGCGCTAGGCGCGGTAAGGGATGCATTGCTGCAACGCCAGCGCGCGTTCCAGGAAATGCCTGGGCTGGTGGCCGATGGTCGCGACATGGGTACCGTGGTGTTTCCTGATGCCCCGCTTAAGATATTCCTTACCGCCAGTGCGGAAGAGCGAGCTCGACGCCGGTACTTGCAGTTGAAGGCCAAGGGCGACGATGTTAATCTTGCGAGTCTGCTAGACGAGATTCGCTTGCGCGATGAGCGCGATACCCAGCGTACGGTGGCACCGCTGAAACCAGCGACTGACGCCATTCAGCTGGATTCCACCGAACTCTCGATTGAGCAGGTGCTGGAACGAATTCTGAGTGAGGTCGCCAACCGCGATCTTGCCGGATGACAAAGCAGGTCTGCAGGGAACCCAGTCTCTATCCCGCAGCCCGCTTTTAAGCTAACGAAACCCACGTTGTCTGGAATGTGGATGCTGGGCGGGTTTATCCGTCCTAGATCAATCAGGAATTAACATGAGCGAAAGCTTTGCAGAACTTTTTGAAGAAAGCCTAAAAACCCTCGACATGCAGCCGGGCGCGATCATCACCGGTATCGTTGTTGATATCGACGGTGACTGGGTTACTGTCCACGCCGGTCTGAAGTCTGAAGGCGTCATCCCGCTCGAGCAGTTCTACAACGACGCTGGCGAGCTGACCATCAAGGTCGGTGACGAAGTACACGTTGCGCTGGACGCGGTTGAAGATGGCTTTGGTGAAACCAAGCTGTCCCGCGAAAAAGCCAAACGTGCAGAGTGCTGGATCGTTCTGGAAGCGGCTTTCGCAGCTGAAGAAGTGGTTAAGGGCGTTATCAACGGTAAGGTTAAAGGCGGCTTCACAGTCGACGTTAACGGCATCCGTGCGTTCCTGCCAGGTTCTTTGGTTGACGTTCGCCCAGTGCGCGACACCACGCACCTGGAAGGTAAAGAGCTGGAATTCAAAGTTATCAAGCTCGACCAGAAGCGCAACAACGTTGTCGTTTCCCGTCGCAGCGTCCTCGAAGCCGAGAACTCCGCCGAGCGTGAAGCTCTGCTGGAATCCCTGCAAGAAGGCCAGCAAGTTAAAGGTATCGTCAAAAACCTCACCGACTACGGCGCATTCGTCGACCTCGGCGGCGTGGACGGCCTGCTGCACATCACCGACATGGCTTGGAAGCGCATTAAGCATCCATCGGAAATCGTCAACGTTGGCGATGAGATCGATGTAAAAGTGCTGAAGTACGATCGCGAGCGCAATCGTGTTTCCCTGGGCCTGAAGCAACTGGGTGAAGATCCATGGGTTGCTATCAAAGCCCGTTACCCAGAAAGCACTCGCGTTACCGCTCGTGTAACCAACCTGACCGACTACGGCTGCTTCGCTGAGCTGGAAGAAGGCGTTGAAGGTCTGGTACACGTTTCCGAAATGGACTGGACCAACAAGAACATCCACCCGTCGAAAGTCGTACAAGTTGGCGACGAAGTGGAAGTTATGGTTCTGGATATCGACGAAGAGCGTCGTCGTATCTCCCTCGGCATCAAGCAGTGCAAAACTAACCCGTGGGAAGATTTCTCGGGTCAGTTCAACAAAGGCGACAAGATCTCCGGCACCATCAAGTCGATCACCGATTTCGGTATCTTCATTGGTCTGGATGGCGGCATCGACGGCCTGGTTCACCTGTCCGACATCTCCTGGAACGAAGTAGGCGAAGAAGCTGTACGCCGCTTCAAGAAAGGCGACGAGCTGGACACCGTGATCCTGTCGGTTGACCCAGAGCGTGAGCGTATCTCCCTGGGCATCAAGCAACTGGAAAGCGATCCGTTCTCCGAGTACGTCGCTACCAACGACAAAGGCGCGATCGTTCGCGGCACCGTCAAAGAAGTAGACGCCAAGGGCGCTGTAATCACCCTGGCCGAAGGCATCGAAGCTGTACTGAAAGCCTCTGAAATCAGCCGCGATCGCGTTGAAGACGCCCGCAACGTGCTGAAAGAAGGCGAAGAAGTAGAAGCTAAAATCATCAGCGTTGACCGTAAGAGCCGCGTGATCAGCTTGTCGGTTAAGTCGAAAGACGTTGAAGACGAAAAAGAAGCGATCAAAGAAATGCGCAAGCAGGAAGTCGAAACTGCTGGTCCGACCACCATCGGTGATCTGATTCGCGCACAAATGGAAAACCAGAACTAAGTTCTGAGCTTCCATTAAGAAAAAGGGCGACTTCGGTCGCCCTTTTTTGTTTTTGAATTCAAGGAGCTGCAGCGCATTAGGGGCTGTTCAAAGCGCTTCGGTCATGCTAAAACCTTTGCAAGCTGATCTAGTCGCTTGAAAACGAAGGGAAAATCATGACCAAGTCGGAACTGATCGAACGCATCGTCACCCACCAAGGGCTCCTGTCCCCCAAAGATGTCGAGCTGGCCATCAAGACCATGCTGGAGCAAATGTCCCAGGCGCTTGCTACGGGCGATCGTATCGAGATTCGCGGCTTTGGTAGCTTTTCCCTGCACTTCCGCGCGCCTCGCGTAGGGCGTAATCCTAAGACTGGGCAGTCGGTTCGGTTGGATGGGAAGTTTGTTCCGCACTTTAAGCCGGGCAAGGAGCTGCGGGATCGGGTTAATGAGGATGAGTAATATATCTGCTGTTTTTAACCTGATAAAAATTTCGGGTGGTATCCGAATTGCTAGCAAAGAAATTTTTCCGTAGTAAAGTACCTGCCGTTGAGATAAGACTCCATTTAAATCGATTAAAGTCTGTTTTTTTCGCCAGCACAATTACGAATTACAGCAACGGATTCAGCTCACTTGTTAGTTCCTGCTGAGAAGATCATTGGTAGATGCCGTTTTTTCAGCGGAAGCGATAAGCGTCCACTCCCCAGAATCTATGTGCTGCCCCAAAATAGAGTGCCCAGCAAAGAAGCGGCTTGATCTATCAGCTTAAGAGCTCCCGCAACATAAAACGCTTGCCGATTAATCAGGAAACTTTTGAGCATGCCCAAAAAGCTGTCCATATGCATTGCCACTTATAAGAGGGGTGCATTTATCGGTGAGACACTTGATTCCATTTTGAGTCAACTTGAACCATCCGTTGAGTTAGTCGTGGTGGATGGAGCTTCGCCGGATAATACGCCTGAGGTTATGGCTGAGTATTCGCGCCAATACCCAGCATTGAGATACTTTCGAGAGGGCGAGAACTCTGGGGTTGATGCTGATTTTGATAAAGCCATCGGCTATGCGCAGGGAGAATATTGCTGGCTGATGACCGATGATGATTTGCTTAAGCCAGGTGCTGTTGCGCGAGTGTTGTCCGAGCTCGACGGCGAAGAGGATTTAGTAATAGTAAATGCGGAGGTCAGAAATAAGGAGCTGACGGAAGTAATAGAGCCGCGAAGGCTTAAGTTCGATACCGACCGGGTGTATCGCGCTGAGGATCGGGAAGCTATGTTCGCTGAAACAGCCGAGTATCTTTCGTTTATCGGCTGTGTAGTTATCCGTCGCTCCATTTGGCTGTCTCGGGAGAGAAATCTCTATTACGGTTCTTTGTTCATCCACGTCGGAGTTATTTTTCAGAGTCCTACCCTCAAAAACGTCAAAGCAATTGCTGAACCTTTAATAATAGTTAGGTATGGCAATGCAATGTGGACATCCCGTAGGTTCGAAATATGGGCGTTCAAATGGCCTAAATTGGTATGGTCTTTTCCGGACTTTTCAGATGCCGCCAAACTTCGCGTGTTCCCGAAAGAGCCGTGGCGCAGCGCTGCGGTCCTATTCAAATACAGAGCACTAGGAGCATATACAATCTTCGAGTTTCGGCAGTATATGCCAAAGGAGGCACGCGGCATGCAGCGTGCCGCGCCTTATCTGATGAGCGTGTTCCCTGCGTCACTGGCTAATGCTTTGATGGTGCTTTACTTCGCTCGAGTAAGACCAAGTCCTATGACTGTCCAGGATCTACTGTTAAGCAAGAGTTGTGGCTTATTGAGCCGCTTCATCGCACGTCAAATAGGTGTCAAAGTCTTCTGATCGTTGAATTAGCAAAGGAGGCGCAGTCTAGGCTGCGGAATGCCTATTGGTCGGCGCGCATGATTTGGCTGGTTATGGAGAAACGCAGCGTATTCGTTACGTTAAAGAATGGATTTCGCGCTTTCGCGAAAGTTAGTGCTCTATATTAATTTCGAGTGCAATATTCCGGACTGCTGCTCGAAGGAACTCACTACCTCACACTGGTGGGGTAGTGAGTGATATCTTAAAATTTCGAGCGCTATGAACTAATTTAGATTTATTACTAGTAAGCCGCTTATACAATCTCAAGGCGAGGCAGCGGGAAGACTAGCTTCGCCTTTTTCCATTTTGCCTTATTGGTAACGAAAAAACTCTTAAAGTGCCACGGCAAAATAATTAGGTAATCCGGTTCATCTTTCAGCAAATCATTTTCAGGAACTATCGGAACCCAGGTGCCAGGAGTAAAACACCCATATTTCTCTGGATTCACTTCACCGACGTGAGAAATATCATCTTGCGTTATCTTACAATATTGCAGCAATACATTACCTTTTGTGGAAGCGCCCAACGCACCAACTGTTTTACCCTCAGCAACAGCTTTGTTGATAAACGCCAAAAGTTCGTCTTTTGAATGCGCAACCCGCTCGGCGAATTCAAGGTAAGGAGTGAGAGTGTTCAAGCCTAAGGCAAGTTCGTTATCCAAAATATTCTGAATGGCTGGAGCCACACTTGTGTCACCTAGTGATTTGGTCACAGTGATCGAAAAGCTACCACCGTTTATATCATTGAATTCGACATCAATAATTTTAAAGCCAACGCGATCAGTCATCCATTTTATTTGCCGTAGAGCATAATACTCTAAATGTTCGTGGCAAGCGGTATCGTAAGAATTCATATCAAGCATTGTAGGCATATAACTCTGTTCAAATACCCAGATGCCGTCATCTTCAAGAACATCAAAGACTTCTTGCATAAAAGTCATGGGCGATTCCAAGTCATAGAACATGGAGAACGATGTAACTACTTTTGCTTTTTTCCCAGGAAACTTGGTTTGAATTAATTTGGATGAAAAAAAGTCGGGAATTAGCTGAATATGAGCCGGGTAATAAGAGTGGAATTTAACTCCTGTCGGGTCTACACCTACCAAATTGGCGCCATTGTTTGTATATGCTTGCAGCGTAGTACTATCATTACTTCCGATATCAATAACTAGATCATTTTTCTCGATGCTTACTAGCTTAAGAATACGAGATACTTTGCTTTGTAGATGGGCAACCATACTGGCATTAAGTCCGGAACGGTAGCCGTAGTTTTCCCCGTACATTTCTCCTAGATCATAGGAGTGCTCCAGTTGCAGCAGGCCGCATACGTTCTCCTCACCGAAGCATTTTACTAAGCGTAATGGGCCTGTCGTCACATCGGCGCCTTTATTGCGCGGGAAAACGCCAGTTAACATCTGCTCACCTAGATCCAGCACGGTTTCAAGGTGTTTGTTGCCACAAATTCTGCACTGTTCAGTTTTCTTATACATATTTCTAATCCTAATTAAAGCTTGTTAGTTGTTTAAAGTCTGAGTCGACCATCATGTGCACCATCCTGGAAAACTTAACCTTAGGACGCCATCCCAATATTGTTCTAGCTTTCTTAGCGTCCCCCACTAGCACTGCGGGCTCCGAGGCACGATATGCAGATGGATCGGTTACAACAAAATCACGATAATCTAAATCTAGATAGCTGAATGCACAGTCACAAAACTCCCTTACTGTGTGAGTAACCCCTGTGGCGATCACATAGTCTGCTGCAGAGTTCTGTTGAAGCATAAGCCAAGCGGCATTCACTGTGTCTCCAGCGTATCCCCAATCTCGGTGGGCATCTAAATTACCCAAATGAACCTTTGAAGTGAGGCCGAGTTTTACTCTGACCGCCTCATGAGTTATCTTTCTAGTGACAAACTCCAATCCCCGTCTTGGGCTTTCATGGTTGAATAAAATGGCCGAGCAGGCAAATAGGCCATGGTATTCTCGATATATTTTAACCATGTTGTCCGCGTACAGTTTTGCCGCGCCATAGGGACTACGAGGGTTAACTTGGGTTAATTCATTTTGTGGACTTTCGATTGCCGCGCCAAAAATCTCCCTGCTAGAGGCTTGCAAAAATTTTATATTCTTATTAGATGCCAGGATAGACTCGAGTATACGAGTCACTACCAGGCCATTAATATTTCCGATATCTACCGGTTCCTTGTACATCCCCGACCCGGAAGTGTAAGCTGCAAAGTTGTAAAATTCATCAGGTTGAAATACCGTCAATATTTCCAGTAGCTGTTCTTGGTTTGAAATATCCCATTCGACTACTGTTATTTTGTTAAACAAAGTTGAGGGCAGACTTTGTCTTGCTTTCTCAAGGTTCCGTGTTGTGCCGATAACTGAATATTTTTTGCTAATGAGTAGCTCAGCTAAATAAGAACCGTCCTGGCCGCTTATACCTGTTATTAATGCCGTTTTCATAAGTTTAGTCGCTTATGCGGAGTGATCTAGCGACCAGGCGCGTAATCCAGGTCGAATTTTTGCTTTTTGCTAAACTGTAAATTTCTATGCCAAGTTTTCTATTGAATAACAGACAATAAATACTTATTGCAAGGTTGGTTATTTTAGCTGGTAGCATTGCTATGAGTAAATATTTCAAGCGGGAAGGGGCAGTAGATTGATCAGCAAGAAAACTTAAATATTCTGACTTTGTATAAGACCCTAGTGCTCTCGATAAAATAAGTGATTTTATGTTCTTCCAAGGCTCACGCATACTAACCGCACTCTTGGTATCGTCTGAGTAGTCGAATGACCAAATTAACTGCGGCCATTTGAACATCCAGATTTCGAAGCCGCGAGGCGCCCACATGGCATTGCCGTATCGAATACTAATTAAGGGGGCTGCGATGACCTTAGTGTTTGCAATGGGCGTAGCTTGAAATATCACCCCAACGTGGATAAAGAGCGTGCCATAGTATTTTTCACGATCCCTTGATAACCAAACCTCTCGACGAATTACAACGCAACCGATGAAAGATAGTGCTAGCGCAGTGTCTTTAAAAAATAATTCATTTGTGCTTTCGTCGTAGCTCTTATCTGCAGGTACCTTGCAAAGGTTTGGGATCAATACCTTAGTAAGATTGATATTTTTCACCACAGCGTTTAGAACTATTAAGTCGACGCTTTCATCAATTGAAGCTAATATTTTTGAAACTGCGTTTGGCTCGATAAGATCATCGTCAGTCATCAGCCAACAAAATAGACCATTAGCGTAACTTACTGATTTGTCATAGTCGCCGTCAATGCCCGAGTTTTCTCGTTCACGAAAGTAGCGAATATTATGCTTCGCGGTAATGTATTCTTTAACTATTGCAGGAGTGTTATCAGGGGAGGCGCCATCTACAATGATCAACTCAACCTCTTCCGTTAGTTGAGGTATTATCGATTCCAGCGTTTCGGCGATGAATTTCTCCCTCTTGTATGTGGAAATACATATGGAAAGTTTTGGTTTCGGCGACGTCCCATCATTATTGAACATGTAAGCCCTTATGATGATTCAGATGCTTTTTTACTATAAATACGTTTATATAGCTTTTCGTGCTCGGTCGCCACTCTCGACCATTCATCGGTCGTTATCTCGTTATCTATTCGTTTTTTTCTGCCGCTATAGAGATCCAGAGCTAATTTCATTTCTTCTATATCATCTACTTTCGAATAGTATACGTTTGAGCTTTCTTGATATCCGGAAGCAGTTTTAGAGGTAGTGATTACTAGGGTGCCTTGAAGGCATGCGCTGTGAATTGAGGTATTCCATTCGCCGCCACCTAAACGGAAAGGTAAAACAACGGCGTCTGCAACATAGAGCAATTCTGCAGCAGATGAGCTTTCTAAAAAGCCGACGAGTGAAACCTTGCCATTCCAAGGGAGCTCTGTTGACCGGGAAAACACAGCGCTATGATAACTGTCCATCTTGTCTATTTCACCGGCAATGACTATTTGGTCGCTATCAGGGTTTGCTATGTCAAATAGCAGGTCGACACCTTTATGAGGGTAAATAAAACCAAAGAAAACGACCAGTCTCCTTTGTCCGTTAAGGTAGCTGAGCTTTAGTTGGCTTGAGTCCTCCGGGTTGATGCTCGCACGAGGAATAGCAGACGCGTTTTGTATATAAGATACTTCTTTTCCTCGAAATCCACCGTGTAGCCAAGGATGTAGGTCTTGTCTATATGTCGGGCGGACAAGTACGAGCCCCCCTGGAATCATACCTTTCAACGTAAACCAAATAATGTCTCGGCGGCTGTAGGTCTCGTGCCAAGTTTGGACTACCTTCCTCTTCATTAAAAAAGCAATCGCTGGAATCAACCAAGGCAGTATCGACTTTTTATATCCCTGCGTTGGGTACTGCACATGTACTATATCGGGATTCCATGCTTTTATTTTCCTAATTAATTTGGGCGCTTCACTCAGTCCCCAATTTTTAATTATAGGGAAGACTTCGAAGGTTCTAGAATAACTAACTGAGCCGGCCGATTGGCTGCTGATCACGCCGACATGGATGCCAGGAAGATCGGACAGCGCTTGCGCTAGACTGTGGCAATAGTCACCCACGCCGCACTTCTGCGGCGGAAATGAACCTGTAATCAGTAGAATCCTCAACTTCAGCCTGACTTTTTCAAAACTAGCCACCCAAAGGTATATTTTTTTCCACCACATTCAATTGGTCTTTCTGAGCCATCGAAGTGTAGGTCGCCAACTGGCTCCAAGCCATAATCTTTAGCAAGTAGAACGAAGTCTTCGACATCTTGTTTGGAGAAGATTCTCCAGTCCATGTTGAAAAATTTAGTTCCTGTGGTATCTATTTTTTCAGGCCAGTAATCGAACGAGGCGATGAAATAGCCACCCGGCATCAAAAGTCGCGAGGTTTCCGTTAGCAGAGCGGGGCCATCAAAACCATGTTCAATCACTGAGATTGATGTGACGGCTTTAAATGATGAGCTTGGCAGCTGAGTGTGCATGAAATTAGAAATTTCATAGCGGATCGACTCACTGAACGGCATTTTTTTGAGGTCAGGGTTTAGATCCACACCGGTTAGATTGGTGAAACCCAGCTTATGCAATGCAACAACTATTTCTGAAGCATAACTGCCAATATCGACGATCGCATCAGTTTTGTTTGTGTTGGCGGTAATAAAGTCTACTGTCTTAAGGACATCCCAGCTCTTAATGTAATCGCCAAGAACGATAGAATTGACTACACCTAGGCGGCGTATTAGGCCGGTCAGCGCGGATTCGGTGCAGGATACACCTCTCTCTTTGAGCTCTGTACGAGCTGATTTTATCTGCGCTTTATTTTGCAGTACTTCCAAACTCATGCTTATATCCTTATTTAAATTAATATATTAATTATTTTATGTTTGTTTTGTTTGCGTTTTTAGCTTGATTTTTATAAGCCAACTGCAAATTGTTTTATAGTTTAGTATTGTAAATGTCACTGGAATTAGGGTGCTGAGCAACATTATTTTGGCGTACGGTGACGATAGTGAGTCTCTAATAAGCTCCCCGCCCGCGGCATTTATAAGTAGCGCTACTGCTAGCGGCAGTCCTACATCTTTCAGTAACCATGTGGAGGCAATACCTTTTAAGAGGTATTTATGTGTGAGCCAAGTTCCAATAAAAATATAAACTGCATTCAATATTGCCCATGATGCGGCACCTCCCAGTGCGCCCCATAAGTTAGAAAGTGTAACTACCATCGGTATCATTACCGTTAAAAGTAACCCGTTAATTATGAGCGGAAGTCGTGATTCGCCGTAGGCGAGCTGTAGCGCGTAAGGGAAATGCATTACCCCGTTAAAAGCTGTACCTGCAAGCAGTATGGATACTATTGGAGCGGTGCTGGTTGCGATTTTCTCGTTTCCAGTCCAAATGAAAATTAACTCTTTTGAGAGAACCGCTGCAGTAATAGCGATAGGAAAAAGAATAGATAGAAACATTTGAGTTCCAGATCTATAAAGACTAGTTAGATCTTCGGTTTTTTCCAGCGCAACTAGCGCGGACATTTTTGGATATATCGCGTTGAACAAGGGGGTGAGTAGTACGTATAAGCCGCTGGCTAACACCCCGGCTAAAGAGTAGTAACCAAAACTCTCTAGGCTCAGTGTCTTGCTCAAAATTATTTTGTCCACCTGAATTAGAATTACGCCTGTAATGGCAACGCCACTCATGCCGGCGGTAAATTTCCAGATTTGCTTTAGCTGGTTTAGATCAAACTTTTTATTTTTTAAATGGCCGAGCGCTCGCCAGGCGAATGTCCGAAGAGCTAAAAAGTGAATTATGGCAATGATGCTTTGCCATATGAAAAATGCTTCTATTGTTGGCGAAATAAATTTGAGCACCAGAACAGCACCCAAGCTCGCCATTGTAACCAATACAATATTTATGGAACTGGATAGAACAATTTTCTGCAGTCCTAGCAGTACGCCGAAGTACAGTCCGATTGGCCAGCGGCACGCAACAACAAGGCCCATCAGCATGATTGCGTGAGTCAGTGTTTCCGGATCTAGGTTGTGGTCTTGGAACCAATACCTCGCAATCAGGGGGGCTAGAGCGAAAACAATGAGCCCAATAAAAAATGCGGTGATGCTGTAAATTTTCGATAGAGTATATAATAGACTTCTTGCGTCATCTAGGTTTCCAGATGCGGTTCCTCGGGCAACTTCCCTATTTATGGTTGGTGCTAAGCCAAGATCTAGTAGAGATAGAAGCATTTGCGTGGTCACAAAAAAACCAATTAGGCCATAAGCTTCTATCCCTAAATATCTCAAATATATAGGGATAACGGCAAGGCCTATTAAGGCTGACCAAGCCGAGTTCACAACTCCGGCTACTAGGTTTTTTCCTAGTTTCATTTACAGTTATTCATGGTAGGAATTTGTATAGTAGCCGTGTTTCTTGATTAATTCGTCTCGTTCTGCTGATTTTAAATCGGCAAATACCATTTCTTTAACGAGTTCTTCGAAGCTTATTTTAGGTGTCCAGCCTAATTTTGACTTTGCTTTTGTGGCGTCACCTAGCAGTGTTTCCACCTCGGCAGGACGGAAGTATCTCGGGTCTACGGCAACAACGCATTTACCTGATGAGTCGAATGCTTTTTCCTCTACGCCCTCTCCTTGCCAGGTGAGATCTAGGTCAAGGGCTGAGGCTGCTGCATTAACAAAGTCCCTCACGCTGTATTGCACGCCGGTGGCAATTACGAAGTCTTCTGGTTGTTCTTGTTGCATCATTAACCACTGCATTTCGACGTAGTCTTTGGCGTGACCCCAGTCGCGTAGGGCATCCATATTGCCTAGGTATAGTCGTTCTTGTAGACCTAGTTTGATGCGAGCGAGTGCGCGGGTAATTTTTCGAGTTACAAAGTTTTCACCGCGTGTCGGAGATTCGTGATTGAAAAGAATGCCATTGCAGGCATACATTCCATACGACTCTCGGTAATTAACTGTTATCCAATATGCATACAGCTTGGCAACAGCATAAGGGCTGCGGGGATAGAATGGCGTGGTTTCTTTCTGTGGAGTTTCTTGTACAAGACCATACAATTCTGAGGTAGACGCTTGGTAGAATTTTGTCTTCTTTTCTAGGCCCAATATTCTAATAGCTTCTAAAATTCGAAGGGTTCCTATCCCATCAACGTCTGCCGTGTACTCCGGAGACTCGAACGATACGGCTACATGGCTTTGTGCGGCAAGATTATAAATTTCGTCTGGCTGTGTTTGCTGAATAATCCGGGTTAAGTTAGATGAGTCAGTTAGGTCGCCATGGTGCAGAAAAAAACGTACACCCTCTGTGTGCGGGTCTCGGTATAGATGATCAATTCTAGACGTATTGAATGAAGAGGCGCGGCGCTTGATGCCGTGTACGATATAGCCTTTTCCTAATAGAAGTTCGGCAAGATAGGCGCCGTCTTGTCCCGTTATTCCTGTAATTAGCGCAACTTTTTCCATCTTGACTGCAGTCCTTGAAAATTAATGCTCTGCCATATAAAGTGCCTATTTGGTTGGCATGTTCGTTGGCATGTGGGTGCGCACATGTTAAGCGTTTGGGTTGGGTGGTGCAAGAGCTCCGTTGGGTTGCTCGGTCACATGATGGCCATGTGATGGTGTCGTTTCTTGTTCTTTTCCTCGTTGTTGCTTTGTTGCTCTTGTTCTTGGCTGGTCTTTTTTGTGCGGTCTTGCTTATTTTTTTAATTTTATGCAGTGAGCGTCTTCTTTACAGTTGTTCCATGCTGTTTCATCTTTTAGTTGTGGTTCGTATGGCATTTTTTCATGTTTTTGTTGTTTTTTTGACGGTTGGTTGGTACTTTTTGGTGCTGATAAAAATTCGTTATTGCTAGTTGCTTTGTCGTCGTTATTTCGACCCGGCGGTTCTCTAAAATTTGCTTAGTGGTGTTCTGTGCGTAAAGTTCTTTCGTTGGCATATTACCTGCCACAGTTCCACGAGATTCCGGAGAATGATCTCTGGTGGGGTAGAGCATTTACGGAGTGGGTCAATCTTCGCGAAGCGTCTCAGTACTTCCCTTGGCAGGAAGTCCGTAGGCCGGTTGCGCCATTTCATGAATACAATCTTCTTGATACAGCGGTGCTCCAGTGGCAAGCGCATATTGCCGTTGAGCACGGTGTCAGCGGCTTTCTAATCTGGGATTATTGGTTTGGTGAAGGTAAGCAATTACTGGAGCGACCTGCTGAATTAATTTTAGAAAAGTGTCTGGATTTTAAGTATTGCTTTAGTTGGGCGAATCACTCTTGGGAAAATAAAACCACCCATCAAATGCTCCAGGAGCAGAAGTATCTGGGTGAAGAAGATTACACAGCCTACTTCTATAAGCGCTTAGCGCATTTTAAGAGCGATAACTATATTAAAGTCGATGGTAAGCCGGTGTTTGGCGTGTTTTTACCTCAAGGTATTCCCGACTTGCCGTGTTTTGTGGAGGTTTTTCGTCGGCTCGCAGAGCTTGAGGGTTTTCCAGGGATTTATCTCATTGCGGAAAATTCTACGGAAGACTCTCTGGGGTTATTCGATCGCTATCTCAGCTCGAATTCAGCGTTTCAGCGCCGAAAGGCCAGTAGTCCCGTGCAGTTTGTTAAAGAACAGTTAATCAAGCGCTATAACTGGAATGCCTTGGGACCAATCGTTTTTGATTTTAATAAAACCGTGCTGCCGCGCAGTGCCGATGCGTTGAGTAAACACGAAATTCCGGTACTCTTTACCGGCTGGGATACCACCCCGCGCCATAAAAGGCGCGGGACTATCTATCGAGGGTTTACGCTGGAGGCGTTCAAGCAGACCGTGCTTAACGTGGTGGCGCAACTCAAACTGCAGCAGGCAGAGCATCCCATCGTAATCGTTAAGTCCTGGAATGAATGGGCTGAAGGTAATTTGATGGAGCCAGATAGTGTCTTCGGGGATGGCTTGCTGAAGATCTACAAAGACAACGTACCGCCTACTATTTGATCGGTCAGTTGTTTGTCTTCGTTCTGCATTAGCCTTATTTGTTGTTCCAGTCATGGCGGTTCTATGCCTCAACACCCCCGACGAGTCCTGTTCGTCACTTCATTTCACCCCGGTGCCAGTGGCTATATCGGCGCGGGGGAGGCTATCTGTGCCGGCAGTCTGCAGCGCTTGCGTGCAGAGGCTGATCGTGTGGATGTGCTGTGCCTAGCACCTGGTTATCAGCGTAAAAATGCTCAGGTGGATTCCTGGTGTGATTCTTATACCGAGGTGGCGAGTTCACGCGGGTCAACGCTGTTGGCTATCTTGCTGCATGTTTTCTCTGGGGCCTGGATTGCGCCATGGTTTTTTACCCGGACGTCCCCCGCCGCAATCGCTGCCTTGCAGAGGTTGATAAAGGAGAAGCAGCCGACGGAAATTTGGATCGATTTCCCGTCTTCGTTGGGTTTTGTCGCACATGTAGGCGGCTTGCCTGTCAGTTATTTCGTCCATGACGTGGTTAGCCAGAAGGTTGCGCGGTCTCCTTTAAAGCGCTTCGCGTATCCCTGGGTGCGGCGGGTGGAAGCATCGTTGTTGCGGCGTGTGCGTGATTGTTACTTGCTGTCCGAGAAGGATGGGGCGTTGTTGGCCGACCTGGGTTTTAGCGGCAAGGCCGAGGTGTGGGGCGTGCAAGGCACAGCGGTAGGCGAGGTGGATAACGCCCGCGCCATTAATGATGTGTTGGAGCAGTTTGGTTCGGGTCCGAACCTGGTTTTTTTTGGCAATATGGGGCGGCCGGAGAACAGCCGCTCGATGATTCACTTCGCACTGCTCCAGTGGTGGCGGGTGCGTCGCGAGTTTCCGCAGGCGATTTTGTGGGTTTTGGGGCTTGGCCCTGGGCCTGTATTACGTGCGCTTTCCCGGGTGTTGCCGGGGTTCAATGTGGTGGGGCCGGTGGACGATCCTGCGCCGGCTTTTCAGGCGGCAACCTTGTGTGTGGCACCGCTGCTATTTGGCGCAGGCGTGAAAATCAAGGTGCTACAGATGCTTGAGGCGGGCGCTACGGTAATGTCTACGGACGTAGGCGCGGAGGGTATTGCGCCTAGCGAGCGGTTGATTATTGTCGACAACCAGCATATGGCTTCGCGCATTATCGAGTTTCTGCATCACGCTAGGACTGCCTCCGCCCAGTAGCTACACCTCTTTTAGATCACTAACTCTGGTTTTAAACGTGCACCTTTATTTTTGTATTGTTTCCCATGGGCACGCTGAGCTGCTTGCCGAGGCATTGCCTCACCTTGCTCAGCAGGATTTTTTGCGCGTTTGTGTGGTGGATAATTTAGGGCAGCCGCAGCTGAGCGAGCTGTGCGCGGGGCTTGGTTTTGTTTACTTGGCGCCTGAGCCCAAGCCGTTGGGCTTTGGCGCCAACAACAATAGAGGCTTCGCCTATTGGGCCGAGCACGGCATGGGCGATGAGGATTATTTCGTCTGCTGCAACCCTGATGTGTCTATACAGCCAAGCATGCTCGCGGTGCTTCATGAGCAATTGGCGACGCTGCAACCGCGGTTGGCGGCGATCAATTTGTTCTCCGATGCGGCCATGAGTCGCCCGGATTTTTCCATCCGGCACTTTCCGCGTATTGGTGATTACCTGGCTAAGCGCAGTGAGATTGGTAACCCGGCGGTTATCGATAAACGAGCTATTGATAAAGCGTTGTTGTGCGACTGGGCGGCGGGCTCGTTTTTACTGTTTCGCAGTGATCTGTACCGTGAGATCGGCGGTTTTGACGAGCGTTATTTTATGTATTTCGAGGACGTTGATATTTGCCTGCGCGCGCGGCGTAAAGCCCACGAGCAAGTGTTGTATCTGCCGCAGGTTACGGCGGTGCATAAAGGTGCGTTCAAGAACCGTAATGTTTTTTCCTGGCACTTCTACTGGTATTTAAGCGGCATGCTGAAGTACTTCCTGCGTTATTACGCTGGCGGTGGCGTGGTGCGTAGTTCGTCTGAGACCCAGCAATGACTGCGGTGCTGGTAACGGGGGCGAATGGTTTTGTTGGTGCGGCAGTGTTGCAGCGTTTGGCGCTGATGAATGGGTTTAGCCCCCGCGCAGCGGTACGCAATGCCGTGCATGCGCAACAGGTCAGTATTGATCTGGCCGCCCCGAGTAATTGGCGGCCGGCCTTGCAAGGGCTGAACTGCGTGGTGCATTGCGCGGCGCGGGTGCATGTCATGAATGACCGCAGCAGCGATCCCTTGGCAGCGTTTCGTAAGGTCAACGTTGAGGGCTCTCTCAGTTTGGCCCGGCAAGCCGCTGAAGCCGGGGTCAAGCGCTTTATTTTCCTTAGCTCAATCAAGGTCAATGGTGAGCAAACCTCACTTGGCCAGCCCTACAGTGCCGACGCGATGCCAGCACCGTTGGATGCCTATGGCGTGTCCAAGCTTGAAGCTGAGCAGGCTCTGCGCGCCCTTGCCGTAGAAACGGGCATGGAGGTGGTGATCATTCGCCCGGTGCTGGTTTACGGGCCTGGGGTCAGCGCCAATTTCCACAGCATGATGCGCTGGTTGGCTAAAGGCGTGCCCCTGCCGTTAGGCGCGATCCATAACCTGCGCAGTTTGGTTGCCGTAGATAACCTGGTTGATTTAATCGTTACCTGTATCGAGCATCCTGGCGCTGCTAATCAAACGTTTTTGGTTAGCGACGACGAAGACGTGTCTACCTCGCACTTGCTTCGCCGCTTGGCCGCGGCGCTCGGTAAGCCGGCACGTTTGTTACCGCTACCGTCAGGACTGTTGGCCGCAGTCGCCACGCTGCTCGGTAAGCGGGCAGTTGCGCAGCGCCTGTGCGGCTCGCTGCAGGTCGATATCAGCAAGACTAAAACTGTGTTGGGCTGGGCGCCGCCCATAACCCTGGATGTGGCGTTGCGGCGCACCGCTAGGCATTTCTTAGAGCAATGATGCTGATGACTCTGTACTGGTTCCTGCCACTTGTAGCGCTGGTTTCGTTGCTGCTGACTTGGGTTCTGCGTCGCTACGCCCTGTCGCGCAGCTTGATGGACATCCCCAACGCGCGCAGTTCTCACACGGTTCCGACGCCCCGCGGTGGCGGCGTGGCGATTGTGTTGAGTTTTCTCTTGATGTTGCCGCTTTTGGCGTGGCAGGGCGGGGTGAGTTGGCCCGTGGCTCTGGCTTTGCTGGGGGCCGGTGGCGGTGTGGCTATAGTGGGTTTCCTCGATGACCACGGCCATATCGCGGCGCGCTGGCGTTTGCTTGCGCATTTCAGCGCCGCGATTTGGGCATTGCTCTGGCTGGGGGGGTTGCCGCCGTTGCAGGTTGCGGGTGTTAGCGTTGATCTGAGTGGGTTCGGCCATATTGCTGCCGCGTTTTATCTGGTCTGGCTGCTCAATCTGTATAACTTTATGGACGGCATCGACGGTATTGCCGGAGTGGAGGCGGTGACTGTTTCTGTCGGCGGCGCATTGCTCTATATGGCGCTGGGTATGCCCCACATGGCTTTGTTGCCGCTGCTGCTGGCGGTTGCCAGCGCAGGATTTCTGTTTTGGAACTTTCCGCCAGCGAAGATCTTTATGGGTGATGCCGGCAGCGGCTTTCTCGGTCTGGTGCTGGGCATCTTGTCGTTGCAGGCTGCCTGGGCCGCACCTCAGTTGCTGTGGAGTTGGCTGGTTTTGCTGGCGATATTTATCGTCGATGCCACGTTCACGCTGTTACGTCGTTTGCTCCGCGGCGATAAGGTTTATGAAGCGCATCGCAGCCATGCCTACCAATATGCATCGCGCCACCATGGCCGCCATTTGCCGGTGACGCTGGCAGTGTTGGCGATTAACCTTTGCTGGTTACTACCGCTCGCGTTAGTGGTGGCGATGGGCTATTTAGACGGTCTGCTAGGTTTTTTTGTGGCGTGCGCCCCGTTAGTCTTTTTGGCGGTTAAGTACGACGCTGGCAAGCAAGAGTAGTGAATAATGCAGGACGCAAGTGATCAAGGACGGGAGTAAACGTGGCGCGTACCAAGGTTAAAGAAAACTTTCAAATGCGTGATCGCCTGGTTGGTTTGCGACGCCGCTACAAACGCATTCTGCAAATCTGTACCGATGTGGTGTTGGTTTGGGCAGCGCTCTGGCTGGCCTTTATTGTGCGTCTGGGCATCGAGAAGCCAATCGACCCGCTGGGCGACTACGCCTGGCTGTTTCTAATCGCACCGGTAATCGCCATCCCAATCTTCATTCGTTTGGGCATGTACCGCGCGGTCATGCGTTACTTCGGTAATGAGGCGTTGGTGGCGATTTTCAAGGCGGTATCCCTCTCCGCCCTGGTGTTGGGTTTGTACATTTACTTGTATCGGGCAGAAGTCCTCGTTCCCCGTTCGCTGGTCTTTAACTACTGGTGGCTCAGCCTGCTGATGATCGGCGGGCTGCGCTTGTTTATGCGGCAGTACTTCCTCGGCGACTGGCTGCTGGCAGGTCAGCACGTGCCTTTTCTGCGCTACGAAGACAGCCTGCCCAAGGTGGCTATCTATGGCGGTGGCGCGGCGGGTAATCAGTTGGTGGCGGCGCTGCGTATGGGTAAAGGCATACGTCCGGTGGCGTTTATCGATGACGACGAAGGCATCGCTAATCGAGTGGTCGCGGGCTTGAAGGTTTATACCTCGGACGAAATTGCGCTGATGATCAATGAGACCGGCGCGCAAGAGGTATTGCTCGCCATTCCTTCGGCGTCGCGCTCGCGCCGCCGGGAAATTCTCGCGGCGCTGGAGGCTTATCCGGTGCATGTGCGCACGGTGCCAGGGTTTATGGATTTGGCCAGCGGCCGGGTCAATGTCAGCGACCTGCAGGAGGTGGATATCGCCGATCTGCTCGGGCGCGATGCGGTGCCGCCGCGTAGCGATCTGTTTGAGCGCTGCATTCGCAACAGGGTGGTGATGGTTACCGGGGCGGGTGGTTCGATTGGTTCTGAGCTGTGCCGGCAAATCTTGTCGTCGGCGCCGACCACTTTGGTGTTGTTTGAGCACAGTGAGTACAACCTTTACAGCATCCAGGGCGAGCTGGAAGGGCGTATTCGCCATGAAGGGCTGGGGATCAAGCTGATCCCCATTTTGGGTTCGGTGCGCAGCCCTGAGCGGCTGCTGGATGTAATGCGCACCTGGGGCGTCAATACCGTGTACCACGCCGCAGCGTACAAGCATGTGCCTATCGTTGAGCACAATGTGGCCGAAGGGGTACTGAACAACGTGTTTGGCACGCTGCAAACCGCGCAGGCGGCGCTGCAGGCGGGGGTTGAGCATTTTGTGTTGATCTCCACCGACAAGGCGGTGCGCCCGACCAATGTGATGGGCAGTACCAAGCGTTTGGCGGAGATGGTGTTGCAGGCCCTGAGCGCCGAGAAACAGCCGTTATTGCTCGGTACCAAGGCCGGCGCGTCTGCCAATAGAACGCGCTTCACCATGGTCCGTTTTGGCAATGTGCTGGGCTCGTCCGGTTCGGTCATTCCTTTGTTCCGCGAGCAGATCAAGCGCGGTGGGCCGATCACGGTCACGCACCCGAATATCACCCGGTATTTCATGACCATTCCCGAGGCCGCGCAGTTGGTGATTCAAGCCGGTTCCATGGGGCAGGGCGGCGATGTGTTTGTGCTGGATATGGGCTCGCCAGTGAAGATTGCTGAGTTGGCGGAGAAGATGGTGCACCTGTCCGGGTTATCCGTGCGCAATGAGCAAAATCCGCACGGTGATATCGCCATTGAGTTCACCGGTCTGCGTTCCGGCGAGAAGCTGTATGAAGAGCTGCTGATTGGCGACAACGTCAGCCCCACTGAGCACCCGATGATCATGCGCGCGAACGAGGAACACCTACCTTGGGCCGCTTTCAAGGAAGTGTTAAGCGAGATCTTTCTGGTGGTTGAGCGTGATGATTACGAGCGTCTGCGGGAATTGTTGCGCGAGCACGTTAACGGTTACTTACCGGAGTGCGAAATCGTTGATTTAATTCATAAAAAACGGTTGGAGACGCCCGCGCCAGGTGATTTGACTCTGCACTGATGCGCCCCTAAGTTGGCCACCGCAGGGCGCCAAACAGCCCTGCTTAACCTACTTAAGGAGCTTCATCATGCGTAACGGATACGCGTCTTCCCTGTTGTTCGCCACCCTCGCATTTCTCTCCGTCGGCAGCTATGCGGCCGAGCCGGTCAAAGTCGATTCCACCAAGCCCGCTATCAGCCAACCTGCCACGTCTGCGCCAACCAAGGCGCCAGAAGCCGGTATGGTTAATCTCAATACTGCCGATGCGGCAGCGCTGGAGCGCGATCTGATTGGTATCGGCGCGGTGAAGGCCAAGGCGATCATTGAGTTCCGCGAGGCCAATGGTCCGTTCACGTCGGTGGATGAACTGCTGGAAGTGAAGGGGATTGGGGCGGCGACTCTGGAGAAGAACCGCGCCAAGTTAAGCGTTAACTAAGTACGAGAAGGCCGATCCTGAGATCGGCCTTTGTATTTCGATGTAGGGCAAAAAAGGGCGACCAACTGGGTCGCCCTTTTTAATTGGTCGAGCGCGGTGTTTCAAAGCACTTCGCATAACCGAGCCCATAAAAAATGGGGCTCAGTTGAGCCCCACTTTTACTGCTGTTGCATTAACCGCGAGCTTGCAGGGCGGCGATGCGTTGTTCCAGCGGTGGGTGGGTCATAAACAAGGCTTTGAGGCCTTGACGTACGCCACCATTGATGCCGAAGGCGCTCATGGTTTCCGGCATATGCACCGGCACGCCTTGTTCCGAGCGCAGGCGTTGCAGGGCGCCGATCATGGCGCTGGTACCGGCCAGGCGAGCACCGGCTTCGTCAGCGCGGAATTCGCGGCGACGGGAGAACCACATGACGATGGTGCTGGCGAGAATGCCCAGAACCATTTCGGCAAAGAAGGTGGCGACGTAGAAACCGATGCCGTTGCCTTCTTCGTTTTTCAAAATGACCTTGTCGACGAAGTTGCCGAAGATCCGCGCGAAGAACATCACAAAGGTGTTCACCACGCCTTGAATCAACGCCAGGGTTACCATGTCGCCGTTGGCGACGTGACCGATTTCGTGGGCCAGTACGGCTTTCACTTCATCGGGGGAGAAACGCTCCAGCAGGCCCTGACTAACTGCGACCAAGGCATCGTTGCGGTTCCAGCCGGTGGCGAAGGCGTTGGATTCGTAGGCGGGGAAGATACCGACTTCCGGCATTTTGATACCGGCATTGCGCGACAGCTCTTCAACGGTTTGCAGCAGCCACTGTTCGTGACGGGTGCGTGGTTGGCTGATGATCTGGGTACCGGTACTCATCTTCGCCATCCACTTCGACAGGAACAGCGAAACCAGGGAACCGGCGAAACCGAACACGGCGCAGAAGACCAGCAGGCTGGTGTAATTCTGGCCAGTGAAGCGATCCACCCCAAGCAGTTTCAGGGTGATGCTGGCGATAAGCAAAACCGCCAGGTTGGTGGCCATGAACAACAGAATGCGCATCATGGTGTGAAGACTCTCCTCTGAGCAAAAGACATACGACTAGTGCGGGGTATATAAGGGCGGCCCCCCGCGCTATACAACTCGGCGACTATTTCAAACTGTGTCGTTTGTGCCATTCAAGCTGCTGGTGAACAGCAGGCGGGTCAGCCTGGCGATGCGTTCGCTGTGCTGCTGTTGAATGGCTTCGCGAAGCTGGTGGGCGAGGGTGGCATGTACGCGGCGTACGCTGGGCGGCAAAGCATCGCCTTCGGGCAGCGCGTGGGGTACGCCGCGCGAGAGGCGCAGAAAGCCTTTTTCACTCAGCACCGCTTGGTCCAGCGCGTCGTAATGAATGGTCGACTCGTAACGCAGATAACCTTCATCGGCCAGCCACAGCAGCGCGCCCAGGCAGGCCTGGTGGCGTTTGCTCGGCAGGCCAAACTCGTCCGGCTCTTCGCGGCCGATCAGGTCTTCCACATACAGGCCGACCTTGCGTGGGAAGGCCTGATATAGCAGCAGAAGGCCGGCTGCGGCGTCTTTATAGAAGTCGTCGATCTGCAGATCCATATTCGGCTAGTGCCTTATTGGCTGTAGGTCTTGAGGAAGTTACCGATGCGTCCGATGGCCTGGTCGAGGTCGTCGAGGCGCGGCAAGGTGACCACGCGGAAGTGATCTGGCCACGGCCAATTAAACGCGGTGCCTTGTACGACTAAAAGTTTCTCCGACAACAACAGGTCGAGCACAAACTTCTCGTCGTTGTGGATCGGGCATACCTTGGGGTCGATTTTCGGGAAGGCGTACAACGCGCCCATCGGCTTCACACAGCTCACGCCCGGGATGTTATTGAGCAACTCCCAGGTACGGTTGCGCTGTTCCAGCAGGCGGCCTTGCGGCAACACCAAGTCATTAATGCTTTGGTAACCGCCCAGGGCCGTCTGGATGGCATGTTGGCTCGGCACGTTGGCGCACAGGCGCATATTGGCCAGGATGTCGATGCCTTCGATATAGCTTTGCGCTTTGTGTTTCGGCCCGGAAATGGCCACCCAGCCCGAACGGAAGCCGGCCACGCGGTACGATTTGGACAGGCCGTTAAAGGTCAGGCACAGCACGTCCGGCGCCAGCGAAGCGGTGGAGATATGCACGGCTTCGTCGTAGAGAATCTTGTCGTAGATCTCGTCGGAGAACAGCACCAGGTTGTGCTGACGCGCCAGTTCCACCATGCCTTCGAGTACTTCTTTGGAGTACACGGCGCCGGTCGGGTTGTTTGGGTTGATGATCACCAAGGCTTTGGTGTTCGGGGTGATCTTGGCCTTGATGTCGTCAAGGTCGGGCCACCAGTTAGCCTGCTCGTCGCACAGGTAATGCACCGGGTTACCGCCGGCCAGGCTGACGGCGGCGGTCCACAGCGGATAGTCAGGTGCCGGAATCAACACTTCATCGCCGTTGTTCAACAGCGCCTGCATGGACATCACAATCAGCTCAGACACACCGTTACCCAGGTAAATGTCCTCAATGCCAACGCCTTCCACCTGCTTTTGCTGGTAGTACTGCATCACCGCCTTACGGGCGCTGAACAGGCCTTTGGAATCGCTGTAGCCCTGGGCGGTGGGCAGGTTGCGGATCACGTCCTGGAGGATTTCGTCCGGTGCTTCGAAACCAAAGGGCGCCGGGTTGCCAATGTTCAGCTTGAGGATGCGATGGCCTTCCTCTTCCAGGCGCTTGGCGTGCTTGAGCACTGGGCCGCGAATGTCGTAGCAGACGTTGGCGAGCTTGTTCGATTTGCTGACCTGCATGGTGGGGATCCTGAACAAAATGGCCGGCCCTGGCAGAGCGCAGTGGGCCGTGCGGCTTGGCAGTCTGTAACGCGGATGACAGACTGGCGTCTACAAAAGTGCGGCAATCATACGTGTGGCCTGAGCCCTGGAAAAGGTACAGCTCGGGCTTTTTTCAGCAGAAGAGGTGACCCCATGGATAAGCTTGAAAAACCGCTGGATGCCTGGCGCGAGGAGCTCTCCGACGAGCAGTTCCACGTCTGCCGTATGGGCGGCACAGAGCGCGCGTTCACCGGTAAATACCACGACGACAAAACCCCTGGCGTCTACCACTGCGCGTGCTGCGGCGAGGCGTTGTTCGACTCCCAGGCCAAGTTCGACTCCGGCACCGGCTGGCCCAGCTACTACCAGCCAACCTCCAACGCGGCCATTGCCAGCAAGGACGACTTCAGCCACGGCATGCACCGCATCGAAGTCACCTGCGCCAAGTGTGACGCCCACCTCGGCCACCTGTTCCCCGATGGCCCACCACCAACCGGCATGCGCTACTGCATTAACTCCGCATCGCTGAAGTTGGTGCCGCGCTAAGGCTTAGTGCAACGGAATATCGTGGGAAACAGCCTTCAGCCGTGGCAGCCACCAGGCCACGGCGACGTTGAGTAGCAATAGCAGCACAGCAAACACCGGCAGCAACGGCAGGCCCATTTCCGCACTCAGCCACAGCCCGCCAAACCAAGCGCCGGCCGCATTGCCAAGGTTAAACGCGGCGTGGCTGAGGGTTGCGGCCAGGCTGGCCGATTCGCCAGCCTGTTCCACCAGCAGCAATTGCAAAGGCGTCGATACCGCAAAGGTGGCAATGCCCCAACCCAGCAAAATCAGCAGGGTGGGAATCTGCAAATGGCCAAAGAAATACAACCCCAACACAAGTAACGCACTGCTGGCCAAGGCCTTTGGTACCGCGCGCTGCACGCCTTTGTCCGCCAGGCGCCCACCAAAAATATTGCCCAGTGTCAGGCCGATACCCATCAGCAATAGCGCGCCATTGCTTTGGTCCGGGGTAAAGCCGGTGACCTCACGCAAAAACGGGCTGATATAGGTAAACAGGGTAAACAGCGACACCGAGGTCAGGCTGCACACCAGCAAGGCATGCAGCACCGGCCGGCGCAAAATACCGCTCCAGCTGCCCGAAGCACTGCGCACCGGCGCGGCGGTTTGTGGCAGCCAGAGGAACTGCGCCACCAGCGTTAATGCGCCGATGCCGGCGACTACAAAAAACGTCACCCGCCAGTTAGTGGTCTGCCCCAGCCAGGCGCCCAAGGGCACGCCGAGCACGTTAGCGATGGTCAAGCCGCTGATCACCATGGCCATGGCCGACGCTTGCCGATGGGGCGGCGCCAAGTCGCGGGCCAGCAGGGTGGCGCAACCAAAGAAGCCGGCATGGCTGATGGCCGTCACTAGGCGTGCGGCGAGCAGCCAGTGATAGTCCGGCGCCAGCGCGCAGGCGAGATTACCGAGGGTGTAGGCGAGCATTAGAAAAATCACCGCTTGCCGACGTGGCGCGCGGTCGAGCATGGGCCCGAGCAGCGGCGCGCCAACGACTACGCCCAAGGCATAGGCGCTCACCAGCAGGCCAGCGTCGGCCAGGCTTACCTGCAGGTCGGCGGAGAGTTCGGGCAGCAAACCCATGATGATGAATTCACTACTGCCCACCACAAACCCGCCAAGGGCGAGGGCGAGGAGGGGCAGGGACATAAGCGTGCGGGCGTGCATAAAAACGGAGGTTCCAAGCTAAAAACGTAGGGTGTGCTGTGCGCACCAAGCGGTACCGCGTCGGCCGCTGTGGTGCGCACAGCACACCCTACGAGGGGGGGCGGGGCCGGCATTTTAAGCGCTTTCGCGCTCCACCAGTTCGCAATCGAGCAAATTCAATTGCTGCAGCGGCTCTTCCAGCTCCACCACGCCCAACGCCTGCAATACCCGCAGAGCCGCCACTTCACCAATCTGCCGGGCTGGCGGCTTGATGGTGGTCAGGCTGGGCAGCAGCATTTCGGCAAACGCATAGTCACCAAAACCCATCACCGCGCAGTCTTGGGGAATGCGTAGCCCAGCGCGTTGCCCGGCGAGCAGGCCACCGGCGGCGAGGTTGTCGTTGGCAAAAATGATCGCGTCGGGGCGAGGATTACGTTTCATCAACGCGTCCATGGCCTGTTTGCCGCCCTCGAACGGTGTGGCGTCGGCGCTGGGCACAAACACCCAGGGCTCGCGGCCGGCTTCGCGCAGGGTTTGCGCATAACCGTCACGACGCTCCAGCGCGCTAAAGTCGCCAGCCACGCTGTTCTGCACAAAGGCGATGCGCTGGTAGCCCTTATCCAGCAGATAACGGGCTGCACGTACGCCAACGTCGTGGTGCAGAAAGCCTACCTGCATGGGCGAACGTTCCGGGCGGTAATCCCATATTTCCACCAGAGGAATATCCGCCTCGGCGAGCATTTTGTCGGTGCCGGGAGTGTGGAAATGGCTGGTCACCACCAAGGCCGCCGGCGACCAGCCGAGAAACGCGCGCACCGCGCTTTCTTCCTGTTCTTCCGAGAAATAGCTGGACGCCAACAATAGCTGATAACCATGGGCGGCGAGGGTGTCGCTAAAGCCTTGAATGGTGTTGGCGAAAATCGGCCCGGAGATGTTTGGAATCACCATGCCAACGATGCGCCCGCGCGCCGAAGCCAGCCCCCCGGCCACCAAATTGGGCACATAGCCCAGCTCGTTAACCACCGCCTGAATGCGCTCGCGCAGTTCTTCGGAAACCTGCTCCGGCTGGTTGAAGTAGCGCGACACGGTAATCGCCGAAACGCCCACTTGTTTGGCCACCGTGCTCAGGGTTACGCGCCCGGCGCCACGGCGTTTGCGGGTGGGTTCTTTGTCGCTGCTCACGGTGTTTGCCGGTCCTGGGCCAAGAGAATGCGGGCCACCTTACTGCATTGTTAGCGCTAACAAAAGATCGTTCTTAAAGCACTTTATGGAATATAAAAATACTCTTTTAGTATTTGACGGTCTAATCAGCGGCCGATGATACTGGCGATGTTAGCGCTAACAAGCGCCGGACTGTCGTCACACAGCTGCCACTCGTACGAGCGAGACCAGACACCCGACAGTCCCCTAAAAGCCCGTCATCGAATGGGCAAACGTCTGGTCTACATGGGGCAGTTCAACATGCACGCACACACCACCTTTATCGCCCGCCGCAGCCCCTTGGCTGTTGCGGTTCTGCTCGCCGCGCTCGGCCAGCAAGGCTTTGCCGCTGAGGCAACCACCACCGGCGAAAAAGCCGAAGAGGCGCCCACCCTGAGCGCGGTAACCGTTACCGCCACCCGCCGCGAAGAGTCGCTGCAAAAGGTGCCCGTGGCGGTTTCCGTGGTCGATGGCGAGCAGCTGGAGCGTGACAACCGTAACAACGTCTCCACCATCGTTCAGCAAGTGCCGACCCTTAACTACCGCAGCGGCGCTTCAAACAAAGACACCTCGCTGTTTATCCGTGGCGTCGGCACCATCAGCACCTCGCCAGGCGTAGAACCCACCGTCGCCACGGTGATCGACGGCGTAGTGCTCGGCCGCCCTGGTCAGTCGACCCTCGACCTGCTCGACCTGGAACGCATCGAAGTGCTGCGCGGCCCGCAAGGCACCTTGTTCGGCAAAAACGCCTCGGCCGGTGTACTTAACATCGTCAGCAAAGAGGCGCCGGAAGAAACCCTCGGCTACGTCGATTATTCGCACTTTGGCGGCGGCAACGAAAACCGCCTGCGCTTTGGCATTGGCGGCCGCCTGACCGACACCCTCAAAGGCTCGCTGACCACCTTGCTGGGTAAGTACGATGGCAATGTAAAAAACACCTACAACGGTGATGACGCCAACGGTTACGACCGCAAGGGCGCGCGCGGCAAGCTGGAGTTCGAGCCCAATGACGAGCTGAAAGTTACCCTGATCGCCGACTACACCCAGGGCAAAGACACCATCCCCAACGGCGTGCTGACTAAAACCGGCGCGACCTTTGGCCTCGCTGTCGACAACAGCATTACCCCAAGCGACCACAACCGCCGCATCAGCAGCGAAATGAACACCCGCGTCGACGACCGCAACCAAGGTTTGTCCGGCCAAGTGGACTGGGCACTGGGCGACTTCACCCTGACCTCCATTACCGCCTGGCGCGGCTGGAACAACACCCAGTACCAAGATGGCGATCGTCTGTCCGGCATATTCCCGGGCGCCCCGCAGTCCCATGACAAAGGTCAGCTGGACTACAACCAATACTCACAGGAATTGCGCCTGGCCTCGCCCAAAGGTGAATTCAACGAGTACGTGCTCGGCGCCTTCTACATGCACGGCAAAAGCGAAGAAACCTACCGCCGTGCGGTAACGCCCACCACCTTAGTCACCCAAACCGGCCGCGCCGACTACGAAGCCATCAACGACAGCTATGCGGTCTTTGGTGAAAACACCTTTAACTTCACCGAAGATTTCCGCGGCATTCTCGGCCTGCGCTGGACCCACGACGACCTGGAATACAAGCACCAGCGTGTTTCCACCGCAGCGGCGTCTGGCATTCAACCCAGCTACGCCAGCTCCGGTTCGGTGGACGAAGATGGCTTTACCGGCCGCGCCGGTTTCCAGTACGACATCAACGACAATCTGACCAGCTACATCACCTATTCGCGCGGCTATAAAGGCCCGGCCTACAACGTGTTCTTCAACATGGCCGCCCGCGATACCGAAGCGCTAAAACCGGAAACCTCCAACTCCTGGGAAGTGGGTTTAAAGAGCACGGCGTTTAACAACCGCCTGACCGCCAACCTGGCGGCCTTCCACACCGAATACGATAACTACCAGGCCAACTTCTACGACGTGGTCGCCGGTGCCGTGGTAACCCGCTTGATCAACGCCGGTAGTGTGAAAAGTGAAGGCGTGGAACTGGACGTCGCCTTCCAGGCCACCAGCCAACTGAAATTGTCCGGCGCGCTGGCGTACACCAAAGCCCGTGTCGACGAATTCACCTGCCCGGTAGGCGCGGCGGCCACCTGCGACATCAACGGCAAACCGCTGCCCTTTAGCCCGGACTGGAAAACCTACGTACGCGGCGACTACAGCATTCCGCTGGACAACGGCCTGGATATCGAGCTGAGCACCGACTACGCCTGGCAAGACCAAGTGCAATACAGCCTCGACCAAAACGCCGACACCATCCAAGGCGCCTACGGCATCTGGAACGCCAGCGTCGCCCTGGCCAATTACAACGAAGGCTGGCGCGTCGCGCTGCTGGGCAAAAACCTCGCCGACAAAAGCTACTCCAACGGCCTGGCCTACAGCGGTACCAACTACGTGTACCGCTCCGTGCCACGCGATGACGAACGTTATTTTGGCGTAGAGGTGCGTAAAGACTTCTAAACCACCGTCGTCTCCGCGTAGGCGGGGACCCAGAATCTCCAGCCTTACTCGTTTTCCTGCACCACTCTGGATTCCCGCCTACGCGGGAATGACGATGCAAGATGATGTATCGCGATCCGCCTTGACACCGTCGTCCCGCGCAGGGACGACGGGTGTTTTCCGGTAAGACCGCATCACCCCTGCGTGCAACACCCCGTAGGCGCCACCGTAGAGTTGGCCACACGGCTTTTCCGTCAGATCAGGTACCGATGTTATGAGCCAACACCCCCGTCAACTAAGCCTCGGCGCCTTTCTAATGGCCGGCGGGCACCATATCGCCGCCTGGCGGCACCCCGACGTGCAGGCCAATCCGCTGGACTTCGCCAGCTACAAACGCACCGCCCAAATCGCTGAAGCAGCCTGCTTTGATGCGCTGTTCGTGGCCGATAGCGTGGCCGCCTCCACCGACGCCATCGCCAGCCACACGTCGCGTTCGGTGTACTTTGAACCGCTGACCTTGCTCTCGGCCCTGAGCGCGGTGACCGAGCGCATTGGCCTGATTAGCACCGTCACCACCAGCTACAACGAGCCCTACCACGTGGCGCGCAAATTCGCCTCGCTGGATCACCTGTCCGGTGGCCGTTCCGGCTGGAACCTGGTGACCTCCGACGCCGCCGCCGAGGCCTATAACTTTGGCCGCGACGCCCATATTCCCCACGCCGAGCGCTACGCCCGTGCCCGCGAATTCCACCAAGTGGTCACCGGCCTGTGGGACAGCTGGGCCGACGACGCCTTTCTGCGTGATAAACAAGCCGGGCAGTTCTACGACCCTGCCAAGCTGCATGTGCTCAACCACAGCGGCGAACACTTCAAAGTCCAAGGCCCGCTTAACGTCGCCCGTTCACCACAAGGCCGGCCGGTGATCGTGCAGGCCGGCTCCTCGGAAACCGGCCGCGAACTGGCCGCCGAAACCGCCGAAGTGGTGTTTACCGCGCAAACCTCGCTAGCCAAAGCGCAAGCGTTTTACGCCGACCTAAAAGGCCGCCTGAGCAAGTTCGGGCGCAGCGAAGAGTCGCTAAAAATCATGCCGGGCGTCTTTGTCGTGGTTGGGCAAAGCAGCCAAGAAGCGCGGGAAAAGTTCGAGCAATTCCAGGAATTGGTCGAGCCGCAAGTGGGCGTCGCCTTGCTCGGCCGTATGCTCGGCAACTTCGACCTGTCCGGCTATCCACTCGATGGTCCGCTACCCGATTTACCACTGACTGAAAACGGCCAACAAAGCCGGCAGAAACTACTCACCGAACTGGCCGGCGCGGAAAACCTGACCCTGGCGCAACTGGGCCGGCGTATTGCCGGTGGGCGAGGGCACTACAGCCTGATCGGCACCGCCAGCGAGATCGCCGACGACCTGCAAGCCTGGTTTGAAGGCCGCGCGGCGGATGGCTTTAACGTGCTGGTGCCGCATTTGCCCGCCGGCCTGGAAGACGTCGCCAATTACGTAGTACCCGAACTGCAACGCCGCGGGCTTTTTCGCAGTCAGTACCAAGGCACAACATTGCGTGAACACCTCGGCCTTAATCGCCCAGGTAACCCATTTTTCTAAGCCACCGCCGTAGGGTGTGCTGCGCGCACCAAGCGATTTGCGCGTGTACACCCAGGTGCGCACAGCACACCCTACGTGTTCGGCGTTGCCGCAACGTTTTATATAAGGATTGCCATGACCTACCTCGCCAACCCCGACCGCTACCAAACCATGCCGTACCGCCGCGTCGGCCGCAGCGGCTTGGTGTTACCGGCCCTGTCCCTGGGCTTGTGGCATAACTTCGGCGACGCCACGCCAATCTCCACCCAACGCGCTTTGCTGCACACCGCCTTCGATCTGGGCATCAACCACTTCGACCTGGCCAACAACTACGGCCCGCCCTACGGCAGCGCCGAAACCAATTTCGGCCGCCTGCTCAAGGAAGATTTCAGCGCCCATCGCGACGAGCTGATTATCTCCAGCAAAGCCGGCTGGGACATGTGGCCAGGCCCTTACGGGCAGGGCGGCAGCTCGCGCAAATACCTGATCGCCAGCCTCGACCAGAGCCTGCAACGTTTAGGCCTCGACTACGTCGATATCTTCTACTCGCACCGCTTCGACCCGCTGACCCCGCTGGAAGAAACCGCTGGCGCGCTGGCCAGCATCGTTGAGCAGGGCAAGGCCCTGTACATCGGCATTTCCTCCTACTCTGCGGGCAAAACCCGGGAAATCACCGCCTTGCTGCGTGAGCGCGGCGTGCCGCTGCTGATTCACCAGCCGGCCTACAACCTGCTTAACCGCTGGATCGAGAAAGACCTGCTGGATGCCACCGAGGAAGTCGGCGCCGGGGTAATTGTGTTCACCGCTCTGGCCCAAGGCCTGCTCAGCGACAAATACCTCAACGGCGTGCCGCAAGACTCCCGCGTCAATCGCCCAGGCGGCGGCTCGTTGCTGCCCTCGCACCTGTCTGAAGCCAATATCGAGCGCGCCCGCGCCCTGAACGAAATCGCCAAACGCCGTGGCCAAAGCCTGGCGCAACTGGCCCTGGCCTGGACCCTGCGCGACCCCCGCGTCACGTCCGCGCTAATCGGTGCCAGCCACCCGGAACAAATCATCGAAAACGTCGCCGCGCTTAACAACCTGGCCTTTAGCGCTGAGGAACTGGCCGAGATCGACCGCTTCGCCGTTGAAGGCGGGATCAACCTTTGGGAAAAACCCTCCACCGACTGGGAATAACCATGCGCTTTCTAAAAAGAGCCGCCTGCCTGCTCGGCGTGCTGGCCATCGCTCAACAGAGCCTGGCGGCCGACCCGGCCAGCCTGCGAATTGGCTACCAAAAAGGCTCGGCCAGCCTGGTGCTGGCCAAAGAACACAAACTGCTGGAACAGCGCTTTGCCAACACCCAGATCAAATGGATCGAGTTTCCCGCTGGCCCGCAAATGCTTGAAGCGCTGAACATTGGCGCCTTGGATGTCGGTTCTACCGGCGATATTGCGCCGCTATTCGCCCAGGCGGCCGGCGCCGATTTGCTCTATATCGCCGCCGAACCGCCCAAGCCGCAGGCGGAAGTGATTGTGGTCGGCAACAACAGCCCGCTTCAGTCGGTGGCCGAGCTCAAAGGCAAAAAGGTCGCCTTCCAAAAAGGCTCTAGCTCGCACAACTTGCTGCTGCGCGCATTAAACAAAGCCGGTTTGACATTCAGCGATATTCAGCCGGTATACCTGGCACCCGCCGACGCCCGTGCCGCCTTTGAACAGGGCAGTGTGGACGCCTGGGTAATCTGGGACCCGTACTACTCAGCCCTTGAACTCGAAGGCAAAGCGCGGGTACTGGCCAATGGCGAAGGGCTGGGCTTGATCGGGCCATTCTTCCTCGCCGCGCGCCCTTACACCGAGGCCAACCCGACGTTTATCACTGCGTTACTGGATGAACTGGGCAAAGCCGAAGCGCTCACCCGCAGCGACAAAGCCGCCAGCATTCAACTGCTCGCCGGCTTTATGGGCTTGCCGCCAGCGGTAATCGAACGCACCTTTAGCCACCGGCCGGCATCGCCGCCGATTGCGCTGAGTGCCGAGATTATTCAGGCGCAACAGGCCACGGCGGATTTGTTTTTTGCTAATCGGTTATTGCCCAAGAAGGTGGACGTTGAGGCGGCGGTTTGGCGGCCGTAAAGGGTATGCGCGGTTGATAAAGAAGGGGATCGCAGATCCCCTTCTTTGCACGCGCGGTGAGCGCTTTTAGGCGTTGTTGGCTTTGCTGTTGGACGCTTTGGTTAGCGCTTTGGCCATTTCGCTCAGGTGTTGAACGATGCCGGATTCGATGCTTTTGTCGATAAAGGCATCGGCGGCGGATAGGCGTTCTACGTAGAGCATGAGGTCGGCGGCGCGTTCGAGGGCGTCTTCGATGGGTACTCCGGCATTGACCGAGAACAGCGGGGTGTTGTCGAGGATGTCGAAGGGTAGGGCGGTGGTTACTTTTGTATGGTCGTTCATTGGTGAAGCTCCGTATGTTTAGAAGCCTCCGACATTCGGGTCGCCAAACCCGGTCGCTGAAGTGGCAGCGACGGCGGGACTATAGGGCGGGCTTTGCAGGGTTGGCAATGGGTTTTTGGCGGTTGCTGGTGCTCTGGGAAATGTCGCTATTCTGTTTT
>CAZIWV010000026.1:0-72726 GCA_964543145.1 uncultured Pseudomonas sp.
CATCGACACCATGGTGGCGGCAGACCCCAGCCTGGCGTGGATCAAAGAGGCGGAAAAACGTGGCGACGTCGATTGGCATCGGGTTAAGGAAATTCACGACTCCTTCAACTACCAAAACTCCGGGCTAGGTGCCGGCGCGGCGATTGTTATCGCCATTGTTCTCACCGTCATCACGGCGGGGGCTGGCGCTACGGTTGCCGGCGCCGCGTCTGCAACTGCCGCAGGAGCAGGCGCATCTGCGGGTGTCAGCGGTGCACTGGGGTTGGCCGCACAAGCCGGTTTCCACGCAGTCGTTAATCAGGCAGCGATTAGCACCATCAACAACAAGGGCAACCTTGGCGCGACGTTAAAAGACATAACGTCCAAAGACAGCGTCAAGGGCTATGTGTTTAGCGCTGCGACAGCTGGTTTCGGTGTGGGTGTCGATCCGAGCACATTGGGTTTTAACGCAGCGAGCGTGGCTCAAGTCGGTAAGGCGGCGGTGGTTCAGGCCGGCCTGCAAACCGCAATTATGGGCGGCAGCCTGAAAGACAACCTGGCGCAAGCTGCCGTGAGTCAGGCTGCCAATGCTTTGACTGGCGCGCTGTACGGAGAAATGGGAGACAGGCTGCAGTTCTCCAGCGACGCCAGCAAGATCGTTTCTCACGTCATTATGGGTGGCCTGGTAGCGGAAGCCGCAGGCGGTAGTTTCAAGAGCGGCGCTCTGGCTGCCGGCTTGAACGAAGCGCTAGTGGACCAAATCGCCGCGCTTCCCATGTTCCAAGGTCCTCAGCATGAACAGCTGGTGGCGATGACATCCCAGCTATTGGGCATGACCGCCGCGGCAATGGTAGGAGGCAACAAAAAGGATCAGGAAAAAGCCGGCTGGGTTGCACAACAGGCATCGCTCTACAACAACCTTGATCATCCATCGGCAGAGCGGCTGTTGGGTGAGCTGAAAGACTGCCGGGCCAGCAAGCAGTGCAGCGAGGAAAAACTGTGGGGCATCCTCGCTAAGTACGAAAAGCTTTCGGCAGCACGCTCCAACGCGATTGACGGCTGCAAGAGCCGCAGCTGTGTTGACGGCATCGTGAACAGCTCTATCGCCATGGACGATCCGGTCGCCAAGGAGTTGCTGAACTTCTTATACCGCTCCAACGGATATGACTTACCAGGCCTGCTCCAGGGCAATCCGGGCGTGGTCGCGGTGTCGTCGGCCAATCCGTTTAATGAGCATGGCGATCTCTTCACCATGGACAAGCAACTGGTGGTCGCCAAATACCTCAGAGAAGGTTGGCTGACACCCCAGGAACAGTCCTCGCTTGACGTCTGGATGACCTCAACCCAGTGGTTGGAACGGACCTACGGACGGCCGCTCGCCATGCAGGAGCGAGCGACGTTACTCGGCAACCTGGCGCAAGAAGGGGTGATGGGCATACACGGTGGGCGACTGCTCGCCGAGGGTGCTGCTGCGGGGAGTAGCGCTGGCAAAGGGGCATCGAAAGGAGGCGCGGCATCGGAGGTTGGTGGCTCGAGTCAGCCTGGGAAAAGCCCTAAATCGACTAGCGCTATATCGGATGACTCTCCGACGGCGACTTCCAGCGCAAAAGGGAATACTGACGCTCCCAATACGCCTAGGTTCATTGCGGACTCTGTCGGTAACATCATCGATTTAGATTATACAAAGGGACTCAGGGAAACGAATGTGAAGGTCACCGGTACGCGTGGTAGCGTTCAGTATCCGTTGCAAGGACAAACTCCGAACTCTTACGCCAATCTTGGAAATGGACATGTTGTTGTCTATGGTCCTGAGGGGCGTGCACTATATGACGTGTCTAGTTCTCGGATTAAGGTCGTCGAATGGCACCAAGCACCGAATGGAACATTTTTCCCAAAGAAGGGGAGTGACACAAAAGCCTTTGAGGGAAACGTTCCTCAGTCGGTTCTTAAAAGCTTAGGGTTGAACTGATGAAAAGTTTTCAGGGTAATATTTCTAAAGAGTCGTTGAGTTTGTTTGCTTCGGACATTGGAACCGGGGAGTTTTTTTCATATGTAGGAAACTTGGTTTCATTGGAGCAAGCAATTTCTGTTCTAGCTTTGCTTTCTCCTGACTTCATTGAACTTGATGGTCACGTTTTCTGGCTGCCTAACGCACAGCAATACGACCCCAAAAAAATTCCTTTGACGGGGCTTATCCTGACCGAGGCAGGCGTGTTGCAGAAAAGTGAATCGCGTAGAGACGTTGAACGATACAGAAATATTTTTTCAATAAATCAGTTTTTTTCAAAATGGGAAGAAACGTCAGACCGACCCGTATTTAAGGTTGGTCTTTCGGAAGAAGACTATCGTCTCTGTCATTTGTTCGCCGAGCAGGTCGCAAGATATTGGAGGAGTGCGTTATCGGACTGCTTCCCAGAGAGAGATTTTCAGTTTGAAATTGCTGATGACATCCTCGATGAATATGGGGTTTGTCTGACATTCTGGCAGCCCTAGTGATAACTTCAGATTAAAGATTAAAGGGGACATATTTATTAGTCGACTCTAATTCAGGGCGTTAAATAAACCCGCTCTCAAAAAGCCTTAATAATTAGATACCAAGCCCCCGAAAGGCGTACCAACACTACAAGAGCGGGTAAACAGCATTGAGAAAGAGCTGAAAGTGGCACCGCCGACCTTGCCGGTGATTACCCAGTAAGGCGGGTGCGCACGCATACCGCAGCCCGTAGGGTGTGCTGTGCGCACCACTACGTGAAAGGCGACCGATCAAAGTACGACCCGCCAACACACAGCGGGTCGCTTAATCACCTCTTAGCCGATGGTCATCAACGAGGCATTACCGCCCGCCGCTGCGGTGTTAATGCTCAGGGCATGCTCGATCAGCAGACGCTCCAACGGAATATCCGTCTCGCCTTTGTTCAGGCCATGCACGCCGATGATTGCGCCTTTGCGTTGCGCAGCCAGTTCACAGACGGCGCGCAGTTGGTCGGAGTCGCCGTGGTGGAGGATGGCGTCAAAGTTGACGTCGCTGGTGCTCCAGTCGCTGACCAGGTGGATGCGTTTCTGCACGTCTTTGGGCAAGGCGTTGAACAGTTCTTTGCCGAGCGGCTGTTCCTGCCAGATCACCACGCTACCCACGGCCAAAGCAGCGGCCAGTTGCACGAGCAGGTCGCTGCGCTCGTCCGCCAGGCACAGCACGTGTTCGCGTGGCAGCAGGCTGTAGGTGTTGCGCTCGCCAGTCGGGCCGGGCAGTACGTGCACGCTGCCGCTTTGCGCCAGTTCGCTGAACTGATTGCTGAGGGGGACCACGCTGGGCTCTTCTTTGCCGGCCCACTCATTAAACGCCTGCAGGGCTTTGCTCTGTTCGCTTGGCAGCTTGCCTGCGCCACCCAACTGCTTGGCCACGGCGTCTTGCGGGCGGGTGGAGAGCAGGCGGTACATATACAGCGGGCCACCGGCTTTCGGGCCGGTGCCGGACAGGCCTTCGCCGCCAAACGGCTGCACGCCAACCACGGCGCCAACGATATTGCGGTTGACGTACAGGTTGCCGACCTTGGCGCTGTTCACTACCTGGGCGATGGTCTCGTCGATGCGCGTGTGCACGCCGAGGGTCAAGCCGTAACCGCTGGCGTTGATCTGTTCCAACAGGCTGGCCAGGTCGGCGCGCTGGTAGCGCACCACGTGCAGCACCGGGCCGAAGATTTCCCGTTGCAACTCGGTGAAGCTGTCCAGTTCGATCAGGGTCGGCATGACAAAGGTGCCGCGTTTGATTTCGTCGGCTTTGGCGCGAGCGGCCTGGAATACCGTGCGGCCTTTCTCGCGCATTTTGGCGATATGGGCTTCGATGCCGGCTTTGGCTTCGGCATCAATCACTGGGCCAATATCCGTGCTCAAGCGCTCGGGGTTGCCCAGGCTGTATTCGGCCATCGCGCCTTTAAGCATTTCGATGACGCGGTCGGCAACATCTTCCTGCACGCACAGCACGCGTAAGGCCGAGCAACGTTGACCGGCGCTGTCGAAGGCCGACGACAGCACATCGACTACGACCTGTTCGGTCAGCGCCGAGGAGTCGACGATCATGGTGTTCAGACCACCAGTTTCAGCAATCAGCGGAATGGTGCGGCCTTGGGCATCCAAACGGCCGGCGATATTGCGCTGAATAATGCCGGCCACTTCGGTGGAACCGGTAAACATCACGCCACGCACACGTTCATCAGCGATCAGTCGCGCGCCAACCGTTTCACCACGGCCCGGCAGCAGTTGCACAGCGCCGCCGGGAACCCCGGCTTCGAGCAAGATGCGCACGGCCTGGGCGGCGATCAGCGGGGTTTGCTCGGCCGGTTTGGCCAGTACGGTATTGCCGGCAGCCAAGGCAGCGGCCACTTGGCCGGAGAAAATCGCCAGGGGGAAATTCCACGGGCTGATGCACACCACCGGGCCCAGCGGGCGGTGGCTGTCGTTGCTGAAAAACGCGCGGGCCTGGGCGGCGTAGTAGCGCAGGAAATCCACCGCCTCGCGCACTTCGGCGATGGCGTTGGCAAAGCTCTTACCGGCTTCGCGCACCAGCAGGCCCATCAGCTGCTGCATTTCCCCTTCCATCTGGTCGGCGGCGCGCTCTAGTACAGCGGCGCGCTCGTCCGGCGTGGTGGCTTGCCAGATCTGCCCGCTGGACACGGCGCACAACACGGCGCTGTGGATATCGGCTTCGCTGGCCTCACTAACGTGGCCGACGATGTCGCGTTGATCAGCCGGGTTTTTCACCGCCTCAGCAGCGCCCGGTGCCGGGGTGTCACAACCCAGCATCGGCGCGGCGACGTAGCGGTTGTTGGTGCTGCTCAGCAGCGCCGAGGACAGCGAACCCAAACGGTGTTCGTTGGCCAGGTCGATGCCTTCGGAGTTCAGGCGGGCGTCGCCATACAGTGCGCGCGGCAGGGCGATGCGTGGGTGCGGCAGGCCCAGGCCACCTTCGGCGGCGGCCATTTGTTCCACTTGCAGCACCGGGTCGAGCACCAGCTCTTTGAGCGAGATGCTGTGGTCGGCAATGCGGTTCACAAACGAGGTGTTGGCGCCGTTTTCCAGCAGGCGGCGCACCAAGTAAGCCAGCAGGGTTTCATGGCTGCCCACCGGGGCGTAGATGCGGCACGGTCGGTTCAGCTTGCCATCGGCGACCTTGCCCACAACCTGCTCGTATAGCGGCTCACCCATGCCGTGCAGGCACTGGAACTCGTATTGGCCGGGGTAATAGTTCTGCCCGGCGATCTGGTAAATGGCCGACAGCGAATGGGCGTTGTGGGTGGCGAATTGCGGGTAGATGGCTTCCGGCACGGCGAGCAATTTGCGCGCACAGGCAATGTAGGAAATGTCGGTGTACGGCTTGCGGGTGTACACCGGGTAGCCTTCCAGGCCGTCGACCTGGGCGCGTTTGATTTCGCTGTCCCAGTACGCGCCTTTTACCAAGCGGATCATCAGGCGATGACGGCTGCGTTTGGCCAAGTCGATCACATAGTCGATCACATACGGGCAACGCTTCTGGTAGGCCTGAATAACAAAGCCGATACCGTTCCAGCCGGCCAGGCTTGGGTCAAAGCACAGGCGCTCCAGCAGGTCGAGGGACAGTTCCAGGCGGTCGGCTTCTTCGGCATCGATATTCAGGCCGATGTCGTAGTGCTTAGCCAGTTGCGTGAGGCTGAGCAGGATCGGGTACAGCTCATCCATCACCCGCTCGTACTGCGCGCGGCTGTAACGTGGGTGCAGCGCCGAGAGCTTGATGGAAATGCCCGGGCCTTCATAAATGCCCCGGCCGTGGGAGGCCTTGCCGATGGCATGAATCGCCTGCTCGTAGGAGGCCAGGTAGCGTTTGGCGTCGGCGTCGGTGAGGGCCGCTTCACCGAGCATGTCGTAGGAGTAGCGAAAGCCTTTGCTTTCCATAGTGGTGGCGTTGGCCAGGGCTTCGGCGATGGTTTCGCCGGTGACAAACTGCTCGCCCATCAGGCGCATGGACATATCCACGCCCTTGCGAATCAGCGGCTCGCCGCCTTTACCGATCAAACGGTTTAGCGACGTAGCCAGGCCGGCTTCGTTATGGGTGGCCACCAGCTTGCCGGTGATCAACAGGCCCCAGGAGGCGGCGTTCACAAACATCGACGGGCTGTTGCCCAGGTGCTGGCTCCAGTTGCCGTTGCTGATTTTGTCGCGGATCAGCGCGTCACGGGTGGCTTTGTCCGGAATGCGCAGCAGCGCTTCGGCCAGGCACATCAGCGCCACACCTTCTTGCGAGGACAGCGAGAATTCTTGCAGTAGCCCTTGCACCAGGCCCTGACGACCGCCAGCGCTCTTCTGGTTACGCAGTTTTTCAGCAATGCCCATGGCCAGCTTGTCGGTGGCCTCGGCTTGCGCTTTTGGCAGGCGGGCTTGCTCCAACAGCATGGCCAACGCTTCCGGCTCGGGGCGGCGGTAAGCGGAGGTAATGGCGGCGCGCAGCACCGATTGCGGCAGAATGCTTTCGGCGAAGTCGAGGAAACATTGCAGACCTTGCTCGGTCAGCGCCTCCAACGGCTCTTCACCCAGCGCGGCAGCGATACCGGAGAGCTCCGGCGGGGTCAGACCGCCTTCAACCTGCTCGAGGTAATTGAAGATCGCCTGCTTGATCAGCCAGTGCGGCGTGCGGTCGATCGACTGTGCTGCCAGCTTGAGACGCTCGCGGGTGGCGTCATCAAGTTTTACGCCAAGGGTGGTAGTGGCCATTGGTTTTTTCCTAAAGGGGTCGCGCGGTGCAAATTCAGCGTGGATTAAACTCCTTCAAAGTCAAAGGTGCAACCAGGCGCAACCAATTAGCCAGTCAGTTGCTATAAGCCTTAAATACCTGGGCTGTAGCGGCGTTACCTTTTTGCACTTGCTCGGTGCGCATGCGGTTTTAGCGGGTTTTGAGTGCTACAAAATGGATCGTTTTCAGCCGATTCTGGGCAAAGGTGCAACCCGAATTCCCCGCGTAAAAAACCGATGAATGACCTATAGCTGTAGCAGCACACAATTCAAGCGAACCGGCAGGGCGTTGCACTTGTCTTCACTGCGGCGCTATCCACTACTCATCGCGAAGGCCCTAATTTTGACCATCCGCTTTAGCCGCCCCGAACTACTGCTCACCTTGGCCATGCTGATCCTGAGCGGCTGCGGCTCGCGCGCGGTACTGCCGCCACAGCCAAGCCCGGCTGAGATTGAAAACAGAGTCGCCAAGCTGATTCCGTCCACGGTGAGCGATCGCCAGGGTTGGGCCAAGGATATTCAGGTGGCGTTTACCACCCAGAAGCTGGATGCCAGCAGCGAAAACATCTGCGCCGTGCTGGCCGTGACCGAGCAGGAGTCCACCTACACCGCCGACCCGCAAGTGCCGGGCCTGGGCAAGATTGCCCGTGGCGAAATAGACCGTCGTGCCAGTCGCCTACATATCCCAGGCTTTCTAGTTAGCGCCGCGCTGCAACTGCCCTCGCCGAACGGCAAAAGCTACAGCGAGCGCCTGGCCACGGTGCGCAGCGAAAAGCAGCTGAGCGCGATCTTTGATGACTTTATTGGCATGGTGCCGTTAGGCGGGCAATTGTTCGGCACCCTCAATCCGGTACACACCGGCGGGCCGATGCAGGTGAGCATTGCCTTTGCCGAAGAACATGCTCGTGGTTATCCGTATACCTACAACGGCACGCTGCGCCAGGAGGTATTTAGCCGGCGCGGTGGTATGTACTTTGGTACCGCGCACTTGCTCGGTTACCCGGCCAACTACCCCGAACCGCTGTACCGGTTTGCCGACTTCAACGCCGGTTGGTATGCCAGCCGCAACGCCGCCTTTCAGCGCGCCATTAGCCAACTCAGCGGTATCGACCTGGCCCTGGACGGCGATCTGCTGGCCGCCGGTTCGCTACTGCCAAGCAACACCGAAAAGGCCGTACGCACCCTTGGCAAACGCCTGGATATCAGTGAAGGCGCCATTCGCCGCGCCCTGGAAAAAGGCGAAAGACTGGCGCTTGAAGACACCGACCTGTACAGAGACCTCTACGCACTCGCCGACCAGCGCGCGGGCAAACCGCTGCCGCGCGCCATTCTTCCCGGCATCACCCTGCAAAGCCCGAAAATCACCCGCAAACTCACCACCGCCTGGTTTTCCAAGCGGGTGGATGAGCGTTATCGCCGGTGTTTGCAGCGGGCGGGGCGCTAGCGCATCGCCTGCGCTAGCCCGCCATGAGGACGCCGATTAGCGGCTAGCGGTAGGCTGCACTTGAGTCAGGTCGCCGCTGGTTTCGGCTGCCTTGTTGAGTTCGGCCAAGCGTGCGGTCAGTTCGGCCAACTGGCTGTCTTTCAGCGCGATCAGGCGCTGTAATTTTTCCAGTTGCGATTGCAGATCGGCGACGCGGCTGGACAACTCTTCACCTTCACGGCGCGACTGGGCCAATTCTTCCTGGGCCAGGGCCAAACGGTTGTCGGCTTCTTTCTTGGTGGCGGCTTTGCTGCCTTTGGCGCCATCTTTGTGCTCGGCGCGGCTGCTGCCTTGCTCGCCAACCAGGCTCAGTTTGTCGCTGGCGGCTTGCTCGGCGGGTGCATCACCGGCTTCGTTGCGTTTGCGCGCATCAAGCTGGGCCACGGCTTCGCCTTTCCAGTTCTGTTGTTGCTGCTGGGTTTGCGCCAGCGCTTCGGCACGCTCGGTGGCATGCAGCTGCTCGCGGTTGGGCAGTTGCAAGGTTTGCGCGCTTTTCATGCGGTTGATGTTGCCGTTGCTGAAAGCGTCCGGGTTCAGGCGCTGGATGGCGAGCATGGCTTGCTGCGGCGAGGCATCGCCACGGATGCTTTGGGCGATATCCCATAGGCGATCATTATTGCGGGTGCGGTATTGGCCACCGGCTACAGGGGTGTCGTTACCCTGGCTGGCGGCTGCAGCCACATTGGTGGTCGGCGCTGGCGCGGCAGGTCGAGCGGTCGGTGCGGCAGCAACAGCACTAGGTGCGACTGGCGCTGTGCGTTTAACGGCAGGAGCAATGCTGGCCACGGGTGCGCTCACCGGCGCCGGAGCGGCAAACGCATAGTTTGGCGGGTCGATCAGCAGGCTGTATTCACGCAGTTGCAGGCCATCCGGGGAGACCACTTCGACGAGAAAATTCAGGTACGGCTCGGTGATCGGCCGCGTGGTGGTCACGCGGATCAGGCTCTGCCCTTTGGCATTCAGCGTGGTGTCGAATTTCAGCGCCAGCACCGCGCCGTCGCGCTCGATGCCGGCCTTTTTGTAGGCTTCAGGCGAGGCCAGGCGCACTTTCAGTTCGTCCGGGCCGAGATCACGCACGCCTTGCAGATCAATCTGCGCGCGCAGCGGTTGGCTCAGGCTGGACAACACTTGCGCTTCGCCCACGCTCAGGGCCATGGCGGCGTTAGGCAGCAGCGATGCCGAGGCCAGAGCCAGAGCCGTCAGCAGGCGGGGATACTTCTTGAGCATGTCGGCTCTCCTTATCGGTCAACCACGCAAGAGCGCGTGCGGCCGCGCATGATGGCGAGGTTGCCGGCGCCGTATTGCGCGCTCTTGCACATGCTGACGATGGGAGCACAAGGGAAAAGCAAAACTGTGCAGCAGACACGGAAAAAACCACGAAGGTTTCTCAGTTGTTGTGAAGCACTCCGTCATCCCCGCGCAGGCGGGGATCCAATGACTCGCCATCCAATGCCGGAAAGATCGGCGATCGGCCGGTCCATTCTGGGTCCCGCCTACGCGGGGAGGACGGGAAAGTTGAGGCGACGGTGATCAGGAAGCGATGCTGCTTTGCTCCCTGAGCAATTTGGCGAAGTGCTCGGCAGCCAGTGGCCGGCTAATCAAGAAGCCCTGAATTTCGTCACACTGCTGGGCTTTGAGGAAGTCCATTTGCGCTTGGGTTTCCACCCCTTCGGCCACTACTTTCAGCTCCAGGCTGTGGGCCATGGCGATAATGGCCCGGGTAATGGCGGCGTCTTCGCCGTTGGCGGAAATATCGCGAATAAACGATTGGTCGATTTTTACGTAATCGACCGGGAAACGCTTGAGGTAGCTGAGCGATGAGTAGCCGGTGCCAAAGTCGTCGATGGCCAACTTCACGCCCATATCGCGCAATTGCTGAAAGGTGGTGATGACGTTTTCGACGTTATCCAGCAGTTGGCTTTCGGTCAGCTCCAGCTCCAGGAAGTGCGGCGCCAGGCCGGTTTCGTCGAGCACCTGGCGCACCAGGTTGATGAGATTGCCTTGGCGTAGTTGATGCACCGAGAGGTTTACCGACACGCGAATATCGGCCATGCCCAGCACCTGCCATTCACGCGCCTGACGGCAGGCTTGGCGCAATACAAATTCGCCGATCGGCGCAATCAAGCCGGTTTCTTCGGCCAGGCCAATAAAGTCGCCGGGCGGCACCAAGCCCAGTTCCGGATGGCGCCAACGCACCAGTGCTTCGGCCGAGGACAGGGTGTCCGTGGCCAGGCACAGTTTCGGTTGGTAGAAGACTTCCAGCTGCCCCAGTTCGATGCCTTTGCGCAGCTGGTTTTCCAGCTGCAGGCGCTCCAGGGTGCAGGCCTGCAAGTTGTCGGTGAAAAACTGGAAGGTGTTGCCGCCCAGGTGCTTGGCGTGCTGCATGGCCATGTTCGCCTGGCTGATCAATGCGCTCATTTCCCGCGCATTTTCCGGCAACAGGCTGATGCCGATGGAGGCGCTAACCACCAGTTCCTGGCCGCCCACGGTCATGGGCATACGCAATTTGGTCAGCAAGCGGCTGGCCATGCGCGCCAGATTGGACAGGCTGCCGTAGCTGTCGAGAATCACCGCAAACTCGTCGCCCGATAGCCGTGCCAGGGTGTCGGCCTCCGGCATGGCTTGGGTCAGGCGCCGGCTCATTTGCCGCAGCAGTTGGTCGGCCACTTCATGGCCGAGGCTGTCGTTGAGCAGCTTGAAGCGGTCAAGGTCGATGTGCAGCAACGCCAGTGAGCGGTCGCCTTGGCGGGCGCGCTGGCTGGCTTCGTGCAAACGCTCTTTGAACAGGGTGCGGTTGGCTAAACCCGTCAGTTCGTCGTAGTGCGACAGGTAGCGCAGACGCTCTTCGGCTTCACGGCGCGAGCTGAGGTCGGCGAAGAACCCAACGATATGGCTGACCCGCCCGCGGCTGTCGCGCACCACATTGAGCTGCAACCATTGCGGGTACAGCTCGCCGTTTTTGCGCGTTTCCACCAGCTCGCCTTGCCATTTACCGCTGTGTTCCAGTTCTTGGCGGATCACCTCGTACTGACGGCGGGTGTCGCGGCTGCCGATGATCCGCGCCACCGTCTGGCCATGCACTTCTTCGGCGCTATAGCCGGTGAGGTTGCTGTAGGCCTGGTTAACCGCCAGTACCTTGTAGTCCGGGTCAAGAATAATGATGCCTTCGCTGGCGGCCTCAAATACCAGGCCGGCCAGGCGTTGTTCTTCGTCGCGATTTTTCCACGCGGTGATATCGCGGCGGGTACCCAGCATGCGCGTGACCCGGCCAGTTTCGTCGCGCTCAACCGCCCGGCCACGGTCTTCAACCCACAGCCATTGGCCGTTGGCGTGCAACACGCGGTATTCGATCTGGTAGTCCTCGGTGAGGCCCTTCATATGCTCGACCAGGGCGCGGCGTAGCAGCGGCAGGTCTTCAGGGTGCAGGCGCGGTTTGAGGTCGCGCAGCATCACGGTCACGGCTTCAGGTTGCAGGCCAAACAGCTCGTTGAGGCGCGAGTGGTGCACTTCGTCGCTGATCAGGTTCCAGTCCCACATGCCTAATTCGCTGGCTTCCAGGGCCAAGGCCAGGCGCGCCTCGCTTTTGCTCAAGGCATGGCTGGCAGCGTCCAGCTCCAGGGTGCGCTGGGTGACGCGCATTTCCAGGTCGTTGTGGGCGTAACGCAGTTCGCGCTCGGCGCGGCGGCGCTGCTCAATCTCGCGCGCCAGCTCGCCATTCAGGCCTTCGGCTTGGGTTTTCGCGTGTTCCAGGCGACTGATCAGCGCCTGGTTGTGAAAACGCTGCAGCAAACTGCGCTGCACCAAGCGGTTGATCTGCCAGGCCACTACCAGTAAGGCGCCAAACAAGATCAAGCCGAGCAGGCCCCAGCCTTGCAGCGTGGCCTGGCCGGTGAGCAATAAATAACCAATCGTGGGCAGCAAGCACGGCAACGCGAAGGTAAGAAAGGCGGTAAGGCTGACGGCATACGCCACGCTGGCAGACAGAATGGCCGCCGAGATCAGGCCAAACATCAGCACCTGCTGAAAGAACGCATCCGGCGGCACCAGGGCGATGGCGCCCACCGCCAAGGCAATGCCAGAGGCGAAAGCGCCAAGCAGGAACATCTGCCGCCAATGGGGTTTGGCCTGGCGCGAGGGCAAGGCGGCGTTAAAGGCGGCCACCTGAATCAGGCGCAGCACCGCCAGCGTCACCACGCCCACCAACCAACTGGCGAGCAGCAGATCACCGCGTGCACCCCATAACAAATAGGCACAGGCCAGCGCACAAAGCAGCATAAACAGCGTGGGAATGCGTGAGCCCTCGTACAAGAGACGAGTGCGCTCTACGGCGATGTCGGTAGCAAACAGCTGGCGAATATCTCGATCGGTCTCTGCCAGGGGCAGCTCGAGCGCAAGCCTGGAATTAGCGGTCATAGGCCCTTTTCTTGTAATGGTTATGCCTAGTCGTGGCCGGAGCATACACAACACTGATCCATCGCCCAAGGCTCAATCACGGCATTTTCACGGTGAATACCCCGTACTTTCGTTAGCACAGCCAGCACCGCTGCGCTGACCCACCAGTCGTCGGCGCGGGCATCCGTCTCGCAGCGTTTGCCCTGACTACCCCAGCCCCCTAGAATGCCGCGATGCGCGACGATCTCTCCTTTCTGCTTAATTCCCTCAACGATGCTCAACGCCAGGCAGTAGCTGCCCCGCTTGGGCGTCAGTTGGTTCTGGCCGGCGCTGGTTCCGGCAAAACCCGTGTGTTGGTGCACCGTATCGCCTGGTTGATCCAGGTGGAAAACGCCTCGCCGCACTCAATCTTGTCGGTGACCTTCACCAACAAGGCCGCTGCCGAAATGCGTCACCGCATCGAGCAGTTGCTGGGTCTGAATCCGGCCGGCATGTGGGTCGGTACCTTCCACGGCCTGGCGCACCGCCTATTACGGGCGCACTGGCAGGAAGCCGGGCTAAGCCAGAGCTTTCAGATTCTCGACAGCGACGACCAGCAGCGCCTGGTCAAGCGGGTGATCCGCGAGCTGGGCCTGGATGAACAACGGTGGCCGGCCCGTCAGGCTCAATGGTTTATCAACGGCCAAAAAGATGAAGGCCTGCGGCCCAAACACATCCAGCCCAGCGGCGATATGTTCCTGGCCACCATGCGCAGCATCTACGAGGCCTACGAAGCGGCCTGCCTGCGCGCCGGGGTGATCGACTTCTCCGAACTGCTGCTACGCGCCCTTGACCTGTGGCGCGACCACCCAGGCCTGTTGGAGCACTACCAGCGCCGCTTCCGCCATATTCTGGTGGACGAATTCCAAGACACCAACGCCGTGCAATACGCCTGGTTGCGCATGCTCGGCAAAGGCGGTGACAGCCTGATGGTGGTGGGCGATGACGACCAGTCGATCTACGGCTGGCGCGGCGCCAAAATCGAAAATATTCACCAGTACTCCAGCGACTTCCCGGATGCGCAAACTATTCGCCTGGAGCAGAACTACCGCTCCACGGCGAGCATTCTCAAGGCCGCCAACGCGTTGATCGTCAACAACAGCGGGCGCTTGGGTAAAGAGCTGTGGACCGATGGTGGCGAGGGCGATGCCATCAGCCTGTACGCCGCCTTCAACGAGCACGATGAAGCGCGCTACGTGGTGGAAACCATCGAAGACAACCTGCGCAAAAATGGCCTGCTGCGCAGCGAAATCGCCATTTTGTATCGCTCCAACGCCCAATCACGGGTGCTCGAAGAAGCGTTGTTGCGGGAGAAAATTCCCTACCGCATCTACGGCGGCCAGCGCTTCTTTGAACGCGCCGAAATCAAAAACGCCATGGCCTACCTGCGCCTGCTTGAAGGCCGTGGCAACGACTCGGCGCTGGAGCGGATTATCAACGTGCCAGCCCGTGGCATTGGCGAGAAAACCGTAGAAGCCATTCGCGAGCATGCACGCCACAGCGACCTATCGATGTGGGAAGGCATGCGCCAGTTGGTGGCCAATAAAGGCGTGACCGGTCGCGCGGCCAGCGCACTCGGTGGGTTTATCGAGCTGATCGAAAACCTCGCGGCAAAAGTGATGGAAATGCCACTGCACCTGATGACCCAAACCGTTATCGAGCAGTCCGGGCTGATCACCTACCACAAGGAAGAAAAAGGCGAAAAAGGCCAGGCCAGGGTGGAAAACCTTGAGGAATTGGTCAGCGCCGCGCGCAACTTCGAGAACAACGAAGAAGACGACCTCACCCCGCTCGCCGCCTTTCTCGGCCACGCCTCGCTGGAAGCCGGCGACACCCAGGCTGACGAACACGAAGACAGCGTGCAGCTAATGACCCTGCACAGCGCCAAGGGTCTGGAATTCCCTCTGGTGTTCTTGGTGGGCATGGAAGAAGGCCTGTTCCCGCACAAGATGAGCCTGGAAGAGCCCGGCCGCCTTGAGGAAGAACGGCGCCTGGCCTACGTCGGCATTACCCGCGCCATGCAAAACCTGGTGCTGACTTACGCCGAAACCCGTCGCCTGTATGGCAGCGAGACGTACAACAAAGTCTCGCGCTTTGTGCGTGAAGTGCCGCCAGCGTTGATTCAGGAAGTGCGCCTGTCTAATAGCGTCAGCCGCCCGTACGGCAACAGTAATAAAGGCGCCAACACCAGCAGCATGTTTGCCAACGCCGAAGTGCCGGAAACCGAATTCCGCCTGGGTCAGGCGGTAAAACACGCCTTGTTTGGCGAAGGCGTAATCCTCAACTTCGAAGGCGCCGGCGCCCAGGCACGGGTGCAAGTGAACTTCGCCGGCGAAGGCAGCAAGTGGTTGATGATGGGCTACGCCAAGCTCGAAGCGCTTTGACATGGCTCGGTGCGCACAGCGCACCCTACGTTGTTCGGCATTGGCCTTTGTAGGGTGCGCTATGCGCACCAAGGCCTCACACCATTAACGTCGCATGGCGAAGGGAATCTCAGCGTGCGCTTCACCCCTGTATTGGCCCTGCTTGGCTGTCTACTCGCTCCTCTGCATGCCTGCGCCGGTTGGTTCAGCAAAGACGGCCCGGCGCTGACCGTCGAGCGCACGGTCAGCCATAACCGCGATTGGAACACCGGTTCGCTGCGCGAAGAAGTGACCATCACGTTGCGCATGAACGGTCGCAAACTCAGCGATGAAAAGCTCGGCAAGGCTTTTGGCGCCAGTGAAGAAGACGCGCAGCTGACCACCGTGTTTGATGCCGTTAGCGCCGGCCCCAATGACGCCTTGGTGCTGTACCGCACCGGCGGCAACTACGAACTGGCTCGCCTGTATGTGCAAGACGAGCGCCTGCGCGGCCAATCGCTGATTCGTGATCTGACGCAAAACTGGATGACCGATGCGCGCATGCCTGGCTGGTTCTCGGTGCAGCAGGAAAATCATCTGCATCTGGTGCAGATCAATCCGCTGCGCACGGTGGATGTCGGGCCAGGGGTCCTGCTGGATGTGCGCGGTGACCTCGCCCTGCTGGCCGAAGAGGGCTACCACGGGCCGGCCTCGACCATCCATGCGGTGAGCATCAGCCGGGGCAAACAGGTCGCCGAACTGCAATTGCCCAAGGCGTGTTTCGCGTTGCCGCAGTTCGAGTTCACTCACCCCCTGGTGTATGCGCGGATGCAGGAGTCGACCCCGGAATACCTGCGCTTTCAGGACGGGCCAGCCTGGTTTGATCGCCACTTCGAGCTGGCTGCCGGCGGTTCGCCAATGCTGCGCTTGAAAACCGCCCAGCAACTGCCGCGCCCCGCGCTGGAGCGCTGGTATGTGGAAATGCGTGAGGCGGACCTGGGCCGCCGACCACGTAGCACGGTTGACGCAGCCGACGCCGCCAGCCCGGCTGTAGAGGACCAGCACGACACCATCGACCCGCAGCCGGCCGCCTGCCCAACCAACGCCAACCCGCGCTTGGGCGCAGGCAAGGAGCCCTACCCTAGTACCCGCGTGATGGCCGAAGACATCTGCCTAGACGACGCCTACCCCGGCATTACCCCGGCCATGCGCCAGCAACGCTGTGTGCTGCCGGCGAAAACCCGGGTAATCGTCAAAGGCCCGCAGTGGCAAGTGGAAGCGCTGCGCTTTGCCTACCGCCCGCAACACGCCACGGCGCCGATTGAGCAGGTGGTCTACCAATTGCGTCAGGGCCAAACCGTTAACCGCGCCATTGCCGGCGACGGTGGCGAAGACCTGCGCCTGCGTGAGGTGGTCCCTATTGGTGAAGGGCAGGCGCTGATCACTGCGCGGGGCGAAGGCGCCTATGAGCTGTTCCATGCGCATTCCAATGCCTCCGGCAAGCTGCGCCTGGACCACCTGGAAACCATTGCCTACCCCGCCACCGCGCTGGACACCAGCAAGCCCGGCTGGGTGTACCAGCGCAGCCGCGGAGTGTTGATCAAAACCCAGCCCTACGGCTTCGAGCGGGTCGGTCCTGGGCTGGTGGATAATCGCGGCGAAGAGCTGCTATTCCAGTCGGTGAACTGGGGCTCCAAGGGTTTGCTGCTGCTCAGCATGCCGTTCCAACCGGAGCCGCAAACGCCCGGAGTGGACGACGATGCCCCGCGTTATCAGCTCAGCGCCGGCTGCCGCCTCGCCGACGACCCCGACTGGGAACTCGCGGTGCCGCCGAGTGACGCGACGCTGGCCGAATCCGCCGCCTGGTTCAGTCGCAACTTCGACTACGTGAACGGCAAGCCGGAGAGCATTGTCCTACGTAAAGATCATCACTTGCGCGTCAGACCCGGCTGCGGTCCTGCTACCTAGAAAGGCTAAGGGCATAAATCCGGAAACATTCTGCCGCTGGTCATCGTGGGGCGCCCTGTGCAACATGGCGCGCGTTGAATCCATTTAAGAGAGTTGCGAACCATGAAGCGTTTCATCAGCCTGGCCATGATGCTCTGCGTAGCGTTGACGCTCAGCCTCGACGCCAATGCAAAACGCATGGGCGGCGGTAAATCCTTCGGCTCCGCGCCTACCCATCAAACCCGTCAAGCCACCCCTCCGGCCAGCCAGGCCGCAGCACCGGGTAAAGCGGCTGCTACACCTGCGGCGGCTGGCGGCATGTCCCGTTGGTTGGGCCCGTTGGCCGGCCTCGCCGCTGGCGGTCTGCTCGCCTCGATGTTTATGGGCGGCGGCTTCCAGGGCATGCAGATCTTTGACTTCCTGATCATTGGCCTAATCGCCTTTGTGATCTTCCGCTTTATCGCCGCACGCCGTCGTCAGCAGAACGCTGGTCAACCGGCTGCTGCAGGTGGTTTTACCCCACCGATGCAACGTGACCTGCCGGCTAACCAACCGGTAATTCCAGCGGCTAACTCGATCTTCGGCGGTGGCAGCAGCGCTGCAGCGGCCGCGCCAGTGATCAATGCGCCAAGCTGGTTTAACGAGCAGCGTTTTGTGGAAGCCGGTAAAGAGCACTTTATGGCCCTGCAACAGCACTGGGACTCGGCGGAAATGGACAAGATCGCCGAATTCGTGACCCCGCAGATGCTCAGCTTCCTGAAAACCGAACGTGCCGATTTGGGCGACGGTTTCCAGTCCACCTACGTGGAAGAGCTGCACGCACAGCTGGACGGTATCGATGAGCTGGCCGACAAAACCGTCGCCACCCTGACCTTTAGCGGCATCGTCAAAACCTCGCGCTTTGACCAAGGTGAGGCGTTTAGCGAAAGCTGGCGCATGGAGCGCGCCAACGGCGAAAACGCGCCGTGGCTGGTGGCCGGTATTCGTCAGAACAGCTGATCACATTGACTGCACCACACAAAAAACCCGGGCTTGCCCGGGTTTTTTGTTTTGACCCGTAGGGTGTGCTGTGCGCACCAGAACAGATGACACGAATTTGCTTGGTGCGCACAGCGCACCCTACGAAGCGTAGGCGTCATATAGTTTTTTTCTTACGCCCAGCTACTGTATAAATCCCACCCTTACAAAGCCCAAAGGAGCCAGCCATGGAAGAAGTTATCGACGAGCTGCGTGAACTCAACGAGAAGGTTCCGGTACCGCTTGAGCTACCGGACGAAGAATTGTTGGTGGAGATTGAAGAGCAACTGCTGATCAGCATCCCCTTCGAATTCCGCGAGTTTCTGCTTAAGGTCAGCGACGTGGTGTACGGGCGCCTGGAGCCGGTCACCGTCACCGACCCGCAATCACATACCTACCTGCCGGAAGTGGCCTCGGTGGCCTGGTCGCTGGGCGTACCCCGCGAGCTGATTCCGCTGTGCGAAGACAACGGTAACTACTACTGCGTCGAACTCGACGGCACCGTTCTGCTATGGGATGGCGACGAAGAAGACCTCACCGACGAAAGCTGGGACTCGGTGTGGAAATGGGCGCGTGAGGTGTGGCTGGAAAGCTAAGCCAACGTAGGTTGGGTTGAGCCGCAGGCGAAGCCCAACATGAGACCGATATAGCACCGATAAGCACCGGCCTGTGGCCGGTTTGTTGGGCTTCGCTGCGCTCACCGAACGCGGACCGACCCACGGTATCTAGTGCGGGTCGCGCTGCTCCAGGGTTTCCAACAACGCGATCTGCATCCGCGTATGCACGCGGATCAGCCAGCGCCACAGCAAGGCGCTGATACCCGCCGCCAGCAGGGCAATCAGTAGCAGCAACTCCAGCGTCGGTAGAATGCTCGCCGACAGCGCCATCAGCAGCAGCATAATCACTACCAGCGACAGCGCCGGAATCAGTTCGGCCACCACCTTGCGCACCCGCGCGGTGTGGCGTCCGGCCATCTCGGCTTTCACGCCCATTTCCGCCAACAGCATCGACAACGCTTTGAGCTTGCGATACGCGGCAATCAGGAACGGCAGTGACAACAGCAACGCCGCGCCCCAGATCAGGCCTTTTTGCAGGTTGGCGGCTTGCACCCAATCACTCAGGTGCAGCGCCAGGCGATCGGCAAAAAAGGCGCTGACAAAGAAGATCGCCACCACCAGCGCCAGGTTGACGCCGACTTGCAGCAAAATGCGCCGGATCATCGCCGCCAGCACCGCGCTTTCGCCCTGCGGCTGAATACTGCGCAGCCATTCGCCATACATGCCGAACACCCGCGCCACTGGCTGCGGCACCACGTTGGCGAGCTTGTTGGAGAGCGGGTCGGCGGCGCGAATCAGGTACGGCGTCAGCAAGGTGGTTAACGCTGAAACCGCCACGGCCACCGGGTAGAGGAAGTCGCTGGTCACCTGCAAGGTGATGCCCAGGGCGGCGATGATAAAAGAGAACTCGCCGATCTGTGACAGGCCCATACCGACGCGCAGCGAAGTGCGGCCATCGTTGCCGGCGATAAAAGCACCAATGCTGCACGACAGCACTTTGCCCACCACCACGGCGAAGGTGATCACCACAATCGGCCAGGCATATTCCACCAACACGGCGGGGTCGATCATCAGGCCAATGGCGACAAAAAAGATCGCGCTGAACATATCGCGCACCGGCTCCACCAGGCGTTCGATCTGCACCAACTGGCGCGACTCGGCCATGATCGCGCCAATCAAAAACGCGCCGAGCACCATGCTGTATTCCAGCTTGACCACCAGCAGGCAGAAGCCAAAGCACAGGCCCAGTACGGTAACCAAGAGCATCTCGTTGCTTTCGAATTTGGCCACGTAGGCCAGCAGGCGCGGCACCAGCAAAATGCCCACCACCAGGGCGACGATCATAAACAGGCTGAGTTTGCCGACGGTGGCAAATACCTCGCCGGTCTCGACGCTGCCGCTCAGGGCAATGCCCGACAGCAGGGCGATAATGCCGATGCCGAGGATGTCTTCGACGATCAGCACGCCGAAAATCAGCTGGGCGAAACGCTCGTTTTTCATCTTCAAGTCGCCCAGGGCTTTGACGATGATGGTGGTCGAAGAGATGGCCAGAATGGCGCCAAGGAACAACGAGTCCATGGTGCTCCAGCCAAAGTAGCTGCCGATCTCGAAGCCAATCCAGATCATCAGCACAATTTCCAGAAACGCCGCGATAAACGCCGTGGCGCCGACCTTGAACAGCTTGCGCAAGCTGAATTCCAGGCCCAGGCAAAACATTAAAAAGATCACCCCAAGTTCGGCCAGGGTTTTGATCGTTTGCTCGTCGTGGATCAAACCGAACGGCGGGGTATGCGGGCCGATAATAAAACCAGCAACGATATAGCCGAGCACCACCGGCTGTTTGAAACGGTGAAAGAGGATAGTGACGATGCCCGCCACCAACATGATCACGGCCAAATCCTGAATAAAGCTGATGGCATGCATGGGCGTCGGACTCCTTGTTTTGCGACGCGTAGGGCATGCTTCGCGCACCATGCGATGCATCGGGTAGCACTGTGGTGCGCACAGCACACCCTACGTGGAAAAATCCGACGATATCACTGCCGCCCAGCGGCTCTGGGCGGGAGCAATAGAATGAAACAGTTCAACCGCGCGCGTGGTTCTGGATGCTTTCCAGATCCAGCAGGTTGAGCAGGAAATTGCCGAAGTAGGTCAGGTCTTGCTCCATGGCCAGCCGCGCCGCTTTGCCGTCGCCGGCTTGCAGCGCTTTGAGGGCATCGTCATGGAAGTCGTTAAGGCGCAGCGACAAGTCCGCTTCAGTAAATAGCCGGTTGAAAAACGGCCCCACCTGTAACCACAAACTCTCGATCTGACGCAGCAATATCGGGTTGCCGCAGGCGCTGTAGAGGGTCAGGTGGAACTGGCTGTTGTCATTTAAGTAGCCCTGCACATCGCGGCGTTCCAGGGCGCCTTCCATGCGTTCGACACAGCCCTGCAAGACGGCCATATCAGCGGCGGTGAGCTGGCTGGCGGCGGTCTCCACGGCCAGCCCTTCGAGGGCCAGGCGCACTTGGAAAATATGCAGAAAACGTTCGCGGGTCATGGCCGGCACGCGCAGGGAGCGCTGCGGCTCGCCTTCCAACGCGCCTTCGGCGACCAGGCGTTGCAGGGCGGCGCGCACGGGCATCGGGCTGGTGCCCAAGGCACTGGCCAGGTCACGGATTTTCAGGCGCTCGCCAGGTTTGAATTGCCCGGAGAGCAGGCCGGCGCGCAGTTGTTGGTAAAGCAGGTCTTGGAGGTTCTCGGCCATGGGCGTGTTACTCGGCCGCTACCGGCGGTGCCGGCAGTTGATTAAGGGTAAGGCTGCAGTCGTGGGTCATGGTTAAGGTGCCTTGTTTTCGATCAGACAATTGCCACCGTCCACCACCAGCACTTCGCCGGTGATATAGCTGGCTTCAGGGGACGCCAAAAACGCCACGGCAGCGGCGACCTCGGCGGGCTGCCCGGCACGGCCGAGCGGGGTGTACAGGGCGGCCTGGTGTTCTTCTTCTGTGCTGGAGCCGGTGGCAATCCAGCCGGGCGCCACGCTATTCACGGTGATGCCCTGTTGGGCGACTTCCAGGGCTAAGCCCATATTCATGCCGAGCATGCCGGCCTTGGCGGCACTGTAGGCCGCTTCGCCACGGTTGCTGCCGCGGGTGCCGGTGGTGGAGCTGATATTGACGATACGGCCGTAGCCTTGCGCTTGCATATTCGGCAGCAGGGCGCGGGTGAGCAGAAAAGCGCTGGTGAGGTTGCGCGCCAGCGACAGGTTCCAGGTGGCCAGGTCCATTAGCGCGACCTCGGCAAAGGGCTCGGCACTGCCGAGTTGGGCCATGCCGGCGTTGTTGACCAGAATATCGACATGCCCCCATTGCTCCAGCGCCCATTCAGCGAGGGATTCCACCTGCGCTTCATCCGTCAGGTCGGCCAGTGACGCACGAGCCTCAATGCCCTCAGCAACCAATTCTTTGGCTCGCTGCTGAACCCGCTCACTGCTGGCGGTTAACAATACCCGCACACCTGCGCGTCCCAAGCGCCGGGCGATGGCAAAGCCAATGCCCTCGGCACTGCCAGCGCCACTGATCAATGCCACTTGTCCTTGCCAGGTTCGTTCGCTCATAGCGATCTCTTTGTGATCACAAACGGTCTGGATAGTAGCAAAAACGCCGTACAATGCCAGGCCTTGACAGAAATGTGATCACAAAACAGGATGTGTGAAAATTTGAACAGGATGTCTGTTATGACCGCCAGTGGCATCAGTGACCGCGCAATCGCCGAATTCTCCGCCCGTGAGCGGGCGCACTTTCTCCAGCACAACCCCAACTCCGTCGCCCTGGCCGAACGCGCTCGCGGCTCGCTGTTTGGCGGCGTGCCGATGCATTGGATGAGCGACTGGTCGACGCCCTCGCCGCTGTTTGTCAGCCGCGCGCAAGGCGCCCGTTTCTACGATGTCGATGGCCACGAGTATGTGGATTTTTGCCTCGGCGACACCGGTAGTATGTTTGGCCACTCCCCTGCCCCGATAGCCCGCGCCCTGGCAGAACAAGGCGCCAATGGCCTGACTACCATGCTGCCGGGCGAAGACGCCGTGGTGGTCGGCGAACTGCTGGCCCAGCGCTTCGGCCTGCCCTATTGGCAAGTGGCAACCACCGCCACCGACGCCAACCGCTTTGTTGTGCGTTGGGCCCGCGCCATTACCCAACGCAAAACTCTGCTGGTGTTCGATGGCTGCTACCACGGCACGGTCGACGATGTGATGGTGCGCTACCAGGATGGCCGCACCGTGCACCGCCCGGGCTTGCTAGGCCAGGCGTATGACCTTACCGAACACAGCCGCAGCGTGCCGTTCAACGACCTTGAAGCACTGGAGGTTGCGCTAAAAACCAACGATGTCGCCGCTGTGTTGTGCGAACCGGCGATGACCAACATCGGCATGGTGCTGCCCGCTCCCGGCTACCTGGCCAAACTGCGCGAACTCACACGCCGCTACGGCACCCTGCTGATCATCGACGAAACCCACACCATCTCCACCGGTCCCGGCGGCTGCACCCAGGTATGGCAGCTGGAGCCAGACTTCATCACCCTCGGCAAACCCATCGCTGGCGGTGTGCCCTGTTCGGTATACGGCTGCACGGCGGCCATGGGGCAAGCAATGGTCGAGGCCCGAACCCGCGCCAGCAGTCACGGCCAGGCTCATGGCCATAGTGGTATGGGCACCACGCTCTCAGCCAACGCGCTGGCCATGCACTGCATGCGCGTCAACCTCGAAGAGGTGATGACCGACGCCGCCTACGCCCATATGTTGCCGCTGGCCGAGCGACTGGCCTCGGGCTTTTCCGCCTTGATCGGTAAACATCAACTGGCCTGGTCCGTTACCCAGTTGGGTGCGCGGTGCGAATTCCAATTCTGCTCGCGCTTGCCCAGCACCGGCGCCGAAGCTGAAGCGGCGTTCCATGACGAGCTGCAAATGGCCCTGCACCTGTACCTGATCAACCGCGGCATCCTGATCACCCCATTCCACAATATGACCTTGTGCTGCCCGGACACCACCGAGGCCGATGTCGACCGCCTGCTGACCACCCTCGACCAGGCCCTTACCGAACTGCTGGCATTGCCCGGCGCTCGCGAAACAGACAGGTAACCCAACCATGGCCTTCGCCGATATTCAGGAAGCCCACGACTTTCTCGCCGCCAACCCGCAGGTGCGCAGCATTGAGTTGTTTATCATCGACAGCAACGGCGTGCCGCGCGGCAAACTGTTGCACCGCGACGAGCTGCTGGCCATGTACGCCAACGGCCGGCCGCTGCCGAGCACCATCCTCGGCCTGACCATCAATGGCGACGACGTGGAAGACACCGGCCTGGTCTGGGAAGTGGGTGACGCCGATTGCTGGACCTACCCGCTGGCCGGCAGCTTGACCCTGCAACCCTGGCGCGAGCGGCCCACCGGCCAAGTGCAAGTGAGCATGCACCCGCAACAGGGCCTGCCCGCCACCGTCGCCGACCCCCGCCATGTGCTGATCAAGGTGATCGACAGCCTGAAAGCCGAGGGCTACCACCCGGTGATGGCCGTGGAATTGGAGTTCTATCTGCTCGACCGCGAACGCGGCGAAAACGGTCGACCGCTGCCGGCGCGCCAGGCCAACGGGGCGCGTCCGCACGCCACCCAGGTGTATGGCGTGTATGAACTGGAACAACTGCAGCCGTTCCTCAACGACCTGTATGACGCCTGCGAAGCCCAAGGCCTGCCGGCACGCACGGCGATTTCCGAATATGCGCCGGGGCAGGTGGAAATCACCCTCGAACACCGCTTCGATGCCCTGCAAGCCATCGACGAAGGCGTGCGCTACAAACGCCTGGTCAAAGGCGTGGCCAACAAGCACGGGCTGCAAGCCTGTTTTATGGCCAAGCCATTTGGTGACCTGGCCGGCACCGGCATGCATATGCACGTCAGCCTCGCTGATGCCGACGGCAACAACCTGTATGCCAGCGAAGACCCGGCCGGCACCCCGCTACTGCGCCACTCCATCGGCGGCATGATGGCGACGTTGCTGGATTCGCTGGCACTGTTCTGCCCCAACGCTAACTCGTTCCGCCGCTTCCAGGCCAACAGCTATGCACCGCTGGCGCTGACCTGGGGCATCAACAACCGCACCGTGTCGCTGCGCGTACCGGGCGGGCCGGCCAATAGCCGGCATATCGAACACCGCATTTGCGGGGCCGACGCCAACCCTTATCTGGCGGCAGCGGCTATTCTCGCCGGTATCCAACACGGTATTGGCCAACAACTGGACCCCGGTGCACCGATTACCGGCAACGGCTACGCTCAGGCCACCGAGTTCTTGCCGACAGACTGGCTGACTGCGTTGAAAGCCCTTGAGCAATCGGCGTGGGCGAAAGAGGCATTCGGTGAGGCGTACCTGAAGATCTATCTGGCGATCAAGTACACCGAGTATCGCGAATTTATGGGCGAGGTCGGTGAGCAGGATTGGCGCTGGTATTTGGTCCACGCCTGACGGCTTCCCCGTCGTCGGCCATAGGGCGTTGAGCGGCTTTTAAGGGAGTAGCGGTATGCGGTCGATGTTGTTGCTGATGGCGCTGCTGAGCCTGGGCCAGGCCAGGGCTGAAACGCTGCGCGTCGGGATTGAGAGCCACGACTACCTGCCGTACTTTCGCGCCCAGCCCGGGCTGCCGGTGGAAGGTTATGCGGTAGACCTGCTGCAACGCTTCGCCGCCGAGCAGAACCTGACGCTGGAACTGCTACCGCGCCCGCTCAATCGCCTGCATCACGATTTGCTCAATAGCGAAAACCTCGACCTGATTTTCCCCGACAACCCGCAGTGGTCGCGCGAGCTTAAAGGCGACCGCCGTCTGCATTACAGCCATGCCGCCATCAATGTGGTGGACGCCACGATGGTGCTGCATGAGCGCCTGGGTTTGGGGGAGAACGCGGTAAAACGGCTTGGCACCGTGCGCGGATTTACCCCGCAGGCGTGGACAGCGGCTCTGGACGCCAAGCGCGTGCAATTGCTGGAAGCCAACGACATTACCGGGTTGATTCGCATGGCGCTGCGCGGGCGCATCGATGCGATCTACGCCAACCCGGAGGTGGTACGTCTGCAATTGCAGAAGTTGGGCCAATCCAGCGAACGCCTTTTAGCCGACCCTGGCCTACCGCTGGAACGCACCAGCTATCACCTGAGTACCGTCAACAAACCGCAACTGCTGCAGCAGTTCAATCGTTTTCTGGAACACCATGCCGGCGAACTGGCGGCGTTGCGGCAACAGTACGGGCTGGCGTGCAGCGCCAGCGATCTTAGTGAAACACAGCCTGCCTGCCGTGCGCAGAGCTTGGCAGGCGCACGCTAAGCGGTCAGGGTTTTGCATAGGCTTTGCATAGTGGTCGCCAGCCCGAGGCGCATGCGCGCGTGACGCGCTATGACAGTGCATCGTTCCAATAGCCAATGGCAACAAGCGCCAGTCGATGCCAACCGTTAGGGTGGGCAGCCCTCAACTTCGCACGCCACACGAGTCGACCATGGAACCCGGAAACTCCCAACTGACAATGACCGTCCTGATGACCCCCGACATGGCCAATTTCTCCGGCAATGTGCACGGCGGCACGCTACTGAAATACCTCGACGAAGTGGCCTTTGCCTGCGCCAGCCGCTATGCCGGAACCTACGTGGTAACGCTGTCGGTGGACCAGGTGATATTCCGCGAGCCGGTGCATGTCGGTGAGCTGGTGACCTTTCTCGCCTCGGTGAACTACACCGGCCGCACGTCCATGGAGATCGGCGTGAAGGTGGTAACCGAAAATATTCGCGAACGCTCGGTGCGCCACACCAACAGTTGCTTTTTCACCATGGTGGCGGTCGGCGATGACGGCAAACCGGTTGCCGTGCAAGCCCTGGAGCCGCAAACCCCGGATGAAATACGTCGCGTGCGCCAGGCCCAGCAACGCCGGGATTTGCGCCAGGAATTGGAACGCCGCTACCAGGAAATTCGCGACGACGTGCCGTAGCAAGCGCGCCGCGTGGATACATATCCTGTTTAACAATGCCTTATTGACGCCGCCCGGTCTGGCACGGTCGCTGCGTTAGACTGTGGCCCGCATTGCCCCCGCCGACCTAAGCTATCCTTGAGCTGCCTCCCCTCCAGCCCAAGCCTGTGGCGGCGCATTGCTCCAGACTGGCCCACACTGCATGCACTGCGGCCAGCCCTTCGCGCAGTAAACGGGAGATCAAATGGTTCATCACACCCCTCTGATTGCAGCACTGGCCACCGGCTTTGTGCTGGCGTTTATCCTCGGCACCTTGGCCAATCGCCTGCGCCTATCGCCGCTGGTGGGCTACCTGATGGCTGGGGTGCTGGTCGGCCCGTTTACGCCGGGCTTTGTCGCCGACAAAGACCTCTCCAACGAACTCTCGGAAATCGGCGTCATCTTGCTGATGTTTGGCGTCGGTCTGCACTTCTCGCTGAAAGACCTGATGTCGGTGAAAAACATCGCCATCCCGGGCGCCTTGGTGCAGATCGGCGCCGCCACGCTGATGGGCATGGGCTTGGCCTGGATGCTCGATTGGTCGTGGGGCGCAGGCCTGATCTTTGGCCTGGCGCTATCGGTGGCCAGTACCGTGGTGCTGCTGCGGGCGTTAGAGTCGCGGCAACTGATCGACAGCCGCCGGGGCAAAATCGCCGTGGGTTGGCTGATTGTTGAAGACCTGGTGATGGTCTTGGCCCTGGTGCTGATTCCCGCGCTGGCCGGTGTATTAGGTGGCCAGGATGCCGCGCCGAGTGAAGGTATCTGGCTGCAACTGGGCATTACCCTGGCCAAGGTCGCGGCGTTTGTAACGTTGATGATTGTGGTCGGCGGCAAAGTGATTCCCTGGCTGCTGGAACGCAGCGCCGGCACTGGTTCGCGCGAGTTGTTTACCCTGGCCGTGCTGGCCATTGCGATGGGCGTGGCCTATGGCTCGGCGGTGTTGTTTGGCGTGTCGTTTGCCCTCGGCGCGTTCTTCGCCGGCATGATCCTCAACGAGTCCGAATACAGCCATAAAGCGGCGGAAGATTCGCTGCCGCTGCGCGATGCGTTCGCGGTGCTGTTCTTTGTTTCGGTCGGCATGCTGTTTAACCCGATGGTGCTGGTCAACGAGCCGCTGCTGGTGCTCGCCACCCTGGCGATTATCGTGCTCGGCAAGTCGCTGGCAGCGTTGCTGATTGTGCTGGCGTTCGGCAAGCCGCTGAGCACTGCCCTGACCATTTCCGCCAGCCTGGCGCAGATCGGTGAGTTTTCGTTTATTTTGATCGGCCTGGGCGTTGGCCTGAATTTGGTGCCCGACAGCGCGCGCGACCTGGTGCTGGCCGGGGCGATTTTGTCCATCGTCATCAACCCGCTACTGTTTACCCTGATCGACCGCATTCAGCCCTGGCTCGATAAGCGCGAAAACACCGCGCCGGCTGGCACGGTCGAGGAAGAAGCGGCGGAAGAATTCCAACCCATCAGCGAAACCGGCCACGCCATTCTTATCGGCCATGGCCGGGTGGGCAGCCGCATCAGTGCACGGCTACGGGCCGACGGTATCCCGCTGGTAATCATCGAAGACAACCGCACCCAGGCCCAGGAACTGCGTGAAGTCGGCCATAGCGTGGTGCACGGCAATGCGGCCAGCAGCAAAGTGCTTGAGCTGGCCAATGTGGCGGCGGCGCGCTGGTTGCTGATCGCCATTCCCAATGGCCTGGAAGCCGGGCAAATCGCCATTCACGCCCGCGCCGCCAACGCCGATCTGGACATCATCGCCCGCGCCCATTTCGACGATGAAGTTAACTATCTGCAGGAACATGGCGCCGATCTGGTGGTGATGGGCGAACAGGAAATCGCTCGGATCATGTTCGACCGCCTAGGCTTACAAACCACGGCGCCGACCTGAGCAGCGACTTACCCGCCTGACGGTCATAAGTCAGGCTGGAGTTGCCTGGTCAGACGCGAGTAAGCTTGGCCCTCTCGTTGGAGCGCACCCACCATGCTGACCCTGGGCAATATGTTCGTGCTGATGTTGCTGGCCGCTGGCGCCGCCTGGTTATGGCATGCCCATGGTTTGCGTGAGCGCGCCCTCGAACGGGTAAAGCAGCACTGCCAGCGCATGGAAGTGATCTTGCTCGACGACAACGTGGCCCTGCGCAAAATCGCCCTGTTGCCGGACGCCAAAGGGCGCCGTCGGCTGGCACGGGTGTATGGCTTCGAATTCACCGTCACCAGCGAACAACGGCATGCCGGCACTATCACCATGTTTGGCAAGCACGTCGGCAGCATCGAACTGGCGCCCCATCCCTTTGTCGAAAAACCGGGTCAGCCCATCGAATCGCAGCGCGTAGTGGGCGACAGCACGGTGATCGACGGTGTGGCAACGCCAGGCGCAGCGCCTGAGTCGGTGATCGACGTCGTGCCTCAGCGCGCCAGCGCCCAAGTGGTGCAGCTCAGCGACTGGCGGCGCAAGCACGACAAGCTGCAGCACTGACCGTACGCCACCCTACTGCGGCAACAAAAATCCCCGCACGCGCTCAGCGCTGTCTTGCGGCGTTTGCTGCATAAAGCAGTGACCGCCCGCGACCACCTGGGCGCGTACATGGCTGTTCAGCGCGGTCACCCGCGCCACGGCCTTGGCCACAAACGGATAGCTGTCTTGGCCGTGGAGAATCTGCGTGGGGGTGACGATTTTGCTTAGCGAACTCCACAGCCGACGCGGGTAGGAACTGAAGATTTCTGCCTCGCGGCTAGGCCGGCATTTCAACTCAACGCCGTCTTCCACCTCTTTCAGCGCATTGTCCACATAGGCCCACAGCGCCGCGTCTTCCCAGCCCTTGAACGTGCCCCGACCGTACAAGCCGGCGTAGGCCGCCGCGCGATCCGGCCAATGCTTGCGCCGCGCCGCCGACTTACGCGCCATGGTGTGCCGGCGGTGCAGCCCCAAGACTTCGGACACCGCCATCACGCCAATCAAGGTCGGGGGAAACAGCACCGGGTCGAGCAGCACCGCGCGCTGAAATAGTTCGGGCTGCTTGGCCACGATCAGGCTGCTCAGCACCCCACCAAAACTGTGGCCCAGCGCGTAGGTAGGCACCTCGCCGAACGGCCCACGGCCAGCCTCGAACGCTTCTACCGCCAGCTCGGCGCTGCGATTCCAACCATGGAAACGGCCACCATGATCGCTGTCGCCATGGCCTTGCACATCGCACAGCCACAGATCGAAATCCGCCGCCAAGTGTTTCAGCATCGGCTCGTACGTGCGCCCGCAGAAACCATTGCCATGGAGGAAATGCAGCAACGGTTTGCCGCTCGGCTCACTGTGCCAACCGCGCAGGGTGAAGTGGGCAGAGCTGGCGTGGGACCAGGGGTGCAGGGTGAAAGTCATCGGTGCAGGCTTCTAGGAAAACAAGGGCGCAAGTTTACGGTTTTTCACAACCGTAGGTTGGTTCGGCCGCGTTCGCTGAGCCGACGGCGAAGCCCAAAAATGGGGACCGATACGCGCCGGCCTCCGGCCGGCCTGTTGGGCTGGCCCATTTGGGCTTCGCTGCGCTCAACCCAACCTACAGGCCGCGAATGCTGCAGTTAAAACCTGCTCGTCTTGCGGCTCGGCAAAGATCAATTCCAGCCGCGAATCTTTGCGCCATTCGCTGCTCTGCCAGTGGATTGGCTCACCATTTAGCGCGTTGCCCGATAGCCAACCGGCGTTGGTGTGCAGCACCAGCTTGGCGCGGCGCCAGGGCAGGCTGGCCAGCCAGGTTTGCACACGCATCAGCTCGAACTGCTGGCTCGGGTGCCAACGCCAGCCAATGCTCCAGCCATCTGCCTGGCCGCCGCTTTGGCAGATCGGCTGGCCTGGGTCGAGCCAGACAGTAGCTCGGCTGGCGGCATTATCGGGCAGGTTGAGCACGCCATCGGCAGCACCTACCTGCGCGGTCAGCCCGGGCAATTCGGCTAGCGGCAGCGCGCCCTGGCTAGTCCAGAACAGTGGCCGCTGGGGCAGGCCGTCGGTGATTTTTCCCCGCGCCCCAGCATCCAGATGCTCCGCCTTGTTCAGCACCAGCAAACCGGCGTGCGCCAACGCCGCTTGCTGGGTATCGGGCAACGGTTGGCCTGCTGCCAGCGCCTGGGCGTCAAGCACCAGTACGCTCGGTTGCACGGCTAACACGCCTTCCCACGGCGGCTCGCGCAGTTGCTGCAGCAGCTCGGCGGGGTGGCCCAGGCCCGACGGCTCGATAAACAAACGCTGCGGTTTGGCCTTGCGCAGCAAGCGCGCCAGGCCAATCTGAAACGGCGCGCCATTCACGCAACACAAGCAGCCGCCGGCCACTTCGCTCATGGCGATGCCATCGTCATCAGTGGTCAGCAGCGCCGCGTCCAGACCAATTTGACCGAACTCGTTGATCAACACGGCCCAGCGTTCATCGGCCGGCCGTTGCGCCAGCAACTGGCGAATCAGGCTGGTTTTGCCGGCGCCTAGCGGGCCTGCGATCAGGTGCGTGGGGATATTGCTGAGCATGCGGCGGTGTTCTCGACGTTCGATGGTTTGCAGATCGCTAAGGGCCCCTGACCCCAAGCCCCCCTCTCCTAGCCGGGCGCCCGCAAGCGAGAGAGGGGAGACTATAAGCCGGACATGCTAGAGTCGCCGGCAAATTTTCTGGCCGGGAGACCTCTGATGCGCTTACTGCTGTTGCCGTTTTTGCTGCTGCTTTCGGGCCAGGTATTGGCCGAGGCCTGTGTGGTCCACAGTCAGGCCGAACGCCTGGATGTAAAGGTCTGCCAGCAAAACCGCAGCATTCCGCCGAACCTGTTCCACAGCGGCTTCTGCCAGCCATCGCTGAAGGGCCAGAAAGTTACCGTCGACTATGTTGAACAATGCCCGGCGGGCTCGTTTGGTGTTTGCCGTTCGGCCAAAGTGCCGGGCACGCCGTACCAGCAGGATATCCACTACTACGGCGTAGCCAGTGATGCCGCCTACCTTAAGCCGGCCTGCGAAAAGCAAAACCGTGGCGTATGGATGGATCGCTAACCTACGCGGCTTCGTGCCAGGGTCCGAAAGGGTCGGCGTAATGCGCCCAGCCTTGCGCGCCGCTGGCCAGCTCCGCATCGTTTAACAGGCAAGCATCCAGCTCGGCGCCAAGCTGGGCAAAGTCGATGTTCTGCCCGATAAACACCAGCTCCTGCCGGCAATCACCCACCTCGGCGCTCCAATGACGCATAACGGTGGCCACGCCTTCGTCATCCTGCGGCCACTGCTCTTTAGGCACATGCCGCCACCAACGGCCGGCAAAACCGTAGCGCATCAAGCCACCCGCCTGCGACCAACTGCCGGCGTCCTGATGTTTGCTCGCCAACCAGAAAAACCCTTTCGAACGTAGCAGCCGGCCGTTGCTCCATTCGCGGTTGATAAAGTCGAAAAAACGCTGCGGATGAAACGGCCGGCGCGCGCGGTAGGCAAAGGAGGCAATGCCATATTCCTCACTTTCCGGCAGGTGTTCGCCGCGCAGTTCTTTAAGCCAGCCAGGCGCCTGAGCGGCGCGCTCGAAGTCAAAGCGGCCGGTGTCGAGGATTTTCCCCAACGCCACCTGCCCCATCACCATCGGCAGGATTTCCGCGTGGGTATTGAGGCTGGCGAGAATGCCCATTAGCTCGGCGCGGTCTTCGCGGGAGATCAGGTCGATCTTGCTGATCAGAATGACGTCGGCGAACTCTACCTGCTCAATCAGCAGGTCGGTAATCGAACGCTCGTCGTCTTCGCCCACCACTTCACCACGGCTGGCCAGGCTTTCAGCCTCTTGGTAATCACGGAGAAAGTTCAGGCCATCGACCACCGTGACCATAGTGTCCAGGCGCGCTACATCGCTTAGGCTCAGGCCGTCTTCGCCACGAAAGGTGAAGGTTTCCGCTACCGGCAATGGCTCGGCAATGCCAGTGGACTCGATCAGCAGATAGTCGAAACGGCCGTCACGGGCCAAGCGGTTGACCTCTTCCAGCAGGTCTTCGCGCAGGGTGCAGCAGATGCAGCCGTTGCTCATCTCCACCAGTTTTTCTTCGGCGCGATTCAAGCTGACATCGCGCTGCACCTCGCTGCCATCAATGTTGATTTCGCTCATGTCGTTGACGATCACCGCCACCCGCAGGTTTTCGCGGTTACGCAAGATGTGATTGAGCAGGGTGCTTTTACCGGCGCCGAGAAAGCCGGACAGCACGGTGACGGGTAAACGGGGGTCATGCATGGCAGAAGTCTCATCCGGGGTGGGCGATGTAATTGTTATACTATAACAATTAAACGTCGAATTCCGGCAAGCCTGATTTTCCCCCGGCGCATAAAAAACCCCTGCACCCGTGCTGTAAGCCAGCATGGCCAGGGGTTTCACGTGGAACTGGCGTTTTAATTGCGCCGCGAGATCAGCGTTAAGGTTGACGCTTTGGCAAGCTTGAACAGTCCGCCGCCAACCAACGCCCTTGCGATTCCATCCGCCCCTGCTGGTTTTGGCCACCCATTAAAAACGTGCCGTTGACGGTGGTAACAAACTCACGCGCGCTCAAAAAGGTAGTCTGCCCCTGGCCTTTGCCCTGTGGGCAGCTGACGTTGAATTTGAGCATCTGCGGCGTGCGCTCGGTGATCTGCTGCGAGCAACCCGCTTGCATACCTTGCAGCGGCAGCTTGTCGGTCTGCGCCTGCTGCGGGGTAATGCACATACGCACGCCATTGCCGGCCATGGCCACGCCCTGTTTGGCCATCGCCTGCTCGGCCATTTTGCGTTGCTCAGGCGGCAGGCTGCCCATCAGTAGTTGCAGGTCGGGCAGTTGCTGGCCGTTAACCTGCAGATTTTTTGAATTGATTTCCCACAGCCCCGGCTGCAGTTGCTGAGCTTGCAGCAGAGGCGACACACAGAGCGCAGCAGTAGCGGCGAGAACAAGGTGAATCTTCATACGGCACGGTCCTTTTGGCAGGTAGTTAACGGCGCAAAGGTAATAGCGGCAGGGATGTAGACGCTGGCCGAGGGTGACAGTTGCAGCTATACACGGCACATTGCATGTCAGCACATTGCCCAAGCGACCCCGGCATGGACCTGATCATTCCACCTCTGTTCGGTTACCTGATAGCACTTACTCATATATTGGGCTTTTGCGCCGCCATACACGCCATTCTCACCGTACGCACCGCACAGGGCTCAATTGCCTGGGCGTTGTCGCTGCTGTTTATCCCCTACCTAACGCTAATTCCCTATCTGGTATTCGGCCGCAGCACCTTCGACGCTTACGTACGTGCGCGCCGCCTGGCCGACCGGGAAATGCGCCGGGCCATGGGCGACCTCAACTGGCGCCCGTGGGCCGAAGAAGCCCTGGCCGCGCAAGACACCGACGCCTACCAAACCCTGCGCGCCTTGCCCGCGCTGGGCCATATGCCGTGTCTGGCAAACAACCAAGTGCGCCTGTTGGTTGATGGAAACGCCACCTTTGAGGCGATTTTCGCCGCCATCGCCAAGGCCCGGCAGGTGGTGCTGGTGCAGTTTTTTATCATCCACGACGACCACCTCGGTCGCCGCCTGCAAGCCCTGCTGATGGAACGCGCCGCTGCTGGCGTGGCGGTTTACCTGCTCTACGACAGCATTGGCAGCCACGCACTGCCGGGGCGTTATATACGAACCTTGCGCAATGGCGGCGTTGATGTACGGGCGTTCAGCACCCATCGCGGCATCCTTAATCGCTTCCAGCTGAATTTTCGCAACCACCGCAAAATCGTCGTGGTCGATGGCGACTTTGGTTTTCTCGGCGGGCTTAACGTCGGCGACGAATACCTCGGCCTGAAAGCGCCGCTGGCGCCCTGGCGCGACACCCATCTGGAATTGCGCGGCCCAGCGGTGGCCTGCTTGCAGGAGTCGTTTGCCGAAGACTGGTTCTGGGCTACCCGCCAGCTACCGCCGCTGATCTTGCCGGAGGCATACGGCGCCGAAGGCAAACTCTGCCAGGTGCTCACCAGCGGCCCGGCAGATGCACAGGAAACCTGCTCGTTGTTTTTCGTTGAAGCGATCAACTGCGCGCGGGAGCGCCTGTGGATAACCAGCCCGTACTTTATCCCCGACGAGGCGGTATCGGCGGCCTTACGCCTGGCGGTGCTGCGCGGCGTTGATGTGCGTATCTTGCTGCCTTCGCGCCCCGACCACCGCACCGTTTATGCCGCCTCCAGCCTGTACGCCTTTAACGCCCTGCACACCGGCGTACGGGTGTTTCGCTACCAGCCTGGTTTTTTGCATCAAAAGGTGGTGCTGATCGACCAGAAAATGGCCGCCATTGGCAGCGCCAATTTGGACAACCGCTCCTTTCGCCTGAACTTCGAAATCATGCTGATCACTGTCGACCAGGACTTCGCCCTGGAAGTGCAACACATGCTGGAAAACGACTTTGCCCAATCCTTGGAATTGGCCGCTGGCGACGACCAGAATATTCACCGCCTGCGGCAACTGGGCATGCGCATTGCGCGCCTGATTTCGCCGATTTTGTAGGGCCGATGGTGCGCACCATCGTTCAAACTGCCTCCACCTCTTGCTTGTAAACCTGCAACCCCCGCGCCTGGTAATTGCCCAGCGCACTCGGGTGATCCAACGTGCAAGTGTGCACCCACACACGACGAGTGCCTTCCCAGCCCCACGCCGATTCCAGCGCGTGGGTCAGCAGCGGCCCGCCAAAGCCTTTGCCGAAGAAATCTTCCACCAGGCCAAAGTAGAGAATCTCCACCTCGCCCTCGGCATTGCGCTGCAACTCGTAATAGCCGGCGATGGCGCCCTGTTCATAGGCAACAAAGGTGCGGTGGTTGTCTGTCTCCACCAGCTCACGCCATTGCTGGTCAGTCCACACCAACTTGTCGGTCCACTCCCAAGGGCCGCCAACCAATTGGTAGAGAAAACGGTTGAGCTGGAACTGCTTGATAGCGCATTCAACAATGCTCAACGCCGCTGGCAGGGGTTTGCCGCGCACTTGATCGGCGCTGTGCATTTCCAGGTAGTACGTAATGTTCTCGACAGCTGCCATAACCGCTCCCTGCGTAAATTTGCCGCCGAGGCTAAAGCACAAACTCGGCCCGTGGCATACGCAGCTGCGGGCTTTTTCAACCGTACAGATCGGCCCGTTGCAACAACCCCTCGCTCAGCCATTGCTTGAGCCACCCAGCAGCCTGCGCAGCCGGCTGCTCGTGCACCGTCTCTAGGCTCAGGCACAGCTCGGCGAAGCTCCAGCTGCCCTCGGTCATGCCAAGCAGCGCCTGGGCTTCGTTGGCGGCCAGCGTACGAAACTGACCTTGCAGCCCCTGGCGCCACACCAGGCACAGCAGCGGTGCCGGTAACCCTTCGCTCGCGGGCAGTGGCTCGTCACGCCTAGCCGCCCGCCAGACCGCGAGACTGTTATAGGCATGGGGTAAACGCTGCACCGAAGGCAACCAGGTAACGCGCAGATTTGGCCATTCGGCCGGCGGCAGGGTGGCCATCTGTTCCAGCGTCAGCGGGTCGCCGGCCGGTGCATCGAAGGCCAGGGTAAAGGCCCACTCCAAGCGCGCCAGCTCAGCCAGGGCGACAGGATGCTCGCCCGCTTCGATAAACGCGGGAAAACGCGCGCCCAACCAACGCAGGCTGAAATGCTCGGACGGATTCGCCTGCAAATAGGCGGCTGCCAGTTGTTCAAAATCCTCGTCACCCAGCCACGCCAGCACAGCCGGAAAATCGCCGCGCAGGGTTTCCAGCAGGCGCGCGCGGTAGGCGTTGTGGTAGATCGCCAAGCCGGTTTCAGCGCTCAACGTTGCACTGCCCTGCACGCTACCCAACAGCGCCGGCGCGGGTTGAGCTTGGCCAGCCAACAGATAGGCCTCGACGCTCAGTTGCCATTCCCTTAAGCGCATACCGGCTCTCGCATCAAGGCCGCGGTGGCGAGCTCGCGAGCCTGTTCAAGCTCGGTTAACAACTCGCTCAACGGCGGAAAATGATCATCGCGTTCAAGCAATGTTGCCACCGGGCCCAGGTGCTGCACGGTGCGCTGGTACAGCTGCCACACCGGGTCGCTTACCGGGCTGTCGTGGGTATCGATCACATAAGTGCCGTAATCGCTGTGGCCCGCCAGGTGCAGCTGACGGATACGCCCAGGCGGTAAAGCGCTGATAAACGCCCACGGATCAAAGTCGTGATTGCGGGAGCTGACATACACGTTGTTGATATCCAGCAGCAGCTCGCAGCCGCTCAACTCGCTTAAGGCTGCCAAAAACTGCCATTCGGTGAACTCATCGGAAGCGCTGCGCACGTAGCTGGACACGTTCTCCAGCACCAGCGGCCGCCCGAGAAAATCCTGCACCTGGCGCACCCGGGCGGCGACGTAATTCAGGCTTTCTTCGGTATAAGGCAAAGGCAGGAGGTCATGCAGCTGATGCGCGTTGCCGCGGCTCCAGCACAGATGATCGGAAATCCATGCCGGCCCCACGCGCTCGGCCAGCTGCCGTACCTGTTGTAGATAGGCCATATCCAGTAGATGAGGCCCACCGATGGATAGCGACACGCCATGCATCACCAGCGGATAACGCTCGGCAATAGCGTCGAGGTAATACAGCGCTTTGCCGCCCTCGACCAAGTAGTTTTCCGTTAGTACTTCAAACCAATCCACGGGCGGATTGGTGTGCAAAATTTCGTCGTAATAGGCCGTGCGCAAACCCAAGCCATAACCCAGGAATGCAGGGGCGCTAACAGCGGTAGAAAAAGACATTGCACGCTCCGCAGCAGCGGGGCGGCCCTTGCAGGCCGCCCCAGATGCATTTACTCGCCGACCTTGCCACCCGCTTCGGTGCAGGCTGCTGCAGTCATCGCCTTAAAGCCCTGACCTTTGCAAGAACCCTGGCCTTTACAGGCATTGCTCGCGGTTTTGCAGTCGTTCTGGCCTTTGCAACCGTTCACGCCATAGCAATGCACATTGGCATCGGCAGCGAATACTTGGGTGGACATCCCGGCGAACAGGCTAGCAGCGGCCAGAGCGAGGGCGGCACCAGCAGCGGCGGATTTCATGGTCATGTTGTTATACCTCTGAAAAGGAAGAGTGCCGGCCGTAATAGGCTTATTCAGTCCCGGCATAGAGGTAGAGTTAAGACCCATAACGGCGTTACAGCGGCCGGCAAAAATACTTGGTTATTTTTTACCGACCAACGGCCAGCCCTCGCGTTTCCTGGGCTGGCGCCTATTCGCTGGCGGGGCGAAAAAGATGGGCGTGGCCGGCGCGGTACAGGTTGGAGTCAGCAAAGGCATCCGCCGCCAGCACCCGGCCGACCACAATCAACGCCGTGCGCTGGAAGCCTTTAGCCGCCACGCCGGCCTCAATATCGGCCAGCGTACCGACCACCCAATCCTGGTCCGGCCAACTGGCGCGGTGCACCACGGCAATCGGGCAATCGGTGCCGTAGTGCGGCAGCAGCTCCTGAACGATCTTGGCCAAGTGCTGCACGCCCAGGTGAATGGCCATGGTGGTGCCATGGCGCGCCAGGTCGGCCAGCGCTTCGCCGGCCGGCATTTTTGAACGGCTGCCGTAGCGGGTAAGGATCACCGTCTGGGCGATGCCCGGCAGCGTTAACTCACTTTCCAGCAGGGCGGCGCAGGCTGCGGTAGCGGTAACGCCGGGGATAATTTCAAAGGGGATATGCAGACGTCGCAAATGGCGGATCTGCTCGCCAATGGCGCCATACAGCGACGGGTCACCGGAGTGCACACGGGCCACGTCCTGGCCGCGACGGTGGGCGGCTTCGATCAGGGCGATGATTTCATCCAGATGCAGCTCAGCCGTGTTCACCACGGTGTCGGCGTTATGCCCGTCGAGCACCGCTTCGGGCACCAGCGAACCGGCATACAGCAACACTGGACAGCTGCGGATCAGGCGTTGGCCTTTGACTGTGATCAGCTCGGGGTCGCCCGGGCCGGCACCGATAAAATAAACCGTCATACGCTCTCCTCTACCCCAGCGATGGCCACCGTTGCCTGGGCGCTGCTGTGTTTACCACTGTGCAAATTGGCTCGTTTGCTGCTCAACGCCTCGACCTGCGCCAGTGCGCAGGCTTCGGCGACACTGGCAGTGCCCGTCACGCGCAGTGCAATCGGCGAGAGGTCACCGGTACGATCACCCACCCGCTGCAACTGCTCAGGCGCAAACCAAGCCAACGGCAGATTCAGGCTGTGCGCCAAGGCCAGCAGCCCTGCTTCTTCACGTTTGTGCGCAACGCTGGCCAGCCCAGCGAGGTCGGCCAGGCTTAAGCCATGGCGGTGCAACGTCTGCTCCAGCAGCCGACGCAACTCGTCCTCGCTGCACCCCAGGCGGCAGCCAATTCCAGCGATATAAGGCGCGACAATAGGCACGAGAAACGCCCGCAATAGATAAGAAAAAACCCGCTGAGGACCGGTGCCCATCAGCGGGTTTATGCGCAACCGCAGCGGCGGATTAAACCGCGCTGTTACCGGCAAAGCGACGATACAGCCAAGCGCTCAGCAGACCCAGGGCCGACCAGAACAGCGCATTGGTGATCAACGACGCCCAGATAAACTGATGTTCCAGAGCTTCCGGTGCCAGGCTGGAATGCACCTCAGGCTGCGGAGCGCCGATCACATGAGGCACAGCCAACAACACCGCACCGACAATCTTCACTGCCCAGTGACGAGCAAACACCAGTAAGGCCAAGCCGACCGCCGTGGCCGTCGCGGTACCGATCCACCAGTACTGACGCAGCTGCAAATCAGCCGCCGCCGTGCCCGGCAATTCCGGTGGTAAACCCAGCGATGGCGCCAGGCAAAAGGTGGCGAAACCAGCCAAGCCCCAGAACAAGCCATCACGGGTACGGCCGGGAGCGCGCAAGGTAAAAAGGCCCGCCAGCATCAGCGCGAAACCTACCGCGACCACCAGATTGCCACCGGTGGTGGACAGCACACGCTGCCAACCGTCTTCTGGCGACCAGGCCTCGCTGCTGTGTTCATGGGTGTGGGCAGCAGCACCCGCTTCATGGCTGTGCTCAGCGACCACTTGTTCAGTCGCCGGCTCGGCGCTCTCAAAAGTCTCGCCCTGAAGAATCAAGGGTGCCACCCAAAAGCTTTGCAGCAACGTCAGCAACAGGGCGGCGGCCAGGCCAGCAAAACCGGCGGTTTGTGCAACTCGCTTAATCATCACAGCGACCCCTTAGTGGCACGGAAATGCGGCACTGTGACGGGTATCGTGGGCCGCGTTATGCACCGCCTCGATATGGGAAAAACCGGCGAAATACACCAGTAACGCACCGAGCAGACCGGCGCCAATCGCCAAGGTCAGGCGCTGCGAAAGCGAGGCGCTGGCCTCGGCAGAATGTGTAAGGGTGCTACTGGACATGACCGTTCCCTCTGAACTGGAAATGAAAACGTAGCAGAAGGGAACGCACGAGGAGCCGACTGCGAATGCAATCAGACTTCCGGCTTGCGCCCGCCCACCGCGGGTTTTGCCAAACTGGATGAATTCAGGCCGGTCTCCGGGCTCGCGTTGTTGAAGGCTTCAACACACGCCTACCGTTGCGGGGGCAGCGTCGGACTGGCTACTCAGAGCGGCACCGACTTCCCGTTTCACCTTGCGCACGACGACGCAAGACACCTGAAACAGCGCGCTAGAACACCATTTTCGCTGGCAAAGGTCAACGCCGAATCACCACGTCGGGCTAGTCGCGCCGGATAGCCACATTGCCAACGGTGAGCCCAAACGGCTGCATCACCTTGTGATGCGATAAAACTTCGGCTTGCCATTAAATGGCGGGAAAGAGCCAGAAGCAGCCCGTTTACCGCATTTAAATGCGACGCACGCCAATTTGACCCATCCCCCCGCACTGCGTAGCCTTGCTTGCTTCAAGGTTCTCTGCGCGCCAGCGCCAGAGCTAAGAGGGAACGCGGTGCGCTGAGTTACAGCCAAAACCGCGGCTGCCCCCGCAACTGTGAACGACAGTCTTTCTTCCAATGCCACTGCTCCAGCGGGAAGGCGAAGAAAGCGGCCTCCCGGTAAGCCGGTAGAGACCAAGTCGTGAGCCAGGAGACCTGCCTTGACACTGCATTCAACCGGGCGGGGTGATCCGGTAGCGAACGCCTGATGCGAGCCCCTTGCTCGCTGCAGTCCTCGCCGCTGCCCGCCGATCCGATTTCGCGCGTATCAAACAGGGCTGCAACCGATGAAAAGCTTGGCCAAACTTCCTGTCACCATCGTTACCGGCTTTCTCGGCGCCGGCAAAACCACCTTGCTGCGCCATATGCTCGACAACGCTGAGGGCCGGCGTATTGCGGTGATCGTCAATGAGTTTGGCGAGCTGGGCATCGACGGTGAAATCCTCAAGCAATGCACCATCGGCTGCACAGAAGAAGAAGCCAATGGCCGCGTCTATGAGCTGGCCAATGGCTGCCTGTGCTGCACTGTACAAGAGGAATTTTTCCCGGTGATGCGTGAGCTGGTGGCGCGCCGTGGCGACCTCGACCAAATCCTGATCGAAACCTCGGGCCTGGCCCTACCCAAGCCGCTGGTACAGGCCTTTAACTGGCCGGAAATCCGCAATGCCTGCACCGTCGACGCGGTTATCACCGTGGTCGACAGCCCGGCCGTGGCCGCTGGTACCTTTGCCGCGTTCCCGGATCAGGTAGACGCCCAGCGCCGCGAAGACCCCAACCTGGACCACGAATCGCCCCTGCACGAGCTGTTCGCCGACCAACTGGCCAGCGCCGACTTGGTCATCCTCAACAAAGCCGACCTGCTCAGCCCCGAAGCCCTGGCCGCCGTGCGCGCCGAAGTGGCTGAAGAGTTGCCGCCAGCGGTGAAAGTGATCGAGGCGCGCAGCGGTGTGCTGCCGCTGTCGGTATTGCTCGGTTTGAACTCGGAAACCGAGCTGCATATCGACAGCCGCAAAACCCACCACGACCTGGAAGACCACGAAGAGCACGACCACGACGAGTTCGACTCCTTCTCCGTGGAGCTGCCCGAAGTGCAAGAGGCGCAGTTGCTGGCCGCCCTCAACGGCCTGGTCGAGCGCCATGGCGTGCTGCGTATCAAGGGCTTTGCCGCCATTCCGAACAAACCCATGCGCCTGTTGATTCAAGGCGTGGGCAAGCGCTTCGACAAACACTTCGACCGCGCCTGGCGCAGCGATGAAACGCGCGCCAGCCATTTGGTGATTATTGGCCAGGAGTTGGATAAGGCGGTGATTAGCAACGAACTGCGTACGGCGCTGGCGTGAAGACACGGCCGCCGCTTTTGCGGGTGATTTTGCTCCCTCTCTCGCTTGCGGGAGAGGGCTGGGGAGAGGGCGCTTTTGGCTCTTTACCCTTGCAAATGCTGAACGCGCAAAAGCCCCTCTCCCTCGGTCCCTCTCCCGCAAGCGGGAGAGGGATGCACAGCGGCTGACTCTGTTTTGCATTTGCTTCGCACCCAACCCGGTGGTTTCGTTCCCGCTGATGGCATTGCGCACCTGGCGCAAACCCCTGCGGATGTGGTGATTCTGTGCACCGGCGATTCGCACTTATCCCTGCTCGCCGCCGCTGCGCAAAACCTGCCGGAGCACTACCCCAGCCTGCGCTTGGCCAGCCCTGCACAGTTGCAGAACCACGCCTCGGTGGACCTCTATGTCGAAGAGGTGCTGCAACACGCCAAGGTGATTCTGGTGTCGGTACACGGCGGCCTGAGCTATTGGCGTTACGGCATTGAGCGCCTGATCGAGTTGGCTGAACGGGGCGCCACACTGATCCTGGTGCCCGGCGATGACAGCCCCGATCCCGAACTGACCCGCTTAGGCAATGTGCCGGCCGAGCAGGCCGAACGCCTGTGGCAGTACCTGCGCCAAGGCGGTGTGGATAACGCCCAGCAGCTGTTTCATTACTTAGCCAGCACCTGGCTCAAGGGCGATTACCCCTGGGTTGAGCCCAAGCCGTTGGCGCGCGTGGGCGTTTATCACCCGAGCAGCGCCAATGCGTCGCTGGCGGATTGGCAAACCAGCTGGGTAACGAGTCAGCCGGTGATCGGCCTGCTGTTCTACCGCACCCATGTGCAGTCGGCGAACACCGCGTTTATCCACCGCTTCTGCGAGCGCCTGAGCGCCCAGGGGCTTAACCCGCTGCCTATCGCCGTGGCCAGTTTGAAAGAAGCCGCGTGCTTTGCCGTGGTGGAAGATTTGCTCGACGAAAGCGCCGCCAGCCTGATCATCAATACCACCGGCTTTGCCCAGTCCAACCCCGAGCAGCCCAACCTGCGCCCGTTCCGCCGCGATGTGCCGGTGCTGCAAGCCATCTGCGCCCTGGATAACCAGCCGCTGTGGCTGGCCAACCCGCAAGGCCTGGGCTCACGTGACCTGGCCATGCATATCGCCCTGCCGGAACTGGACGGACGGATCATCACCCGCCCCATCAGCTTTAAAGGCCTGGCCTGGCGTAGCGAGCGCAGTCAGAGCGATGTGGTGTGCTACGAAGCCGACCTGGGGCGGATGGATTTTGTCGCCGAACTGGCGCGCCGCTGGGTCGAGCTGGCGCGTGTGCCGAATGCGGATAAACGCATCGCCCTGGTGCTGGCCAACTACCCGACCCGCGACGGCCGTATTGGCAATGGCGTCGGCCTGGACACCCCAGCCGCCGCGCTAAATATTCTGCGTGCGCTGCAAAGCGAGGGTTACCCGGTCGAAGGATTGCCCGACACCGGCACCGCGCTGATCCATGAGCTGCTGGGCGGCGTCACCAACGACCTCGACAACCTCGACTTGCGCCCCTGCGCGCAAAGCCTGGCGCTGGAAGATTACCAGCGCTATTTCGCCCAGTTGCCAGAGGTCAACCGGCACGCCGTAAGCGAACGCTGGGGCGAGCCGCAGCAAGACCCAATGTTCCGCAGCGGCCGCATGATGATTGCCGGCCTGCGTTATGGCCTGACCTTTGTCGGTATCCAACCCGCCCGTGGTTATCAGCTCGATGCCAGTGCCGTATACCACGACCCCGATCTGGTGCCGCCCCACGGTTACCTGGCGTTCTACTTCTGGCTACGCCACACCTTCGCCATAAACGCCGTGGTGCATGTCGGCAAACACGGCAACCTGGAATGGCTGCCGGGCAAAAGCGTGGGCCTGTCCGACACCTGCTGGCCCGACGCCATCCTCGGCCCGACGCCCAACGTGTACCCCTTTATCGTCAACGACCCCGGCGAAGGCGCGCAGGCCAAACGGCGTACCCAGGCGGTGATCATCGACCACCTGATGCCGCCGTTAACCCGCGCCGAAAGCTATGGCCCGCTGCGCGATATCGAGCGCTTGGCGGATGAGTACTACGACGCCTCGCTGCTCGACGAACGCCGCGCCCTGGAGCTACGCACTGAGATTCTTGAGCTAGTGCGGGCGACCCAGCTCGACCGCGAGCTGCAATTGCAGATCAACGAAGACCCCAATTCCTGGCTGCCACAGCTGGACGCCTACCTGTGTGATTTAAAGGAATCGCAGATCCGCGATGGCCTGCATGTGTTCGGTGAATCGCCCGCCGGGCGCCTGCGGTTGGATACCTTGCTGGCGCTGCTGCGTATTCCCCGTGGCGATGGCAAAGGCCGCAACGCCAGCCTGTTGCAGGCGTTGGCCAAAGATCTTGAGTTGGGCTTCAACCCGCTTAACTGCGAGATGGCCGCGCTGTGGCAAGGGCCACGGCCTGATGCATTGCAGGCAGTCAGCAGCGACAGCTGGCGCACCCACGGCGATACCCGTGAACGCCTGGAGCTGCATGCGGTGCAGTTGATCGAAACGGCCTTGAATGGCGCAGCGCCGATTTGCGGCGAGCACACCCAGGCCGTCCTCCAAGCGCTCCAAGAACAGGTCGCGCCAACCCTGGACGCCTGCGGCCCAGCCGAAATGCATGGCCTGCTCAGCGCCCTGCGCGGCGCCTTTGTGCCGGCCGGGCCGAGCGGCGCGCCCAGTCGTGGGCGCCTGGATGTACTGCCCACCGGGCGCAATTTCTATTCAGTGGATGTACGCAATTTGCCCACGCCGACCGCCTGGCGCATCGGTTTCCAATCCGCCAGCCTGCTGCTGGAGCGCCACCTGCAAGACCACGGCGACCACCTGCGCCAGCTCGGCTTATCGGTCTGGGGCACCGCCACCATGCGCACCGGCGGCGACGATATGGCCCAGGCCATGGCGCTGATGGGCGTGCGCCCGGTATGGCAGGCCGGCAGCCAGCGTGTGGAAGATTTCGAGATCTTGCCGCTGTCGTTGCTCGACCGGCCACGGGTGGACGTCACCCTGCGTGTGTCCGGGTTTTTCCGCGATGCCTTTAGCAACCTGATCCGCCTGTTCGATGCCGCCGTACAAGCCGTGGCCGAGCTTGATGAACCGGACGCTATGAACCCGCTGGCCGCCCGCGTGCGCGTGGAAAAGCAGCGCCTGCAAAGCCAAGGCATGGCCGCCGAACAAGCGCGCCGCGAAGCCGGTTGGCGGGTGTTTGGCAGCAAACCCGGTGCGTATGGCGCCGGCATCCAGAACGCCATCGAAGAGCGCCTGTGGCAAACCCGTGCCGACCTGGCCGAGGTCTATCTGAATTGGGGCAGCTATGCCTATGGCGCCGGCGATAGCGGCACGCCAGCGCGCGAGCAGTTTGTGCAGCGCCTGGAGCGTTTGCAGGCGGTGCTGCATAACCAGGACAACCGCGAGCACGACATCCTCGACTCCAACGATTACTACCAATTCCAAGGCGGTATGCTCGCCGCCGTGGAAACCCTGCGCGGCAGCAGCGTGGCCAGTTACCACGGCGATAACAGCCAACCGGATAACCCACGTATTCGCACCCTGAAAGAAGAACTCAACCGCGTGGTGCGCGCCCGTGCGGCCAACCCAAAATGGATCGAAGGCATGAAACGCCACGGCTACAAAGGCGCCTTTGAACTGGCCGCCACCGTGGATTATTTGTGTGCCTTCGACGCCACCAGCGAACTGATCGACGACCACCAATACCAGCTGCTCACCGATGCCTATTTGCTCGACAAAGACACCCGCGACTTTATCCAGCAACACAACCCCGGCGCCCTACGCGATATCACCGAACGCCTGCTGGAAGCCCAGCAACGCGGCCTGTGGCAAGAGCCCGGCGAGTACCGCGACGCCCTGGAAAACCTGTTGATCGACAGCGAAGAGTAGGGTGTGCTGTGCGCACCCTACGTCCCCTACCCGCCAATGCGAGCCCAGCCATGACCCCTCAATTCCCCCTCGCCGCTGTCGTTGCCGCTGACTCGCTAAAGCTGGCGTTGTGCCTGGCGGCCATCGACCCGGCCATTGGTGGCGTGTTGATTGAAGGGCCGCGCGGCATGGCCAAATCGACCCTGGCGCGCGGCGTGGCGCAGCTGCTGCCGGGCGGCCAATTCGTCACCCTGCCCCTGGGCGCCAGCGAGGAACGCATCGTCGGCACCCTGGATCTGGATGCCGCCCTGGGTGAGGGCCGCGCGCAGTTTTCCCCCGGCTTGTTGGCCAAAGCCGATGGCGGTGTGTTGTATGTGGATGAAGTGAATCTGCTGCCCGACCACCTGGTGGATTTGCTGCTGGATGTGGCCGCCAGCGGCGTTAACCATATCGAGCGCGACGGCATTTCCCACCAGCACGCTGCGCGCTTTGTGCTGATCGGCACCATGAACCCGGAAGAAGGCCAACTGCGCCCGCAACTGCTGGACCGTTTTGGCCTGAAAGTGATCCTCGACGCCCAGCCGCAACCCGCGGCGCGGGCCGAAATCGTCCGCCGCCGCCTGGCCTTTGATGCCGACCCAAACGGCTTCGTGGAGCAGTGGCAACCGCAGCAGCAGGCCCTGCGTGAGCGTTGCCTGGCGGCTCGGCAATTGCTCGGCCAAATCGCCTTGGACGATGCCAGCGTTAACCAGATTGCCGAGCGTTGTTACGCCGCGGGTGTCGACGGCCTGCGTGCTGATTTGGTCTGGCTGCGCGCTGCCCGTGCCCATGCTGCGTGGCGCGGTGACAGCGTAATTACTACTGAAGATATCGATGCCGTTGAGGCGTTCGCCTTGGAACATCGGCGCCGCGAGACGCCACCACCGCCAGCCGCTCAGCCACCGCAGTCCAAGCCGCCATCCTCGCCACCGGCCGGTAGCAGCGGCGAAGGCCAATGGGGTGAATTACCAGCGCAAGCGATGCCAACCGGGGCGGCGCGCGAACTGCCGCGCTGGCCAAAAAAGCCTTAAGCATCCGCCCGCGACAGGTCACTGGCGCGGATGCCAGACCTCGACCCGGCCCGCTCAGCGGTGGCCGTCAGGGCGCCTCCCGACCGGGGCAGACGGGCGCTATCGACTGGCTGGCCACCTTGCTGCGCGGGCGGCCGCAACGGGCCAGCGAGCTGCAGCGTAAACCCCGAACCCAGCGCCCCAGCGAGCTGTGGGTGTTGGTGGTGGATGCCTCAGCCTCAACCCGCCGGCATGGCGCCTTAAGCCAGGCCAAAGGGCTGCTCAGCACGGTGCTGCAACAGGCTTATCAACAACGCGTACGCCTGGCGGTTTTACACGCCACAGGCATGCAGGCGCAGTGGCACTTTCAAGGGCAAAAAAGCTCGGCGGCGATGTTGGCGTGGCTGAATGAACTCGGCGCCGGCGGCGGTACGCCGTTGATTGACGGGTTAGTGCAAACCGGCCAATGGCTGGCGCAGCGCCAGCGCAGCAAGCCAGCCGAACAGCAGCGCGTGTTGGTGATTACCGATGGGCGCTTGCGCGAATGGCCAGCCTTGGCGCCGATGGCTTGCCCGACGGTGTTGGTGGATATCGAAAGCGGGCCGATTCGGTTAGGGCGCGCCCGCTTGTTGGCCGAGCAATTGGGCGCCGATTACCGCCCCATCGAGCGGCTGTAGGGGGTTTAGCCGTACACCGTCACGCGGTTACGGCCATCTTCCTTCGAGGCATACAACGCCTCATCCGCCCAGCGAATCCATTCTTCATGGTGGTCGGGAGACGTCGCCAGGTCGGCCACGCCCAGGCTGATGGTCATCTGCAGTTTTTCACCCGCATGTTCGATACGCAGCGCCGCCACATGTTGGCGCAAACGTTCGGCAAACACGCGGCCGCCTTCTCTGGAAGTGTCGGGCAGCAGAATCACAAACTCTTCGCCGCCATAACGGCCGGCCACATCGACGTCGCGGATCAACTCGCGAATTGAGTCAGCCACGCGCTGGATCGCCTTGTCGCCCGCCTGGTGGCCGTGGGTATCGTTGATACGTTTGAAGTGGTCGATGTCGAGCATGATCAACGTCGCCTTGCTGTCATAGCGACGATGGCGGGCGTGTTCCTTTTGCAGACTTTCTTCCCAGTGACCACGGTTGTACAGACCGGTGAGGCGGTCGGTGCTCGAGAGTTTTTGTAGCTCTGCGTTGGCTGAAAGCAGTTGCCGACGGTTGTTGGCCACATCGGTGACGTCATAGATCACCAAGCAGATTTGACCTATTTCGTTATGGGTCGAACGCAAGGGAAACAACGTGGTGTTCTGGTACATAAAATCTTCGCGGCCGGTGATCGGCTGATAGTTCTTGAAGCGCAGCAGGTACGGCCGTTGCTCCCACACGGTAAACGCCGGCGTCCCCAGGGCCGCGACACCTTCAACCTTTTTGCGAAACCACTTGCTGTCCACTTCCGGGAACAACTCAAAGAACGAACTGCCGTTGGCCACCGCCGGCTGAACGCCGGTGCGGTTTTCCATGAACGTGTTCCAAACCAGCACCCGGTAGTCCTCGTCGAACACCACCACGCCCACGTCAATGCTCTGCACGATCGCGAGCAGCCAGTGGAATTCGTTGAGGTCGATCGGCTCGTTCATGGTGGCCGCCTAAGTCAGCAAGTACGCGAGTTTTTTGTTCAGCAACTGCACTGAGTCTTCGCTGAACAACATCAACAGGTCGAAGTGAATGTCATGGCCTTCCAGGCTGTAGCTGATTTCCACCGCCAGGGTTTTCTGATTGCGCCGGCTGTTCACCTGAATCAGCTCATCGATGGACAGGTGCTCGCCAAGAATCTGCGGGTGGCTCTGGGAAAAGACCACGTCGATCTGCTCGGCAATCCCCGCCAGACAGGCGCCAATCAACAGGGTGGAGAGGTCGAGGAGCATTTCCAGGTCGCCGCCATCGGTGCCATCGCGGTGCAGCAGCGTGGCCATATCGGCAATTTCCGAGTCATGGAAAATCAGCAGCGCTTCGCCAGCAATACCGCTGCCGATATAACCCTGGCAGATGGCGGTCAGACGCTCGTCACCGCGCTGCACATCGGCCAGGGCCATCTGCAGTTCGCCCACCTCCAACAAATTGACGTTAGGCACCGGCAATTGCACAAACACATCCAGCACCCGCGCCAGCAGCGCACCGGCACGGCCGATGGCGACGTTAACGGTTTCTTGTAGCGCATCGCGAAAGCTGGTCGGGCCATCGACAACCGGGGCGTTGGCGGCGATATCCTGCTGCGGCACGGCGAGCAGGCCGTGGGTGTGCAAGGTGGCGCGAAATTCGTCGGGGTCGAAGGGTTTGCGCAAAAACGCCAGGGCGCCCAGGTCGAGCACGCGGCGTACGGCTTCTTCCTGCACGTCGGCGGAAATCACGATGATGTGCGCTTGCAGGCCTTCTTCGCGTACGGCGTTAAGCACCTGGTAGCCATCCATCACCGGCATGGTCAGGTCCAACAGCACCACACGGCCCAAGCCATTACGAATGGCTTCAAGGCCGGCCTGGCCGTTATTCACCTCGGTAATGGACACCGCCCACTCAGGCGGCAGCGCACGCAATAACTGCTTACGCGCCATGCTTGAGTCATCACACACCAGAAGGGGAATTGAAGGCATCGCCAGGTTTCTCTTCGCGCTCGTACTACGCCGAAATAAGCCAATCGAGAACAAGGTGCGGATAATGGCTCAATGATGGCAATTGCGTCCATGGCGAAAGCGACATTTACCAACGCAAGTAACACGCCAACCGGGCATTGCAGAGCGTTTTAGCGTCCCTTTGCCGGCTATTGGTCAGCGCCAGAGTCGCCCTGGCTGCCACTTCACTGCCTGGGTCGCTCTGTATGGCGTGGCTAATGCGCTGTAATCGTTCTGCCGACAGCAGAATGAGCGTGAGCTTGAATATCATGCCGTCCAACTTCTAGTTTCTGCTGATGTGCTGGACCGTCGCCGCTGGCAACGCCTGCAGTATCAAACCGGCAGAAACCACTTCGCTGTGCGCCCTCTGCAACAGGTGCGGCATGGGCCGTGCGCTGGACCGCCAAGGTTTGCATGTCGTGCGCCGCTCGAAGAGGGTCATCAGCGACCACCAACCGCAGATTCACGATTGGTGGTACCCGGACAAAGGCGAGGTTTTTTACCGCGAGACCTGAGGCGTTTCCGTCCCCATTACAAATCGCTGACGGCCCGATCAAGCAAATACACGCCGCATACCAAGTGAGTTTTCTCCTTGGAATGGCTGAATGTCAGGAACAGTTTGGAAAACAGCGAGTCTTCCTTGCAGTCGCCACGCGTGGCACTGGCGAGAGCATGCCTGCCATTGTGCAAAAAGCTCAGCATATCGATGGTGTCCTGGGCAGGTACCAGGCTGTCCTTGCTGTAGTGAAATAGCACCACATTGGCCGCTGGCGCGTTGTACACCACCTTGTTGTTCACCAGGCTGTTAAGGCCCATGTGCTGCTGCATAAGGGGGTACTTGCCGGCGACAAAGTCCTGCACAAAGGTGGGGTTCAACACCTTGCCGGTAAAGATGTCGCCATCCTTGTAGGTAAAGCCCTGGTAGGCCAGGTAGCTATTCAATATGTCGCGCAAATGGCCCGGCACAAAACTCAGGTCTTCATAGGCGGCATACGCATCTTTAGGCTGACCGGCGATGGCCCGGACCGACGAAGCAAAGATTTGCTCAATGTTGTAAGGCCCTTCGCCGGCAAATACGCCCTTGATCGTCGCCAGACGGCTGAAATAAGGCATAACCGCTACCGAAGAGAAACCGCCCTGGGAGCCCCCTACAATGCGCAAGTCATTACCCAGTGGTGTGGCTGGAAAGCGCTTGGCGAAATAGCGCCGCACGGCCAGCAGCAAGTCTTGGCTGGCGCTTGCGGTGTCCTGGGTCACCAGATAGGCCTGCGGCAAGGCGGCAGTGTCGCCAAAACCAATCAGGTCAGGGGCAAAAAACACATGGCCCTTGCCGGCGGCCAGCAGGGCGACAATTACATCGGCGGTCGAGGCTGAGGACACCGCAGGTTTTGCCGACTTTGCCGAACCATGCTCGCCCAGCACCAGCCCCGCTTTGGAGTAATCAAACGGACTGCCATCGGGATTTTCCGGGTACACCAACAGGCCACTCAACACCGTCGGCACACCGTTGGCGCCGCTGCTGGTGTAGGAAACCCGCTTTACCCGCGCGCTATAGCGCGCTTGCGGGTGGGCAAGATGGGGCACTTCCTTGCTCAGCACGTCGTACACCGTTTTCACCAGCGCCGGGTCGTGAATAAGGCTGGTCAGAAAAGTACGTAGCAAGTCATTGATGGCCGCTGGCGCAATCTGTGCCGACGATGGCAACCCGCCAAACGCGACCTTCTGATCCAGCACCTGAGTTAACGCGCCGCGTGGGATCGAGCCTTCAGCGGTGGTAAAACTGCCCAACAGCGCAGTACCGCGCTTCACCTGGTAGCTCGCGCCTGGCTGCAGTGCATCTAACGGCTCCAAGGTCACGGCACCCACAACACCGGCAGGCGAACTGCTCCACTCGCTGCGATAGACCTCCGCCGTCGGGATGGTTTTACCTGCCGCATCCACCAAGGCAACCGCGCCGCAACCGCTGGCCGAACCGCCGCTATACGCCACGCTGACCTGGCTATTGATAAACGCGTACTGCATGCCGTTAGCCGGGGTCAGGCGCAACGTGGAGCAGGCCCGATAGGCCTCAAGATTAAACGTCGGCTGGTAACTGCGAAGCCCCAGGGCAGCGGCGGGGGCCATCGCGCGCGGCGCCTTATAAGTGGCAGAGGATTGGTGTAAATCCACGGCACGGTCAGTAGGGCTGTAAGTGGCAGCTTGCAACTGGCTGCTGACCATCAGAGCCAGTAGCGACGGAAATAAGGGCATTAAAATGTTCATTTCGGTCACCTCTTTGCTGGAAGAGGTTCCCAATGTATGCGCAAAAAAACGCTTTTTTTCAGCCGGCGAAAAAACCAGTCTTAACGCACCGCGCAGCAGGAGGCAGGCTTGGAGCGGGTCGGAAATCAGGCGGGTGTGTTCAGCATAAAGGCATGATTCATCGGCAAATTCTGTAGCAGTTCGAGGGCGCAACAGTCGAAGATCAAATGCCGAGGGCGCGCCATTTTGGCGCTCGCCCTGGGCTGCGAAACGCTCGCAGCCCAGGGCTGTATCTCACGCTAAAGCGCACTTATGGTGTGTTCCAGCAAATACAGGCTGCACGCGCTATGGGCGCTCTTCGATGAAGAGCCACTGAAAAACACAAACAGCCGTGAGTACAACGAGTTTTCCTTGCAGTCGCCACGGCTTGCGCTGCGCAGGGTATGCGTGCCGTTATTGAGAAACCTCAGCATATCTACGCTGTTCTGCGCCGGCACCACGTTATCGTTGCTGTGGTGGAACAGCATCACCTCAGCAGCCGGCGCGTTATAGACAACGCCATTGTCCACCAGCGTATTTAGGCCCAGGTGGGCATGCAGCGCGCGATAGTTCCGCGGGTTTACGCTGAAGTCCTGAACAAAGTTGGCGTTCATGGTCTTGCCGTTAAAGACGTCCGCATCGTTATACGAAAAGCCTTCATAAGCCCGGTAACTGTTGAGGATATCGGTCAGATAATCAGCGGCAAAACCCAGGTTTTCATGGGCACTGTAGGCATCCCTTGGCTGCCCCGCCGAGGCCTCAAGTACCGAGGTGACGGTTTGCCGAATGTTGTAAGGCCCCGCACCGGCATATACGCCTTTGATATCGGCGAGCCGGCTGAGGTAAGGCATAACCGCCACGGCAGAAAAACCACCCTGAGAGCCGCCCACAATGCGCAGATCCCGACCCAATGGTGTGGTCGGAAACCGCGCCGCAAAATAACTGCGAACCGCCAAGAGCATGTCCTGGCTCGCCGTACCCGTGTCTTGGGTAATCAGATAAGCCTGGGCGATGCCCGCCGAATCTCCAAAACCGATCAGGTCTGGGGCAAAGAACACATGCCCCTTGCCCGCCGCCAGCAAACCGACCAGCACATCGGATGTGGCTGCCGAGGAAAAGCTGTTGCGCCCCGCTTTGGTTCTGCCGTGCTGCCCCATCAACAAGCCGGCCTTGGCGTAGTCAAACGGGCTGCCATCGGCATTTTCCGGGTAGATCAACAAACCGCTGAGCTCAATCGGTGAGCCATCGGCGCGACTGCTGGTGTAGGAAACGCGTTTTACCCTGGCGCTGTATGCCGCCTGCGGGTTGGCCAAGTGCGGCGCCTCTTCGCTAAACGTGTCGTAAACGATATCCACCCAGCGCGGGTCTTTGACCACACTCTGCACATAGGTGGCAAACAGGGTATTGATGGTCTGTGCCGAAATAACCGCCGCCTTGGGCAGGGTACGGTAATCCACTATCTGGTCTTTTACCTCGGTCGCCACGCCGCGTCGCACGGCAATGTCGCCTGTAGCAAACCGGCCGACCACATCAAAGGCCTGCAGCACTTCGTAACGGGTGCCTGGCAGCAACTCGTTAAGCGGTTCCAAGGTCACCGCGCCAACAAAACCGCCAAGCGGGTTGGCCCATTCACTGCGGTAAACGCGGGTTGTGGGCAGCACCTTGCCGTTGGCATCGAGTAAGCGCACGTCGGCACAAACCCCGGGGCGCTCGCTGGTGTAGGCAACGCTGATCTGACTATTGGTAAACGCACTGTTCACGCCATTGGCGGGGGTTACCCGCAGCGGCGAACAGGTTTTCTTGCCCCTGACCGCATCGGCCAAAATGGTCCCGAGATAACCGTACGAGATAGTCAATCCGGCGCTGGTTTTGCGCACTTTTACCGGGTCGGCTTCGGCCTGCACAGTTGCACTGATAACCAAGCAAAGTGCGCAGGGGACAAGGCGTGAAAGGTGTATGAACGCATTCATGTTGAGCACCTCCTCAATCAGAAGAAGTACTCACTCTATAACCGCAAAAAGGCCAGTTTTTGCACCCATAGGAAATTTAGACTCGGCGCACGGCAGTGCGGGAATCTGGCTTAACGATGCACAGAAAAGAAAGCTGAGAGTTCAGCAACAAGACTGGCACCGTCGGCAAATTCTCGGTCAACAGCGGGCAGAATGGGCCTACGCAGCACCAGCACCGGCAGACCCAATTCACGGGCGACCTGCAACTTGGGGTCGGTGGCGGCGCTGCCGCTGTTTTTGCTGATCAGCACATCGCATTGCAGGCGGGCAAACAGCTCGCGCTCACTTTCCAGGCTGAACGGGCCACGCGCACCGATGATTTGCGCGCGAGCCGTGGCCGGCAGTTGTTGCAGGCAACGCACGGTCCAATGCTGGTGTTCAGGGATTTCATTGAGGTGCTCCAGCGGCTCGCGGCCCAGGGTAAATAGCGGCCGCTGAAAAGGTGCCAGCGTGTGGATAAGTTCGTTCCAATCCGCCACTTCCCGCCAATCGTCACCGGCCTGCGCCTGCCAGCCGGGGCGGCGCAAGGCCCAGCAGGAAATGCCGGCTAACTGCGCCGCGCGCGCGGCATTGGCGCTGATTTGTGCGGCGTAGGGGTGGGTAGCATCGACCAACAATTGAATGCCGGCTTCGCTGATAAACCGCGCCAACCCTTCAGCGCCGCCATAACCGCCTACACGCACCCGACAGGGCAAATCCTGCGGCACGCGGCCAAGGCCCGCGAGGCTGTAAATATCCTCTGCGGCCAAGTGGCGGGCCATGGCCAACGCCTCACTCACACCGCCAAGCAGTAACACCTTAGGCCTCACTGAAACGCTCCAGCATGGCCGACGATGCCGCCTTGGCGGTCGATGGCAAACACTTCTACCTGCACGGGTGCCGGCACCACGCTCTGGGCAAACGCCAGCGCATGGGCACACACCGCATCGCCCAGGGCGATACCTTCGGCGCTGGCTAATGCCAACGCTTGTTGGCTGGTATTGGCGCCGATAATCGCCGTTTGCAGCTCATCGCTGGCGCCAATCGCCGCCGCCCAAGTGGCCAGCTGCGGCAGGTCGATACTGGAATGGCGGCTGTGCAAATCCATATGCCCGGCCGCCAGTTTGCTGATCTTGCCAAAGCCGCCACAGATGCTCAGCTTTGCCGCCGGTGCCACGCGCATGTGCTTAAGCACGGCGCCGACAAAATCGCCCATTTCCACCAGTGCCGTGTCGTCTAGTTGGTAATAGCGGCGCATGCAGTCTTCGCTGGCATTGCCGGTGCAGGCGGCCAGGTGTGAGAAGCCATTGGCGCGGGCGACGTCGATGCCTTGATGAATAGAGGCGATATACGCCGCGCAAGAAAACGGCCGAACAATACCGCTGGTGCCAAGAATCGACAGGCCACCAAGAATGCCTAGGCGTGGGTTCATGGTTTTCAGCGCCAGCGCTTCGCCATTTTCTACACAAGCGGTCACTTCAAAACCACCGGCATAGCCGTGCTCGGCAGCCAGGGTTTGCAGGTGGCCCGTGATCATCTGCCGCGGCACCGGGTTAATCGCCGGCTCGCCCACCGCCAAGGTCAGCCCCGGTTTAGTCACCGTGCCAACACCTGGCCCGGCGAAAAACGCCACACCCGGTTCCGCGCGCAAACGCACGCGGGCAAACACCAAGGCGCCGTGGGTAACATCCGGGTCATCGCCGGCATCTTTCAAGGTGCCGGCCTCGGCGCCGTCGGCAAAAGCCCGACAAAACTCCAAACGCATCAGCACTTCGCGGCCCTTAGGCAGCACGATTTCCACTGCATCGCTCACCACCCCCGCCAACAACAGCCGCGCTGCCGCCAGGCTGGTTGCGGTAACGCAACTGCCGGTGGTGTAGCCGCTACGCAGCGGCGCGGGTTGTTCGGCGGTTTCTTCGCGCATGGGCTTAGGGCTTCACGGCGTGCAATAAGGTGATCGGCAAGGCGGCGCGCCAGGTGTCAAACTCGCCTAACGGTAGCGCCTGGGCAACGCTGATGCGCGTCAGCTCACCACCATTTACCGCGCGCCAGGCCACCAAGGTGGCTTCGCTTTGCAGGGTTACGGCATTGGCAATCAGGCGCCCACCGGGGCGTAGGCTGGCCCAGCAATGCTCCAATACGCCGGGAATGGTCGCGCCACCGCCAATAAAGATCGCATCCGCTTGCGGCAACCCATGCAGGGCTTCAGGGGCGCTGCCGGCGACCAATTGCAAACCCGGCACGCCGAGGGCATCACGGTTTTGCCTGATCAAGCCTTGGCGTTCGCCGTTGGCTTCGATAGCGATGGCGCGGCAGGTGGGGTGGGCGCGCATCCATTCAATGCCGATGGAGCCGCAGCCAGCGCCAACGTCCCAGAGCAATTCACCCGGCAACGGCGCCAAGTGCGCCAGGGTAATCGCGCGCACATCGCGTTTAGTCAGTTGGCCGTCGTGGGCAAAGGCGCTATCGGGCAGGCCGGGGGTTAGCGGCAATAAGCGCGCGTCGTCATCGGCGTGGCAGTCGATGGCCAACACATTTAAGGCCGCGACTTCAGGAATAGCCCAGCCATTGGCAGTGCCATCCAGGCTACGTTGCAAAGGGCCACCCAAGTGCTCCAACACGCGTAAACGGCTGCGGCCAAAACCGCGCTCGACCAATAACTGCGCAATAGCGGCCGGGCTGCTGCCGTCATTACTCAGCACCAGCAAGCGCTGGCCGGGGTGGATATGACCGTGCAAGGCCGCGAGCGGGCGGGCAACCACTGAAAGGCAAGTGACCTCCTGCAACGGCCAGCCAAGCTGGGCAGCGGCCAAGGAAAAGGACGAGGGCGCCGGGAATACGCGTATCTCTTCGGCCACCACCTGGCGGGCCAAACTTGCACCGACGCCATACAACATCGGGTCGCCGCTGGCCAACACGCACACCGGCGTCCCGCGCGCCGCCAAGACCGGGCCCAGGCTAAAGGGGCTAGGCCACAGCAGGCGCTCGGCATTCAGGCAATGCGGCAGCAGTTCCAGTTGGCGCGGGCTGCCGACAATCAGGCGGGCGTCGAGCAACGCGCGACGCGCCGGTTTGCCCAGGCCGCTGTAACCGTCCTCACCGATTCCCACCACTGTTAGCCACGCCGGCATCGTCTGCTCCTAGCCACCCGACCAGCAGGCTTTTCCTGGGGTCGCGCAAAGCGGGCATAATAGCGCGTTCGCCAGCCCCCACAGCCAGCCACGGCGAACCGGTGACCTTTTTTGAACGATGCCCAACCCACAGTCAACGCCCCCCTGCCACGCCATACCGCGTGCCCGGGTTTGCTGCGCATTGTGCAGGCGCGTGACGGCGGCATCTGCCGCGTTAAGTTGCCGGGTGGGCGGCTACGCGTGGCGCAAGCCTTGGCCATCAGCGCGGCGGCTGAGCAATTCGCCAGCGGCGTAATCGAAGTCACCAACCGCGCCAATCTGCAAATTCGCGGTGTGCGTGGCGGCTGCGAGCAGGGCTTGATTGAGGCGCTATTAGCCGCCGAACTGGGGCCACGCAATGCCGGCGCCGATGACGTGCGCAACCTCATGCTTAGCCCGGCAGCGGGTGTCGATGCCCAGCAAGTGTTGGACATTCGGCCGCTTGCCGAGCAGTTGCTGACGCTGCTGGAAACCCGCGAATCGCTGCACCAGCTCTCGGCCAAATTCGCCCTGCAAGTGGATGGCGGCGAAGGCTTGGCCATGCTCGAACACCACCACGACCTTTGGCTCAGTGCGATGGCCGAAGACGGCGCACAACGCTTGGCCTTTGGCCTGGCCAGTTGCCCCAACGAAGCGCTTGCCGCTGTGCCGCTGGAACAGGCGCCCGCCTTGGTGCAGGCCTGCCTGGAACTGTTTCTGCAACACGCCACGCCTGAACAAACCCGTATGCGCCACCTGCTCAAGCAGATGCCCATCACCGCGTTTCTCGCGGCGCTGCAAGCTCGCCTGCCGTTTGCGTTAGAGCAGGATGCCGAGGTGTTTAACTGGCGCCGCCCGGCTGCCGAGCCTTGGGCGCATTTGGGTGCGCGGGCGCAGCGCCAAGCGGGCTTGGTCTATGTTGGCGCCGCGCCGGTGCTGGGCAGAATGACCGCCGCACAACTGCGCGCCGTCGCCCATCTGGCCAACGACGCGCTGTATTTCACGCCCTGGCAAAGCCTGCTGTTGCGCAATGTGCCAAGCGATAGCGCAGACGCCCTTTTACAAGCGCTAAACGCCCTGGGCCTGCTCACCGACAGCACAATTCCATTGGCGCGAATCATCGCCTGCAGCGGCTCCAGCGATTGCGGCAAAGGCCTGGCCGCGAGCAAAACCGATGCGCTGTTACTCGCCAAACTCCTGGCCGGCCGCGCGCCCATCGAGCAAGTGCACCTAAGCGCCTGCACGCGCTCCTGCGCCGCCGCCCATATCGCGCCGCACACCCTGCTGGCAGTAAGCGCCGGCCATTACGACCTGTACCAGCGCGACAGCAGCACCAGCGGTTTTGGCCGCCTGCTGGCGCGCAACCTGACTATCCTTGAAGCCGCCGACACCCTGGCCGCGCAGCCCGACCCCATGAGAGCCCCTTGATGCTTGAGTACATCCGCGATGGCCAGGAAATCTACCGCCATTCTTTTTCCATCATCCGTGCCGAAGCCGACCTGAGCGGCATTCCCGCCGACCTGGAAAAACTCGCCGTGCGCGTTATTCACGCCTGCGGCATGGTCGATGTGGTGCAAGACCTGCGCTTCTCACCCGGTGCTGGCACAGCCGGGCGCCAAGCCTTGGCCGCTGGTGCGCCGATTCTGTGCGACGCGCGCATGGTCGCCGAAGGCGTAACGCGCACCCGCTTGCCGGCCAATAACCGGGTGATCTGCACCCTTAACAACGAAGGTGTGGTTGACCTCGCCCGCGAGCGCGGCAACACCCGCTCTGCCGTAGCTCTGGAACATTGGCGCGAACACCTGGAAGGCAGCGTAGTGGTGATCGGCAACGCGCCCACCGCGCTGTTCTACCTGCTGGAAATGCTCGATGCCGGCGCGCCAAAACCGGCGCTGATCCTCGGCTTCCCGGTCGGCTTTGTCGGCGCGGCCGAATCCAAAGACCTGCTCGCCGCCGACAGCCGTGGCGTGCCGTACGTGATTGTGCGCGGTCGTCGTGGTGGCAGCGCCATGGCCGCCGCGGCCGTGAATGCCCTGGCCACGGAGGTGGAGTAATGGCTGCACCAGGACGTTTGCTCGGCATTGGCGTCGGCCCCGGCGACCCGGAACTGATCACCCTTAAAGCCCTGCGTTTGCTGCAAGCCGCACCAGTAATTGGCTACTTCGTCGCCAAAGCCAAAGCCAACGCCGGCCATCACGGGAACGCCTTTGGCATCATTGCCGGGCACCTCACCGAGGCACAGCAACGTTTGCCCATGGTCTACCCAGTGACCACGGAAAAACTGGCGCCGCCGCTGAGCTACGAAAACATCATCAGCGACTTCTACGACACCTGCGCCGAGCAGATTGCCGAACACCTGGAAGCCGGCCGCGACGTGGCGGTGATCTGCGAAGGCGACCCGTTTTTCTACGGCTCCTACATGTACCTGCACGACCGCCTGGCCAGCCGCTACCGCGCCGAAGTGGTGCCGGGCGTGTGCTCCATGCTCGGTGGCGCCGCCGTGTTGGGTATCCCGCTGGTGTACCGCAACCAAAGCTTGGCCGTGCTTAGCGGTGTGTTGCCGGCGGATGAACTAAAACAACGCCTGGCCGCCACCGATGCCGCCGTGGTGATGAAGCTGGGGCGCAACTTCGACAAAGTGCGCGGTGTGCTGGACGAATTGGGCTTGGCCGAGCGCGCGTTATACGTAGAGCGGGCAACCATGGAAAACCAACGGATTGTGCCGCTGGATGAAGTGCAACCGATGGACTCGCCGTATTTCTCGCTGATTATTGTGCCGGGGGAAAAGTGGCAGGCCTGAGGGAATTGCGTCGGCTGCGACCCTCACCCCCAGCCCCTCTCCCGCGAGCGGGCGAGGGGTGCTAAATCGGTGCTTGGCCGGAAACCTCAATTCCAGGCCAACCCAAATCCAGCCCCCTCTCCCCTGTCCGGGCGACTGCAAGCAGGCGAGGGATGCTAAATCGGTACCTGGCTGGAAACCTCAATTGCCACGCCAACACAAATCCAGTCCCCTCGCCCCTCCGGGGAGAGGGTTAGGGTGAGGGGATGCGGCAAACGCCAATACCCTGCCGCAAAAATTTTTCGGAGCGCTCCATGTCCCACCCCCACGCCATCATCATTCTCGGCACCGGCGCCCTGAGCACCGCGCGGCGTATCCAGGCGCTGTATCCCGGCGCCCAAGTATACGGCCTGAACGAGCGCGTCACCGCCGACGTGGGCTACAGCGAGTTCGCCACACAACTGCGTGAGCTGTACCAAAACAACCGCCCGATCATTGCCTTGTGCGCCGCCGGTATCGTTATCCGCTGCCTGGCGCCGCTGCTGCAAAGCAAAGGTGCCGAGCCACCCGTGCTGGCCGTCGCCGAAGACGGCAGCGCAGTAGTGCCACTGCTCGGTGGCCTGGCCGGGGTCAACGTTATGGCGCGTGAAATCGCCGCCGCGCTGGAGGTGCCACCGGCCATCACCACCAGTGGCGAACTGCGCTTCGACACCTGCGTACTCAACCCACCCAGCGGCTATGTAGTGGGCGATATCGAACAGGGCAAACGCTTCGTCTCCTCCCTACTCGGCGGCGAGAACGTGCGCATCGAAGGCGATGCGCCGTGGCTGCACGCCGCCCGCCTGCCCTTGGCCGACGACGCCAACCTGCGCATCCGCATTAGCACCGATGCCCAAGGCAACGCCGATGAACTGCTGATCCACCCGCGCAGCGTTGTGGTACTAAACCCACCCGCCGACGCCGCCCTTATTCAGCACGGCCTCACCGCCGCCGGCATCAGCCCCCATGCCCTGGCCTGCCTGCTAAGCCCGCGCTCGCAAATGGCCGACGCACAGCTGCATAGCACTGCCGCCAACCTTGGCGTACCGCTGCGTTTTAGCGAGGTAACGGCGCTGAACGTTGAGCACCACGTGCAGCCGTCAGAAGGCATACAGCTCGCCATTGCCAGCCAACCGATAGATATCCACAGCCTCGGCCAAGCCCGTGGCCGCCTTACCGTGGTCGGCCTCGGCCCCGGCGCCAGCGAATTCACCGCGCCCGCCGTCAAACTCGCTCTGCACGAAGCGCAAGACGTACTCGGCTACGAAACCTACGTGACCATGGCCGGCCCCTTCCGCCCCGACCAAATACTGCACAACAGCGACAACCGCGAAGAGCTGGCGCGCTCACGTCACGCCTTTGAACTGGCCGCCAGCGGCCGGCGTGTGGTGGTGGTGTCCTCCGGCGACCCCGGCGTATTCGCCATGGCCGCCGCCGTGCTGGAAGCCCTGGAAGCCAGCAGCGACCCGCACTGGCATAACGTCGACCTGCAAATCCTGCCAGGTATCTCCGCCTCCCTGGCGACCGCCGCCAAGGCTGGTGCGCCGCTGGGTCACGACTTCTGCATGATCTCCCTCTCCGACAACCTCAAACCGTGGGACGTGATCGAACTGCGGCTAAAACACGCCACCCTCGCCGACCTCGCCCTGGCCTTCTACAACCCCATCTCCCGCGCCCGCCCCTGGCAACTGGGCCGCGCCCTGGATGTAGTGCGCGAACAGCGCCAGCCGGAAACCGTAGTCGTGTTGGGCCGCGACATCGGCCGCCCCGCTGAGGCCCTGACCGTCACCACCCTGGGCGAACTCGCCCCGGAAATGGTCGATATGCGCACCATGGTCATCATCGGCTCCAGCACCACACGGCGGTTTGCCAAGGCAGGCAGTGAGGGGGGATGGGTGTATACGCCAAGGTCGTATCCGGCGGGCTCCTGAAAAGCGTCGCGGCTAAATCAGAATTGCGAATTTAGAGGAGTGCCTTTAGCCTCAAATTACCCACAGAGACAAGCAGTGGCCACGCCTCTGTTTCCCGAGTACCCAGTGAAAGCTAGCGGATGTCTGGTTCTCTTCCGAGATTGAACCAGCCGCGCAGACCGGGCGATTGCAAGCTCTACTACGCGCAACTCAAGCCGCCTTCGGGCGGCTTTGCTTTTCAACACGAAAAACCGCTTAGCGGCCACCTGCAGGATTTACCTCAATGGAACTAACAGCGCTATCGGTAGCTGAATTGCTCAAGCTGCACTCGGCGGTAGGAGATGCTCTTCGCGAGCGAGGCGTGCTCAGAACAGGTAACAACCCTGTAGGCGATTATGTGGAATGGCTGGTTTCCAATGCCCTGAGTCTAACGCTCACCAAGAACTCGGCGGCAGGTTATGACGCCGTGGCTGCCGACGGGCGAAAAATCCAAATTAAAGGCCGTCGTTTATCCAAGCCGAATGCATCCCGGCAACTGGGCGTCATTCGTAATTTGGAGAAAGGCGACTTCGACGATTTGATCGCCGTAGTGCTCGACAACGCCTATGACGTGGTGGCGGCGTACTTAATTCCACACGGTGTAATTTCTGAACATGCCCCTCACAACAATCACGTTAACGGACGAATACTTCATATCCGAGGCAAGCTGCTTCTGGACAGCCAGGTAGTAGATATCACAGAGAAAATAAAGGCGGGTATGCCAGCGGAGCCTTCAAAAGTAAGCCAGCTAACTGCCGCCTCGTAGGGTGTGCTGTGCGCACCAAAGCGGTTGCCTCGATATCGCTTAGTGCGCACAGCACACCCTACGACGCGGCGAACAACGTTAGCGGTTGTTCGCCGCGATGCCGTTAGTGGCGGCAGGCTTTTACGATGGCTTTGGAAGCTTCCGCCAGGTACTGAATGACGTTGGCTTCCAGGTCGGCATCGGCGATTCCACGGGCGGCGGCGATGGTTTCTACGCAGGCCATCAAGATGCTGGCTTGCTCAAGGGCGTCGTCGATAGGAATGCCGGCGTTTACCGAGAACAGCGGTAAGGCTTCGGTGAGGCCGAAGGGTTGGGTGGTGGTGACGTCTGGTGTTCCTTTCATGGTGATTCTCCTGATCCGAAAGAGACCGCCACCTGCTCGCAACCATGCGAAAAAAGGTGGCAGTTGCACGCGGGTTAGTCGACCGGTTGGAACGTAAGGAGAATGCCCGGCACACCCGAAGGTGTCCCACGCGCAACTGCCATAACTGCAGGCGAAAAATGCCCACGGGATACAGCAGACGGTTTCACATCCCTACCTTCCATTTCCGGCGACTAAACCGGACCGCTGAACATTCAGCGATGGCGAACTGTAGGCCGCGGTGACGGGGTAAATCTGTCGGCTGCGCCGGGCAGGCACGAAGGATTTGAGGAACAAAACGTGTTGTTCCTCGCCCCCCCTTTCAGTCGGCGGATTAGTGTTAACGCCGCAGAGACATTTCCCCTGTAGTTAGAAACCTGGCTGATCTACAAAACAGGAAACTCAGCGTTTTATAGGTTCCTACTTTGGTTATTCGCCGTCAGCGGGACGGCCGAGCCAGAAGGTTAGGAAGCGCCCATGTCAACGGAACTGACGCCTTTACAGGCCTTGCAATCAGCCCTCAAAAAACACGAATTACCCACAGTAGAAGTCCTCAAGGGCCGATGTTTTTTTCGGTTGCAGTTGTCGGTCTACACCAGCCCTATTTTCTACAACCGGGATTCAGATTCCCGATATGGCGATGGTAAGAAGGAGCGAGGGGTTTTCTATGTTGCCGGCAGTGATGTAGTGGCCGTTGCCGAAGCGCTGCAGAAAGGGCGAGGCGGTCCGGGCACGCCTGTATTAATTTCCGACCTCTATGAACAAACGCTGCATACCCTAAAGAGCGTGCGTACCTTGAACGTGATTGATGCGGCCGCGTTGGCTAGAAACAGCGGCAAAACGCTGGAGGCAATCGTACGGCACAGAGGCCAAAGCAGCGAAGGTTATAGGTATACGCAAATGCTCAGCGCACTTGTAATGCGCCATTGCGCTGAGGTCGACGGCCTTGTTTACCCGTCGCGGGCTTACCCCATTAGCGGCAGCATCAACGGCTGCAACTTGGTGTTGTTCGAAGGGCGGTCGACGCAGTTGGTGGCGGTCAACCACGTGCCCTTGATGGATACCGAACTCTCCAACGGCGAAACGGCCATTGAGTTACTCGCGCGCATTCAGGTGCCGGTGCTGTAAGAAAAACAGCGCGCTTACTGGCCCATTTCAAGCCGAGTTTTGAAGTCGCGGACGATAATTTTAAACGCAGCCTGGTCGGTCAACAGCGCGTAGCGCGGTTGGTTGTTTGGCGGCTCACCGAGGTCAGAAAAATCCATGACCCCGCCGAGAAAACTGACGAGTAAGTTGAGCGAGTTGTCCTCTACTTCAATGCCGGTTTCCTTGATGAGCGTTGCCACTTGAGTAAGCACAGTGTTGTTCTGGAACTGAAAAGCGGGGTAATGCTTTTTGGCGCCGTGGGTGTAAACGAGCAACTGCCCGGCGTGCACTTTTTTACTGAGTGCCTGGCGGCTAATGCCCAGCACAGCGCAGACGGTTGGCGAGTCGAGTAGTTCGTAGCAGGCCTTCACCTGTTCGAAGGCCTTGCCTTTCTGCTTGGCGTAGGCGATTTGGTTGCGAATACCTGGGGTGAGCTGCTTGATATCAACGCTATCCAGCGCCCCCAGCAATGCCCAAAACAGCGAGCCGTCCTGACTGAGTATGGCCAGCTCTGCCACTGTTCTTTCAGGAACGTTGTCGAGGAACTGTTCGAAGCCTTCCAACAAGCTCGCCTTTGCGGTGGCCATTTCGAGTTGGTTAGCGTTAGGCATTTCAACGGCTGCAGTAGCCATGGTTTCGCTCCTGTGTGCGCTGCACATCAACACCCTCAGACTAGGTGTGCTGGCTCACTTCGTCAATCTGTCAACCTGTCCACCCGTCAACTGAGATTGTTGTCCTATCGCTCTGCTAGCGGCGGTGACACCCCACCCACTTAGTCGATGAACTTCCAGCGGCTAAAACTCGCCGCCTGGCCAATCTTCTCGCCTTGTTCATTCAGCACGTTCCACACGGCAGCCTGTTCTATGCAAAAACGCTGGCCGTTCTTGGCGATGCGAATGCCACGGTAGTCGGCGACGTAACCAGGGCTGTTCACCTGTTCGAGAAAGCGCTGGCGGGCGCTGCGCTCCATGGGTTCGGCGGTGAGGCGTGAGGGCGTGGCGGTGAGTTCTTCCCAGCTGTAACCCCACAGCGTCAGGGTGGCGGCGTTGCCGTAGTTGAGGATGGGGTCCGGTTGGTTGCCGTGGGAGAGCAAGGTGCAAGGGGCTTGGTAGGCGGCTTCGGCCAGTTGTTCGCCATCAAGGGCGAGCACGCCGGGAAATAGGTCGTGGCCGAACCAATGACGGTAGCTGGTGAGCATTCGCCGTACTTGCAAGATGGCGGCAGGGGTTTGCCAAGGGTGCATGGTGAGGGCCTTTTTACCGGGTGGGGGCGATCAGGTTCACGGTGATGGCGTAGCGGAGAAAATAGGAAGGGCGCCAAGCGTGTGCGTGTAGAAGCTGACAGAAATGCTGATACGGGCTGTGGATAACAGTTATCCACAGCCCGCCAGGCTTATTCGACGGTCACGCTTTTGGCCAAGTTGCGTGGTTGATCGACGTCGGTGCCGCGCAGTACCGCGACGTAGTAAGACAGCAGTTGCAGCGGCAGGGTGTAGAGGATCGGCGCCAGGGCATCGGAGATATGCGGCATGTTCACCACGTGGGTGCCTTCGCCGTTGCTCATGCCGGCACGGCCGTCGGCGAAGACGATCAGTTCACCGCCACGGGCGCGCACTTCCTGCAGGTTGGATTTGAGCTTTTCCAGCAGTTCGTTGTTGGGCGCCACGGTAACCACGGGCATATCGCTGTCGACCAGGGCCAGGGGGCCGTGTTTCAGCTCGCCAGCGGGGTAGGCTTCGGCGTGGATATAGGAGATTTCCTTGAGCTTAAGCGCACCTTCCATTGCCACCGGGTACTGGGCGCCACGGCCGAGGAACAGGGCGTGGTGTTTTTCGGCGAACAGTTCGGCGATTTTCTCGACGGTGCTGTCCATGGCCAGGGCTTCACCGAGGCGGGTAGGCAGGCGGCGCAGTTCGTCGACCAGTTCGGCTTCAACGCCGGCTTCGAGGGTGCCGCGTACTTGGCCCAGCGACAGGGTCAGCAGCATCAACGCCACTAGCTGGGTGGTGAAGGCTTTGGTCGAGGCCACGCCGATTTCCGGACCGGCTTGGGTGAGCAGGGTCAGATCGGACTCACGCACCAAGGAGCTGATGCCCACATTGCAGATCGCCAGGCTGGCGAGGTAACCGCCGTTGTCCGGGCCTTTGGCTTTGCCGTTGCGCAGCGCGGCGAGGGTGTCGGCGGTTTCACCGGACTGGGAAATACTGACGAACAGAGTGCCCGGTTGCACCACTACTTTGCGGTAGCGGAATTCGCTGGCCACTTCCACTTGGCAGGGAATGCCGGCCAGCCCTTCGAGCCAGTAGCGGGCGACCATGCCGGCGTGAAAACTGGTGCCGCAGGCGACGATTTGTACGTTCTGTACCTTGGCGAACAGCTCGGCGGCTTGCGGGCCGAAGGCTTGTACCAGCACGTGGTCGCTGCCCAGACGGCCTTCAAGGGTGCGCTGCACGACCTTGGGCTGTTCGTGAATTTCCTTGAGCATAAAGTGGCGGTATTCGCCTTTGTCGGCGGCTTCCGCGCCTTCGTGGTACTGCACGCTTTCACGCACCACGGGCTGACCGTCGACGGTCCAGATTTGCACGCTGTCGCGGCGAATTTCGGCGATGTCGCCCTCTTCCAGGTACATAAACCGGTCGGTGACCTGGCGCAGGGCCAACTGATCGGAGGCGAGGAAGTTTTCCCCCAGGCCCAAGCCGATGACCAGCGGGCTGCCACTGCGGGCGGCGAGCAGGCGGTCGGGCTGTTTGGCGCTGATGACGGCCAGGCCGTAGGCACCGTGCAGTTCTTTGACGGCGGCTTTGAGGGCCAGGGCCAGGTCGCCTAAGGCTTTGAATTTGTGGTCGATCAGATGGACGATCACTTCGGTGTCAGTGTCGGAGCTGAACACGTAGCCGAGGTCTTGCAGCTGTTTGCGTAGGGTTTCGTGGTTTTCGATGATGCCGTTGTGCACCACCGCCAGGTCGCTGCCGGAGAAATGCGGGTGGGCGTTGCGCTCGCTGGGTGCGCCATGGGTGGCCCAGCGGGTATGGGCAATGCCCAGGCGGCCGACCAGGGGTTCGCCGGCCAGGGCTTGTTCCAGCTCGCTGACTTTGCCCACGCGGCGACGGCGCTCGAGCACGCCGTCGTTGTTGAAAACGGCCAGCCCGGCGCTGTCGTAGCCACGGTATTCCAGACGTTTCAGGCCTTCCACCAGGATGGCGGTGATGTTGCGCTCAGCGACGGCGCCGACGATGCCACACATAAGTCTCTCCTTAAGCTTGCAGCGCGGCGCAGATCACATTGACCCCGCGCGCGGTGATGGATGCACGCGCCTCAGCGTCGAGGCGGTCATCGGTGATCAGGGTTTGGACGCTGCTCCAGGGCAGTTCCAGGTTAGGAATTTTGCGGCCGATTTTGTCCGACTCGACCATCACAATCACTTCGCGGGCCACTTCAGCCATCACCCGGCTAAGGCCCAGCAGTTCGTTAAACGTGGTGGTGCCGCGGGCCAGGTCGATGCCGTCGGCGCCGATAAATAGCTGGTCGAAATCATAAGAGCGCAGCACCTGTTCAGCGACTTGGCCTTGGAAGGATTCGGAGTGGGGGTCCCAGGTGCCGCCGGTCATCAGCAGCACTGGCTCGTGCTCTAGCTCGCTCAGGGCGCTGGCGACATTAAGGGAGTTGGTCATCACCACCAGGCCGGGTTTATGGCCGAGCTGGGGAATCATCGCGGCGGTGGTGGTGCCGCTGTCGATGATGATGCGCGCGTGCTCTTTGATGCAGGCGACGCCGGCGCGGGCAATGGCTTGTTTGTACTGGGAAACGGGCTGTGCGGGGTCAGCGATAAGCTCCTGCGGCGTGGGGATCGCGCCGCCGTAACGGCGAAGCAGCAGGCCGTTGCTTTCGAGCGCGGCGAGGTCTTTGCGGATGGTCACTTCCGAGGTGGCGAAGGCTTTGGATAGCTCATCAACACTCACCTCGCCCTGCTCGGCGAGCAGCGCAAGAATGGTGTGGCGACGTTGCGGTGTGTTGCGCTTCGACATTGATAAGTTTCGATTCGAAAGATAAGTTCGCGAATCAAAACAAAACGAAGGTTTTGCGTCAAGCAAGAATTTCGCAGGTCCGTAGGGTGTGCTGTGCGCACCAAGGCACAAATTGTGGCCATGGTGCGCACAGCACAACCTACGGGAGACGACTTACTTCTTGGTTGGCCGCTTCCAGCCTTCGATGTTGCGCTGCTTGGCGCGGCCAACGCCGAGGGTTTCGGCGGGGATGTCTGCCGTGATCACAGAACCGGCGCCGGTGGTAGCACCGTCACCCAGGGTTACCGGCGCAACCAGGGCGCTGTTGGAGCCGATAAAAACGTCAGCGCCCAATACGGTGCGGTGCTTGTTGGCGCCGTCGTAGTTGCAGGTGATGGTGCCCGCGCCAATGTTGGTACGCGCGCCAATTTCAGCGTCGCCGAGGTAACTGAGGTGCCCGGCTTTGGCGCCTTCACCCATTACCGCGTTTTTCAGTTCAACGAAGTTACCCACATGGGCCTTGGCGCCCAATACCGAACCAGGGCGCAGCCGCGCGAACGGGCCGCAGTCGGCGCCTTCGCCTAACTCAGCACCTTCGAGGTGGCTGTTGGCTTTGACGATGGCGCCTTTGCGCAGGGTGCTGTTTTTGATCACGCAGTTGGGGCCGATTTGAACGTTGTCTTCGATGACCACGTGGCCTTCCAGGATGACGTTGATATCGATAACTACATCGCGGCCGACAGTTGCTTCGCCACGCAGATCGAAACGGGCCGGGTCGAGCAGGGTCACGCCTTGGGCCATCAGGCGGCGGCCGGCACGGTATTGGTAGTGGCGCTCAAGCTGGGCGAGCTGGATGCGGTCATTGGCGCCGAGCACTTCCATTTCGTCGTTGGCTTGTTCAGTGGCGACTAGCAAGCCATCGGCCACGGCCATGGCGATCACGTCGGTGAGGTAGTACTCGCCTTGGGCGTTGCTGTTGGACAGACGACCCAGCCAGTCGGCCAAGCGTTTGCCGGGCACGGCGAGGATGCCGGTGTTGCCTTCGCGAATGGCGCGTTGCGCGTCGGTGGCGTCTTTGTGTTCAACGATGGCCTGCACACTGCCTTGCGCGTTGCGCACGATGCGGCCGTAGCCGGTGGGGTCGGCCAGTTCGACGGTGAGCAGGCCCAATTGCTGTTCGTTAGCTTGAGCGAGCAGGCGTTGCAGGGTTTCCACTTCAATCAGCGGCACATCGCCGTAAAGAATCAGCACTTTCTCAGCCGAAAGTTTCGGCAAGGCTTGGGCCACGGCGTGGCCGGTACCCAATTGTTCAGCCTGCAGTACAAAGCTCAAATCGTCCGCCGCCAGTTGTTCGCGAACCTTGTCGGCGCCATGGCCGATCACCACCTGAATGCTCTGCGGCGCCAGTTTGCGCGCGGTGTCGATAACGTGGCCCAGCATGGATTGACCGGCGATGGGGTGCAGCACTTTCGGCAATGCCGAGCGCATGCGGGTGCCTTGGCCGGCGGCGAGGATAACGATATCGAGAGACATGGGCGGGTCCTGAGCAGAGGGGGCAATGGGTTCGCGGCGACACGGCGCGTCGATGAATGCACAAGAACTACGGGGTGGAATGCTCGCCAAGAACAGGCGAAAAAGCGAAATCCGGAAAAAGAAAAAGGGTAGCCAAGGCTACCCTTTTACTCAATCGCGATGAAGGCCTGCGGACTTAGCCGCCGAACTTCTTGCGAATTTGCTGAACGGTGCGCAGCTGAGCTGCAGCCTCGGCCAGACGGGCAGCGGCGGAACCGTAGTCGAACTCCGCGCCTTTCTCATGCAGGGCTTTCTCAGCGGCCTTAACGGCCTCTTGAGCAGAAGCTTCATCCAGGTCGTCTGCACGTTGCACGGTGTCGGCCAAAACCTTAACCATGTTCGGTTGCACTTCCAGGAAACCACCGGAGATGTAAAACACCTCGGTGTCGCCGCCTTGCTTGATCAGGCGAATCGGGCCCGGCTTCAAAGCTGTGATCAGCGGAGCGTGACCCATGGCGATACCAAGATCACCCAAAGTACCGCTCGCTACCACCATCTCCACCAAACCGGAGAAGATCTCGCCTTCTGCGCTGACGATATCGCAATGGACTGTCATAGCCATTTGCTTGCCTCAACCTGATTAGCGCCCGTTGCCGGGCGCTGGGATTACAGTTTCTTGGCTTTCTCGATAGCTTCTTCGATGCTGCCGACCATGTAGAACGCTTGTTCTGGCAGGTGGTCGTAGTCACCGTTGAGGATGCCTTTGAAGCCAGCAATGGTGTCTTTCAGGGAAACGTATTTACCCGAAGCACCGGTGAAGACTTCAGCCACGAAGAACGGCTGCGACAAGAAGCGCTGGATCTTACGAGCACGGTTTACCAACTGCTTGTCGGCTTCCGACAGCTCGTCCATACCCAGGATCGCGATGATGTCCTTCAGCTCTTTGTAACGTTGCAGAACGTACTGAACGCCGCGAGCGGTGTCGTAGTGGTCCTGGCCGATTACGTTCGGGTCCAGCTGGCGCGAAGTCGAATCCAGTGGATCTACCGCTGGGTAGATACCCAGGGAGGCGATGTCACGGGACAGAACGACGGTGGCGTCCAAGTGGGCGAAGGTGGTCGCTGGCGACGGGTCGGTCAAGTCATCCGCAGGTACGTATACCGCTTGGATCGAAGTGATCGAACCTTCCTTGGTCGAAGTGATACGTTCTTGCAGAACGCCCATCTCTTCAGCCAGGGTCGGCTGGTAACCTACTGCCGAAGGCATACGGCCCAGCAGTGCGGATACTTCGGTACCGGCCAGGGTGTAACGGTAGATGTTGTCGACGAACAGCAGAACGTCGTTACCTTCGTCACGGAACTTCTCGGCCATGGTCAGGCCAGTCAGTGCTACGCGCAGACGGTTGCCTGGTGGCTCGTTCATCTGACCGTAGACCAAGGCTACTTTGTCGAGAACGTTGGAGTCCTTCATCTCGTGGTAGAAGTCGTTACCCTCACGAGTACGCTCACCCACACCAGCAAACACGGAATAACCGCTGTGCTCGATGGCGATGTTCCGGATCAGTTCCATCATGTTTACGGTTTTACCAACACCGGCACCGCCGAACAGACCAACTTTACCGCCTTTGGCGAACGGGCAAACCAGGTCGATAACCTTGATGCCAGTTTCCAGCAGATCGTTGCCGCCAGCTTGTTCCGCGAAGGAAGGTGCTGGGCGGTGAATGCCCCAACGCTCTTCTTCACCGATCGGACCGGCTTCGTCGATTGGGTTGCCCAGTACGTCCATGATCCGGCCCAGAGTCGCTTTACCGACCGGTACGGAAATGGCTGCGCCAGTGTTGCTGACGTCCAGACCGCGCTTCAAGCCTTCGGTCGAGCCCATCGCAATGGTACGAACCACGCCGTCGCCCAGCTGCTGCTGAACTTCGAGGGTGGTTTCGGCGCCTTGAACTTTCAAGGCGTCGTAGATGCTCGGAACCTGATCACGTGGGAATTCCACGTCAATCACGGCGCCGATGATTTGTACGATACGTCCGCTACTCATAGCTGGATCCTCTGAATATTTGAACCGGTATCAAACCGCGGCAGCGCCGCCAACGATTTCCGAGATCTCTTGGGTGATCGCCGCCTGACGTGCCTTGTTGTAGATCAGCTGCAAATCGCTGATCAGATCACCGGCGTTGTCAGTCGCATTCTTCATCGCGATCATCCGGGCTGCTTGTTCAGCAGCATTGTTCTCGACCACCGCCTGGTAAACCTGCGACTCCACGTAGCGCACCATCAGGCCGTCTAGCAGCTCTTTGGCGTCGGGTTCGTAGAGATAGTCCCAGTGATGCTTGAGATCTTGATCCGGATCGGCTTCCAGCGGAATCAACTGCTCCACTGTCGGCTTCTGCGTCATCGTGTTGACGAACTTGTTGGAAACCACGGACAGGCGATCAATACGGCCATCCAGGTAGGCATCCAGCATCACTTTGACGCTACCGATCAGATCATTGATCGACGGCTCTTCGCCCAAGTGGCTGATTGCAGCGACGACGTTACCGCCGAAGTTGCGGAAAAATGCCGCACCCTTGCTGCCTACTACGCAGATATCAATCTCTACGCCTTGTTCGCGGTTAACCGCCATGTCCTTGACCAGGGCCTTGAACAGGTTGGTATTCAAGCCACCGCACAAACCACGGTCACTGCTCACCACCACATAACCCACACGCTTAACTTCGCGGTTGATCATGAACGGGTGACGGTATTCCGGGTTAGCGTTGGCCAGATGACCAATCACCTGGCGGATACGCTCCGCGTAAGGACGGCTGGCAGCCATGCGCATTTGTGCTTTGCGCATCTTGCTGACAGCGACCTTTTCCATGGCGCTGGTGATCTTTTGCGTGCTTTTGATGCTCGCAATCTTGCTGCGAATCTCTTTTGCGCCTGCCATGCAACACCTATATAGGTACACCTATCGGCCAGCAGGATGGGGGCCTGGGCCCCCATCGCGGCTTACCAGGTTTGGGTGGCTTTGAACTTCTCGATACCAGCTTTCATGCCAGCGTCGATTTCGTCATTGAAGTCACCCTTCACGTTGATCTTGGCCATCAGATCGGCCAGATCGCGGTTGAAGTAAGCAATCAGAGCTTGTTCAAAGCTGCCGATTTTCGCGATCTCGACGTCGACCAGGTAGCCACGCTCGGCGGCATACAGGGACAACGCCATGTCAGCGGTGGACATCGGCGCATATTGCTTCTGCTTCATCAGCTCGGTTACGCGCTGACCATGCTCAAGCTGCTTACGGGTGGCTTCGTCCAGGTCAGAAGCGAACTGGGCGAATGCAGCCAGTTCACGGTACTGAGCCAGAGCGGTACGGATACCACCGGAGAGCTTCTTGA
>CAZIWV010000027.1:0-69994 GCA_964543145.1 uncultured Pseudomonas sp.
TGGCCAACGAACAGGTGATCGACGGTCGCGGCTGGCGTTCCGGCGCGCTGATCGAGAAGCGCGAAATCCCGATGTACTACTTCAAGATCACCGCTTATGCGGACGAGCTCTTGACCAGTCTTGACGACTTGCCCGGCTGGCCGGAGCAGGTCAAAACCATGCAGCGCAACTGGATTGGTAAATCCCGCGGCATGGAAGTCAGCTTCCCCTACGACCAAGCCTCCATTGGCCAGGCCGGCAAGCTGAACGTATTTACCACTCGCGCAGACACCCTGATGGGCGCCACCTACGTGGCCGTTGCTGCCGAGCACCCGCTGGCCGCTATCGCCTTGCAGAAACTGCCCGCGGACAAAGCGGCTGAGCTGCAAGCGTTTATCGACGAATGCAAACGCGGCGGCGTAGCCGAAGCCGATATCGCCACCCAGGAAAAGAAAGGCCTGGCCACTGGCCTGTTTGTTGAGCACCCGTTGACCGGCGAGAAGCTGCCGGTGTGGGTCGCCAACTATGTGTTGATGCACTACGGCGACGGCGCGGTAATGGCTGTGCCGGCCCACGACGAACGCGACTTTGAATTCGCCCACAAGTACAGCCTGCCGATCAAATCGGTGGTGCGCACCAGCGCCGGCGATGAAAACCCGGCGCCGTGGCAAGCCGCCTACGGCGAGCACGGCCAACTGATCAATTCCGGCGAATTCGACGGCCTGGATTTCGCTGGCGCCTTTGATGCCATCGAAGTGGCGCTGCAGAAAAAGTCCCTTGGCCAGGCCCGCACCCAGTTCCGTCTGCGCGACTGGGGCATCAGCCGTCAGCGCTATTGGGGCTGCCCGATTCCGATCATCCACTGCGATACCTGCGGTGATGTGCCGGTGCCCGAAGATCAATTGCCCGTCGTACTGCCAGAAGACGTCGTCCCCGACGGCGCTGGCAGCCCGCTGGCACGCATGCCCGACTTCTACAGCTGCACCTGCCCGAAATGCGGCGCGGCGGCCAAGCGCGAAACCGACACCATGGACACCTTCGTGGAGTCGTCCTGGTATTTCGCCCGTTACGCCTCGCCGAATTACAGCAAAGGTATGGTCGACCCAGAAGCCGCCAACCATTGGCTGCCGGTCGATCAGTACATCGGTGGTATCGAACACGCGATTCTGCACCTGCTCTACGCGCGCTTCTTCCACAAGCTGATGCGTGACGAAGGCCTGGTCAGCTCCAACGAGCCGTTCAAGAACCTGCTGACCCAAGGCATGGTGATCGCCGAAACCTACTACCGTCGCGAAGCCAATGGTGCCTACACCTGGTTCAACCCCGCAGACGTAGAACTTGAGCGTGACAGCAAAGCCAAGGTGATCAGCGCCAAGCTGAAATCCGACGGCCTGCCGGTGGAAATCGGTGGCACCGAGAAGATGGCCAAGTCGAAGAACAACGGCGTTGACCCACAATCGATGATCGATCAGTTCGGCGCCGATACCTGCCGCCTGTTCATGATGTTCGCTTCGCCGCCCGACATGAGCGCCGAATGGTCCGACTCCGGCGTCGAAGGTTCGCACCGCTTCCTCAAGCGCGTCTGGCGCCTGGCGCAAGCCCACGTTAGTCAGGGTCTGCCTGGCAAACTGGACATCGCCAGCCTGAACGACGAACAGAAAGCCGTGCGCCGCGCCATTCACGTGGCCATCAAGCAAGCCAGCCACGACGTCGGCCAGAACCACAAATTCAACACCGCCATCGCCCAGGTGATGACGCTGATGAACGTGCTGGAAAAAGCCGCGCAAGACAGCGACGCCGACCGCGCGCTGTTGCAGGAAGGTCTGGAAACTGTGGCCCTGCTGCTGGCGCCGATCACCCCGCATATCAGCCATGAACTGTGGCTGGAACTGGGTCATGAAAGCGCCATCATTGATGCGCAGTGGCCGCAGTTGGATGAAAGCGCCCTGGTGCAGGACAACCTGCAACTGGTGGTGCAGGTCAACGGCAAGCTGCGTGGCCAGATCGACGTGCCGGCTACGGCCAGCCGCGAAGAGGTTGAAGCCACCGCACGGGTTAACGAAAACGTGCTGCGTTTCCTCGATGGCCTGACCATTCGCAAGGTCATCGTGGTACCGGGCAAGCTGGTCAATATCGTCGCGAGCTGATGACGTCTCGCGGCTGCCCTGGCGCCGCGAACACCTATTGAGTTGCCGCTGCGCGGATGCGCAGCGCTACAGATGGTTTAAGGGGATAACAGATGATCAAACGGAATCTGATGGTAATCGGCCTGGCAACCCTGCTCAGCGCCTGCGGTTTCCAGTTGCGCGGCAGCGGTGATATGGCCTTTGCCCTCAAGGAAATCAACCTGACCGCGCGCGACGCCTATGGCCCGATCGTTAAAGACCTGCGCCAAACGCTGGTCAACAACGGTGTCAACGTGCACCCAGGCGCGCCATATACCGTCGCCCTGATTAGCGAAAAAACTACCGGCCGCACCGTCAGCTACACCGACAGCGCCCGTAGCGCTGAATTCGAAAACACCTTGGAAGTGAAATACGAGCTGCGCGGTGCCAACAATGCTGTGCTGCTGAAAAACACCGTCGACGTGCAGAACACCTACGTCAACGACGAGAACAACCTGATCGGTTCCGAACAGGAAGGTAAGCAACTCAACGAAGAGCTGCGCCATGAGTTGGTAAGCCAACTGGCCCAGCGCCTACAGCTGATCACCCCGGCTCAGCTCGATGAATTGCAGCAAGTCGCCGATGCCAAGGCCCAAGCCGAAGCGCAAGCCTTAGAAGCGGCGCGCAAGGCCGAAGCCGAGCAGCCGCAGCAATCGCCGCTGCAACTGCCGATCAAAACCCAGTAAGACGGCCGGGGCCACCTCCGTGGCCCCGCCTCCTCGCCTATGAAGCTCGCCCCCGCCCAACTCGCCAAACAACTGCAAAGCGGCCTTGCGCCGGTTTATGCCATCAGCGGCGACGACCCGTTGCTGTGCCAGGAAGCGGCGGACGCCATTCGCGCGGCGACCCGCAGCCAAGGGTTTACTGAGCGTCAGGTGTTTAACGCCGATGCCAGCTTTGACTGGGGCACGCTGCTGCAAGCAGGCAACAGCCTGTCGTTGTTTGCCGATAAACGCGTGCTGGAATTGCGCATCCCCAATGGCAAGCCTGGGGATAAAGGCACGGCGGCACTGCTCGAATATTTGTCGCGCCCGCCGGAAGACACCCTGCTGCTGATCAGCCTGCCCAAGCTCGATGGCAGCACGCAGAAAACCAAGTGGGCCAAAGCGGTTATCGATGGGCCCAATGCGCAATTTATCCAGATCTGGCCGGTGGATGCCCATCAGTTGCCGCAGTGGATTCGCCAGCGCATGAGCCAGGCCGGCATGAATGCCACCCAGGAAGCGGTAGATCTAATTGCCGCCCGCGTCGAGGGCAACCTGCTGGCAGCCGCGCAGGAAATCGAGAAGCTCAAGCTGCTCGCCGAAGGCAATCAGATTGACGTCAGCACCGTGCAAGCAGCGGTTGCCGACAGCGCCCGCTATGACGTATTCGGCCTGATTGATGCCGCCCTGAACGGCGAAGCCACCCATGCCTTGCGCACTCTCGAAGGGCTGCGCGGTGAAGGCGTCGATAGCACCGTCGTACTCTGGGCCCTGGCCCGCGAAATACGCTTGCTGGCGACCATTGCCCAGCAATACGGCCAAGGCATCCCCCTGGAAAAAGCCTTTAGCCAAGCGCGCCCGCCCGTGTGGGACAAGCGCCGCCCACTGGTCAGCAAAGCGCTGCAACGCCACCCCGTCGCGCGCTGGAACAAAATGCTGCAAGACGCTCAGCGCGTTGATGCACAGATCAAAGGCCAGGCCGCTGGCGACCCCTGGCTGGAGATCAGCCGCATCACCTTGCTGCTGGCCGGACAACGTTTGTCGCTTCCTCAGGAGTGATAAACGGGACTGGACAGCGGGCCACGACAGGCCGATGATCCGCGCCGCACGACACGCTCCAGTGCCGCGCGCAGCGCGATCAAGAGGACGCCATGGCCAAACCCAAGAAACGCCCCAATAAAGCCAAATCCATCATTGCCCAACCGCTGTTCCGCAGCCGCCAGGAACAGGCGAAGAAAGGCAAAGGTAGCTACCGCCGCGAAGCCTCCCAGCAAAACTGGGGGGCTTCTGTCTTTTCAGGGCGCTGCTTTTTTGTCAGCGGGTTTCTACCAGCCTGAGGGCGCTCATTCCTGTCAGCGTGTTAAGGTGGCCGCTGATCAAAGTTCTGAGACCCACTAATGCTTAACCTGTCACCGCGCACCCTGGCCTGCGCCGCACTGAGCTTTCACCTCAACTTGCTCACCGCCTGCGCCGAAGCCCCACAAGCGCCACAGCCAACACCTTCTGCTGTACCTGCCACTGCCCTGCCCCCGGCTACTACGCCAACCCAGCCAGCAGCACCGTTGCCGGCGTTAACCTTTGAAGAATGGCGCGCGCAGTTGCGCGGCGATGCATTAAACGCCGGCATTAACGCCGCGTTGTTTGATCGCGCCTTCGCCGGTATTACCCTCGATCCCGCCGTGGTCGCCGCTGACAGCAGCCAACCGGAATTTACCCGGCCCATCTGGGAATACCTCGACAGCGCCGTATCCGCCAAGCGCATTGCCAACGGCCAGGCGCAATACGCTCAGCAACAAGCGACCTTGAGCCGTATCGAACAGCGCTACGGCGTGCCGGCAGAAACCCTGGTGGCGATCTGGGGCATGGAGAGCGGCTACGGCAACAACATCGGTAGCAACAACGTCATCCGTTCGCTGGCGACCCTGGCCTATGAAGGCCGCCGCGCCGCGTTCTGGCGTGAGCAGTTGATCGCCGCGCTGCAAATTCTCCAGCACGGCGACATCGCTCCGGAGCGCTTGGTCGGCTCCTGGGCTGGCGCCATGGGCCAAACTCAGTTTATGCCCAGCACCTATAACCAACACGCCGTCGACTTTGATGGCGATGGCCGCCGTGATGTGTGGTTCTCCGCCGCTGACGCACTCGCCTCCGCAGGGCATTACCTGCAGCAGTCGGGCTGGCAGTTGGGCAAACCCTGGGGCTTTGAAGTAGATCTGCCGCAGGGCTTTGACTATGCCCTGGCCGACCCGGAACAACGCAAGACGGTAGCGGAGTGGACAGTGCTTGGCGTGAAGCCAGCCAGTGGCGCCTTGGCCCCGACCTTGTCTGGCGAATCAGCAACCTTGCTGCTGCCTGCCGGCCATCGCGGCCCGGCATTTCTAGTACTGAGCAACTTCCGCAGCATCCTCAAGTACAACAACTCCACCTCTTATGCGTTGGCGGTGGCTTTGTTGTCCGACGGAATTCGCGGTGGCAACGCCGCCGTAAAAGCCAGTTGGCCACGTGACGATGCGCAGCTAGGGCGCAGTGAGCGCATTGAGCTGCAAGAGTTGCTCGCCGCCCATGGCTTTGAGCCTGGGAGTGCCGACGGCATTATCGGCGCCAATACGCGCAAGGCTGTACGCGCGTATCAGCAGCGCTTGAACCTGCCGGCTGACGGTTACCCCGACCACAGCTTGTTGAATCGTTTGCGCAGCCAGTAGCGCCAATCCAACGCCCAAATAAAAAGGGCGACCCTAGGGTCGCCCTTTTTTCTTGCCTGAAGGTTTAGCCCTTCTTGGCCTCGTGCGCCTGCTGATCGGCGTGGTACGAGGAACGTACCAGCGGACCGGACGCCACGTTTTTAAAGCCCATCTTGGTGCCTTCCTCGGCAAACCAGGCGAAGGTATCCGGGTGCACAAAGCGCTGCACAGCCAGGTGATTACGCGAGGGTTGCAGGTACTGACCTAGAGTGAGCATGTCGATATCGTGTTCGCGCATGCGCTTCATCACTTCGATCACTTCTTCGTCGGTCTCGCCCAGGCCCAGCATCAAGCCAGATTTGGTCGGCACGTGCGGTACGCGTTTTTTGAAGTTTTCCAACAGGTCCAGCGACCACTCGAAGTCCGAGCCCGGACGCGCCGCTTTGTACAGGCGCGGTACGGTTTCCAGGTTGTGGTTAAACACATCTGGCGGCTCTTGTTCGGTAATGGCCAGGGCCACGTCCATACGGCCGCGGTAGTCCGGCACCAGCGTTTCCAACTGCACGCCTGGCGACAGCTTGCGGATCTCGCGCAGGCAATCGACGAAGTGCTGGGCACCGCCGTCGCGCAGGTCGTCGCGGTCTACCGAGGTGATCACCACGTACTTCAAACGCAGATCGGCGATGGCCACGGCGAGGTTCATCGGCTCGTCAACGTCCAGCGGTTTGGGTCGGCCGTGGCCAACGTCGCAGAACGGGCAACGACGGGTGCAGATGTCGCCCATGATCATGAAGGTGGCGGTGCCACCGGAGAAGCACTCGCCCAGGTTCGGGCACGAGGCTTCTTCGCAGACGCTGTGCAGTTTGTGTTTGCGCAGCAGTTGCTTGATGCGGTCGACTTCCGGGGAAACCGGAACCCGGACGCGAATCCAGTCGGGTTTGCGTGGCAGTTCTTCGGTGGGCAGGATCTTCACCGGAATACGGGCCATCTTCTCGGCGCCACGCAGCTTTACACCCATCTCAACTTTGGCGGGAGGGGCTTTTACAGGGGTGCCGGTTGCTTCGTTGCCAGCTACTTCCAAAGTGCTCATAGCGATTCAATTCCGCCCGTCAGGGTCGTCTGTTCAGCGTAGTCGAGGTGTGTGACGAGCTGCGCACGCAGCCGGGCACTTACTTCGGCAAATTCAATGGGCCCGGCCAGATCACGCAGCTGGGTCATGGCCAGCCCGGCATAACCGCAGGGGTTGATGCGCTGGAAGGGTTGCAGGTCCATGTCCACATTCAGGGCCAGGCCATGAAAGGAGCGACCGTTACGGATGCGTAAGCCCAGCGAGGCGATCTTCGCCCCGTCTACGTAAACGCCTGGTGCATCGGCCTTGGCCTCGGCTTTAACGCCATAACTGGCGAGCAGTTCGATCAGGCTCAGTTCGATACGGCTAACCAACTCGCGTACGCCCAGGCTCGAGCGGCGTACATCCAGCAGCAGATATGCAACCAATTGGCCGGGACCGTGATAAGTCACCTGGCCGCCGCGGTCAACTTTCACCACGGGAATATCACCAGGGAACAACACGTGCTCCGCCTTGCCTGCCTGGCCTTGGGTAAACACCGGCGGATGCTCAAGCAGCCAGACTTCATCAGGCGTATCCACCACCCGCGAGTCGGTAAAGTGCTGCATGGCATGCCAGGTCGGCTCGTAGGGTACCTGACCGAGCTCGCGAAAGCCCAGACGCTGGCTCATCACAGCACCATGTGTACGCGGCCGGTGGCGCGCAGGTCGCTGTTGATATCTTGCAGTTGCTCAATGCCGGTGGCGGTGATCAGCAGTTGCACGGTTTGATACTTACCGTTGCGGCTGTCGCGCAGCACCAGGGTGCCCTCGTCGAGATCCGGGGCGTGGCGTTTCAGAATGTCGATGACCAGCGCAGTAAAACCCTCGCCCGCATCACCGATGACTTTGATCGGGTAGCGCTCGCAGGGAAACTCGATGGTTACGGATGTGGCGTCGGTCATGGCGGTCTCGGCGGGCTTGTGGTCCGCAAGATCAGACGTCGACCGGCCCTTTTGGGGCGGTGGTCGACGCCTGCGGCTATCGATTGAACAGTAGTGGTGGCGTGTTAGTTGAACAGGCCGAAGAAGAATAGACGGATGCTATCCCACACGCGGCGGAAGAAGCCACCTTCGTCGACCGGCTCCAGAGCGATGAGGTCGGCGCTGTGCACCACCTTGTCGTCCAGCTTCACTTCCACTTTACCGATTACATCGCCTTGCTTGATCGGGGCGACCAGTTGCGGGTTCATGGTCATGCTGGCGGCGAGCTTTTTCAACTGACCACGTGGCAAGGTCATGGTCAGGTCTTCGGCCAGGCCGGCTTTGACTTGGCGAGTAGCGCCTTTCCATACCGTACCTTGTGCCAGCTCAGCGCCCTTTTGGTAGAAAGTCTGGGTTTCAAAGAAGCGGAAACCGTAGGTCAGCAATTTCTGCGTTTCAGCAGCGCGGGCTTGTTCGCTGTTGGTGCCGAACACCACAGCGATCAGGCGCATACCATCACGTACGGCCGAAGCCACCAGGCAGTACCCGGCTTCGTCGGTGTGACCGGTTTTCAGGCCATCGACGGTTTTGTCACGCCACAGCAGCAGGTTGCGGTTGGGCTGTTTGATGTTGTTCCAGAAGAACTCTTTCTGCGAATAAATGGCGTAGTGCGCCGGGTCTTCGTAGATGATTGCCCGGGCCAGGCGCGCCATATCGTGCGCGGTGGAATAGTGCTCCGGGTTAGGCAGGCCGGTGGCATTCATAAAGTGGCTGCCGGTCATACCGAGTTTTTCGGCCGTGGTGTTCATCATGTCGGCGAAGGCGTCTTCGCTGCCGGCAATGTGCTCGGCGGTGGCGACGCTGGCGTCGTTGCCGGATTGAATGATGATGCCGTGCAGCAGGTCGCCCAGCGAAACCTCAGTACCGACCTTGATAAACATGCGCGAACCGCCGGTGCGCCATGCGTGCTCGCTGACCATCACCTTGTCCGTTTCGGCGATCTGGCCGCGACGGATTTCCAGGGTGGCGATATAAGCAGTCATCAGCTTGGTCAGGCTGGCTGGCGGCAGGCGTTGGTCACCATTATTTTCCACCAGCACGTTGCCACTGGCGGCATCCATCAGCACATAGGCCTTGGCCGCCAACTCCGGCGCGGCCGGTACGGCAGTTTCGGCGGCCCAGGTGGCGGGCGCAGTGATCAGAAGGGCGAGTAGGCTCAGACGACGGGTTAAGGCGGTGATATTCATCAGTCTCTCAGGTTACTAATGGCAAACAGGCTCTAACGAGCAAGTCGGTCGAAGCCGGCTACGTCTAGCAGCTATTCCGGCTTCACTAATGTCGGTTGGCCTAAGTTGGCCAGCCGTACGCTGTTCTGCAGTTTTTCAGCTTCACCCGGCGTGTTTACCGGGCCCATCCGCACGCGGTGGAAAGTCTGCTGGTTGCGCACCACCGAGCTGATAAACACCGGGGCACTCACCATCGTGCTCAGCTTGTCCTTCAGGAGCTCTGCAGCGTCCGGATTGGCGAAGGCTGCGACTTGGAGATACAGGCCAGATTGCCCGAGTGAAGCGTTTTTTTTTGCGTCGATTTGCACCTGCGCGGGCACGACGTCGGCGGCGTGCTGCTGAGGCGGCGGGGTGTACTGCTCAATCGGCTGGGCCATGGTTTGCGCCATGCTCGGTTGCACCGGCTGCACCTTGGCCATTTGCGGCTGCGCCAGCACCATCGGCACCGGGCGACCCTGTTGCGCCCACCACTCGGTGGGGTCGATGCCTTCAACTTTTACCCGCGCGGTACCGACTTCGGCGTAACCGAGCTTTTTCGCCGCAGCAAAAGACAGGTCGATGATGCGGTCGGAGTAGAACGGACCACGGTCGTTAACCCGCAGGATCACGCTTTTGCCGTTTTCCAGATTGGTGACGCGCACATAGCTGGGCAGCGGCAGGGTTTTATGCGCGGCGCTCATGCCGTACAGGTCGTACTTCTCGCCATTGGCGGTGGCTTGGCCATGAAACTTGGTGCCGTACCAGGACGCGGTGCCGGTGGCCAGGTAACGCTTGGCATCAGGCATGGGGTAATAGGTTTTACCCAGCACGGTATAGGGGTTGGCTTTGTAAGCGCCGTAGTGCGGCATGGGTACAGCGTCGGGCACTTTGGAGATATCCACATCCCACCACGGCGCGCCGTCGCGGTGCGGGCGGGCAAAGTCACCAGGGCCAGAAATGGTCGAAGTATTCTGGGTCGGCTGCGGCGCACGGCTACTGGAGCAGCTGACCAGCAATAGAGCCACGGCGCCATAGGCGATGAGCTTGGACGGCATTACCTGCATTTACTTCGTGCCCCGGGCCTGAACCAGCAAATCGGAAAGTTGATGCACCGCCATGGCGTACATCGCGCTGCGATTGTAACGAGTGATGACGTAAAAATTCGGTAAGCCTAACCAATATTCCGGCCCAGCTTCACCCTCCAGACGAAAGGCAGTCACCGGCACGTCATCACGCACCGCTTCATGGCTCGACCAGCCCATGGCGCGCAGCTCGCCAACGGTCTTCACCGGGTCCAACCCTTGGGTCAAACCTTCCTCGGCTTGTTCGCCGCTGATTTGCGCGGTGCTGACCACTGCTTCCCCCGTCACCCAGCCATGGCGTTTGAAATAGCTGGCGACGCTGCCGATGGCATCGTCCGGGTCGGTCCAGATATTGATATGGCCGTCACCGTCGAAATCCACCGCATAGGCGCGAAAGCTGCTCGGCATAAATTGCGGCAGGCCCATGGCGCCAGCGTAGGAGCCTTTCAGGGTCAGCGGGTCGACTTGTTGCTCACGCGCCAAGAGCAGGAATTGCTTGAGCTCTTTGCGGAAGAAGTCGGCGCGCGGCGGGTAATCAAAGCCCAGGGTCGACAACGCGTCGATCACTCGATAGCTGCCGGTGTTGCCGCCGTAGGACGTTTCCACGCCAATAATGGCGACGATGACCTGGGCCGGCACGCCGTATTCCTGCTCGGCGCGAGCCAACGCGGCTTCGTGCTGACGCCAGAACTCGACGCCCTGGTTGATACGGCGGTCAGTAATAAAGATCGGCCGGTATTCCGCCCAAGTTTTCACTTTTTCGGCAGGGCGGGAAATGGCGTCGAGAATCGACTGTTTGCGTTCAACTTCGCGGAACAGGCTCACCAGCTGTTCGCCGGCAAAGCCATAGTCGCGGGTCATTTCGGCAACGAATTCGGCAACCTGTGGCGACCCTTCGTAATCAGCGGCGTGCGCCTGCTGGGCGAAACCGCAGATACCAGCAAGGCTGGCCAAATGTGCCGTGCGCGTGGCCCAGCGACGCAAACCTAGCATTAAATCCCTCACCCCAATCAAACCTGAGCAATCCACTTACGGTGCGTGTGGATAGCCATTAAAAGCCCAAACCCTGACATCAGCGTAACCAGCGAAGTTCCGCCGTAGCTAATAAAAGGAAGCGGCACCCCAACCACCGGCAACAGGCCACTGACCATGCCGATATTGACGAACACATAAACAAAGAAGGTCATCGTCAGACTGCCGGCGAGCAGCTTACCGAACAGCGTCTGCGCTTGGACAGTAATAACCAGGCCACGGGCAATCAGCAGTGCGTAGATAAGCAGCAGCAGGCAGATGCCAACCAGGCCGAACTCTTCGCCCAAGACGGCAATGATAAAGTCCGTATGGCTTTCCGGCAAAAAATCCAGGTGCGATTGCGTACCTAAAAGCCAGCCTTTTCCGAAAACACCACCGGAACCGATGGCGGCTTTCGACTGAATAATGTTCCAGCCGGTACCCAGCGGATCGCTCTCCGGATCGAGGAACGTCAGTACCCGCTGCTTCTGGTAATCGTGCATCACAAAGAACCACATGCCGATCGCCACCGGCACTACAGCCGTTACCGCGCCTAGGATCCAGCGCCATTGCAGGCCGGCCATAAACAGCACAAAAGCGCCGGAAGCAAGGATCAGCAGCGAGGTACCAAGGTCGGGTTGGCGGATCACCAACACGAACGGAATTCCGATCAGGGCCAGGCTGATGGCGATGTGTTTTAGCCGCGGCGGCAAATTGTGTCGAGCCATGTACCAGGCGATGGTGGCCGGCATAAGGATCTTCATAAACTCGGCAGGCTGGAAACGAATCACCCCGGGAATATTGATCCAGCGCGTGGCACCCATGGCGTTATGGCCCATCACGTCCACCACCACCAGCAGGCCGACCCCGGCCAGATAACCCAGCGGCACCCAGCGGGCCATAAAGCGTGGTTCGAACTGGGCGATTACGCACATGGCCACGGCGCCCAGGCCAAATGAGGTGGCTTGCTTAAGCAGCAAGTCGACGTTTTTACCGCTGGCCGAATACAGCACAAACAAGCTGCCGGCAGCGAGGATGGTCAGCAGCAGAAACAGCTGACCGTCGATATGCAGACGCTGCAGCAGGCTGGCGCGACGACGCATCACGTCTTCGTCGGAAATGCTGCGGTCGAAATTATTGCTCACGATGGATCACCCCACCCGTCACAGGCACCGCTGGCGCGTATTCGGGTTTCAATTGGCCATTCTCGCCCAACAACCAGGCGTCCATAACCGCCTTGGCAACCGGCGCCGCCACACTGGAACCGCCCTCGCCGTTCTCAATCATCACCGCTACGGCGATCTGCGGGGCCTCAGCCGGGGCGAAGGCAATAAACAAGGCGTGGTCGCGGTGGCGCTCATCGAGCTTGGAGCGGTCGTATTTTTCCCCCTGCTTGATCGCCACCACCTGCGCGGTACCGCTCTTGCCGGCGATACGGTAGGTGGAGGTGTCACCCACCTTGTGCGCGGTGCCGCGCGGGTTGTGCATCACCTGCTGCATGCCGGCGCTGACCTGCGCCCAGTCGCCGGGGTTACGCAACACAATGTCCGGCATTGGGTTTGGGTCCACCGGCGGCACGCCATCAACAGTTTTCGCCAGATGCGGACGAATCCATTTGCCATGGTTGGCCACCAGCGCCGATACCTGCGCCAGTTGCAACGGCGTGGTCTGCATATAGCCCTGGCCGATACCGAGAATCAGCGTTTCACCCGGAAACCAGGCCTGGCGATAGCGCCCGCGCTTCCAGTCGCGCGACGGCATCAGCCCTGGCGACTCTTCGAACATATCCAGCGAGACCTTTTGGCCAATACCAAAACGGCTCAGGTAGCTGCCCAGCCGATCGATGCCGAGCTTATGGGCCAGGTCGTAGAAGTAGGTGTCGTTGGAACGCATGATCGCCGCCTGCAAATCCACCGAGCCATCGCCGGAGCGGTTCCAGTTGCGGTATTTGTGATCGTAATTGGGCAATTGATAGAAGCCTGGGTCGAACACCCGCGTGCTCGGCGTCACCACACCGGCGTCCAGACCAGCAATTGCCACGGCTGGTTTGATGGTCGAGCCTGGCGGGTACAAACCGCGCAGAACGCGGTTGAACAACGGCCGATCGGGAGAATCGCGCAGTTCCGAATAGGCCTTGAAGCCGATGCCGGTGACAAACAGATTAGGGTCAAAACTGGGCTGACTGACCATCGCCAGCACTTCGCCGGTATTCGGGTCCAGCGCCACGATAGAACCACGACGCCCTGCCAGCGCGGCCTCTGCAGCTTCCTGCAGGCGAATATCCATGCTCAGCACGATATCCGCGCCGGGCACCGGGTCAGTTCGTTTAAGTACCCGCAGCACGCGGCCGCGGGCGTTGGTTTCGACTTCCTCGTAACCGACCTGGCCATGCAGCTGCGGCTCGTAGAAACGCTCGATACCGGTTTTGCCAATATGGTGCGTGCCGCTGTAATTAACTGGGTCGAGCACTTTTAGCTCGGCTTCGTTAATACGCCCGACATAACCCACCGAATGGGCGAAATGCTCGCCCTGTGGATAATGCCGCACCAACTGCGCGACCACTTCTACACCCGGCAGGCGGAATTGGTTTACCGCAATCCGCGCGATCTGCTCTTCGCTCAGCTCAAACAAGATCGGCACTGGCTCGAACGGCCGCCGGCCCTGACGCATGCGCCGCTCGAACAACGTGCGGTCTTCCTGACTGAGCTCCAGCACCTCAACGATAACGTCGAGCACCTGCTCCCAATCGCCGGCGCGCTCACGAGTCATGCTCAGGCTAAAGCTTGGCCGGTTATCCGCCACCACCACGCCATTGCGGTCGAAAATAAGCCCACGGGTGGGCGGCACCGGCTGCACGTGTACGCGGTTGTTTTCGGAAAGGGTCGAGTGGTACTCGTATTGGATGACCTGCAAGAAATACAGGCGTGCGATCAGCACCAGGATCAACAAACAGATGGCGACCGCCCCTACCACCACGCGATTGCGAACGAGGCGGGCGTCTTTCTCGTGGTCCTTGAGGCGAATCGGCTGCGGCATTACAGGGGCTTATTTGTGATAAGGGTGCCCGGACAACACGGTCCAGGCGCGATAAATCTGTTCACCAATCAAAATCCGCACCAGCGGGTGCGGCAAGGTCAGCGGCGACAATGACCACCGCTGCTCACTGCGTGCCACTACGTCCGGCGCCAGCCCTTCAGGGCCGCCGACCATCAAATTGATGGTGCGCGCATCCAGGCGCCAGCGTTCCAGCTCCACCGCCAATTGCTCGGTGCTCCACGGCTTGCCGGTCACCTCAAGCGTGACGATCTTTTCCCCCGGCTGCACCTTGGCCAACATGGCTTCGCCTTCCTGACGGATCAGGCGTGCCACGTCGGCATTTTTGCCACGGGTGTTCAACGGGATTTCCACCAGTTCCAGCGGCAACTCGGCGGGCAGACGTTTGGCATATTCCTGCCAGCCGTCTTCCACCCAGCGCGGCATGCGCGAACCGACAGCGATCAGGCGTATACGCAAGGGCCCTTACTCAGGATCGCTGTTGAACTGTTCCGGGCTGTTCTGGTGCTGTGCACGGCTTTGCTCAGCGCCTTGCCACAAGCGTTCCAGGTCGTAGAACTGGCGTGCGGTCGGCAGCATCACGTGAACGACGATGTCGCCCAAATCGAGCAGCGCCCACTCACCGGTATCCAGACCTTCGCTGCCCAGTGGGCGCACGCCTTTCTCTTTAACCTTTTCCAGCACGTTATCCACCAGGGATTTGACGTGACGGTTGGAGGTACCACTGGCGATCACCATAAAGTCGGTGATGCTGGTTTTGCCGCGTACATCGATGGTGGTGATGTCTTGGGCTTTGATGTCTTCAAGGGCGAATACGGCCAATTTGACCAGGTCTTCGCTCGGCATTACGGGCTTTTTCATAGCTAACTCATTTCTCGTGTCTAGTTCTGCGCGCGGTACAGTCCGTGCGCATTGATGTAGGCCAGCACCGCGTCGGGCACCAGAAAACGTACCGACTTTCCGCTGGCCAGCAGATTCCGGATCTGGGTGGCAGACACCGCAAGCGGGGTCTGCCAGACAAAAGCAATTTGTCCGCTAGGGCCAACCATGGCCAGCGGGTCGCTGACACTGCGGGCCGCCAGCACATCGCGCAGCGCTTGCGGCGCTTCGCTATCGGCATCCGGGCGTTGCAGCACCAGGATATGGCAGTGATCCAGCAGTTCTTCCCAGCGATGCCAGGTTGGCAGGCCACAAAAGGCGTCCCACCCCAGCAGTAAAAACAGTTGATCCTCAACCGCCAATTCAGCGCGCAGCGACTCCAGGGTGTCGATGCTGTAAGACGGCCGATCACGCTTGAGTTCGCGGTCGTCCACCGTCAGCAACGGCACCCCGGCGACAGCCTGTTGCACCATCGCCAGACGGTCCTGCGCCGATACCTGCGGCGCGTCGCGATGGGGCGGGCGAGCGTTGGGGATCATCCGCAACTCGTCCAGGCCCAACTGTTCGGCAACTTCCAGAGCGCTGCGCAAATGGCCAACGTGCACCGGGTTAAAGGTGCCGCCTAGTACGCCAATGCGCTTGCCCACGGCTGTAGGTTTGGTGTTCAAGTACGGATATGACCGTCGCCAAACACCACGTACTTCTCACTGGTCAGCCCTTCCAAGCCAACCGGACCACGGGCGTGCAGTTTATCGGTGGAAATACCGATCTCCGCGCCCAGGCCATATTCGAAACCATCGGCAAAACGCGTCGAGGCGTTGATCATCACCGAGGCGGAGTCCACTTCAGTGATAAAGCGTCGGCCCGAGGTGAAGTTTTCCGTGACGATGGAATCGGTGTGCTGCGAGCCGTAGGTGTTGATGTGCTCAATGGCCTGGTCAAGGCTATCAACGATGCGGATCGACAAGATCGGCGCGGTGTACTCGGTGCGCCAATCCTCTTCGGTGGCTTCCAGCACATCGTTACCCAGCAACGCGCGAGTGCGTGGGCAACCACGCAGCTCAACCTTCTTGTCACGATAAATAGCGGCCAGCGGCGGCAATACGCGCTCGGCGATATCGGCGTGCACCAGCAAGGTTTCCATGGTGTTGCACGGCGCGTAGCGCTGGGTTTTGGCGTTGTCGGCAATGCGGATGGCTTTGTCGATATCAGCTGCCACGTCGATATACACGTGGCAGATGCCGTCCAGGTGTTTGATCACCGGCACTTTGGCGTCACGGCTAATGCGCTCGATCAGGCTTTTGCCACCACGGGGCACGATCACGTCGACATACTCGGGCATGGTGATCAGCGCGCCAACGGCCGCGCGGTCGGTGGTTTCCACCACTTGCACAGCCGCTGCGGGCAAACCGGCCTCGGCCAAGCCTTGCTGAATGCAGGCGGCGATGGCGCGGTTGGAGTTAATCGCTTCCGAGCCGCCACGCAGGATGGTGGCGTTGCCGGACTTCAGACACAGGCTGGCGGCATCGATGGTCACATTCGGGCGCGACTCATAAATGATGCCGATCACCCCCAAAGGCACACGCATTTTGCCGACCTGAATGCCCGAAGGCAGATAGCGCATATCGCGGATTTCACCGATGGGGTCAGGCAAGGTGGCGACCTGACGCAAGCCCTCGATCATCTCATCGACGCGCGCGGGGGTCAGGGCCAGGCGGTCCAGCAGAGCTGGCTCAAGGCCATTGGCGCGGCCATTGGCGAGGTCTTGTTCGTTGGCGGCACTGAGCTCGGCGCGGGCGGCATCAAGCGCGGCGGCGGCGGCATGCAGGGCACGGTTCTTCTGCGCGGTACTGGCGCGGCCCACCACACGGGAGGCTTCGCGGGCAGTGCGACCCAGGCGGGTCATATAGTCGAGCACGGACTCAGTCATGGTCGAGGAGGTCTGGCAGTCGGGAAAGCGGCTGATTATAGCGGCGTGGCGGGCCCACGCCCAGCGGCGTCTGGCGGGTGGTAAACAGGGCGTTACAACTGACCCGCCGGTAACACTGGCAAGCGCAGCCGCTGGGGCTCCCGGCGAGACGGTGACACTTGCGCGCAAAGCCAGCCATTGCCCCGCCCGAAGGTTAGGTAAACAAACGCGCGACAGATGTCTACCTTGCAGGCATGCCAACCGCCCAGCCCATGGACGGCTCAGAACAATAAAAATGCTAAGGGAGACGCGGCCATGCGCTATCGCACCGACTACAGCCAGGCGCTGCTCAATGAAACCGGCCAGCACCTGCACATCGGCAGCTGGCAGTTGCACTATCAGGCTTACTCCAGCCGCGCCGAAGACCCACGCCAGCCGGTGCTGCTCTTAGGCGGCGCGTTCCAATGCTTTCGCTCCTTTGCCAGCGAAGTGGAAGAACTGCTGGCCGACCACCCCGTCATATTGCTCGACCTGCCCAGCCAAGGCGGCAATCTGCAATTGGCCCCCGAGCTGAGCCTGGAGGCGCTGGCCGATCTGATTGCCGGCTTTGTCGAGGAATTGCACCTGCCGCCGCTCATGCCGATTGGCTTGTCCTACGGCTCGGCGCTGGCCGCCCTGTTCGCTGCGCGCCACCCACAACACTGCGCGCGCCTGCTGCTGGCGGGCATTACCGCCTTTGGCCGGCACGGCGCACGGGTGCTGCTAGAAGAAAGCCTGGCCTTGCTCGCCGAAGGCCGTAGTGCCGAGTTTGCCCATGGCGCGGTGACCGGCCTGCTAAACCCCACGCGCAGCCAAGAGACCGGCGTCGCCCCGGTCTTTCGCAAAGCCCTGCTGCGCCAACTGCAACGCCTCTCTGCCAGCGATATCGAACGCTACCGGCAAAACAGCAGGCGTCTGCTCGACTTCAATGGTTTCCACGACCACCCGGTTTGCCCGACGCTGATACTGGCCGGCGAATACGATCATTTCACCCAGCCCTGGGAACACAGCCAATTTGCCAGCGGCTGCGCTGCGGCCGACTGCGCCCTAATCCACAACGCCGACCACCTGGCTCAATTCGAACAACGCAGCGCCTGCGCCAGCCTGTACAACCCATTCCTGCGCGGCGAGCCCCTGCCACTGATCAGCCCCGGCAGCAGCCACCTGCCGCGCAGCCAATGGCTGCAACTGGAAAAACGCCATGAAGCACGTAATGCGCCGCTGCACAGCCGGGCACGGCTGCACCATGCAGACCTAGGCGAGCTAAATGTGGAGGTGAGGGAGCTGGGCTTTTTTGGTGGGCTGCTGCACGGCGACTTGCCGAGTGCGGTGCCGCAGCGCGGCTGGCAGTTGCAGATGGCGGACATGCCGGCGTTAGCGATTCTGCCGCTGCGCAGTAGCGGTTCAGAGCTGGCTTGGGTGTTTGCGCACACCGATGCGGTGGGGAGTGCGGCGTTGGCGGAGCGGGTGGGGCAAGGCGCGATGCCACGCGTTGCCTGTGCCTAAAAAAGCTGGTGCGCATAGCACACCCTACCTGCGCGGGCCGAGTTTGCCTTTTTAGGGTGTGCTAGGTGCACCAGCCGTTAAAGCCTCGCCTCAATCACCCGCACCAAGGTCGCCTGCGTAATCGGCGGCAACCCGTGGTTATGCAGCGCCGGGTCCAGCACCTGCGTTTGTGCAAACCCACACCGCGCAAACGCTTCAACAATTTCTTCAGCATTGCGGTAATGCAGCGGGTAATTGCCTCGCGTGAGCCGCCCGACAATATCCACGCCCCAGCGCAATTGCCGGTAGCGCGGATGCTCTTTCAAGTCCGGATAGAGGTCAGTCAGGTAAGTCGCGCTAGGAAACAGGCTCAGTTGCTTGGCCAACTCAGTCCAAAAGCTCTCAATTACTGGCCGCTCGAAGTAATTCACCAGCCCTTCAGTAATCACCAGCACAGGTTCATTACGATCCAGCCCGGCAAACAGGGCCTGCAAACTCTGCGCGTCCAAAATATCCACTGCACGCACCTGGTGGCGGCCATTGAGCCAACCCTCGCTATGCAGGAGCAAACGTTTGCGCACGGCCATGCCTGGCAAGTCCGCCTCCAGGTAACGCAGGTCTGGGTAGCGCTGACAGAAACGCCGGCCGCGCGGCGACAACCCGCAGGCAATCTCCACCACCTGGCGCACGCCGCGCTGCTCTATGGCAGCAGTGACTCGTGCATCCAACAGCAAGTGGCGCTGCAATAGCAGGTGTTCGATATCCAAACCAAAGCCAACCCGCGCGCCCCAGGCTATCGGCGTCAACAGGCCATGCACCCACCGTCCAAACGAGGTAGCAAAGGCCGCTTCACTGAGTTGGTGGCGGTACCACACGTACCCGGTGTAATGCGCGCTGGGGCTGATATGTGCGCTATCGGCACGGCTGCGGTCGGACATGGCCAAAGCTCTTATTGTTATGATCGCCCGAGCCTAAGCCCTGCCCCGTTGCGATAACAGCCCATGCCGAGTGAACCCACCGTTAGTTTGTCCCCTTCAACGTGGCCAGAGCAGCGTGCCCTGCCCGACAGTTTTTTCGACCGCGACGCCCAAGTGCTGGCCCAAGCGCTGCTGGGCAAAGTGATTCGCCACTACGTCGACGGCCTATGGCTGGCCGTACGCATTATCGAAACCGAGGCCTATTACTTCGCCGAGAAAGGCAGCCACGCTTCCCTGGGTTACACGGAAAAACGCCGCGCGCTGTTTCTCGACGGCGGGCACATTTATATGTACTACGCCCGCGGCGGCGACTCGCTGAACTTCAGCGCCCATGGGCCAGGCAATGCGGTGCTGATCAAGTCGGCCTTCCCGTACACCGATGCCCACAGCGGTGCAGCCAGCCTGGCGCAGATGCAGCGCAACAATCCCGCCAGCAACGCCGAGCAGCCGCGCCCGCTGGAAAAACTCTGTAACGGTCAAACCCTGCTCTGCCGCGCCCTCGGCCTTAAAGTGCCGACCTGGGACGCCAAGCGCTTCGACCCGCAACGCTTGTTTGTCGAAGACGTTGGCTACCGTCCCGAACAGATCATTCAAACCACACGCCTGGGAATTCCTCTCGGCCGTGATGAACATTTGCTCTACCGATTTGTCGATGCCTCTTACGCTCGCCATTGCACGCGCAATCCTCTGCGCCGTGGGCAAGTGGAAAACCAGGACTTCTATTACGTGACCGCGCACCAGGGACTTGCACCATGACCGAGTGGCTTAACCAACTGACTGGCTGGCTCAGCGCCAACCCCCAATGGCTGGGCATGGCCATTTTTGTCGTCGCCTGCGTGGAGTGTTTGGCGATTGCCGGCATTGTCGTGCCCGGCACCGTACTGCTGTTTGCCATTGCCGTGTTGGCCGGCAGTGGCGCCCTGACCCTCGGGGAAACGTTGCTGTTGGGCTATACCGGCGGCCTGCTCGGTGATGCGCTGTCCTATGCGCTGGGCCGGCGTTTTCACCAGAATATCCGCCGTTTACCAGGGCTGCGCAGCCACCCGGAGTGGCTGGCCAGCGCGGAAACCTATTTTCAGCGTTACGGCGTGGTCAGCCTGTTGGTCGGCCGCTATATCGGCCCCCTTCGGCCGATGCTGCCGATGGTGGCCGGCATGCTCGATATGCCGCTGCCGCGCTTTATCGTGGTTAGCATGATCGCTGCAGCAGGGTGGTCAGTAGCCTATCTGCTGCCCGGCTGGGCCACCGGCGCGGCGATGCGTTTGCCCTTGCCGGAAGGTTTCTGGGGCCAGGCGGCGGTGGTCGCGGTGGGCTTGGCCGTGCTGGTTGGCGTCAGCTTACAAGCCAGCCTGCGTCAGCAGCGCTGGGCCACGGCAATCATGGCTGGGCTGGGGATTAGCCTGCTGATCGCCATGCTGATTGGCTACCCGCATCTGGCCCAACTCGACCAAGGCCTGATGGCGCTGGTACAAGAACAACGCCAGCCAGCGATGGACAGCTTTGTCACCATCGTCACCCGCCTCGGCGACTTCCGCACGCAACTCACCGTCGGCGTCATGCTGTGCGTGATGCTGTTAGTGGCGCGCCAGTACCGCAACTTTCTATTCGCCACTGGCACGCTGCTGGGCTGTGCCTTGGCCAACCACTTTCTCAAGCTGCTGTTTTCCCGCGCGCGGCCGGAAATTCTGCTGGAGCCGCTGCACACCTTCAGCATGCCCAGCGGGCATAGCTCGGCGGCTTTCGCGTTCTTTTTGACCCTGGCGGTGCTGGCCGGGCGTGGCCAGCCGGTGCGCATGCGCCTGACCTGGTTGCTGCTGGCGGTGATTCCGGCGCTGTCGATTGCCTTGTCGCGGGTGTACCTGGGCGTGCACTGGCCGACAGACATTATCGCCGGCGCGCTACTGGCAGCGGCGGCCTGCGCCACTAGCCTGACACTCGCGCAATGGCGCACGCCGCTGCCGGTTATGTCGCCACGGGTGTGGTGGCTGGTGCTGCCGGCATGTGTGGCCGTGTTGGCGTTTCATGCCACCTGGGCGTTGCCGCAGGCGTTGCAGCAATACCGCTATTGATGCCGCTATAAACGCCGGGTGCGCGCGACGCAGCGGACGTCGCGCGCAGACCAAATGGAGAAAAAAAAGCAGCGCCCTGCCCAAGCGAAAACCGGGCGATCAGTGGCCGCCGCCAGCCCACGCCACTGCTTGCCCATGCTAGCCTGTCGCCTCCCCCGACAGCTCTCCAGACCTCAGCCCAATGTCCGCCACCACGCCACAGTTGCTGCGTCATCACGTCCCCTTCCTCAAGTTCTGGCTCGCCCGCGTCTGCACCGCCAGTGGCTTCCAAATGCTCACCGTGGCCATCGGTTGGCATATGTACCAACTCACCGGCAACGTGATGGACCTGGGCTGGGTCGGCTTGGTGGAATTCTTGCCGCGCGTGCTGTTTATGCTGCACACCGGCCACGTGGCCGACCGTTATGACCGGCGCAAAGTGGCGGCCTTTTGCCAAGCCTGCCAGGCCTTGATTGCCTTAGCGTTGGTGGTGGGCAGCAGCAGCGGTGATGTCAGCCGCGAGATGATCTTTGTGCTGGCCTTTTTGCTCGGCAGCACCCGCGCCTTTGAGATGCCGGCCACCCAAGCCCTGCTTCCCAGCCTGGTGCCCGCAGCGCTGTTCCCGGCAGCCATTGCCGCGTCGTCATCAGCGATTCAGACCGCCACCATCGTCGCCCCCGCCCTCGGTGGTTTCCTCTACGCCTTTGGCAGCATCTGGGTGTATGCGCCGACCTTTGTGCTTTATGTGCTGGCGTGCAGCTTGATGCTTAGCCTGCCGAAAAACCAAGCCAAGCTAAATCAAGAACGGCCGTCGATTCATTCGCTGCTGGCAGGCATCCGCTTTATTCGCAGTCGTCCGGACATCTTCGGCGCGATCTCGCTCGACCTATTCGCTGTGCTGCTCGGCGGCGCCACTGCCCTGCTGCCAGTGTTTGCCAAAGACATCTTGCTTACCGGCCCTTGGGGTCTGGGCATGCTGCGTTCGGCGCCGGCGGTGGGGGCATTGTTGATGGCGTTCTGGATTGCGCGCTTCCCGATCAAACGCAAAGTCGGCCGGGTGATGTTTATTGCCGTGGGTGTATTTGGCGTGGCGACGATAGCTTTCGGCCTGTCGACCTCGTTCTGGTTTTCGCTGGTGGTGCTGGCCATTCTCGGTGCCGCCGACATGATCAGCATGGTCATCCGTGGCGCCTTTGTGCAATTGGAAACCCCGGACGCCATGCGCGGCCGGGTCAGCGCGGTAAATGGTTTGTTTATCGGCGCATCCAACCAGCTCGGCGAGTTTGAATCCGGGCTGACGGCCCATTGGTTCGGCACGGTAAACGCCGTGGTGCTTGGTGGCGTCGGTACGCTGCTGATTACCGGCACCTGGTACAAGCTGTTCCCGACCCTGGCGCAGCGGGAAACCCTTAGTGCGCCAGAGGTGGCAGAAACGCCCAAGCCTTAGAGCAATTTATCCAAAGTAATCGGCAGCTCGCGCACTCGCTTGCCGGTGGCGTGGTAGATGGCATTGGCAATCGCCGCTGCCACGCCCACTAGGCCGATTTCACCCACGCCTTTGGAGCCAAGGGCGTTGACGATGCTGTCTTGCTCATCGACAAAAATCACTTCGATATCGCCCATATCGGCATGCACCGGCACGTGGTATTCAGCCAGGTTGTGGTTGATAAAGCGCCCGAGATCATGGTCCATCTGCGTTTCTTCCTGCAAGGCCATACCGATACCCCAAACCACGCCGCCAAGAATCTGGCTACGGGCGGTTTTCGGGTTTACCACCTTGCCCGCCGCAATCGCGCTGACCACCCGACTGACCCGCACCTTGCCCAACGCTTCGTCCACGCGCACCTCAACAAACACCGCCGAATGCGTGGCGGTGGCATAGGGGTCGCGCTTTTCGCTGTCAGGCCCGGCATCGACGGACGCCTCCATCTGCCCGCTGCCGCTGCTGCGCACAATCTCGGCATAGCTCAGCTGTTTACTCGGTTCGGCTTTGAGGCGCAGATGGCCGTCAACAAACTCCACCTCATCGCGGCTGACATTGGCACACGGTGAGTCGTCGATTTTCTGCGCGGCCTCAAGCAGGTCTTTCTGCAATGCCGTGCAGGCCTGCTGCACTGCGCTACCGACCGACGAAATGGTAAACGAGCCACCTTGCAGCGGCGCCGTTGGCAGGCTGGAGTCACCAATCAGCACCTGCACCTTGTCGCTGTCCAGGCCCATCGCCGCAGCGGCGATCTGCGTTAACGCGGTGTAAGTGCCGGTGCCGATGTCGGTGGTGGCGCTGCTGACGTGCAGACCGCCTTGCGCATCGAGTACCACGCGGGCGCTGGCTTTCTGCTGCATGGCTTCCCATACGCCAGTGGCCACGCCCCAGCCCAGCAAATCATGGCCATCGCGCATGCTGCGCGGCTCTGGCGAACGCTGCGCCCAACCGAAGCGTTCGGCGCCTTCGCTGTAACACTCGCGCAGGGCTTTGCTGGAATAGGGCTTGTCTTCGTTGCCGTTGCGCTCGGTGTAGTTGAGCAGGCGCAATTTCAACGGGCAGATATCGGCGGCATAGGACAACTCGTCCATGGCGCATTCGAGGGCGAACACCCCAGAGGTGGCGCCCGGCGCGCGCATATCCAGCGGGGTGAAGACATCCAGCGGCACCAGGCGGTAATCCAGCTCAACGCTGTCGCAGTGGTAGAGCATGCCGGACCACTCCACCAGGTGCTCGGTGAAGTCTTCAAAGCGCGAGGTCTGGGCGATCGCCTGATGCCGCACGGCCTGCAACTTGCCCTCGGCATTGGCGCCGAGCGTCAGGCGTTGAATGGTTGGCGGACGGTAGCCAAAGGTAAACATCTGCTGGCGGGTCAGGGCCAGGCGCACCGAGCGCTTAAGCATCAGCGCCGCCATCACCGCCAGGGTCAGCTGATACTGCGGCCGCAGGCCGGAACCAAAGGCGCCGCCGACAAAATGCGCCACCACCCGCACGCTACCCGGCTCCAGGCCAAACACCTGCTCAACATAGGTGCGGCAGTTTTGCGTGCCCTGGGTTTTGTCGTAAATCAGCAGGCCGCCATCGGGCTGCACCACCACGGTAGACGCATGCGGCTCCATCGGGTTGTGGTGCTCGGCAGGCGTTTGATACTCCACCTCAACCTTGGCGGTTGAGCGCGCCAACCCGGCCGGCACATCCCCACGCGGCTCGGGCAACTCGGCCGGCGCCTGGTGCGCGCTACCGCGCTGGGCATTCAGGTCGGTTTCATGGGGCTCGCTCTGGTACTCGATCTGCACCTGCGCGGCGGCCATCCGCGCCTGCTCCAGGGTTTTGGCCACCACCAAGGCGACCGGCTGGCCGCTGTACACAATGCGCTCGTTATACAGCGGGCGGAACGGCGAGCCGTCGGCGGCATCGTCGTCGCTATAAGCCTCGTCGTAGCTGGCCAGCTTGGGGCGATTAAGGTGGCTGAGCACCAGCAACACGCCTGGCAACGCCAACGCCGACTGGACATCGATCGACACAATGCGGCCATGGGCGATAGGGCTGGAAATCACCCAGCCATAGGTCAGGTCAGCGGTATGAAAATCCGCCGCGTACTGGGCGCCGCCGGTGACTTTGGCATAGCCGTCAACCCGGTCCATCGGCATTCCCATGGGCGCCTGCAATGGCGCGTTAAATGTTGTGACCTTGGCCGTCATGCTGATACCCCCGCAGTGGCTGCATCGCTTAACGCCCGCACCACGGCACGGCGCGCCAACTCGACTTTGAAATTATTGCGCCCCAGACCGACCGCGCCATCCACGAGCAAATCGGCCGCCAAGCGAAAGTTCGCCGGGGTCGGCGGCTTGCCCACTAACACCGCTTCGGCATCGCTCACTCGCCACGGTTTATGCGCCACGCCGCCCAAGGCGATACGCGCCTCACCAATCACATGGCCATCGATCTCCAGCGCTGCGGCCACCGACACCAAGGCGAAGGCATACGACTCGCGGTCACGGATTTTTAAGTAGTGGCAGTGCTGGGCAAACCCTGCGGCAGGCAACTCAATAGCAGTGATCAGCTCATCGTCAGCCAGCACGTTATCGCGCTCAGGCGTGTCGCCCGGCAACTGGTGAAAATCAGCAAAGGCCACCCTGCGAGTGCCTTGCGGGCTGGCGATATGCACCACGGCCTGCAAGGCAGCCATGGCCACGCACATGTCCGAAGGGTGGGTCGCCACGCAGTGCTCACTGGCACCGAGAATTGCGTGGTTGCGGTTCAAGCCCTTAAGCGCGCTGCAACCGCTGCCCGGCTGACGCTTATTGCACGGCGCCGCCGTGTCGTAGAAATACTGGCAACGGGTGCGCTGCAACAGGTTGCCGCCGGTGGTGGCCATATTGCGTAACTGCGGCGAGGCGCCGGCCAGAATAGCCTGGGCTAACAACGGATAGTCATGCTCGACACGGGCGTGCCAAGCCAAGTCACTGTTGCTGACCAAGGCGCCAATCAGCAGACCGCCGTCAACCGTGTCGGACACCTCATGCAGCGGCAAGCCGGTGATGTCGATCAAGCGCTGCGGGCGCTCGACATTCTCTTTCATCAGGTCAATCAGGTTGGTGCCACCGGCAATAAACCGCGTGTGCGGGCCGGCCAATTGCAGCGCCTCATTCAACGCCGTAGGCCGTGCATAAGTGAACGGGCTCATGCCGCACCCCCCTTGTTCAACAACGCTGGGGCAGCGTTCTCGAACTCACCACGACAGGCCGGCAATGCCTCTTCAATGGCATCGACAATATTGTTGTAAGCCCCGCAGCGGCACAGGTTGCCGCTCATTTGCTCACGAATATCGGCGCGGCTACGGGCATGGTTTTCCCCCGCCATCGCCAGCGCCGAACAGATCTGCCCTGGCGTGCAATAACCACACTGAAAGGCATCGTGCTTGATAAACGCGCGTTGTAACGGATGCAGCTCATCGCCGTTGGCCACGCCTTCAATGGTGGTCAACTCGGCGCCGTCATGCATCACCGCCAAGGTCAGGCAGCTATTGATGCGTTTGCCATCCAACAACACCGTGCAGGCACCGCATTGGCCGTGGTCACAGCCCTTCTTGGTGCCGGTGAGTTGCAACTGCTCGCGCAGTAGATCGAGCAGCGTGGTCCAGGCGGGCACCTGCACGCGGCGAGGTTCGCCGTTAATGGTCAGGCGCAGGGTGTGCAGGGCGAACAGGTCTTCGCCGTTCTCTTGCAGGTGGGTACTCATAGAAGCCTCACGGTAAAGGGCGGCCGCGCTTGGCGGCGGCGCAGTTGGCTGCGTCTATGGGGTACGACTTGGGGCCCAACAGATGTGTTCAGGTTTTCTGCCAGACGGGGGGCCATTGCCTACAAACCGAGCGTTTGTAGGCTGCATCCCTGAACACCAAGAGCCCGCGTCCTCGCCTCGAAACTGGCCTTCGTACGGCCACTACGGCACGGTCTGGCAGTCAGCGCCCCTGCTCAGCCCGTAGGTTTGGCCGCCTTGCCACGCAGCCAAACGAGACGCCGACATGGATGTACACAGCCGTTTTTCCTGCTGCATCGCTCGCCTGCTGATCGCTGTTCTTTTCCTTAATCCTCTGCTGAGCACGGCGGCCGACTTGGCCGTCGATAGCGGCAGCACGTCCGTCACCAGCGCCGCCAATGGCGTGCCCATCGTTAATATCGCGGCGCCTAATGGCAGCGGCCTTTCCCACAATAAATTCACCGACTACAACGTTGGCCAGCAGGGCCTGATCCTTAACAACGGCACGGCGGCGTTTAACCAGACCGAGCTGGGCGGCGTGATTCTTGGCAATAGCGGGCTGGGTGGCCGTGCGGCTGGGTTGATCCTCAATGAGGTCACAGGCGGCAACCCAAGCCAGCTTAAGGGCTACACCGAAGTCGCTGGGCAGAGCGCCCACGTCGTAGTCGCCAATCCTCACGGCATAACTTGCGATGGCTGCGGGTTTATCAATACGCCGCGCGTTTCCCTTACCACTGGCACGCCGGTAATCGAGGCCGGCCAGCTCAAGCGGTTCGATGTTGACGGCGGGCAGATCGTTATTGATGGCGCTGGCCTTAACGCCGCCAATATCAGCCAGTTCGACCTGATCACCCGCAGCGCCAAGCTCAATGCGGCGATTTATGCCCAGCAGCTAAACGTGATAACCGGTCGCAACGACGTGGATGCGGCTACCTTGGCAGCCACGGCCAAAGCTGATGACGGCCGTGCGCGGCCGGGCGTTTCCATCGACAGTTCCGCGCTCGGCGGCATGTACGCTGGGGCCATTCGTTTGGTCGGCACCGAGGCCGGTGTCGGGGTAAAGCTGGCCGGCGATATGGCCGCCAGCGGTGACGATATTCAGATCGACGCCAAGGGCAAATTGACCGTCGCCCGTGTGGTAAGCGCAGGTGAACTGCGCGCCAAGGCTGAGCAGATTGAGTTCACCGATAAAGCCCATGCCGATGGCGGTGTGCAGGTGGTTGCTAGTGGCGCGGTAACCGTTGCCAAAAGCCTGACCAGTGCCGCGGATGTTTCGATAAAAGCTGGCTCGCTGAGCAACCTGGGAACGTTGGGTGGTGCTGGCTCTGTTCGCCTTGATGCATCGACGTTGTTGAACCAAGCCGGCCTGATTTTCAGCGGCCAGGACATGACGCTCAGCGTCGACAGCTTTACCAATCAAACCGGCGACGTTTACAGCCTCGGCAACCTGACAATCACTGCCACCGATACGGTCGACAACCGCTCCGGCTCCATCGAAAGCGCTGGCGATTTCACGCTTAAAGCCAAGCGCATCAGCAATCAGCGCGACGTGCTGAAAACCCGCCAGGAAAAGTACGCCGCGCGCATTACCGAACTGCCATGCAGCAGTGACTACGGCGCCGGCGACTGCGACGGCGGCAAGGAAAACCAAGTTTGGAAAATCCTCGAACGCGACCGCCTGTTAGTCACCGAAGCCAGCCGCAGTTCGTTTATCACCGCTGGCGGCAACCTTAGCTTGATGGGCGAAAGCCTGTTCAATCACGCCAGCGCCATCAGCGCAGCCGGCGACCTACGCATCAAAGTCGACGACCTGCAAAACACCGGCATCCAGCCCGGCGAGCACGAAACCAGTCGGGTCTTTACCAGCGCCAGAACCCGCAACCCCGAGTCACTGCGCACTGCTGCCAACGCCTTTAACGGTCTGTACTGGCCGCAAACAACGGATCCGCTGGGCCTGGTTGTCGCCCTCAATGACTTCCTCGGCCGCATGGAATGGGAGCGCCCGGAGTTTCGTAGCAGCACCGCCACCAACGCCGACGACGAGACCTACAGCGCCATCATTCAAGCTGGCGGCAAGGTCGACATCACCAGCAAAAACAGCTTCGACAGCAGCGTGGTTCGCCCCACCTACGCCTACGTGGCTGGCGGCAGCTTGGCTACCACCAACCTCAATGGCTCAGCGATATCCACCGCTGTTAGCCACAACCCGCAACTGGCTCCCGACCTTCAGCAACAAGCCACCTTGCCTGGCTTCAATTTGCCTACCGGCAACAACGGCCTATTCCAGCTCGACACCGATGGCAGCCATCCGTACCTAGTCGAAACCAACCCCGCTTTTGCCAGCCTGCGCGGTTTTATCAGCTCCGACTACCTACTGAAAATCATCGGCTACAACCAAGACCTCACCCAACGCCGCCTCGGTGACGGCCTCTACGAACAACGCCTCGTCCAACAGGCAGTAATCGCCCGCACCGGCAAACGCTTTCTCAACGGCCTGACCAGCGACCAAGCGCAATTCCGTTACCTGATGGACAACGCCATCGCCAGCAGACAGGCGCTAAACCTGGTGCCTGGCGTTGCCTTGAGTGCAGAACAAATTGCTGCGCTCACCCACGACATTGTCTGGATGCAGGAGCAAGAAATTGCCGGGCAAAAGGTCTTGGTGCCGGTGCTCTATCTGGCCCACGCCAAGGATCGACTGGCCCCAACCGGAGCGCTTGTTCAGGGCCAAGACGTCACGCTGATTTCCGGCAAAGGGCTAAACAACAGCGGCACCTTGCGGGCGAGTAAAAACCTAAGCGTTAGCGCTGGCGAAATCCAAAACAGCGGCCTGATGCAGGCCGATCAAACCGTCTCCCTGCTGGCCACCGACAGCATCCGCAACACCCAGGGCGGCTTGATCGTCGGCAAAGACGTCAGCGCCATTTCCCTCACCGGCGATATCACCAACGAACGCAGCGTCACCACCCACCACTCATCAAAACCAGGCTTTCAGCGCCGCGAAGACTTCATCGACAGCGCTGCCGGCATCGAAGCCAGCAACACCCTGACCTTGTCCGCAGGCCGTGACCTGATCAACCAAGGCGGCCACCTCAGCGCAGGTAAAGACGCCAAACTCAACGCTACCCGCGACCTGCTTATCACCAGCCAAAGCGAAACCGACAGCGCCGCCAACCGCGACCGCAAAGGCCACAGCAACCGCGAGCAAACCACCCAACACGGTTCCTCCGTGCAAGTCGGCGGCAACCTTATCGCCGAAGCAGGCCGCGATCTGGCCATCGTCGCCAGCACCGTAAAAGCCGCAGGCGATATCCAGCTCACCGCAGAAAACGACCTCACCATCGCCTCTGCCGCTAACCAAACCAGCAGCGACAGCTACCGCAAAAGCTCGGGCAAAAAAGTCACCGAGCAAACCAGCAGCACCCGCCAACAAAGCGCCGTAATCGACGCCGGTCGCGACCTCTCTATAAGTGCAGAAAACAACCTGATCGTCAGCGCCAGCCAACTAAAAGCCGCCAACGAAGCCTACCTCTACGCCGGCGACCAACTCGCCCTGCTTAGCGCCGAAAACAGCGACCACAGCCTCTACGACAAAAATAGAAAAGGCAGCTGGGGCGGCAAGGAAACCCGCAAAGACGAAACCACCAGCGTTCGTAACGTGGGCACCGCTATCACCACAGGCGGCGAGTTGAGCCTGGTGAGCGAACGCGACCAGCACTACCAAAAAGCCACCCTGCACAGCGGCGCCAACCTCACCCTCGACAGCGGCGGCGCCATTACCTTCGAAGCCGTTAAAGACCTCGACCAAGAAAGCCACGAACGGAGCAAATCCGACTGGGCCTGGACCAGCGCCAAAGGCAAAGGCACCACCGACGAAACCCTGCGCCAGAGCTCAATGGTGGCCAAAGGCGACGTGGTTATCCGCGCCGTCGATGGGCTGAACATCGACATCAAGCACGTCAACAAACAAACCGTCAGCCAAACCATCGACACCATGGTGGCGGCAGACCCCAGCCTGGCGTGGATCAAAGAGGCGGAACAACGCGGCGACGTTGATTGGAATCGGGTTAAGGAAATTCACGACTCCTTCAAGTACCAAAGCTCCGGCCTCGGTGCGGGCGCGCAGCTAATCATCGCCATTGTGATGGCGGCATTTGTTGGTCCTGCTGCCATGGCTGCAATAGGTGGCGGCGGCATTGTCGCAGCAGGGGGGGCCGCAATTGCTACTAGCGCGGCGACTAAAGGGGCTGTCAGCCTGATTAACAATCGCGGAAACCTGGGCCAGGTTGTTAAAGACGTTACGTCGAAAGAAAGCATTAAAGACTACGTCGTAGCTGGCGTTGCAGCCGGTTTAACCACCGGCATCTACGACAAGCTCCTGAAGACCAACACCAATCCCACTACAGGCAAAGTGACCATTGAGCTGACCACCCTGGAGGGCGTGGGAAGATTCGCCGGTAACCAGATACTGCAAAACACCACTGCCACAGCGCTGAACCAAGCGATGGGGCGTGACGTTGACTATGGCGATGCGCTCAAGGCCGCGCTGCTAAGCACCCTCAACGCCGCTGCGTTTAACGCAGTAGGCGACTTTGCCAAAGATCAGAAATGGGATGACGGCAGCCCGCAAAAGATCGCTCTACATGCCATGGTTGGCGGGATGTTGAGCAAAGCAGCCGGAGGTGACTTCAAAACTGGCGCCTTGGCCGCCGGCGCTAACGAAGCCTTAGTCGTGCAACTCGACTTCTTGGTGCAGAACGATCAGAACCTGCTGTTGATGTCGTCGCAATTGGTCGGTATTGCGGCGGCAGCCGCAGTTGATGGCAACTTGCAGCAAGGCGCGACGATTGCCAAGGATGCGACCAACTACAACTACCTAAATCACAAAGACGTTGATGACCTAGAGAAGGCTCAGCGTGAGTGCAGCGACAAAAAAAGCTGCGAAGCCGTCAAGGAAGAGTTTGATCGCCGAGATATTGCCAACCGGGAAAGGCTTAAGGCATGCCCGACTACGAACGACTGCGCAAAAATCCGTGCGGAGATTGATGAAGGATCGTTGGCGCTTAACAACCTGATCGAAAAGCTGGAAAAGATGACCCCTGGCGGAACGGCCAGCGACCTGTCTTACGAGTACCTCATGCGCAGCAACGCGCAGGACTGGACCCTAGCGGGACAACTTCATCTGACTCAGATCGCAGAGCTGTGGCTCAACAACGATGCTAACTATCTGGCTCAGTTGGGTATCTACAGTGATCAGACTGGATTTAATCCGTTTGGCATAAATCCCGGTGGGGTGTTTGCTGCCACGGGGATTATCGCGGGCGGACCTAAAACTTCTGTTGGGGCTGTAAAAGCGGTAGCTCCTGCAAATGCTTCGGTCAGTGGTGCCAAAGCGACAGCGGAATCCAAGCCGACTAGCCTCACCACTATTACAGACGAGATGAAGGCCGATCCTTACCATCCGGATTGGCAGCGTTACGTGGGTAACGAGCCGAGAGCGGTTGGGGCGGATGTTGTTCGCGGTGTTGCAAAAGGTAGCTCCGGGGCTGAGAGCGCTATCAATCAAGGCAGACTCAACTCTCAGCTCTTAGCTGAAGAGGTCGCAAGTGGACATGCTTTCCAGAAACATGTGGTTGAGCGGCAGGAGTTTGCTGATCTTGGTATCAGTACAAAAAACCAGTTTCAGAATTTTGTTGAGAATATCGTTTCTAACTCTGCTATCGATCGCCGCGTATCCGTTGATGGAACGACGTACTATCTCGATAGTTCAACTAAGACTATTGTAATTCGAGGGCAGAGAGGTGAGGCTACCGCGTTCAGACCTGACCAAGGTGGTGTCGGTTGGGATAACTATATTAAATCTCAGGTCCCAAAAAAATGAACGAGTCAGTTAATGAACAATATTATATTGATTTAAAAATTACACCAAGAGAGCTTAGATATTTTGTGTCGTGCGGATTAGCTCTAATTCAAAATGTTCCGGGAGAGTCTCTGGTGACATATTGCGGTCTAAGTAAAGATGAGATCATTGAGGTTTCTTTGCGACTTAGGGATGTTGCTGACAAACTAGGCGTTGATATGTAATTTGGGGAGCGGGTAAGCGAGTTTAGTCGCTTACCTTTGGTGCAACAGCAACAGCAACAGCAACAGCAACAGCAACAGCAATTGAGTTTTTGCCGAAAACTACCCGGAATAGCGTAGGACATATTGAGACGAACATTACTCAGAGCAGTGCCATAAAAACTCTTGAGTCCAATGGCTATACTAAAACCTTCTCGCAGAACGGAGCTGTTATCATACTGACCAAGGGAGATCGAACATACCGATTTTATCCCCAATCCACATCTAAAGGGCAGCCTTCGGCCTCGCTTACAATTGAAGGTATAAAAAACCAATTACGAAGATTAGGTTTGTTAAGGAGCAACTATGAGCTTGTCGTTAATTGATACAGAGGAGTCTTTCGAGCTATTCGATAGACTGTCAAAGTTAATAAATATTAATGGCGAACTCCCAGATAATATTTTTAAAGAGGAGGGCTTTACTTTCTGGTTTTTCGAAAGAGAACTAATAGACTTTACAGATATCCTCTCAGGTCTTATCAGCGCTTCTCGATTGGCCTTTCAGCTTGATGTCTTAGTTAAGTTTTCTGGTCATAATACTAATAGCGGTAACCTTTTCTCTCTCGACGGCGTTGATACAGCGTCCGACGTATTAAATTTGCAGAAGGAGTTTCGGGATTTTTTTGGAGGCACCGCAGACTATCCGATATTTTTCTTCAATAAAAGTTTTGATTGGCTAGCGATTGAAAGTGCTTATGAGGAATTTGGTGTACTTGCTTTAAAAACCAATTGTGACTCAGACGACTTTGTGGCTTTCTTAAACTCTTACTTTATATCAGCCGAGCATTTGACCCAGTTATCTGCTGGAAATTTGGCGGAGTCTATTTCTGCTGAAGCTTTGCGAGCTTCATATCTATCGGAATTTAAAACTCCAAAAAAAGAAATACTTGATGCGACCTAAAGCGGATTTACTAGTCAGCTTTAGACCCAATTAGTTAACTACCCGTAATTAAACGAAAAACCGTGTCGACTGGACCAAAACGGAGCAGAACCAAAAGACGAAGCTATTAATTCACTCTAAAGCAGCGCGAAAAATGGGCCACCCATTAGATTATCTAAATTAGCGCAGCTAAATAAATTCGCACCCAATTAATGTTTTTTCAATAGCTGTGATTAAAACAAACTTGGTACACGGGAACGCTTTAATGAAGCTAACCTTCATTGTTTCTCTAAGAAAAATTTTTAACCTGTCGGGTGCACTGGATATATCTGCGATCGGCTTTATTTGTTTCTTTTTCAGCCAGGATACGGGGCACGCTGCTCTGCTAGCCGTAATTGGGGTTGTGTGTTTGCTTCGGGCGTGGCTTAAAGTATCATTTTCAATTAATGTATTTCCAATCAATAAAGGGAAGCTGGCTCTTGATGTATTACTCGTTACTTTATCGATTATTTATTTTTGGTTTTTCCACGCGAAAGAGACGTATTATTTTGGCGATTCTTTGCGCATATTTGACTCTCTCAATTATTAGCGAGAATTTATTATTTTTTGCGAAAAAACTAAACTTTAAATAAAAATTACGAATTTATTAGTCGAATCTAAAATGGAGCCTTCAAATAAATCCGCACCACTTTATTGCCCCAAATTATTTTGTATAAGGTATTTAAATGGAAGTCGCTAGAACCTCTCTACTTATTCGCCGGGCCTTTGCCTATCTAGTTGATTTATTTTTGATTTTTCTTGTTGTAGTGATATCAGTTTTGTTATTTCGCCTTAGTAGCGCAGAAAAAGCGCTGGCGATGATTAATCTATTTCTCTATCCTGCATGTGAGTGGTATTTCGGTGGACGAACTCCCGGAAAATATTTGACAGGACTGATAGTCATCAATGGTGCAGGTTTTCCACCGTCACTAATGCAGACGCTTATTCGTGGTTTTACGAGAAAGATTGAAGCGTGCGTTTGGCTTGTAACGGTATTTGTTTTTGCAGATTCGGCAAGATGCCAGCGAGTCGGCGATATGTTGGCCCGAACCTATGTCATGCCAGTTAGTGACTTTAAGGTGCTGCAAGATCGGGCTGGTGTCGCCTCCAGGCCTAAGAGGGGGAAGTTCTATTGAACAACAGTGAAGTATTAAGGGGACAGGTTTATTAGTCGACTCTAATTTAGAGTAGTTAAATAACCCGTCCCCAATTAATTTCCTGCCTTTGTGCACCTTACAAGAGTGGGCGTGCCAGATTAATCGCCCAACTGCACCTGGCGGCTTTGACACTGCTGGAGAAAATACCCGGTCTTATTGGCGCATGGTTGTTTTGCGCCGCTGTGCTCGGTGCTGGCCAATTGCTGACCGCGGGCAACCAGGCCAAGCAAAATCACTGTACCCAGCACGGTCCAGGTGACTACCGCTCTACTGTGCTCCCACACATCGCATAAATGGCGCACCAAGGCACTTTTAACCAACGCCTCTCGCCGCAGATGGCCCAGGGCATAGAGGGCACTGGCCAACGTCACAGTCGCGCCATACGTCCAGGAATAACTGCCAGTCGTACCGGCCCAGGCGGCACAAAAAAGCCCCAATAACAAACACGGCAGCCCATGGCGAAGCAGCAGAAAGCCCGCACCACCGTTGACCATAAAAGTGGGTAAAAGCCGGTCACTGAACCCGCCATCCGCCACAGCGAAGTGCCGTGCAACGCTGTCCAACCCGCGACCGCACCAGCGCAGCACCAGCATCATCACTATGCCTGCACCGATAAAGGCCAACGCCGTGTTGATCGGGTCCAGCGGCAACGGTGCGCCGTTTGTAAACCCCTGCAGTCCAGGCAAAGCGCTGGCCAAAATAACGACTAACGCCAGCCACCATTTGACCCAACGCCCTTCGGCCCGCGCCAGCCATTGGCGCCAGTTCTGCGGCCCTTGCGGGCAGAGCTGCGGGAGGAGTTCGCGGTACTCGACCTGCAACTGATGCTCTAGGTGCATACAGGCCTGCCAGACCCGCGGAGTAGCGTTGTCGGCCAGGTGGCGGCCATCCCCCGCACTCATGCCCTTGAGCAGCAGCCAGGCGGCCTGCTCTTCTTCGCGAACCGGCCAGACCATCGCCAAATACTTATGCAGCCGTTGTAAAAGACGCTGACCTTCGCGGTAGTGCAGCAACCGCTCCCAAGCCCAACTTTGGCGGTAATCACTGGCCTCGGTACCGTCCACGTTAAGCAGCGTGAACAACTGATCAACTAAGGTCGGTGTGCGGTTCTCGTCCTCAGCCAGCCACTCCACCAGGGCCTCTTTGGCCAGCGCCTGGCGGTCCAGGCTCTGCAGCCAGCGGCTTTGCCAGAGGGCTGTGAGACCTTGCTGTGCTGCGGCTTCGTCGCCGGCATCAAGCTGCGCAGCCAGAGCCGCAATACGCGCGTGCAGCAGTTGCTCGGCCAGTTGCTCTATCTGCCACTCGGGCAACACCAGCGACTGCCAGGGCGACAGCCAATTTAGCTGGGCCAGCGCCCACTCCACGTAAGCGTCGGCGTCTGTGCCTGCGGCCAGGCAGTGGTGCAAGAGACGCTGCTCGAATAGCGTCAGGCAATCGCGCTCACGGGCGGTGGCCAAGTGAGCATCAAGCTGCTCCAAAGACAGTTCAGCGAATACCTGCTGCAGCCAGGCATGATCGCTGACGGTCACGGCGACTGCTGCCGCCTGCAACGACGCTTCACTGGCAACCCAGTCAGGTACCGGGTCGCTGGCACTCAGCTTCGGTTGCGCAACAGCGCGCGCCAGCCCCAGAGCCGTTTCATAGGCATCGCGCAAACGCTGAAAGGCCTGCGGGTCCTCGTCGGGGCGAGTGACTTTAAGCAATTGCGCGTAGCGGCGCTTGATGGTGCTGGTATCGCTCTCGCGGTCCAGGTCCAGCACCTGCCAGCAGCTGTGTGTCATAGCCCGTGAAAACCTTTTTCCAGTTCGTCGACGCGCTTGGCGATCTCGGTGCGGCCGACGCGAATCTGCCGCTCATCTTGGGTTTCCAACAGCTGCTGGAATTGTTGCGCCAACTCGCCAGCGTAATGGCGCAAATCCCCCAGGCTTTCCTGATATAGCCTTTCCAGACGAGCCACCAGCACGCTGTTCACCTGCTCTTCGCGCGGATGGATTTTCAGGCTTTGCAGCTGTTGCAGGCGTTGCGCAATTTCTTCTGCGGTCATTGCCCCTGGGCTGTTTTCGATCACCAGGCTGTGGTTTTCGCCGGTTAGCGGAATACTGACGAAGGCCTCCAGCAGGCCGTTGATGTCATAGGTAAAGCGCACGTCGAGGTCGAGCACACTGGCGGTTTGCGGTGGCACGTCAATTTCCAATTCACCGAGAAAGATATTGTCTTTCACCAGTCGGCTCTCGCCCTGGAACACTTTCACCTGTACCTGACGCTGCTGCGGATGGGTGGTGTGCACCTGCTGCACGCGGCTGACCGGCACCACGCTGTTGCGCTCGATAACCGGCAAGTAGTGGCCACTCTCGTAGCCCGACCCTACCCGCTGGCTGACTTCGATACCCAGGCTGTAGGGGCAAACATCGGTCAGTACCACTTCCTCCAGTGCGGCATGCCGAGCTTTCAGCGCCGCCTGCACGGCGGCGCCCAAGGCCACCACTTCATCGGGGTTAAGGTGCATGGAGGGAATGCGCCCGAACAGGCCGGCGGTCAATTTGCGCAGCAAGGGCATGCGCGTGGTGCCGCCCACTAACAGCACTTCGTCGAGGTCGGCGGCGCGGATGCTGGCATCGCGAAGTGCCCGCTCAATGGGGGCCCGCAGGCGATCAAGCAGCGGCATGGCCGCTTCGTGCAGGTGCTCGGTGGTGAAGACCTCCGACCATTCCTGGTCGTTTAAACGCAGGCTGAAGACGCTGTCGTCGCGGCTGCCCAATTCATGCCGAACGCGCTGCGCTTCACGGCGCAGACGGTTGCGAATGGCGGGCATGTTGGCGTCGGGAAACCCGGGCGCTTTGCCTTGCAGCTTTACAAAGCGCTGCACCAACACATCATCAAAATCTTCGCCGCCCAGGAAGTTATCGCCGGCACTGGCGCGAACTTCCATCACGCCCTCGAACAGTTCAAGGATGGACACATCAAAGGTACCGCCGCCCAGGTCGAAGACCAGAAAGGAGCTTTCTTCCTTGCGGTGCAAACCATAGGAAAGTGCGGCGGCGGTAGGTTCGTTGATCAGCTTTTCCACCGTCAGCCCGGCCAATTCACCCGCTGTGCGCGTGGCTTTGCGTTGCGCATCGCTGAAGTAGGCCGGCACGCTGATTACCGCTTCGGTAACCGGCTCGCCGTAGGCCCGCTCAACATCGGCGACCAGGCTTTTCAGCACTAGGGCAGAGAGTTCTTCCGGGCGGAAGCTACGGTTGCCCAAGCGAATTTCCCGGCTGCTGCCCATATAGCGTTTGAACAACGCCGTGGTCAGTTGCGGGTGGGTTTGCAGGCGCTCGCGGGCGACTTCGCCAACGACCACTTGGCCCAAGTCATCCAAGCCCACCACGCTGGGCGTGAGAAAACCGCCAAGGGCGTTGGCGACCAGCACCGGCTGATCGTCGCGCCAAACGGCGACAAGACTGTTGGTGGTGCCCAAATCAATACCGACAATCATGCTGGCGCTGCTCCATGGGAAAAACTGCCAAGAAAAGGGTCATTTAATAGACCTGTTGAACCAGAGCATCAGCCCTAAGCCAATCACCCCACCAATCCACATGGTGTTCGCGACAAAACGCTCGGCGTTGGCCTCAACCCAGTGGGCGAGCTTGGGGGCTTGCAGGCGTGGCCGGAAAAACTGCAGCAGCACATAGGCGAACGGCAGCGCCACACCTAGCAGCGTTATGGCAACTATCTGCCAGGCGGGAAGGTCCGTTGCCGCCGCGAAGAGTCCGCCCGCCACAGCGCCCAATGCAAGGCAGGGCGCGCCATTTCGCAGGGGCAGTAAACCAGCGCCGGCCGCGTAAAGTGGCGCGGGCAAATAACGTGCGGCCAACCCCATGTCGGTGGCAGTGAACTGCCGCGCCAGCCAGCTCCACGCAAAGTGAAAGCCGCTAAGCAGCAACGCCGCGTACACCCCACTCATGCAACTCTCGATCAGACGAGCAGCCACGCTGCCGCTGCCACCGCTGCGGGCCCACTGCAAGGAATGCGGCACGCTGTTAAGCACGGCAAACGTCAGGATGCAAAACACCACTAACCAGGCGTAAGCGCCCGGCCAGCGGTGCCCATGGTGGTAGCGTTGCCAGTCAAAGTTGTTGGCTGCGGTCAGCGTTGTCATGTGCTCGGCGCTTTGATTGTGCGCCACGCGCTGCATATGTTCGCAGGCCACCCAGTCAACCTTGCTGAAGCTGTCGGCAAGGCGGCGACGTTCGAGCAAGTCGAGGTCTTGAAACAGCATCCTGGCGGCCAACTCATCAGTGCTGTGCGGTTCATTAGCGGCCAGCAGCTTGGTAATTCGCTTGCTGAACCAGCGCACGTCAGGGCGTTTAAGCAAGGCTTGGCGCTGCCACTCGGCAATCGGCATGCGCTCAATGCGCTCGTCCCAGCCAAACACCTTGCATACGCGGGTAAAGAAGTCGGTGGTAACGCTGTCGTTGGCCAGCATCCAGTCGACCATGGCTTGGCTGTAGCTGAGGCCACGGTCAACGGCTTGCATCCATTGCTGGCGATAAAAAACCTGCACGCATGCCTCGGCCTGGGCCTCTTCACCGACCTCGATAAAGGCCTGCAGCTCGGCCAGATGCCAGGCCAGCAGTCGCTCGGTCAGCGCTTCCAGGCTGGTCGGCGGGAGTGGCGATTGTTGCCAGGGCGTCAGCCATTGCAGGTGCGCCAGCGCCCAAGCGGCCAAGGCGCTTGCGTCTTCACGCGCACTTAAACAGTGTTCCAGCAAGCGCTGTTCAAACAGAACCTGACCGTTACTGGCGCGAACAGCTGCAAGGCAATCATCGACGTTAATAATCGACAGGTTCTGCATCAGCGCATCCACCCCGTACGGATCGTCACCGCTCGGCGGCAGCGGCTCTGCAGGGTTGCTGGCTTGGCTGGCAATCGAGAATAGCTCGCTGGCAAGCGCGGTTTCGTTCCATTGCTCAGCAGCAAAACGGCTCAGCGCCAGCGCTTGCTCATACGCATCGCGCACACGCTGAAAGGCTGCGGGGTCTGCATCGGGGCGAAATACTTTCACCAGCTCGGCATAACGCCGTTTGATGGTTCGTGCATCGCTATGGGGCTCGAGTTCGAGCACCTGCCAACAGCTCATGGGCGGGCCGCCGAGTACGCGAGTGCTGAAACGATTGGGGTCATGCAGGCCGGTGCTCCATGCGAGGGCGGGGATTAGCAACTAGTCCATGTTTGGCCGCGCATTAGACCCAGCCGCGCTGACGGCGTAAAGCGTCGATCGTCGAATGGCTGAGTAGGTAGATGAACTGCATCAATTGCGCCGCCTTTCATCGCTAATTGAGTGGCGCCACCCACCGCCTCCGACAGGCCTCAGCTCCCGCCCTGTAGGCGCTACACCCCGACGCGCTGACCTCGGCTAGAGCCCCACCAGCCCTGGGCTGGCCGTCCTTGACACTTCCCGGGGGAACCATCTGAAAAAAACCACAGTCGGAACCCTTGTCCCGCCAACTCGCTTAATGCACCGAAATACACGTTGGCAACCCTGAACTACAGCGAGGAGGCCCTGTGACTTTCAGCATCCCCAATGCAGCAACCAGCAAGCGCAAACGATTGCGCCAGACCCTGACCACCACCACTGCACTATTGTCGTTGGTGGCGGCCTCTCAGCTCTGGGCGTTCAGCCTGGATGACGTGGCGGACAAGGCCAAAGCCTTGGCGGCGCAGAAGTACGTGGTGCCCAAGAGCAATCTGCCCAGCGAGTTCAGCGAGATGAAGTTCGCTGACTATCAGCAGATTCGCTTTCGTCCCGAGAAAGCTGAGTGGCAAAACCTGCAGACGCCGTTCAAGTTGTCGTTCTATCACCAGGGCATGCACTTCAATACGCCGGTGAAGATCAACGAAGTCACCGCGACCACCGTCAGCGAGATCAAGTACGACCCCAGCCGTTTCGATTTCGGCGACCTCAAGTTCGACGCCAAGGCCACTGAGCAATTGGGCTATGCCGGCTTTCGTGTGCTCTACCCGATCAACAAGGCGGACAAGCAGGACGAGATCATGACCCTGCTTGGCGCCAGCTATTTCCGTGTGGTGGGCAAGGGCCAGACGTATGGCTTGTCGGCGCGCGGCATGGCGATTGATACCGCCCTGCCCTCCGGTGAGGAGTTTCCCCATTTCAGTGAGTTCTGGATTGAGCGGCCCAAGCCCGGTGAGAAGCAGTTGGTGATTTATGCCCTGCTGGATTCGCCGCGCGCCACGGGCGCCTATCGCCTGGTGCTGCGCCCCGGCACCGATTCGGTGGTGGATGTAAAAACCCGTATGTACCTGCGCGAGAACGTGACTCAGCTTGGCGTGGCGCCGCTGACCAGCATGTTTTTGTTTGGCGCTAACCAGCCGGCGAAAAACCTTAACTACCGCCGTGAGCTGCATGACTCCAGCGGCCTGTCGATTCATGCCGGCAATGGCGAGTGGATTTGGCGGCCGCTGAATAATCCCAAGCATTTGGGGGTCAGCAGCTTTGCCGTGGAAAATCCGAAAGGCTTCGGCCTGTTGCAACGTGGCCGCGATTTCTCCCATTACGAAGACCTTGATGACCGCTACGACAAGCGCCCCAGCGCGTGGATTGAGCCGCAGGGTGATTGGGGCAAAGGCACGGTTAATTTGGTGGAGATACCGACCGCCGATGAGACCAACGACAACATCGTCGCCTTCTGGAAACCGGCGTCGTTGCCGGAAGCCGGTCAGCCCATCGACTTCAGCTACCGCCTGCACTGGAGCGCGGACGAGACTTCGCTCGGCTCGCAAGAGTTGGCTTCGGTGAAACAAACCCTGCGTTCCACCGGCGATGTAAAGCAGTCCAACCTGATCCGCGAGCCCGATGGCAGCATCGCCTATCTGGTCGACTTTGAAGGCCCGGCGCTAAAAGCACTGTTGGAAGATGCCCCGGTGCGCAGCGAGATCAGCCTGGATGACAACGCCAAGCTGCTGGAAAACAACGTGCGCTACAACCCGGAAACCCAGGGCTGGCGCCTGACCTTGCGCTTCAAAGTGAAAGACCCGAGCAAGCCGGTAGAAATGCGCGCAGCCCTGGTTAAAGACCTGCCCGTGGAGGTACCGGCTGCGCTGGATGAAGAGCAGCCGACAGCGGCCACGCCCGCTCCAGCTCCAGCGCCGACACCTGCACCCGCAACGGCTTCCGCCACCCCGGCTGCCCCCGTGGATGTCAGTGCCGCCGCCGATGTGCCCGCCCCGCCAGCGCCTCCGGTTCAAGTACTGACCGAGACCTGGAGCTACCAGTTGCCCGCCGATGAATAAGCCAGCTGCCATTACCGTGCGCGAATATTTGGCCCATTTGCCGCTGAGCGAAGAGCAACGCGCTGAACTCAGTGGCAGCCGCTCCTTGCTGGAAGTGCACAGGCGCTTGGCGGCGCAGCCGGTGATGGATAACCAGGGCGCCGTGCAGGCCTCGGTAGCGCAGCGCCTGACCTTGCTTAGTACCGATGCGCAGATGCTCGACAGCGATGGCGAAGGCCGCGTGCGCTTAAAAGCCACGCCGCCGATTCGCCGTACCCGGGTGCTGCCCGAGCCGTGGCGGACCAACGTATTGGTGCGGATGTGGCGCACGTTGCGCGGGCAGGAAAATGCGCCCGCGCCGGCTAAGCGCGATTTGCCGTCGGCGCACTGGCGGCATGTCGGCTCTATTCGCCGCTACATTCTGCTGACGCTGATGCTTGGGCAAACACTGGTGGCCGGCTGGTATATGAAAGGCATCATGCCCTACCAGGGCTGGGCGTTTTTCGAGTGGGACGAGGTGCGCCAGCAAACCCTGCTGCAAACCGCCACGCAGGTGCTGCCGTATTTTCTGCAGGGCAGTATTTTGCTGCTGTTTGGCATTTTGTTTTGTTGGGTGTCGGCAGGTTTCTGGACAGCGTTGATGGGTTTTCTGGAACTGCTGACCGGACGCGACAAATACCGCATCTCGGGGGCCAGTGCTGGCAACGAACCGATTGCCGCCGAGGCGCGCACCGCCATCGTTATGCCGATCTGCAACGAGGATGTGGCGCGGGTATTTGCCGGGTTACGGGCGACCTATGAATCGGTGGAACGCACCGGCGAGTTGGCGCATTTTGATTTCTTTGTGCTCAGCGACAGCAATGACGCCGATATCGCCGTGGCCGAGCAGCAAGCCTGGCTTGATCTCTGTCGCGAAACCAAGGGCTTCGGGCGGATCTTCTATCGTCGCCGCCGGCGCCGGGTCAAACGCAAAAGCGGCAACCTCGACGACTTCTGTCGCCGCTGGGGCAGCGACTACCGCTATATGGTGGTGCTGGATGCCGACAGCGTCATGAGCGGCGAGTGCCTGACCAGCCTGGTGCGTTTGATGGAAGCCACGCCGGACGCCGGCATCATCCAAACCGCACCGCGTGCTTCGGGCATGAACAGTTTGTATGCGCGCATCCAGCAGTTCTCTACCCGCGTGTACGGGCCATTGTTTACCGCTGGCCTGCATTTCTGGCAGCTCGGCGAATCGCACTATTGGGGCCATAACGCGATCATCCGCATGCAGCCCTTTATCGAGCACTGCGCCCTGGCGCCGCTGCCGGGTAAAGGCGCGTTTGCCGGGGCGATTCTGTCCCATGACTTTGTTGAAGCCGCGTTGATGCGCCGCGCCGGTTGGGGCGTGTGGATCGCCTATGACTTGCCCGGCAGTTACGAAGAGCTGCCGCCCAATTTATTGGATGAGCTCAAACGTGACCGCCGCTGGTGCCACGGCAACCTGATGAACTTCCGCCTGTTTATGGTCAAGGGCATGCACCCGGTGCACCGCGCGGTGTTTTTGACCGGGGTGATGTCGTACCTGTCGGCACCGCTGTGGTTCTTCTTTTTGCTGTTATCCACAGCGCTGCTGGCGACCAATACGTTGATGGAGCCGCAGTACTTTATGGAACCGCGCCAGCTCTATCCGCTGTGGCCGCAATGGCACCCGGAAAAAGCCATCGCGCTGTTTTCCACCACTGTGGTGCTGCTGTTTTTGCCCAAGCTGCTCAGTGTGGTGCTGATCTGGGCCAAGGGCGCCAACGGCTTTGGCGGCCGGCTGAAAGTGACCGCCTCGATGCTGCTGGAGATGCTGTTTTCTATTCTGCTGGCGCCGGTGCGCATGTTGTTTCATACCCACTTTGTGCTGGCGGCGTTTCTGGGTTGGGAAGCGGTGTGGCACTCGCCGAGCCGCGACGATGGCTCCACCACCTGGCGTGAAGCGGCCCAGCGCCATGGTCCGCAGACGATTTTGGGGGTGTTATGGACGGCGCTGGTGGCCTGGTTAAACCCGAGCTTTTTGTGGTGGCTGGCGCCGATTGTGGGGTCGCTGATGCTGTCGATTCCGCTGTCGGTATTGTCCAGCCGCGTGAGCCTGGGCTTGAAAGCCAAAGACGAGCAGTTGTTCCTGATACCCGAGGAATACCAACCGCCGCGTGAGCTATTGGCCACCGACGAGTACAACCACGAAAACACCTGGCACGCCCTGCATAACGGCTTTGTGCATGCCGTGGTCGACCCCAAACAAAACGCCCTTGCCTACGCCCTGGGCACGGCGCGCCATCGCCAGGCAGAGCCCTTGGAATGGCAGCGTCACGAACAGGTGCGGCATGCCTTGAAAGTGGGTCCGGCGCAGCTGGATGGTAAAGCGCGTATGGCCCTGCTCAGCGACCCGGTGGCCATGGCCAGGTTGCATGCGGCGGTGTGGGACGATGAGCCGGGGGAATGGATTGAGAGTTGGCGCGAGACCATCGCCAAAGACCCCCATGCACCGTTGCTGCCGTTGCCGGCGGTGGTTGGCAATGTGGTGACTGCTTAAGAGCAAAACCCTCTCCCCAACCCTCTCCCGCAAGCGGGCAGAGGGGGCTGATCGGTGGTTTGCTGAAGACCCCGATCAGGCTCCCCTCGCCCGCTTGCGGGAGAGGGGCTGGGGGAGAGGGCTGCGGTTGGCGCCAGTCAAACCAACGCCGACAAGCGCACATCCGCGCCCAACACTCGCTGTAACTGCCCATTGGCGGTAAACACCGGCTCCGACACGGTAAAGCAGAACGCGTCGGTGGCTGAGGAGCGGTACACCGGAGTGATATGGCTGGCGAGCTGTTGCGCTACCGCCCTAAACCAGGGCCGCTGCGCCCAGTTACGGCCCTTGCAACTGGCACCTTTGTCGCCGCCCCCCAAGCCTTCGGCAAAGACGTTTTCGCTGAGCTGCATGCCATCACTCCCCACCAGATAAAGCAATTCAAAGCGCGGATCACGCTGCAAGGTTTCACATGGAAAGCTCTCCGCGCGGCCAACGTCGCCATGCAGCGCCGCTTCCATGGCCATGGCCATGGCCTCGACACGGGCCTGCACGTCTTTGTGCATGCGCATACGAAAGCCACCCAAACCTTCTAGCAAACGGTCGCCGCTGCTACGCACGGCCTGGCTGTGGGTGAGCACCTGGCCGGCGCTGCCGAGCTGGCGGCGGCGCCACCGTACCGACCTAACAACTTGCCCGGTTTAGAGACCCGGGCGAGCGTTGCGGCCAGTTTGGGTGCGCAGTGTTAACCGGGCTGGCGCTCAAGCAAACGCAAGGCGAGATAGGCTAAAACCGCCGACGCAGCTTCATAGCCTAGGGCATAAAAATTAAAGCTCTGCCCGACGGTGCCTTCCAGGTACAGACCCGCAAGCCGGCCCAAGGCCAGGGCGGCAAACAACAGGGTCATTAAGCTAAGGGCTGGGCGCTGAAAGCTCGGGCGCAAGGCTGAGGACAGCAGAAACACCGCAATGCCCAGCTGCAGCGCGCCGTAATAGGCCCGCACATCGACTATTGCCGCGCTTTGCAGCAGCACCATACCCGTGAGATTGGCCATCTCTTGTGGATAAATAAAATAGGCCACGCCAAAACCACCCAGCACAAGCGCTTGCAGCAGCAGAAAAATTTGGGCAACGCGCATCAGGACACTCCAACAAAGGGGAAGGCAGCAGAATAGGCTGCTAAGACATATCCGCAAACAGCAACCGCCTTCAGCCTATAGCAGGCAGTGTCTATGCTTGCCGCACTGAAACCTATGGAGCCACCGCCATGCGCCGCCTCGCCCTTCTGCCGCTTCTCTTCGCCAGCACCTTGCAAGCGGCTGAGCCGATCGCCATCGACGTCTACCGCGACCCCAACTGCGGTTGCTGCAAAGCCTGGATCAGCCACCTGCAAAACAACGGTTTCACCGTAACCGACCATGTGGAAAACAACATGAGCGCCGTAAAAACCCGCTTGGGTGTGCCCCACAGTCTGGGCAGTTGCCATACCGGGGTGATCGACGGCAAATTTGTTGAAGGTCACGTACCGGCGGCCGACGTGCTGAAACTGCGCCAGCGCGCCGACCTAATCGGTGCCGCAGTGCCCGGAATGCCGATAGGTTCACCAGGAATGGAACAAGGCGGCCGCGCCGATGCCTATGATGTGATCGGCGTGCAAAGCAATGGCGCCAAAGAGGTGCTGACGCGGTACGCCGCCCAATGAACTTATAGGTTAAGGAGAACACCGCCATGCTCTGGAAGAAAGGCCGACGCAGCGACAACGTAGTGGACGCCAGAGACAGTGGCGGGGGTGGCGGTGGTATGCGCATGGGCGGCAAGGGCCTGAGCCTGGGCGCGGTGGTAATTGTGGTGGTGTTCGGCCTGATCACCGGGCAAGACCCGATGCAGATCCTCGGCCAGTTGGCCAATCAAGCCGGCGTTTCCACCGCCCCTAGCGGGCAACAAGGCCATGCGCCATCGGCCAATGATGAGCAGGCCGAGTTTGTGCGCGCCGTACTTGGCGATACCGAAGACACCTGGGGCGCGATCTTCCAGCAGGCTGGCAAACAGTACGAGCAACCCAAGTTGGTGCTGTTTCGTGGCGGAGTGAATTCGGCTTGCGGCTTTGCCTCGTCGGCCACCGGCCCGTTCTATTGCCCGGCAGATCAGCAGGTGTATCTGGACCTGGATTTCTTCAAGGAAATGGCCCAGCGCTTTTCCGCAGCCGGTGATTTTGCCCAGGCCTATGTGATCGCCCATGAGGTTGGCCACCACGTGCAGACGCTGCTGGGCGTCTCCGCCAAGGTCGATAACGCCCGCCGCGGCGGCGCGAAAATGGAAGGTGCCAATGGCTTGTTGGTGCGCCAGGAATTGCAGGCTGACTGCCTGGCCGGCGTGTGGGCTTTCCATGCGCAGCAACGCTTGAACTGGCTGGAGCCGGGCGACCTGGAAGAGGCGCTGAACGCCGCCAACGCCATCGGTGATGACCGCCTGCAGAAACAGTCCCGTGGCCAGGTAGTGCCCGACTCATTTACCCACGGCACCTCGCAGCAGCGCGTGCGTTGGTTCAAAACCGGCTATGAAGGCGGCAAAGTAGCGGGCTGCGATACCTTTAAGGCCAGCAGCCTGTAAGCACGCTTTCCTGAAGGTCCAGCGGCAAGCTGGGCCGATGCCCGCAACTAACCTCGCTCCTGTTTTTGCGCGCAGATGTTCAACGATGAAACTCGCCCGGCCGCCCTGCTCCTTTGCTGTGCCTTTGCCCAAGGTGGCGCCGAGCTACGGGGCACAGAAGTGGCCCAGAAAGTTGTAACCCTGCCCCTGGCGCACGACCGTTTGGCCGAAGTAAAACCCTGAGACACCCCAGCGGCGAAACGCCGCTAGCAAGCACAACGAAAGCGGCTACTATGCCTAATCGTTGCCGTAGTCCCAGGTGGAAAAGTCATGCGTCTTGCCGAGTTTATTGTCGCCACCGTCGACCGCATCGTTGATGAATGGGAGGCCTTTGCCATGACCATTCGCCCGGCAGCCGACACCATGAACCGCGCCGAATTGCGCGACCATGCCCGCTCCATTCTGCTGGCCGCCGCCCGCGATATGAACAGCGCGCAAACGCCCATGGAGCGTGCCGCCAAAGCCATGGGCGAGGGGCCGGAGAAAACCCCAAGCCTGGATGTAGCCGCCGCCAGCCACGGCGAATTGCGCCACCAGGTGGGCTTTGACCTGGTGCAAATGACCTCGGAATTCCGCCACCTGCGCGCCAGTGTGATTCGCCTATGGACCGACACCCTGGTACAGATGGAACTGGTGCATATCCACGACCTGATCCGCTTCAACGAAGCCATCGACGAAGCCCTGGCCGAGTCCACCGCGGCCTACGCCGAACAGGTCAACCATTCACGCGATATCTTCCTGGCCATTCTTGGCCACGACCTGCGCGCGCCGTTGCAGGCGGTGAGCATGTCCAGCGAAATGCTCGCCAGCAAAGCCGACCTCGACGATAAAGCGCGCAGCCATGTGCAGCGCATCCGCAACAGTACCCGGCACATGGGCGCGATGGTCAACGACCTGCTGGAATTTGTCCGTAGCCGCCTGGGGCAAAGCCTGCCCATCGTGCGCAGCCCACTGAATATGAGCACACTGGCCCAGGCCGCCATCGACGAAGCCAGCGCCGGACAGCCACTGAGCGACCTGCGCTTTGAAGCGGATGGGCAAACCGACGGTGAATGGGACCAAGGCCGCATCGAACAACTGCTGCAAAACCTGATCGGCAACGCCCTGCAACACGGCGCCAGCAACCTACCCATCACCCTGCGCCTACACGGCAGCCCCGACAGCGTGACCCTGACCCTGCACAACCACGGCGAGCCGATTGCCGAAAACGCCATCTCCACCCTGTTCTTCCCCCTGGTACGCAGCACCAGCGACCGCGCCGGCGAAACCAGCCTGGGCCTGGGGTTATTTATCGTTAACGAAGTTGTGCTTGCCCATGGCGGCAGTGTGCACGTCACCTCCAACGAAGCCGATGGCACCACATTTACCGTGATGTTGCCCAAGCGCTAGCCCAGATGCTTGCGCGCAAAGGTGGAGCCAGCGTGACCATGGAGTTTCGTTCTCCTGACACATTCTGGGTCCCCGCCTGCGCGGGGACGACGGTGGAAAGGCCGAGCCTGCGCTAGATAACCGGCGCGCCGTAGCCTGCCGAAAACAGCACCCCCAACACCACCGGCATCACCGCCGCGCTACCGAGGTTGCCGATCAGCACCAGCGAGGCGACTGTGTGCGGTTCGCGCCGGTATTGCTCGGCGAGCATGTAGTTGAGCACCGCTGGCGGCAGCGCGGCGAATACCCATAGGCGGGCCAGTTGCCGCCCTTGCCCTCCCCGCACAACCCCTACTGGCGACTTAGTAGCGTCTAGCCAGCGGCTTTGCCCCTGATTAGTGGCCAATCCGACAGCTTGTCCATTTTTCCGCCTGAATCGACGAATGGCGGCCTCTCGAAAACTCAGGGGGTTAAGCTCGGACCGCTCTAGCCAGGGCTTCTGCCTGGCTTTTCTAGAATAAAAATCTCTGATTGATCGTGTGAAAACGTAGCGAGCGAAGGCAAGGCAAGGCGAAAACAAGGGAAAAAGCGGAGTGGGCTGTAGCCAATGAGCATTTTGAGCTTGTTTTCAACGCAGCATGGCCGAGCGCAGTAGTTTTCACGCGATCTGATGCAAAACGGCCGAGCGCCCCTGCCAGCGTGCACGCCACTCCTCAATATCTGGAGTGAAGAGTCATGAACAAAGCAAAGGCCACGCTGCTGGCCCTGACCGTATTTGCCTGCGCCGACGCCCATGCCCAGGTACTGCAACGCGAGCTGGGCGATTACAACCTGCGACTCGGCACCACGCCCACCCGCAGCATGGCCCAAGGCCTGGTGCAGCCCTCGCAAGGCGGCACCTTTCGAGGCGGCCTCGACCTTGCCCACGACAGCGGCTGGTACCTGGGGCAGTGGTCGCCGAGCATGGGCATTGCCCGCGACAGCCGTTTGGAGCTCGACGCCTACAGCGGCTTCAAGCGCCCGTTCAACCACCGCTTTGGTTACGAACTGGGCCTGATCCGCTACAGCCACCCAGGCTTTAGCGCCGAGGACAGCAACGAGTACTACGCCGGCCTGACCCTGCTTGATAGCCGCTTCGGTGCCGCCGTCAGCCAGGCTCCCGGACGCGCCGACAGCACCTTGCTAATGAACGTGGCGCTGCAACCGTTTGCCATGAATGTGTCGATGAAATACGCCAACCACACGTTGGACGATGCCGTGGGTTATGGCGACGGCAAGCTAGTGCGGGTGTTTAACGACTGGTCACTAAACCTGTCGCGGCCCTGGGCCGGAATCGACCTCAACCTCTCCTACAGCGGCTCCAGCCTCAGCGGGCCGCAGTGTGTGGCCTATTCCGGGCACAACGGCTATTGCGAGGACTTTGTCATGCTCAAGGCTAAGCGTTCGTTGTTTTAAGCCGGCACGCTACTCGCCAAGAAAGCGCCCCAACTGGCTCTTTAGCTGCTGATTTTCGCGACGCATCTGTTCCAGATCGTCGAGCAGTTGTAGCGCCAAGGCGATGCCGGACCATTCCATTTCCAGCTCACGCTGCAAACGCGCGGCGCGTCGGCAGGTGATCAGTGCGTGTTGGTCAAACAGCCAGGTGTCGGGGCCGCGGCCGGTGGGGTCGATAATGCCGTGCTCGACGATTTCGATCACCAGGGTGGCGGGGATCGCCACGGTCTGACAAAGCTCTTGCATGCCTAATGGGACGCTCATCGCTATTTGCTCCATTCGCTGCGGGGGTCGAAGTCGACCTTCTGCGCCAGTTTCTCCCAGAGTTTGCGCGCATCGTCGTCAGTGGTTTTTGGCATCACGACCTTAAGCTGGGCATACAGGTCGCCACGCTCACCCGCCTTGTTGCTCAGGCCACGGCCTTTGATGCGCAGGCGCTGGCCAGTTTGGCTGTTGGCCGGAATGGTCAGGGTGATGCGGCCGTTTAAGGTCGGTGCCTCGACCTTAGCACCCAGCGCCGCTTCCCACGGCGCCAGCGGCACGGTCAGCACTAGATCGCTGCCCTGTATATCGAAAAGCGGATGCGGCACCAGACGGATATTCAAGTACAGATCGCCGGCCTGGCCTCCGGCCATACCCGCGCCACCCTGGCCTTTAAGGCGGATACGCTCACCATCGGCCACACCGAGCGGAATCTTCACATTGAGGCTTTTGCTTTGCCCAGGCTGGCCCATGGCGCCGGGTAACTGGAAGGAAATTTTCTTCGCTTCGCCGGTCAGGGTTTCTTCGAGAAACACCGGCAGCTCCATTTCTACATCCTGACCTTTGCGTGCGCGGCTGCGCGCTTCTTCGGCACCGCCACCACGGCGGAAGATCGATTCGAAGAAGTCTGAATAGTCGCCGCCGTAGGCATCAGTAAACGCCCCAGCGCCCGGCTGGCGGCCACGGGGGTGTTCAAACGGCCGGCCGTGTTGGCCGTACTTGCGCAGGTCGTCGAACTCGGCGCGTTTCTCGGCATCCTTGAGCACTTCGTAGGCCTCGGCCACTTCTTTGAAGTGCACCTCGGCGTCTTTTTCTTTGCTGACATCCGGGTGGTATTTGCGCGCCAACTTGCGGTACGCGGCCTTGATGGCCTTGTCGTCGGCGCTGGGTTCCACACCGAGAATCTTGTAGTAATCCTTGAAATCCATATCGCCTCCGTCTGGCTAGAGGCACCAAACAGGTTGAGGTTAATAAACTGAAAACCTAGCGAGCGAAGGTTAGGCAAGGCAAAAACAAGTGAAAAAGCGCAGTTGGCTGTAGCCAATGAGCATTTTGAATTTGTTTTTAACGCCGCATAACCGAGCGCAGTAGTTTTCCTAGCGCAGTTGGCTGTCTTTACTGCCGCGGCGGTTATAGCCGCTATTCGCGGACTGGGCTTTGTCGTGCTCGGCCTGACAAACCACGCACAAACGCACACCGGGGATGGCCTGGCGCCGGGCCTCGGGAATGGCGGCGTCGCATTCTTCGCAGTGTTTCAGGCTTTCGCCCTTGGGCAGCTGGCTGCGGGCGCGCTGGATGGCGTCCTCGATGCTGCTGTCGATCTGCTCTTGTACTGCTCCGTCACTTGCCCAACCGCCGGCCATGATCTGTCTCCCGCGCACTGTTGCGATACACACAGATATGGGCGCGCGGGCGCTGTTTTACAAGCGCGAGCAAGCTGGAGCGGTATGAACGGTCGGGTTTATTCCTTCACTTCCATAAACTCTTCGGCCCACACCAGGTAGTCCTCGGGCTGGGTGTACTTGTGCGACAGGGCCGAAGCACTGAGGTCGCTGGCAACGATCTGGCGTTGTTCGCGCAGGCAGTCGTAGGTGGCTTTAATCGCGGCGAAGTAAGCGGCGTGGCCGTCGACCACGATGCGTACACCCAGGCTGGCCAAGCGCGCATCGTCGACCAGCGACGGGTTGGCGTAGGTCACCAGCATGATGGGCACGGTGAGGTGCTCGGCGATTTTTTCCAAATGCTCGAAGTCGCTGATACCGACCATGCAGATGCCATCGGCACCAGCACGTTGATAAGCCTGGGTGCGGCTGATCACTTCATCAACCGACAACACGCCGGCATTGGTGCGGGCAATGATCGCCAGTTCGGCATCCGCGCGCGCTTCCAGCGCGGCGCGAATTTTGCCGACGCCCTCTTCCACCGGAATCAGGTCGGTGGACTTACGGCCGAATTGCGCCGGCAGCAAGGTGTCTTCCAGAGTCAGGGCGGCGACGCCAGCGCGCTCCAGTTCCATGACCGTGCGCATCACGTTGAGCGCGTTGCCATAGCCATGGTCGGCGTCGGCAATCACCGGCAGGTTGGCGACGCGGCCGATACGGGTGGCCTGCTCGACAAACTCGCTGAGGGTGATCAGGGCGAAGTCTGGCGCGGCCAGCACCTGCAGGGAGGCGACGGAGCCGCCGAGGATGCCCACTTCAAAACCCAGGTCGCCGGCAATGCGCGCGGACATGGGGTCAAAGACGGAAGCGGTGTGATAGCACGCATTGGACGCGAGCAAAGCGCGGAAGGCACCGCGTAGCTCGTGGTGGGAGGCTCTGGGCATAGGGGTTCCAACAGCTGTTTTTATAGGTGGTATGAGTCGTCACTTAACCTTAGCAAGACACATACCCGCCGCCAGCTTAACCCACAGGCCCTTTCTAGAGCCTTTCAGTGGTGTGTCTCTGGCTGGAGGTGGCGAATTTACGCCGCTCACAGCCATGTAGGGGCGGCCAACCGCCACTACCTGATAAGTGGCCGATCAATGACTAATCATCCACGGCCGCCCCGCCGGTTTGCCTTTCATGGCATGGGGGTTGGCTTTGGTTGGCGCCAGCGGTTTGTTGGCGCTGCAACAGCCACAACCAGCCGGGTGTTTGCGCGCTTGTTTGAACTCATCAAGGGTTTGCGGTGCATGGGCTGCACGCTCATTGGCGGCATGGGCACGGCGTTGGCTGCCGGCCATGGTCGACAAGCCTGGAGCCGACAAAATCACCCGCCGGCTTACCCCATCACAGCGTGGGCACTGGCAAGGTTCATCGCGGTCGGCCATCGGCCGCAGCATCGTAAAGTCACCGCACGCGGCGCAGTCGTATTCATAGATCGGCATCGCTCAGTCCCCGTCATCCCCGCGCAGGCGGGGATCCAGAATTTCAAGACGAAGTGCGAAGTGTGCAGCCAGCACGTTATCCACACCGCCTTATCGAGGTTCCATCACCTGGGCCACACCAACGCCGCCCGGCCCTGGTGTAGCCCAGGCGACGAAACTTATTTGTCCGGCGCTTTGGGTAAATCGATGCTGCCATCGAGGTACTTGGTCGGGCCGGAAGCATTCGGGTTGATATCGAATTCAAAAATCTCAGTGGGCAGCCATAAGGTGGCGCAGGCGTTGGGGATATCCACCACACCGCTGATATGCCCCTGCACCGGCGCAGAACCGAGCAACGAATAGCCCTGGGCCGGCGAGTAGCCAAACTTGGTCAGGTAGTTGATGGCGTTCAGGCAGGCCTGTTTGTAGGCCAGGTTGACGTCCAGGTAATGCTGTTTGCCGTTGTCGTCGACCGAGATGCCTTCAAAGATCAGGTAGTTGTTATAGGCCGGCACAATCGGGCTGGGCTTGAAGATCGGATTTTTGATGCCGTACTTAGCCATGCCGCCTTTGATCAGTTCGACCTTCATATGCACCCAGCCGGCCATTTCGATGGCGCCGCAAAAGGTGATTTCGCCGTCGCCCTGGCTAAAGTGCAAATCGCCCACCGACAGGCCTGCGCCGTCGACATACACCGGAAAGAAAATCTTCGAGCCGCGCGACAAGTCTTTGATATCGCAGTTACCGCCATGCTCACGCGGCGGCACGGTGCGCGCGCCAGTCATGGCCGCCTGGTTACGCGCATCGCCTTTAAGCTTGCCCATATGCGCAGTCGGCGCCATGGGGGCGTTGGCCAGCGGCGGTACGCGGGTAGGGTTGGTGTCGATCAGCTCCTGCTCGCGCTTGTTCCATTCGGCGAGCATTTTGTGGTCGGGCAAGCAGCCGATTAAACCTGGGTGAATCAAGCCGGCGAAGTTAACCCCGGGAATATGCCGCGAGCTGGTGAACATGCCTTTGAAATCCCAGATCGACTTTTGCGCCTCGGGAAAATAATCGGTGAGAAAGCCGCCACCATTCTGCTTGGAGAAAAAACCGTTAAAGCCCCACAGCGAATCGGGCTTGGCACCGATATCCAGCAGGTCAACCACGAGCAAATCGCCAGGCTCAGCGCCGTGTACACCCACCGGGCCGGAGAGGTAATGCACGGTGCTCAGGTCGACGTCACGCACGTCGCTGGCATCGTCGTTGTTCTTGATCGCGCCAGCGGTCCAGTCATAGGTTTCCAGAATAAAATCGTCGCCCGGCTTAACCCAGCAGGCCATCGGAATATCCGGGTGCCAGCGGTTATGAATCTGCTCGTTTTCGGTGGCGGCCTGGTTAAGGTCGACCTTGATCAGCGTATCGGTCATGACAAAACTCCTGGGACCTTTTGAAGGGTGGGCGCGGTGGTGCGCCGGGGTACGGAGCTAGTCTTGTCTGGCTGGGGAAATGGATAAATACGTTGGATGACGTATGCCTGAAGCGCTTAAGTGGCGGGGGTTGTAGCGGAATTTCAGGCACGCAAAAACGGCCGCTTTACGGCCGTGATCCGTAGGGTGTGCTATGCGCACCAAAGCGATTGACGCGAGATCGCTTGGTGCGCGCAGCACACCCTACGGGCCGCGAAAATCACACGGACAAATAGCGGCTGATGGTTTTCTCATCCACTTTGTCGCGGGTCTCTTCCACCACAAACTTGCCCTTCTCGATCACGAGGAAGCGGTCGGCAATTTCCATGGTGAACGACAGCACCTGCTCGGAGACCACAATGGTGAGGTCACGCAAATTGCGGATCTCTTTGAGCTTGTGGGCGATGTCTTTGATGATCGACGGCTGAATGCCTTCGGTGGGTTCATCCAGCAGCAGCACCTTGGGATTAGTGGCCAACGCCCGGGCAATCGCCAACTGTTGTTGCTGGCCGCCAGAGAGGTTGCCGCCTTTGCGCGAACGCATTTCGTGCAGCACGGGGAACAGCGCGTAGAGATCGTCCGGCACCTTGCCCTTGGCCGCGGCTGGCAGGCCGGTCTGGATATTTTCCAGCACGGTCATATGGGAAAAAATCATCCGCCCTTGCGGCACGTAAGCGATGCCATGCTCGACGCGCTGGTGGGTTTCCAGCTTGGACACGTCCTGGCCGTCGACGGTGATTTGCCCTCCCCATTGCGGCAACACGCCCATCAGGCTTTTAAACAGCGTGGTCTTGCCCATGCCGTTGCGGCCCATGACGGCGACGATTTCTTTTTTCGCCACGTTAAGGTTGAGCTCGTGGAGAATTTGGCTCTGGCCGTAGCCGGAGACCAGGTTGGAAATGGTGAACATAGGTGTGCCTCGTGTTCGATACCAATGGGATTAACGCGTCGCCTGCAACCCTCACCCCCAGCCCCTCTCCCGTAAACGGGCGAGGGGAGCCATGCCGATCGCGGTGCCTGCCTAATCCCCTCTCCCGCTCGCGGGAGAGGGTGCCCGAAGGGCGGGAGAGGGCCGGCCGCACACACCGAGTCGCCTGCAGCCCTCTCCCCCAGCCCCTCTCCCGTAAACGGGCGAGGGGAGCCATGCCGATCGCGGTGCCTGCCTAATCCCCTCTCCCGCTCGCGGGAGAGGGTGCCCGAAGGGCGGGAGAGGGCCGGCCGCACACACCGAGTCGCCTGCAGCCCTCTCCCCCAGCCCCTCTCCCGTAAACGGGCGAGGGGAGCCACGCCGATCGCGGTCTCAGCCCAATCCCCTCGCCCGCTTGCGGGAGAGGGTGCCCGAAGGGCGGGAGAGGGGCTCTTTAACCTCAATGCCCCAGATAAACCTCAATCACCTTCGGGTTACTCTGCACCGCTTCCATGCTGCCCTCTGCCAGCACCTTGCCCTGGTGCAGCACAGTCACCCGGTGGGCGATGCTTTTGACAAATTCCATATCGTGCTCAATCACCAGCACCGAACGCCCCTGGCTGATGCGGTTCAGCAGCTCGGCGGTTTGCACCCGTTCGCTAACGCTCATGCCGGCCACAGGCTCGTCGAGCATCAGCAGCGCCGGGTCTTGCATCAGTAACATGCCAATCTCCAGCCACTGCTTTTGCCCGTGGGAGAGCAGGTCGGCTTGCTTGTCGAGAAAGTCGCTTAAGAAGATCTCCCCGGCCACCTCTTCCACCCGCGCAATCACCTCGGCGCTGCGTTTGAAAAACAGCGCCCCAAACACTTTGCGCCCGGCCGGATAGGACATTTCCAGGTTCTCGAAAACGCTGAGGTTTTCGTAGATCGAGGGGTTTTGAAACTTGCGCCCAACGCCGGCACGGACGATGTCGTATTCGCGCATTTTGGTAAGTTCACGGCCTTCAAACTGAATGCTGCCGGTGGTGGATTTTGTCTTGCCGCAGATCAGATCCAGCACCGTGGTTTTGCCGGCGCCGTTGGGGCCGATCACCACGTGTACTTCGTTGCGGTCCACATACAAGTTGAGGTCGTTAACGGCTTTAAAGCCATCAAAGGAAACGGTCAGCCCTTCAATGGCCAATACCGGTTTGGCGGCCTGAAAGCCGGCTGGGCTGTTCATAGCGTGGTCTCCAATTTACGCGGCGCGGGTTGTTCAACGGGCTTTACGGCAAACACCCGGGCCTTTACCTCCGGCACGCCAAATAGCTTCTTGCCCAGGGCAAAGCGCGACAGCCATTTACGCCCGTGGCTTTCCCACAAGCCGGCGATGCCATTGGGGAAATACATCACCACCACAATAAACAGGCCGCCCATCAGGTACAGCCACAGTTCAGGGAAGCTCTCGGAAAAATAGGTTTTGCCAAAGCTCACCAGCAAGGTGCCGTACACCGCCCCCAGCAACGACATACGCCCACCCACCGCAGCAAAAATCACCATTTCAATCGACGGCACAATGCCGACGAAGCTGGGCGACATAAAGCCGACCTGCAAGGCAAACATGGCCCCGCCAATGGCTGAAAACGCCGCCGCTACGCAGAACACAAAGATCTTGAAACTGGCCACGTCGTAGCCGGAGAAACGCACGCGCTCTTCCTTGTCGCGCATGGCCATCAGCAGGCGGCCCAGCTTAGAGGTGAGGATAAAACGGCCGAGTAACACGCAGCCCAGCAGCAGGAACGCGTTAACAAAGTAGAGGATCAGTTTTGAGCTGTCCGGGCGGATATCCCAGCCAAGCAAGGTCTTTAAATCGGTGATGCCGTTGACCCCACCGGTGAGGCCCTGCTGGCCAATAATCAGGATGGTCAGAATGGCCGCAATCGCCTGGGTGACGATGGAGAAATACACATCACCGACCCGGCGTTTAAACATCGCCACGCCAATGATCAGCGCCAGCAAAGTAGGCACGGCGATCACCGCCAGCAGGGTGAAGCTAAAGCTATGGAACGGCTGCCACATCATTGGCAGTTCGGTGATTTGGTTCCAATCCATAAAGTCCGGAATGCCGGGGGTGGACTGGATTTTCGTGCTCTCGGGGTCTGAGGCTTCCAGCTTGAGAAACATGGCCATGCAGTAGCCGCCAACGCCAAAGAAAATACCCTGGCCCAGGCTGAGAATGCCGCCATAGCCCCAGCACAACACCAGGCCGACAGCGACAAAGGCGTAGGTCAGGTATTTGCCGACCATGTTCAGGCGGAAGGTATCCAGCAGCAGCGGGAATACCACCAGAATCAGCGTGGCCAGCACCAGCAAACCAATGGCGCCTTGCTTGCCACCAAGCAGGCTTTCGTATGCGTTTTTCATTTGCGCACCTTGATGGAAAAGAGGCCCTGAGGTCTGAGCATAAGAATCAGGATGACCGCCGAAAGGGTCAGCACCTTGGCCATCGAGCCCGACAGGAAGAACTCCATAATCGACTGCGCCTGGGCGATGGTGAACGCCGAGGCAATGGTGCCCACCAGGCTGGCCGCGCCGCCAAACACCACGGTTAAAAAGGTGTCGACGATATACAGCGAGCCCGCCGTTGGCCCGGTAGAACCAATGGTGGTAAACGCCGCGCCTGCCACACCAGCTACACCGCAGCCGAGGGCAAAGGTCATGCGGTCGACCTTTTTGGTGTTGATGCCCACCGCACGGCTCATCACCCGATTCTGCATGGTGGCGCGCACCTGCAAGCCCCAGCGCGAGCGGTAGAGCATGAGAAAGATGGTGGCGGTGCAGAGAAAGGTCAGGGCCATCACAAACAGGCCGTTTTTCGGGATATCCACCGCTGCCGTCGGGCTCCAGGAACCCATGATCCACTCGGGCATTTCCGCGCCCACTTCACGGGCGCCGAAGATCGAACGGAAGGCTTGCTGCATAACCAGGGACAGGCCCCAGGTAGCCAGCAGGGTGTCCAGCGGGCGGTGGTAAAGCTTGCTGATCATGGCCCATTCCACCAACCAGCCAAGGGCGCCGGCGATAAAGAATGACGCCACGATGGCGAAGAAAAAGTAGTACGGCTGCATGGCCGGTACGTAGTGCAGGGTCAGCGATGAGATGACATAGGTGGTGTAGGCGCCAACGGTCAAAAACTCGCCGTGGGCCATATTGATCACGCCCATTTGCCCAAAAATAATTGCCAGCCCGAGTGCCATCAGCAACAGCACACAGAACACCGACAAGCCGTTGAACCCCTGCATAACGGCGATAGCGCCGAAGTCGGTAAGCCATTCCATGATGGGTCTCCTGATGGATGGGGTGGAGGGGCGAATCGTGTGAAGGCTGCCCCTCACCCCAGCCCTCTCCCCGGAGGGGCGAGGGAGTGGATAGGTGTTGCGCGTTAGCACGTGCAACGCAGGTCGGTCCCCTCTCCCCCTCGGGGAGAGGGCTAGGGTGAGGGGGACTCTCAGGACTTATTGATAACCCTTGGGAAACGGATTCGGCTCAATCAGCTCCGACTCATGCACCACCTTGAAGGTACCGTCGGCCTGGATTTCGGCGATGCGCGCCTTGCTCCACAGGTGATGGTTGTCGTGCACTTTTACGTAGCCTTCTGGTGCGGTGGTCAGCTCAATGCCAGGGGACGCGGCAACCACTTTGTCGACATCAAAGCTGCCGGCTTTTTCCACCGCTGCTTTCCACAGCCATGGGCCGAGGTAGCCGGCTTGGGTGACGTCGCCAATCACCGAGTCTTTGCCGTACTTGGCCTTGAATTCCTCAACGAATTTCTTGTTGTTGGGGTTATCCAGGGTTTGGAAGTACTTCATCGAGGAGTAGAAGCCCTTCATGTTCTCGCCGCCGATGCCGAGCATTTCATCCTCGGTGACCGACAGGGTCAGCAGGGTTTGTTTGTCGCTGGTAATACCGGCGGCTTTCAGTTGTTTGTAGAAAGCCACGTTGGAGCCACCGACCACGGCAGCAAACACCACGTCCGGTTTTTTCAGTTTGATTTTGTTGGTCAGTGAACCGAACTGGGTGTTGCCCAGTGGGTAGTACTCTTCGCCAACCACGGTGCCACCGAGCACGTTTTCAATGTGCTTGCGGGCGATCTTCATTGAGGTGCGTGGCCAGATGTAGTCCGAGCCCAGCAGGTAGAACGTTTTTGCGCCCTTCTCTTTGGCGATCCAGTCGAGGCTGGCGAGAATCTGTTGGGTGGCTTCCTGGCCGGTGTAGATCACGTTCTTCGACTGCTCCAGGCCTTCGTAGAAGGTCGGGTAGTAGAGCAGGCCGTTGTCTTTCTCGAAGATTGGCAGCACAGCTTTGCGCGAGGCCGAGGTCCAGCAGCCAAATACGGTGGCGACCTTGTCGCTCTCCAGCAGCTTTTTGGCTTTCTCGGCAAAGGTCGGCCAGTCGGAGGCGCCGTCTTCCTGAATCACTTTGATCTGCCGGCCGAGAATGCCGCCCGAGGCGTTGATCTGGTCGATGGCCAGGCGTTCGGCCTGGATGGCGCCGGTTTCGGAAATGGCCATGGTGCCGGTGGCCGAGTGCAGTTGGCCGACGGTAACGGTGGTGTCGGTCACAGCCAGCCCGGTGGTATTGGCCGCATCGGCCAGCACGCTCTGGCTGAACACGCTGGCCGCCAGCAGCGAGAGTGCCGCCGCACCCAGCGCCAGGCGACGGGGAAGAAAGCTCGTCAATCGTGAATCCATGATGCTGCTCCTCTGGTAGTTGGCCTCCCCGGCTCGCCTTTCGGGTACCGGCTTGGGGTTGCGGCAAGGATGGGGGGCAGCATGCTGGCGGGGGTATACGCAGGTTGACGTAACGGCATACGTCATCTGACGTAGGGCCAGGCGCACCTGGCTGGTGCAAGCTAAGCGCCACTCACGAGGCCAGACAGAAGCCCAGGCGCAGCAGGCGGGCGTATGAACTGTGGCGCGAGGCCAGGGCATGGAAGTTGCTCAAGCCCCTGCCACCCCATCCTCTCGCAGCGGCACCAGGAGCACCCCGTGCAACAGATCGGCACCCAGCGCATCGTCAAGATCCGCCGCGACTACAACAGTTGGGTCGCCGACGAGACCATGGAGGACTACGCCCTGCGCTATACGCCGCGCTCGTTCCGCAAATGGTCGGAGTGGCGTATCGCTAATACGGCGGTGGGCGCGGTGTCGTTTCTGGCCCTGGAAGCTATCGGCGGCGCGCTGGCGTTGAGCTATGGCTTTACCAATACCTTGTGGGCAATTCTGGCGGTGAGCCTGGTGATTTTTCTCACCGGCCTGCCCATCAGCTACTACGCCGCGCGTTATGGCGTGGACATGGATCTGCTCACCCGTGGCGCCGGTTTCGGCTACATCGGCTCAACCATCACCTCGCTGATTTACGCCAGCTTCACCTTTCTGTTTTTCGCCCTGGAAGCGGCGATCATGGCCCTGGCGCTGGAGCTGTATTTCCATATACCGCTGGCGTTGGCCTATGTAATTTGCTCGGTGATGGTGATTCCCCTCGCGGCGTATGGGGTGACGTTAATCAGCCGTCTGCAGCTGTGGACCCAGCCGCTGTGGATCGTCCTGCTGCTGTTGCCCTACCTGTTTGTCGCCTGGAAAAACCCCGAAGCGCTAAGTGACTGGACCAGTTTTGCCGGGCGCGAGGGTGAAGGTGGCGCGTTTAATTTGCTGTCCTTTGGCGCTGCCTGCACCGTGGCCTTGGCGCTGATTACGCAGATAGGCGAGCAGGTCGACTACCTGCGTTTTCTGCCGGAAAAAACCGCCGCCAACCGCAAGCGCTGGTGGGCGGCCTTGCTGATGGCCGGGCCGGGTTGGATTATTCCCGGCGCACTGAAAATGCTCGCCGGCGCCTTTCTCGCTTTCCTTGCCCTGCAGCATGAAATCCCCATGGAGCGCGCCGCCGAACCGACGCAGATGTACCTGGTCGCCTTTGGCTATGTGTTCGGTTCACCGCAACTGGCGCTGGCGGCGATGGTGCTGTTTGTCATCGTCTCGCAGGTAAAGATCAACCTGACTAACGCCTATGCCGGCTCCCTGGCCTGGTCGAACTTCTTCGCCCGCGTCACCCACAGCCACCCAGGTCGTGTGGTGTGGCTGGTATTTAACGTGGCCATCGCGCTGATGCTGATGGAGCTCGGCGTGTTTGATGCCATCGAGGAAGTGCTCGGGCTCTACGCCAATATCGCCATCGCCTGGATTGGCGCGGTGGTGGCCGACTTGGTGATCAACAAACCGCTGGGCCTGTCGCCCAAACATATCGAGTTCAAACGCGCGCACCTGTACGACATCAACCCGGTGGGCGTCGGCGCCATGTTAATTGCCTCGCTGCTGTCGGTGCTGGCCCATGGCGGGGTGTTTGGGGTGATGCTGGAAGCCGCGTCGCCGGTGGTGGCGCTGGGCTCGGCGTTTCTCACCGCGCCGCTGATCGCCTGGTTAACCAAGGGCCGTTACTACATCGCCCGCACCAGCTCGCCGCAATTGCTCTACCCCGCCGGCCCGCAAGCCGAGTTGCAATGCGGTTTGTGCAGCAATGCCTTTGAAGCGCCAGACATGGCCTTCTGCCCGGCCTATAGCACGCCGATCTGCTCCCTGTGTTGCTCGCTGGATGCGCGCTGCGGCGATGCCTGCAAGCCCCAGGCGCGGCTGGCCGAGCAGATGGACAACTTTGTGCGCTGGCTATTTCCGCGTGCCTCGATCCCCCGTTTGCACAGCCGCTTGGCGCAGTACCTCGGTTTGCTTTTAGTGCTGGTGGGTTTACTGCTCGGCGCCTTGCTGATGATCTATAGCCAGGTGTCCCACAGCCTATTGCCGCATTCGCCCCAGGTGCAGCAAACGCTGTACCTGGCCTTTCTCAAAGCCTTTCTGACCCTCACCGTGTTCGCCGGCATCCTCGCTTGGTGGGTGGTGCTGACCCGCGAAAGCCGCCGCGTGGCCCAGGAAGAGTCGGATCGCCAAACCCTGCTGCTGATGCAGGAAATCGAAGCGCACCGGCGCACCGATGAAGCGCTGCAAAAAGCCAAAGAAGCCTCCGAGGCCGCCAATGCGGCGAAGAGCCGCTATGTCACCGGGCTGTCCCATGAACTGCGCACGCCACTGAATAGCATCCTCGGCTATACGCAGATCTTGCAGCGCGACAGCGCCATGCCCGGCCAGCATCACGACGCCCTGGCGACCATCTACCGCAGCGGCTCGCACCTGCTGTCGCTGATCGATGGCTTGCTTGATGTGGCCAAAATCGAAGCGGGCAAATTGCAGCTGGAGCTCAGCGAAATTCCCTTCCCGGAATTTATCCATGACCTGGAGCGCATGTTCACCCCGCAGGCCGAAGAGAAGGGCCTGCACTTTCGCCTGGAGCAAGTCGGGCGCATGCCCACCGTGGTGCGCGGCGATGAAAAACGCGTACGGCAAATTCTGATTAACCTGCTGGGCAATGCCGTGCGCTTTACCGACAGCGGCCAGGTCAGCCTGCGGGTTAGTTATATGCGCGAGACGGCGACCTTTGAGATTGTCGATACCGGCATAGGCATCGCTCCGGAGCAGATTGAGCGGATTTTCCAGCCGTTCGAACGCGGCGACTTGATGCGTCAGGACAACGGCGTCGGCCTGGGGCTGACCATTACGCGCATGCTCACCTCGTTGATGGGCGGCGAGCTGTCGGTGAAAAGCGTACCGGACCAGGGCACCACCTTTCAGGTGCGCCTGTTTTTGTCCGAGGTGCGCGTGCCGCAGGCGGTGGTGCATGTGGAGCACGACATCATTGGCTATCAGGGCCCACGGCGGCTGATTCTGGTGGTGGACGACCATATCGAGCACCGGCGTATCCTGGCCGGCATGTTGGAGCCGCTGGGCTTTGATATTGCCCAGGCTGCCAATGGCCAGGAAGCGATTCGCCAGGTGGCACTGCTTAATCCCGACCTTATCTTGATGGACCTGTCGATGCCGCAGATGGATGGCTGGGAAACCAGCCGACTGATACGCCGCAATGCACTGTCGCTGGCACCAATTATCGTAATTTCCGCCAACGCCTTTGCTGACGACCGCGAGCGCAGTGTCGCCGCCGCCTGTAATGACTACCTGGCCAAACCGGTGCATACCCCGGCGCTACTGGAGAAAATTCAGACCTACCTGGGCCTGCGCTGGGTTAAGCGCGCCTCTATCACCGCGCCGCCCGCGCAGAGTTTGGTGGTGCCCTCTGCCAGCGCCTTGGCCGAGCTCTATGAGCTGGGCGAGCTGGGCTATATCAAGGGCATCTTGGAAAAGCTCGACGTGATCGACAGCCAGGAGCCGGCCAGCGCCGCCTACACCCAGAGCCTGCGCGCCCAAGTAAAGCGTTTTCAGCTCAATGAGTTCAACCGTCGGGTCAAGGACGCCCTGCACCACCTCACGCTTAATCCCGCCGCCGCCCCCATTCAACCCGCCGCCGAGGAGACCCCATGAACGCCGTCAACGCCGCCCTCCCCCCCGCTGATCAAGGCATTGTGCTGATTGTCGACGACACCCCGGACAACCTGGCGTTGTTATCCGACGCCTTGGATATGGCCGGCTATATGGTGCTGGTGGCCCTCGACGGCGCCAGCGCCCTGGAACGTATGCAACGGCGGCGCCCGGACGTAGTGCTGCTGGACGCCATGATGCCGGGCCTGGACGGCTTCGAAACCTGCCGACGGATCAAAGCGCAAGCCGAGCTGGCCGATATTCCCGTGCTGTTTATGACCGCGCTGTGCGACAGCGAGCACGTGGTGGAAGGCTTTGCCGCGGGCGGTATCGACTACGTGACCAAACCGATCCGCACCGACGAAGTGCTGGCCCGCGTCGCCGTCCACCTACGCACCGCCCGCAGCTTGCAATCGGCGCGCAGCGTGCCGGCGTTAAAGCCAGTGCCAACCCAACAACAGGCACAAGAGGCACTGGCCCTGCGTTTCCAACTGACCGAACGGGAAGTAGAAGTGTTGCAGTGGGTGAGTTGCGGCAAGACCAACCGCGATATCGGCGACATTCTCGGCCTGAGCCCGCGCACGGTGAATAAACACCTTGAGCATGTGTACGTGAAGCTGGGCGTGGAGACGCGCACGGCGGCGGCTGCGGTGGCGATTGCGGCGGGGAGATAACGGTCGCGAAAGATCAAAAGCCCCTCACCCCAGCCCTCTCCCGCAAGCGGGAGAGGGGGCTTGATCGAGTAACGTCGGGGAGCGGCGATTTGTTCTCCTCTCCTACAAGCGGGAGAGGGAGCTTGATCGAGTAGCGTCGGGTAGCGGCGATTTGTTCCCCTCTCCCGCTTGCGGGAGAGGGGCTAGGGGTGAGGGCCGAAGCCAATGAAGATCAAAGCACCAAAGAGGTGCACCTGCGCGCGCCGCGCACCAAATAAAACCTGACCAATGCCCCAGTTTTTATCCCTTAAGCGTGTAGGCCGCTTCAGCACTACCCCTGCCCGCCTTGGCACCGCACTTGCTCTGCACCAGTTATTAAATCTGCCGGTACCCCCTTATGTTGGTCATCCATTCCCGTATCCAGCCACAACAGAGCTGGGACGCCGAATTACACCTGAGCTTTGCCGCCCGCAGCAAAAGCCGCTTGCGCTGTTTCACCGTGACCGGCGAAGACGTCGGCTTGTTCCTCGAACGCGGCCAGCCAGCGCTGCACGACGGTGAATTTCTCCAGGCCCAAGATGGCCGCGTGGTGCGCGTTAGCGCCAGCCCCGAACGACTGATCCACGTAACCTGCGCCAATGCCTTCGAACTGACCCGCGCGGCCTACCACCTGGGCAACCGCCATGTTGCCCTGCAACTCGGTGACGGCTGGCTGCGCTTGCCGGAAGACTATGTGCTGCAAGCCATGCTCGAGCAGTTGGGCGCTACCGTGGAGTTGATCGACGCGCCCTACCAACCCGAGCAAGGCGCCTATGGCGGCGGCCATCACCACTCCCATGCTGGCGATGAAGAATTCAGTTACGCGCCGCGCCTGCACCAGTTTGGTGTGCGTACGTGAGCTTGAGCGCGCTTAGCCCTGCCTGGGCGCTGATGCGCCTGGCCAGTCCGCAATTGCCGATTGGCGGTTATAGCTATTCCCAGGGCCTGGAAATGGCGGTGGAGCGCGAGGTGGTGAGCGACCCGCAGACGGCCCGGCGCTGGATCGCCGATCAACTGTTGCTCAACCTGGCACGCTTCGAAGCGCCGTTGTTGCTGGCCCATTGCAGCGCCGCCGCTGCCGGCGACTGGCATGCGTTGGCGGCGCTTACCGAGCAACACCGCGCCAGCCGCGAAACCCGTGAGCTGCAGCAAGAAAGCCGGCAAATGGGCTACTCACTCAAGCAATTACTGGAAGGTTTACCGGAACTGGACGACGACGCCCGCACTTTTCTCAGCAGCGTTAGCGAACCCGGTCTGGCGCTGATGTGGGCGTTGGCTGCGCGTGCGTGGGCCATCCAACCTGCCGACGCCCTCGCCGCCTGGCTATGGGGCTGGCTGGAAAACCAACTGGCGGTATTGATGAAAACCCTGCCGCTGGGTCAGCAAGCCGCGCAACGCCTGACCTCACAGCTGTTACCGCTGCTGCAACAAGCGCAACAGCACGCCGCACAGCACACACCCGAACACTGGGGCAGCGCCGCCTTTGGCCTGGCCTTGGCCAGCATGGCGCACGAGCGCCAGTACAGCCGCTTATTCCGCTCTTGAACATGCACACGAAAAGGAACATGCAACCATGAACAGCCAACCTCTGCGTGTCGGTATCGGTGGCCCGGTCGGCTCCGGCAAAACCGCACTGACCCTGGCCCTGTGCCTGGCCCTGCGCGATCGCTACAACCTGGCCGTGGTCACCAACGACATTTACACCCAGGAAGATGCGCAATTTCTGGTGCGTAACGAGGCCTTGGCGCCGGAACGCATTATCGGTGTGGAAACCGGCGGCTGCCCGCACACCGCGATCCGTGAAGATGCCTCGATCAACCTGGAAGCGGTCGACCAGCTCAACCGCCGCTTTCCTGGGCTGGATCTGATTATTGTTGAATCGGGCGGCGACAACCTGTCGGCGACTTTCAGCCCGGAATTGTCCGATCTGACCCTCTACGTTATTGACGTTTCGGCTGGCGACAAGCTGCCGCGCAAAGGCGGCCCCGGCATCTGCAAATCGGACTTGCTGGTGATTAACAAGGTCGACCTGGCGCCAATGGTCGGTGCGTCGCTGGAAGTAATGGAGCGCGACACCAAGAAGATGCGTGGCGACAAACCCTTTGTATTCAGCAATCAGAAAGTCGGCCAAGGCCTGGACGAAATCATCGCCTTTATCGAAAAACAGGGCCTGCTCACCGCAGCCTGATTTGAACTAACACGGACATAAAAAGGAGCCTCCATGAACCTGCGTAAAGCCCTCTACACCTTGGCGCTATTTCTCTCGCCAGCCGTGGCATTTGCCCACCCAGGGCACGACTCGTCCGGCATGCTCGCCGGCATTGCCCACCCTATTACCGGGATGGACCACTTATTGGCCATGCTGGCCGTCGGCCTATGGGCCGCGCAGCAAAAAGGCGCCGCGCGTTGGGCCCTGCCGCTGACCTTTGTCGGCACCATGCTGCTGGGTGGTTTGCTTGGCTTTGAAGGGCTGCAACTGCCATTTATGGAGACGGGGATTGCGGCGTCAGTCTTGGCCTTGGGGCTGTTGGTCGCCGTGGCTGTGCGTCCGCCGGTTTGGTTGGCCGTTGGCCTAACCGCCCTGTTCGCCTTGGCCCATGGCGTTGCCCATGGTCTGGAATTGCCAGAGCTGGCCAGCCCTTGGGGCTATGCCGTTGGCTTTGTTGCCGCTACGGCTGCGCTGCACGCTGCAGGTTATGCGCTGGTTCGAGCTCTGCCGGTTGCCGCTGCGCCGCTGGTGCGTCTTGCTGGTGCGGCCTCGGCTGGCGCTGGGGCTTGGTTGTTGCTCGGCTAAACCTGATTACTCCGTAGGATGTGCTTCGCGCCCCAAGGCGACCTATCGTCAATCGCCTGGGTGCGCACGGCACACCCTATAGAACCTGGTAAACCTTAAACGTGTACGGCGACGCGCAATGCTTCGTACGAACCGGCCGCAGCAATGCCTACTTCCGCACTTAGCTGCAACACCCGCTCAAGGTCAGTGGTGTACACCAACACCGCCTGCATCTCATCGTCCAACGGCTGACTAAAGTCCACCAGCACATAGCCCTTGGTTTCCGGACTCAAGGCGCTGAGCTGCACTTGAATGCGGTTCATGGCGGTCAGTGGCTCAGTCTTCACTAGCTGCTTGGGCTTGATATTGAAGGTCACTTCTTTGCCAAAGGAGTCGATGATCCGTTGCAGCAGGTCAGCGTAGGTGTCGGCCTGAAACAACACGGTCTCCGGCAAGCTGCCGACCACAACCCATTCACCCAGGGGAATAGGAAAGGTGTCGTCGTAGTTGATATCCGGATTAGCCGCGAGAAAGGCGGTAGGGTCAGCGTAGGCTTGCGCCGCTTCATCGGCGATTTTTTCGATTTCCTCGGCGCCCATGCACCCCGAACTTAGTTTGCTGATCAGTTCTACGAGTTGCGCTTTCATGGGGCATGGTCCTGGCTGAAAATCGAGGGCGCCAAGGATAGCCGAAGGCGCCCTGCCCGGCTATTTGGCAAACAGCTGGCTCATATCCTTGAAGGCCTTGAACTCCAAGGCGTTGCCGCAAGGATCGAAGAGAAACATGGTGGCCTGCTCGCCGACTTGGCCTTTAAAACGCACGTAAGGCTCGATTACAAATCGGGTCCCTAGCCCCTGCAGGCGCTGCGCCAAGGCTTCCCACTCGGCCCAACCGAGCACTACGCCAAAGTGCGGCACCGGTACATCATGGCCGTCAACGGCATTGGTGCGTGCCTGTTCCTGAGAAGAGGTTTTCGGGTGTTCATGAATGACTAACTGATGACCGAAGAAATCAAAATCCACCCAGTGCTCGCTGGAGCGACCTTCGTTGAGGCCAAATACGTCGCCATAGAAGGCGCGAGCGGCGGGTAGATCGAATACAGGAATAGCCAAGTGAAAGGGCGAAATGCTCATAACGACGTCTCGGATTAAAACACGGTGATAGGATTCTAGCCCTGTAGTTATTGATTAAAAGACGTTAATTTTTGCGCCGAGCTCAAATTATTTCGATCAATCTTTAACCGATGGCGCCTGCATGCTTCGTGAACTCAAGACTTTTATTGCCGTGGCACGTTACGGCACCTTTGCTGCGGCAGGCATGCACATCGGCCTGACGCAATCGGCCATCAGCGCACAGATTCGTAACCTGGAAAACGCCTTGGGCCAGCAGCTATTCGATCGCACAGGACGCCAGGCCATCCTTAATGCTGCGGGCGAACGCGCGTTGCCGATGGCGCGAGAGATGCTCGACATTTTCAGCCGCATGGGCGCTGCCGATAGCGCGAGCGAATGCAGCGGTGAGCTGAAAATAGGCGCGATCGCCAGTGTACAAACGGGTTTATTGCCCGCCGCCCTGTTGCGCTTACGACAAGCCGCGCCGAGGGTGGAACCTAAATTGGTGCCGGGCGTTTCCCTGAACCTGCTAAGCCAAGTGGATGCGGGTGAGCTGGATGTCGCCATTCTGATTCGCCCGCCTTTTGCGTTGCCCAAGGAATTGCATACCCAGGTGCTGCGCCAAGAGCCGTTTGTATTAATCGTGCCGCAACACCTGGCCGGCGAGGACCCGCTGCAATTGCTGCGCGACCATCCGTTGGTGCGCTACGACCGCACTTCATTTGGGGGCCGATTGGTGAGCCGCTTTCTGCGCGAGCAGCGACTAGAAGTGAATGTGGCGCTGGAGTTGGATGAGCTGGACGGCATTGTGAAGATGGTTGAGTGCGGGCTGGGTGTGTCGCTGATTCCGCTGGCGGGCCTGTGGGTTGAACACGGCGCGCGGGTGCGAATTATCGAGCTGGGCGAACTGACCTTTCACCGCGAACTGATCCTGCTGCTGCGTCATAGCCAGCGCAACCTGCCGGTGCAGCGGCTGTTTAGTGAGTGCCTGGAGGGTTAGCGTAACGGTGCAAATACATTGCCCATAAAAAAACCCGGCTGAATTGGCCGGGTTTTTTATGTGAGGTAACGCGGAGCATCAAGCCACACGGTTGGCACCAGTACGGTCGGCACCACCTTCGGCTACACGGTTAGCGCCAGTACGATCTGCACCGCCTTCGGCCACACGGTTAGCACCGGTACGATCTGCACCACCTTCGGCTACACGGTTAGCACCGGTACGATCTGCACCGCCTTCGGCCACACGGTTAGCGCCAGTACGATCTGCACCGCCTTCGGCTACACGGTTAGCACCGGTACGATCTGCACCGCCTTCGGCCACACGGTTAGCGCCAGTACGATCTGCACCGCCTTCGGCTACACGGTTAGCGCCAGTGCGATCTGCACCGCCTTCGGCTACACGGTTAGCGCCAGTACGATCTGCACCGCTTT
>CAZIWV010000027.1:70094-71689 GCA_964543145.1 uncultured Pseudomonas sp.
CGATCTGCACCGCCTTCGGCTACACGGTTAGCGCCAGTACGATCTGCACCGCTTTCTGCGACCATGGACGAGTGGACGAATTGGCCGCCAAAGGTGAACTGTGGCTGGTCAGAAGGAAGAGCAAATACACTGGCGGAAAGGCTGGCCAGAATCAGGCTGGCGAATACTTGGTTTTTCATTTTGGGGCTCCTTGCGGGGGCTTAAAAGTGGGTACGGAGCCTATGGTACTCACTGAGATTTCTTGCAGAAGTGAAAGGCCGCGATAGTAACCATCGATACGAATGATTGCTAAAAAACCCCTTTTAAATCATTCGTTTGAATCCCAAAATCAAACCCTGAAACGATTTTTTGACAGATGCGAGGATGCTGAACACAACGCTATTCGTGCTCTTTTTCCAACAGTTTCGCCTTACGCTCAACGCCCCATCGATAACCGGAAAGCCCGCCATCATTGCGCACCACTCTGTGACATGGCACAGCTACTGCCAACGTATTCGCTGCACATGCACCGGCGACAGCGCGCACGGCCCGAGGCGAACCGATACGTTCAGCGATATCGCGATAACTGGCGGTTTGGCCGGCAGGTATTGCTTGTAGGGCCTGCCACACACGCTGCTGAAAAACGGTTCCGCGGATATCTAGAGGCAGGTCAAGGCCCTGTGCAGGCGCTTCGACAAACTCGATCACCTGGGCCAGTGTGCGGGAAAAAGCATTGTCTGCCGGTTCGATTGCGGCGCGAGGGAAGCGACTTATAAGGTCAGCTTCCAACGCTTGATCATCTTCGCCGAAGAGAATCGCGCAGAGCCCACGCTCACTCTGTGCAACCAACAGTGCTCCCAAGGAACATCTTCCGATGGCATAGCGAATACGGACGTTGGTGCCGCCATCTCTGTAGGCGCTAGGCGTCATGCCAAGCAGCTTGTCAGCCACCGTGTAGAAACGGCCACTGGAGTTGAAGCCTGCGTCGTATAGAGCATTGGTTACAGTCTCACCCTGCTGTAGCTGGTTACGCACACGTGCAGCGCGCTGTGCATTGGCATAGCTTTTCGGCGTAAGTCCAGTGACAGCTTTGAACATGCGGTGGAAGTAATACGGGCTGAGGCCGACTTGCGCTGCCAATTGCTCTAACGACAAAGGAGTTTCTGCATGCGCTATCAAGTGGCAAGCCTGCTCGACCAGCAAACGTTGTTGATCCGCTAAAGCAGCTTGATTAGGTTTACAACGCAAACAAGGGCGGAAACCAGCTTGCTCCGCAGCCAGGCAGGTCTGGTGAAACTGCACATTTTCCGGCCTGGCTTGGCGCGCCGAACAAGAAGGTCGGCAGTAAACGCCAGTGGTTTTCACCGAGTAAACGAACTGACCATCAGCAGACTTATCTCGATGCAGAACGGCAGACCAACGAGGGTCGTTGAGTGTTTCGGCGCTGCGGGTTTGGGATGAAGTCATCGGCGTAGCTCAGGCGTAAGGCTGGCTTTACGGTAACAGCGGATTGGGTGAGATTCCTGCCGAATCTTGCTTTCCAATCACTCGGTGAAGGCCAAACTTTTCTCAGCCCAAAAACAAACCCCCTACCCGTTTTCACGAGTAGGGGGTTT
>CAZIWV010000028.1:0-37806 GCA_964543145.1 uncultured Pseudomonas sp.
CATGTGCAGCTTGCCGCTGGGGTAGGGGAACATCGACAGGCAATAGAAGGTGTCTTTGCCAGGTTGTTCACTGACTACAAAGGACTTCTGCTCGTCCCAGTAGGTTTGCGCGGCGGCTTCGGTTTCACGGGGATGATAGTGTTCGTGCATGGCTACTTTGACTAAAAAAGTGACTGACAGCCCATGGCAATAGTGCGTTGCCCATGGGGTGCTCGAAGAACGCCGTAGCATACATGACCCGCCAGGGGCCTGGGAAACCCTGATTACGCCTGTCGCCAAGCGCTCCGCCGTCTGTCGCGGCAGCCCGCCCGTTGCCTGAGCGAAACTATGCTCTCAGGAACAACACAGGCGCGCAGTTGGCGAGGTTGCGGATGGCGGAGTTACGGCATGAAGAAGCTCAGGGCGGTCTATACGAGCGCCTGCTGCATCGTCTTGCCGTAGCCTTGGACGAGGCCGATAGCGACTCGCTGTTGCGCAACAAAACCCCTGAAGAGCTTGAGCTAAAAGGCCTTAGCCCCGCTGAGTTGGAACTGATCAAAGCCTACCTCGACCGCGACCTGCACTGGCTGCGCGGCTGGCACGCGGCAGCCAAAGAGCTGGCGCTGATTGAGCAAACTCCGCCACTGAGCAAACCTGCGCGCACTGTGCATATCAGCCATGCGCACAGCGCCCGAATACCCAAGCCAAAAGGCCTGCTTAAGCGTCGGCAAAAGCTGGTTTGCGCGTTATGCGGTACGGCCGCATTCTGGAATCCCGGTCAGGGCGTGCAAGCCTGTAGTGCCTGCGGCTCGCAGTTGTTCCGCGCCTCCAAACCCCGGTAGGCTTCGCGCTCCCCGGGGAGGTGCGCGATGGTTCTGCGGTATTTATTCAAACAACTCTTGCTGCCGCCTGGCTGCCTATTGCTGCTGGTTCTGCTGGCCTGGTGGTTGCGTCGACGTATGCCGCGCGTGGCATTGACCTGTTTTGTTTTGGGCTTTGGCGGCTTGTGGGTAAGTAGTTTGCCGATTGCGGTGGAAGGCCTGGCACGTCTGGTCGAGCGTGAGCCAGCACTAACGCCCGCGCAAATCGAAGGCCTGGTAGGGCAGGTGGATGCCATTGTCGTGCTCGGCGCCGGGCGTGAGCGCGACGACCCCGCCTGGGGCGGCGATCAGGCCAGTCACCTGGCAGTTGAACGGGTGCGGTATGCGTCGCGGCTGGCCAGAATCACCGGTTTGCCGGTGCTGATCAGCGGCGGTTCACCCTATGGCGAAACCGTTAGCGAAGCGCAGTTGATGGCCGAGGTGATGGTTCGCGACTTCCGCGTGCCGGTGCGCTGGCAGGAAGGGCGCAGCCGCACCACGTTGGAAAACGCTCAATTCAGCGCGCAGATGTTGCAAGCAGACGGCATTCGCCGCGTGTTGCTGGTCACCCAGGCTGCCCATATGCCGCGCTCGCGTTGGTGTTTCGAACGCGCCGGCTTGGAAGTGGTGGCCGCGCCGGTGGGTTTTCTGAGCGTGCCCAATCGTCGGCCATTGGGCGGTTGGTTGCCCGAGAGCAGAAGCGTGTGGCAAACCGGCACACTGCTTAACGAAGTGGCGGGGCAGATTGCCTACCCGTTGTTTTACCGCTGAGAGGGCAGTGCGCATGGGGTTATCGGCATTCCCGCGAAGGCGGGAATCCAGAGTGTTGAGCCTGGCTTGGTGCCTTGTACTCTCCGAGATTCTGCATCCCCGCCTGCGCGGGGATGACGGTGTAAGTGGTTAAACGGTCTTGGCAATCCGGCTTGCCACCAGCGCCCAGGCAAACAGCAAGAAGCACACAATCACCAACGGCCATGAGCGCCATTGCAGGTACGGCGTGAGCTTTTGCATGGGCACTACTTCGCCATACAGCACGCCTTGTTCAAACTGCGGAATCTGCGTGGTGATGTGGCCGAACGGGTCAATCAGTCCGGTGACGCCATTGTTGGTGGCGCGGATCATCCAGCGCCCGGCTTCCAGGGCGCGCATCTGCGCCATCTGCAAGTGTTGCAGCGGGCCGATGGAGGTGCCGAACCAGGTGTCGTTGCTCACGGTCAGTAGGAGCTGGCTTTGTGCCGACAGGCCAGCGGCAAACTCCGGGTACACCACTTCGTAGCAGATAAACGGGGCAATCTTGTAGCCCTTGGCATCCAGCAGCGCTTGGTCGGAGGGGCCGCGAGCGAAGTCGGACATCGGCAGGTCGAAGAAGGCAATCAGGCCACGCAGCATGTCTTGCAGCGGTACGTACTCGCCGAAAGGCACCAGGCGCTGTTTAAAGTACGTGCCGCTGCCCTGGCCAATTACGGTGATGCCGTTGTAGTAGCGTTTTTCGCCCTGGGCATTCACCTCGCGTACTGGCACGCCGGTGATCAGCGTGGACTGGCGCTCATTGGCAAAACGGCCCATGACGTTCAGATAGCCTTCGGCAAACTCTTTCAGAATTGGCACCGCCGTTTCCGGCCAGACGATCAGGTCCACCGGTTTGGCGCTAAACGTCAGGTCGCGGTACAGGCCCAACTGCGCATTGAGATGCTCAGGGTTCCACTTCATTTCCTGGGCCACATTGCCCTGAATCGCCGCCACTTTTAAGGGGGCGCCGGCGGGTTCAGTCCAGGCATGGTTTTTCAGGCCAAACGCCAGCAGCCAGGGCGCGATCAGCAGCACCACGCCAGCGGCCAGAAAGGCCTTGCGCTGGCCCAAGCGCGGCAGGTTGATCAGCAGGGCTGACGTCAGCGCCAGGGTAAAGGAGATCAGCCACACGCCGCCCACTGGCGCCAGACCGCTAAGCGGACCATCCAACTGGCTGTAGCCGGAATACAGCCACGGGAAGCCGGTCAAAAACCAGCCACGAAAGGCTTCTTGCGCCAGCCACAAGGCGGCGAACGCCAAGGCATCGGCCAGTGGTGCTTCATTACGGCGCAACCAGCGTGCCCAGATGAAAGCGGGCAGAGCAAAAAACCAGGCGACGCAGGCGCAAAAACCCACGGTGAGAAACAGCGCCAATGGCATTGAGGCCTGGCCGTAGTCGTGGATGCTGACGTAGATCCAGCTGGTGCCGGCCAGGAATAAGCCAAAGCCATAACACCAGCCACGGCCCATGGCCTGACGCGGTTTGAGGTCGCGCAGGCCGAGGTAGAACAGGGCGATGGCGACCAGAGCCAGAGGCCAGATGTTGAACGGGGCAAGGGCGAGGGTGGTGAGGGCGCCAGCGGCGAGTGCGACCACGTTGCCGAGCCAGCCGGCCCTAGAAATCCAGTTCATCGTTTTCCTGTCGGTCGGTAGATCGGTCTTGAGAGTGTGCGCGCAGTGTTGGGCTTCGCTTGCGCTCAACCCAACCTACGGGCGGGGTTAGCGGTCGATACGAGTCAGGCGCAGCAGGTGGATGCGGCGGCTGTCGGCGCTTAAAACGCGGAAACGGAAGTCGCCGATTTCGGCAATTTCGTTGCGCTTGGGCAGATGGCCGAAGGCGCTCATGACCAGACCGCCGACGGTGTGGAATTCGTCGTCGGTGAACTCGCTGTCGAACGACTCGTTAAAGGCGTCAATCGGCGTCAGCGCCTTGATCAGGAAGTCGCCGCTGGGCAGCGGTTTGATATAGCTGTCTTCCTCAACATCGTGCTCGTCCTCAATGTCGCCGACGATCTGTTCCAGCACGTCTTCAATGGTCACCAGGCCGGCCACACCGCCGTATTCGTCGATGACGATCGCCATATGGTTATGGTTGGCGCGGAACTCGCGCAGCAGCACGTTAAGGCGTTTGGACTCCGGCACAAAGGTGGCCGGGCGCAGCATGTCTTTGATGTTGAACGGCTGGCTGGCGTCTTGCAGCACCAGCGGCAGAAGGTCTTTGGCCAGCAGCACGCCGATCACGTCATCCAGGCTTTCGCCAATGACTGGGTAGCGCGAGTGGGCCGATTCGGTAATCGCCGGGATCAGCTCTTGCGGGGTCAGGCCGGCTTTGATGCTGACCATCTGCGAGCGCGGCACCATGATGTCGCGCACCTGCAGGTCGGCCACTTGAATAGCGCCTTCGACAATGGCCAGCGCTTCGCTGTCGAGGAGTTTGTTCTGATGGGCTTCGCGCAGCAGCTCCAAGAGCTCCTGGCGGTTTTTCGGCTCATGGGCAAAAGCCTGGGTAATTTTGCCTAACCAGGATTTTTGCCCGTTGCTCGATCGGTCTTCGCTCATGCTGTTTACTCAGTGTTCCTTTCTGGTGCCTGAAGGTCAGGCTATTCGTCGCCTGCATAGGGGTCAGGGTGACCCAATTCAGCGAGCAATTGTTGTTCCAAGGTTTCCATCTCGACGGCTTCTTCGTCATCGATATGGTCGTAACCCAATAAATGCAAGCAACCGTGAATCACCAAGTGCGCCCAATGGGCCTCGGGGCTTTTGCCTTGTTCAGCGGCTTCGCGCTCGACCACCTGCACGCAGATCACCAGATCGCCGAGCAGGGGAATGTCGAGCAATTCATCGGGCACGTCGGCGGGGAAAGACAGCACATTGGTGGCGTAGTCTTTCTGCCGGTAGGTGTGGTTGAGTTCGCGTGCTTCGGCTTCGTCCACCAGGCGGATGGTCAGCTCCGAGTCCGCGCTGCGCTGGCGCAGCGCCAATTCGCACCATTGGCGGAACTGGGCTTCGCTGGGGCTGGCGGCGATGCTGGCGTTTTGCAGATCAAGCTCAAGCATTGCCGCGATCTGCCTCGGAGTTGCCGGCGTCTTTTTTGCTGTCGAACGCCTTGGTTTCGGCGGCACTCTCAAAGCGCTCGTAGGCCTCGACAATGCGTTGTACCAGCGGGTGGCGAACCACGTCTTTGGACAGGAAGTGGGTAAAGGAAATGCCCGGCACGTCCTTTAACACTTCAATCACGTGGGTCAGCCCGGACTTGGTGCCGCGTGGCAGGTCGACCTGGGTGATATCGCCGGTGATCACTGCCGTGGAGCCAAAGCCGATCCGGGTCAGGAACATCTTCATCTGCTCAAGGGTGGTGTTCTGACTTTCGTCGAGAATGATGAAGCTATTGTTAAGGGTGCGACCGCGCATATAGGCCAGCGGCGCAACTTCAATCACCTGTTTCTCGATCAGCTTGGCCACGGTTTCAAAGCCGAGCATTTCGTACAGCGCGTCGTAGAGCGGGCGCAGATACGGGTCGATCTTTTGCGACAGATCCCCAGGCAGAAAGCCAAGTTTCTCGCCCGCTTCTACCGCCGGGCGTACCAGCAATATGCGGCGAATCTGCTCGCGCTCCAGCGCATCCACCGCACAGGCTACGGCCAGGTAGGTCTTACCTGTACCGGCTGGGCCGATGCCGAAGTTGATGTCGTGGTTAAGGATCGACTTTACATAGCGCTGCTGATTAACGCCGCGTGGGCGAATCATGCCCTTGCGGGTGCGTAGGGCGACGCTGGCTTCCACCGGGTCGTTACCGGCCAACTGCTCAACCGCAGACTCCTGCAGGAACAGATGGACGATATCGGGGGAGAGTTGCGTGGCGTTGGTTTCGCGGTACAGGCGGCGCAGCAGTTGCTCGGCAGCCTGGGTGGTTTCGGCGGGGCCCACCAGTTCGAACTGGTTACCACGGTTGCGAATTTCGATGGCCAGGCGCTGTTCGATCAAGCGCAAGTGCTCGTCGAATTGCCCGCACAGGTTGGCGAAGCGGCGAGCTTCAAAGGGTTCGAGGATAAAACGATGCGGTTCTATGGGTGCGTTCAAGGTCGTATCGGTAGCCACTGAGATGGGTCGAAGGATAACCCCGGATGCCCGCCTGTGAAAGCTCGGGCATCTGCGGCTTTAGTGGCACTCGGCCACGGCTTGTTCTGCTATGACCAGGCTGCCGCGCAAAGAGTGCGGTCTGGCTTCATCGATCCGTACGTCGGCGAACTGGCCAATCAGGCGTGGATTGTCGCAGCGGAAATTGACGATACGGTTGTTCTCGGTGCGCCCGGTCAGTTGCCCGGGGTCGCGCTTGGAGAAGTCGTTGACCAACACGCGCTGGATGCTGCCGACCATTTTGCGGCTGATTTCAAAGCCTTGTTGGTCCAAGCGATGCTGTAAGCGGGCCAGGCGTTCGCGGTTGGTTTCCGCCGGAATATCGTCTGGCAAGTCGGCCGCCGGGGTGCCGGGGCGGGCGCTGTAAACAAAGGAATAGGAGAAGTCGAAGCCAACATCGGCCACCAATTGCATGGTGTTTTCGAAGTCCTTTTCGGTTTCGCCGGGGAAGCCGACGATAAAGTCCGACGTGATGCTGATATCCGGCACGGCGGCGCGCAGTTTGCGGATGATCGACTTGTACTCCAGCCCGGTATGGTTGCGCTTCATTGCCGCCAGAATGCGGTCGGAGCCGGCCTGCACCGGCAAATGCACGTGTTTGACCAACTCCGGCACCTCGGCATGCACACGAATCAGGCTGTCGGAGAACTCCAGCGGGTGCGAGGTGGTGTAGCGAATACGGTCGATGCCGTCGATGGCGGCCACCACGCGGATCAGCTCAGCCAAATCGGCGGTACGGCCATCGTGGGTCACGCCACGGAAGCCGTTGACGTTCTGTCCCAGCAGGGTCACTTCACGTACGCCGTGCTCGGCCAGGTGAATGACTTCGGCCAGCACATCATCGAACGGCCGGCTGACTTCTTCGCCACGGGTATAAGGCACCACACAAAAGGTGCAGTACTTGCTGCAGCCTTCCATGATCGACACAAAGGCGCTGGGGCCGTCGATACGCGGCTCGGGCAGGCGGTCGAATTTTTCGATTTCCGGGAAGCTGACATCCACCTGTGGCAAGCGGGTGAGGCGTGCGGCGTCGATCATTTCCGGCAAGCGGTGCAGGGTTTGCGGACCAAACACCACATCCACATAGGGCGCGCGATCGCGGATGGCGGCGCCTTCCTGGCTGGCCACGCAACCGCCAACGGCGATCACCATGTCCGGCTTGGCCAGCTTTAGCTCACGCCAGCGGCCCAGCTGGGAGTACACCCGGTCCTGGGCGCGCTCACGGATGGAACAGGTATTGAGCAGAATGACATCGGCGTCTTCCGCGCGAGCGGTAACTTCCAAGGCCTCATGTTCACCCAGCAAATCGACCATGCGCGAGCTGTCGTACTCGTTCATCTGGCAACCGTGGGTTTCGATATACAGCTTCTTGCTCATGCGCGCTCAAGGGGGGTGGCTCAAAGAGTCGCGCATTATAGAGGCGGCGGTCCGGCAGGCCTAGCATTGCCTGCCGGGAGGCTATGCTATGATCCCGCCCCCGAAAATTTCCCCCGGTTTTTTCCCCGCCCATGAGCAAGCGTGAACCTATCTATAAGGTGATCTTCCTCAACCAAGGCCAGGTGTTCGAGATGTACGCCAAGCAGATCTATCAAAGTGATTTGTGGGGCTTTCTCGAGGTGGAGGAGTTTGTCTTTGGCGAGCGCACGCAGGTGGTGGTTGACCCTAGTGAGGAGAAGCTGAAGGCGCAGTTTGAGGGCGTGGTGCGTAGTTTTGTGCCGATGCATGCGATTGTGCGCATTGATGAGGTGGAGCGTTTGGGCACGCCGAAGATTAGTGAGGCGCGGGCTGGGGTGGGGAATGTGATGCCGTTTCCGATGCCTATGCCGGATAAGTAGGTTTTCAGATTTTCCCCGATCTGGCCCCTCTGCCCGCTTGCGGGAGAGGGCTGGGGAGAGGGTTTTGCTTTTTAGTGGGTGGTGGTATTCGTTACCGCGTTGGCTGGGGGGGGGTTTCGCGCCTTACGCGCGACTCACTTTTTGCCAGTCGCCGCAAAAAGTAAGCAAAAAAGGCTTGCCCCTACCTGGGCCCTACGCTGCGCTTCGGGTCCCCTCGCTGCGTCGTTGCTCCAGGGGCCGGGCTGAAGGGCCATCCATGGCCCTCATCCCTCTGCGCGGCTCCCGGCCGCTACGACCCCTTACGCAACGACTACACTCGGCCTGGCGCTAACGGGGCGAGTAGATCAACAGCTAGATCAACAGCTAGATCAACAGCTAGATCAAGATCAAAAGCTTGGCTGAGTTGGCAAGGCGACCGCCGAGCTACTCCCCTCGCCCGCTAGCGGGAGAGGGGCTGGGGGAGAGGGCAGGGGCTACTCGGTCTTGTTGCCATAGGCGCAAGTGGGGCGGCCATCGAATGGCTAGCGAGCCCTGCAAACGAAATTCCCGACCCGCGTTTCCAAGGGCGGCAATGTGTACAGCCAATCCCCCTCGCCACTGTGCCTGTCGCCTTCCACGTTTCACCCCCTACACTCCCTCTTTTGCCTGCCCTCTGCCGAGCCTTCCATGCGCACGCGTTTTCCGCTGTTGCTTGTTGCTGCCTTTGCTGCCCTGTACATCATTTGGGGTTCGACGTATCTGGTGATCCGTATCGGTGTTGAAACCTGGCCGCCGCTATTAATGGCGGCGGTGCGCTTTCTGATTGCCGGTAGTTTGATGTATGCCTGGCTGCGTCTACGCGGCGCTCCGGCACCGACGTGGCGAGAGTGGCGGGCGGCGGCGATGGTGGGCACGTTGTTGTTGGCGTTTGGTAATGGCGGGGTCACTCTGGCTGAGCATTCCGGTGTGGCTTCTGGGGTGGCGGCCTTGGCGGTGGCGACGGTGCCGCTGTTTACCTTGCTGTTTAATCGTTGGTTCGGGCACCGCAACTCTAAGCTGGAGTGGGCGGGTATTGCCTTGGGCATGACCGGAATTGCTTTGCTGAATCTGGGTTCCAACTTGCAGGCCAGCCCCGCCGGTGCGGCAATGATCCTTTTCGCCGCAGCCAGTTGGGCGTTCGGCTCGGTGTGGGGTAAAACCTTGCCGCTGCCTAACGGTCCGATGGCGAGCGCTACGGAAATGCTCGGCGGCGGCGCGGTGATGTTGCTCGGCAGCGTGCTCAGTGGCGAGCGCATGACACAAATGCCCAGCGCCGCCGGTTGGGGCGCGTTGCTGTATTTGATTTTCTTCGGCTCGATCATTGCGTTCAGCTCCTACGTCTATTTGCTCAAGCATGTGCGCCCAGCCGCCGCCACCAGTTATGCCTACGTCAATCCGGTGGTGGCGGTGCTGCTCGGCATTGTGTTTGCCAATGAGCAGATCGGCGGTGAGGAGTGGTTGGCGATGTTGGTGATCATCAGTGCCGTGGTGTTGATTGGCTTGCCACAGTGGCGCCGAGCGCCCGCCCAGGAGTAGCGTCGGCCTCCTGGCTGGCTAAGCTGGCTAAGCTGGCTGAGAGGGTTCACGCAAGGGAGGCCGTATGGGTGGTTGCAAGGCATGGCTGATGGGCCTGCTGATGGTGCTTGCGGGTGCCTCCGTGCAGGCCGCGCCGTTAAACCTCAGCGCTGAGGAGCGCAGCTGGATTGCCGAGCATCCGGTAGTGCGTGTCGGTGTGCAGAAGGGCGGTTGGGAGCCGTTTGATGTGTTCGGCGAGCAGGGGCAGCACAGCGGCATCAGCGGTGATTATTTGGCCCTGCTTGGCCAACGCCTGGGCATCCGCTTTGAAACGGTGCAGTTGCAGGATTGGAGCGCGGTGCTCGCCGCTCTTAAAGCCGGTGATATCGATCTACTGCCTTCGGTGGCGAAAACTGAAGAGCGCCAGGCACGTATGGCGTTCACCGACACCTACCTGACCAGCAACAGCCTGATTTTTACCCGCCACGAACTGCCGATTCTTAGCACCGATGATCTGCGTGGCCGACGTGTGGCCATGGAACGTGGCTTTGTTACCGAAGACCTGCTGCGCGCCGCCGTGCCACAGGCACAGATCGTTGAAGTGAGTAGCACCGAAGAGGCCTTGCGTGCGGTGTCCTCTGGCGGCGCCGATGCGTATATCGGCAATATGATTGTGGCCAGCTACCTGGTGCGCAAACTCAGCCTGGCCAATGTCGAACTGCGCGGCGAGTCAGGGTTGCTGCGCAGTGAGCTGCATTTTGCCGTGCGCCGTGATTGGCCGCAGCTCGTTGAGGTGCTAGACAAAGGCCTGGCCAGTTTGGAGCGCGAAGAGCGCGAGCAAATTCTTGATCGCTGGTTGCCGCCGTTGTCGGCGTTCAGTTGGCAGGGGCTGTTGCTGGTTGGCTGGCCGTACCTGCTTGGCGTGCTGGCGGCGTTGGTCGTGGTGGTGCTGTGGAATCGCCACCTGCGCACGCAAATTCATCAGCGCCAGTTGGCCGAGGCCGAGGTGGTGCGCCAGCGCAGTACCTTGCTGGCGATCATCAACGCCATTCCCGACCCGATCTGGTTTAAAGATATTCAAGGGCGTTACCTGGGCATTAACCAGGCCTGCGCCGAGCTGTTTGGGTTGAGCAGCGAACAGGTGCTGGGCAAGCGCGACCACGAGCTGCTAAATCTCGATTGGGCAAGCAAGCGCGAAGAGCACGATTACACCGCCCTGACCCGCGACAGCACCTACGAAAGCGAAGGCCGCGTGCGTTATCCGGATGGCCACTGGGTGGTGTTCGACACCCTGCGCACCATTTTTCGTGATGACCGTGGCGTGCCCCTCGGGCTGGTCGGCGTAAGCCGCGATATCACTGCGCGCAAGCAGGCCGAAGCGGCGATGGCCGAGGCCAAGGAGTTGGCTGAAGAGGCAGCCCGCTTGAAGTCCGACTTCCTGGCCAATATGAGCCACGAAATTCGCACACCGATGAACGCCATTATCGGTATGGCTCATCTGGCGCAGAAAACTGACTTGCAGCCGCGTCAGCGTGGTTATGTGGAGAAAATCCAGCAGGCCAGCCAGCATTTGCTTGGGGTGATCAATGACGTTCTCGACTTCTCCAAAATCGAGGCCGGCAAGCTCGGTATCGAACAGATCGACTTCAACCTGCAACAGGTGCTGGAAAACGTCGCCAACCTGATCGGCGAAAAAGTCGCCGGCAAACACCTGGAGTTGGTGTTTAACCTCGACCCCAAATTGCCGTTGCAACTGGTGGGCGATCCGCTGCGTATTGGTCAGATTTTGATCAATTACGCCAACAATGCGGTGAAGTTCACCGAGCGCGGGGAGATCGAAGTACTGATTCGCGCCGAGCAGCAGAGCGCTGAGCAGGTGCAGGTGTACTTCGCCGTGCGCGACACCGGCATTGGCATCAGCCATGACCAACTGGAGCGCCTGTTCGAGTCGTTCCAGCAGGCCGACAACTCCACCACCCGCAAGTACGGTGGCACCGGCCTGGGCCTGGCCATTTGCAAACGCCTGGCCGAGGCCATGGGCGGGCGCGTCGGGGTGCAGAGCCAGGCCGGACGCGGCAGCCTGTTCTGGTGTCGGCTGCCGCTGGGTATTTCCACTGAGCATCAACCGCTGTTGCAAGCCCAACCCAACCTGCGTGGCCGCCATGTGCTGGTGGTGGACGACAACGACAGCGCCCGCCGTGTACTGCACGACATGCTGGTGGGCATGGGCTTTCGCGTGGCAACCGCTGATTCCGGGCGTGCGGCCCTGCGCCAGGTGCAACTGGCCGATCAGCGCCGGCCGTTCGACCTGGTGATGCTCGACTGGCAGATGCCTGAGCTGGACGGCATTGAAACTGCGCGGCAACTGCAGGCGCTCAATTTGCAGGCACAGCCGCGCTTGCTGATGGTCACCGCCCATGGCCGCGAAGAGGTGCTGCACGACGCCCGCGAGGCCGGCGTCGACGATGTGCTACTAAAACCGCTCAATCCTTCGCTGCTCTTGGATGCGCTAGTCAGTGCCCTGGCTAACCACAATGGCGCTGCGGTTGCGAACGTTGACAGCCCAAGCGCCGATGCCATACCCGATTTCACTGGCAAGCGCGTGTTGTTGGTCGAAGACCACGAGCTGAACCGTGAAGTGGCTTGCGGGCTGTTGGAGGAAAGCGGCTTGCAGATTGAACAGGCCGAGGATGGCGCCCAGGCCGTGGACATTTTGCTGGCACGCGGTGCGGGCTACTTCGACCTGGTGTTGATGGATATGCAGATGCCGGTACTTGATGGTCTCGCGGCTACCCGCCGCCTGCGCGCCGAGCCGCAGTTCGCGCATTTGCCGGTGATCGCTATGACGGCCAACGCCTTGCCGGCCGACCGCGAACGCTGCCTGGAAGCTGGTATGGATGACCACCTGGGCAAACCCCTCAACCCCGAACAGCTCTGGCGCACCCTGGCGCAGTGGTTACGGGTCGACTTGGCCAACAGTGCGCAAAGTCCAGCCGCTGCGGCCATGCCAGACTGGCGGTTGCCTGGTGTCGACCTGGCCAGCGGTCTGCGCCGCGTGCTGGGCAAACCAGAGCTGTACCAGCGCTTACTGCTGAAATTTGCCGCCAGCCAAAAAGATTTCACTACGCAGTTGCGTTTGGCAGTGAACCAAGGGGCACACGACGCTGCCGAACGCCTGGCCCATAGCCTCAAGGGCGTGGCCGGTAATCTCGGCGCAGTGGATTTGCAGACACAGGCGGCGTTGCTGGAAACCGCACTAAAAGATGCCCGCGCCGACGAAGAGCTGGAACCGCTGATCAGCGAACTCAGCCAAAGCCTCAGCGCCTTGCTGCATGCCATCGAGGCGCAATGGCCGGCATCTGTCTGCGAAGCGCCGCCAGCGGTGGATGAGGCTGAGTTGGCCGCGGTATGTCAGCAGTTGGCAGGGCTGTTTGCCCACGATGATCCGCGCGCCGGCAAGGTCTTCGAGGCGCAAACGTGCCTGCTGCGCAACGCCTTCAACGATGACTACTCGCCGTTGGCCGAGGCGGTTCGCTGCTACGATTTTGAACAGGCTCTGACGTTATTACGGCAAACAGGTGAACAGCGTGGCTTGAGCCTTTAACGCTCGGCCCATAACGGACAGGAGAAGGGCGTGGACGGGATACTTGACCGACCGGAGCAACCGCTGGTGCTGGTGGTGGACGACACCCCGGAAAACCTCGAGCTGATGAGCGAGCTGCTGCTGCCCAACTATCGGGTCAAGGTGGCCAGTTCCGGGCTCAAGGCGCTGCGCATCGCGATCAGCAGCCCGCCGCCGGACCTGATTCTGCTGGATATCATGATGCCGCTAATGGACGGCTACGAAGTGTGCAAACGCCTTAAAGCCGACCCGCACACCCGTGAGATTCCGGTGATCTTTCTCACCGCCAAAACCGAGTTGGCCGATGAACAGCATGGTTTTGACCTCGGTGCTGTCGACTACATCACCAAGCCCATCAGCCCACCGCTGGTGTTAGCGCGGGTGAAAGCGCAACTGCAATTAAAAGCCAGCGCCGACTTCCTGCGCGACAAAAGCGAATACCTGCAACTGGAAGTGCGCCGCCGCACCCGCGAAATCGAAAAGCTCCAGGAAGTCACCATCGAAGCCATGGCCGGGCTGGCGCGTATGCGCGAAAACCCGGGCGGCGGACACTTGGCGCGCATTGAGCCGTATATGGTCGAACTGGCCAGCAACCTGGCTCAACAGCAACCGGCGTTGGCCGGGGAGCTTACGCCTGAGCGCATCGCCCGGTTGGGCAGATCGGCGTTGCTGCATGGCATTGGCCGGCTGACGTTGCCTGACCGGATTATCCACAGCTTGGTGCCACTGGAAGCCGCCGACATAGAGGTTCTGCATCGCCACGCCGAGGCTGGGTTTGCCGCGTTACAGGCCGCCGAAGATAAACTGGGCAGCAGCGAAACCTTTCTGAGCGATGCCAAACATATCGTCCACAGCCAGCATGAATGCTGGGACGGGACGGGTTATCCACAAGGCCTGCGGGGCGAGCAGATTCCGCTGCCGGCGCGTTTGATGGCAGTAGTCGGCCGCTACGAAGAACTCACCGCCCACCACCCCTACCGGCAAACCAGTAGCCATGCCGAAGCGGTGGAGCTGATTAGCGCCGGCAGCGGCAGCGAGTTTGACCCGCTGGTGGTAATGGCGTTTCTCGGCGCTGCCGATGAGTTTTGCTCGTTAGCCTTGGGCCTGGCCGATGACGCCGAAGCGATTCACTCCGACCTGCAGCGGTTGGATGAATCCTTTGGCGAAACCATTGAGCTGACCTTGCCGCAAGAGTCAGCCTGAGCACCAAGCGATTTTCCGGCAAATCGCCTGCTCTTGTAGGGTGTGCTGCGCGCACCAGACGATCTTCCGGCAAGCGCAATGGTGCGCACAGCACAGCTTGCGAGGGGATTAGTGGGCGACAGTAAACCGCTTACCGACCTGCTGCGGCTGTTCCAGCTCATCCACAATTGCCACGGCCAAATCTTCCACGCTAATGCCCGCTGGCGCCGCGCCATCCATCAATAACTCTTCGCTGCCCACACGGTACTTGCCGCTGCGCGTGCCTGGCTGCAGCAGCGCGGGCGGCGACAGGAAAGTCCAGCTCAGCGCGTGTTCTTCGCGCAATTGGTTAAGGTGCTGACGTGCCCCTTCGGCGCCATTTTTGTAAGCGGCGGGAAAGTCCGGCGTGTCGATCAATTGCAGCCCAGGCGCCACATACAAACTGCCGGCACCGCCAACCACGAGCAAACGACCCACCGCGGCCTGCTTGCTCGCTGCCACAATCGCCGCGCTGCCTTTGAGAAATAGCGGCAGGATATCGGCCTTGTCCCAACCTGGATTAAACGCGCTAACCACGGCGTCATGCCCCTTGAGCGCGGCAGCCAGCTCGTCAGCGTTGTAGGCATCGGCTTTAACCGCCTTGAGATGGGTGTGAGCCGGCAGCTTTTCCGGGTGCTGAACAATGCCTGTCACTTCATGGCCGCGGTTCAAGGCTTCCTGCAAAACAGCTGCGCCAACAAAGCCGCTGGCGCCGATTAATGCGAGTTTCATAACGTTCTCCGAGTGGGTAAATAACTGGAGCCCATCATGAGCGATGGGTAAAGCGCAGAGAAATAGGCTAAAAAGGCTTAAACAGTTAAGCAGAACTTAAGAATGGAACAGCTAAAACGCATGGCCGTGTTTGCCACGGTGGTGGATAAAGGCTCGATGGTGGCTGCCGCCGCCGAGCTGGGCATGACCGCTTCGGCTGTTAGTCAGCAGATCAGTAAGCTCGAAGCCAGTACCCAGGTCAGCCTGCTGCACCGCACCACCCGAAAGCTCACCCTGACCGAAGCCGGCGCCACCTTTTATCGCAGCTGTGCCCAGGTATTGGCCTTGGCGCAAGAAGCCGAGCAGCGTTTGCTGGAACTGCGCGATGCGCCGGTGGGTGAATTGCGCATCGCTGCGCCCATAGGCTTTGCGGCCGGGCGCTTGAGTCGGGCGTTGGCACCGTTGCTGGCGGCCCATCGGCAATTGCGTTTGCAGGTGTTTTTTGATGACGAACAGGTCGACCTGATCGAGCAACGTATCGATATCGCCATTCGCGTTGGGCGCCTGGAAAACTCCAGTCTGGTGGCCCGTCATCTGGTCGATTGGAACGCCGTGCTGTGCGCCTCGCCGGCTTATCTGGCGCAACACCCCAGCATTGAAAGCCCCGAGCAACTGCAACAGCTCGACTGGCTTAGCCTTAGTACCCAGCATCTGCCGCAACTGTTGGTGCTGCATAACGACAGGGGTGAGGAGTGCCGGTTGAAGCTGGAGAGCCGTATCAGCTGCAACAATATGATTGCTGCGCGGGAGTTCACCCTGGCTGGCATGGGCTTGTCGATTCAACCGGAGCCGGAGGTGCGCGGCGAGCTGGCCAGCGGCCGGCTGCAACGGGTATTGCCCGACTGGCAACATGCACCGCTGCCGCTGTACTTGGTCACGCCCCGGCGTGATGCGCAGCCGGCGAAAGTGCGCTATGCCATAGAGGCGTTGAAACACAATTTGCAGCGGGGTTAGCGTCGGTTTTTCTCGTCGTCCCCGCCTTCGCGGGGACGACGGTGGTGGCCAATTTGTACGAAACCTGCTCTGGAAAGCACACTCCATATGCCAACGATTTGCCCTCTGTCGCGTCTGCAGGGTCGGCATCTGCGGCGGGCTGTGAGAGGATGGGCGCCAGCCGGCTAACGCGCCATGGCACGCCCTTCGACATCTGGCATAAAAGGACCCTTGATAAAAGCTGATGAAGACTCCCAAACGCATTGAACCCTTGATTGAAGATGGCTTGGTCGATGAGGTGCTGCGCCCGCTTATGAGCGGCAAGGAAGCAGCCGTATATGTGGTGCGCTGCGGTAAAGAGTTGCGTTGTGCCAAGGTTTATAAAGAAGCGAACAAACGCAGTTTCCGCCAGGCAGCGGAGTACCAGGAAGGCCGCAAAGTCCGTAACAGCCGCGACGCCCGGGCCATGGCCAAGGGCTCCAAGCACGGCCGTAAAGAGCAGGAAGAAAACTGGCAGAACGCTGAAGTCTCGGCCCTGTTTCGCTTAGCCAGCGCTGGCGTACGGGTACCGAAACCGTTCGATTTCCTCGACGGCGTGCTGCTGATGGAAATGATCGCCGGCGCCGACGGTGATGCGGCGCCACGTCTTAATGACGTGACCATGGAGCCGGAAGAGGCACGCACCTACCACGCGTTCCTAATTCGCCAGATCGTGCTGATGCTCTGTGCCGGTCTGGTGCATGGCGACTTGTCCGAATTCAACGTGCTGCTGGACGCTGAAGGCCCGGTGATTATCGACCTGCCGCAAGCTGTGGATGCCGCTGGCAATAACCACGCCTTTAGCATGTTGGAGCGCGACGTCGGCAACATGGCCGCTTACTTCGGCCGCTACGCCCCTGAGCTGAAAGACACCCGCTACGCCAAAGAAATGTGGGCGCTCTACGAAGCCGGCACCTTGCACCCGGCCAGTGTGTTGACCGGCGAGTTTGCCGAGGAAGAAGAGAGCGCGGATGTCGGTGCGGTTATGCGTGAAATCGAGGCCGCGCGCCTGGACGAACAGCGTAAACAAGCGGCCCGAGCAGACGCCGAAGGCCCGGCCAAAAGCGACGAGCCGCCACCGCCGCCTTGGTTGCAGTGAGCCTCTAAGCGCGCCGGCTCCGTAGGGTGTGCTGTGCGCACCAGGCGATTAACCCAATATCGCTCTGGTACGCAGACCGGCACACCCTACGGACTGTATGGCCGCATCTGTATCCATACATTCCCCGCCTCACCTGCTAGCGTACGCCCCAGTTTTTCTGGAGCCTTGCCATGCCGATTCGCCACGCCCTGCTTGCTTTGTTGGTCACCCTGATTTGGGGGGTGAACTTTGTGGTGATCAAGGTCGGTTTGCAGGACTTCCCGCCGCTGTTGTTCTGCGCCCTGCGCTTTGCCTTGGCGGCCTTGCCGCTGCTGTTGTTGCGCGGGCCGATGCCGGCGCCGTGGTGGCGCATTGTGCAAATCGGCCTGTTGCTGGGTGTATTCAAGTTTGGCGTGCTGTTTGTGGGCATGCGCTTGGGGATGCCGGCGGGCTTGTCGTCGCTGGTGCTGCAGAGCCAGGTATTTTTCACCATTCTTATCGCCGCCGTTATGCTCGGCGAACGGCCTAGTCACCGCGCCTTGGCCGGCTTGGTGCTGGCTGCCAGCGGCCTGGTGCTGATCGGCTGGCAACGACCGCTGGGCGACAGCTTGCTGGCCTTTGCCTTGGTGGTGTTTGCCGCGTTGATGTGGGCCTGCGCCAATATCGCCACCAAGCGCTCCGGGGCGACCGACATGCTGCGCCTGATCTGCTGGATCAGCCTGGTTCCGCCGCTGCCGCTGTTGGCGCTTTCTTATGTGTTTGAAGGGCCCGAGGCAATCAGCTTTGCCCTCACGCACCTGACCCTGCGTGGTATTGCCGCACTGTTGTTTATCGCCTTTCTCGCCACCACTGTCGGCTTTGCCATTTGGAGCGCCTTGCTACGCCGTTACCCGGCCAGTGTGGTTACCCCTTTTGCCCTGGCGGTACCGGTTTCCGGGCTGTTGGCAGGTTGGTTGCTGCTTGATGAACAACTGACGCCGGCCAGTTGGTTGGCGTGTGCGCTGGTGTTTGTTGGCTTGGCGGTGACGGTATTGCCCAAACGCCGAGCTTGACCGCTCGCTGTTGACGGCCGAAGCTTTCGCCTCTGGATATTTTTGTGCGGGGATTTAGCAATGCAGGGTAATAACGAAGTCGTCGAATACCTCAAGGATCTGCTGCGCGGCGAACTGTCCGCCCGCGACCAGTACTTCCTGCATTCGCGCATGTACCAGGATTGGGGCTTCAACAAGCTCTATGAGCGCATCAACCACGAGATGGAAGAAGAAACCCAACACGCCGACGCCCTGTTGCAGCGCATTCTGTTTCTTGAAGCCACACCGGATATGACGCCCAAGCCGATGTTCCCCGGCGCCACCGTACCGGACATGCTGCGGGCTGACCTTAAGCTGGAATACGAAGTGCGTGCGGCGCTGAGCAAGGGCATCGCCCTGTGCGAAACCCACAAGGACTACATCAGCCGCGACATTCTTGTCGTGCAGTTGCAAGACACCGAGGAAGACCACGCCTATTGGCTGGAACAGCAGCTCGGTCTGATCGATCGTATCGGCCTGGAAAACTACCTGCAATCGCAGGCCTGACACCTTCGCTGCGCATGGCTCGCCGGGCCTGCGCAGCGCCTCTTTAAGTGGTCCGGCGCTAGGCGTAGTGCCTGGCCAAAAATGCCAGCAACAATTCATTTACCCGTTCGGCCTTCTCGTTCTGAATCCAATGCCCGCAATCGGCCAGCACATGCTGCTCAAGCCTGGGCACTAGTTCCGCCATCTTTTTCACCGTGTAGGCTTCCAACTTACCCACCGGGTCATCCTCGCCGAGCAAAAACAGCGTCGGTTGCAGCACCTGGCGCCCCGCCAAAAACTCGGTGCTCTGCCAGTTCAAGGTGAAGTTGCGATACCAATTCAGCGGCCCGTGAAAACCGTTTTTGCTCAGGGTGTTCAGGTAGACGGCAAAGTCTTCTCGGCTGCACCACTCGGGGTAAACCTCGGGCACCGGCACACCGTCAAGCAAGCGCGCATCCGCCGGTTTAGGCTGCAAAAACACCTCCCCCGTACCGCCAATCAACAAACGCATGCTGCGTTCGATATCGGCGTTTAGCTCAGCCTCAGCCACGCCAGGTTCCTGGAAGTAGAGGATGTAGTTAAAGCGCCCGGCATTGGCCTCACGCATGATGTCGATGGCCGGACGCTTGGGCCGCCCGCCAAACGGCACCGACATGGCGCCAAGCACGCTGACCCGCTCAGGTTCGAGCAAGCCCAAATGCCAGGCCACTGGCGCGCCCCAGTCATGGCCGACCACGCACACATCGGTATGCCCGAGGTCATCCATGGCGGCCTGAATATCGGCGCACAAGGTCAGCAGTTGGTAGGCCTCGACCTCTTCAGGCGCGCTGCTGTCGCCATAACCGCGCATTTCCGGGGCGTAGACGCGGTAACCGGCGGCGGCCAACGCCGTCATCTGGCTGCGCCAGGAGTACCAACATTCGGGGAACCCGTGTAGCAGCCACACTGGCCGCCCACTGTCCGGACCGGCGCAGTAAACGCTGAGGGTGATGCCGTTGACGTGAAGTAGCTGCTGTTCAAAGGTCGTCATAGTGATCACCAGGTATCCACAAAAGAGCGTTTTTTGCCGTCACGCTTGAGCGCGCGTGGTGCGGCGTTAAAGCCGCGCACCAGCCAGCTGCGGGTTTCGACTGGGTCGATTACCGCGTCGATTTCCAGGAAGCTGGCCATATTGATGCCCTTGCCGCTCTGGTAGGCCTTGGCCACCAGCTTGTCGAACAGCGCTTGACGCTCGGCGGGGTCTTCCAGGGCGGCCAGTTCTTTGGAGAAACCCAGGCGTACCGCGCCTTCCAAGCCCATGGCACCAAACTCGGCGCTGGGCCAGGCGATGGTAAACAGTGGCGAATGAAAGCTGCCGGCGGCCATGGCCTGCGCGCCGAGACCATAACCTTTGCGCAGCACCACGGTGAAAAACGGCACGCTGAGGCTGGCGGCGGTCACAAACATGCGCGACACATGCCGTACCGTGGCCTGCTTTTCCGCATCCGGGCCGACCATAAACCCTGGGGTGTCGCACAACGACAGCAGCGGAATATCAAAGGCATCGCACAGCTGCATAAAACGCGCGGCTTTGTCGCCAGCCACCGCGTCGATGGCGCCGCCCAGGTGCGCAGGGTTGTTGGCGATCAGGCCAAACGGTTGCCCTTCGATGCGGATAAACGCGGTGATCAGCCCTGGGGCAAACTGACGGCGCAGTTCCAGAACCGAGTCGCGGTCGGCGAGGGTGGCGATGACCTGGCGGATGTCGTAGACCCGCAAGCGATTTTCCGGGATCAACTGGCGCAGCTCGCGCTGGTCCGCGCAGTGCCAGTCACTCACCGCGCCCTGGAAGTAAGACAGGTATTGCTTGGCAGCTTTTACCGCTGCGGCTTCGTCCGCTACTTCAACATCGATCACCCCATTGGGGCCTTGCACGCTCACCGGCCCGACTTGTTCCGGGGTAAAAGTGCCAAGCCCGCCACCTTCGATCATCGCCGGCCCGGCCATGCCGATGCTGGCGTTGGCGGTGGCAATGATCACGTCGCAGCACCCCAGCAGCGCCGCGTTACCGGCAAAGCAACGGCCGGACACCACACCCACCAACGGCACCAGGCCAGAGAGCTTGGCCATGCCAATAAAGGTGTGGCAGTCCAGGCCAGCTACGCCAACAAAATCGCTATCGCCTGGCCGGCCACCTCCCCCTTCGGCAAACAACACCAGCGGCAGCCGCCACTGCGCAGCCAACTGCAACATGCGGTCGGTTTTCTTGTGGTTCATCGCGCCTTGAGTGCCGGCAAACACCGTGTAGTCGTAGGCGATGGCCATACAACGCGTGTGCTCGGCGCCGAACTGCGCGGCGTTAACGGTGCCGATGCCGCTGACCAAACCGTCGGCCGGGCTTTGTACGATCAAGTCTTCCACCGAGTTTTTGCGCCGCCGGGCGGCCAGGGCCAGGGCGCCGTATTCGATAAAACTACCTTCATCCAATAGGTCGTCGAGGTTCTCTTGGGTGGTGCGCTGGCCGGTTTTGCGCCGTTTCGCCACCGCCTGTGGCCGACGTTCGTCACGGGTCATGGCGTTGCGTTCGAGCACTTCGGCGAGGTCGGCGCGGATATGCTCGAGGTCGATGCTTTCTTCGTTGTGCTGCTGTTGCAGCGCCACTTCTGCCGGCTGAATAAATAGCAGCGGTTGGGCGGCGAACAGGCTGTCGCCGGGCGTTACCGCCAGGCTGTGGACAACGCCGCTGTGGGCGGCCTTGACCACAAATTCCATCTTCATCGCCTCCAGCACCGCGATGCTCTGGCCCACGGCGACGGCGTCACCGACCTGCACCTCCACACTGACCACCACCCCGGCGCTGGGCGCTTCTAGGGCGATGCAACCCACTGGCGTATCGGCATGCTGATGTTGTTGCGCGGCGCCAGCGGCCTGGGGGAAAAACAGATGGCGGTGCGCCTGTTCCTGTGGCGCCAGCAGTTGGGTGATCTGCTCTTCGACAAAGCGGGTGGTGACTTGGTTGGCTTGCACCTGCGGCAGGCGCAGCAGGTTTTGCAAAAAGTGGATATTGCTCGCCACACCCTCCAGGCGGAATTCGCACAGGGCACGGTAGGCGCGGCGTAGCACGGCGGGGAAGTCGGCGTTGGCCTGCACAATCAACTTGGCCAGCAGCGAGTCGTAGCTGCTGCTGGTGGCATAGCCGCTGTAGCCACAACCATCAACACGAATACCGGCGCCGCTGGGCGGTTCATAGGCGCTGAGCACGCCAGCTGCCGGTTGCACGCTGCCGTCGCTGTTCATGCTTTCCAGATTGACCCGCAACTGCACGGCAAACCCCCGTGGCGCGGGAATGTCCGCCTGCTGCAAACCCAGCTCGGCCAAGCTAGCGCCGCCGGCTACGCGCAATTGCGCTTGCACCAGATCGATACCGGTGACCGCCTCGGTAACCGTGTGCTCCACCTGCAAGCGCGGGTTGGCTTCCATAAACACAAAGTCGCCGTTATCCACATCCAGCAAAAACTCGAAGGTGCCCAAGGTGCGGTAGTTAACCGCGCTGGCTAGTTTTAAGGCGGCACTGAGCATGGCCTCGCGCACGGCAGGATCGAGGTTGGGGCTGGGGGCGATTTCCACGAGCTTTTGGTTGCGTCGTTGCAAGGTGCAATCGCGCTCCCACAGATGCACCACCTGCTCGCCGTCGCCCAACACCTGCACTTCTATATGCCGCGCGTTGCGAATCAGCCGCTCCACATACACGTCGCCATTGCCAAACGCCGCCTTGGCTTCGGACTGGCAACGGGCGTAGGCCTCGGCTACGTCTTCGGCGGCAAACACCGCGCGCATCCCGCGCCCGCCGCCGCCAGCCAAGGCCTTGATCATCATGGCGCCACCATTCAGTTCAGCCATAAACGATTGGGCGCGGGCCAAGCTGGTGGGCTGATTGGTGCCGCTGGCCAAGGGCACACCGCAGCGCATCGCCAAGGTGCGAGCCTGGGTTTTATCGCCGAATTGCTCCAGCACGTCGGCGCTGGGCCCAACAAAGGTCAGGCCGGCTGATTTGCAGCGGCGGGAGAATTCGGCATTTTCAGCAAGAAAGCCATAACCGGGATGCACCGCATCGCAGCCTTGGGCGGTGGCGATGGCGATCACCTGATCCATATCCATGTAAGCGGCTACGCCCCGGCCCTTGAGGCCTACCGCCACATCGGCCTTGCGCGTATGCAGCGCGGCGGGTTCGTCCTCGGCAAAGACCGCCACGCTACGGATATCCAGCTCAGCTGCTGCGCGGGCGATACGGATGGCGATCTCACCGCGATTGGCGATAAGCAGATTGCGGATGGGCATTGTGGCTCCGGCTTTATGGTTTTTGATGCAAGCTCAGAGCGGCAGCTTAGGTGTAAGAGCAGGTAGGCGAAAGCTCACTACCCTGGGTGAATGCCAGGGTAGTGAGGAGGTTAATAATGGGGGCGGGCGTTTGTTATTTAAGCTCTACGCCTAAAGACAGAGGAGTTTTAATAACGTCACTTTCAGTTAAGAAGAATAATTTTGCATTTTTCTTGGCGTAGTTTCGATAGAAAACTTTTTTCCCCAACGTGTTTGCATCTAAAGTAAAACCGCTAGGGCATGTATCGTATCCAGCAACTGAGCGAGTTGGTCTTGAATTGTCGTCAATAAAAGGGAACTGGCAAAAATTTAATTGTCGCCAGGGTGCCCGTTGCCAGGCCGGGTGATCAGCCGGGAAGCCTGCCAGTTCATAGTCGATGCCGGTAATATTGGGTAGATAGGGATACCGGTGCGGTCGGTAGTCTGGGTTTTGCACATAGCCATGCGTGCGGCCGGCACGAATCTCCTCCCAGCCAATAACTTGATCCCAATGAATAGTGCCAAGTGCGGCAAACTCTTGTTCCGTTCGATGCGGTGAGTACTCTCTAAGGATGCCGTTAACGTCATAAAAATTCGTTGCGGGTCTTATGTGATAGATGTATCCATAATTTCTCAAGTTTTCACCAATAAATGCCATTGCAGCGCTTATTGATTGTGTTGTTGCTACATAGCCTGAATCATAGCGAGACATACCGCCGGGTAAACCAGTAACATGATTTAGTAAGCTGATATTAGGTGGCGGTTGGCGAGGGCGTGAGCCGTCTGCCCCGCGCGGCAAAAACCCGCCAGCAGCCTTTATTGCCTGCGGTCTGTCCAGTTGACTAGCCGCTCGATAAACTATTGGTGGAAGCGCATATGCAGTGGAAATCTCAACGAATATAAGCCCAGCAGGCAGCCACTTACAGAACCAGAAGAACGTTTTCATAATGCTCTTTCCTGTAGTTCTAGAATTGAATATGGTGACTGTGCATATTAATCTCTAAAGATTATGCGGAATTCATCAATATTGCCCCTGCAGTTATCGTCATAGCTTTGAATTTTTACCGGAAGCTGCAATGCATAGGCGATTTTCAATAGCGATAGTTTGTCTTCCCAGCGGATAGGCTCTTGCCGGTACCATATTCGCGTCGCGTATTTTCCGTCATCAGTATACTGTTTAAGGTGCTCGGTATTTCTGAGGAATGGCTCTGAGCTTACCTGTATTATGGAGTCTCCCCCTTCCAGTATTTCAAAGTAACTTACTCGTCCGTCTTCGCATAAGGTCATGGCCTGGCTGGCCTCGAAAAAGCTAGCAGTGGCGGTAAATAGAAGAATGCTTATTGTGTGTCGCGATAATGTATTTTTCATAATTTCAGGTCTCACTGCGGGTCAGTGTGGGGTGCAATTACAGAGTGGTGCTGGTGCCGCCAGTGTGCAAGGGGAAACTAGTGGGTAATGGCTGTTTGGTATATGGGTTTTTTCCGTTTTATATATAAGCTGTGCGCCGCTAGGTCGAGAGAATTTAATTTTTGAAAATATTATGTGTGTGTTTCTTGTTGCAGGTTAGAAGTTGTGGGTTTTGTTGCCGAACTGCTCCAGCACATCTGCGTCAGCGCCGACAAAATCAACCCGGCGCTTTTGCAGCGGCGAGCGAATTCGGCCTTTTTTGCGAGAAAGCCATCACCGGGTTGTGGGGCATTACAGCCTTGCGCCTAAGCGAAGGCAATCACCTGATCCATATCCAAGTAAGCGGCTACGCCATGGCCCTTGGGGCCTACCGCCACATCGGCCTTGCACGGGAAATACGAATGGCGATTTCGCCGCGGTTGGCGATAAGCAGATGGCGGATGGGCATTGGTGCTCCCTGGTTTTTATAGGTCTTGTTTTTAAACACTCAGGGAGTAGAGCGTATGCGCCGGCTTACCGGTAGCGGAACCTTGCTGGCTGGTGCGAATGGCGGGGCAGGTTGGGGTGATAGTGCGCGTAGAGCGTAGCGCTCTGCGCCGGCCGCAACGCGTAACGCGATGGTTCGACAATCCCCTCGCCCGCTTGCGGGAGAGGGTGCCCGAAGGGCGGGAGAGGGGCTTTTAGCTACGGCGCTCGACGATATAGCGCGCCAGATCGCGCAACGGCTCCGCCGCTTCACCAAACGGGCGCAGCGCATGCAGCGCCAAGTCACGTAGTTCCAGCGCGTAGATTTTCGCCGCGTCCAGACCCAACAGGGCAGGGTAGGTGGGCTTGTGATTGGCTTGGTCTTTACCCTGGGTTTTACCCAAGGTGGCCGTGTCGCTTTCCACGTCGAGAATATCGTCCTGCACCTGGAAGGCCAGGCCAACGGCCTGGGCATAGTCTTGCAGGGCGCGCAACGACAGGCTATCCGCCTCGCCGCTAGCTAAGGCACCAAGGCGCACGCTGGCTTCAATCAGCGCGCCGGTCTTGTGCCGGTGCATGATTTCCAAGGCGCCTTGATCGAGCCATTGGCCGACCGAACCGAGGTCGATGGCTTGGCCGCCGACCATGCCGGCAGGGCCCGCCGCTTTGGCCAGGTGGCTAAGCATATCCAGGCGCACCTCAGCCGACAGTGGGTTGCGCTGGCCATCGGCGAGCACCTCAAAGGCCAGGCTCTGCAGGCCGTCGCCAGCGAGAATCGCGCTGGCTTCATCAAAGGCTTTGTGAGTCGTGGGCTGGCCACGACGCAGATCGTCATCGTCCATTGCCGGCAAATCGTCATGCACCAGGGAATAGGCGTGAATCAACTCCACCGCACAGGCCGCCGCATCGGCGCGTTCCGGGCTGCCACCAAGGGCTTCACACGCGGCGTATACCAGCAGCGGGCGCACACGCTTGCCACCATTGATCACGCTATAACGCATGGCTTGGTAGATCAGGGCGAGTTCGGGGCGGGGCGCGTGGAACAGCTCGTCGAGCTTGGCGTCGACGCGGGCCTGACAGGTTTTTTGGTACGCCGCGATCATGCCGGTTCATCCGCGTCGAAAGGGGCTTCCTCCAGCTCGCCGTCGCGTTCCAGCAGAATTTGCACCTTCTGTTCCGCCTGAGCCAGCGCGCCCTGGCAGTCGCGAGTCAGGCGAATACCTTGCTCAAAGGCCGTCAACGAATCCTCCAGCGATAGCTCGCCGTTCTCCAAGCGCTCGACCAGGGTCTGCAACTGGGCAAGGGACTGTTCGAAATCGACGGCAACTTTTTTGCGGGCCATGGGCAGGGTACTCGGCAGGGTCAGGCAGGCTGGAACGGGCGCGAGGCTAGCAGAGCTGGGCGGGGTGGGCAAACGGGTGCGCTGGCAGGACACAAAGAGGTGAGGACAATACCGTGTTGGCCGCCTGCACATTTGCTGGTGAATGCACTGTTTTGAAACGCCTGTTCGCGAATACTATGGCCGCCTTAAAACGCCCCATTGAAGGGGGCGCCAGCGATGTCGCTTTGAATAGGGAATTCCAGATGCAAGCAGTTGAACAAAGCGCCGTGGGCGCCAAGGAAGGAATGAAGTGGATCGCCTGGTTTGTTCTGGCGTTGATGGTGCTGTTCGGCGCGCATTTGCGCATGGGTGCTTACACCGATACCCAAATCGAGAACCCGATCAAGGCTGATGCTCAAAAGTACTTCACTTACGCGTTGAACCTGGCGAACTGGAATGTGTTCTCCCAGAACTTTGTGGCGCCCGGCAGCCCTGAACAGCCGAAGCCCGATGCCTTTATCAGTCCGGGTTTTCCTTACTTTGCCAAATTCTTTGTCGCCAATGACGTGGAAACCATTCTGGCCAATACCCTAAAGGCGCAGACCGTTTTGCAGGTGCTGGCCTTTTTGCTGCTCACTTGGGTATTTATCGAGTTTCTCGGCGTAGGCTGGGCCGTGCCGGCGGCGCTGCTGTTATGGACGTTTCCGCATTTTGTTTCGATCAACACCTACTATCTGACGGAGTCATTGTTCACCAGTTTGCTGGCCATCGCGGTGGCCATTGCCTGGGCTAGCTCGAAGGGACACAAGGTCCAAGTCTGGGGCTGGGCAGCCTGCGGTTTAGTCGTCGGTTTGTCGGCGCTGACGCGGCCGGTTATGGAACACTTTCCGCTGTTTATGCTGCTGTGCTGCGTGTTGTTTTTCCGTCAGCACTGGCGGGCGGTAACAGCCTTTGCGGTGGCGGCGCTGGTGCCTGTGCTGTTGTGGAAGCTGCGCAATCTGTTGGTTGTGGGGGAGGTGTCGGACCCGACATTGCTGGTGAGCGGCTTCTATCACGGCAGCTTCCCGGGCTTTATGTACGACAACAACCCGGAAAGCCTTGGGGTGCCCTATCGCTTCGACCCGCGCGCGAGCGAAACCGCACAGGGGCTCGACCACACCCTTGGCATGATGTGGGAGCGCATGGTGCAGGCACCTGGTGAATACCTGCAGTGGTACCTATTCGGCAAACCGCAGTTCCTCTGGCAGTGGTGGGGCATTGATGGGCAGGGCGACATCTACATCTATGCGGCAGTGAAATCGCCGTACTACGACCTGCTGGACTTCCACGTTTCCCACGTCGTTAATCAGGCGATACATCCATTCTGGATTACGCTGGGGCTGCTCAGCGCGGTGGTGATTGCCGCTTCGACGCTATTTAAACGAGCGCCTTCATTGTTCCCCTTGTTGCTGGCCCTGGTGGTGATCTACGCCACCGTTGTACATATGGTGCTCGCGCCGTATCCGCGCTATGGCATCCCGTTCAAGATTTGCTTGATTCTCCTGTGTTTCCTGGCACTCAAAGAATCCTGCACATGGCTTTGGCTGCGCCTGGCGAAACAAACCGCGTAGGGGGCTTGTTCAAGGCCGTTGTCGCCAGCGGCCTTTCCCTTGCAGACTAACCGCCACCGCCCCTAGGCCTGCTCCGCGATGAACATCGACACCCGCATCAAATTCCGCCACCTGGTGTGCTTTTTAGAAGTCGCTCGCCAGGGCACCTTGGCGCGGGCGGCAAACCGTTTAGCGGTTAGTCAGCCGGCGATTTCTAAAACCCTTAAAGAGCTGGAAGAACTGCTGGGGTCCAGCTTGTTCGACCGTGGTAAAGCCGGCGTGGTCCTTACCGAGGCCGGCGTGGCGTTTATGCGCTACGCCGGGCCCTGTGTGCAGGCGCTGCGTGATGGGGTGAACAGTGTGCGCAGTGGCGAGCATGAGTCGGGGACGCTGCGGCTCGGGGTGTTGTCGACGGTGGAGAGTCTGTTGATTCCCGAGGTGGTGCGCCGGCTGCACGCGCAGCATCCGGCGTTGGTGGCGAGTGTGGTGACGGGGCCCAGCGCTTTTCTGTTATCCAAGCTCCACGTCGGTGAGTTGGACCTAGTGGTCGGGCGCATGACCGATAGTCCGCAGATTCAGGGCCTGACCTTTGAGCATCTGTACAGCGAATCCATGACCCTGGTGGTGCGCGCCGACCATCCGCTGCTTGGCGTCGCCCGCCCGCAGGACCTCCTGCAGGACTATCCGGTGGTACTGCCGCTGGCTGGTACGACCATCCGTAAATATGCCGACAGTCTGTTTATCCAATGCGGCATTGCTCAGCCGCGTCAGCGCCTGGAAACACTGTCGATCACCCTCAGCCGCCGCTATGTGCAAAGCAGTGATGCGGTGTGGGTTGCGCCGTATGACGCGGTGCAGTTGGACCTGGTCAAAGGCTATCTGGCCGAGTTGCAGCTGGGCTTCAAGGAACCTGGGGGCTCGGTCGGGATATGCAGCAATGCGGCGGTACCACTGTCACTGGCGGCACATTGGAGCGTCGATGTGCTGCGCGAAGTAGGGCAGGCCTATCGCGAAGGTGGCTTCCCGGGCGCACTAGACGCAACAGCCCCATCGGCATAACGGCGGGGCGCGCGGCGCACCCTACAAAAGCGGTCCGGCGACGAGTACCTGTGGCGCAATGTGACCCGCTCTGGTGTTGTGGCTTGGCACAAGTGTCTAGAATGCACTCCGCTCAAGGTTCAAACCCTTCGGCGGGGCGACGCGATTCGCGTGACAAGGACGAGCCGTTCAACAGCGGGAAAAGGCGCAGGCAGATGATCACCCCGGAAGTGAAGATTGCAGTAGTAATCCCTAGCTACAACGTCAAAGCCCATGTGCTGGAGGTGATCGCGGCAATCGGTACTGAGGTCAGCAAAATCTATGTGGTCGATGACTGCTGTCCGCAGGCGTCTGGTAACCATGTGGAAGCGTATTGCACTGACCCGCGCGTCAGGGTGCTGCGTAACGCGGACAACCAAGGCGTTGGCGGTGCGGTGATGCATGGCTACCAAGTGGCGATTGCTGACGGTATGGACATCCTGGTCAAGATCGACGGCGATGGGCAGATGGACCCCAGCTTTCTTCCAGACTTTGTCGCGCCGATCATTCATGGCGAAGCTGACTACACCAAGGGCAACCGCTTTTTCGATCTGGAAGGCTTGCAGCAAATGCCCAAGAAGCGCCTGTTCGGCAATGCCGCCTTGTCGTTTCTGAGCAAGCTGTCATCAGGCTACTGGGATATTTTCGACCCCACCAACGGCTACACCGCCATCCACCGCGAAGTGGCTCGCCATTTGCCGTTCGACAAGATCAGTCGCCGCTACTTTTTTGAAACCGACATGCTGTTTCGCCTCAATACACTGCGCGCCGTGGTCATCGATATCCCCATGGACGCCAAGTACGCTGAGGAAGTCAGCGGCCTGAAGATATCGACCATCTTCTTCGAGTTCCTCGGTAAGCACGTGCGTAACTTAGGCAAACGAATTTTCTACAGTTATTACCTGCGCGATATGTCACTGGCGTCGCTGGAGCTGCCCTTGGGTGTGCTGCTGGTAACGCTGGGCAGCGTGTTCGGCTTGTCGCACTGGGCCAACTCTATCGAGTCGGGTGTGGCCACACCGGCCGGTACGGTGATGCTCTCGGCATTGCCGATCATTCTTGGCGTCCAACTGATCCTGGCCTTTATCGGTCACGATATTCAGTCGGTGCCCAAGCGTGCTTTTCACCTGCAACGTAAACGTACCGTGACGGCCAAGAAGAGAGTGAAATGAGCTACTTCGTTGCTCTGATTTGCGTGCTAGGCATCGCCGCCGGCCAGCTGTTGTTCAAGCTCAGCGCAATGAGCCTGCAACGCACCGGCAGCCTGTTTCACCTGGACACCCTCGCCACGTTGTTTGCGGCGTTTGCGCTTTACGGCGTCACCACCATTGCCTGGGTGTGGGTGCTGCAGAAGATCGAACTGGGCAAGGTGTACCCGCTTATGGCGCTGGCCTTCGTCTTGGTACCAGTGGGCAGTTATGTGATGTTCGGCGAAAAGTTCCAGTCGCAGTACTTCCTGGGCGTCGCGGTGATCATTGCCGGCATCATCATCACCGTAAAACCCTGAGGGTCGACATCGCTGTGGCAGCCGCTGCATTCCTCAGATACCTCCTCGACCCCGTAGGGTGCGCTGCGCGCACCGGGCGATATCCGCTTTGATACCTTAATGCGCCCAGCGCACGCTACCCATAACCATATGGTTATGGGTGGTTCGCTAGATTTCAGTTTTCCGGATTGATTTGGCTAAGCAGACTACCCGCCAGCTCGCCCTATAACTCCAAGAAAAGGAGAACGACATGTCTGATGCAGACAGCAGTCGCTTCGTCATCCGTGACCGCAATTGGCACCCCAAAGCCCTGACGCCTGATTACAAAACCTCCATTCCCCGTTCGCCGCGCCAGGCGCTGGTGAGCATTCCGCAGTCTATTTCGGAAACCACCGGCCCGGATTTTTCGCATTTGAAAATGGGCCAGCACGACAACGATCTGCTGCTTAATTTCAACAACGGCGGCCTGCCGGTGGGTGAGCGCATTATTGTGTCCGGCCGCGTATGCGACCAATTCGGCAAGCCCATCCCGCACACGCTGGTGGAGATGTGGCAAGCCAACGCCGGTGGCCGTTATCGGCATAAAAACGACCGTTACCTGGCGCCGCTGGATCCCAATTTTGGTGGCGTCGGCCGGGCGCTGACCGACCGCGACGGTTACTACAGTTTCCGCACCATCAAGCCCGGTCCGTACCCGTGGCGTAACGGCCCGAACGATTGGCGTCCGGCGCATATCCACTTTTCCATCAGCGGCCCGTCGATCTCCACGCGCTTGATCACCCAACTGTATTTCGAAGGGGACCCGCTGATTCCGATGTGCCCCATCGTTAAATCCATCGCCAATCCGGAGGCGGTGCAAAGCCTGATCGCCAAGCTCGATATGGGCGCGGCCAACCCGATGGATTGCCTGGCCTATAAGTTCGATATCGTGCTGCGTGGTCAGCGCAAAACCCATTTTGAGAATGTGTGAGGAGGGTGAGATATGCCTGTTCAATTGCTTAACGAAACCCCCTCGCAAACCGCCGGCCCCTATGTGCATATCGGCCTGGCCCTGAGCGCTGCCGGCAACCCGGCGCGTGAGCAGGAAATCTGGAATGAGATGGCTAAACCCGGCGCGCCGGGCGAGCACATCGTGTTGCTGGGCAATGTCTATGACGGCAACGGCCACTTGGTGCGCGACTCGTTTCTGGAGTTCTGGCAAGCCGATCACGAAGGCCGCTACCACGCCGATTTCAACCTGGAAAAACCGTTCAACAGCTTTGGCCGCACGGCGACCACCTTTGACGCCGGGGAGTGGACGCTGCACACCATCAAGCCCGGCGTGGTGAATAACGCTGCCGGCGTGCCGATGGCGCCGCATATCAACGTGTCGTTGTTTGCCCGTGGCATCAATATCCACCTGCACACGCGTCTGTACTTCGATGACCATGCCGAGGCCAATAAAGTCTGCCCGGTGTTGAACCTCATCGAGCAGCCGCAACGGCGCGAAACCCTCGTCGCCAAGCGCTGCGAGGTTGACGGCAAGCTTGCTTACCGCTTCGATATCCGTATTCAGGGTGACGGCGAAACGGTGTTTTTTGATTTCTAAGGTGGCGTTTGACCTCTAAACCAGCCGAGCCCGATACAGGCCTGGTCGAGCCCGTCGACCAGCGCATTCAGCGGCGCTTTAACGATGCGCTGGAGGCCCGCGGTTATCGGGCCGACAGCGCGCAACAGGCAGCTATCGACACCCTCGCCACTTGGCTTGATGCCCTGTTGGCGGGGCGGCGTAGCTGGCTGCGCAAACCCGTGGCTGGTGTTTATCTGTGGGGTGGCGTTGGCCGTGGCAAAAGTTTTGTCATGGACACCTTTTTCGCTGCGGCGCCGGTGCAAGCCAAACGGCGGGTGCATTTCCATGCGTTTTTGCAGGAAGTGCAGCAGCGCATGGGCGCCTTTACTGGGCAAAATGAACCGCTGCTGCGGGTGGCCCGTGAAGTCGCGCAAGAGGCGCGTTTACTGTGTTTCGACGAATTCCATGTGCATGACATCGCTGATGCCATGCTGCTTGGGCGTCTGCTGAAAGTGCTGGTGGAGGAGGGCGTGGGCCTGGTCTGCACCTCCAACTATGCGCCGATCAACCTGTGCCCCAACCCGCTGTACCGCGACCGCTTCAAGCCGGCCATTGAGCTGCTGGAAACGCGCTTTACCATCATCAATCTGGATGCCGGCGAGGACTACCGCGAGCGTGCCGGCGCGCAAGAGGCCTGGGGGTATTTCGCCTGGCCGTTGTGCCCCGAGCTGCGCACCTGGCTGGAGCAACAGCTCAAACTCAGCGCGGCCGCCGAGCGCGATTTAGTGCTGGAGGTTAACCACCACCCGCTCAAGGTGCTGGCCCGCGAAGGCGATCGCGCCTTGCTGGATTTCGACGAGCTCTGTCGTCGTCCCCATTCCAGTGCTGACTTTCTCTGGCTGTGCCAACGCTTCAGATGTATCGCCATTTACGGCGTGCCTTGCCTGGAAAGCGAAGGCATCGACGTGCAACAACGCATCCTCAACTTTGTTGATATCGCCTACGACAGCGGCGTGCACCTGCTACTGGGGTGCGCCGCCGAGCTGGATCAGGTGTGCCGGCCCGGCTCGCACCTGGACTTTGTGCGTACCCGCAGTCGTCTGCGCCAGCTCACCCCGCAAGCCTTTTCCTGACTCCGAGCACGCATGCTGCAGATCCTCACCATCACCACGCCGATTTTTATCCTCATCGCCATCGGTTTTCTTTCGGTGCGCGGCGGCATGATTGGCCGCGAGCAGATCATTGGCATGGGCAAATTTGTTATCAACCTGGCCTTGCCGGCGCTGGTGATCAAAGCTCTGACTGAGCGCCCGCTGGATCAGGTATTCGACCGTAACTACTTGCTCGCCTACGGCCTTGGTTCGCTGACCATGTTTACCCTGGGCTTTGCCTATTCGCGCCTGCTGCGCCGCGAAACCCTTAGCGCCAGCTCCATCGTCGGCCTGGGCATGTCGGTGTCCAACAGCGGTTTTATCGGTTACCCGATTGTGGTGATGGTGGTCGGCACCCCAGCAGCGGTCGGCTTGGCCCTGGGCATGATGGTGGAAAACCTGCTGATGATTCCCCTGGCGCTGATCTTGGCCGAAGCCGGCGACGCCCAAGGGCAAAGCCCCGGCAAGGTGCTAGTGGGCATCGCCCAGCGCCTGCTGCGTAACCCGATCATTATCTCGATCAGCATTGGCCTGGGGTTGGCGCTACTCGAAGTGCGCCTACCTGCCGTGCCATTTAAGGCCGTGGAGATGCTGGCCATGGCCTCGGCGCCGGTGGCGCTGTTTGTGATTGGCGGCAACCTGGTGGGGTTGAAGGCCGCTGGCCTGGTGGGCGATGTGCTGCAAATCAGCGTTGCGAAACTGATTCTGCACCCGCTGCTGGTGTTGCTGATGTTTGCCTGGCTGCCCGTGCAAGACCCCGCGCTGCGCATGGCCGGCGTGCTGTTTGCCTGCTCGCCGATGATGAGCATCTATCCGATTCTGGGTCAGCGTTTTGGCCTGCAAGGGCGCTGCGCGGCGGCATTGGTGGGCGCCACGGTGCTGTCGTTTCTGACCATTAGCGCCTTTATCTGGGCGCTGCATCACTGGGGCTAAATTGCGATTATCGAACTGTGGTTCGATAATCGGCCATGCCTGCCCTGCTGCTTAACCCCTGCGCCGGAATAATAACAAGATGACTGACGAAGCCCGCATCACCCTGCCGCCCTTGGCGCCGCCGATTATTGCCTCGCCGGCCAAACGCATCGAAGCCTTTACCGGTGACCCGAATTTTATGACCTCCCTGGCCCGTGGCCTGGCGGTGATTCATGCGTTTCAGGAACGCAAACGCCACCTGACCATCGCCCAGATCAGCCACCGCACCGAGATCCCTCGCGCCGCCGTGCGCCGCTGCCTGCACACGCTGATGAACCTCGGCTATGTGACCACCGACGGGCGCACCTACTCCCTGCTGCCTAAAGTGCTGACCCTTGGCCACGCCTACCTGTCTTCCACGCCACTGGCGGTTACGGCGCAACCGATCCTCGACCGCCTGAGTGAACAGCTGCACGAAGCCTGCTCCATGGCCACTTTGGAAGGCGACGAAATTCTCTATATCGCTCGCTCAGCCACGCCGCAGCGCTTGATCTCGGTAGACCTCAGCGTCGGCAGTCGCCTGCCGGCCTACTGCACCTCCATGGGCCGCATCTTGCTCGCGGCCCTGGATGACGCCGCGCTCAACGACTACATCGACCACGCCGAGATGCAGATCAAGACCAGCCGCACCGTGCACACACCTGATGGCTTGCGCGCCAGCGTCGCCGAGATTCGTCAGCAGGGCTGGGTGATCATTGACCAGGAGCTGGAAGTGGGCTTGCGCTCGGTGGCCGTGCCGTTGAAAGACTCGGCCGGGCAGGTGTTGGCGGCGTTGAACGTGGGTACTCATGCCGGCAGGGTGTCGCGGCAAGAGCTGGAAATGCGGTTTTTGCCGGTGTTGTTGGAGGCCAGTCGGGAATTGAGTACACGGTTGTTTCACTGATAGCGCCTGCACTGCAGCCCTCTCCTCCCCCTTCTCCTGCTAGTGGGCGCCCGGCTAGGGGAGAGTGGCTAGGGGAGAGGGTCGAAGCAACTGTCCTGCATACAGCCTCCTCGTTCCTATGCATGCTTCGCTGCTTTCAACTACGCACTACCGTTCGATAACCGCCCGGTTAGTCGATTATCGGATTGCTGCCGGCCACCGCCGCTGCGTACTGTTCCCCGGTCGCCAAGCGACCTAAAAGCTACGACTCCAATAAAAACAAATGAGAGCCAGCCATGGACATCCGTTCGCCGCAGCGCGCCCGCGCTTCGCTGAAACTCGCTGCGCAGCGCTTGCCTAGCCAGTCCCTCATTCCTGTTCCATTCGCCTGCATTGCCCTGGCGAAGAAAAACTCACAGGAATTTTCCGTATGACCAGCCCCGCTCACGTGCCCACCGGCGGCACACTCGACGTACAAACTTTTATCAATGCCCAGCCACTTTCCCGCTATCAGTGGAGGATCGTGCTGCTGTGCTTTCTTATCGTTTTTCTTGACGGCCTCGACACCGCCGCCATGGGCTTTATTGCCCCGGCGCTAACCGTGGATTGGGGCGTTGACCGTGCCAGCCTTGGTCCGGTGATGAGCGCCGCGCTGATCGGCATGGTGTTTGGCGCCCTCGGCTCCGGCCCGCTGGCTGACCGCTTCGGGCGTAAGGTGGTGCTGGTCGCTGCCGTTGGTTTGTTTGGTTTCTTTAGCCTGCTTTCGGCCTTTAGCAGCAGCCTCGACCAACTGTTGGTGCTGCGCTTGCTCACCGGCCTGGGCTTGGGCGCGGCCATGCCGAACGCCACCACATTGCTCTCCGAATACACCCCTGAGCGGCTGAAATCGTTGCTGGTCACCAGCATGTTTTGCGGCTTCAACTTGGGCATGGCGGGCGGCGGTTTTATTTCGGCAAAAATGATTCCGGCGTTTGGCTGGCACAGCCTGTTGCTGCTTGGCGGCATCTTGCCGTTGCTGCTGGCCGTGGTGTTGCTGGTCTGGCTGCCGGAGTCGGCGCGCTTTTTGGTGGTGCGCAATCGGGGCGCGGAAAACGTGCGCAAGGTGCTGGCGCCAATCGCGCCGGCCGAGGTGGCAGTAGCAACTGATTTCAGCGTGCCGGAACAAAAAACCGTGCAAAGCCGCAACGTGTTGAAAGTGGTGTTTTCCGGCACCTACAGCGCCGGCACCCTGCTGCTGTGGTTGACCTACTTTATGGGCCTGGTGATCGTCTACCTGCTCACCAGCTGGCTTCCAACATTGATGCGCGACAGCGGCGCGAGCATGGAGCAGGCCGCGTTTATCGGCGCGCTCTTCCAGTTTGGCGGCGTGCTGAGTGCTGTTGGTGTGGGCTGGGCAATGGATAAATTCAACCCGCATAAAGTCATCGGCACCTTCTACCTGTTGGCCGGCGTGTTCGCTTATTTCGTCGGCCAGAGCCTGGGCAAAGTCACCGTGCTCGCCACCTTGGTGCTGCTCGCCGGTATGTGCATTAACGGCGCGCAATCGGCTATGCCCTCGCTGGCGGCACGTTTCTACCCAACGCAAGGGCGCGCCACCGGTGTGTCATGGATGCTGGGGATCGGCCGCTTTGGCGCCATTCTCGGCGCGTGGATTGGCGCCACCTTGTTGGGCCTGGGCTGGAACTTCGAGCAGGTACTTACTGCGCTGGTGGTGCCGGCGATCGTTGCCAGTGTGGCGGTGGTGGTGAAGGGCTTGGTCAGTCACGCCGACGCCACGTAAGCAGCGCGCTATTCACCCGTCGCCGCTCACCTCAGCGTGGGCGGCGAACGTTCCCACGCCGCGCTCTGGCCATTTCGTGGCGGCGCTGGGATTACAGAGGGCGGCGGCTCGCAGTTTTCCGCGCACTCGTCGCGAGCGTGCCGACAGATAGCCTGGCGGCGTTTACCGATGCTTGCCTGCTCGTAACTTAAGCAGGCAACACCCCGATGAAACCCTCTATTTTTACCCCCTCGCCAGTGGCGGCTGCGCTGGCTCGCTGGCGCGTTTTTCCTTCTATTGTGTTTACCGGTCTTGCCCTGCTGAGTGCTCAGCCGGCGGGGGCGGTGATGATGGATTTGACTAACACCATTTCCTTCAACGCGCTCGACCTGCTTGGCAATGGCGATGTATTTGGCTCGAAAGCCAGTGGCACGGGTGTTGAGGTTTTTCGTTGGAATGCAAAAGACGGTGTGGTGAGTCTTGGTGTTATGTCTGGCGCCTCTCCGGAGATTCGCGCAGTAAACCGGGATGGCAGTTTTATTGGCGGGGCTGCCGCGTTTACGACAAGCACCGGCACAGTCAACCATGCGTTTCGCTGGACGACAGCGGGCGGTTTCACCGATTTGGGTACCTTGGGCGGCGCTAGAAGCTTCACCAATGCTTTCAATCGCGATGGCAGTGTTGTTGTGGGTGGCTCGGATCGGGCAATGGGGGCCGGTCATGCATTTCGCTGGACGGCGGCCGGCGGAATGCAAGACCTCGGTAGCTTGTCGCAAGACGGCTACAGTTCGGCCATCGCAGTAAGCAGTGATGGCGCAGTGGTGGTCGGGTTTAGCTATGCAGACGTGAGTAAGAGCATTATTCATGCCTTTCGTTGGGACAGCGCAACGGGCTCCATGGCTGACTTGGGTGCACTTGCTGGCAATGATTCCAGTCAAGCTTGGGCAGTCAGTGATGATGGTTCGGTAGTAGTAGGCGATAGTTCCGGCGCAGCCGGACTCTTTGGGTTCCGCTGGACGAAAGCGTCGGGTATGCAAAGCCTAGGCACGTTAGCTGGCTTTGAAACAAGCAATGCCCGTGATGTAAGTGCCGATGGTTCGGTCGTTGTGGGATACGCCGACTCATCTTCTACACGTAGAGCCGTTCGTTGGACCGCTGCCACGGGCATTGCCGACCTTGGCGTGTTAACTGGTGAGACTAGAAGCGTTGCAACTAAGGTGAGCGATGATGGCCGAACGGTTTTAGGCATAAGTGGGCGTAGAACTTTTATCTGGACCTCGGACGACAATACGCCAGCTATCCCCGGCACGGGCACTGGTACAGGCGCCGGTGGAACAGGCACGGGCACTGGAACAGGCACAGGTGGAACAGGCACGGGCACCGGTACAGGCACCGGTGGAACAGGCACGGGCACTGGTACAGGCGCCGGTGGAACAGGCACGGGCACCGGTACAGGCACCGGTGGAACAGGCACGGGCAC
>CAZIWV010000028.1:37906-71217 GCA_964543145.1 uncultured Pseudomonas sp.
CCGGTGGAACAGGCACGGGCACCGGTACAGGCACCGGTGGAACAGGCACGGGCACTGGTACAGGCGCCGGCGGAACAGGCACGGGCACTGGTACAGGCACCGGTGGAACGGGCACCGTCACCGCCCCGGTAGCCGGTGGAGGAACGGCAACAAGTATCCCCGCTACCGTGATCCAGCCCGCGCAGCCGCGGCAATCAGCGGGCGGCGTTCTGCAGGATTTACGTAATCTGCAAGTCTCGGTTATCCGCAGCGCCGATACCGCCGCACAACTGACCAGCAACCAAGCGCGACGCCTGCGCGATCTCTCCCAACAAGCCTGCATTCCGGGTGCTGCGCAGGCCTATTGCCTGAGCGTGGGCGCCGCTGGTTACAAGGGCGAGGCGGATAACGACGCCAGCCAACGCATCGGCCAATTGGGTGGTGGCCTGCGCTTGAATGAGCAGTTCGCCCTGGGTGGCAATCTGTCGTTGGCCCAGGTCGATCTGGAGCAAAACGCGGCCAAGCAACGTAACGCTTACGGCGTAAACCTGTGGGTGGCCTATCAGCAAAATTCGGCCAGCGCCCAGGGCTGGAATGCTAACGCCAGCGTGGCGGTTGGCAGCGGTAACAACCGCTTTGACCGCGGCACTGATTTGTTGGATGTGCAAAAGGCCGCCACCGATGTACGCATCACCTCCGCCGCGCAACGTATCGCCTTGGGCTATGGCATTGCCCTCGGCTCGACCCTGTTAACCCCGGAAATCGCCTTAAGCCATGTACGCAGCGCACGCCAGGCATTCCAGGAAAAAGACGTTGCTTTACCACTGCAAGTGAACGGCGCCAGTAGCGACGAAAACTACGCCACCTTTACCTTGCGTAGCGCCACCCCGCTTAGCCCGAAAGCCAGCCTGTTGCTGAGCGTGGCGGCTGATGCATTGCTCAATGACGACACGCTAGGGTTTGAAGGGCGTTCGGCTATTCCGGGGTTTGCTCGATTTGATCTGCCAAGCAGCCTGGACAAACGCAACGTGGTGCCAGTGGCAACCGCGCAATACAGCTACGCGCTGAGCCCACAAGCCACGCTGGCGGCCGGGGTGCAGGCGGCGGCGTCGGTGTATCAAGGCGAACGGCCGGTGTATGGCTTGGGTATGCAATACCGCTATGCGTTTTGACCTGCACCGACTGCGAGCGGTGAGCGTAGCGAAGCCCAACGGGCCGACTCGTGCGGGCTTCTTGTTGGGCTTCGCGGCGCTCAACCCAACCTAAGTTCCGTACCTACCTGCTCCTGAATCCAGTCGATAAAGCCCAGCTGTTTTGGGCTCAAGGTTTCCCTCGGCTGCCATACCAGCCAATAGGGATAAGGGTAGGGCGGGCACAGGGGCGACAACAGCACCAGCTCGCCACGTTGCAGCAGGCCGGCGACCAGGCTGCGGCGTTCCAGGGCGATGCCGTGGCCGAGCACGGCGGCGCCGAGAATGATGTTGGAGTCGTTGGCGGTCAGGCTCGGTGCGGGCAGTTGTTGCGCGTTAACGCCGGCCAGCGCGCACCAGTCGCTCCACGGTGCATCGGTGCTGTGCAGCAGTGGGCCGCGGAGAATGTGCTCGGCTGTGCTGGGCAGATTGCCTCCGGCAAAGTGCGGGGCTGCGACCACCACTAATTCGTCGTTGAATAACTTTTTCTGCGTCAGCTCTGGCCAGTGACCTTGGCCCATGCGGATGCCGATATCAGCCAAGCCCTGTCGCAGGTCTTGCAGTTCCAGGCTGGTATGCAGACGCACACGGTATTGCGGGTAGCGCAGCTGGAAATCCGCCAGCCGTGGCACCAGCCAGTGCCTGGCAAAGGAGGCGAGGGTGGTGATCACCAGCTCATCGTCATCTGGCCGCCCTTGCACCTGATGGGTAGCGCTACTGAGCGCCTGCAGCGCGGTGCGTACTTCCAGGGCATACAAGCGGCCCGTTTCGGTGAGGCGCAAGCCGCGCGCTTCACGCACAAACAGGGCGATGCCCATGCTGTCTTCAAGACCGCGCACTTGCTGGCTAACAGCAGAGTGGGTGATATGCAGCTCGCGCGCGGCGAGGGTCACACTGCCCAAACGTGCGGCGGCTTCAAAGCACTTGAGGGTGGTCAACGGCGGTATGTTTTTCATGTAAGTAAATCTAACGCAGAGCGTTGAATTTTGTCGCTACTCCGGCATACGCATACGTTTTAGGGTACTAGGCCTGGTTAACTACAGTTAACGGAGTGGCCATGAAACTGATCGGAATGCTCGATTCACCCTATGTTCGCCGCGTGGCGATCTGCCTGAAAGTGCTGGGGCTGGAGGTGCAGCACCAGTCGTTATCGGTGTTTAGCGCCTTTGCTGAATTTCGTCGGATCAATCCCGTGGTCAAGGCGCCCACGCTGGTGTTGGACGATGGTCAGGTGCTGATGGACTCCAGCCTGATTTTGCAGTTTTTCGATCCGCACTCGAGGTTATGGCCGGCTGAGCCTGCCGCACGCGCGCGGGCCTTTCGGCTAACCGGGCTGGCGTTGGCGGCTTGTGAGAAAGCCGTGCAGGTGGTGTACGAGCACAATCTTCGGCCCGCGGAAAAACTGCACCAGCCGTGGCTGGAACGGGTGCATGGGCAGTTGTTCGGCGCCTGGGCGGAGTTGGAAAAAGAGCTGCTTGCGCAGCCATTGAGCGAAGAGGAAAGCGCCTTGGGGCAGGCGCAGGTCAGCATCGCCGTGGCGTGGTCATTTGCTCGGTTGATGTTGCCGGAGCTGGTGCTCGCCGCTGACTACCCGACCCTGGCCGCTTTCGCTGAAACGCTTGAGCGCTTGCCGGTATTTGTACAAACACCAGCGGTCTAGGTCGCAAACAGTAGGCGGCGAGAGCGGCTGACGGGCTGCTGCGGATCGCCTTACAGACCGTCTAGTCCTGCGTTGAGGATGCTTACGTCTCATTTTTGCGTAGGCATTTTCCGTGAAAACTTCCCGCTTTTTTCGCGCGTTCTTGCGTTGGGTTGTGCACCCCTTTTCCGTTCTGCTGCTGGCGCAATGGACTGCTATGCCAGCCCAGGGCGTGATCTTCGACCTTGGCCTGTTACCCGATGGCATTCTCAGCCAGGCCAACGCGGTGAGCGGCGACGGCAAGGTGGTGGTGGGGCAGGGGGCTGATGCCATGAATGCCCATTGGTTGTTCCGTTGGACGGCGGACGAGGGCATGGTGAGTTTCGCCAATTTTTCCGGCCTGGGTTCAGCTAATGCGGTCAGCGGAGATGGCCGCGTGGTGGTCGGTATGTTGCGGCCCGGTGGCAAGCAGCGTGCGTTTCGTTGGGATGCAAACGGTGGTTTTGTCTACCTCGGCACCCTGGGTGGGGTTAGCAGTTCGGCCTGGGATATCAGTCGCGATGGGCAGGTGATCGTTGGCGAATCTACCAACGCCACAGCGGTGCGCCGGGCGTTTCGCTGGACTGCGGCGTCGGGTATGCAGGACTTGGGCGGTTTGACCGCCACCGGCTCAAGCGTTGCCTATGGTGTGAGCGGCGATGGCGCCGTCGCCGTGGGTACGGCCGCCAGCAGCAACGGTGCGCGCGCGGTCCGTTGGCAAGGTGGCTCGGTGCTTGACCTCGGTGTGCTCTCTGGTAGCTCGACCAGTGGTGCCTTTGACGTAAACGGCGATGGCAGTGTGGTAGTGGGTACCAGCGGCTCTTACGCGTTTCGCTGGACGGCGGCCGACGGCATGGCCGACCTGGGCTCACTTGGGGGGATGAGTGCGGCTAACGCGGTGAGCGCCGACGGCGCGGTGGTGGTGGGTTATTCAACATTGGCCGATGGCACTGACCGCGCGTTTCGCTGGACCGCCGGTACAGGCATGACCAGCCTGGGTTTGCTCAACGGCGGCACCTACAGCGAGGCCAGCGCTATCAGTGACGACGGCAGCGTGATTGTCGGCAAGGCCGATAACAGCTCCGGTGAGCGGGCGGTGATCTGGAAGGACTTGGTGCTGCAAGACTTGGAAAACCTGCAGCAGTCGGTGCTGCACAGTGCCGATACCAGTGCGCAACTGATGCTTAGCCAAGACCGTTTTAGCAACGTTATCTCCGAGCAACAGTGCATTCCCGGCGCGGCGCAACGCTATTGCGTGAATGTTGGCAGTGCGATGGCGTTTGCTGACGATGTTGAACCCGCTCGACAAGCCCAGGGGTTGATGGGCGCCGGTATTCGTCTTAATCCCCATATATCCATCGGCGGCACGCTGGCCCTTGGCGATATGGATGGCGCGGAGCATGGAGACAGTCAGCATCACCAGTACGGTCTTGGTGCTTGGGTGGCCTACCAGCAGAACGCGGAAACCGGCATGGGGTGGGGCGCTATTGTCAGCTTGGCGGCGAGTACTGGTGACAGCGAGTTTGAGCGCGGCGAGCAGTTGGCGAATGTGCAGCCGGCCGCTACGCGAGTGACCACTACCGCCAACGAACAGCGTCTGGCACTCAGTTATGGCATTGCCCTCGGGCAATCGTTAGTGACCCCTGAGCTGGCGCTTTATCACGTGCGCAGCCAGCGCGAAGCATTTGAGGAACGCAATGTTTCCCTGCCATTGCGGGTCACAGGCGCCCACAGTGACGACACTTACATTAGTGCCACCCTGCGCAGCGCCACGCCGTTATCCGAGCGTGCCAGCATGCACCTGAGCCTGGCGCTCGATGCTCTGCTCAGTGAGCACACTCCGGCCTTCAAAGGGGATTCCGATATTCCTGGGTTGCATCGTTTCGCCGTTGCCAGTCGCTTGCAAAAACGTCGGCTGGTACCCGCAGCCACCGTCGGCTATCGCTATGCCCTTAGCGACCAGGCCAGCGTGGCGGGCCAGGTGCAAATGGCTGCTTCAAGCTTCACTGAACAGCGCCCCGGTTATGGGCTGGGCGTGGAGTTTCGCTACACGTTTTGACCGCTCGTTATGACTTTCCGCGCGTCGGGCTATTCATCGTGCTTGCTGCTATGCTTTACTTGTATATACAAGCTGATGCAGCATGTGGTCTGTACCTACCTTTTCATTATCCGCACGCGCCTGGGAGCCTGTTATGAGCACATCCAATCGTTACCGTGACACCGTCGTTCGCGCCGCCCGTGGTACGCAACTGACCGCCAAGAGCTGGCTGACCGAAGCGCCGCTGCGGATGTTGATGAATAACCTCGACCCGGAAGTGGCGGAAAACCCTAACGAGTTGGTGGTGTATGGCGGCATTGGCCGTGCCGCGCGAGACTGGGATTGTTACGACGCCATCGTTAAAGCCCTTACTGTGCTTGAAGAGGATGAAACCCTGCTGGTGCAGTCGGGCAAACCGGTCGGCGTATTCAAAACCCACAGCAACGCCCCGCGCGTGCTGATCGCCAACTCCAACCTGGTGCCGCACTGGGCCACCTGGGAGCACTTCAACGAGCTGGATGCCAAGGGCCTGGCCATGTACGGGCAGATGACCGCCGGCAGCTGGATCTACATTGGCAGCCAGGGCATCGTGCAGGGCACCTACGAAACCTTCGTGGAAGCCGGCCGCCAGCACTACAACGGTAACCTCAAAGGCAAATGGGTACTGACCGCCGGCCTAGGCGGCATGGGCGGTGCGCAACCGCTGGCAGCCGGCATGGCTGGCGCCTGTTCGCTGAACATTGAATGCCAGCAAAGCCGCATCGATTTCCGCCTGAAAACCCGTTACGTCGACGAGCAAGCCACTGACCTGGATGACGCCTTGGCGCGCATCGCCAAATACACCGGCGAAGGCAAAGCCATCTCCATCGCCCTGTGTGGCAATGCCGCTGACATTCTTCCGGAACTGGTGCGCCGAGGTGTACGCCCGGATATGGTCACTGACCAAACCAGCGCCCACGACCCGCTCAACGGCTACCTGCCTAGTGGCTGGACCTGGGATGACTACCGCGCCAAAGCGCAAACCCAGCCGGCCGAAGTCGTGAAAGCCGCCAAGCAATCCATGGCCGTGCATGTACAAGCCATGTTGGCGTTCCAGCAAATGGGCGTGCCAACCTTCGACTACGGCAACAACATCCGCCAGATGGCCAAAGACGAAGGCGTGGCCAATGCCTTCGATTTCCCTGGGTTTGTGCCGGCCTATATCCGCCCATTGTTTTGCCGTGGCATCGGCCCGTTCCGCTGGGCGGTGTTGTCGGGTGATGCTGAAGATATCTACAAGACCGACGCCAAGGTTAAAGAACTGATCCCCGACGACGCCCACCTGCACCGCTGGCTGGATATGGCTCGCGAGCGCATTGCCTTCCAAGGGCTGCCGGCGCGGATTTGCTGGGTCGGCCTGGGCCAGCGCGCCAAGCTCGGTTTGGCGTTTAACGAAATGGTGCGCAGCGGCGAATTGTCGGCGCCTATCGTGATTGGGCGTGATCATCTGGACTCCGGCTCAGTCGCCAGCCCGAATCGTGAAACCGAAGCCATGCGCGATGGGTCCGATGCTGTGTCTGACTGGCCGCTGCTCAATGCCTTGCTAAACACCGCCAGCGGCGCCACCTGGGTATCGCTGCACCACGGTGGTGGCGTGGGCATGGGCTTTTCTCAGCACTCGGGCATGGTGATTGTCTGCGACGGTACCGATGAAGCGGCTGCACGGATTGCCCGCGTGTTGCACAACGACCCAGCGACCGGCGTGATGCGCCATGCCGATGCGGGGTATCAGATTGCTATTGATTGTGCGCAGGAGCAGGGGCTGAATTTGCCCATGGTAAACGCCAAATAAACGCAACGGCTCTGCACCCCTCTCCTGTATTTGGGTGTAGGGCCGGGCAAACAAACTCAATGGCTTTGCCCCCCTCTCCTGTATTCGGGTGTGGGGCTGGGCAAACAAACGCAACGGCTTTGCACCCCTCTCCCGTTTACGGGAGAGGGGCCGGGGGTGAGGGCTGGCCGTTCGCAACTCTTCGCCGCTCCCTCTCCCTAACCCTCTCCCGTAAACGGGAGAGGGGACTAGACCGCTTTATTGCCCAGGAGGCCGGATATGCAGCACCTATGGTTCAACTGCCACGCCGCGACTCTGGCTGGCGGCACCTACTCAGCCATTGAAAACGCCGCCATTGTTACCAACGGCGGGCTGATCCAATGGATCGGCCCATACGCCGATATACCCGCCGATGACTATGTGCAGCGTCACGACCTCAACGGCGCCTGGGTAACCCCAGGCCTGATCGACTGCCACACCCACGCCGTGTTCGGCGGCAACCGCAGCGGTGAATTCGAGCAACGCTTGCAAGGCGTGAGCTATGCCGACATCGCCGCCGCCGGTGGCGGTATCGCCAGCACCGTGTGCGCCACCCGCGCCGCTAGCGAAGATGAACTGCTGGCCAGCGCCAGCCAACGTGTTCGCGCCCTGCTACGCGATGGCGTGACCACCATCGAAATCAAATCCGGCTACGGCCTCGACTTGGCCAGCGAACGCAAGATGCTCCGGGTTATCCGTCGCCTTGGCGAAAGCCTGCCGGTTACCGTGCGCAGTACTTGCCTCGCCGCCCATGCGTTACCGCCGGAATACGCTGGGCGCAGCGATGCCTATATCGAACATATCTGCAGCGAAATACTGCCGACCCTGGCTCGGGAAGGGTTGGTGGATGCGGTAGATGCCTTCTGCGAGCACCTGGCATTTTCACCGGCGCAAGTGGAGCGGGTGTTTATTGCGGCGCAACAATTGGGCTTGCCGGTAAAACTGCATGCTGAACAACTGTCGTCGCTGGCTGGCTCCAGCCTGGCTGCGCGGCACAAGGCCTTGTCGGCGGATCATCTGGAATTTATGACGCTGGCCGATGCGCAAGCCATGGCGGCTGCGGGCACGGTTGCTGTATTGCTACCCGGCGCGTTTTATTTTCTGCGTGAAACCCAATTGCCACCGATCCAGATGCTGCGCGAGCAGGGCGTGAGCATGGCGATTGCCAGCGACCTTAACCCCGGCACGTCACCGGCGCTGTCGCTGCGCTTGATGCTGAATATGGCCTGCACCCTGTTTCGTCTTACCCCGGAAGAAGCGCTGGCCGGTGCCACCCTCAACGCCGCCAAAGCCCTGGGTTTGGGCGCCAGCCATGGCAGTCTGGAGGTAGGCAAGGTGGCCGACTTTATTGCCTGGCAAATTGCTCAGCCGGCTGACCTGGCCTACTGGCTAGGCGGTGAGCTGAATAAACGAATCATCCGCCAGGGTCGGGAGCTGATTGATGTCTGACTTAATCGAAACGCCCTTTATCTTCGCCCAAGGTCGCGTGCCGCTGCTAATCAGCATGCCCCACGCCGGCCTGCAACTGACCGCGGCTGTGCAGGCTGGTCTGGTGCCGCAAGCACACGTGCTGCCGGACACCGACTGGCATATTCCCCAGCTGTACGCTTTTGCCGCCGAGCTGGGCGCCAGCACCTTGGCCGCCAACTATTCGCGCTATGTGGTCGACCTTAACCGCCCGGCCGATGACCGCCCGCTGTATGCCACCGCCACCACCGGCCTGTACCCCAGCACGTTATTTGACGGCGAGCCGCTATTTATTGAAGGCGGCCAACCCTCGGCCTTCGAGCGTGAGCGTTACTTGCAGGAAATCTGGACGCCTTACCACCGAACCCTGACAAACGAACTGGCCCGGTTAAAAGCCGAATTCGGCTACGCGCTGCTGTTTGACGCCCATTCCATTTGCTCCCACGTGCCGATGCTGTTCGACGGCAAACTGCCTGACTTCAACCTCGGCACCAACGATGGCGCCAGCTGCGATCCGGAGTTGGCGCAGCAGCTAGTGCAGGTGTGCGCTGGTGCGCCGCAATACAGCCATGTGCTCAATGGGCGCTTTAAGGGTGGCCATATCACCCGCCATTACGGTCAGCCCGCCAGCAACGTGCACGCCGTGCAGCTGGAGCTGAGCCAGTGCATTTATATGGATGAACAGGCGCCGTTTACCTATCGCCCGGAATTAGCGGCGCAGGCGCAGGTGGTGTTGCGCGGGTTGTTGGAAGCTTATTTGGTCTGGGCGCACGATCACTACGCTTGATGAGCTTTCTGCGCAGTCCGGGCTAACGCATGAAGGTTTTTGTAGGGTGTGCTGTGTGCACCATTGCGCAGGTATTGAGAGTGACTGGTGCGCACAGCACACCCTACAGGGCAGTCACGCCCAGGTATTTTTGTTACTTCCAGTCTATCCGCGCCAACTTCCATTCGCCGTCTTCCAACCACCACTCCAATTTCACGCTATAGGCATTGGCGTTATCGGGTATCAGCCCTTGCGCGCCAGTCACTGCCACCTGCGCTTCGGTATAGCCCTTGCTGGAAACAGCGGGGTCGATACTGCTGGTTTTGCTCACGGCAATCACGCGCACATTCTGGTAGCGCAAAAACAAGCCGAGCATGGTGCGCTTAGCCCATTCGCGGTCGAACTGCTGCTGGGCGCGAAACCCCGGGTGTAGCTGCTCCAGCACGTCGCTGCTGCGTTTGCCTTCGAGGTTTTCCTGCAGCTGCTGCACGGCCGCTTCCAGCGCCGCTTGCGGGTCGCTGCGTGAGCAGCCAGCAACTAACGTCAAGGCTAAGGCGACTATCCACAGGCGCGTGAGGGGAAATATCCGGTCTGACATGCTCAACTCCGTTTTTCATGGTTATGATGCCCGGCAGAGCTCAGGCGCGTTGCCCGCAAATGTACCCCGACCCATCGGGTTTGCGTGTGGCACCGCCGTCACTAACAAGGGAGTGCAGCATGCAGACTTTGTATCCGGAGATTAAGCCTTACGCTCGCCATGAATTGGCCGTGCAGGCGCCGCATGTGCTCTATGTCGATGAGAGCGGCACGCCGGATGGCCTTCCCGTGGTGTTTGTCCATGGCGGCCCGGGCGCCGGTTGCGATGGCGCCAGCCGCCGTTATTTCGACCCCAACCAATACCGCATCATCACCTTCGACCAGCGCGGTTGCGGGCGCTCCACTCCTCACGCCAGCCTGGAAAACAACACCACCTGGGATTTGGTCGCTGACCTTGAGTTGATCCGCCACCACCTGGGCATCGACAAATGGGTGCTGTTCGGCGGCTCCTGGGGTTCCACCCTGTCGCTGGCCTATGCGCAAACCCACCCTGAGCGCGTACATGCGCTGATTTTGCGCGGGATCTTTCTGTGCCGGCCGCAGGAGATCAAGTGGTTCTATCAGGAAGGCGCCAGCCGCCTGTTCCCCGACTACTGGCAAGACTACGTGGCGCCTATTCCGCCGGAAGAACGCCATGACCTGTTGCCGGCCTTTCACAAACGCCTGAGCGGTAGCGACCAGATTGCCCAGATGCATGCGGCCAAAGCCTGGTCGACCTGGGAAGGCCGCACCGCCACTCTGCGGCCCAACCCGCAGGTGGTTGAGCGCTTTTCTGAGCCCCAGCGCGCGCTGTCGATTGCGCGGATCGAATGCCACTACTTTATGAACGACGCCTTTCTCGAGCCCAACCAACTGATCCGTGACATGCACAAGATCGCCCACCTGCCCGGCATCATCGTGCATGGTCGTTACGACGTCATTTGCCCGTTGGATAACGCCTGGGAATTGCACCAAGCCTGGCCCAATAGCGAGCTGCAGATTATTCGTGATGCCGGCCACGCCGCTGCCGAGCCGGGCATTACCGATGCCCTGGTGCGTGCTGCCGACCAGATTGCCCGTCGCCTACTCAACCTGGCGCCCGAAGAGGCATGAAGGGGCTGATTCAACGCGTAACTCAGGCGAGGGTGGATGTGGCTGGGGAAACCGTCGGCGCTATCGATCAAGGCCTGCTGGTGCTGGTTGGTGTTGAGCCGCACGACACGCCAGCGAGTGCTGAAATGCTGCTGCACAAATTGCTTAACTATCGGGTGTTCAGCGACGCCAACGGCAAGATGAACCTGTCGCTCACCGATGTGGGCGGCGGTTTATTACTGGTCTCGCAATTCACCTTGGCCGCCGACACCAAAAGCGGCCTACGCCCCAGCTTCTCTAGCGCTGCGCCGCCGGCCCAGGGGGCCGAGCTGTTCGACTATCTGGTGAGCCAGGCCAAGGTAAAACACCCGGTGGTGGCCAACGGGTGCTTTGGTGCGGATATGCAGGTGGCGCTGGTCAACGACGGGCCAGTGACTTTTCTTCTCGACGTCTGAATACGTGGTGTAGGTCAGTCGTCATTGTCAGGGCTGCCGCTGTAAAGCAGTTTGGACTTCTCTGGTGTGCCGTAACGGTCCCCGGGTTTACCGGGCACGATGCCAACCTGAACGTTAGGTGTACCGGTGACGAAAGCTGAAGGGAAACGAACTACGTCACCAACAGAGTACGGTTCACGGGCGCCGTTATAGTTCACGCGGTTATAAAGTTCGGCGGAGTAGACGCCGTTCACCCAAATAATCAAGCGAATGGGCGCGTTAAACATGTCCTGGCTCATGCGCACGTCGAAACGCTTGCCGTTGCGAACGACGTCCTCAATGCCGGAAAGTCGACCGCTGTAGAGCAGCACGGATGCATCGGGGGAGTTGGTAGTGGTGAATACGCCAACCTTGACGATATCACCGTACTGAACGCCTCTCCTTTTGAAAATTGCCCCGCCAGTAACGTCTTGCCTAGAGAGTGACTTCGCCCTGTTGCTTTGCACTTCACCGAAGTAGCCACCGTTCACCCAGATGCCGATCTTGTGCCCGGAGTTGATCAGTTGGGTGCTCATTTTAATTGCGAGTTGGCCACCGTTAATGCTGACATCTTCGACGCCTCCGGGAATTTTTTCATAAAGCAATTCCGCAGCTTGGGGATTGTTTGCACCGGTGACGATACCGACTTGAACAATATCGGTGTCACGGACCAGGAAACCGCCCATTCGAAAGATGGCGCCACCTTTAATGTTTTCTTTAGTGGCGTAGTAATAGTGATCTTTATTAACCTCCGCCAAGTAGCGGCCGTTCACCCAGACCACAATTTGCTTGCCTGAGTTAATGAGTTCAGAACTCATTGTTGCGCAGACAGCGCCGTTTTCAACTTTGACATTGCTGACGAAGGGCAACGCTGAGCGGTGCTCTGCAACAGCACGCATTTCGCGGGCGTGCTCCAGTTGGCGGATGGTCGATAGTGCTGGCGCAATTGCTTGGTACTCACTTAGCAGATAACGATTGTGTGAACGGAACACGTAATCTGCGGAAAGAATGCCTACTAGTATGTTATTAATAATCAGCGGCCCGCCAGAATCACCGCCTTCGCTTTGTCCATTTACTCCCCGCGCCAGCAAGTGTTCGGTCAATAGTTTGCTTTTTTCGTGCTTGGAAATTTTAACATTGAGGCTTTTTTGCGCTTCTTGAAACGCAGTGCCGTCACCACCATAGGCGTATAGCTTGCCCAAGGTGCCTTCTGGGAGCGGATTGTCTTCGGCAAGGTAGTCTGGCGCCAGCTGTGGATATGAGTCGAGAGGGCGCGCGCTTTGCAGAATCAGTACCTGTATATCTGTTCCTTCGACGGGATAGGCACTGCCGACCGTTGATTGCCGAAATTGCGTCGCGTCTTTAGTGCTCGGAAAAACCACGAGATTGGCGCTGCAGTGCCTGGCGGTGAGAACCATGAGTTCGTTAATCGCCACTCCGGAACAGTGGGAAGGCGACATCATGTCGGAACTTAGACCAAACACTTGTACCACCCAAGGTTTGCTGGAAGATTCTCCGCCAATAATGGCAAGTGCAGGGCTGGAAGCCAGTAAGCTTCCTGCCGCTAAGGCAGTGGCGGTAACCTCGCATAGAGAGCGTACGAGCTGTTGTAGGTAATTCTTACATTGTTGTTTTATGGCGCTCTCAGGGTTTTGTGTTTTTTCCGTTGGATTAGTTGAGGAGTGGCTGACTGAGCTATTTGCTGTGTTCATGCGGCGATCCTCTAGGTCACTGTAATGTGAGCGTTCCGGCTGTGGGCGAACTCCAGGTTTGGCAATAAGTTATAAGTTTTAAGTCGGCCTATGCAGGGCAGCAGAGGACAGAGTCTACCCGTTATCCGCGATAATCAATAAACCAAGTGGCTCTTGGGAAAAGGGCCACAGCAATAACGTGATTGTCGCTTGCGATATTTATATCTGGAGTTTGCTGTTTTCGATAAAGCTCGATGTTGACTAGCGCTCAGTGTGCGGAAAGTTGTTGTGATATTTTCGCACTGTCTTGTAAGTGATTAACTGTATTTATGCCGTTATTGCCACGGCATAGAGTGCGGGCTTATTAGCTTACTGCAAGTTCAAGTCGATCACGGCCATTGCGTTTGGCCTGATAGAGAGCGCGGTCGACGCGCTTGAAGAAGTGTTCGGCGTCTTCGTCCAGCAATGCATCGAAGCGGCCGACCCCCAGACTGGTGGTAAGAGGCAGGTGCTCGCCGTGCAGGTCGACACCGTTGTGCGCCAGCTCGCGGCGGAACTGTTCAGCCATTAACTGCGCCTGCTCCAGGGTAGTGTCCGGCATCAGCACGCCAAATTCTTCACCGCCCAGGCGCAGCAGGGCATCGCTGTCGCGTCGAAACACTTGGCGCATGCGTTGGGCAAAAGCGCTCAGGCAGGCATCGCCGCCGGCGTGGCCGCGCTGGTCGTTTACCTTTTTGAAAAAGTCGATATCCAGCAGCACCAAGGCCAGAGGCTCGCCCGTACGCTTGGCATGGGCCACCATGCTTTGGAATTGACTGTTGAACTGGTAGCGGTTGCCTAACTGGGTGAGGCTGTCGGTGCGGCTGAGTTGGTCGAGCGCTTCCTGTTGCTGCAATAGGCGTAGTTCCAACGCAAGCGTGGCGCGGTATTCGCGGTGGCTGCGGTTAAGCGCAAGCAGTAAATAGCTGAGGTAGAACAGCAAGGTGATCAGCACGGTATGGCCGTTGCGCCAGTCCATGGCCATCACCAGCAAACCGGGTACATAAAGCAGCAGCAGGGCGACAAAGGCGCGGTTTTTGCGCATGGCGAAGTTAAACGTCATCGCCGTACTAAAGGCGACGGTGCTAAGCGTGGCGATCATCGCCGAGTCGGTTAGTGCATCGCTGTACAGAGCCCAGGCGTGGGCTTGTCCCCAGCACAGCGAGGTCAGTAGCACCAGGCCCCAATGGCGGTCCAGCCAGCATTGCAGATCTTCTCTGGCATGGGACTGTGGCGGTATATGCAGCACACGTGCAGCCAACAGCGCTGCAAACAGCAGGCTACCGGCGATGCTACTCAGCCAAATCGCCGAGGGCGCGGCGCTGAAAATCCAAGTGAGCAACCAGGCGAGCAAGTAGTAAATGCCGCCCAGGCGTGTGCGCACGCGAGTGTCTTGTACTTCCCGCCAGAGGGCGAAGGTGTGGGGCGAACGCGGTAATTCAGCGTCTGTCATTTTTTGTGATCACAGCAACTACGAGCGCCGAGCATAGTGCTTTGGCTATTAAAAAAATATCAAAAGGCTATTACTGAGCGCGTTGTTGTTTTGATCCCGAACGGTTTACCGATAAGTGGTATTAGAGCGGCTTGCGAAAAAGCAGCAGCGCCACGCGTTGGCCGAGATGATTGGTGCGCTCTTCAACCGCGTAAACCTGATATCCGAGAGTCGGATAGAGCAGCAAGCCGGCCGTATTGGCGTTAAAGCAGCTCAGCTGCATTTCCCGCGCAGCAAAGCGTTCTCGGGCGATCTGCTCCATTTGCGCAATCAAGTAATGCGCCACGCCCTGACCGCGAGCAGTGGCCGCCACCATCACGTTGCCGAGCGCGCAGTGCTCGCCATATTCGCTGGCGTAGAAATTGGCAAAACCCACCACTTTGTCTTCAGCCAGCACCACCGTGCTGGCCTCGCGCTGTGCCATCGCTTGCGCCAGTTGCGCCACGGTGAACGGCCAAATGCCTTTGGGATAGCAGAAAAACAGCTCTTCGGCGTGTTGCGGAATGGCCACGACGGCGGGCAGATCAGCGGCAATGGCGGGGCGATGGGTGAGTGTTGGCATGGGTGGCCTCGAGAGAAAATGTCTAGAGCGACTGTAACCCCGACAACCATTCGTCCAACACCTCGCACGCCTACCTGCCAGAGCGGTTCAAAGCTGTATAGCAGACGACGAGCCTATAGCTTAGGGAGCGACAGATGAACCGATTTATCCACAGACCGACGTTGTTGGGTGCCGCACTGATACTTGCTTTAAGCGCCAGTGTTCCGGGCTTTGCCGCCTCAAGTGCGGGTGGCGGCGCGGGAGCCGGTGCGTCAGGTGCTGGCGGCGCAGGCGGTAATGCCGGGCAGTCCTCAGGCGGCAACGCCACTGGCAACGCGAACTCCAACAATGCCAGCAGCAACTCCAGCTCGAGCGGCAATAACGACTCCAACACCAACGGCTTTAACTCCAACGGCTACAACAACAACACCCGCAACACCAACACCCAGAACGGCAATTCGGATAATACCGGCGCCACGGGTACCAACAATTCCAACGACAACAACGGCTCCACTAATACCAATGACTCCAACACCAATGGTGTGAATTCCAACGGCTACAACACCAATACAGGTAATACCGGCACAGGCTCGGTGAATACGGGTAACGGTGTGAACAATGCGGGTGGGGTCAACAATGGCAGCTCAGGTATGAACAACCAGAGCGGCTCCGGCGCTGTGGGCGGCGGGGGCATCAATGAGCAAGAGAGTGGCAGCCTGGAGGACCAGCGCCGCGCCAGTGGTGAGGCGATGGAGCAGGAAAGAAAGGGGCAGTAGAGCCCAACCGCCCCGGAGGTTGGGCTGCGCGCACCAAGCGATTGCCGCGCTTGGCACGGACCGGCACAGCCGCAGGGAGTGGCGTCATTGTTAACGTGGTGGATACTGGCTCAAGATTTTTGCCACGGTTTCGCGTATGGCGGTTTCCCGTTCAATCGGACTGCTTTGGTTGTTGCGCACGATCTGCTCTGCGCTACCGCGCCACACCAACTTGCCATCTTTGCCGTCGAACAGGTCGACCTGCACCGTGCCGACTTTGTAATCGACGTTGCGCGTTTCGGTATACGCCGGGCCGCCCCAGTAACCATTCCAATAACCGCCCCAAGCGCCGCCATAGCTGGTGCTGACTTGATCGGTACGGTTTTCCACAATCAGCCACGCCTGCACGCTGACGTCGCCTTTACTGCCGACCGGTGCTAGGCGCACGCCACGTTGGTCGAGCTGCTCGCTAACCGCTGCGCGGATACGTTGCTCGGTAAGGTCGCTTTTTATTCGTGGGTCATCGGGGCTGTACTGCAGCGCCGGTTCTTTCCAGACAAAACTGCGGTAGGCGGCGAAGTCGCGGGTTTTATCGAAATCCTGATCCAGCTGCGTGCTCTGGCAGGCGGCCAGTAGCAACAGCAGGGGCACTAACAGCAGACGGGCAGTCATGGTGGTTCTCCCTTCTCAGCGCGGGGCGCGCGCTTGAGTCTAGACGTGGTTAGGAAACGCTAGCGCGGCGGGTAGGCGCTAAGGGCTTTGTTCACGGCCGAGCGCATGGCATCCACGCGCTCGCTTTGTTTGCCACGGTTTGTGGATTCAGCGCTGCCATTCCAGATGCTTTGGCCGTTGCGCGGGTCGAGCAATTCAATGCGCACCACCTGCACCTCTTCTTCATAGGTACGCACGATTGGCACGCTGCCGTACATGCCGCCGTAGTTGTGACCATAAGGGCCACGGCCGTAGTACGTGCCGTAGTCGTCCTGCACCTGGCGCAGGCGCCGTTCCACGCGCACATCGGCGCGCACGGCGACATCTGCTGGTGTGCCTTGGCGGGCAGGGCGCAGGCCGCGCTGGTCGAGGCTGTTGCTGAGGATATCGGCCATCTGCTCCGGGGTGGCGCCAGCGCTGCCGCCAGGCAGACGGCCGTTATCCCAGGTCCAGGTTTGATAGCGGCCGTAATCACGCGGCGCAGCGGGGTAGGCGCTGAGGTCAAGGGTGTGCGCGGCTTGCGGTGGCGCGGGGGGGAGCGGGTTGGAGGTGGCGGTATAGGGGTTTTGGCTCTGGCAGGCGGCCAGACCCAAGCAGCAGATCAGCAGATGCAAACGGCGGTTCATCATGCGCTCCAGATCTTGTTTTACAGCGGGCGGCAAAGCCAATGCAGGTAACGACCAAGGCCCATAAAGCTCGGGTGACGGCGGTGGGCCAGCTCCATCTCCAACAGGTCTGCCAATTCGGCCTTAGCTTGGAATTCCCGGGGCATGTAGTCGTGAAACACCCTGACGCCGCTTTGGCTTTCGACCCGCCAAAGCGCGGCGAGTTGCGTTGCCAGTTCGCGTGGGTCCAGCGGCATTTGAGGGGTCAGGCTTTGCTTTTCACCGGCGAATTCCTGTTTGCGCAATTTACGCAGATGGCCCTTGAGCAGGTTGCGGTAAATCAGCGCGTCCTTGTTATAGAACGCCAGCGACAACCAGCCACCTGGCGCGGTGAGCTGGTGCAGCACGGGCAGAATTGAATGGGGCTCGGCCAGCCATTCCAGCACGGCGTGGCAAACCACCACGTCGTAGCGTTCAGTGAGTAGCCCTGGCAAGTGTTGCCACGGCGCCTGAATAAACGTGGCGGTCTGCCCGGCGGCGGCGAAGCGTTCGCGGGCGCCTTGCAGCATGGGTTCGGCAGGTTCGGTCACGGTTACCTGATGGCCACGCTCGGCTAACCACAGCGACATATGGCCCAGGCCTGCGCCGATATCGAGAATGCGCAGTGGCCGCTCAGGTAACGCTTCAGCCAGGTCGGCCTGCAACACAGCCAGGCGGATGGCACCTTTGGCGCCGCCGTAGATTTTCTCGGCAAAACGCGTGGCTAACTCGTCGAAATGGCGGTCGCTCATCTGCCGAACCGCCGCTCACTGTCGGCCAGTTTGGCGCGCACCACCTCGTTCATATCCAGGCCCAGCTCGCTGCACAGCAGCAACAGGTAGAGCACGATATCGCCGACTTCCTGCCCAGCGTGGGCCAGTTCTGCGGCAGGCAATTGGCGCGACTGGTCTTCGCTGAGCCACTGGAAAATTTCCACCAACTCGGCCATCTCCACACTGGCGGCCATGGCCAGGTTTTTCGGGCTGTGGAAACCGCGCCAATCGTTACGGTCACGAATGGCGTGCAGGCGCGAGGTGAGTTCGTCGAGGTTCATGCGGCGCTCCAGGCTGAAGGGCCGCATTGTTTCACGCGAGCTAGATCACCCGCCAGCTGCCGCTCATATGCGGCAAATCGTTGTTACCGATCAGCTTGAATTGGCCGCTGCTGGCCGGGTTGCTGGCTTGTAGGGTCACGGCGCTGGGCAGCAGCACCGGCTTCTGGAAACGCACCTCGACCACATAACCCGCGGCTGGCAAACGATCACCCAGGGCCGCCAGGGTGCGCGCCTTGTTCCACAGGCCGTGGGCGATGGCGCGGGGGAAGCCGAAAAGCTTGGCGCTTAGCGCCGAGAGGTGGATGGGATTGTAATCGCCGGCCACTGCGGCATAACGGCGGCCGATATCGGCGGGCGCTTGCCAGTGAGCGACGTCCTCCAGCGGCAGGGTGATTTCTTCACCACGCTCTACCGGTTGCCCCGGTAATTTCAGTGCGCGGCAGAGAATGCGGCTATCGCCTTCCCAGAGCAGGCCGAGTTGATCCTCCAGGCGTGTGATCAGACTAAATACCGCGCCCTTTTCATGGGGCTGCAGATTTTCCACATGCACACTGACGATAAATGGCCCCATACCGCCGAGCGGACGCACGCCTCGGATGCGGTTTTCCAGATGCACCAGGCCTAGCAGTGGAAAGGGAAACCTGGGGTCAGTGAGCAGTTGCATTTGCAGGGGGAAGGCGAGGACATGGGGGTAGGTAGGTGGCAGGTGGCCGTTGTCGCTAAAGCCGCAAAGCTGTCGATAGCGTTCCAGCTTTTTCGGTTGCACGCTGATGGAGGTGCGTAAACCAAAGTCCGGCAGGACTTGCCCCTTAACGCCACGGCGCAGTGCCGCGCGGGCGAATAGCCCAGGCAGGGCAGGGGCGGCGGGTAGATCGAGCCAAGTGCTGGCCATAAGGTCTCCTCTCTTTATGCGCAAGGCGATGCCAGCAGCTTAGCCTGCCTGCGCCATGCAGCATTGGCCGGCCAGCACGGTTGCACGGCATGCCAGCCAATAGGCTGTTTCAAGGTAATGCCCGGCCTTGAGCCTGCGGGGTAAAACTGCCTAAGATGGCCGCGCCTCATGAACCTATAAGAATCCTAAAAATGACGCGTGATCTGACCGACGATGTGGCGCTGATGCGCCCGGTTATCGACGCCCTGCGGGCCAGCGGCACCGACCCTGATCGCGTGCTGGCGCGGGTCGGTTTGCCGCCGGGTGGCTTGCCTGCCGGGCGTTTCCCGCATTCGGCTCAGGCGTTATTTTGGAAAGCGGCTAGCGAGGAATGCGGCGAAGAGGATGTGGGACTGTACCTCGCCCAGCATTTGCCAGCCTTTCATGGGTTGCTGTTGGAGTATCTGTTTCTTTCCAGCGAAACCTTTGGTGATGGCCTGCGCCACGCCCTGCGCTATGTGCGCCTGCTCTCCGACACCCTCAACGCTCGCCTGAACATTGATGGCGAACTCGCCACCCTGGAACTAGGCATGCCTGCCGGCGTACCGCGGCACTTCCCGGAAATGCTCGCTGGTGCGGTAATCCGCCTATTTGATGCCCTGACTGAGGGGCAATTCAAACCGCGTCTGGTGCAACTGATCCATGAGCAGGGTGCGACGCCCGAGCGTTACCGGGATGTCTATGGCTGTGCCGCCGAGCTTGGCGCCGAGCGCTACGCGCTGCAATTCGATGCCGATGTGCTTGAGCGCGCCTCGCGCCATGCCGCACCTGAATTGCTGCGTATGCACGAATCGCTCGCCCGTCGACAACTGGCCGAAGTGGAACGCCTGGATCTGGTTCGCCAGGTACGCGAGTTGATTGGAGAGTTGTTGGTGGATAGCGGCGCCACCCTGGAACAGGTAGCGGGGCGCCTGAATATGCCGCCGCGCCGCCTGCGGGAGCGCTTGGCCATGGCCGGCGTGCGCTTTAACGACTTGGTCACCGACTACCGCTGCCGGTTGGCCAAGGAGCTGTTACTGAAAACTGACGAGCGCATTGAAGTGATCGTTGAGCGCACGGGCTTCTCCGAACCCAGCACGTTTTACCGCGCGTTTAAACGCTGGGTCGGAGAAACACCGGTGGAGTTTCGCAAGCGCGGTAAGCCTTAAGGCCAGGCAGGGGGAGCTATTTGATCTGCCAGGGCAACCAACGCCAGAGGTGCAGTGGTTGCCTCACCGCGCTGGCCTAGCTCCAGCGCTTGGCGTGCGCGCAGATCATTCTTGTACCTCCGGGATATCTTTATAGAGAATCTCCTTCGCAGTGTCGGGTGTTCCGAATGCTGCTCCCGGTCTACCGTCGACGACCCCAACAGCCACCACCGTGTCGAGCGGCACTGAGCGCCAGTTAGGGAAAAAGTTTTTCCCTCCAGGTACGTCAACCACCGTTGAGTAAAACACTGTTCCCTTATAGACCTCCGCGGCATAGACGCCGTCGTACCAAATGATGATGCGTTTGCCGGAATTGACCAGCTCGGAACTCAGGCGAAAGGTGATGACATCCTCGAGACGTTTAACCACCTCTACACCATTGTTTTGAGTTTCGAACAGCATTTGCGAACCACTCGGTGAATTGGGGCCCGCGCCCTCATCAATGCCAATCTGAATGAGATCTCCACCATGTATTGGGGTTAAGGGTGATATTTCGGAGCCACCGGAGTAATTAAATTTTTCGCAGTAATAGGAAATGTCGTTCCAAACACTTCCCACATAGTTGCCGTTCACCCACATAACCACTTTTTTTCCAGAATTTATTAATTCGGAACTCATGTCTACGTAGAGGCGTTGGTTCGAAACTCGCACTTTGCTGATCCAAGGTATAGCCGATTCATCTACATCGACCGAGCGCATTTCGCGGGCATGCTCCATTTGCCTGAGCAATGAAATCGTGGTGGAAAGCCCGTGATACTCTGCCAGTGTGTGTTCAGGGTTGGTCGCGGATTGTATGCCTACAAGCAGCCCGTTAATTATAAGCGGCCCTCCCGAGTCACCTTTTTCAACATTACCATTGCGACCGACCACTTGAAGGGCTTCACGAGTTTCCTTGGTATGCCCATGGTTTTTTAACTTTACACTCAGACTCTTCTGTACCCCGTTAGCGTGTCCGTATGCGGTGCCAACTGTGCCCGCGGGAAGTATGCGTTTGTCGGCCAGATAATTTGGCCCTAATTTGGGGTATTCCTTGAGTGGATGCGTTTGGGCCAGGGTAATCAATCTGATATCTGCTCCACCTTCGACGGTGTAATAAGCCTGCGGTAATGCCTTGCTGCCATCCGGATAGAGGATTTCTGCCCAGGGACAATGCGCAGCGGTAATCACTAAATCTGGGCCAAGGGCTGCGCCGCTGCATATTTTGCGCTTTCCATTTTCTACACCACTGAGTTGGACAACCCAGGGTTTTGTAGACGTAGCCCCACCGGAAATTGCCAACGCCGGAAGGGGCGATCCTAGCAATGCCATCGTCACCATGAGGCCGGCGATAGTTGTAGCGGTTGTGCGAAAGTTATTTGCTGAAGTGGTTTCTAGTAGCGTCATGGGGATGTCCTTGAGAGTGAATAAGTACATCAGTGTGCGATTTTTTTGAATGCTTTCCGTAAGTAATTACTTAATAGTCAACTTCTAGTGCGGAATATCTAGCGGTGCTGCTTTTTATAAGTTTTTCTTGGAGTTGTGGTCATATGTCTTCTGGGGTAGCTAGATTGAAGTGCTCATTTAGTACGCCAGGCTATGCGAACCCAGTACGTTTTACCGCGCGTTCAAACGTTGGGTTTGGGGGAAGCACCGGGGGAGTTTCGCAACTGCAGTAAGCCGTAAGGCCAACCAAGCGGGGGTGCCATTGAGTCTGCGAGGGCAATCAACCTAAATAATACGATGGTTGCCGCACGCAGGTCGTCTAGCACTGGCGCCTGGCTTGGCCTCAGATCACTCCTGTACCTCGGGGATACCTTTGTAGAGGATCTGCTTTGCGGTGTCGGGTGTTCCGTAGGGGGTTCCCGGCACGCCGTCAACAACCCCCACAGCCACCACGGTATTAAGAGGGACTGAACGCCAGTTAGGGAAAAAGTTTTTCCCTCCAGGGATGTCTACGACAGTTGAGTAGAACACGCTTCCGTTATAGGCCTCCGCCGCATAGACGCCGTCGTACCAAATGATGACGCGTTTACCCGAATTGACCAGCTCGGAACTCAGGCGAAAGGTGATGACATCTTGGAGGCGTTTAACCACCTCAACGCCATTGTTTCGGGTTTCGAACAGCATCTGCGAACCACTTGGTGAGTTGGGGCCAGCGCTCTCATCAATGCCAATTTGGATAAGATCGCCACCATGTATCGGGGTTAAGGGTGATATTTCGGAGCCGCCGTCATAATTAAATTTTTCGCAGTAATATGAAATGTCGTTCCAAACACTGCCAACATATTTGCCGTTAACCCATATAACTACTTTTTTGCCGGAATTTACTAGCTTTGAACTCATGTCTACGTAGAGTCGTTGGTTTGATACCCTTACTTTGCTGATCCAAGGGTTAACCGATTCATCTATATCAACCGAACGCATTTCACGCGCGTGTTCCAACTGCCGGATGGTTGATATTGCAGGGTAAAGTGCTTCATAAGCAAAGTAGATGCCGTCGTCTTTTTCATAGCTTGCATGCAGTAATCCCATTAGCATGTCGTCGAATATCAGTGGTGCTCCCGAGTCTCCCTCTTCGGCTTCGCCATCCAGCCCCTTAACCCAGAAAATTTCGTCCGCTTGTTCCACGTTGGAGTGATAGATAACTTCTACATTCATTTTTTTTTGCGGACTAAAAACCACGCCCCCGTATCCGTATGTCATACCCCTGGTCCCAACCGGAATTGGGCTGCGTGCTTTCAAATAGTTAGGGCCCAGCTTTGGATATTTATCTAATGAGTGCCCCTGAGTGAGTACCAACACCTGAAGATCGGCATTAGAAATCGGGTGGACGCTAGCCACGGCGATTCGCGAACCGTCGGTGAAAGAAACATAGTTTGCCACACAGTGTTTTGCAGTAATAACCAATAGCTCGTTAATCGCGGCGCCGGAACACTTCCCCTCTCTTTTGCCCAGAGTCTGTAGTATCTCAACGACCCAGGGTTGTTGCGTAAAGCCTGTCTCGCCTCCGAGAATAGCGTTCGCAGTGCCACTTATTAATAAAGATGCTGTTGTTAAGGCGGTTGTTAGAAATCGCGAAGAATACTTGTTCAGTCTCATTAAGCGTTGTAGTGTCTGAGTTTCTATACTGGCGTTTAGCGAGTGTAAGAGTTGGGTCGTTGATTTCCAGGGCGTCATCGCGGTTTTCCTTGTTTCTGTTGCGTGTATTTAGTTAATGCGCGAGTTTTTTGTCTGGGCTCTTATAATTGCTACCTAGCTAGAGCTGATTAGCTGAAAAACAACAAGGTATGGTTTCCGTTGGCCTAGAAACGCCTAGGTAACGGCCACCAGTAAGGGCTCTTCTAAGTGAAAGTTTTTAATTGCTATAAAGGATTTTGGCCGTTTCAGGTATGTCGAACGGCTCTCCTGGTTCGCCGGGTACTATGCCGATCTGAATGTTGGATGTTGCGTTTGCTATGCCGGAAGCCACGTTATAGAGAGCGCCATTAGCTACAGGTGTGTGCTTGCCATAGTATTGCAGCCCTTTATAGAGCTCTGCGGAATAGGCGCCATCCACCCAGATGATCAGACGCTGTGCGGAATGGACCATTGGCGGAGTCATTTTGATGTTGAAGTGATCGTTGTTGAAAGCAACGCTCTCGATCCCGGAAGGTCGGCCGTTGAACAGCAGCAGTGAAGCTTCTGGGGCGTTGGTGTTGGTTACAATGCCAATCTGTATAAGGTCACCGTACTGCGTGGGGTTATATGTAAAGGTAATGACCGAAGCTCCATCAATGTTCTTCTTTTCGGCGTAATAGGATACGTCGCTTTGAACTTCACCGGTGTACTTGCCGTTAATCCATGCAACAATTTTATGCCCAGAGTTCACAAGTGGCGAACTCATAGTGACCGTCAATTTGCCATCTTCGATGTTGACAGCCTGGATGCCCGAAGGAAGCGATTGGTAAAGGAGGGTTGAGCTTTCTGGGCTGTTGTTGCCGGTGACAATGCCCACCTGAATAATGTCGGTATCACGAACACGGAAACCACCCATTTTAAAAATAGCTCCGCCGGGAATTACTTGTTTTGTTGCGTAGTAATGGTGGTTGCCATGTATCTCGCCCAAGTATCTACCGTTGATCCATGCAACTATTTGCTTTCCGGAGTTGATAAGTTCATCGCTCAAGGTGAGCGACAGCGCCTGATTTTCGACTTTGACGGCACTTATCCACGGCATTTGATTGTCGGGTTGCGCTGCAATAGAGCGCATTTCACGAGCATGTTCGAGCTGGCGGATTGTCGAGAGCGCCGGCGAGATGCCGCTGAACACTTCGTACCTATGGCCGTCTTTGGGATGGGTGCGTGAGCCCGATAAAATGCCCACCAATTGGTTGTTGATAATCAGAGGTCCGCCAGAGTCGCCCTGCTCTGTCTCTCCGCCGTTGGTTACGATAGTTTGCAGATACTCTTTATAAGAAGGGGTTGCGCCGTGCCTGTCGATGCTCACACTCAGGCGTTTCTGGGGCAGATCATCTTTAGGGCCATATCCGTAAACGGTGCCTATTGTTCCCGCAGCAAATGCGCTACCGGCATTGGCAAGCCGATCAGAGCCAAGCACCGGGTACTGACTGATCGGGTGTGAGTCTCTAAGCACCAGTACCTGAATGTCAGTTCCATCAATAGGAAAATGACTTTCAACGATGACAAAGTGGTCGATGTCTTCGTACATGATCACATCTGCTTTGCAATGAGCGGCAGTGATAACCATCTGCTCGTTTATCGCCGCTCCGGAGCAAGCACCGCCCAAGTCCCCATGCGCATAGGAAAGTGCACGCACTACCCACGGCTGTGTGGATTCCGTTGCTTTGGTAAGCGCTTTGGCAGTGGGAGAGAGGCTAAGCATAAATATCGACAGGGTTGTAATCAGTGCAAGGCAGCCCAAACTCGCGCGTGCCGCTCGCCACTTTGAAGTCTTCGTCTGTTTGGCGAAAGTGGAGGCAATCGGAAGCTGCGTGAGTATTGAAGAGTTTTTGATAGATGACGCACCACTAAAAATATTCATATTCACCATCCTTTGAATTTTTCTCGGCATCGTTTGGTGTTATTTAGCGGTTAACGATAACTGCCACTCAAACGTATACGCCAAGGGTGTAGTCATTGTTAAACAACTCAGAGAAGTGTTGCGCTGTATAGAAGTTTTGCATCGCGCGGATTACCAATCTTCATTCCTGGGGAGCCGGGAACAACTCCGATCTGTATGGATAGTCCGCGGTTGCTATTGGTTGCCGATGTTGTGGTGGTTCCATAACCGGTTGCAGGCACTTTCGGAGCAAAATTACTGGCTTCAATTGTCAATAGTGACGCGCCCGGGAGACGTGTTGCAGCAGCATAGTAGATAGAGCCCCTGAAAACTTCGGCAGCATAGGTATTGTTAATCCAGATGATGACTCGCTGGCCGGAGTTAATCAGTGTTTCACTTAGTCTAATGTTGATTTTTTTACCTTTGAGTGCGACATTTTCTACTCCGGTTAGCCGCTGTTCATAGAGTGGCTCTGAATATTTTGAAGCGTTAATTCCGTCAATAATGCCTATTTTCAGCAAGTCGTCATCATGTACGCGCGCGAATGGTGAAATAACTGAGCCATCACTGATGTTGGTTTTGTCGCAGTTATAAGAAACATCGCTCTTTACTTCGCCAATATATTGACCGTTACGCCACATCACCACTTGGCGGCCAGAGTTAATTAGCTCGGAACTCATTTTCACTGAAAAACGCCCATTCTCGACCGTGGTTGCGCTAATCCACGGAAGTTCGCTGTCTACTTTGGGTGCTTCGCGCATTTCTCGCGCATGTTCCATCTGACGAAGAGTAGAAATTGTGCTGGATATGCCTAGAAACTCGACAAGCGACTCGCCATCAATGTCCTTTATCGCCCCAGACATAATGCCCACTAACTTGTTGTTGATAATTAGCGGGCCTCCAGAGTCTCCGCCTTCTGCTCGGCCGTTGATCTCATAGGCACGAAGCACTTCGTTACCGCTGTCAGTCTTAGCGTGTTCCTTTAGGCGCACGGCGAGTGTTTTTTGCTTGACCGCGTTGTCGGCCCCATACCCATACGCGCTGCCGATGGTTCCAGGCGGGAAAGGGACTGCCGCGCCACTAACATGATAAGCACCGAGTGTTGGGTATTCAGCCAATTTGTGTTCCTGGCTGAGGATTAAAAGTTTTACGCCTACTGCGTCGGTTACTGCCCAATGACTGGTAGTTGAAAGATCAACAATAGTCCCGTCTGGATAAGTAACCTTGCCCAGCGCGCAACGTGCGGCTATAGCGACTATCTGTGCATTTAGCGCTGCGCCGGAACATGCGCTTTGCCGACCATTTATGTAGCCGGTCACTTTTACTACCCAGGGTTTTTCAGCGCTCGCTCCGCTGATAATTGCATTGGCAGTGGCGGGGAGTAACGCGCCGGTGAGCGTAAGAAGAGCAATGGCGAGCGCTGTGGCAAGGTGGGTGAGGCGCTTTGCGTGGCCAGTAGGGGAGGCGTTTTTTGCAGTCATGTCATCAAACACGCTGCTGTAGCTACTTTCCTCTGCGCTAGTGCAGGAGGGGCTAACTGCGTTCGAGGATATAAGTCTTAGCGCTTGCATGATTGCATCCTTTGATATTTATAGTTCTCGCTAGGTGGAAATGTTCGCGGATAGGGCCTTGCCTCAAATGCCACTAGGTAGTTTGGATTCGTTAAGTGGCTCGAGGGTGGTTTTTACTTTGTCTGGTTGATGTTCTGAATAGTCTGAATGCTAAGTTTTTGCTATTCATAAAATTGCTCTATAAAGTTTTTCTTTGGTAAAGAATCTGCCCGCTTGTATCGGTAGTCAATCGCTTAAAATTGAGTTGGGAAATAGGCTACATAACAAAGTTATATGTCTTTTTGGGAAGTTGTCTTTTTCGGCTTTTATAGTTGCGGATTTAACTTGTTGTTCTACGTTTGATAGTTCTATGTTGCGCGGGGCTACGGCTGAGCAGTTCGAGCTGCGCAGCGCGTAGCAGATGGGGCGGGGGCCTGCAGGTGAATCTGCGATTAACGTTGATTTGCCTGCAAGGGTAATGTGCGCGGGGTGGTGTGTTTGTCGCGGGGGGGGGGCTAACTGCGCACTACCTCGCAAGGGCCTCGGCGACAAAGTCCAAGCGGTCCTGGCCGAAGTGCATTTCGCCATCAACAAAGAAAATCGGCGCACCAAAAGCGCCGCGGTTGATCGCGTCGTCAGTGATGTCTTTCAAACGTCGTTTGACCTCGTCGTCATTGACCAGATGCTCGAACTGCTGCGGGTCTAACCCTACGGTGCTTAACACCTGAGCAACAACTGCGGGGTCGCCCATATTTTTTTGCTCCACCCACAGTGCGGTAAACACGGCTTGCAAATAGGGGTGGAAATTCGCCGTACCCATGTAGCCCGCTGCGCCGCGCATGAGCACCAAGGTGTTGATGGGAAAGAACGGGTTAAACGCCATCGGCACGCCATAGCGCGTAGCAAATCGCTGCATATCGGCGAGGGTGTATTTGGCTTTGGCCGGAATAGCGATAGGCGACTGGTTACCGGTGGCTTTGAAAACGCCGCCCAGCAGCATGGGTTTCCAGGTGATTTCCACGCCGGCAGCGGCGGCGATTTTCGGCAGTTGGGTCCAGGCCAGGTACGTGGTTGGGCTACCAACGTCGAAAAAGAATTCCAGGGTTTTGCTCATGTTTTTTTCCTTTTTATTGTGCAAACGGAGCCTGTTGGGCTTTAAAACGTCTCTAGCCATGGGCGCAGATCCAGTTCATGGGTCCATGAATCACGCGGCTGGGTGTGAATCTGCCAGTAACTTTCAGCGATATGGTCGGGGTTGAGAATGCCGTCCTGCTCTTTAAGGGCGTAGCGCTCGGGGAAGTTGTCGCGGATAAACGCCGTATCAATGGCCCCATCAATGATCGGGTGGGCGACATGAATGCCCAGCGGCCCCAGTTCGCGAGCCATGCTCTGGGCGGTGGCGCGCAGGGCGAATTTGGCGCTGGCAAACGCGCTAAAGCCTTTGCCGCCGCGCAACGAGGCGGTGGCGCCGGTAAAAATGATGGTGCCGCGACTACGGGGCAACATCACGCTGGCAGCTTCGCGGCCGGTGAGAAACCCCGCCAGGGCGGCCATTTCCCAAACCTTGCGATACACCCGCTCGGTGGTTTCGGTGATGGAGAAATGCACGTTGGCGCCGATGTTAAACACCACCACTTCCAGCGGGCCGACCTCGCGCTCGATGGTGGCGAACATCGCCTGCACCTGTTCCTCGATGCGCGCATCGCAGCCAAAGGCGCGAGCTTCTCCGCCTGCGGCAGTGATCTCGGCTACTAACGGCTCAAGCTTGTCGGCATTGCGCCGTGCCACGCAGGCTACATAGCCTTCACGGGCAAAGCGCTTGGCTATCGCCGCGCCGGTAGCATCGCCGGCTCCCACCACTAACACTGCTTTGCGTTCGCTCATTGTTATTGTCCTGTCAGGTGTAAGGGTCAGTTCCTTTTTAGAACTTGGTCGAGATAGTCAGTTCCTTTTTAGAACCTGTCAAGTTAAGGTAGCGGCCAGAACCCTTGGAGAACCCCTATGCGCTGGGAAGAACTCGACCAACAGCCGTGCTCGTTGGCGCGCACTTTATCGGTGGTTGGCGACCGCTGGACGCTGCTGGTGCTGCGCGAATGTTTTATGGGTGTGCGCCGTTTCGATGACTTTGAAAAGCGCCTGGGCATTACTCGTCACGTTTTAGCTGAGCGCCTTAAACGCTTGACCGATAGCGGCGTGCTGGCGAAAAGCGCGTATCAGCAGCGGCCGCTGCGCGAAGAGTATAGGTTGACCGCCAAAGGTCACGACCTGTACCCGGCCGTGCTGGCGTTAGTGAACTGGGGCGATCGCCATATGAGCGGCGAAGAAGGCCAGCCGATCCGCCATGTGCACAAAACCTGTGGGCATGAAGTGCGGGGTGTGTTGGTCTGTTCCGAATGCGGCGAGCCGTTGCAGGCGCGTGATATGAGCTTGCGCGAGGCGCCGGAGCTGGAAGGTCAGTTGTTGCCGGCGCATTGGCATCGGGTGCCGGGCGCTTAACCGGGGTGGGCCTGGATTGTTCGGCTTCGCTGTGCTCAACCCAACCTACGGGCATGTGTAGGTTGGATCGTTCCGCGTTCGGTGAGCGCAGTGAAGCCCAACAGCGGGGCCTAGAACAGTCGTGCGAGTAATGCTGTCACCGCCGTTTCCACCCGCAAAATCCGCTCGCCCAATTGCACGGGCTGCAAACCTGCCTCGGCGAGCTTTTCCACTTCATAGGGAATCCAGCCACCCTCCGGCCCAATGGCTAAGGTCACCGGGCCGTCCACGGCACGCGGGCATGCGGGGTATTGGCCGGGGTGGCCGACCAAGCCCTGGGTGCCGGCACAGATCTGCGCCAGATGGTCTTCAACAAAGGGTTTAAAGCGCTTTTCGATGCGCACTTCGGGCAGCACGGTATCGCGTGATTGCTCCAGGCCCAGAATCAGCTGTTCGCGAATCGCTGTCGCTTCGAGAAACGGTGTTTGCCAGAAGCTTTTTTCCACGCGGTAGCTGTTAAGCAAAATTAAACGTGGCACACCCATGCTGGCGACGGTCTGCAACACGCGACGGAGCATTTTTGGCCGGGGCAGGGCGAGCAGCAGGGTCAGTGCTAGCTTTTCTGGCGGCGCTTGGTCGAGGCTGATCTGCAGCTCGGCTTCGTTGGCCTCCAGGCGCACGATTTGCCCGCTGCCCATTAGCCCACCGATGCGGCCAACCCGCAGGCTGTCGCCGGATTCGGCGCGGTGCACTTCCTGCAAATGGGTCAGGCGACGGTCGCGCAGAATTACGCGATCGGCGCCGACAAAGTCGGCGTCTTCCAGTAGCAGCAGGTTCACGGCTGGGTGGCTGGCGGTTGGGCGTCGCTTTCACTTTCCGGGGCGCGCTTGCGCACCATGCCGCCAAAAAATACGCCCACCTCAAACAGCATCCACATTGGCACCGCGAGCAGGGTTTGCGACAGCGGGTCTGGCGGGGTGAGGATCATGCCGACCACAAAGCAGCCAATGATCACGTAGGGGCGAATCTTCTTCAGGTAGGCGACATCGACCACGCCGATGATCACCAGCAGCACCACCGCCACCGGAATCTCAAAGGCCACGCCAAAGGCGAAGAGCAGGGTCAGCACCGAGTCGAGGTAGGTGTTGATATCGGTCATCGGCGTAACGCCCACCGGCGCCGAACCGAGCAAGAAGTGATAGATCAGCGGCAACACCAGAAAGTAGGCAAACGCCATACCGCCGTAAAACAGCACCACGCTGGAGGTCAGCAGCGGCACAGCGATGCGCTTTTCGTGCTTGTACAAACCGGGGGCGATAAAGCCCCAGGCTTGGTACAAAATCACCGGCATGCTGACGAATAGGGCGATGACCATGGTCAGTTTTAGCGGCGCCAAAAACGCTGAGGCCGGGTCGATGGCGATCATCGTCGCGCCTTCGGGCAAGAAGCGGCGCAGCGGTTCGGAGGCGATGGTGTAGATGTCGCGGGCGAAATAAAACAGGCCGGCGAAGATTAGAAAGGTCGCCGCCACGCAGCGCAGCAGGCGCGTGCGCAACTCGGTGAGGTGCGAAACCAGCGGCATTTGCTGGTCGTTTTCCGGGGTGTCTGCGCTCATGGGGCTCGCGGCGGTTGAGGTGGAACGGGCAAGTCCAGTTGGCCTTGCTGCTCGTTAACAGGCTCGGCCGCTGGCGCTGCTGGGGCGGGTTCGGCGGCCACTACAGGCGGCGCAACAGCCGCAACCGGTGCCGGCGAGGCAATCGCATCAGCCTGGGCCAGCGGCGGCGCGGCCGGCACGTGCGGCGGTGCGATGGCATTCCGGGCTTCTTGCTCCAGGGCCAGAATGTGCTCGTTGTGTAGCTGGCGCCGAATTTCATCGGCGCCGATTTCGCGTTCCACTTCCTGTTTGATCGCATTGAAGCTGCGTTTCAGGCGGCCGATCCACAGACCTGCGGTGCGCGCGGCACCTGGCAGGCGTTCTGGGCCGAGCACCAGCAGGGCCACCAGGCCCACCAGCAGCAATTCGCCGAAGCTAATGCCAAACATGGGTTAGTCCTTGCGCGCTGGCTCGTCGACTTTCTGCGTGTGCGCATCGATGGTGTGCGGTTGGTTCAGCGGTGCCTGAGGCGCCGCCGTAGGCGGTACGGGCGCTACTGGCTCAGCCGGCTTTTCATCATCGTTCATGGCTTTGCGAAAGCCTTTAATGGCTTCGCCTACATCGCCACCCAGGCCCTTGAGCTTCTTGGTACCGAACACCAGCACAACCACGATCAGAATGACGACCCAGTGTTTCCAGTCAAAAATACCCATGGAACTGTTCCTCTCGATAAGCAGATTTTAAGAAGGGTCGCGGGCCGCTTTTTCCGCATGCCCGGACAAACCGAAACGCCGGTCCAGTTCATCCAACACCGCCTGGGGGTTCTGCCCCAAGTGGGCGAGCATGACCAGGCTGTGGAACCACAGGTCGGCGGTTTCGTAGATCAGATCGCTGCAATCGCCGCTGACGGCGGCATCTTTGGCGGCGAGGATGGTTTCCACCGACTCCTCACCAACCTTTTCCAGAATTTTGTTCAAACCCTTGTGGTACAGGCTGGCCACGTAGGAGCTGTCCGGCGCAGCGCCTTTGCGCTCTTCTAGCACTTGGGCAACGCGGCTAAGGGTGTCAGACATGGAGGGCTCACTCATGGCTGTGTCCTTCGGCATAGATGGCGTGTGGGTCTTTCAGCACCGGGTCGACGGCTTTCCAGCCGCCATTTTCATAGACGCGGTAGAAGCAGCTTTCGCGGCCGGTGTGGCACGCGATGCCGCCCAGTTGCTCGACCATCAGGATGATCACGTCTTCGTCGCAGTCCAGGCGCATTTCATGCAGCTTTTGCACATGGCCGGACTCTTCGCCCTTGCGCCAGAGCTTGCCCCGCGAGCGCGACCAGTAAATGGCGCGCTGCTCTACAGCAGTAAGGCTCAAGGCCTCGCGGTTCATCCAGGCCATCATCAGTACGCGGCCGGTTTTGTAGTCTTGGGCAATGGCCGGCACCAGGCCGTCACTGTTCCAGTTGATCTCGTCTAGCCAATCGTTCATTGCAATTCCATCAATCGGGCCTGGCCCGGCAAATCGTTTGGCGAGTTTGCCAGCTGAGGGCGTTACTGGCTATCGGCGCAGGATCAGGTACAGACCGCTGGCGCTCATCAAACCGGCCGGCCACAGCGCCGTAACGGTCACGCTGGCGGCTGCCAGCGCGAGGGTAATACCGCCGCCCAACAGCGCGGTACCCACTAGGCGCAAGGCCCAATGGTCGCGGTCCGCCTGCCGGTTGAGTGGCGGATTATGCAGGTGCGGCTGGGCCATGCGTTCCAGCAATTCGCGGGTCATATGGGCCAGGTGCGGCACCTGTTCGACCTGGGATTGCAGGTTTTGCAGCAAGCTTTTCGGGCTGACCCGCTCACGCATCCAGCGCTCCAGGAACGGTTGCGCGGTGGTCCACAGGTCCAGGTCCGGGTACAGCTGACGGCCCAGACCTTCGATATTCAGCAGGGTTTTTTGCAGCAACACCAACTGCGGCTGAATCTCCATATTGAAGCGCCGCGCGGTCTGGAACAGGCGCATCAGCAGCAAACCAAAGGAGATATCTTTCAGCGGCCGCTCGAAAATCGGCTCGCAGACGGTGCGAATCGCCGCCTCAAAATCGTTGACCTTGGTTTCCGCCGGCACCCAACCGGAGTCGATATGCAGCTGGGCTACTTTGCGGTAATCACGCTTAAAAAAGGCGATCAGGTTACGCGCCAGGTAGTCCTGATCTTCCGGGGTCAGGCTGCCGATAATGCCGCAGTCGATAGCGATGTACTGCGGGCTCCACGGCGTGCGCGTGCTGACGAAAATATTGCCCGGGTGCATGTCGGCGTGGAAAAAGCTGTCGCGAAACACCTGGGTAAAGAAGATCTCCACGCCACGTTCGGCGAGCAGTTTCAGGTCGGTGCGCTGGTCGGCGAGGGTGGCCATGTCGGTGACCTGCACACCGTAGATGCGCTCCATCACCAGAACTTGCGGGCGGCACCAGTCCCAGTAAACCTGGGGCACATAGAGCAGCGGCGAGCCTTCGA
>CAZIWV010000029.1:0-64339 GCA_964543145.1 uncultured Pseudomonas sp.
ACCCAGATAAACAGCTTGTAGCCGCGTGGGTCGTAGCCGCAGAACATCAGGCGGTTTTCCGCATCGCGCAGGGCCGTCAGCACCCGGCCAAACTTGCTTTTCGCCAGGCGCCAGCCGAGAAACAGGCTGGCGGCTAACAGCGCGACGATCGCCAGAAACAACGCCGTGCGCGTGCCGGGGGCGGTGATGTCGAAGCCAAGAATGGTGCGGAAGTTGGTAAAGCCGTTATTGCCGCCAAAGCCGGTTTCGTTGCGGAAAAACAACAGCATGCCGGCGAAGGTCAGGGCCTGGGTCATGATCGAGAAGTACACACCCTTGATCCGCGAGCGAAAGGCGAAAAAGCCAAACACCAGCGCCAGCAACCCTGGCGCCAACACCACCAGGCACATGGCCCAGAGGAAGTGCTGGGTGCCGGTCCAGTACCACGGCAATTCGGTCCAGGACAAAAACACCATAAACGCTGGCAAGCCATCGCCGGCGCTTTCACGCATCAGGTACATGCCCATGGCATAGCCGCCAAGGGCGAAGAACAGGCCGTGGCCGAGCGACAGCAAGCCGGCATAGCCCCAGACCAAGTCCAGCGCCAGGGCAACGATGGCGTAGCAAAGAATCTTGCCCACCAGCGTCAGGGTGTAGGCCGACACCTGCAGCGGGTTATCCGCCGGCAACAGGTGCAGCAGCGGCAGAATAATCAGAATGGCGAGCACCACGGCGCCAATGCCGAGGGTCAGTTTGGGGCCGGCTTTTTGCGCCAGCGTAAGGCTGATTGGCTGGTTCAATCGATCACCCGACCTTTAAGTGCAAAGAGGCCCTGCGGACGTTTCTGAATAAACAGAATGATCAACGCGAGGATAAGAATTTTGCCCAGTACGGCGCCGATCTGTGGTTCCAGAATCTTGTTGGCAATGCCCAGACCAAAGGCCGCCATTACGCTGCCGGCCAGTTGCCCGACGCCGCCGAGCACCACCACCAGAAACGAGTCGATGATGTAGCTCTGGCCAAGGTCCGGGCCGACGTTGCCGATCTGGCTGAGGGCCACGCCGCCCAGGCCAGCGATACCGGAGCCAAGGCCAAAGGCGAGCATGTCCACGCGGCCCGTAGGCACGCCGCAGCAGGCGGCCATATTGCGGTTTTGCGTAACGGCGCGAACGTTCAGGCCGAGGCGGGTTTTGTTTAGCAGCAGCCAGGTCAGCACCACTACAAATAGGGCGAAACCGATGATCACCATGCGGCTATAGGGCAGTACCAGGTTTGGCAGCACTTGCACGCCGCCAGACAACCAGGCCGGGTTGGCCACTTCGACGTTTTGCGCACCAAACACCACGCGTACCAGTTGAATCAGCATCAGGCTGATGCCCCAGGTGGCCAGCAGGGTTTCCAGCGGACGGCCGTAGAGGTGGCGGATCACCGTGCGCTCCAGGGCCATGCCGATGGCGGCGGTGACAAAAAACGCCACCGGCAGCGCCACCAGCGGATAGAACGCCAAGGCTTCCGGTGCCAAGCGCTGAAACAGGATTTGCACCATATAGGTGGAGTAGGCGCCGAGCATCAGCATTTCGCCGTGGGCCATATTGATCACCCCGAGCAAGCCAAAGGTGATCGCCAGGCCCAGCGCTGCCAGCAGCAAAATCGAGCCTAAGGACAAGCCACTAAAGGCCTGGCCAAGTAGTTCGCCTACCAGCAGGCGGCGTTTTACCTGCGCCAAGCTGGTTTCAGCGGCGGTGCGTACGCCGGCATCGGTTTCCACTGCTGGGTCGAGCAAACCTTCCAAACGCGTACGCGCTTGTGGGTCGCCGGTTTCGCCCAGTAAGCGCACGGCGGCCAGGCGAATCGCGGGGTCAGGGTCGATCAGTTGCAGGTTGGCCAAGGCCAGGGAGAGAGCGTCGCGCACGGCGTCATCGTCTTCACTGGCGACCCGCGAATTGAGCAATTGCAGCTGCGCCGGTTTGGCGTTTTTCTGCAATTGCTGGGCGGCGGCCATGCGGATGGCCGGCTCTTTATCCAGCAGCAGATGGCTGGCTTGCGCGGTGCTAATCAAGCCGCGCAGGCGGTTATTCAGTGGCAGCTTTTTCGGCTCGGAAGCCGGTTGCGCTTCGCCGCCTTCAGCGGCTTGCCAGCCGTTGTCGGTTTGAATAAACGGCGCCTTGTCTCTGTCGCTGGCCAAGCGGCCTTTTTGCAGGGCCTCAATCAGCGGCAGGCGGTTGGCGTCGGGGTTGGCGGCCCAGCTTTCCAGCAGGGTGGCCTGCTTGGCCGGGTTGGCCTCAACAAAATCGGCTGCGTCGCCGGCCTGGGCGGTGGGCGCCAGCAGGGAGAGCAGCAGAGGGAAAAGGGGTAGAGCGCGGAGCAGGGCAGAGAGCATAAGAGCGTCCTTGGAGATCGTGCCGGACGATAGGGTGGGAAGGGATTCGCGTAGGACGCGTCCCTCACCCCCGGCCCCTCGCCCGCAAGCGGGCGAGGGGAGACAAGCTGGCCTGGCGTAGGGATTTAGGCCCGCACACCGATCAGTCCCCTCTCTCGCTTGCGGGAGAGGGTTAGGGTGAGGGGCCTTTTAGCCCCCAACGCCTTACTTCGACTTAACCGCGTAATCCGGCTTTTTGTCGTTACCCGGAATGTACGGGCTCCACGGTTGTGCACGCACTGGGCCTTCGGTCTGCCACACCACGTTGAACTGACCGTTGTCTTGCACTTCACCGATCATCACCGGCTTGTGCAGGTGGTGGTTGGTTTTGTCCATGACCATGGTGTAGCCGTCTGGCGAAACAAATTCCTGCCCAGCCATGGCTTCACGCACTTTGTCGACATCGGTGGTGCCGGCCTTGTTAACCGCCTGCGCCCACATATTGATGCCCACGTAGGTGGCTTCCATTGGGTCGTTGGTTACGGCGGTTTGGTAGTTCGGCAGGTTTTTGGCTTTGGCGTAGGCCTTCCAGCTCTCTACGAATTTCTTGTTGGTGGGGTTATCCACCGACTGGAAGTAGTTCCACGCTGCCAGTTGGCCCACCAGTGGTTTGGTGTCGATGCCGCGCAGTTCTTCTTCACCAACCGAGAACGCCACGACTGGGGTTTCGGTGGCTTCGATGCCCTGGTTACCCAGTTCTTTGTAGAACGGCACGTTGGAGTCGCCGTTAACGGTGGAGATCACTGCGGTTTTGCCACCTGCCGAGAATTTCTTGATGTTGGCGACGATGGTTTGGTAATCGCTGTGGCCGAACGGGGTGTAGACCTCTTCGATGTCCTTGTCGGCTATGCCTTTGCTGTGCAGGAACGAACGCAGAATTTTGTTGGTGGTACGTGGGTACACGTAGTCGGTGCCGAGCAGGAAGAAGCGCTTGGCCGCGCCACCGTCTTCGCTCATCAGGTATTCAACCGCCGGAATGGCTTGCTGGTTTGGCGCAGCGCCGGTGTAGAACACGTTCGGCGACATTTCTTCGCCTTCGTATTGCACGGGGTAGAACAGCAGGCCGTTCAATTCTTCGTAAACCGGCAGTACCGATTTGCGCGACACCGAGGTCCAGCAGCCAAAGGTCACGGCCACTTTGTCTTGGGTCAGCAACTGACGGGCTTTTTCCGCGAACAGCGGCCAGTTGGAAGCCGGGTCAACGACTACGGGCTCAAGCTTTTTGCCGAGCACACCGCCTTTGGCGTTGATCTCGTCGATGGTCATCAGCGCCATGTCTTTGAGCGAGGTTTCCGAGATGGCCATGGTGCCGGACAGCGAATGCAAGATGCCGACCTTGATGGTCTCGGCAGCTTGCAAGGTGTAAGGGAACAGGCCGCTGAGCAACAGGGTGCTGGCGGCGAGGGTGGCTTTCAGGAACGGGCGGCGTTTCATTGTGGGCAGCTCCTTGGCGGTCCGTGCATAACACTGAGAAGGCAGATTTGGTTGTTATCGGTGCAACAATCAGCTTGCGCGTCAATGCAATGGCAGCATCCGTGCCAAATCACGCAAAGCCGCGTGCTGATGCGGCTGACCACCCTCTCAGGTTTTTTTCGGCAAATAGCGCTGCGCTGTATTGGTGCATTTTTTAGTGAGTTTGCCTAGGGCGGGCGCTTTTATGTTCTGTTTTGTCGCTTACGGAACACTCATCGCAAGCTCCAACGCGTTTAACGCAGCTTAACCACACCGTGTGTGGCTGTTTTCTAAGCTGGATTTCTGCAAGTGAATCAACGAGATGGCTGGGTTTTTAATTGGGCATCGGGTTTAGAACGAAACCCTGACGTGGCAGGCGGATAAACAAATTTGCCTTGCTGTATATGCGTACAGTATTATTTGTGCCCTCTCCAGGCCGGAACCTTCCCCGATTTCCGGCCGCCCCTGGGCAGCTCCCCGTTTGAGCTGCCTTTTTTTTGCCCGTTTTTCCCTGAATGAGTCGGGCCGGCGATTTCGCCTAAGGTAACAGGCCAATTGCAATGACTTAGATAGAACGGCCAATTTTCTAATAGTGCTGCACTTGGATTTTACCAAGCATGTAAATGTTAGGAAGGCTCTTAGCTGTTCTTCGGATGCAGGTGATATGTTCACCTCGCCTTCCTGATTAGTTTCCTTTTGCTTGCCCGCATTTGCGTGGCGCCAATACAGCCAATATCGGTTTATTGGTCTTAATGTAAAAGGAGTTGTTGCTATGGGTCATTCACCGTCAATTGCCGAGATGGAATCCAAAGAAGACGAATACCGTGCCTACATAAACAAAATTGAAATGGAGCTGGAGGACAAAGCCAAGAAGTACAGCGATGATATGTCGTCTAAGATTGAGGCCTATTACACCGATAATGATTACGACAAAACCGATTTTATCTCCGGTAGAAACTCGGATTTTATGCAGGCCTCTGATTGGTCTTTGGCTAACGTCAAAAAAATCATTGATGCAATCTCCAAGGCGGTATTTGGCGACAGCGGCAGTTTGCCGTCTGGCGTCGAGGTAAATAAACCAGCCGATCTAGGCAAGTCAATTGCTGATTTGGGCGATTTGGAAGTGTATGTCGCGGGCAAGTGTTTTGAAGTGCTGAGTGGTATTGTCGAAAGCTTCGGTAGTTCCAGTTCGGTGTCTTTTAACTCTTCTTATAAAAGTGAACCGTTGGGCAATGGCATTCATTTATTTGCCACTGTGGTATGTGATTCGTATAAGTCCACCAGCTTTTTTAATAATGAAGAAATTTATCAGTATCTCTACTTCTATGAAGTGAAGTATTCCACCGGCGAAGCGCAGACGCAGGCCAAGGTTGAACTAACCAAACTTTACGAAGACCAGATTGCGGCTTTTTCGAAAAAGGTCGAAGACCTTCTTGATGAGCTGGAAAACGACAAGATTACGCCTCAGCAATACTCTGCCAATGAGGAAGTTTATAACCAGCTTATTGCCAAAAGCTCCGCGGCGTTAGATGCGTTGCGCGAGAAAAAGCCGGTGTGATTTATCTGTGAAGTCATTTGCAGCCTGGGGTGTCTGGGCTGCTCTTTTTTTTCAGTTGGAGTGATTGCGATGAGCTATGAAGTGGCATTTTGGCGTGTACCTACGCCTGTAGTGAAAGAGGGCAAGTATTTCAGCGTGATCCAAGACCGCGGTGTATTGAAAAAGGCTATTGCCGATAGCCACTCAGATTACCTATTCAGTGAATCCGGCGCGGGCGTGCAGCCCTTGGCAATAATTGGCACCCGCACGCAAATCGCTGCTTACCTCATCTCGAAAAAGAACCAAAAAGTGGTGAGCAAGATTGCCAGCTTGCCGGATATCTATCTGGGCATCAGCCCCTACGTTGCCGGGGAGCGCTTTCGCGGTCTGTTTCCGGCCAACGATTTCGGCATTCAGCTGTTTAGTCAGCTAGCCAGGTTTTTTCCAGGCGTGGCGAAGTTGAATGTTCCAGCATTTGTTGACGCCGCTGGCTTGCCAAAGGAGGCCAAGGATCTGCTGACGGTGTTGGATAAATTCAACAAAGCCCAGGGTGAGCCACAAAGCGGCGTCATCTATCTGAAGCTCAGTTATCTACCCGAAGACAAGATGACCAAGGTCGCCAGCAGAGAGTTGTCCTTTGCCACCCTCCTCAATTTGTTGGCTGTGGCCCACAAAGGCGAATGAGCGGAGGTTTGCCATGAATATCGACGCTACGACTTATCGCTCTAAACAAGGCTTCGATAGCCGCATTCGCTTTCTGGTTATGCATTACACCGCCGGCGATTTTGCCGCATCGATTGACGCGCTTACCGGACCGCGAGTGAGTGCTCACTATGTTGTGCCAGACCCTACCGATCCGAGTTATCAGCATGCAGGCTTTAGCGCAGTGCGGATATTTAATCTGGTTGATGAGGCTGAGCGTGCCTGGCATGCAGGCGTCAGCGCTTGGCGTGGGCACACAAATCTGAACGACAGCGCAATTGGTATCGAAATCGTCAACCGCGTCCAGGAAGCCGACGGGCAACTGGCTTTTACTCCCTTCGATAGCCAGCAAATCGAGGCGGTTAAAAACCTGGCGCTGGATATCTTGCAGCGCTATCCCAGCATCGTGCCCATCAATGTGGTGGGGCATTCGGACATTGCCCCTAACCGCAAGAATGACCCTGGCCCGCTGTTTCCCTGGAAGTTGCTCGCCGAGGCGGGGGTGGGCCCCTGGTATGACGAGGCGACCAAGGCGCGATTTTTACAGCAGTTCGGCCTGGCGGGCGTCGAGCCACGCAGTGTCGTGCAGCAACTGGGGCGCTACGGCTACGATGTTTCTGCGGCGGTCACTGCTGAGGGCATGAAAGCGCTGTTTCGGGCTTTCCAAATGCACTATCGACCGAGCAATTACGACGGCGTGTTGGATGTGGAAACCACCGCCATCTTGGCGGCGCTCCTCGACAAATATTGTTAAGGGCGCGCGGATGACCATTACCGAAGCGCAGTTGGCGCAGATTTTCACCGACGATCCTTTTGTTGCTGCAGCATGGGGCGATGCCTTGAGCAACGCCATGCAGGCCTACCAAATAGACACGTCGGTGCGTATTGCCGCTTTTATTGCGCAGGTGGGTTACGAAAGCGCGAACTTCACCCAACTGGTCGAGGTGCTGGATTTCACGGCCGCTCATTTGGCCGAGCTGTGGCCCAATCGATTTCAAGGTGCGGATGCTCAGCCCAATAGCCTGGCGGTGGCACTCGGCGGCCAGCCGGAGGCTATTGCTAACTCGGTGTATGCCAACCGTTTGGGCAATGGTCCGCCAGCGTCGGGGGATGGCTGGCGCTATCGGGGCAGGGGGCTAATTCAACTGACGGGGCGGTGCAATTATCAGCAAGCTGGTGCTGGGTTAGAGGTTGACCTGGAAAACCACCCCGAGCTGTTGCTGCAGCCCAAATACGCCAGTCTTTCGGCCGCCTGGTACTGGGCAGCCCATGGGCTGAACAGCCTGGCCGACGCTGGCGATTTTCGCTTGATCACCCTGCGCATCAATGGTGGCCTTAATGGCGATAGCGGCCGCGTCGCATTATGGACGCGGGCGCGGCAGGTGCTGGCGTAAAAAACTACGCCGCATTACAGCTTGAAGCGGTTCACCAGGGTGTTGAGGTCCACCGCCAAGCGCGACAAATCCTGGCTTGCTGCGCTGGTTTCATGGGCGCCTGCCGAGGTTTGTTGAGCCAGGTCGCGGATGTTCACCAGATTACGGTCCACTTCGCGCGCCACCTGCGCTTGTTCTTCCGAAGCGCTGGCGATGACCAGGTTGCGTTCGGTGATATGGCTGATGGCTTCGGTGATTTCGGCCAGGGCCGCACCTGCCGCGCGGGCCAGTTCCAGGGTGCCGTTGGCACGCTGGGTGCTGTTTTGCATGGCACTTGTGGCTTGGTCGGTGCCTTGCTGAATGCCGCTGATCATTTGCTCGATTTCTTGCGTTGACTGCTGGGTGCGGTGGGCCAGCGCGCGCACTTCATCGGCTACCACGGCAAAACCACGGCCGGCATCGCCCGCGCGGGCGGCTTCAATGGCGGCGTTCAGGGCCAGCAGGTTGGTCTGTTCGGCAATCGAGCGGATCACGTCGAGCACTTTGCTGATATCACGCACTTTGGTGGCCAACTGCTCCACATGCTCAGCCGTGCTTGACACATCGCCGGCCAGGTCGCTGATGGAGTTGACGGTTTTGTTCACTTGCTCCTGGCCCAGGCGCGCGGTGCGATCCGAGGCGTTGGAGGCCTCTGAGGTGGCGACTGCATTGCGTGCCACTTCATCGACCGCCGTGGTCATTTCGTTGACTGCAGTGGCCGCCTGTTCGATTTCCTGATTTTGCTGGTGCAGGCCGCGGCTGGAGTCTTCGGTAACGGCGTTGAGCTCTTCGGCAGCGGAAGCAAGCTGGTCGGAGGATTGGGCAATTTGCTGGATTGTGTCTCGCAGACTTTGCTGCATAGCGCGCAGCGATCCCAGTAGCAGCGCTGGCTCGTCGGTACCATTAACCTGAATCGACTTGGACAGATTGCCGTTGGCCACAGTGGCGGCAACATCCATGGCTTCGTTGAGTGGCCTGACGATGCTACGGGTCAGCAGCACTGCCAAAATGCCGGTCAGCGCGGCGGCGATCAGAATAAAGGCGCCGATCACCATCACCGCCTCATCGTAATCGTCGGCCGATTGCTTCGCCTCCGCTGCGGCCGTCTGACGGTTGATTTCCATCAGCGTTTCCAATTGCTTACCCAGGCCATCGGAATAGGTTTTGTATTCGCCTGCTAGCAAGGCTTTCATTTCATCGACTTTGTCTTCACTGGAAAGCTTGGCCAGTTTGGCGTTGACCTGATAATAGCTGTCGAGGAGGGCTTTAAAGGATTTGTATTGCTCCTGCTCGTTGCCGGGTTTGATCAGCGGTTCATAGATGGTTTGTGCTTGGTGCAATTGCGTGATCAGCTCTTTCTCACGGCTAATCACTGCCTGCAGTTGGCTGCCTTCGCGTTCGACGATAAAGCGAAAAGCGATAATGCGCAGGCGCAGCATTTTCTCGTTGATGGTGCCCAGTGCCGCATAGCTAGGCATGCTGTTTTCATTGAGATCGACGGTGGTTGCGCGGATGTGCTTCATTTTTCCCAAGGCGAAAAGCCCGAGCAGAACCACTAACAAGGCCACCAAGGAAAAACTGAGTATGGCCCGCGGCGCGATCTTCAACCGACGTAACAGCATAGGAAACACCTCATTGTTGTTAGTGAGGACGTTCACTGGCTCCGCCTGCGCCTCCCCTGTATTGCTGGTTATCGTCAGCACGGCCTGGAACATGAGCAGGCACGCGGTTAGCTGGCCTTTGCGTTTACACTGCGCCGTTCCCGATCAGCGATAAGCCGTTATGCCAAGCCAAGCCATTACCTCCCTTTCCCAGCACTTGCTCGCTGAATTATCCGGCGACTTAACCCATGCCCGCCGCCTATTCCACGGCCGTGGTCTGCGTTGGCCGGGGTTGGAAGAAGTCACCGTCGATTGGTTGCAAGGTGTGGTCCTGGTTTGTTTGTTTCGTCAGCCCGAGGCCCCTGAATTAGCGGCCCTCAAGGACATGCTGCTGACATTGGCCGAGTCGCCGGCCTGGCAACGTGCGCAGGCGCACAGCATGCTGCTTCAACATCGCTACAAAGAGGGCGACCGAACGCCGCAGGCGCCTAATCTCCCAGCGATACAGTCGGCTTCTGCAAGTTCCTCCCTGGGGAGTCAGAGTAGCCGTGCTGAATGGATTGTGGGCGAGCCGCGCCATGAATGGGTGGTGAGTGAAGACGGTCTGCGCTTTCAGCTCGACCTGGGGCAAAAGCAGAACACCGGCTTGTTTCTCGATATGCGCCACGGTCGCCGTTGGGTGCAAAGTCAGGCTGAGGGCAAACGGGTGCTCAACTTATTTGCCTACACCTGCGGTTTTTCCGTGGCCGCGATGGCAGGCGGTGCCAGCCAGGTGGTCAACCTGGACATGGCCAAAGGCGCGCTTAACCGCGGCCGCGATAATCACCGCCTGAACGGCCAAGACCTCGGCCCGGTGAGTTTTTTGGGCCATGAACTGTTTAAGTCTTGGAGTGCGGTTAAGCGCTATGCGCCTTACGACCTGATCATTATCGACCCACCAACCTTCCAGAAAGGCAGTTTTGTCCTGACCCAGGACTACAGCAAAATCCTGCGCCGCTTGCCCGACCTGCTTAACCCCAATGGCCTGGTGCTGGCCTGCGTCAACGACCCGCATATCGGTCCAGAGTTTCTTATTGCCGGCATGGCTGAATATGCGCCGCAGCTGCACTTCGAGCAGCGCCTGGCTAATCCGCCAGAGTTTGCCGATGTGCATGAAAATGGTGGCCTCAAGGCTCTGGTTTTCCGCTCTGGGCCCCCTGCCGAAAACGCCAAGACGAGTAACGAACAAAACGCTTAATCTGCCGCCTTGCCCATCCCTATCATCCAGCAGTAAGGAGCACCGCATGCCTGACTTGTCCGCGTTCCCGATCACAGCTAAATGGCCGGCGCAGCATCCAGAGCGCATTCAGCTTTATTCGCTGCCAACCCCCAATGGCGTGAAAGTGTCGATTCTTTTGGAAGAAACCGGCCTGGCGTATGAGGCGCACAAAGTGCGTTTCGAGCAGAACGACCAGCTGTCGCCGGAGTTTTTGTCTCTGAACCCTAACAACAAAATTCCCGCAATCATTGACCCCAATGGCCCGGACGGTAAGCCTCTGGAGTTATTCGAATCGGGCGCGATTTTGCTCTACCTAGCCGACAAAGCCGGCGCCTTTATCCCCAAGGATGCCGCTGGCCGCTACCAGACCATTCAGTGGCTAATGTGGCAAATGGGCGGCGTTGGGCCGATGTTTGGCCAGCTCGGTTTCTTCAATAAATTTGCCGGTAAAGACTACGAAGACAAGCGCCCGCGTGACCGCTACGTGGCCGAAAGCAAACGTCTGCTTGGCGTACTTGACCAACGCTTGCAGGGCCGTGAGTGGATTATGGGCAGCGAGTACAGCATTGCCGATATCGCCACCTTTCCCTGGATTCGCAACCTGATTGGCTTCTATGAAGCCGGCGATCTGGTCGGCATCAATAACTTCCCTGAGGTCACCCGCGTGCTGGAAACCTTCCTTCAGCGCCCGGCGGTGATAAAGGGCCTGACCATTCCTGCGTGATCAGCGCTCGCTGTGGCACCAGAACGAATTGACAGAGACCTCCCCGTTTATGCGTGACGCATTACAGGTTCGCGATGCCCGCGACAACGACATGCCCACGGTGCAAGCCATCTACGCCGAGCATGTGCTCACCGGTATTGCCAGCTTTGAGCTTGAGCCGCCGACCTTGGAAGAACTGCTGCGCCGCCGCGCCGATGTGCTGGGCAATGGTTTGCCCTATCTGGTGGCCGAGCTAGACGGCGAGGTGGTCGGCTACGGCTACGCAACGCTGTACCGGCCGCGTCCGGCATACAGCAATACCGTGGAAGATTCGGTGTACGTGCGCGACGGTATGGGCGGGCGCGGCATTGGCCAGGCGCTATTGGCGGAGGTGATTGAGCGTTGCATCGCCGATGGCCGGCGGCAAATGGTGGCGGTGATCGGCAATAGCGAAAACGCCGGCTCCATTGCCCTGCACACGCGTATGGGCTTTCGCCTAGTGGGGGTGTTTGAGGCAGTTGGGTTCAAGCACGGCCGCTGGGTTGATACGGTGCTGATGCAACGGCGCCTGGGCGAGGGCGCCGAAACGTTGCCCGACGCTTAACCCGGCATCACTTGCTCGTGCAGCAAGGCCAACAGTTCCTTCTGCAAGGCGGTCACCACACCGCCACCACTGACCAGCGCTAACTCACTGGGCGGCAGCGCCGGCAAGCCTTCGCATAGGCTGTGCTCGGCCAATACCGCCGCTGTTGGCAATACCGAAATGCCTAGCCCCGACGCCACCGCTGCCTGAATACCGCTCAGGCTATGACTACCAAAGGCGATACGCCATTGCCGCTTGGCTTTGTCCAAACCGCGAATGGCCCGCTGGCGATAAATGCAGCCCTGGGGAAACAGCGCCAGGGGCAGCGGTTGCTCGTCAAGCGTTACGTGTTTGCCCTGCACCCAGGCCAAGGTTTCCGGCCAACTGGCCAAGCATTCGCCGCTGCCCGGCTCGCGTTTGATCAGGGCGATATCCAGCTCGCCGCTGGCCAGTTTTTGCTGCAAGTCCAGGCTCATACCGCTGACGGTTTCCAGCCGCGCCTCGGGGCGTGCGTGGGTAAAACCGGCCAGCAGCGCGGTCATGCGTTGCGTGTCGAAATCTTCCGGCACACCCAGACGCAGCGGTAACAGCGTGCCCTCGCTGGCCACGGCTTCTTCGGCTTCCTGGCACAGGCTCAACAAGCGCCGCGCATAGTGCGCCAGCAGTTCGCCTTGGGCCGTTGGTGTGACTTGGTTGCCGCTGCGGTCGCGCAACAGCAGGCAATGGCCGACGGTTTCTTCCAGGCGCCGCACCTGTTGGCTAACGGTAGATTGGGTGCGATGCACGCGTTCGCCTGCGCGGGTAAAGCTGCCTTCGTCGACGACGCAGACCAGGGTTTTCAACAGTTCAAGGTCGAGCACGGCGCGTCACCTGCTTATTTGTATCGGCACTGAGTGGCAGAGGGTAATTTAATTTAACACTGAGCAGAAGCGCTCCTATTCTGCCGTCACCCCGACAAAACCTGGAGCTGCACCATGTCTCTCGAACACACACCTCGGCCGCTGTGGCTGACCTTTGATTGTTACGGCACCTTGATTCAGTGGGACGAACGTTTGCTTGCGGCCATCGAAAAAATGCTCAGCAATCGACCGGCTCATCAGGTCGCGCCAGAGCGGTTTATCGAGGTGTACGACCATCACGAACACGCTCTGGAACAAACCCCACCACACCGTTCTTTCCGCCAGGTAACCCGTGAAGGCTTGCGCTTGGCGATGGAGCAATTGGGCTTGCCATCCAGCCCGGCCGATGGCGAGTTATTGGCCGATAGCATCTCGGCGATGGCGCCGTTTCCCGAGGTGCTTGGCGCTTTGGCTGAACTCAAGGCCATGGGCTTTAACATCTGCATTGTGTCCAATACCGACGACGACATTATTGTTGGCAACGTGGCGCAGCTGGGTGGCCATATCGACCGGGTTATCACCGCGCAACAGGCCGGCGCCTACAAGCCCAATCCGCATTTGTTTAACTACGCCCATGAGCAATTGGAGGTAAGCCGCGAAGAGGTGGTACACGTCTGCGCCAGCCCCCATCTCGACCACGCCGCCGCCCGCGATATGGGCTTTCGCTGCGTATGGATTGACCGTGGCACGGGGCGGCAATTGCTCGCCGACTATCGCCCGGATGCCACCGTGGCCACCTTGGATCAGGTACCTGCACTGTTCAAAGGCCTCGGCTGGTAACGGCGCAGGCAACGGTGGGCGCGTGGCAGAGCGTAGCGGCGCTTCACAAAAAAGCCTGAACCGAACCGCGCACCTCACTCTCTAGTTTTATAAGCCCCAGGAAAAACCTCGGGGGTTATCAAACTCACAGGGTGAGGAAAACAATAATGCTGAATTCTGATGCTTATGTAGCTGCCGTGGATGAATCGTCTACTGCCTCCGGGGTTTCCTGGGCGGCGGTATTCGCAGGCGCCGTCGCTGCCGCGGCGCTGTCCCTGATTCTTTTGTTGCTGGGCTCGGGCCTGGGTTTTGCCGCCGTTTCGCCTTGGGCCGATAAGGGCATCAGCGCGGAAGGCTTGGGTATCTCGGCCATCGTCTGGCTGGCGTTTACCCAGCTGGTTGCAGCCGCCGTGGGCGGTTATCTGGCCGGTCGTTTGCGTAAGCGCTGGGCGACCTTGCACGGTGACGAAGTGTATTTCCGCGACACTGCCCACGGCTTCTTGGCCTGGGGTGTGGCGACCTTGCTGACGGCTACCCTGATTGTCGGTTCGGTGAGCAGCTTGATTAGTGGCACCGCGCAAGTAGGCGCCACGCTGAGCACCAGCCCAGCCACCGCGAGCGTCGCCGACAATTCCAGCGACACCTACTTTATCGACACCCTGTTCCGTGACGACCGCGGTGCTCCGGTAACCCAGGACGCTGCCCATGAAGTGGCCGCGCGCATCTTCGCTCGCAACCTGGCCTCCGATAGCGGCGCGCTGAATGCTGATGACCGTGCCTATCTGGCGCAACTGGTGGCCCAGCGCACCGACCTAAGCCAGACCGATGCCCAAGCCCGTGTCGACAAAGTGTACGGCGAAGCCCATCAAGCTGTGGTTGACCTGAAAACCGCTGCCGAGGCTGCCAAGAAAGCGGCTGCCCACGCCACCTTGTGGATGTTTGTAGCGCTGTTGATCGGTGCCTTTGTAGCTGCTTTCACCGCTATTTTTGGTGGCCGTCAGCGTGATGCAGTGGTGCTCATCGATGACCGTCGCACCAGCGAAGCGTTGCACCGCCCAGTTCGTTAACCCGACCCCGCAAACAAGGAGAACAACATGCCCGCCATTCTGCTCTGGTTACTCGGCATTCCAATCCCGATCATCATTCTGCTCGCTATCCTTCTGTAAGCGATGCGTCCTGCGTAAAGGTGCCTGGCCCCCGTGCCAGGCGCTTTTATTGAAAGGAGATACCTTATGGCTACCGCCACTATTCATTACAAAACAGCGTGTCACCTCGCCTGTGGCCGTGACAGTCACCTGGCTTCCAGTACAGAACTGGCCCGCGTGAAATGCCGCACCTGCCGCAACACCGAGGCGTTTAAAACCGCCCGCAAAGAAGCGCGCAACTCGGCCCGTCGCGCCGCGCGCAAAGCCAAAGCGACGCACAATTCTCTCGACTGGCGCGCCGCGTGGCGTGAGCATTTGGCTGCCCTGCCTGGGCACAATCGCTTGCCCCGTGGTTTTGGCCGTCAGCCTTTCGTGTAAAAACGCTTGGCGCACACCGCAAGGCCTGGCAGGTAAACTGTTGGGCCTTTTTATTGGGTAAGCGTGAAAGGGCTGGTGTGCGCCCGAACGCGAACCGGCACAGCCTACGGAGTGAGTAGTGAGCGAAGAGTTGCAGGTAGAAGACGTGATCATCGGCGACGGCAAAACCGTGGTTAAAGGCGCCTTGATCACCACGCAGTACCGCGGTTTTCTCGACGACGGCACGCCGTTCGATTCCTCGTTCGAGCGCGGCAAACCCTTCCAATGTGTGATTGGCACCGGCCGCGTGATCAAGGGCTGGGATATTGGCCTTATGGGCATGAAGGTCGGTGGCACACGCAAACTCTTCGTACCCGCGCACCTGGCTTACGCCGAACGCGGCATGGGCTCGCGGGTGCCGGCGCATGCCAATTTGCGCTTTGAAATTGAGTTGCTGGAAGTACTGACCCGCGATGATTGATCGACGTGTGTTTCCTGGGTCCCCGCCTGCGCGGAGATGACGGTTGCAACTCACCCCGTCGTCCCCGCGCAGGCGGGGACGCAGAATCTCGAATCGAGCACGGCTGATGTCCAACCCGCGCCCTTGAGCCTCGCCAGGTATACTCGCAGCCTTTGTGCGTGGAGGAAGGTGCGGTGCTGGATATCGCGATGTACGTTGTTCTCGGTATGGCCATGGGCACCTTGGGTGGGCTGTTTGGCATTGGTGGCGGCCTGGTCACCATTCCGATTTTGGGCGTGCTGTTTAACCTCGATCAGCAACTGGCCCAAGGCACGGCGCTGCTGATGGTCTTGCCCAACGTGCTGCTGGCGCTGTGGCGCTATAACCAGCGCAACCGCATTGTGCTGCGCAATGCCCTGATGTTGATTGTGCCGAGCTTTTGCTTGGCTTGGCTGACCTCGCTGTTCGCAGTACGGCTTGACCCTCAACTGATGCGTATCGCTTTTGTCGGTTTCTTGCTGGTGCTGGTGCTGTTTAACCTCGGGCAAATGTTCTGGCTGAAATCCCCTGGCGGTACCCAGCTGCAGCACGAAAATCGTTTGTGGTTATTAGGCGCCTTGTCGGGTATCACCGGCGGCCTGTTTGGTGTTGGCGGCGGGGTGGTGGCAACACCGCTGCTGACCAGCCTGTTTGGCGCCAGCCAGGTGGTGGCGCAAGGGCTGGCCCTGGCGCTGGCGGCGCCGTCCACCGGCATCACCCTGGTGACCTACGCCGTGCACAACCATGTGAACTGGGCCATGGGCATTCCCTTGGCGGTTGGCGGTTTGCTCAGTATTAGTTGGGGCGTGCGCATGGCCCATGCCTTGCCGGAGCGCGTGCTAAGGTCGCTGTTCTGCGTGTTTTTGCTGGTGTGCGGCGCGCTGTTGTTGTTCAAGGTTTAGCCAAACGGTTTAGGGAGCAACGATGAGCGAGCAAGGACGAGAGCAGGGCTGGCACCACGTTTTTCCGCTGGTCACCGTGCTGATCTGGAGCGGCAATACGCTGGTCACCAAGTTGGCCGCGGGGCGCATTACGCCGCCCTCCATTACCTTCTACCGCTGGGCTTTGGCCTTTGCTGTGTTGTCGTTGTTTATGCTGCCCAGCGTATGGCGTGCGCGTCAGCAAGTACGCGTGTTGTTCCCCAAACTCTTTGTGCTGGGCCTGTTGGGCATGATGGTTTATCAGGGCCTGGCCTACTTCGCGGCGAACACTACCAGTGCCACCAATATGGGCATTCTTATTGCCCTGTCGCCGCTGCTGTCATCGTTGTTTTCCACTGTACTCACTGACGACCGCCTGACCCAAGGCGCGCTGCTCGGCGGCGTGGTGTCGTTCGCCGGGGTGTTGTGGCTAATCAGTGGCGGTCAGCCGCAGACGCTGGTGGACTTTCAGCTCAAACCCGGTGATGCGCTGATGCTGATCGCCGTCAGCGCCAACGCTCTGTATGGCGTATTGCTGCGGCGCTGGAATTTCGACCTCAGTCGCTGGGTGCAGCTGTACGTGCAGATCGGTTGCGCGCTGCTGTTTCTCACCCCGTGGTTTTTCCTGAGTGGGCCGTCGCCAATCACCGCTGAGAATCTGCCGCTGGTGCTGTATGCCGGCACCTTGGCCTCGATTGGCGCGCCATGGTTGTGGATAAAAGGCATCCAAAGCCTGGGGCCGGCGCGGGCCAGTTTGTATATGAACTTGATGCCGGTGATGGTGGCCGTGGCGGCGATGTGGTTCCTGGGCGAAACCCTGGGGCTGCATCACCTGGTCGGCGGCGGCCTGGCGTTGGCGGGGGTGTGGTTAGGGCAGGCGCTGCGTAAGCCACTGCGGCCTTAACGATTGTGCTTGCAGTTGCCCCTCACCCTAGCCCTCTCCCCGAAGGGGCGAGGGGGCTGAATTGAGGTGGGGCGTCGAGCGGTACTTAAACTCCCCTCTCCCGCTTGCGGGAGAGGGGCTGGGGGTGAGGGGCTTTTGACTCACACGTAAATACTGATCCCCGCCTTGCTCTGTAACCAGTCGCGGTAGGTCTCCAACGAGCTGGTCTCCTTGTCGCCGTTATAGCCGGCCACCGACACCTGATCACCCATGCCCTTATCGATCAGCTTCTGCACTTGCGGCAGCAGGCTAGAGGCATCGTCGCGGCTCATGCTGGCCACGTCGGGCAACTGAATGGCGCTGCTGGCGCTAAAGTTCGACGTCGCCGGCTGGCTAGCGCTGGTTTGCTCGACACCAGCCAAGGCACTAAACAGCCCACCACGGGATTGCGCGACGATGGCGGCGGCATATTTACGCAGGTCGCCAATCGGGTCTTTGCTTTCTTCGGCGTTGGTGTCTGTGCCGGTACTGGTGCTGCCACCGGTGCCGGTCGATGGGGTGCTGTCGCTGGAATCGGACTTGGAGATGGAGCTGATATAGCTCAGCAGCGAGAGGTTGCTCGATACGCTGGTCATAAGGGCAATGCCGATGGCTGGGAGGTGCAGGGCTGTTTGCACATCACGGGCCAACTTGGTGGATCGCTCTATATCGGGCTTCTTGGCCTTTTCGCCGGCGCGCAAGGCGGCGCCGGCTTGCCAGAGGCGGCAAGCGCTTGCCGCTCTACTGGGTTTTGATCACAGCCAAATATTCCTCATGCAGAGTTTTCAACAAGTGCGCCGCCGGCATGCTGCGCACTTTGCTGGCGTTGCTGCCGGCCCAGTGGGCGGCGAACTCGGAACTGCCGGCCTGGCTGGCCGCTTCGATGAGCTTTTTGCCGGCGTTATAGGCGATACCAAAACCGGGCACCGTGGGATGTCCTTCGCTACCCACCTCAAGCATAAAACGGTTAAGTACGCCCCGCGCCGGGCGCCCGGAAATCACTCGGGTGATCTGCGTTTGTTTGGCCCGTTCACTGCCAAGCATGGCGCGGTAGCTGGCGTTGGCGGCGGACTCGGGGCACAGCACAAACGCGGTACCCAACTGCGCCGCTACGGCGCCGAGCTCTAGCATGGCGGCGATATCGGCACCGTCCATAATGCCGCCGGCGGCGATGACCGGAATCTCCAGCTCACGTACCAGCTCTTGCACCAGTTCAGCGGTGGTCAGGCAGCCATCAATCTGGTCGGGATCAAAAATGCCGCGATGGCCACCGGCTTCGATACCTTGCGCCACCACCATATCCACGCCAGCGGCCTGCACCCGACGACCTTCTTCCAGGGATGTCGCCGAGGCCACCAGCACAATGCCAGCGGCCTTTAGCGCGTCGATGCGTTCCTGCGGTGGCAGGCCCAGGTGCAGGCTTACCATGGCCGGGCGTTCTTCGAGCAAGACTTGCAGCTGCGCGTGGTCGTTGTACAAGCTGGTGTAGATGTCGTGGATGGCGGCGGGCGGGGCGGCGCCAAACTCGGCAAACCACGGCGCCAGGTGGTGCAACCAGCGCTGCTCGACGGCGGCATCCGGTTGCGAGGGCACGTTGCAAAACACATTGATGTTGAACGGCTTGTCGGTGGCGGCGCGCATCTGGCGGATCATCTCGCGACCGGCTCTGGCATTTACTGCGGCAATCGAGATGGAGCCCAGCCCACCGGCGTTGCTCACCGCCGCCGCCATGGCGGGTGTGGCGGTGCCGGCCATGGGCGCCTGGATGATAGGCAGCTGGACGCCCAGCAGGGTGTTGAGGTCGGTCATCCGGTGTCTCCTCGCAAAGGCAGTAGCAAACGCGGCGGCGCTCAAGGGCACGGTGCGCAGGCCCGGCAGTATATCGTTGCCGGGCGGCTAGGCACGTACTGCCTGGTTAACGGCGCTTTTCTCCAAGCCGCTGGGCAATGGCCGACAGCCCGCTGCGCAGGCGTGGGGTTCCGCCTGCTGGGGACATGGGCCAGGCTACGGGACGTGCCCGTGCCCCAGGTGTGGTGCCTGGTCCTGGCGTCCCTGCTGAGCCCTGTTATGCAGTTTTACCTTCTCAGTTTTCCCCTGTGGTTGTTATTTGCCGTGATGGTGCTGGGCAGTGGCCTGTTAACCGCCTGGGCTTCGCTTTTGCTGGGGCGCTATTTACCCGCCAAGGGCGGCGATAACCCGTTGGGCTTGGCTATATTCCAGACGGTTGGCGCGATATTTGGCATCACCCTGGCGTTTACTATTTCTGCGGTTTACACCGAGTTCGAGGCGGCGCAGAGCAACGTTTCGCAAGAGTCCAATGTGCTCGGCACGCTGTACCGTCTGGCCGTCGAGTTGCCAGCGCCGCAACGCGACGAGATGCAGGCCGGCTTACAAACCTATGCACAGCGAGTGGTCGACAGCGAGTGGCCAGCAATGGCTCACGGTGACAAGAGCCTTCTCGCCAGTGCAGCACTGGACCGTTTATGGCAAGTGCAGCGCGAATTTCAGCCGGCCACCCTGCAGCAGCAAGCGCTAGAGGTGCGTCTGTACGAGCAGATGCGCGCGCTCACTGAACACCGGCGCAATCGCCTGCTCGATAGTCGCTCGCAGCTGGCGCCGCTGATGTGGGCGCTGTTGCTTGGCGGCGGCTTGGTCACCGTGGCGTTTGCGCTATTGCTGCGCAGCGGCCATGCGCGCAGCCAGGCGCTGATGACCGCTACCCTGGCGGCGGTGATCGGTTTTGGTCTGCTGCTGGTGATGGCCTTGGATTGTCCCTTTAGCGGCGGCATGCATGTGCCGCCCGATGCTATCGTCGACACCCTGGCGCTGCTGCCGCGCCTTTAGGGGGAATTGGCCTGCATGAAGGCCATTGCCGAGGAAATCTGTCTGTTATCTGTATATGGATACAGTAGAATCGCCTGACTTTGTTCAAGGCGGCCCTATGGCAGCGCAACCACTACAACGGGGTTTTCTCCTTTCGCGGCACTGGCGCGATACCCCGGCTGGCACCCAGGTGAGCTTTTGGCTGGCGACGGATGATGGTCCGCGGCTGCTGCGCTTGCCGGTGCAACCCTCAGTGGCCTTTGTGCCGGCCGAACAGCGCCTCCGGGTGGAAGGCATGCTCGGCAAAGAAAAGGATGTGGAACTGCGCGAGCTGGCCTTGCAGGATTTCCACCACCGCCCGGTGCTGGGCCTGTACACCCGTTCGCACCGGCAACTGATGAATATCGACAAGCTGCTGCGCAGTGTTGGCGTGGATGTTTATGAGGCGGATGTGCGCCCGCCCGAGCGCTATTTGATGGAGCGCTTTATCACCGCGCCGGTGCTGTTTTCCGGCACGCCGGATGGCCGCGGCGGTTTTGATGACGCCCAATTAAAGCCCGACCCCGACTACCGCCCGCAGCTCAAGCTGTGCTCGCTGGATATTGAAACCACTCGCCATGGCGAGCTGTATTCGATTGCCGTGGAAGGCTGCGGCCAGCGCCAGGTGTATATGCTCGGCCCGGCCAATGGCGATGCCGCGCGGGTGGATTTCGACCTCGAATACTGCGACAGCCGTGGGCAATTATTGGAACGCTTAAACAGCTGGCTAGCGACCCATGACCCCGACGCCATCATCGGCTGGAACGTGGTGCAATTCGACCTGCGTGTGCTGCTCGAACATTCACAAAAGCTGCAAATTCCGCTGCGCCTGGGCCGTGATGGTGAGGCCATGGGCTGGCGCGAACATGGTGGGCGCAGCAACCATTTTTTCGCCGAGGCGGCGGGGCGGTTGATCATTGATGGCATCGAGGCGCTGCGTTCGGCGACCTGGAGCTTTCCCTCGTTTAGCCTGGAAAACGTCGCGCAAACTTTGCTTGGTGAGGGCAAGGATATTTCCACGCCCTACCAGCGCATGGACGAAATCGACCGCATGTTTGCCGAGGACAAACCGGCGTTGGCCCGCTACAACCTGAAAGACTGCGAGCTGGTCACGCGCATCTTCGCCAAGGCCGAATTGCTGAGCTTTTTGCTCGAACGCGCCAGCGTCACCGGTTTGCCGGCCGACCGCAGCGGTGGCTCGGTAGCGGCCTTTACCCACTTATATATGCCGCTGATGCACCGCCAAGGCTTTGTAGCGCCCAACCTCGGCGAGCGCCCGCCCGAGGCCAGCCCTGGCGGCTTTGTGATGAACTCGCAGCCGGGGCTGTATGAGTCGGTGCTGGTGCTGGATTACAAGAGCCTGTACCCGTCGATTATCCGCACCTTTCTGATCGACCCAGTGGGCCTGGTTGAAGGCCTGCGCGAGCCGGATGAAAGTGCCAGTGTTGAAGGCTTTCGCGGTGCGCGGTTTTCCCGCGTGCGGCATTGTTTGCCAGCCATTGTTTCCCGTGTGGCCGAGGGCCGTGAGCAGGCCAAGCGCGATAACAACAAGCCGCTGTCGCAGGCGCTGAAAATCATTATGAACGCCTTTTACGGCGTGCTTGGCTCCAGCGGTTGCCGCTTTTTTGACCCGCGCTTGGCCTCGTCCATCACCCTGCGTGGCCACCAGATCATGCACCAGACCCGCGAGCTGATCGAAGCTCAGGGGCACACCGTGATCTATGGCGATACCGACTCCACCTTTGTCTGGCTTGGCCATGAGCACAGCGAAGAAGACGCGGGGAAAATCGGCCGCGCGCTGGTGCAGCGGGTTAACGAGTTCTGGCGTGAGCACCTGCAGCGCGAGTTTGGTTTAACCAGCGCCTTGGAGCTGCAATACGAAACCCACTTCCGTCGTTTTCTGATGCCGACCATTCGCGGCGCGGAGGAGGGCAGCAAAAAGCGCTATGCCGGGCTGATGGGCGAACAGATGGTCTACAAGGGCCTGGAAACTGTGCGTACTGATTGGTCGCCGCTGGCCCAACAGTTTCAGCAAGCGTTGTACGAACGCATCTTCCGCCGCCAGCCCTATCAGGACTACGTGCGCCAATACGTGGAGCGCACCCTGGCCGGCGAGCAGGACGATTTACTCATCTACCGCAAACGTCTGCGCCGCCCGCTGGCCGACTACGAACGTAACGTGCCGCCGCATGTGCGCGCCGCGCGCCTGGCTGATGAGTACAACAGCGAACAGGGCCGGCCACGGCAATACCAGCGCGGTGGGTGGATCAGCTACGTGATCACACTGGCCGGGCCGCAGCCATTGGAAGCGATCACCTCGCCGATTGATTACGACCACTACCTCACTCGCCAGCTACAGCCCGTAGCGGATGCGATTCTGCCCTTTGTCGATGACGACTTCGCCACGCTGGTGGGTGGGCAGTTGGATTTGTTTTAGATCCCTTTTAAAGGCTGGTGCGCACAGCACACCCTACGCTCACGTCCCCTGTAGGGTGTGCTGTGCGCACCAATACACCCGCCATAATTCGTCCATTCAGCCCCTTTGCAATTCTGCAAAGTGGCCGTGCACCCCTGTCTATTCCGCGCTTTTCAGCAGTGGGTAATCATGGCTCCACGGTTTGCAAACAAGCCAACGAGTTCACCTAAACCCGCTACTCACACCATTAAAACTGAAAAGGAAATTTACCCATGGCCATCGCCAAAGCAGCTCCAGGCAAAACCCTTCTGAACCATGACGACCACACCCTGATCATGATCGACCACCAGTCGCAGATGTCGTTTGCCACCAAGTCGATTGACGCCACCACCCTGCGCAACAACGCCGCGCTGGTCGCCAAGGCCGCCAAGGAATTCAAGGTATCCACCATCCTCACTACTGTTGCCGCCAAGAGCTTTTCCGGGCCGATTTTCGATGAGATCAAATCGGTATTCCCCGAGCACACCATCATCGACCGCACCAGCATGAACACCTGGGAAGACGAGCGCATCGCGGTAGAAGTAAACAACTTCGGCAAGCAGAAAATCGTCCTGGCTGGCCTGTGGACGTCGGTGTGCATCGTGGGGCCAGCCCTGTCAGCCATCGACCAAGGCTTTGAGGTGTACTTTATCGCTGACGCCTGTGGCGACGTTTCGGTAGAAGCCCACGAAATGGCGATTCAACGCATGGTGCAACTGGGCGCCCGGCCCATGACCTCGCTGCAATACCTGCTGGAACTGCAACGCGACTGGGCTCGCGGCGAGACCTACGACGAAACCGTTAAAACCTCCATCGCCCACGGTGGTGCGTATGGCCTGGGCTTGATCTACGCCAAGAGCATGTTTAACGCCTCTGAAGGGCATTGATCCACCATATAAATCGGCCAGCTCTAGCTGGCCGCTCGTAGGGCGTGCTGTGCGCACCATGGCGATCTTGCCGATATCGCTATGGTGCGCACAGCACACCCTACGCTCGTTGTATTTTCCAGCGGTCGTTTTGCCTGAACTTCTGCGCGGCTGTTGACCTCCACCACAAGAGAGCCATCGCGCTAAAAAGGACAGCATCATGAAAACTCTACTAAGCCTCACCGCCGCTCTGGCGTTGTTGACTGCCTTGCCCACCTGGGCCAGTTGCACCCCCGAAGAAGCTGAGCAAAAAGCCCAGCAGTTGGCGGCAAAGGTGCAGCAACTCACTGAACAAAACCCGCAAAAGGCTAAAGAGATCAATGACGAACTGCAGGGCATGGATTTGAAAACCAAGTCCGCGGATAAGGCCAGTCATTGCGATATCTACGACAAACGCATCAAAGAGTTGGAAACCGCCAAGGACAAGTCGGAGAACTAGTGCCGGGTGCGTTGCAGTTCTGCAAGGGGGCTATGCAGCCCTGTCTATTCTCATGCCCAACGCATAGGCCGATGATGGCTCCCACACCACAGGGAGCCACACCCATGAACCGCATCGACCTCCGCCGCGTAGACCTCAATCTGCTGATCGTTTTCGAAATGATGATGATCGAGCGCAATGTCAGTCGGGCGGCGGAGCGTTTGTTTCTGGGGCAGCCAGCGGTGAGTGCGGCGTTGGGTCGCTTGCGTACGCTGTATAACGACCCGCTGTTTGTGCGGGTCGGCCGCAGCATGGAGCCCACCCCGCGCGCCATTGAGCTGGAAAGCTTGCTACGCCCAGCCTTGGACACCATTTCCTCGGCGATCGGCCAAAGCGTCGACTTCGACCCCTGCACCAGCCGTGAAGTGTTCCGTATCGGCCTGAGCGATGACGTGGAGCTGGGCTTGTTGCCGCAACTGATGCGCGTGCTTAGCGTGGAAGCGCCCCATGTCACCTTGGTGGTGCGCCGTACCCATTACTTGTCGATCTGCAATCAACTCTCTGCTGGCGAAGTCTCGTTGGGTATCTGCTATGTCGGTGATCTGCCGGCCAATGCCAAATGCAAAACCCTGCGCCGCAGCCGTTCGGTGATGGTGCGCGGCGACTTCAACGACACGCCAATGACCATGGATGAATACTGCTCACGCCCCCACGCGCTGGTGACGTTTGCCGGCGACCTGAGTGGCTTTATTGATCAGGAATTGGCCAAGCGCGGGCGCCGTCGTGAAGTGAAGCTGGCGGTGCCGCAATTCTATGGCTTGAGCCAATTGCTCCCAGGCACGCAGATGGTGGCCACCGTGCCGGACTATGCCGCGGCGGCGCTGACCTCCAATGGCGGTTTGCGCGTGGATGAGTTGCCGTTTGAGGCGCCGGTTTATGATCTGTCCATGGCCTGGGGCGCAACCCAGGATATGGACCCTGCGCAGCGTTGGTTGCGCAGCAAAATCACTGAATGTTTGGGTGACGCTGCATGAGTGCAATATCCCTGCGGGGGCTGGAAAAAACCTACGCCAATGGCTATCAGGCCTTGCGCGGAATTGATCTGGATATTCAACACGGCGAAATCTTTGCCTTGCTCGGCCCCAATGGTGCGGGCAAATCCACCCTGATTGGCGCCATTTGCGGGCTGGTCAAACCCACTGGCGGCAGCATCCATATCGATGGCCTGGAGTTGCCCCGCCAGTACCGCGAAGCGCGGGCCAAGGTCGGTTTGGTGCCGCAGGAAATGGTCAACGAAGGCTTTGAAAGCGTGCTGTCCAGCGTGCGCTTTAGCCGTGGCCTTTTTGGTAAACCGCCAGCGCCAGAGTTGCTGGAACAGATTCTGCGCGACCTGTCGCTGTGGAATAAACGCGACGACGCCACCATGACCCTCTCCGGCGGTATGCGCCGGCGGGTGATGATCGCCAAAGCCCTGGCCCATGAGCCGCAAGTGTTGTTTCTCGACGAACCCACCGCTGGCGTGGATGTGGAATTACGCCGCGATATGTGGGCCATGGTCCGACGCCTGCGCGACCGTGGCGTGACGGTGGTGCTAACCACCCACTATCTGGAAGAAGCCGAGGAAATGGCCGACCGCGTGGGGGTGATCAGCGATGGTCGTCTGCTGCTGGTGGAAAATAAGACCGACTTGATGGCCCGCCTCGGTCGTCGCCAACTACGTCTGCAATTGCAAAAACCGCTTGAGCAGTTGCCTGCCGATTTGGCTGGGTTTCCGGTGCAGTTGCTCGACGAGGGACGGGAGCTGGTGCTGGATGTCGCCCGCGATAACCAGGGCATCGGCGATTTTCTGCGGCGCCTGGCCGCTAACGATATCGACTTCAAAGACCTGCACACCTCGGAAAGCTCCCTTGAGGATATCTTTGTCGAATTGCTGAGAAAGCCTGCATGAACGTGTATTCCATCTACGCCATCTTCCGCTTTGAAATGGCCCGCTCGCTGCGCACCCTGATGCAAAGCCTGGCCGCGCCGGTATTGGCCACGGCGCTGTATTTTGTGGTGTTTGGTTCGGCCATCGGCTCACGTATGGCTGAGATTGGCAGCATCCCTTACGCCAGTTTTATCGTGCCGGGCCTGACCCTGTTGGCCGTGCTGACCCAGAGCGTTTCCAACGCCGCCTTTGGCATTTATATGCCGCGTTACTCCGGGGCGATTTACGAGATTTTGTCGGCGCCGTTGTCGCCTACCGAAATCGTGTTTGGCTATGTCGGTGCGGCGGTGGTCAAGTCGATGGTGCTGGCCGCGGCCATTCTGCTTACCGCACGGGTGTTTGTGCCTTATGAGATCGCTCATCCGTTCTGGGCGTTTTTTATTCTGCTGCTGTGTGCCGTGTCGTTCAGCATGCTCGGCTTTATCGTCGGCCTGTGCGTGGATGGTTGGGACAAGCTGGAAGTGGTGCCCTCCTTGGTGATCACCCCACTGACCTTTCTCGGTGGCAGCTTCTACTCGCTGAATATGCTGCCGCCGACCTGGCAGACCATCAGCTTGTTTAACCCGGTGGTGTACTTGGTCGATGCCTTTCGCTGGGCGTTTTTTGATGTCACCGAATTTAACCCGATGGTCGACGTTGCCTTCCTGCTCGGCTTTTTGCTGGTGTGCATCGTGATTGTTGGGCAGATCTTCCGTACCGGGTATCGCTTGCAGCATTGATGTGGCCTTGCTTGTTGGGCTTCGCTGCGCTCACCGCACGCGGACCGACCCAACCTACGTACCACGCTTAGTAGGTTGGGCTGAGCGCAGCGAAGCCCCACACAGCACGCAAATTCCTTCCCCAGGTCAGCACGAGAATTCTATGCTTGTGCGCTAACCGGGCATGACGATGGTGGTTTGTCCGCGACCTCGACCCGAGGATAAGGAGCGCCTGTGGATCGTGATGCTGTGAATTTTGACTGGAACGACATCCCGCTGCTCTTGGCCCTGGCCCGCGAGGGCAGCATGAGTGCGGCCGGGCGTACGCTGGGCATTGACCCTTCGACCATGAGCCGGCGCTTGGCCGCGACCGAAGCAGCCTTGCAGCGCCGGCTGTTTATCCGCGACAACTCTGGCTACCACGCCACCGAAGCCGGCGTGGTGTTTCTGACCTACGCCGAACGGGTGTTGGGCGATGTCAAAAGCATGCTGCTGGAAACCTGCAGCGAAGCCGACGGCGTGGCCGGGCCGGTGCGCATCACTTCTATCGACTTCTTATTTAGCCACTGGCTGGTTGACCATATGCCGGCGCTGATGGAGCTGCACCCGAAGCTGCAGCTGCAATTACTGGTGGCCAACCAGGCACTGTCGTTTACTCGCCGCGAGGCCGACTTCGCCCTGCGCCTGGCCCGCCCGCAGGACGATGCCGCGCTGGTGATGCGCAAGGTGGGTGACCTGGGATTTGCCGTGTACGGCGCCGAGCGTTTTGCCGAAGTGCCGCGAGACCTCTGGTGCGACCAGCCCTGGCTGGCCTATGGCGAAGAACTCTCGGAAATGGCCGAGATGCGCTGGCTGCGCGAGATCGCGCCGTTGGCCCATTACCCGCTGCGGGTCAGCAGTGTCAGCACCTTGATCAACGCCTGCGAAACCGGTTTGGGCCTGGCTTTATTGCCCTGCGTGCTGGGGGATCGTATCGGCCTGCGCCGCCTGAGTGATGATGTCGAGGTGCACCGTGAGGTATGGTTGCTCAGCCACCGCGACGCCGGGCGCATCGGGCGCTTTCAAGCGGTGAGTAACTGGCTGAAGGAAGTCTTCGAAACAGATGCCGTGCGCCTGCGCGGTGAATGCCGCAAAGCCGTTCCGCCGCTATAACCCACTTTGGAAAACCCATGCTTGAGCTGATCAACAGTCACCTGCTGCTTATCGCCACCGCCTTGTTACTGGTGGATATCGCCGCCTGGCGTCTGTTGCCGGCCGACGCCAAGGTCTGGCGCGTAGTACTGCGTGTGGTGTTTTTCCTCACCTACAGCTTGGTGATTGTTGAGGCTGGGCTGAGCCCCTTACTGCCAGCGCCCTGGCCAAGCCCGGCGCTGAATATGCTCGGCTCGGTACTGGGCATTGCCTGGTGGTTGCTGCTGGCGCGAACCGCCACGGTGGTCATGGGCGTGGTGCTGATGCCACGCAGCGGCCACACCGGCCGCTTGTTGCAAGACGTACTCGGTGCGCTGATTTTTTTGCTGGCGGCGGTGGCAGCGGCGGCCTATGTGATGCAACTGCCGGTGAAAGGCTTGCTTGCCACTTCCGGGGTGGTGGCCATCGTCGTTGGTCTGGCCTTGCAGAGCACCTTGAGCGATGTGTTTTCCGGCATCGTGCTGAACACCACCAAACCTTATCGTTTGGACGACTGGATCAGCATTGATGGCGTAGAAGGCCAAGTCACCGAAATCGACTGGCGCGCCACCTACCTGCGCACCGCCCAAGGCAGCACCGTGGTGATCCCCAACTCGGTAGCGGCCAAAGCCAAAGTGATCAACCTCAACCGCGCGGCCAATGTGCAGGGCGTGTCCATCAGCATCAGCGTGCCGGCCGCCGTGCGGCCCCGCGTGGTTATCGAGGCCTTGGAAAAAACCCTGCAGGGCGTAACCGCGCTGCTGGCCAAGCCACCGGGTCGGGTTTCGGTCAAAGGCTCCGACCTGGAAGCTGTGGAATACGAAGCCAGCGGCTTTATCGCCACCGGCCAGAACAGCGCCGAAGCGCGCAACCTGATGTTCGACCTGGCCCACCGCAACCTTGAAGCCGCTGGCGTACAGCGCGGCGGTGACGCGCCGAAAAGCCGCCTGCGCGCCGTGCTCGACGACGTCAAAGTGTTCCGCTCCCTGACCAGCGAACAAAAGGACGAGCTCACCCAACATATGACTGCCCAACGCTATGTCGCCGGGCAAGTGGTGCTGGAACTCGAAGAAGTCACCGACCACCTGATGGTGATCGGCACCGGGGTTATCTCCGCCGCTGTGCCCACCAGCGACGGCAGCCTTGCCGAAGCCGGGCGCATGGGCCCCGGCGAGCTGCTCGGCGAAGAAGGCATGGCCAACGGCGTGGCGTCCCACGCGCGCTTCACCGCCCTGAGTTCGGCCATCGTCTACCGCATCGACAAAGAACATATCCAGCAATGCCTGGAACAAAGCGCCGAAGTATCCACCGCCCTCAACAAACTCCACGCCTTCCGCCTGCAAGGAACTGAAGCGCTGCTGATGCAGAAACCGGCGGAAGTGAAAAAGGGCAAATTCCTGAGCTGGTTGCAACGCACCTAAACCATTCGCAGCACCCACCCCTACGAAAAAAACGGCGAATACCCCGGCGTAGGGTGTGCTGTGCGCGCCAAGAGCTAAGTTGGTTTGATGAAGTAAGCCCAACAAGCTGGATTTCGCGCTGGGCCCAAGGTTTCAGTAACCCGGCGAAGGCGCGTCCAGCGTTGCTCGCTTGATCGGTCCCAAAAAAGGACCTATCGTTCCCTTTTTGGGACTTATTGAGCAGGCCATGTCCATTTCCCTAAGTGAGGCGCTTTTCTCCGCAACCCAGCAGAAGGTTCTGAGCTTGCTGTACGGCAAGCCGAACCAGAGTTTCTACGCCAACGAGATTGGTCGTTGGGCTCAAGTGGGTAAGGGCAGCCTGATGCGCGAACTTGAGCGTCTGCATGCCGCGGGAATTCTGACCCTCAGCCGGCAAGGCAACCAAACCCATTACCAGGCCAATCCTCAGTGTCCGATTTATGCCGAGTTACTTGGCATCGTGCGCAAGACCTTTGGCATTGCCGACCAGCTACGTGCAGCGCTGATGCCGTTAGCCGCGCAGGTAGGGTGGGCTTTCGTTTATGGCTCTATCGCCAAAGGCAGCGACCACGCAGGCAGCGACGTCGATGTGATGTTGATTGGTGAAAACCTCAGCTACAGCGATGTCATGGAATGCCTGCTGCCGCTGGAGGAACAGTTGGGTAGAACCATTAACCCCACACTGCACACCCTGGCGGATTGGCAGGCGAAGAAAGCCGCCGGCAATGCCTTTGTTGTACGGGTGGAGCAACAGGAAAAAATTGATTTGATTGGCCGCAATCCAGAGGAGAGTGAGGGTGGGCAACAATGACAATCTGGATAACTTGATACGCAGTGGCGGCTTAAAAGCCGAGCCACCTGATCATCGGGAATGTGAGGGGTTGCTCCGCTCAGCGATGCATCGCTTGCAGGACGCACATAACCCAGGATTGTCGTTTGCCAGTCGCTTCGATCTGGCTTACAACGCCGCCCATGCATTGGCGCTTACCGCCATGCGGTTGCACGGCTATCGGTCTGATCGTCGCTATCTGGTGTTTGAGTGCTTGATACATACCCTTGGACTAAGCAAAGGCGAAGTGCGCTTGTTCGCGCTGTGTCATGGTCGACGCAATCTGGCTGAGTACGAAGGCTATATGGACGTGGATGACGCACTGTTGACTGAACTGATTCTGGCCGCCGATAGGTTGCTGCCCTTGGTTCAGCGAGCCATGGCGCAGAATTGGCAGGTATAAAAAAACCGCCAGCGCATAAACGCTGGCGGTTTTTCGCTTTTGCAGGTGCTGCTTATTGCAGGTGTTTTTTCAGTTCGCTACCGGCTTGCAGCATGGCGGATTTGGCGCCGCTGATATGGGCCAGTGGGTTGAGCAGGCCGAAGTCGTGGATCATGCCGTTGTAGCGGGTGGCAGTGACTTCTACGCCGGCAGCATCAAGCTTGCGACCGTAGGCTTCACCTTCGTCACGCAGCACGTCGAATTCGGCGGTCTGGATCAGGGTTGGCGGCAGGCCTTTGAGTTGCTCCAGGCTGGCGCGCAGCGGCGAGGCGTGGATGTCGGCGCGCTCGGTAGCCGAGGTGGTGTAGTTATCCCAGAACCATTTCATCAGCGGTTTGGTCAGGAAGTGGCCTTGGGCGAATTGGTTGTACGAGCCGGTTTCCAGGTTGGCGTCGGTTACTGGCCACAGCAGGGCCTGGAAACGCAGTTTCGGTGTGCCTTTTTCTTTGGCCATCAAGGCTACCGCTGCGGTCATATTGCCGCCGACGCTGTTGCCGGCTACGGCCAGGCGTGAACCGTCGACATTGATTTCTTTACCGTGCTCGGCCACCCATTTGGTTGCGGCGTAGGCCTGGTTGATGGCGGTGGGGTAGTGGGCTTCGGGCGACGGGGTGTAGTCGACATACACCGCGACTGCGCCGGAGTTCACCACCAAGTCGTGGATCAGGCGGGCGTGGGTTGGGTAGTCGCCCAGCACCCAGCCGCCACCGTGGAAAAACATAAACACGGGCAGGGTGCCGCTAGCGCCGACTGGGCGGACGATGGTCAGTTTGATGTTCTGGCCATCGGTGGTGATGATTTTGTCTTCAACCTCTGTGTCGGAGAGGTCGAACTTCACCGAGGCCTGGGCGCCGGTCAGCACAGCACGGGCATCTTTAGGCGTCATTTGCTCAAGTGGTTTGCCGCCGCCTGCTTCCAGGGCCTGCAAAAAAGCTTGGGTGTCTTGTTCGACGCCTGGGCTGCCGGCGGCGAACGCGGCGTTAAAGGAGAGGGTCATGGCGGCAGCGATAAGGGTTTTTTGCAGGTTCATGGTGGAGCTCCTTGAAGACTGAATGAGGTGGGTGTTGGGCGTGGTCTGTGTTGTGTCAGACCGTGAGCAAATGATGGCTGGGCAACTGGAACTGCGGAATAGACAGGCCTGCACGGCCACTTTGCAGAACTGCAAGGAGGACATCGGTATGAGGCGGGGTGCCCGGAGGCTGTGCCTGGCACACGGGTCGTTGGTGTTCAGTGCAGAAGAATCTAGGGTATAGGTGTCGAACGTCTGTTGCCGTTGGCCAGACCCCTGGGGGAAGAACATGCGCACAGTCATCAGCCGAGAACCGTGGTGGGCCAAACCGCCGCTGCCGGGGCAGGAAGAAATGCAACTGGAGTGGGGCTACCTGATTCTGTACAGCGACGGTGTTTTCGAGTTTGAACACCAGCGCCCCAGCGACGACGAGATCCGCAGCCGCAAGGGCTGTCGGGTGCACCATTCGCAGAGCGAGCCCAATGTGAAATCCGGCTTTTGATCGTCATGTATCGACGCTGAAGCAAAGGATGGCGGTTTTCAGCTGAGCTTCTAACCCCTGGCACGCACATACAGCCAAGCTCGGTGGCTGCGGGTGACAGCGCTTCCTGTACCTGTGTAGCATTCCGGATACATTCAGTAACGACGTGGCTCTCGTGGGCCTAAGCGCTAGTTGCGATCTATGGTCTGGAGTTCTCTTGGTACAGCACAGCAGCGCGCGACTCTCGCGCAATAACTTCGATTTGATTCGCCTCGTGTTGGCAGCGGTTGTATGTCTAGTACACAGCTATGAGTTGTCAGGCTTTGAGCCTTTGGCAGTGCTTGGCCAAGTGTTGTCGTCGGCGATAGCGGTTAAGGCGTTTTTTGTCGTCAGCGGTTTTTTGATCGTAATGAGCTACGAGCGCTCGTCGTCGCTTTCCTCCTACTTGCGCAAGCGGGTGCGGCGTATTTACCCGGCCTACTTTACGGTCGTGATGCTTTGCGCCGTGGGGCTGCTGCTGGTGAGTTCGAAGACCATGGCGGGGTATTTTTCCCTGGATTGGCTCAAGTACGTTGTTGCTAACCTCACTTTCCTGAATTTTCTGCATCCAGAGTTGCCCGGTGTGTTTGAGGGGCAGCGTGTAGTAGCGGTTAATGGCGCACTGTGGACGCTAAAAATCGAAGCGATGTTCTACCTGTTTGTACCGCTGCTGGTGTTGCTGTTGCGTCGAGTGTCGCCGTTGCTGATATTGGTTTTGGCGTACTGCGCTTCAGTGGTTTATGCACAGGTTTGTACGGCTATTGCCCTGCGCACAGGTTCGGGTTTGTACGCGGAGCTGGGGCGGCAACTGCCTGGCCAGCTTTGCTATTTTATTGCGGGCACATTTTTGTATTACTTCCTGCCCATGTTCGAGCGCCGTCTGCCGTACTTCCTGGTCTTTGCTGTTGCGGTGCTGGTAGTTAATCGAGTTATGCCGTTGCCGCTGCTCGAGCCTTTTGCCCTGGCTTGCGTCGTGGTGTTTCTGGCCCTGTTTTTGTACGTGGGTAACTTTGGCAAGTACGGCGACTTCTCCTATGGTTTCTACATCCTGCATTTCCCGATCATTCAATTGCTGGTGTTTAGCGGCTGGTTCTCTGATCGACCTTGGTGGTTCTTGCTCAGCGTATTGAGCCTTACCTTGATCGGCGCAGTACTGATGTGGCATTTGGTTGAAAAACATTTTCTCCTGCGTGGTAGCCATTATCTCGGCGCTTACGCCAGTGGCTCAGCGATCTCTCCAATGCTGAGGGGCAAAATCCTAGGAGCGTGAGTGGTGGGTAACTTAAATCTGATTACGGGCTTCACGCTGTTGCTTGCGCCGCTGTGGAATGGCCAGGTTCAGGCCGCTTCCTTTGATTGCAGCAAAGCCGCTGCCGGCAGCATTGAAGAGCTGGTGTGCAAAACCCCGGCCCTCAGCAGTCAGGATGAGCAATTGGCCAAGGTCTATAAGCAGGCCCTGGCCAAAGCGCAGAACGAGCATCCACCCATGCTCAAGGCCGAACAGCGCGGCTGGATTAAAGGGCGTGACGATTGTTGGAAAGCCGACGATAAAACCCTGTGCGTAGGCGATAGCTACCGCCTGCGTATCGCCGAGCTGCAAGCGCGCTATCAGTTGTTACCGGGCAAAGGGCCGGTGCGCTTTAGCTGTGACAACCAGCCGGCCAAGGAGCTGGTTGCCACCTTTTACCCCACCGAGCCTGCGACCCTGATCGCCGAGTTTGCTGACAGCACCTCGCTGATGTACGCCCAAGCCGCAGGCAGCGGCAGCAAGTATCAGGGGCGCAATGAATCGTTCTGGGAGCACCAGGGCGAGGCGAGCGTGGTGTGGGGGTATGAGGCGCCCGAGATGAAGTGCGTGCGCCAGTAATGCCCTGCTATTCATCTGCGGGCATTGGCAACGCTCTTGAGCCATTAGGTTTTTTTCACATCGCCTTCACCTGCCTGTAACTCCCCGCTGCCTAGAGTGCCCTCACGTTAGCGGCACTCCTCTCTTTTCGGCCCCCCTTTAGCCTGCTTTCTGAGTGCCGCTGTTTTCTTCGCCGAAGGTAGTGTGGAGCGGCACATGTCTGTTACAGCACGAGAAGTGGCTGTCTGTTCCCCCGTGGTTCCCCTGCGTCCGTTGCCGCGCTTGCGCATGCTGCTGGTGCCGCTTTGCGTCGCCACTGCAGTGGTAATCGCGTCGGTGTGGCTGATGCGCCCGGGCTATGCCGTGGACTTAAGCGGTAGCCAGCATTTGAGCCAGGCCGGTTTGTTGCAACGCTGGAAGCAGGGCGACGTGGTGGTGTTGGTGCGCCATGCCGAGCGCTGCGACCAGTCGAGCAATGCCTGCCTGGCGGATGCGAGTGGCATCACCATTGACGGCAGCGAAACGGCCTCCCAGGTCGGCGCCGCGTTTAAACAACTCGGTATGCAGCAGACCGATGTGTTCTCCAGCCCGCTAACCCGCACCCTGCAAACCACCGCTTTTATGTTTGGTAAAACTGTCGCCACGCAGGACTGGTTGGCCGGCTGCAAGAGCACGCTGGAGCGCGACATGCTGGCGCATAAGACCGCGCACCGGAATTTGCTGCTGGTCACCCATAGCACCTGCATCAATGAACTGGGCGACCAGCTGGAGCACGCTACCGCGTCCTACAATGCCGCTTATGCCAGCGCGTTGTTTGTGGCGGTGGATAGCAAGACCGGCAAGCCCAGTTTGCTCGGCTACATGAATGCAGATGGTTGGGCGAAGGTAATGGGGGAGACAGCGCTGTGAGTCCACGTGCCCGTTTTTACCGCGACAATCTGGGCATTCCGCTCGTGCTGGCGCTGCTGGTGTTCTGCCTGTTTGACCTGACAGATATCGACCGGGTTATCAGCAATGCGTTGCTTGACCCAAGCACGGGCGAATTTATTCTGCGCCGCAGCCAGTGGTTTGAAACCCTCACGCACAAATGGCCACGAGTGATTCCGGATTGGACCGGCGAGTTGGCCATTATCGGTGCGCTGTTGTCGTTTATCTGGCCGCTTCTGGCCAAGAACCCTCAGGGCGTGCATTTCGCCGAGCAAGCGCGTTTAGCGCCGTTGCTGCGTTTTACCACCACCTATCGGCGCGATCTATTTTTCGTCATCGTCGCCTTCGCCCTGACCACCGGTGTTATTCACTACCTCAAGGCGCACACCAGCGTGTATTGCCCGGTGGAGACCACGCTCTACGGCGGCAAGGAACTGCGTTACGAGTGGTTTGAGAATTTCAATTTGCTGCACAAGGCTGGTGACGGGCGTTGCTGGCCGGGTGGTCATGCTTCGAGTGGCTTTACCCTGCTGGCGCTGTACTTTATCGCCCGGCGCTATCGCTGGCAGCATGCCAAAGCCTTGCTCGGCGCCATCCTTGTACTGGGCATGGTGTTTGGTACAACGCGCGTGCTGCAGGGCTGGCACTACATGTCGCATACGTTCTGGGCGGGGATTTTTGTCTGGCTCAGTACGCTGTCGGTGGCGCTGGTGTTTTATGGGCGTACGCAACTGGATACCGAGCCGCGACCACGCGTGGTTCGTCGCCTAATACCCGTTGGTGCTGTACGCATTGGGCAAAAAAACGCCCCCGCCAGTTAAGCCTGACGGGGGCGGGTTTTACCGGTAGTCGCTTAGGCGACGACGGGAATCAACGGATCGGCCGCTGCCAACGCTTCGGCGCGATCGGCCTTTGGCGGGTAGATCCAGAACCCGTTGATTTCGCTTTTAATCCGCTTGCCTTCGTCACGCACAAACTTCACCTCACGCTGCCAGCCTTCGGTAAACACCGCGCCCCAGGCGCCGAGGTCCAGGCAGGTGACGTATTTCACCTGGCTGTAGGGGATCGGTTCGACACCAAGCAAACTGGCCGCGACGTTATTGCCGGCCGAGCGACCCAGGGCAATGGCGTGTTGGCAGGACATCACCGCGTAATTGCCGACGTCATCGGTTTGCGCATAGGCCACGTCGCCTGAGGCGAATACATCGTGTTGGCCGAGCACTTTCAGGTTGCGGTCGACATGCAGGCGACCCTGGCCATCGCGTTCGCCCGGTACTTGGGCGGTCAGCGAACTGGCGCGTACACCCACCGTCCACACCACGGTTTTGGCCTCAATGCGTTGACCGTCCGCCAGCGTTACACCGTCGGCGTCCACTGCCGCCACGCCATTATTCAGATACCACTCAACACCCAGCTCGGCCGATGCTTCGGCGACTAACTGCTGCGGTCCATCGCCCATCGCACCGCCGATCTTGCTGCCGCGATCCACCACAATCACCCGTATATCGGCGTCGGCGCCTAAAGCCGCGCGCAAACGCGCCGGCATTTCGGTGGCGGTTTCGATACCGGTAAAACCACCACCGGCCACGACTACGGTATTGCGTGCCGGTGAGTCGGGGAGCTCGCGTAGGGCGTTGAGATGCTGTTCCAAGCGTGCTGCTTGTTCGATCTGGTCGACATCAAAGGCGTGTTCCAGGCCATGCAGATTCGGCCGCCAAACGTTGCTGCCGCTGGCCAGTACCAGGCGGTCGTAGCTGAGGGTTGAACGCTGGCCAGCGCTGTCGCGGTAGGCAACCTGCTTGCCGACGACATCAATCTCTTCCGCACTGCCTTTGACAAAGCTAATGCCGACTGCATTGAACAGCTCGCCCAGGGGCGCAGTCATTTTTTCCACATTGGGCTCGTAAAAACGCGGGCGAATACGCAGCTCCGCTTGTGGGGCCAGCACCATCACTTCGGTTTCGTTGTTGTTGTGTTTATCCAGCAGGCGCGCGGCGCTCAGGGCGCTCCACATACCTGCAAAGCCAGCGCCGACGATCAGAATGCGTTGTTTCATGGTGGTGTCGCTCTTGTTAGGGATAGGAAAGGTTGCTCGAAGGGACTGGCCAGTCAGTTCGTAATGGCGACTATATTGGTCGGAGTTAAGTCCGGCAAGTGCTTTTTTCCGCGAACAGTCGCCTTTGCTCATGTGAGATATGTTGGTGGTGTACCGATGAAGGGGTAGGCGTCTTGTGCCGGAAAGCTTGCAGGGCGAGGGATGCAGGGTACGGTCAGGGTAATTTTATTTGCCGGTTGGCTTGCGGTTAAACCCGCCAACCGGCAAAATACGGCGACTAATTAAGTCGGAGTTAATGATGGCTTTATACAGCGCAGGGGTTGAGTACGGCATTCACTGCATGCTGTGGTTGGCCGACGACAAGGGCGACAGTCGCGAAGCCAGTGTGCGCACCCTGGCCGAACTGCAAGGCGTACCCCAGGAGTTGCTGGCCAAGATCTTTACCCGCCTGGCCAAGGCGCAGTTGGTGGTGGCCACAGCCGGCGTGCGCGGCGGTTTTAAATTGGCGCGACCATCCAACGAAATCAGCATGCTCGATATCGTGCGTGCCATTGATGGCGAAAAATCCATCTTTGACTGCCGCAACGTGCGTGAGCGTTGCGCGGTGTTCGACGGCTCGCCGCCGGACTGGGCCATTAGCGGTACCTGTGGCATTCACGCGGTCATGCTTACTGCGCAAAAACGTATGGAAGAAGCCCTGGCGCAACAAACGGTGCTGGATTTAGTGCGCGGTTTTGGCCGCAAGGCACCGCCGGAATTTGGCGAACAGGTGCTGCGCTGGTGGGAGGGCGAGCGCGGCGACAAGGGCGCGGAGGCGGAGTAATAAATGCGCCTTGGCTTGCCAAGCCGCTGCGCCGAATCTTTGCTGCTGCCCGCTTCTGCAAGAGAGCGGGCGTTTTGCCGTCGGCTCAACTGGTTTTTTCGGCCACCGTCACGTCGGCGATTCCTAGCACTTCAGCCTTCTCCAACACCTCGGCTTCACTGGCTTGGGCATCGGGCATCAACAAGCTGTTCTCCGCGTCACCGTGGTGCAGCTCAATCAGATGGCGGATGGCATCAGCCTGGCTGAGTTGGGGCTGGTTGAGGTCAAGGGTGTGGGTGCGGGGTTGGGCTTCGAAGCGGTAGTGGATGGTGTAGTGGGGCATGGGCGGTTTCCTTGACGGGTGGTGGGATACCTGGGTTGACTGCGTGGTCAGGAAATTTGTTCAACGTGGTTTGCCGCACCCGCCTCAAGCCCCTAAGGCGCCGCGCAGGCGAAGCAGCGGACTTTTCTCGCCATACAAATTAGTCTCTGCCCCACTAGCAATTCGCAAGGCGGTGATGGTGTGGACAGGTTTCAGGAAATGAAGGTGCTGTTGGCCGTGACCGAGGCGGCCAGTTTCGCCGGTGGCGCCAAGCAATTGGGCATGTCACCGCCAAGCGCAACGCGCGCCATCGCCGCCTTGGAGAGTCGCCTCGGTACCCTGCTGCTGGCGCGCAACACCCGTAGCCTGCGCCTCACCGAAGCCGGGCGGCGCTATGTGGAAGACTGCAAACGTATCTTGCTGGAGCTGGAGGAGGCTGAAGACCTCGCTGCCGGTAGCACCCTCTGCGCGCGTGGCAACCTGACCGTTACGGCGCCGGTCATGTTCGGCGAGCTGTTTTTGATTCCTTTGGTCACTGAGTACCTGGCCGCGCATACGGAAGTCACGGTCAACGCGCTACTGGTAGATCGCCTGGTAAGCATGGCCGACGAAGGCGTGGACGTGGCCGTCCGCATTGGCCACCTGCCGGAAGGCAATTTTCACGCAGTCAAGGTCGGGGAAATTCGCCCGGTCATTTGCGCCGCTCCGGCCTTTCTCGACCGCGTCGGTCGGCCTTCTCATCCACAGGATTTGCACGGCGCCCAGGTGGTGCTGTCGTCAGCCAGCGCCTTGCTGAGCCAATGGCATTTCAACACCCCTGAAGGCGCCATCAGCCTGACACCGCAGCCGCGCCTGGTGGTCAGTTCCAATCAGGCGGCCGTCAATGCCGCGCGCCTGGGCTGGGGCTATACCGGCGTGCTGTCCTATCAGGTTGCTCAAGCGGTGGCCGCCGGTGAACTGGAGATTGTGCTGGAGGCATTCAGTACCGCGCCGCTGCCGGTGCATATCCTCTACCAGAGCGGCAAGCAGGTGCCGGCCAAGGTGCGCACCTTTGTCGACCACTGCCAACAGCGCCTGCTGCAAGACCCCGCACTCAAGCTGCCCGAGGCGCCCTAGGCCATGAGCCGCTACCGGCAGATGGCGATCTTCGCCGCCGTGGCCCAGACCGGTAGCTTGGCGGCTGCCGCGCGGCACCTGGAGCTGTCGCCGGCCACTATTATGCGTACCGTGGCCGCCTTGGAAGCGCGCTTGAGTGCCACTTTGCTGCTGCGCAGCCCTCGCGGCGTTAGCTTGAGCGTCGTGGGCGAACAGTTCGCCACGCGCTGCCGACAGATTCTCGAGGAAACGGCGGCGGCCGAACGTTCCGCCGCTGGCCTGCACAGCGACGCGGCGGGTCACCTCAGCGTGGCGATGCCGCTGCTGATGGTGCACCAGGTATTCACCCCGATTGCCCTCGACTACCTGCAAGCGTTTGCCGACGTGCAACTGCTCACCCAAACCCGTGAACAACTGCCCAGGCTGCTGGAGGAGGGCATCGACGTGGCGCTGGTGGTCGGTCATCTGCCCAGCTCCTCTGAGTTTGCCGTTGCGGTTGGCCATGTGCGGCCAATGATGTGCGCCGCACCTGGTTACCTCGCCAGGCGCGGCCACCCCAGCAGCGCCGAAGACTTGCGCGCACACCAGACCATCCTGGCTAGCGCCAGCGGCCATGGCAGCGAGTGGCGCTTGCACGGCAACCCCACGCGCAGCATCAGAACCACACCGGTGCTGACCTGTACCACCCAGCAAGGCGCTATTCAGGCGGCTGTTTCCGGTCTTGGGTTGATTCGTTGCCTGAGCTACGAAGTGCACCACGAGTTGCAAGCCGGGTTGCTGCAGCCCGTGTTGCAGGCGTACCCAGCGCCCCAACTGCCCGTGCACCTGATCTACCGCGAAGGGCGCAAAGCCTGCGCGCGGGTGCGCAGCTTTATCGACTTTGCCGTGCCGCGTTTGCGCGCCCATCCTGCATTAACGATGTAGGGTGCGCTGTGCGCACCAGGGCGGTATCGAGTCAATTGGCGGCGGCTTTCTTGCACAAACTGAAATTATGGATTGCCCGGCATGGCGATTCTGCTCAACCGCATCGGGGCGCAGCATGGCTTACCCCAACCCACCCACTGCGGAGTTTTAGCCATGTCTCAGAATGCGATCAAACTGTACCGTCATCCTCTCTCTGGCCACGCCCACCGCGTTGAGCTGTTGCTCTCGCTGCTCAACGTGCCCACCGAATTGGTGTTTGTTGACCTGGCCAAAGGTGCACACAAACAACCCGAGTTTCTGGCCTTAAACCCCTTCGGCCAAGTGCCGGTGATTGACGATAACGGCACCGTGCTCGCCGACTCCAACGCCATCCTCGTGTACCTGGCAAAAAAATACGGCGAGGGCCGTTGGTTGGCCGAAGAACCGCAGGCCGCCGCACGGGTGCAACGCTGGTTATCGGTGGCCGCTGGGCAAGTGGCTTACGGTCCTGCCGCTGCGCGGTTGATCACCGTATTTGGCGCCTCGTTTAACGCTGAAGAAGTCATCAGCCGCGCCCATAGCCTGCTGACGATGATGGATCAGGAACTAAGCCAGTCGGCGTTCCTGACCGGCAACGAACCGAGCATCGCCGACGTCGCCAACTACGCTTACATCGCCCATGCCCCCGAGGGCAATGTGTCGCTGGTGGCCTACCCGAATGTGCGTGCCTGGTTGGCCCGTATTGAAGCGTTGCCAGGCTTTGTGCCCATGCAGCCCACCGCCGCCGGCCTGCTGGCAGGCTAGCGCCACCCGCGTCTACAAGGAGTGCTCGCCATGGAAACTACTTTGCCTAAACACCGTCGTTCGCCTTGGCATGCTGGCGAGCGCTTGCTGCAACAAAAAATCGGCGCGTCTGAGCGCATGGAAGCCGCCGGGCAGAAGTACATCCGCGATTACATGCCCGACCAACACCGCGACTTTTACCACCAGTTGCCGTTTATGGTGGTCGGCGCGGTGGATGGCCAAGGCCGGCCATGGGCGACCCTGCTCGAAGGCCCGGAAGGCTTCGCCGGCTCCCCAGACCCGCAGCGCCTGACCCTGAGCACCGCTGCCGATCCGCAAGACCCGGCTGCGGCCGGTCTGCAAGCCGGCAGTGCAATCGGCATGCTCGGCATTGAGCTGCATACCCGGCGGCGCAATCGGATCAACGGGGTAATTGCCCAAGCCTCCGAGCAGCAGTTGGAGGTGGTCGTTGAGCACGCTTTTGGCAACTGCCCCAAATATATTCAGCTGCGTAAATACCAACGGGTGCCAGGTGCGATAGCCGACCGGCCCTTGCGTCACGACGCCACCACCCTTGACGCCGTGGCCACCGCGATGATCAGCAACGCCGACACCTTTTTCGTCGCCAGCTATGTGGTGCACGACGACGGCCAGCGCTCGGTGGATGTCTCCCACCGCGGCGGCCGTTCAGGCTTTGTAAAGGTGCAGGGCAATCGCCTGACCATCCCGGACTACGCCGGCAACCTGCACTTCAACACCCTTGGCAACTTGCAAAGCAACCCGCAGGCCGGGTTGTTGTTTGTCGACTTCAGCACCGGCGACATGCTGCAGCTATACGGCCGCACTGAGTTGGTCTTGGAAAGCCCTCTGCTCACCGCCTTTGAAGGCGCCGAACGGCTATGGACCTTTGACGTGGAGCAGGTGGTCCGTCGCCCGGCTGCGTTGTCGATTCGCTGGCAGTTTGAGGAATTCGCCCCCACCAGTCTGATGACCGGCACCTGGGCTGATGCCGAGCAACGCCTGCGGCAGAACGAACAACGCAAGCAATGGCACCCCTGGCGGGTCACGCGTGTTGAGCAGGAAAGCCACGACATCCGCTCGCTGTATATCCAAGCGCAGGATGGCGCCACGGTGAGCTTTTTGCCGGGGCAACATATTCCCGTGCGCTTGCACCTGAGCAATGGCGATGTGCTGATCCGCACCTACAGCGTGTCCAGCGCGCCCAGCGATGGCCACTTGCGCATCAGCGTAAAAGCCCAAGGCCCCGCCTCGCGCCATATGCATGAGCAACTGGAGGTCGGCGACACCCTAGAGATCCGTCACCCGCTGGGCAGCTTTACCTTAAAGAGTGACAGCCAACGCCCCGTGGTGCTGATCGGCGCGGGCGTTGGTGTTACCCCGTTACTGTCCATGGCCCGTGAACTGGTGGCGCAGATCAGTACGCAGCAACGCCAACTGCCGGTGTACCTGTTTCAAGGCGGCAGAACTTTAAGTGAGCTGCCGTTTCAGCATGAACTGGCACAACTGCGACAACGCGCGGGTGGGCTGCTGCAGCTGCGGCGCGCGCTAAGCAACCCGAGCGAGAATGCGCAACTGGGGGTGGATTTCGAGATCGCTGGGCGCTTGAGCCTTAGCCAGATCAAAGCCCATCTGCCGCTGGACGATTACGACTTCTACCTCTGCGGCCCGGCCAGTTTTACCCAAGACACCTACGACGGCTTGCGCGCGCTGAACATCGCCGATGCGCGCATCCATGCCGAAGCCTTTGGCCCCTCGACCCTGCGCCGCCAAGGTGATCAACAGCTTGCCACCCAGGTCCAGCCACCTGCGGCCACCGCTGCCGTGCCGGTGTATTTTTCCAACTCAGCCAAAGAAGCCCGCTGGACACCACAAAGCGGCAGCCTGCTGGAGCTGGCCGAAAGCCGCGGCCTTAACCCTGACTTCAGCTGCCGTGGCGGCTCGTGCGGCACCTGTCGCACCCGCCTGGTCAGTGGCCAGGTGCATTACCCCACCCCGCCCGCTGAGCTGCCCGACAATGACATGGTGCTGATCTGCTGCGCGGTACCGGCAGAAAGCGAAAACGGCATTCAACCCCTGGTTCTGGATTTGTAGCGAGGTAGGCGTTATGTACCGGCAAGCGAACATCCCCACCACCAGCGCAGCCGTTCAACGCTGGTACGACAGCGCAGAAGACAGTGCCCTAGATGGCGTACAGCGCAGCGCCATCGCTTCGGAGTGCGAGCTGAGCTACATGCTGCCGCAATTGCTGTCGCCAGTGGAGTGCCAGGCAGGCGCCTCGCCCTCATCGGCATTGAGCTGGATGCTGCGTGCGCTAGCAGGCAAGGGCCGATCTTCATCTGCGCGCTGACTACTTAAGCGGTGTAGCGCACAGACCCCGTTTTAGCTCCTGTGCAAACGTGGCTGAAAGCCATCGCTTACCTGTCAGTGGGGTTACGGGAAGGCAGCAAACCTAAAGCCTATTCACGAAGCGACTTGTCCATGGAACGTGACAACAAACCACGCGTTGCAGCCCGGGCGCTGTCACGTATCGGCGAAGACCCAGGCTTAGTCGCGGCTGTCGAAGCAATCCTGGCTACCTTGGCCGACATCTCCCTCGCGCTCACCCCCATCATTGGCCAGCATGGCGTGGCGGCGTTGTACAAACGCAGCCTGTTTGTCTGCGTCGTGCGCCAAGCGTGCCTAGCCGACGTGGCAGCTAAAACGGCAAGCCACGACGATGGCCTGGACCTCTCGCCGTTGCGTGCAGCATTGCTGCTGCAAGACGCACACACGGTGAATGTGTGCAGTAACGACCTGCTGAATACCCTTAACCAACTGCTGACGTCGTTGATTGGCGCTTCGCTCTGCGAACGCTTGCTGCGCAGTGCGTGGGAAAACTCTTTGTGCGGCCAACCCCCGCAGGACACTTTGCTATGACCCGTGCCTACCAGACCGACAAAGTGGTCATCAACCGCCTGCGCACTGGCGTGCCTGGGTTGGACGAGGTGCTCGGCGGTGGTTTGCCGGAGTTCTCCTTTAACCTGATCGCCGGCCCCCCCGGCTGCGGCAAAACCACCCTGGCACACCAAATGATGTTTGCCCTGGCCACTGCCGAGCGCCCGGCCTTGTACTTCACCGTGCTGGGCGAGCCGCCGCTGAAAATGCTGCGCTACCAACAGCAATTCGATTACTTCGACAGCGAGGCGGTCAACCAGTCGATTCGTTACATCAACCTCGCCGACGCCACCCAAGCCGGTGATCTCGATGAAGTGCTGCGGCGCATTGTTGCCGAGGTGGAAAAGCACGGACCGTCGTTGGTGTTCGTCGACTCCTTTCGTTCGGTGGTGCTGGCCAGCCAGACCCAGAGCAACCCCAACAACAACCTGCCGCAGTTTGTGCAGCAGTTAGGCATGCTGATGACCACCTGGCAGGCCACCACATTTTTGATTGGCGAATACTTCAGCGAAACCGACAGCAACCCGATTTTTACCGTGGCCGACGGCCTGATCTGGCTGCGCCAAAGCGTGTTGCGCAACTCCATGGTGCGCAAAATGGAAGTGATGAAAATGCGCGGCCAACCGACCTTGCCTGGCTTGCATTCATTTCGCATCGGTCAGGCCGGCATTCAGGTATTCGCCCCGGCCATTGCCACCCCCAACCCATCGCGAGTACCCCACACCCAGCGTCTCTCCTGTGGCGTGCTGGCGCTGGACGCCATGCTCGGCGGCGGTATTCCGGCCGGCTACTCCCTCCTTGTGGCTGGGCCCTCCGGTTCGGGCAAAAGCATTCTCGCCGCTGCCTTTCTGGCCGAAGGCGCCCGGCAGGGCGAGAAGGGCGTAATCGCCGTATTTGAACAACGCGCCGACCGTTTGCAGAACCCGTTATTGGCGGGGCTGATCAAAGACAGTGCGGTTAGCTTGGTCGACAGCCGCGCCCCGGACCTGTCGATTGAAGAAATCATCCACCTGCTCTTGGCCGAGATAACACGGGTGGGCGCCAGCCGCGTGGTGATCGACTCGCTATCGGGCTTTGAACTGTCGTTGGCGCCGACCTTTCGCGAAGACTTTCGCTCATCGCTGGCCAGCCTGGTCAGCGCCCTGGCCGCCACGGGGGTGACCGTACTGATGACCTCCGAGCTGGAAGACCGCTACACCGACTTGCGCTTCAGCCCCTACGGCACGGCGTTTCTGACTGACGCAATCATTGTGCAACGCTATGTCGAAATCGACAGCCAACTGCTGCGCGTTATGGCGGTAGTTAAGGTACGCGCCAGCGCGCACTCGGACCAACTGCGTCAGTACCACATCGACGATCAGGGCATTCAGCTGGGCGCTGCGCTGGCCGGGCATGAGGGCGTACTCAGTGCTAGCCCGCGCCACACGTTGGCGATAAATGCCAGGGCTGGCGCCCTTGAGTCCGCGCCGTGAGCGAGCAAACGCCAGGCGATAGTGCCGCCCTGGCACAAGCCGCGCGCGAGCTGGCGCTGGTAAACCAGCAGACCTTCGAGGCTCGCCTTGCCCTGGCACGGGTGCAGCAAGCCATACTGACAACCCATACTCAGCTCGAACAAAACCAGCACAACGAGCAACTGCTGGAAGCCAACGGCCATCTGATCGCCGCGGCACTGCTGGCGCAAACCGAAGCCGAACTGGCCAATCGCGAACTGGAAGAGCTGACGCAAACAGCCAAGTGCGATGCACTCACCGGCCTGCCCAATCGCACCCTTTTCGGCGAACGCATCGTTGCCGCCATCGCTGGCGCCAAGCGGCGTAGCGAAGGCCTGGCGCTGTTGTTTCTGGACCTGAATGAATTCAAACGCATCAACGACACCCTGGGGCACTCAGTCGGCGATGAAGCGCTGATCGAAACCGCCATGTGCCTGACCAATGCCGTGCGTGAAGTCGACACGGTGGCGCGCTACGGCGGCGACGAGTTTCTGGTGTTGTTAAGCGACGTCTCGCAACGGTCCGACGCCCTGCTGGTGGCGGAAAAAATTATCGCTGCGCTTGCCGCACCGCGCATCATCGGCAAAAACGTCCTGCGCCTGACCGGCAGCATCGGCATCAGTCTGTACCCCGAAGACGGTGAAGACCCACAAACCCTGATCGACTGCGCCGACGCCGCCATGTACCGCGCCAAAGGCCACAGTACCGGCGTTGCGCCCCACGCACCGATGGGCGGCGGCGAGATAAACCACCAAGCCCTGACGCGCCCGCAAGCCTTACTCAGCCATTACGACAACGCGTTGGCCGAGCACGAACGCCAAGGTCGCCAGCAACGCGAAGCCAACGAACAACTGGTGCTGGCCGTGCTTAACGCCCACCAGCTGCAAGCGGCCGCCGAACACGCCCACCGTCAACAAAAAAACCTGCTGGCCATGGTTGCCCATGAACTGCGCAACCCGCTAACGCCGCTGGCCATGACCGCTGGGCTGCTGATCCGGGTAAAAGCCGAAGAGCTACCGCGCATGCAGCAAATCATCGAACGCCAAGTGGCGCATATCTCGCGCCTGATCGACGACCTGCTCGACGTCTCCCGCGCCAACACCGGCAAACTGCGCCTCGACCCAACACTGATGGACATGGCCGACACCCTCAACGAAGCTGCCGAAGCCATTCTTCCGCACATCGAAAAGCGCCAACAACGCTTCGACTTCATCATGCCCGCGCGCCCCTATTGGTTGAACGGCGACGCCGTACGCCTCACTCAAGTGCTCAGCAACCTGCTCAGCAACGCCTCCAAATACACCCCCAATGGCGGCGCCATCACCCTGACCGTCACGGCCGCAGACAACGAACTGCGCCTTAGCATCAGCGACGACGGCATCGGCATTACCCCGGGCGCCTTGCCCTACATCTTCGACCCCTTTATCCAAGACACCCACGCCATCGGCTTTAACGGCGCGGGGCTTGGCATCGGCCTGACCGTGGTACGCGAACTGCTCGAAGCCCACGGCGGCACCGTAGCCGCTACCAGCCCAGGGCCGGGCAAAGGCAGTGTGTTTAGCATTACCTTGCCGTTGAGCGAGGGTGTGGATATCTAGCCCTCGCCAAATCGCCACACAACCTCTGCACCGTCTCAATCACCGCGTTCTCCGCTTCCCATGAAGTGTTCGCATCAAAATAAAAAACATCGTAATCCTTCACCCACCAACCCTTCTGCAAAACCGACAGCGCCCCGCTGTTCTCGGTCAATGCCGGTGTGCCTGTAGGCGAAGCGCTAGAGCTTTCCACCGAGCTGATGCGCTACGTCGAACTGCTCGCTGCGGCTGATGCATTGATCGATAAAACGGCCGAGTCTGATGTTGTCCAGCACTTGAGCGAAATGGCGAAAGCGCTGAACAAGGCTTGCGGGTATGGGGCGATGGGGGCGGCTAACGCCTAAAGGCGGTTAGCGTTGCGTGCAAAGGAGGGGGGCTTAGGTACCCTTCTTCATTTCAGCCAAAGCCCAACGGCTACAAGGCCTATCAGATACCGTTAAGACTGATTAGAGTGAGCGACTAATTGAGCAGAAAGGAGTCGCGCTCTTGAGCGGTAACGTGGACGACAAAAATATCGAAAAGCCGCCAAGACCAACTTCCTGGCGTCTCTCCATGGCCGCGCTGACGTTATGGTTATTATCGTTGTTCCTCCCAGGCATCATCCTTTCTCCTGCGGGTTCAAATCTAACCGGAGTAGAAATTTTGCTAGAGGGGTGGCTTTCTCCGATAGCGGCGAATTTCGCCTGGTTTGCCAATCCGCTTTTCCTCATTGCGGTTTTCAAAATAATGTCCGGTAAGCCTGCCCCCGCATTGGCGCTAACTGCCGCTGTTTTAGGTTTTGACTCTTTCCGGTTTTCTGAACTTCCAAGCTCCGTCAGTATGCATCCGGTGTACGGCCTGGGATGGGGGGCTGTGGTTTGGCTTGCTGCGTTGTTACTGATGATGAGTGCAGCGGGCGCACGACAATACGAAATTCGTTCCAGTATCTGGTGGAAAGATCGGGGGTTTGAGTGGCTTAAACCTTTGGGGATGGTATCGCTAGTTGTTCTGCTCGCAGTGACGGCGTATTTCGCTGCCTATGGTCGATGGAACCCACAGGCGCTGGGTCAACCGCAAATTCCACTTGGTTTAGCGTTTAAACGCTGATTGCTGCGTGAGCAAGTTTTTGGCTTTGATTCACCGGTGCGCTTGCGTATCTTCGCGACTAGATATCTATGAGTTACGCTCCCGATCGCGGTGTAAAACCGCCAAAAGTGATGAGAAAGAGAGTAATCCCCCCAAGATACGATGCGCTCAAGGTAGGTCGAACTCATGGGTTTGAGCTGCTTCTGGATGCAGTCATGCTTGAGCCTCACAAAGTGAGGTCGATTGTCACCGATAATCCAGAGTTGCTTTATGAGACCTGTTGGGCAGGGGAAAACGTACTGCATTGGTTAGCGATTGAAAATAAGCATGAGGAAATTCGGCTGTTAAGGAGTTTAGGCTCTCCAATTCCAACTCAGGCTTTAAGAAATGCCGTTGAACACGGACACCTAGAAACAGTCATCACACTGTTGGAGCTTGGTGCGGAAGTTATCCAGAGTGATATGGCTCAAGCTATCAATAATAAATATTTTCCACTCAGTAAGGCAAAAAAGTCTCTTATAAGACGCTATTTCAAGCAGTTTGGATATGAGATTTAGTGGTTTAAATGGACGGTAGGTTGGGTTTTTATATATTGAAACTCCGTTGGAAAGATGGGGTGGCTAAATAAATACGCCTCCCGCTTTTTTAAATTTATGCCATAAACGCTCTTTTTCACATGCTCAACCGTATTCGAGTTTTACGTACGTTCAACCAGTTCTCCGAGAAGTTGTCTCTAAGGTTGCTAGTCGTATGCGCTCTGATATGTCTATTCATCGCCTCCAGCGAAACCACCCGGTCTAGCCATTTGCTTTGATGGCAGTAGCGTACGGCGGCCATATCCGGACTGTTGAGTAGCCATGCTGAATTGAGATTGAGCGACTTGGCGTAAATGATCAGGTCTCGCTCGCCGGGATCAAGCAACACGTTTGGATTGTGCAGAGCGAACTGAGCCCTTGCTTGGTCCGTGATGGTTTCGATGTGATGGAGGGATTGCCGTAAAGGCGTCAGTGGGATTGTCTGATCGCGGCTTCTGTTTTGGAATCCGGTTTGGGTTTCTTCTATTACTTTCTCCACCGTGGCGAGTCGGAAGTGACTCGCTAGTGTGTTCCAGCAGCTCACTCGGTGAGCCTCCAGAATCACATTGGTATCCACAAGTACGATCTGGCCCTTTTCGAACATCGGCTCCCTCAGAGGTCGAACGGCGTAGGCAGGCCATGATGTTCGAAGAGTTCTGCCAGTTCATCCACGGTGGTGCCTAAAAGTGAGGCGCTTCTTCTGACCGAGACGTGGCCTTCGTCAATTCCCCAGCCCAAGATGGCCATGAACTTTTTGCCAAATTTGGCCGGGGGCTTTGTCCGTTGGCTTTCGTCGTTGGTTCGACTGAGTTCGTCCACGACCATATCGGCTTTATTCAGCTTGCCCATGTTGACGAGCCGCCACTGCAGCGCGCAGGCGCTAACGCCCAGTAGTTGCGCGTGGGTAACCAGCCACGCGGCGAGTGTTGGCCCTTGGGGTAAGTCGGTATCGGTAACCAGCCGTTCGATAAGCGCGCTCGGCATCAGCAACCCGGCGGCAAAGTTGTCGGCTAGCTGTTCTAAGCGCTTGGCTTTTTTCTCGGTGGGTTGTTCAACGTCCAGCCGGGGCGGCGGCATGGTGTCCCACGTTATGAGGTGGAATAACTCATGCGCCAGGTCGTAGTTGCGCCGGGCCAAGGGTTCGTTGCGGTTGAGGACGATGGCATTCAGTTGGCTTAGCCGGCACGCCGCGCCGGAAATACCGTGTTCGGTGTCGACTAGCAGCACGAGGGTGTCGAGCTGGTCCTCCAGCGCGCTGGCGAGCATTTGCGAGGGCAGGGGGCCGAGCTCAAGCGCCTTGCCCATGGCTTCGCCTTCGGCCGCCGCTTCCTCAAACGTCGATTGCAGATTGAGGGCAACCCGGCGGGTTGAGGAGTTGATGACCTCGCCTTTGAGTTTGCAGAGGTGGCGGTAGGCGGCGATCCACTTACCGGCTCTTAGCTCGAAGTCGTCCAGTACTTCGGGCTTGGTGCCGTTTTGGCGCCAGGAGAAGTTGCCCTCACCGGCCAGTTCGAATGGGTCGGTAAAGTAGTCCAGCGATACGTTGAAAACCTCGGCGGCACGGATCATTTCGGCCGAGCTGAGTTTGCGTTCGCCTGTCTCAATCTGCGACAGCGTTTGCCTGTCTTTAAAGCCCAGCGCCTGGGCGAGTGCTTCTTGGGTCAGCCCGTGCGTGCGCCTTAGATGCTGCAGGCGAAACGTAATAGTGGTGACGGTCATGGCTCCTCCTTTCGGTAGGGGAGCTTAGGTAGCAGCTTTCGGCTTTGCAAGGGAATCTTGCAAATTGTCAGATTGCAAGATTATTCCTATGCCTCTCTTCCTTTGCCCCTCCATGCTATGTTCCCGCTCCCACCCCCATCACCCACTCACCATGCCCGCCACCTTGCGCAATCTCCGCCCGCTTATTTATCTGCTGCTGATCGTTGCCGGCGCGGTGTTGGCGTCTTTTGCTGCTATGCGCCACACCGAGCAGCAGGCGCTGGCGGACGATGCTGAGCGGGCGAAGCAGCAGTTGGCGTTGTATGCCAATTCGCTGCATACGTTGATTGAGCGGTATCGCGCGTTACCGGCGGTGTTGGCGTTGGACCCGGAGTTGCGTTCGGCGTTGGCGGGGCCGGTGGGTGGCGCGTTGCAGGAGGGGTTGAATCGTAAGTTGGAGCAGATTAACGGCGCGGCGCAGTCGTCGACGTTGGAGTTGCTCGATCGCAATGGCCTGGCCGTGGCGGCCAGTAATTGGCGTTTGCCGAGCAGTTACGTTGGGCACAATTACGGCTTTCGCCCTTACTTTACGCAAACCCGCAGCGAGGGTTCGGGGCGGTTTTATGCGGTGGGGGTGACTAGCGGTATTCCGGGGTACTTTTTGTCCCGCGCGGTGATGGGCGAGGGCGGTGAGTTTCTCGGGGCCATGGTGGTGAAGTTGGAGTTCCCGGAGTTGGAGCGCGAGTGGCAGCAGGGTAGCGATACGTTGTTGGTCAGTGATGCGCGTGGGGTGGTGTTTATTGCGAACCGGCCGGGTTGGCGTTATCGCTTGTTAAATACGCTGTCTGCTGCCGATTGGGCGGAGTTGAACAGCACGCGCCAGTACGACAAGCAGCCGCTGACGCCGCTGGTGCATGAGCCGCTGACGCGCTTTGATGACAGTAGTTTTCTTGCCCGTGTGGAGGGCCCCGAAGGCCGCGCCAGTTATTTGTGGGAGTCGCTGCCGCTCAGTGGTGAGGGCTGGACGCTGCATTTGCTGCGCCGCCCGCAGGTGGCGTTTGAGGATCTGCGCAATGCAGCGCTGGCGGCGGCCGGGGTGTGGCTGACGTTGGTGTTTGTGTTGTTGTTTCTGAGCCAGCGTTGGCGCTTGGCCAAGTTACGCCAGCGTAGCCGCGAGGAGTTGGAGCGCTTGGTCGAGGCGCGCACCCGCGATTTGCGTACCGCGCAGGATGGTTTGGTGCAGTCGGCCAAGTTGGCGGCGTTGGGGCAGATGTCGGCAGCGCTGGCCCATGAAATCAATCAACCGCTAACGGCGCAGCGTATGCAGTTGGCGACGTTGCGCTTGCTGCTGGAGCAGGGCCGCACGGCGGAAGCCTTCCAGGCGCTAAAGCCGATGGACGATATGCTCACGCGCATGGCTTCGCTCACCGGCCATTTGAAAACCTTTGCGCGTAAAAGCCCGAGTGGCTTGCGTGAGCCATTGGATTTGGCAGCGGTTGTCGACCAGGCCTTGCAGTTGCTGGAGGCGCGGTTGCGTGATGAGCAGATTGACTGTGACGTGCAACTGACCCGTCCGGCGCCGGTGCGCGGCGATGCGATTCGCTTGGAGCAGGTGCTCATCAACTTGCTGCGTAATGCCTTGGATGCGATGCGCGATAAACCGCGCAAGCAACTGCACATTCGCTTGCTGGCGGACGCGCAACAGTGGCAGCTCAGCGTCACCGACAGCGGTGGCGGCATCAGTGCTAGCGACTTGCCCAATGTGTTTGATCCGTTCTTTACCACCAAGCCGGTGGGCGATGGTTTGGGCTTGGGGCTGGCTGTATCGTTTGCCATCGTGCATGAGCTGGGCGGCCGACTCAGCGCTGAGAATGTTGCTGACGGTGCGCGTTTTACGGTTACCTTGCCGATCGATTTGGAGGGCCACGCGTGATGTTGAAGTCGGTAATTCTGGTCGATGACGAGCGCAGCATTCGCGAGGCGGTGCAGCAGTGGCTGAGCCTGTCGGGCTTTGAGGTGCAGTTGTTTAGCCGCGCCGAGGATTGCCTGGCGCAATTGCCGGCGAACTTCGCCGGGGTGGTGCTCAGCGATGTGCGCATGCCGGGCATGAGCGGCCTGGAACTGTTGGCGCAGTTGCAGCAACAGGATGTGGATTTGCCGGTGATTTTATTGACCGGCCACGGCGATGTGCCGATGGCAGTCGAGGCGATGCGCGAAGGCGCTTACGACTTTCTGGAAAAGCCGTTCAGCCCAGAGGCGCTACTCAACAGCCTGCGCCGCGCCCTGGAAAAACGCCGGTTGATGCTAGAGAACCGCGCTTTGCATAAGCAGGCCGATCATCGCAGTAAACTGCAGGCCAGCCTGCTTGGGGTTTCCCCCGGTTTGCAGACCCTGCGCCGCCAGGTGTTGGAGCTGGCGGCATTGCCGGTAAACGTGTTGATTCGTGGCGAAACCGGCAGCGGCAAAGAGTTGGTTGCTCGCTGCCTGCATGAGTTCGGCCCGCGTGCAAGCAAGCCGTTTGTGGCGCTGAATTGCGGCGCCATTCCCGAGCAGTTGTTTGAGGCCGAACTGTTTGGCCATGAGAGCGGGGCCTTTACTGGCGCCCAGGGCAAGCGCATTGGCAAGCTGGAATTTGCCCATGGCGGCACGGTGTTTCTTGATGAAATTGAAAGCATGCCGCTGGCCCAGCAGGTGAAGTTGCTGCGTGTGTTGCAGGAGCAAAAGCTTGAGCGGCTGGGCTCGAACCAGAGCATTAGCGTGGACCTGCGCATCGTCGCCGCCACCAAGCCGGACTTGCTCGATGAAGCCCGCGCCGGGCGCTTTCGCGAGGACTTGGCCTATCGCCTGAACGTCGCCGAGTTGCGCCTGCCGCCGTTGCGTGAGCGGCGCGAAGATATTCCCATGCTCTACGCGCACTTCGCCCAGGCGGCAGCGGAAAAACTCGGGCGCAGTCTGCCGCCGTTGAGTGGGGCAAGGTTGAGCCAGCTGCTCAGCCATGACTGGCCCGGCAATGTGCGCGAGCTGGCCAACGTGGCTGAGCGTCAGGTGTTGGGTTTGGGCGCGCCGGAGCCTGCCGACGTAGAGCCTGGGCAGTCGCTGGCGGCGCAGCAGGAAGCCTTTGAGGCGCAGTGTTTGCGCGCCGCCCTTACCCGGCATAAAGGCGATATCAAGGCGGTGCTCGAAGAGCTGCAACTGCCGCGCCGCACCTTCAATGAAAAGCTTCAGCGCCACGGCCTGAGCCGGGAAATGTTCCTGAGTTGATCGGCGGAATTCCGCTTATGGCTTTTGCCGGTTGAGCGGATTGTCGCTTATCGGCCTCGCTGCACCCCCTCTAAACCGGGCCTCTGCGCCCTGGCACAGCTCCTGCTATAGCCCTGGAAGGCGCGCTCTGCTGCGCCCCACAACAACAATTAGATAAAGGATCCGCCATGGATAACTCACACGCCTTGCCCTTGGGCGGGGCTGCTGCGCCTGTCGCGACAAAGTCCACCGCCAGCCGTATCAAATCGATTTTCAGCGGTTCGGTCGGCAATATGGTCGAGTGGTATGACTGGTATGTGTACGCCGCCTTCTCGCTGTACTTCGCGAAAACCTTTTTCCCCGCTGGTGATTCCACCGCACAACTGATGAACACCGCCGCCATCTTTGCCGTGGGCTTTTTGATGCGCCCGATTGGTGGCTGGTTGATGGGCCTGTACGCCGACCGCAAAGGCCGCAAGGCGGCGTTGATGGCCTCGGTACTGCTGATGTGCTTTGGCTCGCTGCTGATCGCCCTGAGCCCTGGCTACGACACCATTGGCATCGGCGCGCCGATCCTGTTGGTGTTTGCCCGCTTGCTTCAAGGGTTGTCGGTGGGTGGCGAATACGGCACCTCGGCGACTTACTTGAGTGAGATGGCCACCAAGGAACGCCGTGGGTTTTTCTCCAGCTTTCAGTACGTGACGCTGATCTCCGGGCAATTGATAGCCCTGGCTGTGCTGATCGTGTTGCAACAGGTGCTGACTACCGAGCAGCTGTATGCCTGGGGCTGGCGTATTCCGTTTGCCATCGGTGCGCTGTGCGCCGTCGTCGCCCTGTACCTGCGCCGTGGCATGGAAGAAACCGAGTCGTTTACCAAGAAAGAAAAGTCCAAAGAAAGCGCCATGCGCACGCTGATGCGTCATCCCAAAGAACTGCTCACGGTGGTCGGCCTGACCATGGGCGGCACCCTGGCGTTTTACACCTACACCACCTATATGCAGAAGTACCTGGTGAACACCGCCGGCATGAGCATCAGCGACTCCACCAGTATTTCGGCGGCCACGCTGTTCTTGTTTATGTGCCTGCAACCGATCATTGGCGGGCTGTCGGATAAGATTGGCCGGCGCCCGATTCTGATCGCCTTTGGCGTGCTCGGTACGTTGTTCACCGTGCCGATTCTGATGACCTTGCACACCGTGCAGAGTTGGCTGGGCGCGTTCTTTTTGATCATGGCGGCGCTGATCATTGTCAGTGGCTACACCTCGATCAACGCCGTGGTTAAAGCCGAACTGTTCCCCACCGAAATCCGCGCGTTGGGCGTTGGCTTGCCCTATGCACTTACCGTGTCGATCTTCGGCGGCACCGCTGAGTACATCGCCCTGTGGTTTAAAAGCATCGGTATGGAAAGCGGCTACTACTGGTACGTCACGGCGTGCATCGCGGTGTCGCTGATCGTCTACGTAACCATGAAAGACACCCGCACCCACTCGCGGATTGAGACCGACTGATAGCGCCGGCTTACTCGTAGGGCGTGCTGTGCGCACCATTGCGCTGGTCGCGAGTTGCCTGGTGCGCACAGCGCACCCTACGAGATCAAGAGCAAACCGAGTTCGAGCGTTTATAGCGCGACGTATAGCGCTCGGTCGCTGTCGTCGCCCAGTTCGGCGGCGCGCTGGAAAAAGTCGCGGGCCAGGTGGCGCAGTTCCGGGTGCTCGGCCTGTTGCAGGGTGTGGCGGGCGACGCGCAGGAAGTTGAGGTTGCCATGTTGCAGGGCGCGCTTTAGCCAAGTAACGGCCGCTTCGGTTTGACCCTGTTCGGCCAGCACGCAGGCATGGCTGAATTGCCCGCGAAAATCCCCAGCTTCGGCGGAGCGGCGGTACCAGTCATGGGCCAGGGCCACGTCGCGCAGCACGGCTTGGCCGTCTTCGTAGCACCGCCCGACGAGGTTCATCGACTTGGCGTGGCCTTGTGCTGCAGCACGCAGGTACAGGGCGAACGCTTGCGGCGGGTCGCGCACCACGCCTCGACCGGTGGCCAGCAGATTGGCTAGGTTGTATTGACCCCAGTCCAGCCCCGCTTCGGCGGCCTTGCGGTAGTGCTTGGCGGCCAATGCCAGGTCAACTTCAACGCCCCAACCGTGTTCCAGGCAACGGCCAAGCATGTTGTGCGCCATGGCATGGCCTCTGCCGGCGGCGATGCGAAACCAGGTGACGGCCAATGCTTGGTCACGCTCAATACCACGGCCGTCGAGGAGCAATTGGCCGAGCATGGTTTGCGCGTCTACCAGCCCTTGTCTGGCTGCGCTAAGAATGGCTTTGGCGGCTTGGCCGGGGGCGTTGTCCAGCAGTGCGGCGAGGTCGTTGCCGTTCAGTTCTTCGGCGCGTTGCAGGCGGCTAAGCACGTTACACGTCCGCCCAGCGGCGCAGCAGGTTGTGGTAATTGCCGGTTAGTTGCAGCAGGGCCGGGTGCTCCGGTACGGCGGCGCTTAGTTGCTGAATGGCTTGGTCCATTTCAAACAACAACGCGCGCTGGCTGTCTTCGCGCACCAGGCTTTGCGTCCAGAAAAACGAGGCGTAGCGCGCGCCGCGGGTTACCGCCTCAACCTTGTGCAAGCTGGTGCCGGGGTACAGCACCATATCGCCGGCCGGCAGTTTTACCCGCTGGTTGCCGTAGGTGTCTTGTATCACTAACTCGCCGCCGTCGTATTCGTCGGGGTCGCTGAAAAACAGCGTGGCCGAGAGGTCGGTGCGCACCCGTTCCACACTGTTTTTGACCTGGCGAATGGCGTTGTCGATGTGAAAGTCGAACGAGCCACCGCCGGTGTAGCAATTGAACAACGGCGGAAAAACTTTGTGCGGCAGCGCGGCCGACATAAACAGCGGGTTTTGCCATAAGCGCTGGAGCATGCTGGTGCTGATTTCGCGCACCAATGGGTGGTCTTCAGGCAGTTGCAGGTTGTGTTTGGCTTTAGCCGATTGATGGCCAGCGGTGACCTTGCCGTCAGCCCATTGCGCCTGTTCCAACGCCGTGCGGATTTGGCCGATTTCGTCGCGCGAGAAAATTCCCGGAATGTGCAAAAGCATGGCGATTTACGTGTATTTGAAAATAAGTCGCAAATGATAAGTCGTCGCTTAGCATGCTTGCAACCGCTTTAAAGCCTTGTAGCGCGCGGCTTTCAGTCATTTTTTAGAACTGTAAGCTTTATGTAAATTCTGTTACATGCGAAATATTACCAATTGCTAATCATTAACTGATGATCTAGATTCCGCCGCCTTTGTTATTCCTGGGGAGGGAAACTAGATGACCGCCACGTCCACAGAATCGACTGTTTTTTCACCGCGTTTGTTGGCCACTGCCGTTGGTATGGCCATGTCCGCTGCGCCAGTGGCGCATGCTGCTGATTCGCAACCGGTAGCGCTGGAGGCCACCAGTGTGGTCGGCGAGCAGGACCAGGCAGACACCTACAAAGTCGATGAATCGGCGTCGAAAAAATACACCGCGCCGCTGCGTGAAACGCCCAAGAGCGTCACTGTAATCAGCGAGCAAGTGCTGAAAGACACCGGTTCCCTGTCCCTGGCCGATGCGCTGCGTACCACCTCAGGCATTACCTTTGGCGCCGGTGAAGGCGGCAACCCTGCTGGCGACCGCCCGATCATTCGCGGTTTTAATGCTGAGAGCGATGTGTTTATCGACGGCCTGCGCGATGTGGCCTCGCAAACCCGCGAAGTGTTTAACCTCGAACAAGTTGAAGTGAGCAAAGGCCCAGGCTCGGCCTTTACTGGCGCAGGTTCTACTGGCGGCAGCCTTAACCTGATCAGCAAAACTGCCAAGCAGCAGGATTTTGCCGACGCTGGCTTCACCTACGGCTCCGACCAAACCCGCCGCTACACCCTCGACGTAAACCGCGTGCTGACCGACAACATCGCCGCGCGCGTCAACCTGATGCAGCACGACGCCAACGTGGCCGGCCGTGCCGGTGTGGATGTCAGCCGTTGGGGCGTGGCGCCAACCGTGACCTTTGGCTTTGACACGCCGACCCGCGCCACTGTCTCGTACTACCACGTTGAAGGCGACGACACCCCGGACCTCGGCAACCCGCTGGAAAGCACTGTTGGCTCCGATGGCGTGCGCACTCCCGCTGGTAACAAAGACACGTTTTACGGTTTCAGCTCGCGTGATTACCGCGACAGCACCACCGACACCGGCACCTTTAAAATCGAGCACGACCTGAACGACAACCTCACCCTGTCGAACTCCTCGCGCATCGTGCGTACCACCCTTGATTACATCGCCACCAACCCGGACGACTCGCGCGGCAACGTCGCCAACGGCTTTGTGTCGCGCTCGGCAAAAAGCCGTAACTCGACCTCCGAGGGCCTGATCAACCAAACCGACCTCAGCGCCCGCTTTAACACCGCGTTTATCGAGCACTCGCTCAATACCGGTGTGGAGTTCAGCAAAGAAGGCGTGCACAACCGCGGCTATTACGTAACCCAAGGCGCTGCCGGCAACACCTGCAACACCGCCACGTTGAATTCCAACGACTGCACCTCGCTGGCCAACCCGAGCTACCACGACAACTTCACCGGCACCATCGCCGACAGCAAGGCCTACACCGATACCGACAGCAAAACCCTGTCGGCTTACGTGTTCGATACGCTCAAGTTCAACGAGCAGTGGTCGCTCAATGCCGGGCTGCGTTACGACGACTACCAAACCGAGTCGCAAGGCCTGAGCGTGACCCGCGGTACCAACAACGTCAGCGGCGCGTTCGACTACGAAAACAACTCGCACTTCTGGAACTACCAACTGGGCCTGGTGTTTAACCCGCTGCCCAACGGCAGCATCTACGCGGCCTGGTCGACCTCCAGCAACCCGGTGGGCGAAACCAGCGGTGAAGGCGCCGATGGCATTGCCGTCGGCACCCAAGCGCTTGAGCCCGAGCGCAATCGCAACTACGAAATCGGTACCAAGTGGGACTTCTTCGACGAGCGCTTGGGCCTGACCGCTGCGGTATTTCGCACCGAGAAAACCAATGCCCGTGTGAGCGACGAAGACGGCCTGACGCAGAACATCGGCGAAACCCGCGTTGATGGTTTTGAGCTGGGCGTGAGCGGCAAGATCACCAACAAATGGCAAGTGTTTGCCAACTACACCTACCTCGATGGCGAGCTGACCAAGAGCGGTGCCGTGAACCTGGGTTCTACCGCTGCGCCGCGGTATGTCGATGGTGTTTACGACGGCAACGATATTCCCAGCGTGCCGCAAAACAGCGCCAGCTTCTGGACCACCTACCAAGTGCTGCCTAAGTTGAGCGTGGGCGCGGGCGCCTTCTATGTCGACTCGCGCTTCGGCAACACTGCAAACACTGTGCAGGTGCCGGACTACTGGCGCTACGACGCGATGGCCAAATACGTCATCAACAAAAACGTCGACCTGCAGCTGAACGTGCAGAATCTCACCGACGAGCGTTACTACGACCAGGTGTACTCCACCCATATGGCCCACGTGGCGGCAGGGCGCACCGCATTGCTGAGCACCAACTTCCACTTCTAAGTAAACGTTCGCACACCCTAGGGCGCAACTGAGCACCCGCCGGCGTTGCATCCGCCGGTACGCAAGCCCCGGGCGAGTTTTCGTCTGGGGCTTTTTACGTGTCAGGGCGGCGCCTTGGTAAACGCTGGGTAAAGGTTGCGCCGTTGCTAGCTGTTCTCAAATACAATTTGCCCCATCCAAGTTGCTATCCGTTTTGCAGCGCTCTAGGGCGCCGGTTTAGGCGAGGTTGTTGTGGTTAAAAAGGTGTTGTTCCAACTCCATTGGTTTTTCGGCATTACCGCCGGTTTAGTGCTCGCGCTGATGGGCGCTACCGGGGCGCTGTATTCCTTTCAGGAAGAGATTTCGACGGCGCTCAATCCTGACATTTTGCAGATTCAGGTGCGCGACAGCGGTGTGCTGCCACCGGCGCAATTGGCGGAAAAAATCCAGGCGGCGGCGGGTATGTCGATCGCTGGCCTGCGGGTTTTTACTCAAGAAGACAAAGCCTCCCAGGTGTTCTTTATGCCCAAGCCGGGCGAACGCCGTGGGCCGATGCGTTACTTCGACCCCTACACCGGCGAGCTGCTCGGCGAGCCGTCGGGCAAGGCGTTTTTCGACCTGATGTTCCAGCTGCACCGCTTCCTCGCCATGGGTGAATTCGGCAAGCAAATCACCGGCGCTTGCACGCTGATGCTGCTGTTTTTCTGTTTGTCTGGTCTCTACCTGCGCTGGCCGCGCAACGCCCTGAGCTGGCGCACCTGGTTGACCTTTGACTGGGCCAAGAAAGGCCGCGCCTTTAACTGGGATTTACATGCCGTGGCCGGCACCTGGTGCCTGGTGTTTTACCTCTTGGCGGCGGTTACCGGCCTAACGTGGTCGTACCAATGGTTTAACCAAGGCTTGGCCTATGTACTAACCGACTCCGCCGATGGCGGCCGTGAAGGCGGCAAAGGCGGTGGTCGCGGTGAGGGCGGCAAAGGTGGTGACCGTCGTGGCCCTCCGCCGCAGGCCATGGAGCCAGTGGCGATCAACTATGACGCGCTGTGGGCCAGCGTAACCAAGGTCGCCGGCCCGCAACTGGCGGCCTACAACATCCGCTCGCCGCAGGACGCCAAACAGCCGGTATTTGTGAATTACCTGCTGAGCGATTCGCCCCATGAGCGCGCGGTAAACGAAATCCTCATCGACCCTCAAACCGGCGAAGTCCGTAAGCAAACCCTGTACGCCGACAAACCCTTGGGCGCGCAGCTGTATGCCAGCATTTATGCCCTGCACGTGGGCAGCTACTTCGGCCTTACCGGGCGCATTTTGATCACCGCTGCCAGCGTGACCATGCCGCTGTTCTTTATCACCGGCTGGCTGCTGTACCTCGACCGTCGGCGGAAAAAACGCCAGGTGCGCGCAGCCCGCGGCGGTGTCAGTGCGGATGCCGCCAGTGGCGAAAGCTGGTTGATCGGCTTCGCCAGCCAGAGCGGTTTTGCCGAGCAACTGGCCTGGCAAACTGCCGGGCAATTGCAGGCAGCGGGGCAGCCGGTACAGGTGCACGCCTTGGCCAGCCTTAGCGCTGCGCAACTGCGCGAAGCACGTAACGCATTGTTTGTGGTCAGCACCTTTGGTGATGGCGAGGCGCCGGACAGCGCCCGTGGTTTCGAGCGCAAACTGCTCGGCCAGGAACTCGGCCTAAGCGACTTGAAATACGCCGTGCTAGCGCTGGGTGATCGGCAGTACGAACACTTCTGCGGCTTTGCCCGACGGTTGTCCGGTTGGCTTGGCCAGGAAGGCGGCACGCCGCTATTTCCCCGCGTAGAAGTGGATAACGGCGACAGCGCAGCCCTGCAACACTGGCAACAGCAGCTCAACGCTGTGGTCGGCGGCGTTGCCCCAGCCTCCTGGCAAGCCCCGAGCTTTGCCAACTGGACCTTGAGCGGCCGCGAGTTGCTTAACCCCGGCAGCGCCGGCTCGCCCACCTACTTGCTGCAACTGACCCCGCCTGACACCAGCCACACTTGGCAAGCTGGCGACTTGGTGGAAGTGATGCCGCGTAATAGCTCGGCAGCGGTAGACAGCTTTCTCGCCGGCCTCGGTATCCCAGCCGACAGCCACGTGCAAATCGCCGGCTTGCAAGAAACGGTCGCCCAGGCCTTAGCCAATCGCCAGCTGCCAGCTAGCCGCGAGCATCTGGTGGGCCTGCATGCGCAAGCCTTGGTCGATGCGCTGGTGCCGTTGAGCGCTCGTGAATACTCCATTGCTTCGCTGCCCAGTGACGATGTTTTGGAACTGATTGTGCGCGTCGAAACCCATGCAGACGGCAGCTTTGGCTTAGGCTCGGGTTGGCTCTGTAGGCACGCCGCGATCGGCAGCGGCATCAGCCTGCGCGTGCGCCGTAATAGCGGTTTCCATTTGCCGGCCGAACCGCGCCCGCTAATTTTGCTCGGCAATGGCACCGGCTTGGCCGGCTTGCGCAGCCTGCTTAAAGCGCGGGTAGACGCCGGTGAAGGGCGTAACTGGCTGCTCTTTGGCGAGCGCAATAGCGCCCATGACTTCTTCTGCCAAAGCGAACTGCAAGGCTGGCTAAACAACGGACAGCTGGCACGCCTGGACCTGGCGTTTTCCCGCGACCAGGCGGAGAAAATCTACGTGCAGCACCGCGTGCGTGAGGCCGCCACTGAACTCAAAGCCTGGGTTGCCGACGGCGCGGCGATTTATGTCTGCGGCAGCTTGCAAGGCATGGCCGAGGGTGTGGATCAGGTGTTGCGCCAGGAACTGGGCGATGAAGCCGTCACCCAGCTAACCGAAGAAGGGCGTTACCGCCGCGACGTTTACTAACCGGCCGAGGTTGCCGTGCGCATTTGCTTGGCGGCAGATGCGCACGGCAATGGGCTGCTTACCAGCCAAATACCTCGCGGGCATTCGCTGAACTTTCCTGCGCCAATGTCTCGCCACTTTCCCCGCGAAGCTGCGCCAGGGCCGCGCAAATCTGCGGCAAATACGCCGGGCTATTGCGCTGATTGGGGTACATCGCCGGCGCCATATCGGGCGAATCGGTCTCCAGCACAACCGCCGCCAACGGCAACTGCGCCACCACCTTGCGCAGCCTTAGCGCCTGCGGCCAAGTCGCCGCGCCGCCCAGGCCGAGTTTAAAACCAAGCTTGATGTACTCCCGCGCCTCCTCATAGCTACCGGCAAACGCATGAATGATGCCGGCGCGCTTGAGCTTGAAGCGCTTAAGCGTGGCAATCACCTGGGCATGGCTGCGGCGTACATGCAGCAGCACTGGCAGGTCGAACTCCGCTGCCAGCTTCAACTGGGCCTCGAACAGGGTTTGCTGGCGTTCGCGGTCGAGCTCGGGCAGGTAATAGTCCAAACCGAACTCACCGATGGCACAGAGTTTTTCCTCACCGCGCAGGCGCTCAAGCCAGGTGCGCAGTTCCAGCAAATGCTCGGGCTGGTGCTGCTGCAAATAGACCGGGTGCAGGCCGAGGGCGGCATAAACGCCGTCTTGTGTTTGCGCCAGCTCCCATACCCGCTGCCAATTGCTCTGATAGACGCCCAACACCACCAGACGCTCCACTGCGCTAGCGCGGGCATTAGCCAGCACCTGGCTGCGATCGGAGTCGAAGTCGGGGAAGTCGAGGTGGGTGTGGGTGTCGATTAGTGGCATGGGGGTAGGGTAAATGGATTTGCAGGGGCGTGCCAAAGGGTTGCGGATGCAAGCGACGGAGGCGGAGCACAGAATGTGGTTTCGGTTACGCGCAAAGCGATTTATGGGCCTGAAGTTCAACCGGCAAAAGCCGATGGGCAATTACATAGTCGACTTTATTTGTATGGAGCTGCACTTGATCGTGGAGCTGGACGGCGGACAACACAGTGAGCAAAAGTCCTATGACCAGCGGCGCGACGCTTGGCTGGAGGAGCAGGGGTTTACGGTGCTGCGCTTTTGGAATAATCAGGTGTTGCAGGAGATGGAGGCTGTTTTGGAGTATTTGAGGGGGTGGGTTGAAGAGCACAAGCCCCTCTCCCCCAGCCCCTCTCCCGCAAGCGGGCGAGGGGAGACAAGCTAGAGCGCAGACGGATTGGGGAAACGAGTTGGACCTCAATGGAACCCTCTCCGGCAAGCGGGCGGGGGAGGCAAGCTAGACCGCGATTAGAACCCCTCGCCCGCTTGCGGGAGAGGGGCAGGGGAGAGGGGCTCTTAAGGCTGCGATCAATGATGCTCGCGAGTAGCCCTAAATTTAATCTCAGGCCAGCGCTCTTCCATCAACGCCAAGTTCACCCGCGTCGGCGCCAGGTAAGTCAGGTGCCCACCGCCATCAATGGCCAGGTTCTCCACCGCCTTGACCTTGAATTCCTCAAGCTTCTTCTTATCGTCGCTCTCAATCCAACGCGCCGACCACACGGTGATCGGCTCGTACTGGCATTCCACCTTGTATTCACCTTTCAGGCGGCTGGCGACCACGTCGAACTGCAGCACACCCACAGCGCCGAGGATGATGTCGTTGCTGCGCTCGGGGAAGAACACCTGGGTGGCGCCTTCTTCGGCCAGTTCCTGCAAACCCTGGCGCAGTTGCTTGGATTTCAGTGGGTCTTTCAAGCGCACACGGCGGAATAGTTCAGGGGCGAAGTGCGGGATACCGGTGAAACCGAGATTTTCGCCGTCGGTAAAGGTGTCGCCGATCTGGATGGTGCCGTGGTTGTGCAGGCCGATGATATCGCCGGCAAACGCTTCTTCCAGTTGCTCACGTTCGGAGGAGAAGAAGGTCAGGGCGTCACCGATGCGCACTTCTTTGCCCAGGCGTACATGGCGCATTTTCATGCCTTTCTCGTATTTGCCCGAGCAGATGCGCATAAAGGCAATACGGTCGCGGTGCTTGGGGTCCATGTTTGCTTGGATCTTGAACACAAAGCCGGTGAATTTCTCTTCCACCGGTTCCACGCTGCGCTCGTTAGCAAGGCGCGCCAGTGGCTTGGGTGCCCAGTCGACGACCGCGTCAAGCACATGGTCGACACCAAAGTTGCCCAGCGCGGTGCCGAAAAATACCGGGGTCAGTTTGCCGTCGAGGAATTCCTGCTGGTCGAACTCGTGGCAGGCGCCCTGCACCAGTTCCAGTTGGTCGACAAAACGTTGGTACTCGTCACCCAGGTGGGCGCGGGCTTCGTCGGAGTCGAGCTTTTCGATGATTTTGACGTCGGTGCGTTCATGCCCGTGGCCGGCGGTGTAAACGATGATGTAGTCATCGGCCAGGTGGTACACGCCTTTGAAATCGCGGTAGCAGCCAATCGGCCAGGTGATCGGCGCAGCTTTGATTTTTAGAACAGCCTCGATCTCGTCGAGCAGTTCAATCGGGTCGCGAATGTCACGGTCGAGCTTGTTGATAAAGCTGACGATGGGCGTGTCGCGCAGCCGGCAGACGTCCATCAGGGCGATGGTGCGCGGCTCAACGCCTTTACCACCGTCGAGCACCATTAGCGCCGAGTCCACCGCAGTCAGGGTGCGATAGGTGTCTTCGGAGAAGTCTTCGTGGCCGGGGGTGTCGAGCAGGTTGATCATGT